>NZ_MIHA01000012.1 GCF_001722335.1 Mycolicibacterium flavescens
TTGCATGTGTTAAGCACGCCGCCAGCGTTCGTCCTGAGCCAGGATCAAACTCTCCAAACAAAACCTAAAAGGCAATTCAGAAAAATCTGACCTCAAAACAAGACACCAAAAACTGGCATCAAAAAAAACCACACCCACAAACGGGAAAACAGGGCATGGCAAAAAACAAACAACAAACAAAAACCACCAAACACACTATTGAGTTCTCAAACAACACGCCCGGTTTTGGGGCAACCCTGCCAGTCTATAACGATCTGTCGGGCCACGTCAAGCCCCGTCCTCCAGTCCGATTGGCCTGGGGCCGTGGGCTTATGAGTAAGAGCCTACGCCATACCGGCGCATAACCCAAAGCGGGTCCCCGTCGACGGCATCCGCCCAGATGGGGACCCTCAGACCACCCTCTCGATCTCGGCGCCCAGGCTCTTGAGGTTCTCGACGAACAGGGGATAACCGCGGTCGATGTGGAAGACGTCGTGCACCTCGGTGTCGCCGTCGGCGACCAGACCCGCGAGCACCAGGCCGGCGCCGGCCCGGATGTCGGACGACCAGACGGGTGCGCTCGACAGCTGCGGGATCCCCCGGACCACCGCGTGATGACCGTCGGTCCTCGCGTCGGCCCCGAGTCGAACCATCTCCTCGACGAACCGGAACCGCGCCTCGAACACGTTCTCGGTGATCATCGACGTGCCGTCGGCGATCGCCGCCAGGGCGATCGCCATCGGCTGCAGATCGGTCGGAAAGCCCGGGAACGGCAGTGTCGCGACATTGACCGCCTTCGGGCGCTCGTACTGGGCGATCCGGAAGCCGTCGTCGCTCTGAGTCACGGTCGCGCCGGCGTCGTGGAGTTTGTGCAGCACCAACTGCAGGTGCTGCGGGTCCACACCGGTGACCGAGATGTCCCCGCGGGTGATCGCCGCGGCAATCCCCCACGTCGCGGCGACTATCCGGTCGCCGATCACCCGGTGCTCGGTGGGATAGAGCCGATCGACCCCGGTGATGGTCATCGTCGAGGTCCCGGCACCGGTGATCTGCGCACCCATCTGGTTGAGCATCGCGCACAGGTCCACGACGTCCGGCTCCCGTGCGGCGTTGTGGATGGTCGTCACACCCTCAGCCAGCACGGCGGCCATCAGGATGTTCTCGGTCGCCCCCACGGAAGGAAACTCCAGCTGGATCTCGGCGCCGCGGAGGTGGTCGGCCTCGGCAACCACGCATCCGTGTTCGATGTTGCAGCGGGCACCGAGCTGCCGAAGCCCAGCTTGATGCATGTCCAGCGGTCGCGAGCCGATCGCGTCGCCGCCTGGCAACGCCACCTTCGCCCTCTTACACCTGCCGACGAGCGGACCCAGCACACAGACCGACGCGCGGAACTGGCGAACCGCAGCAAAGTCCGCGTCGTACTTGGGCTCATCGGGCGAGGTGACCCGCACGATGTCGCCGTCCAGTTCCACGGTGGCTCCGAGTCCGCGCAGCACCTCGGCCATCAGCGGCACATCGAGGATGTCCGGGCAGTTGGTGATGGTGCTGGTGCCCTCTGCCAGGAGGGCGGCGGCCATCAACTTCAGAACGCTGTTTTTTGCTCCCCCGACGGCAACTTCGCCTGATAACCGGTTTCCGCCGGTCACCACGAATCGCTCGCTCACGCGGGTAAGTGTAAACAGCGCCGCGAACCATGTCAGTTTCCTCGGCAAGGCGTTCCGGTACGGTCTGTGCATGGCTGTCCATCTGACCCGGATCTACACGCGTACGGGTGATGACGGGACCACGGGGCTCAGCGATTTCAGCCGGGTGTCCAAGACCGACGTCCGGCTCGTGGCCTACGCCGATTGCGATGAGACCAATGCCGCCATCGGCGTGGCGATCGCGCTCGGCGCGCCAAGCGAGCAAATCTCCAAAGTTCTCAAGCAGATCCAGAACGATCTCTTCGATGCAGGCGCTGACCTGTCAACGCCCGTCGTCGAGAACCCTGAGCACCCGCCCCTGCGGATCACCCAGAGCTACATTGAGCGGCTAGAGAATTGGTGCGACGAGTTCAATGAGCCGTTGCCCGCGCTCAATTCGTTCGTCCTGCCCGGCGGTACCCCGCTGTCGGCGCTGCTGCACGTGGCCCGCACCGCGGCCCGTCGCGCCGAGCGGTCGGCCTGGGCCGCGGTTGATACGCACGGCGATTCGATCAGCGTACTGCCGGCCAAGTACCTGAACCGACTCTCGGATCTGCTGTTCATCCTGTCGCGGGTGGCCAACCCGGACGGGGACGTCCTCTGGCAGCCTGGCGGTCCGGCAACGGATTAGAAGTTGCGTCGGCGCGCCCGCGGCGACGGCCTGGACTCCAACCAGGACAGAAACGCGGTCAGCGCACCGCGATCCAGCGCGATCTCGTATCCCTGACGACGGTCGGGTCCAGTGTCACGGACCTCCAGCACGACGATCTCGTGCGTCATGATGTCGAATTCGTCGCCTCGGGGTGCGCGCCTCGACACGATCTCCAGGCCACGCCGGCTCAGCCGACGATCCGGCCACCACCGCAGACTCGACAACCGGTAGAAGCCGGCTTCGCCTCCGCGGTAACGCATCACGCCGTGACGCCACCCTTGTCCGCCGACGGCGGGAACGTCACGCAGAATCGCCGCGGTCCCACCCACCTGCCGCAATTTCCACAGCCGGTAACACAGAGCGACGACGACGAGCAGCAGGACGCAGATGAGCGCGACCATGAGGTACATGAGCGCGCTCATCGAGCGTCCGCTAGTCGATCTTGCCCAGGGCGCGAAGCCTCGCCCGACCCTTGGCGGCGGTCGCGGGGTCGTCGGACTCGGCGTCGCGCTCGGCAGCCGCTTCGTTGATCTCCGAATCGAATTCGGCGCTCTCGGCGAGCACGGTCACGAGCTCTTCGGTGACCGACAGGAATCCGCCGTCCACCGCGATCCGCAGGTCGTCCTCACCTTCGCGCTCGACACGCACCATGGCGTCGTCGACCAGCTGTGCCACGACCGGAATGTGGTTCGGCAGGATGCCGATCTCCCCGGCCGTGGTCCGGGTGAACAGGAAGGTGCCCGTGCCCGACCAGATCTTGCGGTCCACCGCGACGATCTCGATGTTCAGTTCGGCCATTTCACGCTGCCTTCCGGTGCCGCCGAAGGCTAGTCATCCTTCTTCTCACCATCGCCCGAACCCGAGCTGGCGTCCTCGAGCTTCACGCCGAAGGTCTCCGCCTTCTTGGCCAGATCGTCGAGGCCGCCGATGAGGAAGAACGCCTGCTCCGGCACGTGGTCGAATTCGCCCTTGGTGAGGCGGTCGAACGCCTCGATGGTCTCCTTGACCGGCACGGTCGAACCCGGCTGCCCGGTGAACTGCTCGGCCGCCATCATGTTCTGCGACAGGAAGCGCTCGATACGACGCGCCCGGTTGACCAGCTGCTTGTCCTCCTCGGACAGCTCGTCGATACCGAGGATCGCGATGATGTCCTGAAGGTCCTTGTAACGCTGCAGGATTCGGATGACTTCCTGGGCGACGCGGTAGTGCTCGTCGCCCACGATCGCCGGGTCGAGAATCGTCGAGCTCGACGCCAGCGGGTCCACCGCCGGGAAGATGCCCTTGGAGAACACCGAACGGCTCAGCTCGGTGGTCGCGTCGAGGTGGGCGAACGTGGTCGCCGGCGCCGGGTCGGTGTAGTCGTCGGCGGGCACGTACACGGCCTGCATCGAGGTGATGGACCGGCCGCGGGTCGAGGTGATGCGCTCCTGCAGCTCACCCATCTCGTCGGCCAGCGTCGGCTGGTAGCCCACCGCGGACGGCATACGTCCGAGCAGCGTCGACACCTCGGAACCGGCCTGGGTGAACCGGAAGATGTTGTCGATGAACAGCAGCACATCCTGGCCCTGCTCGTCGCGGAAGTACTCGGCCATGGTCAGCGCCGACAGCGCGACGCGCATACGCGTGCCGGGCGGCTCGTCCATCTGACCGAACACCAGCGCGGTGTCCTTGAGCACGTCGGCCTCGCCGAGCTCGACCCACAGGTCGTTGCCCTCACGGGTGCGCTCGCCCACGCCGGCGAACACCGAAGTGCCGCCGAAGTTCCGAGCGATACGGTTGATCATCTCCTGGATCAGCACCGTCTTGCCCACACCGGCACCGCCGAACAGCGCGATCTTGCCGCCACGCACGTACGGGGTCAGCAGGTCGACGACCTTCAGACCGGTTTCCAGCATCTCGGTGCGCGGTTCGAGCTCGTCGAAGGCCGGCGGCTTGCGGTGGATCGGCCAGCGGTCGAAGTCCTTGCCGTACTCGGGGTCGTCGAGGCAGGCGCCCAGCGCGTTCCACACGTGGCCCTTGGTCCCGTCACCGACGGGCACCGAGATGGGCCGTCCGGTGTCGACGACGTCGACGCCGCGCACCAGGCCGTCGGTCGGCTGCATCGAGATGCAGCGCACCAGGTTGTCGCCGAGGTGCAGCGCCACTTCGAGGGTCAGCGTCTTGGCGAGCTCCTCGAAGGTCACCTCGGCGTGCAGAGCGTTGAACAGCTCCGGCACCGAGCCACGGGGGAATTCGACGTCGACGACCGGGCCCGTCACCCGGACCACTCGGCCGTTGATGTCCTTCTTGCTTGAGCTGCTGGTCTTTTCAGCGGTAGCGGTCATGTCTTCTTCTTCCTATTAACGACTGGCGTCGGCCAGCGCGTTGGCGCCACCGACGATCTCGCTGATTTCCTGGGTGATCTGGGCCTGCCGCTCCCGGTTGGCCTCGAGGGTGAGCGCCTTGATGAGGTCGTCGGCGTTGTCGGTCGCCGACTTCATCGCGCGCTGGCGCGCCGCCAGCTCCGAGGCCGCCGCCTCCAGCAGCGCCGCGTACACCCGGGTCGCCAGGTAGCGCGGCAGAAGCGCGTCGAAAAGCGTTGTCGCGTCGGGTTCGAACGAGTACAGCGTGCGCGGCCCGGTCTCTTCCTCGCCGACGTACTCGACGACCATCGGAGCGATCCGGTTGGCCACCGGTGTCTGCGACATCATCGACTTGAACTCGGTCGAGACGATGTGCAGTTCGTCGAGGCCGAGGATGCCGTCGGCACCGGGGTCGTCGCCTTCGTCGTCAGCGCCCGCCATGAACGCCTCGACCAGGGTTGACGCGATCTCCTGTGCGTTCTCGTAGGTCGGCTGCTCGGAGAAGCCGTTCCACGAGTCGGTGATCTCCCAGTTGCGGAACCGGTAGTAGTTCAGCGCCTTCCGCCCCACCGCGTAGACGAAGGGCGTCTTGCCCTCGCTCCGCAGAAGCGCGAACAGCTCCTCGGCGCGCCGGAAGACGTTCGAGTTGTACCCGCCGGCCAGACCACGGTCCGACGAGATCACCAGCACGCCGGCCCGCTTGGGCTCGTCGCGCTCGACGAGCAGCGGGTGGTCCAGCGCGGCCTCGGCGGCCAGCGTGGTGAGCATCGACGTGATGTCGAACGCGTACGGGCGCGCCGCGTCGAGCCGGGCCTGCGCCCGGCCGATGCGCGAGGTCGCGATCAGCTCCTGGGCCTTGGTGATCTTCTTGATCGACCCGGCGGAGCGGATCCGACCGCGTAACTCTCGGAGTGTGGCCGCCATTGCTACCTACTTCTTCTTCGGAGCGGGCTTGCGAACCTTGACCGTTTCCTTCTCGAGGTCCTCTTCGTCCAACGCTTCTACGTGCTCTTCGGGGACAACCGAGCTGCCGTCGGAGGCGGAGAAGCCCTTCTTGAAGTTGTTGACCGCGTCGGTCAGCTTCTCGGCGAGTTCGTCACCGAGCTTCTGCGACTCGCGGATCGAGTTGAGGATGCCGTCGTCGGCGCCCCGCAGGTGGTCGAGGAACTCGCTCTCGAAGCGCTGCACGTCCTCCACCGGCACCGAGTCCAGGTGGCCCTGCGTGCCGAGGAAGATCGAGACGACCTGCTCCTCGACGGCCAGCGGCTGGTACTGCGGCTGCTTGAGCAGCTCCACCAGCCGCGCGCCGCGCTCCAGCTGAGCCTTCGAGGTGGCGTCCAGGTCCGAGGCGAACGCCGCGAACGACTCCAGCTCGCGGTACTGCGAAAGATCCAGTCGCAGTGAGCCGGCCACTTCCTTCATCGCCTTGATCTGCGCGGCGCCGCCCACGCGGGACACCGACACACCGACGTTGATGGCCGGTCGCACACCCTGGTTGAACAGATCGGACTCCAGGAAGCACTGCCCGTCGGTGATCGAGATGACGTTGGTGGGGATGTAGGCCGAGATGTCGTTGGCCTTGGTCTCGATGATCGGCAGGCCGGTCAGCGAGCCGCCACCGAGTTCGTCGGAGAGCTTCGCGCAACGCTCCAGCAGCCGCGAGTGCAGGTAGAACACGTCGCCCGGGAAGGCTTCGCGGCCCGGCGGGCGGCGCAGCAGCAGCGAGATCGCGCGGTAGGCGTCGGCCTGCTTGGACAGGTCGTCGAACACGATCAGGACGTGCTTGCCGTTGTACATCCAGTGCTGGGCGATCGACGAACCCGTGTAAGGGGCAAGCCATTTGAAGCCGGCCGAATCCGACGCGGGGGCTGCGACGATCGTGGTGTACTCCATCGCGCCGCCCTCTTCGAGCGCACGCGCGACCGCGGCGATGGTGGTGCCCTTCTGACCGATCGCGACGTAGACGCAGCGAACCTGCTGCTTCTCGTCGCCGGTCTCCCAGTTCTTGCGCTGGTTGAGGATCGTGTCGACGCACACCGCGGTCTTGCCGGTCTTGCGGTCGCCGATGATGAGCTGACGCTGACCGCGACCGATCGGCGTCATGGCGTCGATGGCCTTGATGCCGGTCTGCAGGGGCTCACCGACACCCTGGCGCTGCACCACCGAAGGCGCCTGGATCTCCAGGGCACGGCGGGTTTCGGCCTCGATGTCGCCCTTACCGTCGATGGGCTGGCCGAGCGGGTTGACGACCCGGCCGAGGAACGCGTCGCCGACCGGCACCGACAGCACCTCGCCGGTCCGCTTGACCTGCTGGCCCTCTTCGATCTTCTCGAAGTCGCCGAGGATCACGGCGCCGACGCTGTGCTCGTCGAGGTTCAGCGCGACGCCGAGCACACCACCGGGGAACTCGAGCAGTTCCTGCGTCATCACCGAGGGCAGACCCTCGACGTGGGCGATGCCGTCGCCGGCGTCGATGACCGTGCCGATTTCCTCGCGCGCGGTGTCGGCGGTGAAACCGGAGACGTACTCCTCGATCGCACCCTGGATGTCGTCAGCGGAGATGGTCAACTCTGCCATGGCTTTTCGTCTTCCTGCTTCTACGGTGTGGGTCTTTGGTGTGGGTGGGTCAGTCCGGCAGTTTGGTCTCGGCGGCGGCGAGCTTGGATGACAGCGTGCCGTCGATCACCTCGTCGCCGACGGCGATGTTCAGCCCGCCGAGCAGTTGGGGGTTGATGTGCAGCTGCACCGACACCGGGTGGGCGTAGATGCGGCTCAGCACCTCGGTGAGCCGGGTGCGTTGCGCGTCGCTGAGTTCGGCGGCGGCGCTGACATGCGCGACCACTTCACCGCGACGGGCCACGGCCAGCTCCGCGAGATCGAGGACCGCCTCGTCGGCACGTTCCCCGCGCAGCAGCTCGATGGTCTGCGAAAGCAGTTGCGCGGCCAGCTTGTTGGCGCCGGTACCGCTGCCGAGCACGTTCTTCAGCAGCGCCAGCCGCCCCTCGGCCGGCGCCGTGTAGTCACCGAGCAGGGTGGCCAGGCGCGGCTCGGAGTCCAGGACCCGGCCGAACCGGAACAGCTGCTCCTCGACATCGGCGGCGGCGTCCTCGCGCTCCGCGCGCACCAGCAGTGCGAGACGCGCCACGTGCTCGACGGCGTCCACCAGGTTGTCGTTGGTCGACCACCGGCCCGACACTGCGGCCTTGAGCACCTCGAGCGCCGGATCGCCGACCTTGTCGCCGATCAGCCGTTCGAGCAGCCTGACCTTCGGCTGTGCATTGTCCGAGGGGTCGGCGAGGTGGCGGGTCAGGATGTGTTCGCGCGACAGCAGTTTGACCACCGAGGCCAGCTCGTCGGCCAGCTTGGAGAGGTCGTCGGGCTGTAGCCCGGACGTGACGTCGTCGAACTTCTCGACCAGCGCACCCAACGATTCCCGGCTTGCCGAGCGCAGGCGCGAGGTGGCCCTGTCCTCTACGACGGCCTCCGACGGCGCCATCGCGTCGAGTTCGTCGAGGAACCGGTCCACTGTCGCGGACTGTTCGCCGGGATCCGAGACGAACTCGCGCACGAGTTCGCCTGCCCGCGTGATCGATTCGCGGCCCAGATCCGCCCGCAGCTGACGGATCAGCTGGGCGCGCTGCAGTTGGACCTGCTGTTCGCCCTGCACCTTGATCCGCTCGACTTCGGCATCGGCCTGGTCACGCAGCTGCTGGAGGATGCGCTTGGCGTCGGCCGCGGCCTCCTCGGTCAGCCGCCCGGCCTCGGACTTGGCCCGCTCCACGGCCTTTTCGTGTGCCTTCGTGGCCTCTTCGAGCCGCTTCTTGGCCTCGGCACTTTCGTCGAGCTGGTTGCGGACGTTCTCCTGCTGGCTGGCCATCGCCTTGCGCACCGGCGGGACGACGAAGCGCACCAACAGGAACACGATGACAACGAACCCGAGGAGCTGACCGATGAATGTCGACACTTTGAGTTACCGCTCCTGCCCTGATGTGACCGGCACGGTACGAGTGGTCACCTCGACACCGAGCACCCTGCTGGCCAGCGTCCGCGACAGCGAGTCGACCGATGACCGCAGATCGCCGGAGATCGCGTCCGACTGCTGTTTGAGTTGCTCCTCGGCCCGCGCCATGGTGGCCGCCGCTTCCTCGGAGGCACGACCACGCATGTCGTCGACGATCTTTCGGCCTTCGGTCCGCGCTTCGTCACGGACGCGGGAAGCCTCGCCGCGCGCCTTGGCCATCTCGGATTCGTAGTCCGCCTCGGCGGCCGAGAACTGATCTGCGGCCTTACGGCTGTCCTCGGTCGTCTGCTTGACCATGGCCTCGCGCTCGTGCAGCACCTTGGAGATGGGCGGAACAACCCATTTCGCGATCACGCCGAGCACGATCAGGAAGATGATCAGCACGAAGATGAAGGTGCCGTTGGGGATGAGGAAGTTGCTCTGGCCCCCTTCCTCAGCCGCCAACAGAACGATGTCCGAGTCAGCCATGACGGGCATTAAGCAACCGGGGTGGCGAAGACGAACAGCGCCATGAACGCCAGGTTGATGAAGTACATGGCCTCCACCAGACCGACGGTGATGAAGAACGGCACGAACAGCCGGCCCTGAGCCTCTGGCTGACGGGCGACGCCGCTCACCAGTGCGCTACCCACGACACCGTCGCCGATCGCGGCACCGATGGCGCCACCACCGAGCAGAAGTCCACCGCCGATGAGTGCGCCGGCAGCGATAGTGGGATCCATTTTTCTATCCTCCTTGATAACTGGTAGCGGAACTACCAGGTGATTGGTCGAGCACTTGCGATTGGATCAATGGTGTTCGTCTTCGAGCTCCATCGACTGGCCGAAGTACAGGATGGTCAGCAGCGCGAAGATGAAGGCCTGGATCGCGCCGATGAACAACTCGAAGGACTTCCACAGCGCGTTGGGCGCCCACATGATGTAGGCCGGGAACAGCGCGATGATCGTGACCATGATGCCGCCGGCGAACACGTTGCCGAAAAGTCGGAGTGAGAGCGAGACGGGCTTGGCGATCTCCTCGACGAGGTTGATCGGGGCCAGGAAGGCCACGTGTCCCTTCAGCAGTCGGACCGGGTGGCCCAGCGGACCGCGGCGCCAGAACCCGGCGGCGTGGTAGCAGACGAAGACGAACAGGCCGAGCGCCACAACGAAGTTGATGTCGGAGGCCGCCGGTTTGAGCACCTCGTGGATACCGGTCTCGTCCCGGTACTGCCACGGGAAGACCGAGAGCCAGTTCGCGACCAGGATGTAGACGAACAACGTGACGGCCAGCGGCAGCACGAACGGAGCGATGCGCATGCCGATCGCCGACTCGATCTGGTTGCGGACCTGGACCGTGATCGCTTCCCAGAACAGCTGCACTCCGCTCGGGACGCCACTCGAGGTGACTTTTGCCCGCAGGTAGAACGCCAGCGCGAGCACGATCACCGCGGCGATCGAGGCCGACAGCAACGTGTCGGTGTTAACGGTCAACCCGAACCAATCCGCCTCGGTGTGCGTGCCGACATGAATACCGGAGTCGGCGGCAAGGATCGTTTCGGTCATGGTTGGGCGGTCTCCCCTTCGGATTCGTCAACGGCACCAGCTCGCAGTTTCCTGGCAACGGGCAACGCGGTCGTGAAGACCAGCAGCATCTGGAACAGGGCCATGCCGAAGACCACACCGAGGCCTTCGGGCCTGAACACGAACGCGATCACCAGACCGATCACGGTCAGGATCATCAGTCGCACGGCGGAGTTCACCGCCATCTTGCTCTTGAGCGGATGGGCGTGGGCGGTGATCTTGAGCGCGGACCGGCGCACCATCACCGCGTTGATCAACCCGAGTCCGAGGCCGACCCCGAAGAACAGGCCGACCGTCAGGTGTCCGAGCAGAGCGGTGCCCAGGGTCGCCAGACCGGTGAGCGCTACGCAGATTGCCAGCAGGCGCACCGGACGGAAGGCGACCGACGGCAACACCAGTGGCGCGTCTTGCGCTGGCGTCGTCACTACTTCACCTCAATCCGCGGTCACGGTAGTTGCCCGAGTGGTTTGCGTGCGTGCGCCCAAAAGCGTATCGGAGGGCGTTTGGCTCGCTGGAATCACCCACGGGGCAGCTCCCTTTGTCGGTCGTAGTTCCGTGCCGATCGGTTGTTCACCGAGGGCCCGGGGGCCGGCAACCCGCGAGGTTTTTTCGGGTTCTGTCTGAACCTTAACACATGGTGGGAGGCACAAAAGAGGGTCTACTACTTTTCGTCGTACATTTCCTCGAACTGCCCGTTTCTGCGGCGCAGCAACGGAATCAAGGTCACGATGACGGCGACCACAATCGCCGCCAACATGACCGCCCCGCTGTAGCGGGGGTCGAAGAAGATCGTGCTGGCCGCACCGAAGCAGACGATGCTCACCCACAGGTAGATCAGCAGCACCACCCGCCGGTGGGAGTGCCCGATCTGCAGCAGCCGGTGGTGCAGGTGCATCTTGTCGGGCGTCGTGAAATGCACGCCCGCGCGGGTGCGCCGGATGATCGCCAGCAGGGTGTCGAGGGCGGGCACGAACATCACCGCGATCACGAGCAGGAACGGCGACAGGAGCGCGAACACGTCACGCACGCCGTACGCGGTTTGCGAGATCGGGCCGGCCGCGGTCGTCGAAGCCGCCGCCAGCATCAGCCCGATCAGCATCGAGCCCGAGTCGCCCATGAAGATCTTGGCGGGGTGGAAGTTGTGCGGCAGGAAGCCCAGACAGACGCCGGCCAGCACCACCGAGATCACCGCGGGCGGGTAGAACAGCACGTCGCCACCGTGGTCGCGCAGCAACCCGACCGAGAAGATGCAGATCGCCGACGCGGTGATCAGCCCGAGTCCGGCGGCCAGCCCGTCGAGGCCGTCGATGAAGTTCATCGCGTTGACGATCGACACGGTCAGCGCAAGTGTCAGCAGGATCGACGACACCTGGTCGAGCACGATGGTGCCGACGCCGCCGATCGGGATGTAGAGCACGCTCCACGCCACCCCCATGGTGACGAGCACGCTGGCCGCGGTGATCTGCCCGGCGAACTTGGTCAGCGAGTCCAGCCCCCAACGGTCGTCGATCAGCCCGACGACCATGATCAGGCCGCCGGCGACGACCACGGCGGGCATGCCGCTCGAATAGACGAAGCCCCGGGTCAGCGCCGGCAGCTGAGAAGCCAGCAGCACCCCGACCGCCACACCGATGTACATCGCCAGCCCGCCCATGCGCGGGATCGGCGCGGAGTGCACGTCGCGGTCGCGCGGGATCGCCACCGCACCGACCCGGCGGGCCAGCACCCGGACCCAGCCGGTGGCGAAGTAGGTGACGATCGCCGAGGCAAGACCGACGAGCGCCAGCTCGCGGATGGGCACGCCTGCGCCGCGTTCGTTGAGCGCAAGCAGGGTGTCGGCCGCGGAGACCACCGGTGCACCGTACTGCACGACGCTCAAGTCAGTCCGTCAGCGATTCGGGTTCGACGCCGAGTACGTCGGCGACGGCCGCCGCGGTGATCGGGCCCTGCCGCAGCACGCGCGGGTGGGCGCCGGTCAGGTCGACGATCGTCGACGCGGCCTGTTGCTGGGACGGTCCGGCGTCGAGGTAGACCTCGACGAGGTCGCCGAGCTGCTCGCGGGCCTCGGCCGCGGTGACGGCGGCGGGCCGGCCGGAGATGTTGGCGCTCGAGACCGCCATCGGGCCGACCTCCCGCAACAGTTCGATGGCCACCGGGTGCAGCGGCATGCGCAGCATCACCGTGCCGTGCGCGTCGCCGAGGTCCCACTGCAGCGACGGTGCCTGGCGGACCACCAGGCTCAGCGCCCCCGGCCAGAACGCGCGGATGAGTTCGCGCGCGGACTGCGGAACGTTGTAGACCAGACCTTCGATGGTGTGCCACGAGCCGACCAGCACCGGTACCGGCATGTCGCGACCGCGGCCCTTGGCGGCCAGCAGCGATGCCACCGCGTCGCTGTCGAACGCGTCGGCGCCGACTCCGTACACGGTGTCGGTGGGCAGCACCACGAGGCGACCGCCCTTGAGCGCGCTGATCGCCGAGGCGATACCGGTCGCGCGCTGGTCGGTGTCGGAGCAGTCGAACAGGTTGGTCACATCGCCCTCCGTGCCGTCACGAACCTCGGGCGCCCGGCGAGATCCAGCCGGGCGGTGATGTCATCGAAAGCGCCTGTGCGGGTGAAGGACTCGACGGTGCGCGACGAGGTGGTGTCGTCGTGTTCGACGGCGCAGAACCCGTCGTCGACCAGCCACCGGGCCGCCAGCGCGGTGATCGCGTCGATGACCCGCATCCCGTCCGGTCCGCCGAACAGCGCGTGCGCCGGATCATGTTCGGCCACTTCGGGTTCCAGGGCTGCCCCGTCGGGAATGTAGGGCGGGTTGGCGACGACGAGGTCGACGGCGCCGTCGAGTTCGGGCAGCAGGCCGGGGGCGGTGACGTCGACTTCGACGAGTTCGACCTGCGTGCCGGCGACGTTGCAGCGGGCGTACTCGAGGGCCCTCGTGGAATCGTCGACGGCCAGCACCCGGGCGGCCGGCAGATGCCGGGCCAGCGCGAGCGCCAGCGCACCGGTGCCGGTGCACAGGTCGACGACGACGGGGTTCTCCGGCAGGTTCCGCGTCATCGCCCACTCGAGCAGCGCCTCGGTCTCCGGGCGCGGGATGAACACCCCGGGTCCGACGTGCACCTCGACCGGGCCGAACGGCGCGGTACCGACCAAGTGCTGCAACGGGATCCGCCGGGCCCGCCGGGTAATCAGGTCGTCGTACCGGTCGGGGAAGTCGGGGCCGGCGTCGATCAGCGGCAGCCGGCCGCGGTCGGCGCCGGCGACATGGGCGGCCAGCAGCTCGGCGTCGACGCGCGGCGCGGGCACCCCCGCCTCGGCCAGCGTCACCGCCGCAGCGTCGATGAACTGGCTCAGCCGGGTCATGCCTGCTGCAGCCTCGCCTGCTTGTCGGCGGCGGCCAGGGCGTCGAACAGGTCGTCGAGTTCGCCGTCGAGCACCTGGTCGAGGTTGTGGGCCTTGAAGTTGATCCGATGGTCGGCGATCCGGTTCTCCGGGAAGTTGTACGTGCGGATGCGTTCGCTGCGGTCGACGGTGCGGATCTGGCTGGCCCGGTCGGCCGACGCGTCGGCCTGCGCCTGCTCCTCGGCCATCGCCTGCAGCCGCGCGGCCAGCACCTGCATCGCGCGCGCCTTGTTCTGCAGCTGTGACCGCTCGTTCTGGCAGGTGACGACGATGCCGGTGGGCAGGTGGGTGATGCGCACCGCCGAGTCGGTGGTGTTGACGCCCTGTCCGCCCTTGCCTGAGGACCGGTACACGTCGATGCGCAGATCCGACTCGTCGATCTGCACTTCCTCGATCTCGTCGGGTTCGGGATACACCAGGACGCCGGCCGCCGAGGTGTGCACCCGGCCCTGCGACTCGGTGACGGGCACGCGCTGCACGCGGTGCACGCCGCCCTCGAACTTCAGCCGGGACCAGACGCCGTCGGCGGCGTCCCCCTTGCTGCGGATCGACAGGGTGGCGTCTTTGTAGCCGCCGAGATCGGAGAACGTCTCGTCGAGCACGGTGACGGTCCAGCCGTGCCGTTCGGCGTACCGGATGTACATGCGGGCCAGGTCGGCGGCGAACAGCGCGGACTCCTCGCCGCCCTCCCCCGACTTGACCTCGAGGACGATGTCGTCGGCGTCATGCGGGTCGCGCGGCGCCAGCAGGTCGGTGAGCTGGGTGTCGAGTTGTGCGACGGTGGCGGTCAGCTCGTCGACCTCGGCCGCGAACGACGCGTCGTCGGCGGCCAGTTCCTTCGCGGCTTCGAGGTCGCCGCGCGCGGTCTCCAGCTTGCGGTACGTCGCGACGATCGGCGAGATCTGCGCGAATCGTCGGCCCACCTTGCGGGCCATGCCGGCGTCGGCGTGCAGGTTCGGATCGGACAGCTGACGCTCGAGGTCGGCATGCTCGGCCAGCAAGGCGTCGATCGATCCCCCCGGCTGCGCCGGGAGGTCAGCGCGAGCACTCATGTCGACCTCCTCTGGTGAGCTTCCTGTAGACACAAACCGACGCCCGGCCTGGCCGCGGGTGCGGCAGATCGGGCGTCGGGGTGGAAGCTACTTGTCCGCAGCCTTGTCTGCCGACTTGCGCTTGCCGTAGCGCTTCTCGAAGCGGGCGACGCGGCCGCCGCTGTCGAGGATCTTCTGCTTGCCGGTGTAGAAGGGGTGGCACTGCGAGCAGACCTCGACGTGGATCTGTCCACTCTGCTTGGTGCTGCGCGTGGTGAACGAGTTGCCACAGCCGCAGTGCACGGTCGTCTCGACGTAGTCAGGGTGAATACCCGTTTTCATGGTTTCCTCTTCGATCGTGGCTCCGGGTCGCCCCTCCACAACATGGAGGTGACGGGCGTGAACCGGAACCGAGGGTCGGCGATCCATTATGCCAGCTCAACCGCCAGTGTCCTAAACGCGTGCGCATGGGCCGGTATTCCGGTGCGCGCCTGCTCAGAGCAGCCCACCACCGCCCAGCAGGCCGCGGCGTTCCCGGTCGCCGGTCTGCGGCGACTGATTGGGGAACGGCGCACGTGTCTCCGGCGCGACGCTCATCGGCGCCCTGGTCTGGGGCGGGGGTAGTTCGGTCAACGTGCGCTCGGGTGCGGTGCTCACCGGCGACGGCGGCGCAGCGGGTGCTTCGGCCGCGGGCGCTGCCGGCGCGGACGGCGGCGCTTCGGCGGGCGGGTCAACCGGGGCCGGTTCAGCGGGCGGCGGCTCGACAGGAGTCGGCTCAGGGGCCGGCGGGGTGGTCGCCGGTGCGCTGGTCGACGTGGTCGCGGTCGCCGCGGGCGTCGGGTTGAGCGGTGCGTCCGTCGACTCGACGGGACCGGTGCGCATCAGCAGGAGCACGATCGCCACAGTCGCGCTCGCCGTTGCTGCCGCGATCACCATCGACCACAATTTTGTTTGCTTACCGGTTGTGCGCCTGCGGTGCGCTCCACCCTTGCGCATGAACCGATCCTACATAGCGCTAATCGGCGGCCCAGTGGTATTTGCTGCCGTCGCGGTGCAGGAGTTTTCTGCCGGCGGTACGGGTGCCGAGCGCGATGAGTTCGCGTTTCAAGATCTTGTTGGTCGCGGTGCTGGGCAGGTCGTCGGCGATCCAGAGGTATCGCGGCCAGGCCTTCGGCGACAGGTCACGTTGGGCGGCCAGGAACTGCTCGAACGTCTCGGGGGTGACCTCGGCGCCGTCCCGGAGCACCGCGGCGGCCATCACCTGGTCGCCGACGAGTTCGTCGGGCACCGGGTACACCGCGACGCGGTTGATCGCCGGCAGGCGCAGCAGGATGCGCTCGATCGGCGCGGTCGCCAGGTTCTCGCCGTCGACGCGCATCCAGTCGGCGGTTCGCCCGGCGAGGTAGATGAAGCCGTCGGCGCCGCGGTACGCCAGATCGCCCGACCAGTACATGCCGTGGCGCATCCGCTCGTCGGTGGCGTCGCGGTCGTTGTAGTAGCCGCGGAACAGGCCGCTGCCGTCGGTGTTGACCAACTCCCCGACCGCGACGTCGGCGTTGGTCAGCGCGCCGTTGGCGTCGAACTCGGCGACGGGACATTCGGTCACGGTCTCGCTGTTGTAGATCGCCACACCCGGAAAACCTTGGCCGATGGACCCTTTCGGGGTGTCCGGGGTGCGGGTGATGATCACCGCGTTCTCGGTCGAGCCGAAACCGTCGTCGACGACGACGTCGAACCGCCGGGCGAACTCCTCGATGTCGCGGTCGGTGGCTTCGTTGCCGAACGCGACGCGCAGCGGGTTGTCCCGGTCGTCGGGGCGCTCGGGCGTGGCGAGCACGTAGGCCAGCGGTTTGCCGACGTAGTTCATGTAGGTGACGCCGTAGCGGCGGATGTCGTCGAGGAAGCGCGACGCGGAGAACTTCGCGGGGACCATGGCGGCGCCGGCGACCAGGGCCGGCGCCCAGCCGCCGACGACGGCGTTCGAGTGGAACATCGGCATCGACAGGTAACAGGTGTCGCCGCGGGTGAGCTCGAACCGTTCGGCGAGTGCGGTGCCGGCGAACAGCGGCATCATGTGGGCGACCTGCACGGCCTTCGGGTCGCCGCTGGTGCCGGAGGTGAAGATCATCATGAAGGTGTCGTCGACGCCGACCGTGCGGTGCGGCGCGAACGCCGGCGCGGCGCCCACGAACTCGGTCCAGGCGGGCTGTGAGGTGTCGAAGACGGTGACGCCGGGCAGGTCGAGACCGTCGAGCAGTGGACGGTGCTCGGCGTCGGTGATCAGGAACTGGCAGTGCACCTTGAGGATGTCGCGCGCCAACGCCTCCCCGCGGCGGGTGGTGTTGATCCCGCACAGCACATAGCCGCCGACCGCGGCCGCCGCGAGCGCGCCCAGGATGTCGGGGGTGTTGCCCAGCAGAACTCCGACGTGCAGGGGGCGGTTCGGATCGGCGGCCGCGATGAGGGCCGCGGCCTGGGCGCGCGCGTCGGCGACGTACTCGCGGTATGACCAGGCGCGGTCCCCGTACCGGACGGCGACCGAGTCGTCCTCGGCGCGCTCGCCGAGCAGCTGCTGGAGCGTGTCCGCCATGGCGCACCTCTCGACAGTGAACAGATCTCGGGGTGTGTCTACCATGACACAATGCGGTGATCGGCCCACTTGACGCGAGACCAACTGAGGAGTCGACCTGGTGACGAGCGGCACGGCGACCAAGAACGTCCGCGATCGCCTGATTGACGCGGCGGAAGTCTGTCTGCGCGCCAAAGGGATTCGGTCGACGACGGTGTCGGAGGTGGCCGAGGCCGCGGGTGTGTCGCGCGCGTGGCTGTACCGGCATTTTCCGGACAAGGTGACGCTGCTCGGCGCGGCGATCGTCCGGCTGAACGACGCGTACTGGTCGGAGGCCCACGCGATGCTCGAGCGTGTCGAGGGCCTCGACCGCCAACTGACGGCGGGCATCCTGCACGGGCGCACCGCCTACGACGATCCCGGCGCCCTGCTGATGAAGCTGCGCATCGAGGAGCCCGAGGAGTTCGCCGCCTGCGCGGGCGCCGGCGTTCAGGGCCTGGTTCCCGACCTGGCGGATTTCTGGTCGCGCTATCTGATCGCGGCGCGCGAGACCGGTGAGATCCACCCCGACACCGATATCGCCGAGGCATCGGAATGGCTTGCCCGCGTGCTGATCTCGATCGCCACGGTGCCGGGTGACACGCTGGACCCCGGTGACGCCGACGCGGTACTGCGGTACCTACGCCGTTACGTGACGCCGGGATTGCTCGCCGCCCCCGCCGAGTGATTTCGGTGCCGCCGGTGGCGCTGAGCGCAACCAGCGGCACCGAAGTCGCCGAAAATTAGTCGGCGTCCGCCGAACCCGGGGCGGTCTTGGAGACCTGGACCAGGAACTCGTAGTTGTTCTTGGTCTTGCGCAGCTGGCTCATCAGCAGGTCGATGGCCTGGTGCGGGTCGAGCCCGGACAGCACGCGACGAAGCTTGTGCACGACCGCGAACTCATCCGCGGACAGCAGCAGCTCGTCCTTGCGGGTGCCGGACGGGTTGACGTCGACGGCCGGGAAGACCCGGCGCTCGGCGATCTTGCGGTCGAGTTTGAGCTCGGCGTTGCCGGTGCCCTTGAACTCCTCGAAGATCACCGTGTCACCGGTCGAACCGGTCTCCACCATGGCGGTGGCGACGATGGTCAGCGAGCCGCCCTCTTCGATGTTGCGCGCCGCGCCCAGGAACCGCTTCGGCGGATAGAGCGCGGTCGAGTCGACACCACCGGAGAGGATGCGACCCGAGGCCGGCGACGCGTTGTTGTACGCGCGGCCGAGACGGGTGATCGAGTCCAGCAGCACGACAACGTCCTTGCCCTGTTCGACCAGGCGCTTGGCCCGCTCGATCGCCAACTCGGCGGCCTGGGTGTGATCGGACGGCGGACGGTCGAAGGTCGAGGCAATGACCTCGCCCTTGACCGAGCGCTGCATGTCGGTCACTTCTTCCGGACGCTCGTCGACGAGCACCACCATCAGGTGGCATTCCGGGTTGTTCGTGGTGATCGCGTTGGCGATGTCCTGCATGATCGTCGTCTTACCGGCCTTCGGCGGGGACACGATCAGCGCGCGCTGACCCTTGCCGATCGGCATGATCAGATCGATCACGCGCGTCGTCAGCTTGTCGGGCGAGGTCTCCAGGCGCAGCCGCTGGTTCGGGTACAGCGGGGTCAGCTTGTTGAAGTCGGGCCGCTTCTTGGCCTCCTCGACCGGCTTGCCGTTGACGGTGTCGAGGCGGACCAGCGGGTTGAACTTCTGGCGCGGATTCTGACCGCCGCCGTCGCCGCCCTCCTTGGGCACCCGCACCGCACCGGTCACCGCGTCACCGCGGCGCAGGCCGTTCTTGCGCACCATGTTCATCGACACGTAGACGTCGTTGGGTCCGGCGAGGTAGCCGGAGGTGCGGACGAACGCGTAGTTGTCGAGGACGTCGAGGATGCCCGCGACGGGCTGCACGACGTCGTCGTCACGCAGTTCGGTCTCGCCGCCGCCACCGTCGCCGCCGCGTTCACGGCGCCTGCGGTCCCGGAACCGGCGGCCGCGTCGACCGCCGCGGCCGTCGCCGTCGTCGTCGTTGTTGTTGTTGCGGTTCTGGTCGCCCTGTTGATCAGAGGACTGCTGGTCGCCGTCGGACTTGTTCTCCGACTTGGCCGACCTCTGGCTGCGGTCGCCCTGATTGCGGTCACCCTGGCTGCGGTCGCCCTGATTGCGGTCACCCTGGCTGCGATCGCCCTGGTCCTTGGCGCCCTCAGCTTTGTCGCCGGCGTCCTTGGCGTCGTCGCCCTTGGCCTGGTTGCCTTTGGCATCGCTGTCGTTGGCCGCTTGGGTGTCGGCGCCCTCGCCGGCGCCGTCGGACGGCGCGGACGCGTCCTGCCCGACCGGTGCGCCCGCGGTGCGCGACGCGCCGCGGCGCTGGCGGCGAGGCGGCGAGGCTTCGGCATCAGCGTTCTCGGCGGCCGGCTTCTCGGCCGCCGGCGCTTCGGCTGCCGGCGCTTCGGCTGCCGGTTCCGCGGCCGCCGCGCGCGGCTGCTTGCCGCGCCCGTTGGCGTCACCTCGACGCTCACGGATGGCCGCGACAAGTTCGCTCTTGCGCATACCCGATGCGCCCTCGACGCCGATTTCCTTGGCCAGGGCGCGCAGTTCCGGCAGCACCATCGTGGACAGGGACGCGGCGCGGTCGCCGGATGCGACGTCGGCCGTCGGTGCGGTCTCAGCGGTGGGCGTTTCAGCCGCCCCGCCCGCTGCCGCAGAAGTTGTATCTGGACTCACGGTGTCCGACAGCGCACCGTTGTCGCTGCTGCCCCCAGCCGTGAACAGGTCCGTATCAGTCACGGAGTTCCTTTCTTTCCCTCGCTGAACAAGTCATGCGGGGATTCGGTGCGCTCAGCTGATCCACTGAACGCGTGGGCTCCACCATTTCCTCTGCAACGGTGATAGCCGGGACCCGCCGCTGTGCGGCGAACCGTCAATCCACGAGTAGCCCCAAAGGGAAATGAGTGGTGTCCTAGTGTCGGCGCAGGTAGAGACGCTGCGATTGCCTGACGAAAGCGAGAATATCCCGCATCGCTGCGGGAATCAAGGAAGACGTGCGTGTCGTGTGGCTTCCGTGAATCCGGGCCGGCACCGATGTCAACTCCGAACTGCGACGCCAGACGTCCAACGGACACCGTTCCCGACGGTCATCTCGCTGACGGTGAACCCGTTCGCGGTGGCGAACTCGAGGGCTTCGGCCGGCAACTTCGGCGTCGTGCTCAGCGCCAATACCGAGGGGCCGGCCCCCGAGAGCACCGCCGCACAGCCACAACGCCGCAAGACCCGCAGGTATTCCGCGGACGCGGGCATCGCCGCGGCCCGCTGAGGCTGGTGCAGGACGTCCTCGGTGGCGGCCATCAGCAGATCGGGCCGTTCAGTGAGCGCCACAACCAGCAACGCAGCGCGGCTCACGTTGAACCGGGCGTCGGCGTGGCTGACATGGTCGGGCAGCAGCACGCGGGTCTCCGCGGTCGACGACCGCTGGGTCGGGATGCCGGAGAACAGGCGGATGTCGGGGTGCACGCGGATCGGCGCGGCGGCGTACCGCGGCGCCGCTCCGTCGTCCTCGGTCCACGACACCACTCCCCCACCCAGCACCGCGGCCGACGCGTTGTCCGGATGTCCCTCGAACTCCGAGGACAACTGGACCAGTTGCTGTTCGGTCAGCGGAGTCAAACCCGCCTGCGCGACAAGCCCGTTGACGACGGCCAACCCGCCGACGACCGCGGCCGCCGAGGACCCGAGGCCCCGCGAGTGCGGAATGTCGTTGCGGCAGCGCACCGTCATGCCCGCGGCGGTGACACCGGCCGCCTGCAGACCCCGGTCGATCGCGCGGACCACCAGGTGGCTCGCGTCGAGCGGGACCTGCCCCGCGCCTTCACCCTCGACCTCAACGGTCAACCCGGATTCGGTTGTCTCGACGACGATTTCGTCATAGAGACCGAGCGCGATCCCGAGGCTGTCGAAACCCGGTCCGAGGTTGGCGCTGGAGGCGGCGACGACGGAGGTCGCGGTGAGTCCGACGGGTAGTGCGTGAGTCACCGGCTAGCCCAGACCCAACTTCTCGACGACGGCGACGGGGTCGACGGGCACCGGGATCACCTGCGGCATGCCCTTCAGCGCGGTGTCGGGATCCTTGAGACCGTTGCCGGTCACCGTGCACACGACCGTCGACCCCTTGGCCACCCAACCGTCCTCGATGGACTTGAGCAGACCGGCGATGCTGGCCGCCGACGCCGGTTCGACGAACACGCCTTCGGTGCGGGCGACCAGGTGGTAGGCCGACAGGATCTCCTCATCGGTGGCGGCCAGGAAGCGGCCGTTGGACTGCTGCTGAGCCTCCACCGCGGTCGCCCACGATGCGGGTGAGCCGATCCGGATGGCGGTGGCGATGGTCTCCGGGTCGCTGACCGGCGCGCCGTGCACCAGCGGGGCGGCTCCGGCGGCCTGCGTGCCCAGCATCCGGGGCAACCGGTCGGCCAACCCGTCGCGGTGGTACTCGGTGTAGCCCTTCCAGTACGCGGTGATGTTGCCTGCGTTGCCGACCGGCAGGGAGTGCACATCGGGCGCGGTGCCGAGCGCGTCGACGATCTCGAAGGCGGCGGTCTTCTGCCCTTCGATGCGGAACGGGTTGACCGAGTTGACCAGCGACACGGTCGGGAAGTCGGCGGTCAGCTTGCGCGCCAGCTCCAGGCAGTCGTCGAAGTTGCCGTCGACCTGAATGATCTTGGCGCCGTGCATGACTGCCTGCGCCAGCTTGCCCATCGCGATCTTGCCCTGCGGCACCAGCACCGCACAGGTGATGCCGGCCCTGGCGGCGTAGGCGGCCGCCGAGGCCGAGGTGTTGCCCGTCGAGGCGCACAGCACCGCCTGCTGGCCGTGCGCGACCGCTTCGGTGACGGCCATCGTCATACCGCGGTCCTTGAACGAACCGGTCGGGTTGAGACCCTCGACCTTCAGATGCACGGTGCAGCCGGTGAATTCGGAGAGCCGGGGGGCCGGCAGCAACGGTGTGCCGCCTTCGCGCAGGGTGATCGGGGTCCAGTTGTCCTGGACCGGAAGACGGTCCCGGTACGCGGCGATCAGCCCCGGCCAGGGCTGGTGCACGGTCTGCGACGGGGTGCTCATTCGGTCGTTCCTTCCATGCGCAGCACGCTGTTGATGGCCTGCACCACTTCGAGATCCGCGAGCGCCTCGACGGTCTCCGACAGCGCGGCGTCGTTGGCCTGGTGGGTGACCACGACGATGCGTGCCCCGCACCGCTGACCACCCTCGTCGACCATGCCCTCCTGGCGCACCTCGGCGATACTGACCTCACGCTTGGCGAATTCGGCTGCCACCGCAGACAGCACACCCGGCCGGTCGGCGACGTTCATGTTGACGTAGTAGCGGGTCGGGATGAACCCGATCGGCGCGATCGGCAGCTTGGCGTACTTGGACTCCCGGGGCCCGCGGCCGCCCTGCACGCGGTTGCGCGCGGCCATCACCAGGTCGCCCATCACCGCCGACGCTGTCGGCGCACCGCCGGCGCCCTGGCCGTAGAACATCAGCCGGCCGGCCGCCTCGGCCTCGACGACCACGGCGTTGAAGGCGCCGTTGACCGAGGCCAGCGGGTGGTCCAGCGGCACCAGCGCCGGGTAGACGCGCGCCGAAACACGTTGTTGGCCTTCGTCTGAGGTGAGGCGCTCGCAGATCGCCAGCAGCTTGATGGTGCAGCCCAGAGCCCGTGCGGATTCGAAGTCGGCGGCGGTGACCTTGGTGATGCCCTCGCGGTAGACGTCGTCGGCGGTGACCCGGGTGTGGAACGCGATCGAGGCGAGGATCGCCGCCTTGGCCGCGGCGTCGTAACCCTCGACGTCGGCGGTCGGGTCGGCCTCGGCGTATCCGAGCGCGCCCGCGTCGGCCAGCGCGCTGGCGTAGTCCGCGCCGGTGGAGTCCATCTCGGAGAGGATGTAGTTGGTCGTGCCGTTGACGATGCCGGCCACGCGCACCACGCTGTCGCCGGCCAGCGACTGGGTCAGCGGGCGGATCACCGGGATCGCACCGGCTACCGCGGCCTCGAAATACAGGTCGACGCGGGCGTTTTCGGCGGCTTGGGCCAGTTCGCCGGTGGAGACCGCCATCAGCGCCTTGTTGGCGGTGATCACCGACTTGCCCTGTTCGAGCGCGGACAGGATGGCCTTGCGCGCCGGCTCGACCGGACCCATCAGTTCGACGACGATGTCGACGTCGTCGCGGGAGACCAGATCGTCGATGTTGTCGGTCAACAAGTCGACGGGTACACCGCGGTCTTCGGCGACGCGCCGCACACCGACACCCCGCAACTGCAGCGGTGCGCCGATGCGGGCGGCCAGGTCGTCGGCGCTCTCCTCGATGATGCGCACCACCTGGCTGCCGACGTTTCCCAGACCGAGGACCGCTACGCCGATCGGCTTCTCAAGGTCAGTCATCGTTACCTCACTTCCAGACTCAGCAGGTCGTCGACCGTCTCCCGGCGCAGGATCAGGCGGGCGTGCCCGTCGCGCACGGCCACCACAGCGGGACGACCGATCAGGTTGTAGCGGCTCGACATCGAATAGCAGTAAGCACCGGTGGCCGCGACGCCCAGCAGGTCACCGGGTTCGATGTCGCCGGGCACCCACGTGTCGCGGACGACGATGTCGCCGCTCTCGCAGTGCTTTCCGACGATCCGGGCCAGTGCCGGTTCCGCATCGCTGACGCGGGAGATCAGCCGCGCGTCGTATTCGGCGCCGTAGAGCGAGGTGCGGATGTTGTCGCTCATGCCGCCGTCGACACTGACGTACCGGCGGTGCGCGGTGGGGCTGACCGCGACATCCTTGACCGTGCCGACCCGGTACAGAGTGATGGTGCCGGGCCCGGCGATGGCGCGGCCGGGTTCGACCACCAGCCGCGGGGCGGGCAGGCCGACGGCGGCGGACTCATCGCGCACGATCTTGGCCAGCTTGGCAGCCAGTTCGGCGACCGGCGGCGGGTCATCGTCGGGCAGGTATGAAATGCCGAGTCCCCCACCAAGGTCGACGATCGACATCTGGGAGGTCTTGTCGACGCCGAACTCGGCGACCACGTCGCGCAGCAGACCGATCACGCGGTGCGCGGCGATCTCGAATCCCGCGACGTCGAAGATCTGGGAACCGATGTGGCTGTGCAGACCTTTGAGCCGCAGATGGCCGGCCTCGAAGACGCGGCGTACGGCGTCCATCGCGGCACCCGAGGCCAGCGACAGCCCGAACTTCTGGTCTTCGTGGGCGGTGGAGATGAACTCGTGGGTGTGCGCCTCGACGCCGACGGTGACGCGCACCAGCACGTCCTGAACCACGCCGGCGGCGGCCGCGATCTCGTCGAGGCGGTCGATCTCGATCATCGAGTCGACCACCACGTGCTCGATGCCGGCCTTGACCGCGGCGGTCAGCTCGTCGATCGACTTGTTGTTGCCGTGCAACGCGATCCGCTCAGCCGGGAAGCCGCCGGCCATCGCGACGGCCAACTCGCCGCCGCTGGCGACGTCGAGGGACAGGCCTTCTTCGGCGATCCAGCGGGCGACCTCTTTGCACATGAACGCCTTAGCGGCGTAGCGGACGTTCTCACCGCCGCCGAACGCGTCGGCGATCTCGCGGCAGCGGAACCGGAAGTCGTCCTCGTCGACCACGAACGTCGGGGTGCCGAACTCGGCGGCGATGTCGGAGACTTTCACGCCGCCGATCGACACCTCGCCACGCTCGTCGCGAACGGTGCTGCGGGGCCACACATTCGGTGCGAGCAGCAGCACCTCATCGGGGGACTGCGGATGGGCCGGCGCGCCGGTGTGGTGCACCTCTTCGGCGTGCCGGGGTCCGGCGGGATGGGCGATCACATGCGCTCCGGAGCGGTGACGCCGAGGATGCCCAGGCCGTTGGCGATGACCTGGCGGGTGGCCTGACACAGCGCCAGACGCGCACCGTGCAGCTCGTTGGGCGTCTCGTCGCCCTGCGGCAGCACCCGGCAGGAGTCGTAGAAGCGGTGGTAGTCACCGGCGAGGTCTTCGAGGTAACGCGACACCCGGTGCGGTTCGCGAAGCGTGGCAGCGGTTTTGAGTACGCGCGGGAACTCGCCGATGTTGCGGATCAGCGTCCCCTCCTTGTCGTGGGTGAGCAGCTGCAGGTTCGCGGTGTCCGGGGCCACGCCGAGGTCGGCGGCGTTGCGGGCCAGCGCCGAGAGCCGCGCGTGGGCGTATTGCACGTAGTAGACCGGGTTTTCGTTGGAGGCCGAGGACCACAGCGCGAGGTCGATGTCGATCGGGCTGTCCACCGACGACCGGATCAGCGAGTACCGGGCGGCGTCGACACCGATCGCGTCGACCAGGTCATCGAGGGTGATCACGGTGCCGGCCCGCTTGCTCATCCGCACCGGCTGACCGTCGCGCACGAGGTTGACCAGTTGGCCGATGAGCACCTCGACGGTGGCCGGGTCCTCGCCGAGCGCCGCGGCGACGGCCTTGAGCCGGGCGATGTAGCCGTGGTGGTCGGCGCCGAGCATGTAGATGCACAGGTCGAAGCCGCGGGCCCGCTTGTCGAGGTAGTACGCGATGTCGGCGGCGATGTAGGCCGGGGCGCCGTCACTCTTGATGACGACCCGGTCCTTGTCGTCGCCGTAGTCGGTGGTGCGCAGCCAGACGGCGCCGTCTTTCTCGTAGATGCTGCCGGCCTCGCGGAGTTGGGCGATGGCCTGGTCGACGCGCCCGGAGGTGTGCATCGAGTCTTCGTGGGTGTAGACGTCGAAGTCGGTGCCGAATTCGTGCAGCGACTGCTTGATGTGGCTGAACATCAGGTCGACGCCGATGGCGCGGAAGGTCTCGCGCATCTGGTCGTCGGGCAGGTCGAGGGCGCCGGGGTCCTTGGCCAGGACCTGCGCGGCGATGTCTTTGATGTAGTCGCCGGCGTACCCGTCCTCGGGGGTGGGCTCACCCTTGGCGGCGGCGATCAGCGAGTTGGTGAACCGGTCGATCTGGGCGCCGTGGTCGTTGAAGTAGTACTCGCGGGTGACCGCGGCGCCCTGGGTGGACAGCAGCCGGCCCAGCGCGTCGCCGACCGCGGCCCAGCGGGTGCCGCCGATGTGGATGGGGCCGGTGGGGTTGGCCGAGACGAACTCGAGGTTGATGTTGTGGCCGGCCAGCGCGTCGGAGTGGCCGTAGGCGGGTCCGGCGGCGAGCACGTCGGTGACGATGACGTTCTGCGCGGACGCCTCGAGGCGCAGGTTGACGAAGCCGGGGCCGGCGACGTCGGCGCCCGAGATGCCCGGGTGCGCGGCCAGCGCGGTGGCCAGCCAACCGGCCAGTTCGCGCGGGTTGGCGCCGACCTTCTTGCCCAGCTGAAGGGCCAGGTTGGTGGCGTAGTCGCCGTGGTCGGGGTTGCGTGGGCGCTCGACGGTGACCGTCTCCGGCAGGGCGGACGCGTCGAGGCCATGCTCGGCCAGCACCGCGGCGGCGGTGGTCTTGAGCAGGTCGGCCAGATCGGCGGGGGTCACGGGGGTCCATCCTATGGTCTCGGGTGGTCAGCCCCCGAATCCGTTAGGCGTCGCGGCCATGCGTTAGGCTGTGCAGGCCCATCGGCGCAGTTCCACTCATGCGCCCCCGTAGCTCAGGGGATAGAGCGTCTGCCTCCGGAGCAGAAGGCCGCAGGTTCGAATCCTGCCGGGGGCACCCAGGTTTTTCCAGATCAGAGGCATTTTCGCAACCGCGCCAGGCGACGTGGTCGATATCTTCTGATGATCATGCTGCACACGGTGGACGAGCAGACAACGTGGTGCCAGATATGGCCTGAGTGGTGGTCGACTGCCCTCCGCATCGCCGCGGGTTTCGTGCTTCTGTGCTGGCGCTCATCGTCGTTCTGCGGACCACGCGACCGGGCGACATCGGTCAGCGCGACTGCTCCCAGACCTCCTGCGGTCGTTGAGACGATTCGCTGACCGGCGGCACTGTCCAAGCACCCTCCGGGAACGCCCGACGCCTCGTCACGGTTCACCGCCCGTTCAGGATCCCGGACAAAGAGTGGGTACGCGAGGCTCCACGACCATCACAATGTGTGCGTTCTCTGCGCCGGCGATGCCGCCGCCGGTATCCATCGGATCGTGCGCAGGGGTGGCGAAGGACTCAACGTTGTCGTCGGTTTCGTTGCACCAGCCTGTCGTATTTGGCGAGCAGCCGGGAACTTTTGTTAGCCATTCTCCCGACACCGCGCGAATACGGGTCCTTCCCTCCTGCGGCATTCCGCGCTTTCGCAGACTCGATAGCCGAATTGAGAGCGTTCATCTCCGTGCGAATGCCGTCAATCTTCTCCTCCAGACGGGTCTTGGGAGCCGGAGCCCTGCGCTCGGATCTCGGCTGTCGTTGGCCTGTGTTCTCAGCAACGATTCGTACCGCTATGTCGGCGAGGTAGCTCTCGATCGATACTCGTTGTTCGTGGTCATTGCCGATGTCCACATACAGTTCTCCGTCGGGCGAAAGCTGGGGACTACGGCCTCCGAGATTGACGCGACCGGATAGAAGGCTGTCGGCCGTTATCGGCACAGTCTCCTCATTGTTGTAATCGGAGTAGACGTATACCTCACTATTCACAGTAAGCAGGCTGAGGCCGATGAGGCGGGAATCGATACCACCGTGGCTCTCGCCGAGCACGTACCCGGCAGGCGACCACCAATGCGGCAACCGGACCTGACACGGCTCGACCCCTTCCGCGCTGAGCCGGTTCAGGAATTCTTGGAGAAGTCGGCTGAGATCACCCGCAGCCGCCTCTGCACCACGCCGTCGGCGGTCTTGCGCGTTCAATTGCTCTGCGTCTCTGGCCTGTTGCTGGGCGGCCAGCTTGCGGAACTCCTGGTCAAAGCTCGACATACGAGCCATGGTAATTCAGCACGAGCCTTCGGATGGCTCGATTGCGTGCCCTCTGTGTCGATCTCGCGGACTCAGAGCCCAGTCACCACTTTCTGTTGACATACAACGCAGTTCATGCTTCGCATGCCGGTCGAATAGCACGTGCGAACTCGGCGGGTGGACGACCTCAGCCTGATGGCGCCACAAGACATGACGCTCAGGCTCATGGCTCGTCGATCAACTCGGGCGGTTCTGAGCCCAACTCGTAGACGTTCTGCGGCATCACCAACCGAGTCACGTCATAGGCGATCTGTCCCGCCGAATGCGGTTCGGCCACATCCGAGTTCACGAACACCACCAATGTGGCGTCCCGTTCGGGAAGGTACACCGCGACCGTCGCGTACCCCGGGATGTCGCCGTTGTGGCCGCGCCACCCCTGGACATCGAAGATCGCGAATGAATAGTCGACGCCCGGAACCACCGACGAGCCGCCGCTGATCCGCTGGGCGTGGGTGTCGGGCCGCAGCAGCGCGCCGCTCCCCAGCGCCTTCGCCCAGGCACGCATGTCGTACACGTTCGACACGATCTTTCCCGCCGCATCCGCCCACGACAGGTTCCACAGCGTGGTCTCGACGATCACCTCGTCCGGGCTCTTGTTGTATCCGTGCGCGTACGGGCCCGGCAGCCAACCATCGGCGGGATAGCTGGTCTGCGTCAACCCGAGCGGACCGAAGATGTTGTCCTGCAGGTACTGCCGCAACCGCACGCCCGACACCTTCTCGACCACCATCCCGAGTAGCACCGTGTTGGTGTTCGAGTACTCATAGTCGCTACCCGGCGCGAAGTTCAACGGTTTCGCGAGGGCGACCTCCACGAGTTCGCGCGGCATCATCGCGAAAGCAACAGGGC
This sequence comes from Mycolicibacterium flavescens, assembly GCF_001722335.1. Lineage (GTDB taxonomy): Bacteria > Actinomycetota > Actinomycetes > Mycobacteriales > Mycobacteriaceae > Mycobacterium > Mycobacterium flavescens. The sequence continues at coordinate 29,029 of NZ_MIHA01000012.1, forward strand.
CCCTTGGCGATTCTCGGTAGAGCCGTTCGACGAACCCGGTGTCGTCGGTGTAGTTGGCCAAGCCGCTGCGCATCCGACCCAGCATGTCCAGCGTGATGACGTCGCCGGACGGCACGCCCTCGACATACCGGGCGATCGGATCGTCCAGTCGGATCCGCCCCTCGTCGACGAGTTGCAGCACCGCGGTTCCGGTGAACGTCTTGGTGACGCTCCCGATCCGTGTGTGGTTGTCGACCAGCATCGGCATGCCGGACGCGGTGTCGCCGACCCCGAATGCCTTCACATAGTCAACCTCACCGGGTACCGACAGGCTCACGATCGCCCCCGGAGCGCCCATCTGAGCCAGCCGCTCGGCGATCACCTTGTCGAGCGCCGCCGCCAGATCGCGCGGCTGCGCCACCGCGGCCGGCGCTGCGCCCACCGTCACGATCACGAGGAGGAACACCGCCAACACCCGCTCGACTCGCATCCGGATCCCCCGCTCGTTGGTTACGCGCCGACCATAACCAAGAATGCCGGTGACCCGCGTCCGACATCTGCAATATTGCCGAGGTGAGGTTCTTGTTGTCTCACATGGATAAAGCTCCTCAAGAATCATTTTCAGCGAATCAACTCCCGACGCCGCCTCAAACACGTAAAGAGATCGAAACGTCCTGATCAACTTGTTTTGCCGTACGAGCCGAAACGCAGTGCCATAGTTAGCCAGCGAAGCTTCTCCGTTAGCCAACTGATCATCGTGGGGGATACAGAATGGCCGTTTCCGGTTACGCGAAGTACATCGGTCGTGTCGGCGCACTCGCCGTCGCACTGGGAGTCACCGGGGCGGTCGCCAGCAGCCCGGGAATCGCGTGGGCCGACGAACAATCGTCGTCGACCTCCACCGGCGCGGACACCTCGAACACCACCCCATCGGACAACACCGCCGGATCGCCCGGCACCACGACGACAACGGACCCCGGCACCGACCCGTCCGACACGACGACCGGTGACGCGGACGACACCGACCCGGACGCGGAAGACCCGGACCTCGACGACGAAGACCTCGACGACGAAGAGCTCGTGGAAGAGGAGCCAGGCGACGGCGACGTGACCGGAGACGGCGACGCCGAAGAACCCGGCGAGGAAACGGCCGTCGACGACACGGAATCCGACAACGTCACCGACCAGTCAGAGACCGATGCGCTCGTCGAGGCCGTCAAGGACGACTTCACCGCGCCCGAGGATGAGCAGTCGCCGGCCGACGACACCACACTGCTGGCCGCCAGCACCCAACGCAGCGCCACTCACACCGAAGGCGAAGCAGAGCAACCGGTGTCGGTCGCCCACGTACCGGTCGCCGCCCCGTTCCGGCTACCCACACCCGAGCAGGTCGTCCGGCAGGTCCGTCAGGCCGTCACCACCTGCGTCTGCAACGTCATCACCGGCACGATCAACTTCGTCAACGCCGCGATGTCGCTGTTCACCGGCGGCGGCGGAGCAGCCGGCCCCGGCGGCCCCGCCTCGCCGCTGGGCAACCCGCTCATCGCCGCGGTGATGGAATGGGCCCGCAGAGAGACCACCCGTGTCATCGAGTTCGTGAGCCGCACGCCGGTCGCCCAGTTCGTCCACGGCGTCACCCAGCAGATCACCCAGGCCTTCGCCGACTTCACGAATTCGCCGTTCGGGCGGGAGATCTCGACACAGATCGCGCAGTTCCTGACCAGTTGCGAGGATTCGACATCGTTGCCCGATGAGCTCGAACGTGTCGTCGTCGTCGGCGGCCTCAACGAGCCGACGGACTTCGCGTTCCTGCCCGCCGATGGCGACAGCGACACCATCGACCGAATCTTCATCACCGAAAAGTCCGGGGCCATCAAGGTTTACAATCCGCAGGATGGAACGGTCAGCACGCTGATCAGCCTGCCGACCGTGACGGCAGACGGGGAACGCGGCCTCGTCGGCATCGAGGTCGACCCGCAGTTCTGGACCGACGGCGCCGAGGGCTATCACACCATCTACGTGGCCTACACGGGCGCCGACAACTACGACCGGCTGTCCAAGCTCCGGCTCGACCCGGCGACTCTCGGGTACCTGAGCGAAGAAGAGCTACTGGTCTCGACCGAACTGGGCAACAACTTCCACCACGGTGGTGAACTCCAGTTCGACCCGCAGGGCGAATACCTCTACTGGGCGGTGGGCGACAACACCGAAGGCGCCAACGCCCAGGACCTGACCAACATCCACGGCAAGATCCTGCGCCTCGACCGCAACGGCGAAGCTCCGGCCGACAACCCCTACGTCAATACGCCCGGCGCGATCAAACAGATCTATGCGATCGGCCTGCGCAACCCGTTCCGCTTCACTTTCACCCCCAACGGCAAGTTGCTGGTCGCCGACGTCGGTGAAGCGGAGTGGGAGGAGCTCAACGTCGTCATCCCCGGCGGCAACTACGGCTGGCCGTCCGAAGAGGGTGAGTGCAGCGACTGCGAGTTCGTCAACCCGATCTACGCCTACCCGCACTCCGCGCCGCCGGCCAATGCGGGCTCGATCACGGCCGTCGTCGTGTACACGGGCACAACGCTTCCCGAGGAATACCAGAACAAGGTCTACATCGCCGACTACTCCCTGGGCTGGATCAAGGAGCTGACCTTCGACCAGGAGTTCACCAGCCTGATCAGCGAGCGCACCTTCGACAGCAAGGCGGGCACCGCCGTCAAACTCGACCAGAGCCCGGACGGCAACATCTACCAGCTCAACATCTATCCGGGTCAGCTGTCGGTCATCCGGCCGTCCGGCGGCAACCGTGGCCCGACCGCCGTCATCACCGCCTCACCCACCGCCGGGGCGGGCGACTCGCTGACCGTCAACTTCTCGGCCGCCGACTCGACGGACCCCGACGGTGATCAGTTGCAGTACCGCTGGACATTCAGCGACGGGCGCACCTCCGACGAGATGAATCCGACGATGACGTTCACCAACACCACCGGCACCTACACCGCCTACACCGCGACGCTGACAGTCACCGACGGGGACAAGACCAGCACCGCGACCCAGCGGGTCGTGGTCGGCAGCACCCCGCCGGTCGCGACCATCAAAGACACGCTGCCCGACAACTACAACGCCGGCGACACCATCACCTTCGAAGCGGAAGCCTCCGACGCCGAGGACGGCGCCCTACCTCCGGACGCCTACAAATGGAGCGTGGTGTTCCACCACGCCGAGCACACACATCCGTTCCGCGACAGCATCACCGGCACCACCGGCAGCGTGACCATCCCCCGCACCCGCGATCAGCTCGGCAATACCTGGTATCGGGTCACGCTGACGGTCACCGACAGCAGCGGCCTGTCGACGACCACCTTCCGCGACATCCATCCGAACACGGTCGAGTTGACGTTCAACGCCAGCCATCCGGACGCGGCGTTCACCGTCGACGGGGTCCGGTATGTGGGTTCGCACGTCATCCCCGACGCCGTCGTTGGCGTCGAGCGCGTGGTCAGCGCGCCGTCCCCGCAGGGGACCGATGGCGGCCAACTCGAGTACGTCAGCTGGTCGGACGGTGGAGCGCAGAGCCACACCATCACCACACCCGAGGACGCGACGGACTACACGGTGACCTACAACTTCGTGCCGGCCATCGCCATGGTGGTATAAACCGGGCCACCCACAGCAGCTCGGGCAGCGCTGCGAAGAAGCGCCCGGTGACCGAGACTTGGGCGATGTTCTCGCTCACGGGAAGGTCGGTGGTCGTCACCGGCGGCAGTAAGGGAATCGGTCGCGGCATCGCCGGCGTCTTCGCCGAGGCAGGTGCGAACGTGGCAGTGGCCGCCCGCTCACCCGGCGACCTCGACGACACGGTCGCGGCACTCGACGGTCTCGGCGACGGCAAGGTGATCGGTGTCCGCGCCGACGTCAGCGACCCCGAGTCGTGCGGCGCCATGGCGAGCGCCGTCGTCGAATCCTTCGGCGGCATCGACGTTCTGTGCGCCAACGCCGGAATCTTCCCCGAGGCGCCGCTGGCGTCGATGACGCCCCAGCAGCTCGCCGAGGTGCTCGACACCAATGTCAAGGGCACCGTGTTCGCCGTGCAATCCTGCCTGCCCGCACTGATCGCATCGCGCCGGGGCCGCGTCATCCTGACGTCGTCGATCACCGGGCCCATCACCGGGTTTCCCGGCTGGTCACACTACGGCGCATCGAAGGCGGCCCAGTTGGGGTTCATGCGCACCGCCGCGATCGAACTCGCACCGCACGCGATCACCGTCAACGCGATCCTGCCGGGCAACATCCTCACTGAAGGACTCGCCGACCTCGGCGAGGACTACCTCGCCGGGATGGCGCGCGCAATCCCCGCCGGCGCGCTCGGCACCCCGGCCGACATCGGCTACCTCGCCGCGTTCCTCGCCTCCGACGAGGCGGGATATCTCACCGGCCAGGCGATCACCGTGGACGGCGGGCAGGTGCTGCCCGAATCACCAGACGCGCTCGCCGGCTAGCACCCCGCTAACCACAGCGCTTAGCTTAAGTTAAAACGCCCTCACCGGCGGAAACGTACCCGACACCGGAGCGTTTGCCTGATCCTTCGGCTAGGCCAACTTTCAGCAGGTAGAACCCACCTTCCGAGGAAGGCGGACCATTTCCCCGAGCTTCAGCAATTGACGCCTCGCCTGGGCTATCGTCAGCTGTGCGTTACTGAGCAAATGGGGGTAGGGGATGGGATACAGCGGCTATATCGGCCGGGTCGGGGCGCTCGCGGTCGCGCTAGGGATCGGATTCGCGGTGGGCTCGCCTGCCGGCGTCGTGTGGGCGGAGCCGACGGACGGCAGCGCGGCGGATGCGAACCCGTCCGCCGATCAGCCGGCCGACTCCCCCACCAAGCCCGAGAGCGCCGGCGACGAGTCGACCGACCCCGAATCGGAGTCCGACCCGATCTCCGAACTCGACGACGGCGTGGTGGCTTCCGACCCGGACGACGCGACGCCGACCGTCGAGCCCGATCCCGAGCCTGAGCCTGAGCAGGAACCGGCGGCGAAGCCCGCCGACCGCGACAACGATTGGAACGCCGCGCTCAACGCCGAACCGGCCGAACCCGCATACGCCAACCAGGTCTCCGGCCCGGCGGCACCGCCGGACGTCACCGATCTGCAGCTCCGGTCGGCCGCCGCCGAGGAACCGCCGGTCGAGCAGCCGGTCGACGCTGCGGCACAGCAGTTCGTAGCCACCTCGCTCGTCCACGAGACCCAGCAGGAAGAGGATCAACAAGAGCAGGCGCCCGTCCCGGCGCCGGCTCCCCCGCCCTCGATCTTCACTGCACTCAACACCCTTGTGGCGCCTGCGATCTCGGGGTTCTTTGCTGCGCTGTCCGGCAATCCTTCGGGCTCGCCGCTGGCGTGGCTGTTCGCGGCCTTCGCCCGCAGGGACGTCGGCGAGAGCACCGCGCTCGCCGTCGTCAACGAGTCCCCTACGGTGTCAACCGAATTCGACTCGCAGGTCGCCGCGACGGGCGCTGTCACCGGCAGGATCGTCGCCGTCGACCCCGAGGGCAACAAGCTCACCTACAAGCTCACGTCAGCCCCCACCGACGGCACCGTGTCGTTCGACGCCAAGACCGCGAAGTTCACGTACACCCCCACGACCGCGCAGCGGATCCTCGCCGCCACCACACCCGAGATCGATACGGTCGCGATGACGGTGACGGTGTCCGACGGCACCAACAACATCGTGCAGGTCATCGACGTTCCGGTCGGCGAGGCGCCGATCGCCAAACTGGCCGACATCGGCCCTGTCGACGACACCACCGCCGTCGTCACCACTGCTACGCGTGCCTACGTGACCAACCGGGCCGCCGGCACGGTAACCGTCATCGACACGGTGAACAACACGGTCATCGGCACGCTGAACGCCGGGCCGACGCCCGACGCGCTGGCCGTCAAACCCGACGGCACCCGCCTGTACGTCTCGAGCGTCGAAAACAATACGGTCACCGTGCTCAACACGGCGACCGGCGCGGTCGTGAAAACCATCGCCGTCGCCTCACCTACTGCGATCGCGATGAGTCCGCGCGGCGACGTACTGTACGTCGCAGGTGATTCCGGGGCGCTCACCAGGATCAACACGGCGTACAACTCGATCGACTCCGTCGTGAAGCTGCCCGCCGGGACGCGGCCGACCGGCCTGGTCATCGGCTCGGACAGTGCCACGGTCTACGTCATCGGAACCAAGCCCGACGGCACCGGCTCCGTCTCGGTCACGCAATACGCCTGGTTCTCGGCCCGATCCACCGCGTTCGCCGAACCGCCCGTCGCCCCAACGAGTATCGCGATCAGCCCGGACAACAAGCGGCTCTACGTCGGCGCCGCGGACGGCACGCTGACCGTTTACGACACCGGCACCCGGACGGTGGTCGGCTCCTACAACAGCATCGGCCTGGACCCGATCACCGCGCTGACCGTCAGCAAGGACGGCTCCATGGTCACCGCGCTGAACCAGCGCGGCTGGATCATGACCGTCGAGCCGAAAACCGGTGAGAGGCTGCGCATGTTCTGGACGCGGCCGGAGATCGAACCGTTGGCGGCCACACCGAGGATGGCGGCCAGCCCCGACGGCCGGACGCTGTTCACCACGAACGCCGACGCCGGCGTCGTCTACGCCGTCTCACTCATCGGCCCGAACACCGCACCGACCACGGCCGCGGCGACCGTCGGTGCACCCAACGCGAGCACGGGTGCGGTCACGGGTGCGATCCGCGCCTCCGACGCGGACAAAGATCCGTTGACGTACGCGGTCACCAGCGGGCCGGCCAAGGGCAAGCTCACGCTGAGGACCGACGGGACGTTCACCTATACGCCCACCGCCGCGGCACGCCACGCGGCGGCCGGCGCCGACGGGTCCTTGAAGAGCGATTCGTTCACCGTGGCGGTGTCCGACGGCCGCGGCAGCGTGGCCTACTCGACCGTCGAAATCGACATCTCGCCGGCCAACAAAGTCCCGACGATTACCAAAACCGTTGGCAATCCGAACAGTTCGACCGGAGTGGTCACGGGAAAGGTCTCCGCCAGCGACGGCGACAGGGATGCGCTGAGCTACACGGTGAGCACCGCCCCGGCCAAGGGGACGGTGACGCTGAGTCCCACCGGGTCGTTCACCTACACGCCGACCGCGGAGGCCCGCCATCAAGCGGCCAGAACCGGTGCGGCGGCCGCCGCCAAGCAGGACACCTTCACCGTCACCGTCGACGACGGGCACGGCGGCGTCGTTCCGGTGACGGTGGCCGTCAAGATCAGCCCGCTGAACTCCAAGCCGACCGCCGTCACGGCGACGGACGTGTGGGCCAATCCCAACAGCGGGGTGGTCACCGGCAAGCTGTCCGCGACCGACGCCGACAACGACACCCTGAGCTATTCGGTGACTGCTCCGAAGAAGGGCACGCTGGCCGTCGGCGAGGACGGACGGTTCACCTTCACGCCGACCGACGCCGCCCGCCGGGCCGCGTCGGCGCCGAGGGCCACCGCAGCGGCCAAGACCGAGACGGTGACCGTCACCGTCGCCGACGGTCACGGCGGTACCGCCACCTACAAGCTGAACCTGGCAATCACCCCGCTCGGTCACGTCAATGTCGCGCCGGCCAATCCGGTCGCGACGGTCAATGACCCGACGCTGGCGATCGGCGCGGTGACCGGCGTCGTGTCAGTCGACGATCCCGAGCGCGACACCCTCACCTACACGGTTCAGACCGCTCCGACGAAGGGGCTGGTCAAGGTCGACGCGGCGACGGGCGCGTTCACCTACGTGCCGGACGTCGAATCCCGTTACGCCGCAGCGGCTTCGCCGAGCGACGCCACCGACACCTTCACCGTCACCGTCAGCGACGGTTACGGCGGCACCGCGACCACGACCGTCGTGGTGGCGATCGCCCCGCCGGACACGGCGTCGTCGGCGATCGACCAGCGCGCGACCACGGTTGCCGTGGCCACCCCCGAGTTCTGGTGGTACTCCGACGAAGACCTCGCCAAAGGCCTGGACCTGATGAAGGAATCCGGGGTGGACACCATCCGGATCCTGATCCCCTGGGCCCTGGTGGAACCCGAGGACGACGTGTGGACCTGGGACCGCACCGACCGGCTGGTCAACGGCGCGCGCGACCGCGACATCAAGGTCCTCGCGGTGCTCAACCATCCGCCGGAGTGGGCCGTGACGCCGGGCACGGATCCCCTCGTCGGATCCCCCGCCGACCCGGCCCAGTACGCCGAGTACGTGGGCATGGTGGCGACCCGCTACAAGGGGCAGGTCGGCGCCTACGAGATCTGGAACGAACCCAACGGCCAAATGTTCTGGCAGCCGAAGCCGAACGCCGCCGACTACACCGAACTGCTGCAGGCGGCCTATCCGGTGATCAAGGAGATCGACCCGGACGCGGTGGTCATCGCCGGCTCGATCGGCGCCATCCTCGACGACGGCGACTGGACCACCGACTCGGTGCGCTTCCTGAAGGAGATGTACGAGGCGGGTGCGGCCGGCTACTTCGATGCGCTGTCCTACCACCCGTACCACTACACGACGCCGTTCTCGACCGGCGCCTGGCTCCAGGGCTCACCGATCAACCAGCTGAACGAGATGCGCGCGCTGATGACCGCCCACGGCGACGGCAACAAGAAGATCTGGGCCACCGAGTACGGTCAGCCGGCCTCGGTGGAGTCCGAGCTGAACCAGGCCTACTACATCGCGGACTTCCTGCAGGCCTGGCGCGATCTGGATTACGCGGGTCCCGCGTTCATCCACACCATCCGCGACCTTCCGCCGGAGATCCAGAATCCGGTCGAGGAGTCCCTTGGACTGTGGCGGTGGGACTGGTCGGAGAAACTGGCGCTCGGCGTCGTCGAAACCATCATCGAGGAGAACAAGGAGCGGCTGAACCAGCCGCCGAGCGAGCTGTAGCTAGAGCGGAAGGCTTGTGCCCGTTTCCTTCTCGGCGAACTCCCAGAGCCGGCGCGCGTCGGTGTAGTCGCACGCCACCGCGGCCCTGCCGCTGAGCGTCGGAGCGCCCTTCAGACCGAGCCTGCTGTCGATGCCCACGTAGCTGCCGGGCGGGATCGGTTCGGTCATGCAGTACAGGGTCGGTGCGGCCCCGGCATCGGTGTTGTTGGCGAGCACGTTCGCCGCGGCCTTGACCACCCTGTGGAAGGCCGCCATGACGGGCTTTTCGGAGACATTGGACAGGTTCGAGGCCACCCATCCCGGATGGGTCAGGTAACTGCACACCGGTGACCCGGCCTCGCGGAGGCGGCGGTCCAGTTCGAGCCCCCACAGCATCACCGCGAGCTTGGACCGGGCGTACGCCGGAAACGCCGACCACTTGGCCCGGCGCAGGTGCGGGTCGTCGAAGTTGATCGTGGCCGTCTTGTGCGCGTCGGAGCCGACGTTGATGATCTGTGACCGGACCCGGGGAAACAGCAGGTTGGTCAACGCGAACGGCCCGAGGAAGTTGGTGCCCAGGGTGTTCTCGAAGCCGTCGACGGTTTCGGTACGTTTCTGCGCGACCAGGCCCGCGTTGTTGATCAGGATGTCGACGTCACCGTCGAGCAGGTCGGGGAACGCCCGCACCGACGCCTGGTCAGCCAGATCGAGTTTCACGATCGAGGTGTCGCCGCCGATCTCGGCCGCCCGCTGGGCGCCGAGTTCGAGGTTGCGCACGGCGAGCACCACATGCGCGCCGGCACGAGCCAGTGCCGTGGCCGTAGCAAGGCCGACGCCGTTGGTGGCCCCGGTGACGATGATCCGCTGTCCGCTCAGATTGCCGAGTCGGCTCGGCGACCAGTTCGTAACCACCGTTCGAGATTAACGACGGGCGTCGCGGCGACGGGTCGCGGCCGTCACAGCGCCCGGCAACCAGAAATCCCGCCCGTGAACTTATTTCGTTCCCGAAAGTAACTGAATTTGAGCTATCAAGATCAGAAGTTTGCTATTTCACACAATTGGTGGCGCAATAACCTGGCTTATGTCACGTTTTACCGGCAAACGGTTTTGCCACCGTTGAACACTGCCGACGCGTCCTGTTGACCGCCGATTAGATCGGCGGCTTCGGTTCCAAGATCATTTGCAAACCGCCTCCGACAAGCGCATATTTGATTTACGTTGATGTCAATTCCCGGCGCTCTCAGCCCAGAGCAGACGGGGAGAGTTCCTGCGGGCAATTGCCCAGCTAACACTGAACGATGGGGGCCCGGCTAATGGGATACAGCAGTTACGTCGGCCGGGTCGGTGCCCTCGCCGTCGCATTGGGAGTCGGCGTGGCGATTGCCTCGCCCGCAGGAATTGCGTGGGCCGAGACCGAGACGACGGCAACCGATTCCGGGCCGTCGGCAGCCGCACCGGCCGAGAATCAGGACGCCCCGGGGTCGACCGACACCACCGCGTCCCCTGACACGTCCGCCCCGCAGGAAGCCGACGCTGACGACGACCCCGCCCCGTCGACCGAGACGACCTCACCGTCGAACCAGACCGTCGAGGTCGCCGACGGAGTGACCGTGTCGAGTTCCGGCGGTGCCCACACCTCCACCCACGGCGACACGACCGAAGAGGCCGACGACGAGGTGGTGCCTGAGGACGAACCCGACGAGCCGGCACCGGCCGACAAGAGCTCGAACAACGACACGGGGGACGCGGCGCCTGCGGAGAAGCCCGTCACCCAGGTCTCGGCGCACACCGTGCAGACCGACGGCTTCGCGCAGCCTGCGGAGGAACCCGCGGTGCCCCAGCCCGAGCCCACCAGCGTCGCTGTCGCGGAGCCCGCCGCTCCCCCGTCGACCACCCAGGCGCCGACGGTGGTCGACACGGTCGTCGAAGCCCTTGTCACGCCACTGATCTCACGGATCCTCACCGCGTTCCCCGGTGATCCGGCCACCTCCCCGCTCGGCTGGCTGCTGCTCGGTGCGGCCCGACGTGAGGTCGGCGCCCTCGACGCCGCCGCCATGCAGAGCAGCGCCGTGAGCAGCGGCCCGACTGTCGGCGTCACGCTGGACGCGCCGCTGTCCGCGACCGGGGCCGTCACCGGCCGCATCGTGACCGACGGCTTCACCGGCGGTCCGCTGACCTACACCGTCACCGGGGCTCCCGCCACGGGCAGCCTGGTATTCGACGCGGCGACAGCGACATTCACCTACACACCGACCACCTCGCAGCGCCTCGACGCGGCCACCACCGCCGCGTCCGACGCCGTCGCGATGACGATCACCGTCAGCGACGGCACCACCAGCGTGGCCTCCGTCGTCGACATCCCGGTGGCCGCCTACCCGATCTCACCCACCACCGATCTGGGTTCCGTGGGCAACGCCCACAGCATCGCGGTGGCCGGCAAGTACGCCTACGTCACCAACCGGGCCGCGGGCACCGTCACCATGATCGACACGACCACCAACACCGTCGTGCGCACCTACGCGGTCGGCGCCACCCCCGACGGCGTCGCGGTCAAGCACGACGGCTCCCGGATGTACGTGTCGAGTTCCGCGGGCAACACCGTGCGGATCATCAACACAGCCAACGGCAAGGTGGTCAAGACCATCAAGGTCGCCGCCCCCAGCGCGATCACCGTCGACGCGTCGGCCTCCACGCTGTACGCCACCAGCCTGACCGACGGCACCCTCAAGAAGATCAACCTGAAGTGGTTCTCGGTCTCCACGGTGAAACTGCCCGCGGGGTCGCGGCCCACCGACGTGGCGGTCGGCCCGGACCAGCGGATCTACGTGGTCAGCAGCCACGCCGACGGCCGCGGCTCGATCGCGGTCCTGGGCCCCTCGTCGAAGGCCGCCACCGCGGTCCTCGACCTGCCCGGCGGCACAGGCGCTCTGGCGGTGGGTCCGGACGGCAAGCGGCTGTACGTCACCTCGTCCGACGGCAATGTGCACGTCGTCGACACCGCCACCACCGCGATCGTCGCGAGCCACCGGGTGTCCGGTGTGCCGGCGGCCGTCGCGGTCAGCAGGGACGGCAGCACGCTGCTGGTCACCGACGGCGACGGCGTGATCACCGCGCTCGACGCCGCGACCGGCGCAGCGCTCGGCACGGTCGCCACCCGCGCCCCCGACGAAGCACCGCGCGTTGCAACGGGGTTGACGCCGAAGGCCGTCGCCAGCCTCGACGGCACCAAGCTCTACGTCACCGACCCCGGCACCGGCCGGATCCACACCGTCGCCCTGCCCCCGATCAACAGCGCACCCGAGGCGGGCGCACCGCAACTCGGCACCCCGGTGACCAAGACCGGAGCCGTCAGCGGGCACGTCGGCGCCGTCGATCCCGACGGTGATCCGCTCAAGTACGCGCTGGCCTCCGCCCCGGCCCGGGGCAAGGTGACGGTCAAGGCCGACGGCACGTTCACCTACACCCCGACGGCGCAGGCCAGGCACGCGGCGTCCGCGGTCGGCGTCACCGCCGTCACCACCGACTCGTTCACGGTGACCGTGACCGATGGCAAGGGGGCAACCAGCCTCGCCACGGTCACCGTGAACATCTCCCCCACCAACGCGGCCCCGGTCGTGAAAATCAGTGTCGGGAAACCGAACTCGACCACCGGCGTGATCGGCGGCAGCGTCACCGCCAGCGACGCCGACAAGGACGTCCGCACCTACACCGCGACCGTCCAGCCCACCAGGGGCACACTGGTGCTCGACCGGGCCACCGGCAAGTTCACCTACACGCCGACCGCGGAGGCGCGCCACGCCGCCGCGAAACTCGGCGCACCGGCCGCCGCGAAGGCCGACACGTTCACCGTCACCGTCGACGACGGGCACGGCGGCGTCGTCGAGAAGACGGTCACCGTGACGGTCACCCCGACCAACGCGAAACCCACCGCACCGACGGTCAACTCGTCGGTGGACCCGACGACCGGCGAGGTGGTCGGCACCGTCAAGTTCACCGACACCGACGCCGACGCGCTGACCTACACCGCGACCGCCGCGAAGAAGGGCGTGTTCTCGGTCGACGGCAACGGTAACTTCACCTACACCCCGACCGCGGCCGCCCGGCAGGCCGCTGCCGCACCGGGCGCCAAGGCGGCCGCGAAGGTCGACACCGTCACCGTCACCGTCACCGACGGGCACGGCGGCACCGCCACGGTCACCCTGAATCTCACGGTCACACCGGCACTTCCGCAGTCCGGAGCCGGCTACGAGGCCTCCAACCCGACGGCGGCGATCGGAACCGTGATCGGGAAGGTGACCGCCGTTCCGGCCGCCGACGGCCCGACCTACGCGTTGGGCACGGGCCCGGCCAAGGGGCTGGTGAAGGTCGACGCAGCCACCGGGTCCTTCACCTACGTGCCCAACGTCGACGCGCGGTACGCCGCCGCCAAGACAGCGGGCGTCGACACCGACACGTTCACCGTCACCGTCACCGACGCGTTGGGCTTGAAGACCACCGTGACCGTGAACGTCGAGATCGCCCCGCCGCTGGCGTCGGCGATGGACCAGCGCCCGACCACGATCGCGGTGACCGCGCAGGAGATGTACTTCTACAACCAGGCCGACACCGACCGGGCGCTGAACCTGTTGCAGGAGGCCGGTGTCACCAACATCCGCATCCTGGTGCCGTGGATGAGCGTCGAATTCCTCGACGACGTCTGGACCTGGGGTGCGGTCGACCGGATGGTCAACGGCGCGGCGGCCCGGGGCATCGAGGTGCTCGCGGTGTTGAACTCGCCGCCGGTGTGGGCGTCGGTGCCCGACGTGCCGCTGCTGTCGGGCCGGCCCGCCAAGGTCGAGGAGTTCGCCGAGTACGCCGCCAAGGTCGCGGCCCGTTACGCGGGCAAGATCTCGGCCTACGAGATCTGGAACGAGCCGAACTACTGGGGCTTCTGGGCGCCCGGCCCGAGCCCGGCGCAGTACACCGAGCTTCTCAAGGCCGCCTACCCGGTGATCAAGGCCGCCGACCCGAACGCCGTCGTGCTCGCGGGATCCGTCGCCTCGGTGATCGACTTCCTCAACATCACGATCAACCCGGTGCGGTTCATCAAGGAGATGTACGCCGCGGGCGCAGCGGGTTACTTCGACGCGATCGCGTTCCACCCCTACCTGTACGGGTTGCAGTTCTCCAAGGGCGGGTCGACGGTCAACGCGCCGCTGTGGCAGGCCAAGGAGATCTACAAGCTGATGGTCGCCAACGGCGATGGGAACAAGAAGATCTGGGCCACCGAGTACGGCCAGCCCTCGCATCTGGTGTCCGAGGACAGCCAGGCGGCATTCATCGCCGACTTCCTGCGCAGCTGGCGCAACCAGTCCTGGGCCGGCCCGGCGTTCATCCAGACCATCAAGGACAACACCGAAGCGGATCCGAACGCCGCCAACATGGGGTTGTTCCGCAAGGACTGGACGCCGAAGGCGGCGTGGACCACGCTCATCGAGCTGATCCAGGAGAATGCCCGGCTGCTGACCTGAGCTACGGTGCGTAGACGCCGACCGCGTCGGCCACCCGGCGCAGCTGGTCGATGTCGGAACTGGTTGGGATCAGATGGATCTCGTCGGTGCCGATGTCTTCGAAGCGGCGTAGCACGTCGAGCAGTTCCTGCTCTGTGCCGGCCCAGCCGGTGGTGGGCGCCATCGCGTCGACGACCTCGGCGGGAATCCAGTTCATGTAGCGGCGCAGATGCCGGTGCACCTGGGCGCGCGGCTCGTCGCCGTCGCCGAGCGCGAACCAGAACGACGTCGCCAGATGCGGTGCGGGCCTGCCGGTCTCAGCCCATGCGGTGCGGGCCACGTCGAACAGTTCGTTCTGCCGCTGCAGGTTCAGGTCGAGGGTGATCCCGGCCAGACCTTCGGCCCACCCGGCCGCGCTGCGGATCGTCTTGGGCCCGATGGTGCCGACCAGCAGCGGCGGCCCGCCGGCCTGCACCGGTGGCGGCCCCACCGGCACAACCGATTCGGTGACCTGCTCGCCGGCCCAGATCCGCCGCATCACCGCGACGCGTTCGGCCATGCCGCGCATGGTCTGGGTGGCCGGGTCCGCGGCGACCGCGCGGTAGTCCTCCTCCCGTCCGCCGACACCGAGACCGACGGTCAGCCGGCCACCGCTGAGCATGTCGCCGGTGGCCAGCGCCTTGGCCAGCATCACCGGGTCGTGCAGTTGCGGCACCACCACCGTCGTCACCAGCCGGACCCGGTCGGTCCACGCGGCGAGCGACCCGAGCAGGGTGAGCGAGTCGGGGTTGTCGAACGCGATGCGCTCACCCCAGCACAGCGACGAGAACGGCCCGCCGTCGACGACCCGCGCCCAGGCCTGCAGCGTCGCCGCGTCGAGGTTGGGCTCCATCACCGGCATCGTCATCCCGATCTGCACGACCGCGATTCTGGCACGGCTGGCAGCATGAACGGCATGCCCATGGGCGTACCCGAGTTGCGGCTGCGCGCGCCGACCGCGGAGCTGCTGGCCCTGCCGTGGGAGCGGCCGCTGGCAGACTGGACCGTGCCCGACGTGCCGCTGCGCGATTTCGCGGTCGGGCCGAGCCGCCACCTGGTCAAGTTCGTCGAGGCCGACGGCCGCGTGTGGGCGGTCAAGGACATGCCGCCGCGGATCGCGGACAAGGAATTCGCGGTGCTGCGCAGGCTCGAGGACATGGCGCTGCCCGCGGTGCGGCCCGCCGGGCTGGTGCGCCAACCACATCTGGACACCGCGCTGCTGGTGACCCGCTACCTCGACGGGTCCTGGCAGTACCGGCGGTTGTTCCGGCGGCTGCCACCCGACCAGCCCAAGCACCGCGCCCGGCTGTTCGACGCGATGGCCAACCTGATGGTCGAGCTGCACCGGCACGGCGTGTTCTGGGGTGACTGCTCGCTGGCCAACACGTTGTTCAGCCGCGACGGGCAGGTGCTGCAGGCCTCGCTGGTGGACGCCGAAACCAGCGAGGTGCATCCGTCACTGTCGAACGGTCAGCGCGAACACGACATCGACATCCTGGTCGAGAACGTCGCCGCGGGCATGGTCGATCTCATCGAGCAGCTGGGCCGCCCCGAGCTCGAGGACACGATGATCGAAGAAGCCCTCGACATTCGCGTTCGCTACCAACGACTTTGGGACATCCTGCACGCCGAACCGGTGTTCACGCTGGCGGACCGCTACCACGTCGAGGGCACCATCCGCCGGCTCAACGAGCTCGGTTTCGCGGTCGAGGAGATCGCGTTGGCGCCGTTGAGCGACGGGTCCGAACAGCTGCGGCTGCACGTCGCGGTCGGCGATCGGCGTTATCACGCCCAGCACCTGCGCGAGCTGACCGGACTCGACGTCGGCGAGGGGCAGGCGCAGATCCTGCTCGGTGACCTGCGCACCTATCAGAGCCTGCTGTCCCGTGAAGCCGGCTACGACGTCGACGAGTCCACCGCGGCACGGCTGTGGGTGATGGAGGTGGCGACGCCCGGGATGCACCGCGCGCACGCCGCCGTCGGCAACACCGGGTCGGCGATTCAGGCCTACTGCGATCTGCTGGAGGTGCGCTGGCTGATGAGCGAGCGGGCGGGCCGCGACGTCGGCACCGAAGCCGCGCTGGCGGCGCTGGCCCGCGGGGTCATCCCCACCGACTCCGCAGCGAAGATGGCCGTCGCCGAGACGCCGACCGCGCCGATGGACCGCATCGAACTCGACGAAGACTGACCGGACGCGGGGGGTTATCCCCCGGGAAACCGGTGGGGAAACGGTGTGTCGCCGGCCGCCGCGAATCCATAGGTTGAACGGCATGGTCTTGGACACTGCTCCGGTCAGCGACACCGTCACCGACGCTGCTGACACAGCCGGACACAGCGAGGCGCCGCACCCTCGACCGATCGGTCGGGTGCCGACCGCGTCGATGATCACCGGCGCGGCGGTCGCCACGGTGTGGTTCTGGATTCCGCTGTCGATCTTCATCCTCGGCATCTCCTCGATCCCCAGCGTGATCGGCTTCGCACTCGCGACAGTGGTGTTCGTCTACCTGATCCGCGGGGTCGACTGGGTCGAACGGATGCGCAGCGAGGCGGTCTTCGGCATGGGCATCGCGGTGCCGCCGCGCCGCGCGTCGCACTACACCGGCTTCCAGGGCTGGCTGCACCAGTTGTGGCTCGACATCAGCAGCGCCCGGTTCTGGAAGGCCGCGGCCCACCACTATCTGCGGATGGTCTACGACCTGCTGGCGGTGGGGATCGCGTTCGCTCTGGTGGCCTTCGCTGTGCTGGGGCCGGCGGCCGCGGCGGCGATCGAGCAGAGCGACGACGACGCCGGGTTGAGTTTTCTGCCGGTGCCGGTGGCGTGGCTGCTGGCGCTGGTGGCGGTGGCCGCGGCGGTCGCGATTTTGATCGTGGCGCCCGCGGTGGACGCCGCGATCGACCGGTGGCTGTTGCCGCCGTCGTCGACGGCCGCGCTGCAGCACCAGGTCAGCGCGCTGGCCGACGCGCGGGAAGGCGCGGTGTCCTCAGCGCAGACCGAACGCCACCGGGTGGAACGGGATCTGCACGACAGCGTGCAACCGCGGCTGGTCAGTCTGGCGATGACGATCGGGCTGGCCCAGACCAAGCTGGACACCGACCTGCCCGCTGCCAAGACGTTGATCGCCGAGGCGCACGACGACGCCAAGAGCGCGCTGGTCGAACTGCGCAACGTGGTACGCGGCATCGCGCCGACCATCCTGTCCGACCGGGGTCTGGACGCGGCGTTGTCGGCGGTGGCGCAGCGTTCCCAGAACATGGGGGTGCCGACGAGCCTGGAGGTGCATCTGCCGCGCCGACTACCCGATGAAGTTGAGGCGTGCGCGTATTTCGTTGTGGCCGAGGCGTTGACGAATGTCGCCAAACACTCGGGGGCCACCCAGGCGATCGTCACCGTGCGCTACGACGAAGCCTCGGACCAGCTGTCGGTGTCGGTGTTCGACAACGGCGCGGGCGGCGCCCGGATCACCTCGGACGAAGACGCCACCGGGTTGCGCGGCCTCGAGGAACGGGTGCGCGCCGCCCGCGGCACGTTCGCCGTGTCCAGCCCGCAGAGCGGGCCCACCATCGTCACCGCGGTGCTGCCATGCGGATCGTGATCGCCGAGGACTCCGCGCTGCTGCGGGCGGGCATCGAACGGATCCTCACCGACGCCGGCCACGACGTGATCGCCGGTGTGCCCGACGCGACGAACCTGCTGCGATTGGTCAACGACACGCGACCCGACCTGGCGATCCTCGACGTGCGGATGCCGCCGACCTTCACCGACGAGGGGATCCGGGCCGCGGCGCTGCTGCGCAGCCAGAACCCCGAGTCACCGGTGCTGGTGCTGTCGCACTACGTCGAGGAGCGCTACGCAGCCGACCTGATCGCCTCGGACACCAGAGGATTCGGGTACCTGCTCAAGGACCGGGTGGCCGACGTGCCGGCGTTCCTCGACGCGGTCTCGGTCGTCGGCAGGGGTGGCACCGTGCTCGACCCGGAGGTCGTCTCGCAGATCCTGGTGCGTTCGCACCGGCGCAACATGCTCGACGCCCTGACTCCCCGGGAGCAGGAGGTGCTGCAGTTGATGGCGGAGGGCAAGACGAACTCCGCGATCGCCGCCGCGCTGCACGTCTCGGTCGGCTCCGCCGAGAAGCACATCGCCTCGATCTTCACGAAGCTGGACCTGGCACCCGACGAAAGCGAGAACCGCCGCGTGCTGGCGGTGCTGCGCTATCTCGAATCCTGAATTCGCGGAAGGAAACTCACGTGACCACCCTTGCTCCCCCACCGCCGGCACCGGCGAACCCGCCGCCCCCGCTCTCCCCGGGCGGCCGGTCCGCGGTCCGCGTCACGCTCATCGTCGCCGCCGCGGTGATCACGTTGGGGGCCCTCGTCGCGCTGAGCGCGCTGGCCTGGGGGGTCACGAACTTCCGGGTGATCACCGACTCCAAGGCGCTGCCGCCGGCGCTGCGGGCGCTGGTCGTGGACACCGGCACGGTGCCGATGGCGGTCCGGCTGACCACCGACCGTGACGCCACCGAGCCGCGAGCCGACCTACGGATGGTGAATTCCACTCGGGCCGCGGCCAATCCGCTGGCGTTGACGTCAGAACGCGGCGAAGCGCGGCTGACGATCACCGGTGAAGCCTCGGAGTTTCTGCAGTGGACCCGCGCCGGCGAGCTGACCGTCGTGCTGCCGCCGGATCTGGCCCGACGGCTCACCGTCACCGTCGAGCAGAAGACCGGGGTGCTGATGGCGCGGGCGGACCTCGATCAACTCGTGGCCCGCACCGACGACGGCGCGGTGGTGCTCAGCGGGGCGGCGCGCCGCGTCGAGATCCACAACGTCAACGGCGAAGTGGTGGCTCGTGAGCCGATCGCGGTGACCGAATCGTTCTCGGCCACCACCGTCAGCGGCGACGTGGTCGTCGACTTCGCCGAAGCCGCACCGCGTTCGGTGGACATCAACAGCCAGGACGGTGACATCGTTGTCGGGCTGCCTGCCAACGGGACCTACCTGGTCAACGCCGACTCCGACGCCGGTCGTGGGGAGACCGTGGTGCGGGTCCCGCGCACGGCGGACCGCGACGCCGCCGACGCGCAGGTGACGGCGCGCTCGCAACACGGCGACGTGGTGATCGACGATCTGCGCTGACGCTTCTAGTTGAGTGAGTGGCCGCGCTTGAGTTCCTGGCCGCGGTATTCGTCGGCGAGTGCGCGGACGTGCTCGGGCAGTGCGCCGGCCGCGACGTCGGCGAGGCTGGTCTGTTCCAGCACCGAGCGCATGCTGGCGCGCAGCGCCCGCCACACATCGGTCAACGCGGCGGTCGGCCCCGAGTACGGCAGATCGCCGAGGCCGATGTCGCGGACACTGGCCAGCGGGCCGTCGATGGAACGCAGGACGTCGGCGATGCTGATCTGCGCGGCCGGACGGCCCAGCTCGTAGCCGCCGTCGCGGCCACGGTGACTGCGCACCAGGCGGTCGGCCCGCAGCGCCGACAGGATGTCGACCAGGAACTGCGGCGGAATGCCCTGGGCCTTGGCCAGGTCGTCGGTCTTGGCCAGAACACCGGCCTCGATGGTGGCCAGTTGCACCATCGCGCGCACGGCGTACTCCGCCTTCGCCGACATCCGCATCACACGGATTGTGCCACTGCTTGCGGCTCAGTCCGGGATGGCGGCGCCGTCGGGTACCACGACCGCGAACAGGTCGGCGACCGCGGCCAGGCTCGCCGCCTGCACTGCCTCGGACGGAACCTCGCCGCCGTCCGGGCCCGGCAACGGTCGCGTGGCCGTCGCGGCGGCCACCACCGTCGGCGCGTAGCCGAGGTTGAAGGCGCCGCGCGCGGTCGAGTTGACGCACATGTGCGTCATGAACCCGGCCAGCACCAGGTGCTGGGTGCCCGCCGCCTTCAGTCGTTCGTCGAGGTCGGTGCCGACAAAGGAGTTCGGATAGTTCTTCACGACGACGGCCTCATCGCCGCGCGGTGCGACGGCCTCGACGATCGCCCCGATCTCGGCGCGGATGTCGTACGGACTGCCGGGCCCGGCGTCGTGCTGGATGTGGATGATCGGGATGCCCGCGGTGCGGGCCCGGTCGAGCAGGGCCGCGGTCTCGTCGAGGGCGGTCTGCACGCCGTCGAGTTCCATGACGCCGCGCGTGTAGGTGTTCTGGCAGTCGATGAGGATCAGCGCCGAGGACGCGAGGCCCTGCGGTTGCGCGGGGAGTCCGGTCAGGGCCCGCAGCGTGGGGTGCTCGGTCATTACTGGAATCTATCCGAGGTCGGTCCGGATGAGGCGACGATCCGGCCCGTCAGGTCGTGACCGCGAGCACCGCGTCGGCGAACTCCGGTCGGCAGACCACCAGGTCGGGCAGCAACGGGTCGGCGCGGTTGTACACCAGCGGTGACCCGTCGATGCGCGACGTGTGCAGACCCGCGGCGCGGGCGACGGCGACCGGCGCCGCCGAATCCCACTCGTACTGGCCGCCGGCGTGCACGTAGACATCCGAGAGCCCCTGCACGACAGAAGCCACTTTCGCGCCTGCCGAACCCATTTCGACCAACACACCGTCGAGAGCGTCGCGCACCGCGAGCGCGACCGCCGGAGGGCGGGTGCGCGACACCACGATCCGCGGCCGGCCCTGATGCTCCGGAGGCGGCGCGACCGTCGGCGTCGTCAACGTGACGCCCTGCGCCGGAAGCGCAACCGCGCCGGCGACCAGTTCCCCGGCCTGCCACAACGCGACGTGCACCGCCCAGTCCTCGCGCCCGAGTTCGGAGAACTCCCGGGTGCCGTCGAGCGGGTCGACGATCCACACCCGGTCGGCGCTGAGCCGGACCGGGTCGTCGGCGCCCTCCTCCGACAGCACCGCATCGTCGGGACGCTCCGCGCCCAGCGCCTCCATCAGGAAGTCGTGAGACCGCTTGTCCCCCGCGGCTTTGCGTTCCTCGGCGGACGCGTCGGCGAGTTCGCGGCGGACGTCGAGCAGCAGCGTCCCGGCGGCCGTCGCCACCCGGCCGGCGAGCTCGTGGTCGCTCACTGCCTGCTTTCCAGCAGCTCGATGACCAGATCGGCGAGCTCCTCGGTTTCCCGGTCGGGCGTGAGCCGCAGGTCCGGGTTCTTCGGCCGCTGATAGGGGCTGTCGATCCCGGTGAAGTGCGTGATCTCACCGGCTCGGGCCTTGGCGTACAGGCCCTTGGGATCGCGACGCTCACAGTCCTCGAGCGGGGTGTCGCAGAACACCTCGAAGAACTCCAGCCCGGCCTCGGTGGTCACCTTGCGCGCCAACGCCCGGTGCTCTTCGAGCGGGCTGATCGCCGGCACCAGCACCACCTGGCCGGAGTCGGCGAGGATCGCCGCGACATGGGCGAGCCTGCGCTGGTTCTCGGCGCGGTCGGCCATCGAGAAGCCCAGGTCCGCGTTCAGGCCGTGGCGCAGGTTGTCACCGTCGAGAACGTAAGCGGGCACGCCCTTTTCGATCAGCTTCTGCTCGACGAGCATCGCCACCGAGGACTTGCCCGAACCGGACAGCCCGGTGAACCACACCGTGCGGCCCTTGGACAGGCGGTCCTCGGCCTTGCACAGCGACTCGTGACGCACGGTGTTCGGGCTCGACGTGCGCGTGCTGATCTGCGGCAGGATCATGCCGGCGGCGACGGTGCCGTTGGTGTTCGGGTCGATCAGGATGAACGATCCCGTCGAGGCGTTGCGGCTGTACTCGTCGAGCAGCAGCGGCTGCTGCGTGCGCAGCGAGACCCGGCCCAGCTCATTGAGTTTGAGCGCGGTGGCTTCCTTGTCGCGGTGCAGCGTGTTGACATCGAGCCGGTAGTCCAGCGCGGTCACCCGGGCCCGGGTGGTCCGGGTGGTGTGCTTGATCAGGTAGTCGCGGCCGGGTTCTAGCGCGGATCCGTCGGCCATCCAGCACACGGTGGCGTCGAATTCCTGGGTGACCCTCGGCTGGTTGTTGGGCCGGGCGATCAGGTCACCGCGGGAGATGTCGATGTCGTCGGTCAGGCTGATCGCGACGGCCATCGGCGGGAACGCCTCGTCGACGGGTCCCGACGGTCCCTCGATGGCCGCGATCCGCGAGGTCTTGCCGGCCGGCAGCACGACGACGTCGTCGCCGACCTTCATCACGCCGCCGGCGACCGTGCCCGCATAGCTGCGGTGGTCGTGGTGCTCGAGGCTCTGCGGGCGGATCACGTACTGGACCGGGAAGCGGACGTCGACGAGGTTGCGGTCACCGGCGATGTACACCTCTTCGAGGTGGCTCAGCAGCGGCGGGCCTTCGTACCACGGTGTTTTCGCCGATTTGGTGACGACGTTGTCGCCGTTGAGCGCCGACAGCGGGATCGTGGTGACGTCGTGGATGTCGAGGCGCGCGGCGAAATCGTGGAAGTCGTCGCGGATCTTCTCGAAGCGCTCCTGGTCCCAGTCGATCAGGTCCATCTTGTTGACCGCGAGCACGATGTGCCGAATCCCCAACAGCGAGGCCAGGAATGCGTGTCTGCGGGACTGCTCGAGCAGGCCGTGTCGCGCGTCGACCAGCACGATGGCCAGCTGTGCCGTCGAGGTGCCGGTGACCATGTTGCGGGTGTACTGGATGTGGCCCGGCGTGTCGGCGATGATGAACTTGCGCTTGGACGTCGCGAAGTAGCGGTACGCGACGTCGATCGTGATGCCCTGTTCCCGCTCGGCGCGCAGCCCGTCGGTCACCAGCGCGAGGTCGGTGTAGTCGTGCCCGCGTTCCTTGGAAGTGCGCTCCACGGAAGCCAACTGGTCTTCCATGACGGCCTTGGAGTCGTACAGCAGCCGGCCGATCAGCGTCGACTTGCCGTCGTCGACGGAGCCGGCGGTGGCGATACGGAGCAGCGTCGCGCCGGGCCGGGTGGTGGCGCCGGTGCGATCGACGGTGCGGGTCATCAGAAGTACCCCTCACGCTTGCGGTCTTCCATACCGGCCTCGGAGATCCGGTCGTCGGCGCGGGTGGCGCCGCGTTCGGTCAGCCGCGACACCGCGGTCTCGGCGATCACCTCGGACACCGTCGCCGCGGTCGACTCCACGCAGCCGGTGCAGGTGACGTCGCCGACGGTGCGGAACCGCACGGTCTTCTCGACAATCTCCTCCTCCTTGCGGGGCTGCAGGAAGCGGTGCACGGCCAGCAGCATGCCGTCGCGCTCGAACACCTTGCGGCGGTGGGCGTAGTAGATCGACGGCAGCTTGATGTTCTCGGCGCCGATGTAGGACCAGATGTCGAACTCGGTCCAGTTCGACAGCGGGAACACCCGGATGTGCTCACCCTTGTGGTGGCGACCGTTGTAGATGTTCCACAACTCGGGCCGCTGCGCCTTGGGGTCCCACTGGCCGAACTCGTCGCGGAACGAGAACACCCGCTCCTTGGCGCGCGCCTTCTCCTCGTCGCGGCGGGCCCCGCCGAACGCGGCGTCGAACTTGTTCTCTCGGATGGCGCGCAGCAGGGTGACGGTCTGCAGCGGGTTGCGCGACGGGATGGTCTCGACCACGCGCCCGGCGTCGATGTCGTCCTGGACCTTCGCCACGACCAGGCGGACGCCGAACTCCTCGACCAGTTCGTCGCGGGTCTGCAGCACCTCGTCGAAGTTGTGGCCGGTGTCGACGTGCATCACCGGGAACGGCAGCCGGCCCGGGCGGAACGCCTTGAGCGCGAGGTGCAGCATGACGATGGAGTCCTTGCCGCCGGAGAACAGCAGCACGGGCCGCTCGAACTCGGCGGCCACCTCGCGGATGATGTGGATCGCTTCGGCTTCCAGCGAGCGCAGATGGCTGAGCTCGTAGCGACCCGCGTTGACCTGCGCGGCTTGTTCGGTAGTGGTCATCATTTCCTCGTAAAGTTGGTAGAAATGACCATATTTACGATCATTACCCGATATTAGACACCTGGGGCGTCGGCGATGTCAACGCCGTCGCCGGCCCGCCCTGTTCCGCGAACGTGCATGTCTGCACACGACACGCCGCGGCATCTGCGGCGGTTGTGCACGCTCGCGTCGTCGTGAGTACGGCCGGCCGTCGCACCCGGTCCGGCTCACTGGCGCACACCGAGTGACGTTATGCAGACAAAGTCCGAGGAAGGTGTCGCAAAGAATTCGAAATGTGCGACGTCTGATGTTCCCGGCACACCTGCGGCATCAGCCGCCCCAGGAGCAATGCACGCTCGCGGGACCGCAAGGGTGCGCGACGTGCGGATTTTTCCCGGCGTGTCGTGCGCAAACGTGCACGCTCGCCGAATGGTGGTTACAGGGTGACCTCGGTCAGGCGGCCCGTCGCGACGTCGAAGACGAAACCGCGCGCCGACTCGTGCCTGGTGACGAACGGGCTGGCCTCGATGCGGCGCAACGACTGCCGCACGTCCTCCTCGACGTCGATGAACGACTCGGCGGCCCACTCCGGCTTGATGCCGAGTTCGTCCTGGATCTGCTGTTTGAACCCGTCGTCGGTGAACGTCAGCATGCCGCAGTCGGTGTGGTGGATGAGGATGATCTCCTTGGTGCCGAGCAGCCGCTGACTGATCGCCAGCGAGCGGATCTCGTCGTCGGTGACCACGCCGCCGGCGTTGCGGATGACGTGCGCCTCGCCGTCCTTGAGCCCGAGGATCCGGTAGACGTCGAGGCGGGCGTCCATGCACGCCACCACCGCGACGTGCTTGCTCGGCGGCAGCGGCAGCGGACCCGAGAACGTCTCCGCGTAGGCCTCGTTGTTCTTCAGGTATTCGTCGGTCACGGACATGAGATCGACACTAGTCAACTGCCGACCCGCTGCGGGGCGAGAAAATCACGCCGATCGAAATGCGGGCCCGATGGCGGCTCAGAGCGGAATCCAGACCGGGCCCAGCCAGAAGCCCCAGCCGGCGCGGGCCGGATCGAATACGGGCGTCACCCACCGCCCGTGGTACTGGAACGGACGATGGTCGTGCCCGGCGTGCTCGTAGCCGCCGCGCCACGGACCGCCGGGCCGCTCGTGGATGGCCGCGTGGCCGTGCCCATGCGGGCCGCCGTATCCCGGATCGGCTTCGGCAACTCCGGTCGACATACCGAGCGCCGCGGCGCCCAGACTGCCGGCGATGGCGGTACTTGCCAGGAGTTTCGTCAGTGACATGACGGTTTCCTTTCTCGGTCGGTCAGCCGCCGACCGGTGCGTCAAGGTCGTAGACCGTGGTTCCGCCGACATCGATGGGGGCGAAGTTCTTCTGCACCCACGCCGCGATGTCGCCGGCGGTGCTCGATGCCCGCCCGGGTGGGCCGCCGTGGCCGCCGACGATGAAGTAGCGCACCTCGCGGTGGGCGACGTACTGCTGGAACTGCGCGAGGGTGGGTGAGTCGTCATGCCCGGAGAACCCGCCGATCGCCATCACCGAGGCACCGGTCTTGAGTTCCAGGCTGCCGGCCCGCATCGACGCGATGGTCGCGGCGGCCCATCGGTTGTCGGCTCCCTTGATGAGGTTTTCCAGTGCCGGGTTCTCGGCGTCCGGGCCGAAGCCGCCGGGCGGCCGTTGCGCGCCGGGACCGCCGAAGATGTCCGTGGTGCGGGGGCCTGCGACGGCCATCGGACCGCTGTGGGTGCCCGCGACCGTCGCCACCGTGTAGGCAGCGCTCGCGACTCCCCCGAAAAGCGTTGCGGCGCAGATGACTGTTAACGCGGCGCGACCGAACCGATGCGCGCCGACAGCCAGAATCGAGGCTGCCACAACCGATCCGGTCAGTACCACCCAGCGCAGCGCGGGCCACCAGTCGGGTGTGCGGGCCAGCAGGATGAACGCCCAGACCCCCGTCGCCGCCGACATTGTCGCCAGCGTGACGCGCGGTGCCAAAAATCGCCTGCCACGCCACAGTTCTCGCACCGAGATGCCGACGAGCGCGGCGATCGCCGGCGCCAGCGCCACCGTGTAGTACGGGTGGATGGTGCCGTCCATGAAGCTGAACACCGCGCCGGTCACCACCAGCCAGCCGCCCCACATGAGCAGCGAAGCACGCACAGTCGCGGTCCGTGCGCTCCGGCGGGTGAACCACAACCCGGCGGCCAAACCGATCAGCGCGGCGGGCAACAGCCACGAGGCCTGCGTGCCCATCGAGTGTCCGAACATCCTGCCGATACCGGGTTCACCGCCGAAAAACAGGGGGCGTTCGCCGCCCGGCGCGCCGGGACCGGGTCCCATGCCCGTGTGACCGGCGATGCGTTCGATTCCGTTGTAGCCGAGCGCAAGCTGCAGCAGGCTGTTGTCGGTCGAGCCGCCGATGTACGGGCGTGAGTCGGCGGGCCAGAGCTCGACCAGCAGGAGGTACCAGCCGGCCGACACAACCATCGCGGCCGCACCGATCGCGAGCGTGCCGATCCGCCGCCACATCCCGACCGGGGCGGCGATGAGGAACGCCAGCCCGAGACCGGGCACGACGAGGAACGCCTGCAGCATCTTGGCCAGGAATGCGAACCCCAGCGCACAGCCCGCCAGCGCCATCCACCGGGTGCTCGCGGTCTCGGTCGCCCGCACCACGCAGTACGCCGCGACGACCATCAGCAGCACCAGCAGCGCGTCGGGGTTGTTGAAGCGGAACATCAGCGCCGCAACAGGGGTCAGCGCGAGCGCGGCACCGGCGATCAGTCCCGCGGCGGGACCGCTGACCCGGCGCACGGCCGCATACAGCACCGCCACCGATCCCACGCCCATCAACGCCTGCGGCAGCAGCATGCTGAACGCGCTGAAGCCCAGCACCCGCCCCGACAGCGCCATCACCCACAGCGCGGCGGGCGGTTTGTCGACGGTGATCGCGTTGCCCGCGTCCAGCGAACCGAACAGCCACGCCTTCCAGTCCTGCGTGCCCGCTTGTGCCGCGGCCGCGTAGTAGTCGTTTGCCCAGCCGGCGGAGCCGAGTCCCCACAGGTACAGCGCGGCAGTGGCAAGCAGCAGCGCCGCCAGCGCCGGTCGGGCCCAGCGGGGGCCGGACGGGCCGGTCGGCACGTCGGATTCGGGGATGTGGCGTGGTCGCACGTCGGCGGCGAGAGTCATCGAGGTTTCCTTGTGTCCGGGGTCAACGTGTCCGACGCGGGTGAAAAACCCAGTCGCGCAACAACACAAACCTGACGGCGGTGGCCACCAGGTTGGCGAGCACCAGCACGCTCAGCTCGAGCAGGTCATGCGGTTCGGCGACGACGGCGTGCAGAAGTACGAGCGCTCCGCTGGTGATCGCCAGGGCGACGCCGAACACGATCAGACCCTCGACGTGATGGCGCGTCACACGGCCCAGGCCGCCGATGCCGAAGGTGAATCGCCGGTTGGCGGCGGTGTTGCCGATCGCGGTGACCAGCAGCACGATCAAGTTGGCGAGCTGGGCGCCGAGCCAGCCCTGCATCAGCATGAACAGCGCGATGTAGGCCGCGGTGGACACGATGCCGACAGCAGCGAACCGCACGACCTGCCGCAACAGCGACCGCGGCGGCTCGCTCGCCGGTCCGAGCTGTGCGGCGATGGCGTGCACCGGGATCGAGCCGTCGGTGAACCCGCGCAGCAACCGGGCGATGCCCTTGAGGTCGGCGACGGCGGTGGCGAGGATGTCGACGCGGCTGTCCGGATCGTCGACCCAGTCGACCGGTACCTCGTGGATGCGCAGTCCGCTGCGTTCGGCCAGCACCAGCAGCTCGGTGTCGAAGAACCAGTCGGTGTCGGCGACGTGCGGCAGCAGCAGCTGTGCGACGTCGGCACGGATCGCCTTGAACCCGCACTGTGCGTCCGAAAACCCTGCGGCCAGAGCCGATTTCAGAATCAGGTTGTAGCAGCGCGAGATGACTTCGCGTTTGGCCCCGCGGATGACGCGCGCCCCCCGGCCCAACCTCGTGCCGATCGCGAGGTCGGAGTGCCCCGAGATCAGCGGCGCCACAAGGGGCGCGAGGGCGGTCAGCTCGGTGGACAGGTCGACGTCCATGTAGGCCAGCACCTGCGCGTCGGACTCCGACCACACCGCGTGCAACGCCCGCCCGCGACCCTTCTGCTCGATTCGCACCACGCGGACGTCGCTGAGCTCGGCGGCCAGTTCCGCCGACACCCGGGGGGTGTCGTCGTCGCTGGCGTTGTCGGCGATCGTGATGCGCGCCGGGAACGGGAAAGAGTCCTGCAGATGCCGGTGCAACCGCCGCACCGACGCCGCCAGGTCGGCCTGCTCGTTGTACACCGGGATCACGACGTCGAGCACCGGTACGCCCGCGTCGCGCGCGATCACCGCGGCGTTGGGCCGGGATTCGAAGCGCGCCCGCTCGGGGGCCCCTCGGTCGAGGGCGATGTCTGTCATGAACACATCGTCGAGCTGCACGTTGTGCGCCCCGTTGGCCCAACCTGTGTCTGGGCTATGAGTTTGTCGGCGGCCGTGTGAGGTCGTACACAACGACGTCGTCGATGACCGAAGGCGCGAAGTGGGTCTCGACGTAGTCGGCGATGTCGGCGTCGGCACGGCTGCCGCTGGACTGCGCGACCCAACGGCCGGTCATCATGTGCGAGCGGATGAAGTAGTGGATGCGGTGCTGTGCGACCAGCTCCTGGAACTGCGCGAGTGTCGGCGCTGGATCGGTCCCGTTGAATCCGCCGACCGCCATCACCGGCACCCCGCCTGCCAGTTGATAGCCCGCGGCGTTGTTGGACCCGACCACCGCCGCCGCCCAGGTGTAGCGGTCGGCGTCGTGGGCGAGTGCGGCCGACAGCGCAGGGCCCGGTTCCGGAGAGTCGAGCAATCCGCCCGGACCGGTGAAACCGCTGTGGCGCGACGGGCCCACCGACGGGATGGCGCCACGGTGGGGTGCGGCCGCGGTCGCGATCGCGTACGCCGTCGGTGCCGCCAGACACGCGGTGAGCGCGAGCACCGCGACAGCGCCGACGACGGGGCGGGTCAGCCGGTGCACAACGAGCAGGAGCACCGTGGCGCCCACTCCCCCGACTCCCACCACCGCCCGCAGCCACGGCTGCCAGTCGGGGTTGCGTGCCAGCAACACCGCCGCGAGGGTCACCGTGACCAGCACCGTCGCGGCCATCGCTGTGCGGGAACGGACATCAAAGCGGTTCTGCCACAACAGGTTCGCGCCGACGCCGAGGCAGGCCCCGAGAGCGGGGGCCAGCGCGACCGTGTAGTAGGAGTGCACGATTCCGTTGGCGAAGCTGAACACCAGCGCGGTCACGACGAGCCAGCCGCCCCACAGGATCAGCGCCGCCCGCGTGGGATCGGTCCGCGGCCTGCGCGCGGTGATGACCAGACCCGCCGCCAGGAAGATCAGGGCGGCGAGCAGGAGCCAGGCAATGTCGAGGCCCATGCCGGCGCCGAACAGCCTGCCCCAGCCGACGTCGTGGTTGAGGTTGCCGAGGCCGCCGGGTTCGTCACCGGTGAGTCGGCCGAACCCGTTGTAGCCCAAAGTCAGTTCGAGGATGCTGTCGTGCTGCGAGCCGCCGATGTAGGGGCGCGACGACGGCGGCCACAGCTCGACGAGCAGCAGATACCAGCCACCCGAGACGACGACGGCCGCGGCGGCGCCCAGCAGGTCCAGCACCCGTCGCCGCCACGGTCGGTGCCCGGCGATCCCGTAGGCAGCGACAAATCCGGGCAGCACCAGGAACGCCTGCATCATCTTGGCCAGGAAACCGAAGCCGACCGCGACGCCCGCGCCGATCAGCCACCACCGGCTCGCGTCCGCCTCACAGGCCCGTTGCACACAATAGGCTGCAACGACCAGCAGCAGGACGAGCAGCGCGTCCGGGTTGTTGAAGCGAAAGATCAACGCCGCCACCGGAGTCAGGGCCAGGACGGCACCGGCCAGCAGCGCGGCACCGGATCCGCTGACCCGCCGGACCGCCGCATAGAGAAGCGCCACCGCCGCGACGCCCTCGAGCGCCTGCGGGACCAGCACGCTCCACGGGTTGAGCCCGAACAATCGCACCGAGACATCCATCACCCACAGCGCCGCCGGCGTCTTGTCGACGGTGATCGCGTTGGCCGCGTCGCTGGACCCGAACAGCATCGCCGTCCAGTCACTCGCCCCGGCTTGCGCCGCGGCCGAGTAAAAAGCGTTGGCCCATCCGCTCGCCGACAGGTTCCACACGTACAGCACCGCGGTCGCCGCGAGCAGGACCACCAATCCCGCCCGCGAGCAGACGCGAACTGTCCACATTTCGCGGGTTTTCGGGCCAGTTTGCGTCTGCTCGCCGGAAATGGCGACGGTCATCGCGGCAATGTCACCACGAAGCGGGTGTCGCCGGGACCGCTGTGCACCTCGATGGTCCCGGCGTGCGCCCGCACCACGGCAGCGACGATCGCCAGACCCAGACCGGTGCTGCCGCCGCGGCGGGACCGCGACGAGTCGCCGCGCGCGAACCTCTCGAAGATCTCGGGCTGCAGCCAGGCCGGGATGCCGGGTCCGTCGTCGGCGACGGTCAGCACCACCGCCCCGTCAGCGCCGACGGCCAACGACGTCGTCACCGTCGTGCCGGGCGGGGTGTGCGTGCGCGCGTTGGCGAGCAGGTTGCCGAGCACCTGGTGTAGCCGCGCCTCGTCGCCGATCACGACGACCGGCTCCTCGGGCAGGTCCAGCGACCACTTGTACTCGGGACCCGCGATATGGGCGTCGCTGACGGTGTCGACGATCAACCGCGACAGATCGACCGGCTCGCGCTCCAGCGGCCGCCCCGTGTCGAGACGGGCCAACAGCAACATGTCCTCCACCAGCTGCGTCATCCGTTCGGTCTCCGACTCGACCCGGCTCATCGCATGCGCCACGTCCTCGGGTACGTCGTCGCGTTTCCGTTGCGCCAGTTCGGTATAGCCGCGGATCGCGGCCAGCGGCGTGCGCAGCTCATGGCTGGCATCAGCGACGAACTGGCGGACCCGCGTCTCGCTGGCGTGGCGGGCCGACAGCGCCGACGCGATCCGGTCGAGCATCCGGTTCAACGCTGACCCCAGCTGTCCCACCTCGGTGTGCGCGCCGGCCGGGTCGACCTTGACGATCGGGGTGGGCAGCCGCACCTCACCGCGGTCCAGTTCCAGGTCGGCCACCTGGCGCGCCGCGTCGGAAACCCTTGACAGCGGCGCGAGTTGACGACGAATGATGAACAGGCCGGCCGTCGTCGCGGCGATCAGCGCCGTCGCGCCCACGACGCAGAAGATGACTGCGACGGTGAGCAGCGTGTCGTCGACGTCGGAGGTGGGCAGCCCCGTCACGATCACGTCGCCCTGGGACCGCCGCGTAGGCAGAGCGATCACCCGGTAATCGCCGAGCCCGTCGAGATCCACGGTGACCGGCGTGTCGGTCGGTTCGACGCGAGCCAGCTGTTCGGCTGCGGCCGCGCCGATCTCGCTACGCGTGCCGTCGGCGGTGATCACCCCGGCGTCCACCGTCCTGCCGCGCGAGACCACCGCGCCGACCGTGCGCGCCGCCTGCCCCGGCGCGTTGAGGAACGCCGGACCCGGCCCGAGGTCGTCGCGGATGATCACGCGGCGCGGCGGCCGACGCTCGAAACCGGGCGGCGTCATCTGGTCGAAACCGGGCGGCGGATCGAAATCCGGCGGCAGCGGCGGCGGCCCGAACTCGAACAGGCCCGCCGACCGTTTGACCGTCTCGGCCAACCGGTCATCGAGCTGGTGCATCAAAAAGTGTTGCAGCGCAAGCTCCGTACCGACCCCGACGGCCGCGCATACCAGTGCCAACAGCACGATCTGCGACGTCAACAGCCTCGCCCGCAGTGACCAGGTCCGAGGCGACCGGATCCGCGGGCCGTCAGCGCGCGGGTTTGAGGACATATCCGGCGCCGCGCAACGTGTGGATCATCGGCTCGCGGCCACTGTCGATCTTCTTGCGCAGATACGAGACGTACAGCTCGACGATGTTGGACCGGCCGCCGAAGTCGTAGCTCCACACCCGGTCGAGGATCTGCGCCTTGCTCAGCACCCGCTTGGAGTTGCGCATCATGAACCGCAGCAACTCGAACTCGGTGGCGGTCAACGTGATCAGGTCTCCCCCGCGGGTCACCTCGTGGCTGTCCTCGTCGAGCACCAGATCACCGACGACGATCTTGGTGCCACCCGATTCGCTGGCCACCCCGGTCCGCCGCAGCAGTGCCCGCAGGCGCAGCACCACCTCTTCGATGCTGAACGGTTTGGTGACGTAGTCGTCGCCGCCGGCGGTCAACCCGGCGATCCGGTCCTCCACCGAGTCCTTGGCGGTCAGCAGCAGCAGGGGCAGACCGGGGATCTGTTCGCGCAGCCGGCGCAGCACGTCGAGCCCGCTCATGTCCGGCAACATGACGTCGAGCACGACGACGTCGGGCGGAGTCTCCCGAGCCGACGCGATGGCGCTTGCCCCGTCGCCCGCGGTAGCGATCTCCCAGCCTTCGTACCGCAGCGCCATCGATACCAGTTCGGCGAGCACGGGTTCGTCGTCGACGACGAGCACGTGGATCGGCTTGCCGTCGGCGCGGCGCATCACCACACGCGCGGAGTCCTGCTCGCTCACGCCGGGAGATTGGGAGGGAGCCACGACTCCATTATTGGCGGAGCGATGGGCCGGACCTGTGCGCTTCCTATGCGCAGGCTGTGAAAGGGTCGCGCACATCGAGCGCTGACCGGTCGCACAGCCCGCACACATCTACCCGGTTCACAGTGGACGCCATGACGTCGACCTGGGGAGCACCTGTTCCGGACCAGCCCCGCTGGGGTTGGCGCGAAACCGTCGTCGCCGTCGGTGTCGCGGCGGTGATCGCCGGCGCCGGTGGCGCCGCGATTCACGCCGCCACCGACAGCAGCGCGGCATTTCACCCGGGTGGACCCGGTTCCGGCGGCCCGCCTGGCGCGTTCGGCGGCGGTCCACCGCCCGGGATGTGCGCCCCGGGGTTGCACGGCGAGTTCGTCACCGGCGAGGCGGCGACCGGCTTCGTCACCGCACTGAGCCAGACGGGAACGGTCACCGCGGCCTCGCCGACGTCGATCACGATCCGCAGCGCCGACGGCTTCACGCAGACCTACACGCTGCCCGCGGACCACGCACCCGTCGCGGTCAACGACGAGGTGCAAGTCCGCGGTATCCGCACCGGCGACACGGCGCAGGCCAGCAGCGTCAGTATCGAACGGCGCTGACGCTACGGCGTCGGCGCGGGTTCGGCGGTCACCTCGGGGGTGGCCACCGGCGTCTCGACCTCCGTCGCCGCCGTGGTCGACGTGGTGGTCTCGGGCAACGTCATCGTCGGTTCCTCGTCCTGGCTGAGGACCTGCGCCGGTGCCGGCTGCGGCGCCTCGGCCAGAACGGCGCCCAGCGCGCCCATCGCGACCACGGCGCCGACACCGACGCCACCGGCGACCAGTTTCATGTTCAGCATCGTCTCTGCCCCGTTCAGCCGACTTCGGCGGTCGTGATCGTGGACGGCGGCGTGGTGATCGGCGGCGTCGCGGCCGTCGTCTCCGGTGCCTCCGGCGCCACCGTCTCGGTGACCGTCTCTCCGGTGGTGATCTCCGAGGTCGTCACCGGGCCCGGGGGCACCGGCTCTTCCTCCTCCTGCGCGGCGGTCGTCGACGCGACCGAGAACGCGCCCATCGCCAGCAGGGCGCTCGCGCCGACGGACGCCGACAACAGCTTCATCCGCTTCGAATTCACGTTGACCACTCCATTCGGTCTCTGCTGGCCGGCACCGAGCAAAGGCGTCGACCGTCAAACAGCGCTTCGGGGGTCCTCGTCGACCCTTACCGGTGCTGGATAACCGGACGGGCAGCAGCCGAAACGGACGGCTACTTGGCGGCTTGTTCCTCCGACGGCAGCGCCGCCGGGCCCTTCCTGCCCGGTACCGCTAC
Source organism: Mycolicibacterium flavescens (assembly GCF_001722335.1). GTDB lineage: Bacteria > Actinomycetota > Actinomycetes > Mycobacteriales > Mycobacteriaceae > Mycobacterium > Mycobacterium flavescens. Next base: position 63,268 of record NZ_MIHA01000012.1, read on the forward strand.
GCCGACCGCGGGCGCGTTCGGCGGCGTGGTCTGGGTGCTGGTGGCGCCGACGGTCATGTCCGACCTAGCGACCGGTGCACTCCCGGGGCTTTCGGCGCCGGCCGCGCCCACTGCGGCCAACACGATCAGACCCGATCCGCCGATTACTGCCGCGGCCGTCCTGACCGGATTTTTCGGGGTGGGTTCTGCCCTGTGACGTGCCATGTTCTCGCATCCCATCCGTCGGTTCTCGTCGATCTCTTCACAAAACGCGACGAACCCGGCGGCCCGCTGAGCAGCGGCTGCGAGTTCGCCAGAGCCGTCGCCCACGCGCGTCGAGCAACCCGGCGGAACCGACATCTCCTAACCTGAGCGCATGCAGCCGAGGCGCGGACCCATCGCATGACGCGGTTCCTGATACGCCGGCTGGCGAACTATCTCGTGCTGCTGGCGCTGGCGTCGTTCCTGGTGTTCCTGCTGGCGTCGTCGCAGTTCAACCCGCTGGAAACCCTGGAGAGCCGCAACCCGCGCCCGCCGCAGGCCGTCATCGACGCCAAGCGCGTCGAACTCGGCCTGGACAAGCCGGTGCTGCAGCAGTACCTGAGCTGGGCCGGCGGAGCGGTGCGCGGTGACTTCGGGGTCACCATCGGCGGGCAACCGGTCAGCGAGGAACTGTGGCGCCGGGTCGGGGTGAGCCTGCGGCTGCTGGTGATCGGCTCGGTCCTCGGCACCGTGATCGGCGTGGTGGCCGGCGCGTGGGGCGCGGTCCGGCAGTACCGGCTCAGCGACCGGGTGGTCACCGTGCTGTCGCTGCTGGTGATCAGCACGCCGACGTTCGTGCTGGCCAACCTGTTCATCCTGGCCGCGCTGGGGGTCAACAACGTGCTCGGCGTGCGGCTGTTCGAGTACACCGGCGAGACCTCGCCCGACGCGATCGGCGGCGCGTGGAACCAGTTCGTCGACCGCATCCAGCATCTGGTGCTGCCGTCGATGACGCTGGCGCTGGGTTCGATCGCGATCTACAGCCGCTACCAGCGCAACGCGATGCTCGACGTGCTCGGCCAGGACTTCATCCGCACCGCGCGGGCCAAGGGCCTGACCCGCCGTCAGGCGCTGTTCAAACACGGGCTGCGCACCGCGCTGATCCCGATGGCGACGCTGTTCGCCTACAGCGTCGCCGGTCTGGTCACCGGGGCGGTGTTCACCGAGAAGATCTTCGGCTGGCACGGCGTCGGCGAATGGATCATCACCGGCATCGGCACCCAGGACATCAACATCGTCGCCGCGATCACCGTGCTGTCGGCGGTGATGATCCTGCTGGCGGGGCTGCTGTCGGACGTGGTGTATGCCGCCCTGGACCCGAGAGTGCGGGTGTCATGACCGAAACCGGGCAGACCCAGTCGGCGACCAGCGCCCAGTCCGGCGTCAGCACCGCGGGCTTCGCCTCGCGGCGCACCCTGGTGTTCCGCCGGTTCCTGCGCAACAAAGCGGCGGTGATCTCGCTGGCCCTGCTGCTGGCCATGTTCATCGGCTGCTACGTGCTGCCGCCGTTGTTGCCGTACAGCTACAGCGATCTCGACTTCTACGCGCTGCAGCAGCCGCCCAGCCCGAAGCACTGGTTCGGCACCAACGCCCTCGGCCAGGATCTGCTCGCCCAGACGCTGCGGGGCATGCAGAAATCCCTGTTGATCGGCGTCTGCGTCGCGTTCATCTCGACGATCATCGCCGCGACCGTCGGCACCATCGCCGGCTACTTCCTGGACTGGCGCGACCCGGTTCTGATGTGGCTGGTCGACCTGATGCTGGTGGTGCCGAGCTTTCTGCTGATCTCAATCGTGGTGCAGCGCACCAAAGGTGACATCGTCTGGATGATCGTGCTGCTGTCGCTGTTCAGCTGGATGGTCAGCTCCCGCATCGTGCGCGGGATGACGATGAGCCTGCGCGACCGCGAATTCGTCGCCGCCGCACGGTATATGGGGGTGCGCGACGGGCGCATCATCGTGCGCCACATCCTGCCCAACGTCGCGTCGATCATCATCATCGACACCGCGCTCAACGTGGGGGTCGCGGTGCTGGCCGAAACCGGGCTCAGCTTCCTGGGATTCGGCATCCAGCCGCCCGACGTGTCACTGGGCACGCTGATCGCCGACGGCACCAAATCGGCGACGACGTTCCCGTGGCTGTTCCTGTTCCCGGCGGGGGTGCTGGTGCTGATCATCCTGTGCGCCAACCTCGTCGGCGACGGCCTGCGCGACGCGCTGGACCCGAGCGCGCGCGGCCTTCGGAGGCGGGCCCGATGAGCCTGCTCGACGTGCGCGACCTGACCGTCGCGTTCCCGACCGACACCGTGCCGGTCAACGCGGTGCGCGGGATGAACTTCACCGTCGACAAAGGTGAGGTCGTCGCGTTGGTCGGCGAGTCGGGGGCGGGCAAGTCGGCCAGCGCGATGGCCGTCGTCGGCCTGCTGCCCGAGTACGCGGAGGTGAGCGGGTCGATCCGGCTGCACGGCGACGAGCTGATCGGGCTGTCGGATCAGCGGATGTCGGCGATCCGCGGCAGGGCGATCGGCACCGTGTTCCAGGACCCGATGTCGGCGCTGACGCCGGTCTACACCGTCGGCGACCAGATCGCCGAGGCGATCGAGATCCATCAGCGCGGCATCGGCAAGCAGGCGGCCGCCAAGCGCGCGGTCGAACTGCTCGAACTGGTCGGCATCGCCCAGCCCGAGCGCCGCGCCAAATCCTTCCCGCACGAACTGTCCGGCGGCGAACGCCAACGCGTGGTGATCGCGATCGCGATCGCCAACGACCCCGATCTGCTGATCTGCGACGAGCCGACCACCGCGCTGGACGTCACCGTGCAGGCGCAGATCCTCGAGGTGCTCAAGACGGCGCGCGACGTGACGGGCGCCGGCGTGCTGATCATCACCCACGACCTCGGTGTCGTCGCCGAGTTCGCCGACCGCGCACTGGTGATGTACGCCGGGCGGGCCGTCGAGGTGGCGTCGGTGCCGACGCTGTACGCCGACCGCCGGATGCCCTACACCGTCGGGCTGCTCGGCTCGGTGCCCCGGCTCGACGCGGCCCAGGGCGCGCGGCTGGTGCCGATCCCGGGCGCGCCACCGTCGATGGCCGCGCTGCCGCCGGGCTGCCCGTTCGCGCCGCGCTGCCCGCTGGCCGTCGACGACTGCCGCGCCGCCGAGCCGGACCTGCTCGAGATCGGGGCGGGCCACCGCGCGGCCTGCATCCGCACCGAGCACGTCGCCGGCCGCAGCGCCGCCGACATCTACGGGGTGTCGACCGCGCCGCCCGACACACCGGTCGCCGACGACGCACCCGCGGTGCTCGAGGTGCGCGATCTGGTCAAGACCTACCAGCTGACCAAGGGCGTGGTGTTCCGCCGGCGGGTCGGCGAGGTGCGCGCGGTCGACGGCGTCAGCTTCGATCTGCCCAGAGGCCAGACGTTGGGCATCGTCGGTGAGTCCGGTTCCGGCAAGTCGACGACGCTGCATCAGATCCTGGGGCTGACCGCGCCGCAGTCCGGTTCGATCGCGGTGCTCGGTCAGAACGTGGCGAAGCTGGACCGGCGCGGCCGCCGCGCGCTGCGGGGAGACCTGCAGGTGGTGTTCCAGGATCCGGTCGCCTCGCTGGACCCGCGGCTGCCGGTGTTCGAGGTGCTCGCAGAGCCGTTGCAGGCCAACGGGTTCGACAAGCAGGGTATCGACGACAGGGTGGCCGAGCTGCTCGGTATCGTCGGGTTGCGCCGCGAGGACGCGGCCCGCTACCCCGCGGAGTTCTCCGGCGGTCAGAAGCAGCGGATCGGCATCGCGCGGGCGCTGGCGTTGCAGCCGAAGATCCTGGCGCTCGACGAACCGGTGTCGGCGCTGGATGTGTCGATCCAGGCCGGCATCATCAACCTGCTCCTGGACCTGCAGCAACGCTTCGACCTGTCGTATCTGTTCGTGTCGCACGACCTGTCGGTGGTGCGCCACCTGGCGCACCGGGTGGTGGTGATGCACAAAGGCAAGGTCGTCGAACAGGGCGAGGCGGACCAGGTGTTCGGCAGCCCCCGCGACGACTACACCCGACGGCTGCTCGCTGCGGTCCCGCAACCCGAGGTGCATCGCAGCTAAAGTCGAGCGGCATGAGGATTCGACGCCTGCTCGCGGGCACTGTGATCGCCGCGCTGACCCTGACCGCGTGCTCGGGCGGCTCCGACGAAGCCCCCTCCGCGGGTGGGTCCGCAGAAGTCGGCACCACCAACGACGTCAACCCGCAGGACGTCGCGAACCTCAAGAACGGCGGCAATCTGCGCCTGGCGCTGGGCGAGCTGCCGCCGAACTTCAACTCCCTGCACATCGACGGCAACACCGGCGACAACGCGTCGCTGATGCGGCCGACGTTGCCGCGCGCGTTCCGCATCGCCGCCGACGGGTCGGCCAGCGTCAACACCGACTACTTCACCAGCGTCGAACTCACCAGCACCGACCCGCAGGTCGTCACCTACACCATCAATCCGGAGGCGGTGTGGAGCGACGGCACCCCGATCACGTGGGAGGACCTGCAGTCGCAGATCAACGCGACCAGCGGTAAGAACAAGGACTTCGCGATCGCGGCGACCAACGGCAGCGACCGTGTCGAGAAGGTCGAGCGCGGCGTCGACGACCGGCAGGCGGTGATCACGTTCGCCAAGCCGTGGGCGGACTGGCGCGGCATGTTCGCCGGCAGCACGATGCTGCTGCCGAAGAGCTCGACGGCGACGCCCGAGGCGTTCAACCGGTCTCAACTCAACGCCCCCGGCCCGTCGGCCGGACCGTTCATCGTCTCCAACATCGACCGGGGCGCCAAGCGGATCACGTTGACCCGCAACCCGAAATGGTGGGGTGAGCCGCCGCTACTGGACAGCATCACCTACCTCGTGCTCGACGACGCCGCGCGTATCCCGGCGCTGCAGAACAACACGATCGACGCGACGGGCCTCGCGACGCTCGACGAGATGGAGATCGCGCGCCGCACCGACGGCGTCACCATCCGGCGCGCGCCCGGGCTGTCCTGGTACCACTTCACGTTCAACGGCGCGCCGGGAACAATCCTGGCCGACCCCGCGCTGCGCCGGGCGATCGCCAAGGGCATCGACCGCAAGACCATCGCCGAAGTCACCCAGCGCGGTCTCGCCGACAACCCGACGCCGCTGAACAACCACATCTACGTCGCCGGTCAGGAGGGCTACCGGGACAACAGCGGCGCCGTCGCGTTCGACCCGGAGAAGGCCAAGGCCGAACTCGACGCGCTCGGCTGGCGGCTCAACGGGCAGTTCCGCGAGAAGGACGGCCGCCAGCTGGTGATCCGCGACGTGCTGTTCGACTCGTTGGGCACCCGCCAGTACGGGCAGATCGCGCAGAACAACCTCGCGCAGATCGGGGTCAAGCTCGAACTCGACATCCGGCCCGCGGCGGGCTTCTTCACCGACTACATCACCGTCGGCAACTTCGACATCGCCCAGTTCGCCTGGAGCGGTGACGCTTTCCCGCTGTCGAGCCTGACGCAGATCTACCGGACCGGCGCCGAGAGCAACTTCGGCCAGATCAGCAGCCCCGAGATCGACGCGAAGATCGAGGAGACGGTCAGCGAACTGGACCCGACCCGGGCGCGTGAGCTGGCCAACGAGTTGGACAAGCTGCTGTTCGACGAGGTGTTCAGCCTGCCGTTGACGCAGTCGACCGGAAACATCGCGGTGCGAAGCACTCTGGCGAACTTCGGGGCATTCGGCCTGGCGGACGCGGACTACACGAAGATCGGTTTCATGCCGTAGCCGCCGAGCCGCAAAGTGACCTTTGTGAACCGCCGCAGGGCACAAGGTCTCTGACGTCACCGGGGCGCACGCTCGTAGCGTCTCCCCTGGGAGGCTGCGATGACCGAATTGATGCGCAATACCGACGCTTTTACCTGGGCGATGGAAAGCGATCCCCGGCTTCGCTCCACCGTCGTCACCGTGGTGTTACTCGACAGATGCCCCAACTGGGAGGAGCTGCGGCGGCGTATCGACCTGCTCACCAGGCGGTTGCCAATGTTTCGTCAGCGGGTCGCGCCGTCACTGCCGCCGGCACCGCCACGTTGGGAGACGGCGCCCGATTTCGATCTCGATTTCCATCTACGCAGGGTGACAGCCCCCGTACCGGCCGATCTGGACGTGGTGCTGGAAATGGCGCGGCTGGCGCATATGTCGGACTTCGACCGTGCGCGTCCGCTGTGGGAGGTCACCTTGGTCGACGGGCTGCGCGATGGCGGTACCGCGCTGTTGTGCAAGTTCCACCACGCACTCACCGACGGGGTCGGAGGCGTCCAAATCGGGATGACGTTATTCGACCTCGACCAGACGCCTACGGCGCCGGCGCTGCCGCCGGTCCCGACCGTTCCCGCGAGGGCGTGGCACTCCGACTACAGCGACGTGGCGCGTTACGACGTCCGACTTGCCGCCGCGACCGTGACTGCCGCCACCGGCATGCTGACCGACGGTATCCGGCACCCGCGCTCATCATTGGCGGCCGTTTGCGCGACAGCCGCGTCGGTCTACCGCACCGTACGCCCCATCGGCGGCACCGGCTCACCGCTTATGAAGCAGCGCGGTTTGGGCCGGCGGCTCGGAACCCATGACGTTCCGCTTTCCCGACTCCGAGAAGCCGCACACCGCAGCGACGGCGCCCTCAACGACGCATTCGTAGCGGGCGTACTCGGCGGGATCCGCCGGTACCACGAGAAGCACGGCGCCGCCGTCGACACCGTCCACCTCACAATGCCGATCAGCCTCCGCACCGCCTCCGACGCTATGGGCGGCAATCGAATCACGTTGATGCGCTTCGACGTGCCCACCGGAACCGCCGACCCCGCGTGTCGCATCCGGGAGGTCCATGCCCGAGCCGCCCAGGTGCGTAGCGAACGGTCGCTGCCGTACACGCAGGTGATCGCCGGAGCGCTGAACCTGATGCCGCGCTGGTACATCGGATCGGTACTGCGACATGTCGACGTCGTGGCCAGCGACGTGCCGGGCATACCGGTTCCGGTCCACCTCGGCGGGGCGCGGCTGCGCGCCCAGTACGCCTTCGGCCCTACCATCGGCGCAGCAGTCAACGTGACACTGCTGAGCTACCAAGACACCTGCCACTTCGGCATCAATGTCGACACCGCCGCGATACCCGATTACGACACCTTCCACGACTGCCTGGTACAGGGCTTCGAGGAGGTACTCAGCGTCGCGGACTGACGCCTTAGGTTCGGCGTGATCCAAAGCAGTGCCATGGGTCGTCGGGCCCACTACAACTGGTGCCATGACAACCGTCGATCACCCGACACGCGTGCTGCCCGGCTCACCGGAGTGGACTGAACTTCTCGCCCGTATCGCGTCGGGCGCCAGTGACCGAGACCTCAACGACGAGAACCCTTTCGATCAGGTCGCGGCGCTCAAGCGCGCGGGGTTCGGGACGCTGCGGCTGCCCGAATCTTCCGGTGGCGCCGGTTTCACCGTGCCGCAGCTGTTCTCGGCCGTCATCGACGTCGCGCACGCCGACCCGATCGTCGCGCACATCTTCCGGACCCACTTCTGGTTCGTCGAGGAACGGCTGCGCCTGTCGACCGATCCTCGGTCACAGCAGTGGCTTGGCCAGGTGGCCGCGGGCAAGATCTTCGGAAACGCGTTCAGCGAGAAGGGTTCGCTGGCCGTCGGAAGTCTGGTGTTCAACACCCGGCTGCTGCCCGACCCCGCCGGCGGCTACCGCCTCAACGGCGAGAAGTTCTACAGCACCGGGACCCTGTTCTCCGACTACCTCACCGTGACGGCCACCACCGAACACGACTCGGTGGCCACCGTCATCGTCCCGGCCGACCGCGCCGGGGTGCAGTTGATCGACGACTGGGACGGCTTCGGTCAGCGCCGCACCGGCACCGGCACAACGGTGTTCACCGACGTGCACGTCGCCGCCGACGAGGTGTTGACCGACACGCCGTATGACGCCGAGCCCGAGCCGACCGTGCAGTACGCGTCGCTGCAGCTGTTCATCCACGCGGTGGTGGCCGGTGTGTTGGAGTCGGTGGTCGACGACGGCATCGCGCTGCTGCGCTCGCGCGACCGCAGCTTCAGCCACGCGATCGCCGATCGGCCCAGCGACGACCCGCTGTACCAGAAGCTGCTCGGCGACCTGGCCAGCACCGCCTATGTCGCCCGGGCCGCGGTGCTCGACGCCGCCGAGGCCATCGCCGCCGCAACGACTTCCGAAGTGGACGGGGTCCCCGACGCCGACCTGGCCACCGAGGCGCAGCTGAAGGTCGCCAAAGTCAAGGTGCACCTCGACAACATCGCGCCCGAAGCGGCCACCCGGCTGCTCGAGCTCGGCGGGGCCAGCGCCGCCAGCCGCAAACGCAACCTCGACCGGCACTGGCGCAACATCCGCACGATCACGCTGCACAATCCGGTGGTCTACAAGGCGAAGGTGATCGGCGAACACCTGCTGCACGGCACCCCCGTTCCCGCGAACGCCTACTTCTGACCCCTGTCCATGGCGTTTGTGAGTGATTCCGATCGCGTCGCGAACGTTTTCACTCACAAACCGCAGTCAAGGAGCCCCACACGTGACTCGTCAACTTCACCTGGGCGGTTTTCAGATCGCCTCGCAGGTCACCCATTCACACGCCGCGTGGCGCCACCCCGGCAGCGACACCGGGTTCACCACGCCGGAGTACTACCACCGGATCGGGCGCATCCTGGAACGGGGCAAGTTCGACTTCGTGTTCTTCGCGGATCTGCTCGCGGCGCCGATCCGGTTCGGCGACGACATCACCGAGCCGCTGCGCCGCGGCACACAGGCCACCGCGACGCTGGACCCGTCGATCGTGGCGGCCAGCATCGGGGCAGTCACCTCGAAGCTCGGTGTCGCGATCACCAAGTCCGCGACCTACTTTCATCCCTACGAGCTGGCGCGGATTTTCGCCAGCCTGGACCACATCACCCGCGGGCGGGTGGCGTGGAACATCGTCACCTCGTTGACTCAGAGCGAGGCGCACAACTTCGGCCACGACAACCACCTGGACCACGAGTTGCGCTATGAGCGCGCCGACGAGTTCGTCCGCACCACGCTGGAACTGTGGTCGAGTTGGGACCCGGACGCGCTGGTCCTCGACAAGCAGGGCGGGGTGTTCGCCGATCCGTCGCGAGTCCGCGCCGTCGACCACGACGGGCAGTTCTTCAAGACGCGCGGGCCGCTCAACGTCCCGCACTCGCCGCAGGGCCGTCCCGTGCTGATCCAGGCGGGCTCGTCGAGCACCGGCCGCGATTTCGCGGCCAGGTGGGCCGAGGCGATCTTCGAGATCGACCCCACCCCGGAGGGTAGGCGTGCCTACTACGACGACATCAAGTCCCGCGCATCGGATTTCGGGCGTGACCCGGATCAGGTGCTGATCTTCCCGGCGTTCGTCCCGTTCATCGGGGAGACCGAAGCGATCGCCCGCGAGAAGCAGGCGTTCCACAACGAACTGGCCGACCCGATCTCGGGGCTGATCACCCTGTCGGTGCACACCGACCACGACTTCTCGGTCTACGACCTCGACGCGCCGGTCGAAGACGTCCAGGTGACCGGGACGCAGGGCTTGTTCGACACCGCACGGCGGGTGGCCAACCGCGACAACCTGACTTTGCGCGACATCGGCAAGTGGTACGCACAAGGCGTGTTGCTGCCCCAGTTCGTCGGCACCGCCGAGCAGGTCGCCGACCAGATCGAGGCGTCGTTCACCGCGGGTGAGGCCGACGGGTTCATGGTGTCGGCCGCACAGACACCCGGCACGTTCAACGACTTCGTCGACTACGTGGTGCCCGAACTGCAGCGGCGCGGACTGTTCCGCACCGAGTACACCGGTTCGACGTTGCGCGACCACCTCGGGCTCGACGCTGCGACGTTCGCGTCGCCGCAGCGGCTGCAGTCTGTGAGCTAGATCGTCAGCCTCGGCTTGAGCCGTTCCGGCGCGACATCGCGCCCGGCGGCGAGATCGGCGGCCAGCGCGTCGGCGTGCTCGAGCAGACCCGCGACGTCGACGCCGTGGCGTGCCGGCTCGTCGGCCAGCCGTTCGGACGCCCGACGCAGAAGACCCACCGCACCGCTGAGGTTGCCGCGCTGGACGTGGGTGATGCCCACGGCCAGCTGGGCCAGGCCCTGCCAGAAGTCGCGTTCGTCGTCCGGGCCGTTCTTCCACGCCGCCTCGAGCACTTCGTGCGCGTGGAACGCCATGCCGCTGTCGAGGAGTTCCTGGGCGTAGGTGAGCGATTCGTGTGGCGGCAGGTCGAGGTCGTCGGGGATCCGCGCGACGCCCTCGCTTCCGTGCGGCAGCGGCCGCCCGAGCGCGTCGCGGGGCCGGGTGTTGCGGGGCCGCCCGGTTTCGTCGCGGTCCCGATCAGCCATACCGTCCATCTTGGCACTTGTTGGTCGCCTCAGGATGGCGAGCAGACGCAAAGTGCCCCTCTTTCGCGGTTTTTCAGGGCACTTTGCGACTGTTCACGCCAAGGAGTTCAGCGGCCTTCTCCCCGATCAGCACACTCGGCGCGTGGGTATGGCCGCGGATGATCGTCGGCATCACCGACGCGTCGGCCACCCGGAGCCCGTCGGCCCCGCGCACGCGCAGGTCGGGGTCGACCACGCTGGCGTCGTCACGGCCCATCCGGCACGTGCCGGTCGGGTGGTAAAGCGTGTGCGACACGGTGGCCAGCGCGCGCTCCAGCGTGTGGTCGTCGAGCGTCGTCGCCTCGAGCGGCCGGGCGATCCTGCCGATCACACCTTCGAGCGCCGGCGCCCTGGCGATCGTCGCGCACATCCGCAACCCGGACATCAGCGCCGCGCGGTCGGCGGGATCGGTGAGGTAGCGCGGGTCGATGATCGGCTTGTCCCGCGGATCGGCCGAGCGCAGTTCGATGGCGCCGGTGCTGGCCGGCTTGACCAGGATCGCGCCCAGCACGACGGCGTGCGTGTCGTACGGGTCGCCGATGCCCTCCTCGAAGTACGGCGCCGGCGCGAACAGCAACTCCAGGTCGGGCAGCGCGAGGTCGGGGCGGCTGCGCACAAAACCGTAAGCCTCCCCCACGTTGGACGTCAGCATGCCGCGTCGGCGCAGCAGGTAGTTCAGCAGCTGCAGTGGTTTCTCGGCGGCGAACAGCGAGTCGTTGGGCACGTCGAAACCGAGCGCGGCGATGAAGTGGTCGGCCAGGTTGGCGCCGACCTGCGGTGCGTGCACAAGTGTCGGGATGCCGTGCTCGGCGAGCCGCTCGCCGTCGCCGATTCCGGAGAGCATGAGCAGCTGCGGGCTGTTGATAGCCCCGCCGCACAGCACGACCTCCCGTCGCGCGCGGATGACGCGTCGGCTGCCCTGCTGCTCGACCTCGACGCCGACGGCGCGGTGGCCGTCGAAGACGATCCTGGTGGCCAGCGCCTCGGTCTCGAGCGTGAGGTTGCGGCGTTTGAGGGCCGGTTTGAGGTATGCGTCGGCCGCGCTCCAGCGGGCACCGCGGCGCTGGGTGACGAGAGTTTCGCAAAAGCCTTCGGGCGCTGCCTGATTGGGCTTCTCGACGCGGTAGCCGCACTGCTGCACCGCTTCCAGCCATTTGGCCGTCGAGCTGCGGGGGCTGCGCTGCGCGGTGATCGACAGCGGACCGGCTTCGATCCGGCGCAGGTACGGCTCGAGGTGGGCGTAGTTCCACTGTTCGCCGGCGGCCTCGCCCCACTCGTCGTAGTCGGCGGCAAACCCGCGCACCCACATCATCGCGTTCATCGAGGACGATCCGCCGACCATTTTGCCTCGCGGCCAGTAGATTTCGCGACCGTCGAGTTCCTTCTGCGGCTCGGTGTAGTACTCCCAGTCCATCGGTCCGCGGAACAGCTTGGCGAACCCGGCGGGAATGCGCACGAACCGGCTCTTGTCGTGTGGACCCGCTTCGAGGGCGATCACTTGCACCGACGGGTCGGCGCTCAGGCGCGCGGCGATCACCGATCCGGCGGACCCGGTGCCCACGACGATGTAGTCGGCTTCCATTGACCGGAGTGTAGTTTTCCGTTGCGCGAGCAGACGTGAAATGCCCTCAAATGGCGCGAAAGTAGGGCATTTTGCGTCTGCTCGCCGGAGAAGGTGCTCGCCGGAGTTAGCCGGCCAGCTCGATGTGGTGGGCGTCGTCGACCGCGGCATACCGCTGCGGGCTGCAGGTCAGCACGATCACCTGGCCGTCGCCGCCGACGGCGTTGAACACCGACCCCATCTTCACCAGCCGCTCGGGGTCGGTGAAGCCCAGCGCATCGTCGATCACGACGGGCACGCTGTCCTCCTTGGCCACCAGCGCCGCGCTGGCCAGCCGCGCGACGATCCCGAGTTGCTCCTTGGCACCACCGGACAGCGACTCGTAGGGCACCGTCCGACCGGCCAGCGTCCGGCTGCAGATCCGCAGCGAGCTGTCCACCTCGACCTCGAAGCTCTCCCCGAAAACGATGCGCCCCAACCGCTGGACCTCACCGCGGAACGGCTCGACGTACCGCAGCCGGGTGGCCTCACGGTGCCGCGTGAACACCGACCGCAGCAGCTCGGCCGCCTGCGCCCTGCGCTGGACGCGCCCGTACTCCGCGAGTGCGTGCTCGCGCTCGGTCTCGGCTTCGTCGAGCCGGCCCTTGCGCCCCTCGGTGCCGTACACCTTGAGCTGGGTGCCCACGTCGCGCAGCGCGTCGGCCATCTCGGCGTGCCGGGCCGCCAGCGCGGTCGCGCGGCGTTCGGCCTCCTCGAACGTCGCGGCCACCTCATCGGGCGCCGTGCGGGCCAGCTCCTCGGACAGCGTGGTCACCACACCGGCCACCCGCGCCGCCTCGTCGGCGTGCGCCTGCGCCGTCACCATCAGCTCGTCATCCCCGACTGTCTCGCGCTGCACCTGCAGCCGGTCACGCGCCTGAGCCAGCTCCACGCCTGCACCCGTGAGCTTTTCGCGCAGCACCGTCAGCTGGGTCTGCCGCTCGGTCAGCTTCCGACCCGCGGCCTCGGCGACCTTGCGGCGCTTCTCGCAGTCGGCGATGGCCTGCTTGTGGGCGGCCGCAGCGGTCTCCAGCGCGGCGCGCGCGGTGTCGGCGTCGACTTCGAACAGGTCGGCGGTCTGGGGCTGGCGCCCGGTCAGGCCGGCGAGCCGGGCCCGCAGCCGGTCGGCGGACTCGTCACCGGTGAGCGCCTCGCCGGCGGCCCGCAGCCGGTCCCGCCGGGCCACCAGCTCCCGGCGCCGCTGGTCGAGTTCGCGGGCCGCGACCACATCGGCGACCCCACACTTGCGCAGCGCCGAGGCCAGCGCCTCGCGCGCCGCGTCCAACTTGGCCTGCATGTCCGACGCCGGCGTGCCCGGCACCAACCGGATGCTCAGCAGCTCGGGCAGCTCGAGATCGGTTGCGGCGCTGATCGTCTGGGACCATGACTGGCCTGCGGTCAGCGTCAGCACCTCGCCGCCGACACGCACCTCCACATCGGCGGCCGCGGCCAGCTCGACCCGCGCCGCGGCGAACTCCACCTGGCCGAGCGCGACGTCGACCGCGGCGGCCGCGGCCTCGATGGCCCGCATGTCCTCGGCCGTCATCGTGATCGTCGCGAGCTCATCGGTGACCCGCGCCAGGTCGCGGTCGGTGGCGTCGATCTTCGCCAGGCGCGCGGCGATCCGGTCGACCTCTTCCCGCTCGACCAACTGCTGCACGGTCTCGCGGGCGGCATCAACCCGGATCTGACTGTCCTCGAGCACCTTTCGCGCCTGCTCGGCGGCCGCTTCGGCGGACTCGGCGACCTCGGCGGCGGTCGAGTGGTCTTCGGCGGCCGCGGCGACCGCGGCCTCGAGTTCCCCGATGGCCGCGGAGCGGGCCTCGATGTCGGTGCGCAGCCGACGCCGTTCGTCGGCCGCGGCGCGCGAAGCCCCAGCCCTGTCCCGCGCCGCCCCGGCGAGCAGCTCGGCCTCCTTGAGCTGCGCACGCACGGCGGCCACCGCTTCCGCTGCGGCCCGCGCGGTGTCGAGGGCCTTGGCCGCCTCCTGGCGTCGCGCCGTCAGCTCGGCCAGTTCCTCGGTCAGCATCGCGTGCCTGCGCACCGCCTCGTCGACCTGCGCGACGGCGGCGGCGGCCTCGGCGACCGCCTCTTCGGCGGCGCGCAACCGGGTGGTCGCGGCCGCCCACTCGCCGGTCGGCCTGCCGGTGCGGGTGAAGTACCGCAGGTACTCGTCCTCGACGCGGTCGATGAGCAGCGGCTCGGTGCCCGACAGCGCGACGGCCTCACCGGCGGAGACGTCGAGCGCGCGGGAAAGCGCGTCGCAGCCGGAGAGGTCGACCACCGCCGTCGACGACGACTGCAGCACCCGCTGCGCCTGCCACAGGCAGGTGTCGACGGTCTCGTCGAGCATGGCCCGGACCCGTTCGTGCGCCTCGTCACCGGTGAGCTGTTCACGCTGCGGGGCCAGCACGGTCAGCTCGGTCTCACACCGCTTGTGAAAGCGCTTGCGGTACACGAACCGGTAAGGGCCGGTGGAGATCTCGGCGGTGACCTCGGCACCCACGTCGGCGTGCGTCGGCTTGACCTCCTTGACCTCCTTCTTCGACGACCGGTCCTTGGCCTCGAGCAGCAGGTCGAGCGCCTCGATCATCGACGACTTGCCGATCTCGTTGGCGCCACTGACCACGACGACACCGTGGTCGGGAAACTCGATCTCGCGGTGGGTGATTCCGCGGTAGTTGGTCAACACCATCCGGTGCAGTTTCATGCGACACCTCGATCCGCCAGCCGCAGCAACAACGCCAGCGCCGCGCGCGCGTTCTCCGCGTCCGCGCCCTCGGTGCGCGCGGTCGCGACCAGTTCGTCGACGGCGGTCGCCGCGAAACCGCCGATGCCGAGGTCGTCGAACTCGCCGTCGGCGGGCAGCACCGCGATCTCGGACTGCTTCTCGTCGACCCGCAGCGCCGCGAACAACCGCGCGTACCGGTCCAGGCAGGCGTCGAGTGCGGCCTTGTCGGTGACCGTCAGGGAACCGGTCAGCACGAGCCGCACCACGGTGCGTTCCTTGTCGGGCATCAGGTCGAGATTGAGGTCCAGATCGGCGATGTCACGGTCGTCGTCGACCCCGCGGCGCAGCGTCACGAACCGCCAGCGGCCCACCTTCTGCGGTTCGACCCGCACCGGGTGCGCCGGGTCGGCCTCGTCGAGGTCGACGATCAGCACGTGCCCGGGATCGGCCTCGATGTCGTCGTAGTTGGTGACCTCCGGCGACCCGGAGTACCACACCCGCCCCGTGGCCCCCACCTGCATGCGGGAGTGCTTGTCGCCCAACGCCACATAGTGCACGGCGCCGCGATCGATCGCGGCCTCCAGCGCCGCCAGCCGGACCAGCGACGGCCGGTCCTTGTCGGGCACGAAGATGTCGACCCCGCCGTGGCCGACGACGACCCGCGTCACCCCGTCGGCGGGCAGATTCTCGAGCACACCCGCGACGGGGTCCGACGACGGCGCCTTCGACGTCCACGGTGCGGCCACCAGTTCGACACCCGGGCGCACCTGGTGCACGCCGGGCCGGTCGAGCACCGTGACGTTGTCCGGGCGTTCGGCGGTGAACAACGCGCTGGTGTACACCGACGAGGCGTCGAGCGGATCGTGGTTGCCGGGCAGCAGGTACACCGGCACGCCGATGCCGCGCATCGCCTCCAGCGACTGGCTGACCTCGCGCGGGGCGAGTTGGTTGTGTTCGAAGACATCGCCGGCGACGACAACGAACTCGGCGCCCGCCTCGGCCGCCACCTTCCCGAGTGCGCTCACCGCGTCGCGCCGCGCGGCCGAATAACGGGGCTGCGCCTCGCCATTGAGGAAGTATCGGGTCATGCCGAGTTGCCAGTCGGCGGTGTGCACGAATCGCATCGCAGCCGTCCCCTTCCCCCTGGTCGTTTGCCGGGCATGGCGAGTCTAGGGCGGGGCCCCGACAAGTCCCGGGAGGCGCACGGCATGGCCTACCGTTACGGGGGTGAGTGAGCGCACGCTGCTGTTGATGCGGCACGGCAAGTCCGACTATCCGCCCGGGGTGGCCGACCACGACCGTCCGCTGGCTGCGCGCGGTGTGCGCGAGGCCGGGTTGGCCGGCGACTGGTTACGCGGGCACGCCCCGACGATCGACGCGGTGCTGTGCTCCACGGCGACCCGCACCCGCCAGACGCTGGACCGCACCCGCGTCACCGCGCCCGTCGAATACCTCGAACGCCTCTACGATGCGACACCCGGCACCGTGATCGACGAGATCAACCGCGCGCAGACCCGCTTCGACGTCGAGGTGCGCACGCTGCTGGTGATCGGCCACGAACCCGCGATGTCGGCGGTGTCCCTCGGACTGGCCACCGCGCAGGACAGCAATGCCGCAGCAGCCGAGGACATCTCGACGAAGTATCCGACGTCGGCGATCGCGGTGCTGCGCGCCGACACGCCGTGGGACCGGTGGGCGCTCGACGGCGCCGCGCTGGTCGCCTTCCACGTGCCGCGTTAGCTTTCACCGAGCGCGCGTCGCCGTCAGGCGCGGGTGGCGAGCGTCAGCTCCATCAGCTTGACCGCCATCCCGCAGGCGTCGATCCCGGGTGCCTGCGGGTTGATCCACCAGCCGACCACACCGGCCGCGTCGCTGGCCACCCCGCACGCCCCGTTGGGGTCGTTGGGTTTCATCACGATCGATTCGATGCCGGCCACCGAGCGGTTCTCGATCTGGTAGTCCAACCGCTGCGCGACTTCGCGTTCGTTGTCGAGAGAGCCCTGCTCGAACCAGAACCGGGTGATGTCCACCAGGCCCGCCGGATTGGCCGCCTGCCAGCGGCACACCGCGCCGACGAACGTGCTCTGGATGTCGAGCGGGTCGGCGCCGACGGTCTCGGCGAGGATGTCCTCGGTCAGCACGTCGCACTCTTTGAGCAGGTTCGGGTACTGCCGCTCGGAGTCCTCGTTGCGGGGGCCTGGACCGGAACCCGACTTGGCCGCCGTCCCGTCGACCGTCTGGGTGCACCCGGTGAGCAGCGTGAGCGCCGCCGTCAGCGCGACGAGGCCGGCGCTGAGGCGACTGGTGAGCGGGCGGCGGGTCATTCGGAGTTCACAATCGATTGGCGGGTCAGTTCCTTGGCCACTTCACAGGGGTCCGGGAACGGCTGGGAGGTGTAGCTGATCGACCACTCGATGAAGTCGTCGCCGAACTGGATCCCGATCTCGCACAGGTTGGTGCCGAGCGTCGGATCGTCGCTGATGCCCATGAAGCCGTCGTGGCCCTCGATCTCGATGTCCTCGACGCTGGTCCGGGACAGCTCCATCGTCTTGCGCTCGCGCCCGATCGGGCTGCCGCGGAACCAGGTGAACGAGAAGTGCGGGCCCAGGATGCTGCCGCCGGCCAACCACTGGCAGCCGACCGAGGTCTTGGCGGTGTTGACCAGTCCGGGGACCCGGGTCTGCTTGATGACCTCCTGGTCGCTGATGCCGCCGCATTCGGGGAAGAACGGTCCGTGCGCGACATCCTGTGACGGTGCGGGGGTGTCCTGGGGTACCTGCGGGCCGCTGGGCGCGTCCTCCGAGCAGGCGGCCAGCGGGATGACCACTGCGGCCGCGAGGGTCAGGCAGCGGATCGCGCGCATCCTGTGGGTCACGCCATGCACTGTAGCGGCAGGTCAGGGCGTCAACCACCGACATGCCGGTTGACCTGCTGATTTCTGGGACACGGCGGGGTTGCTCGACGACGGTGCGCCGACGCGGTGTGCGACAGTATCGGGATGCTTTGGGCGCTGCTGCGACGGTATGCGCGGCCGTACCGGGGCCTGCTCGCCGTCGTCGCCGCGTTGCAGGTGATCAGCACCCTGGCATCGCTGTACCTGCCGACGGTCAACGCCGCGATCATCGACGACGGGGTCGCGGTCGGCGATCTGCGCAGGATCGTCGAACTGGGCGGGGTGATGCTGGCGGTCACCGGGCTGCAGGTGGTGTGCGCGATCGGCGCGGTCTACTTCGGGTCGCGCGCCGGCATGGGCTTCGGCCGGGATCTGCGCTCGGCGATCTTTCACCACGTCACCGGGTTCTCCGCCGAGGACACCGCACGTTTCGGTGCGCCGTCGCTGCTGACCCGCACCACCAACGACGTCCAGCAGATCCAGCTGCTCGTGCAGCTGACCTGCACGATGCTGATCACCGCGCCGATCATGTCCGTCGGCGGCATCGTGATGGCCATCCATCAGGACGCGGGGCTGTCGTGGCTGCTGCTGGTCAGCGTGCCGGTGCTGGCGGCCGCCAACTACTGGATCGTGCGCCACCTGCTGCCGATCTTCCGCCGGCTGCAGCGCCAGATCGACGGCATCAACCGGGTGATGCGCGAACAGCTCGCCGGGCTGCGGGTGATCCGCGCGTTCGCGCGAGAACCGTTCGAGCGCACCCGGTTCGGGCAGGCCAACGCGGCGCTGTCGGGCACCGCGCTGGAGGCGGGCCGCTGGCAGGCCCTGATGCTTCCGGTCACCACGCTGGTCATCAACGTCTCGAGCGTGGCGCTGATCTGGTTCGGCGGGTTGCGCATCGACGCCGGCCAGATGCAGGTCGGTTCGCTGATCGCGTTCCTGGCCTACTTCATGCAGATCCTGATGGCCGTGCTGCTGGCGACGTTCATGCTCGTCATCATTCCGCGCGCCTCGGTGTGCGCCGAGCGGATCGGCGAGGTGTTCGCGACGGTGCCGCAGATCAGCAGCCCGGAGCACCCGGTGCGGCCGGACCGGATCACAGGCGAGGTGCGCCTGGAGGCGGCGACGTTCTGCTACCCGGGGGCCGAACAGCCGGTGCTGCAGCATGTCTCGCTGACCGCGCGTCCGGGGACGACGACGGCGGTCGTCGGCTCCACCGGCTCCGGGAAGTCGACGCTGATCGCGCTGATCTGCCGGATGTACGACGCGACAACGGGTTCGGTGCTCGTGGACGGCGTCGACGTCCGCGAATACGACCCGGAGCACCTGTGGTCGGTGATCGGGCTGGTGCCCCAACGCGGATATCTGTTCTCCGGGACGGTCGCCGACAACCTGCGCTACGGGAAAGCCGACGCGGCCGAGGACGAGATGTGGGAGGCGTTGCGGGTCGCGGCCGCCGACGACTTCGTGCGCGCTCACCCGGAGGGTCTGGGGATGCGGGTGGCCCAAGGCGGCGCGAACTTTTCCGGCGGGCAGCGGCAACGGCTGGCGATCGCGCGGGCGGTGATCCGACGGCCCGCGGTGTACCTGTTCGACGACGCGTTCTCCGCGCTCGACGTGCACACCGACGCGCGGGTCCGTTCGGCGCTGCGCGAGGTCTCGGCCGAGTCCACGGTCATTGTTGTCGCCCAGCGGATCTCGACGGTGATGCGGGCCGATCAGATCGTCGTGATCGACGACGGCCGTGTCGTCGGCACCGGCACCCATGAGACCCTGCTGGCCGACTGCCCGCAGTACGCCGAGTTCGCCGACTCACAGTCGCTGGGGGTCGCGCGGTGAGTGCGCCGGCCGGCCCGCCGATCCGCGGCATGGTGCAGGGACCCACGCAACGGTCCCGCGACTTCACCGGTTCGGCGGTGCGGCTGGTCAAACGGCTGACTCCCGAGCGCGGGCTGGCCGCGGCCGTCATCCTGCTCGGTGTCGGCGGCATCGCGATCAGCGTGCTCGGCCCGCGGATCCTCGGGCACGCCACCGACCTTCTGTTCAACGGTGTGATCGGTCGTCAGCTGCCCGCGGGCCTGACCAAGGAGCAGGCGATCGAGGCGGCGCGGGCCCGCGGTGACAACACGTTCGCCGACCTGCTGTCGGGGATGAACGTGGTGCCCGGCACCGGGGTCGACTTCGGCGCGGTCGCGCGCACCCTGCTGCTCGCCCTGGGCCTCTACCTGATCGCCGCGCTGCTGGTGTGGGTGCAGGCGCGGCTGCTCAACGTCGTCGTGCAGCGCACCGTCATGCGGCTGCGCGCAGAGGTCGAGGACAAGCTGTACCGGATGCCGCTGTCCTACTTCGACTCCCGGCAGCGCGGTGAAGTGCTCAGCCGGGTCACCAACGATGTCGACAATGTCCAGACGTCGCTGTCGATGACGATCAGCCAGCTGATGAGCTCGGTGCTGACGGTGCTGGCGGTCGTGGTGATGATGCTGACGATCTCGCCGCTGCTCACGCTGCTGGCCGTGGTCACCGTGCCGTTGTCGCTGTGGGCGACCCGGGTGATCGCGCGGCGGTCGCAGCGGTTGTTCGTCGCGCAGTGGGCCAACACCGGTCGGCTCAACGCCCACATCGAGGAGACCTACAGCGGGTTTACGATCGTCAAGACATTCGGTCACCGCGCGGCGGCCACCGAGAAGTTCCGCGAGTACAACGACGACGTGTATCACGCCAGCTTCGGCGCGCAGTTCTTTTCCGGGCTGGTCTCGCCGGCCACCACGTTCATCGGCAACCTGAGCTACGTCGCGGTGGCCGTCGTGGGCGGCCTGCAGGTGGCCACCGGACAGATCACGCTCGGCAGCATCCAGGCGTTCATCCAGTACGTCCGCCAGTTCAACCAGCCGCTGACCCAGGTGGCGGGCATGTACAACACGCTGCAGTCCGGGGTGGCCAGCGCCGAACGGGTTTTCGAACTGCTCGACGCCGAGGAGGAAACCCCCGATCCGCCCGCCCGGCTGCCCGCTCCGGCCGCCGACGGGCCGACCGGGCGCGTCGAGTTCGAACACGTCACGTTCGGCTACCACCCGGACACCCCGGTGATCGAGGACCTGTCGCTGGTCGCCGAACCGGGCAGCACGGTGGCGATCGTCGGCCCGACCGGTGCGGGCAAGACGACGCTGGTGAACCTGCTGATGCGGTTCTACGACGTCGATTCCGGGCGCATTCTGGTTGACGGCGTGGACATCTCGACGGTGAGCCGGGAGTCGCTGCGGTCGCGGATCGGGATGGTGCTGCAGGACACCTGGCTGTTCGGCGGCACCATCTACGACAACATCGCCTACGGCCGACCGGACGCCGGCGAGGACGAGGTGATCGCGGCCGCGACGGCCGCCTACGTCGACCGGTTCGTGCACATGCTGCCCAACGGCTACCAGACCGTCGTCGGCGACGACGGCGGGGCGATCAGCGCGGGCGAGAAGCAGCTCATCACGATCGCCCGCGCGGTGCTGGCGCGGCCCCGGCTGTTGATCCTCGACGAGGCGACCAGTTCGGTCGACACCCGCACCGAGCTGCTGATCGCCCAGGCGATGGCCGAGTTGCGCCGCGACCGGACGAGTTTCATCATCGCGCACCGTCTGTCGACGATCCGCGACGCCGATGTCATCGTCGTGATGGACGGCGGCCGGATCGTCGAACGGGGCAGCCACGCCGAACTTTCGGCTAAGCGTGGCGCTTACTGGTCCATGACACAGGCCTGAGCGCCGTACGCTCAGCGCATGAGCCCGACGGCGGAGTCCGGACCGGTGACCACGGTCTACACGTTCTGCAGGTACTGCCTGGCCTCGTGCGGCCTGGAGGTCACCGTGGCGGACAACCGCGTCACCAAGATCGCTCCGGACAAGCAGAACCCGCACACCTGGCAGGACTTCTGCGCCAAGGGCCGCACCGCGAATCAACTGGTCGAGCATCCCCGCCGCATCCTCAACCCGATGCGCCGCGTCGGCGACAGCTACGTCGAGGCGAGCTGGGACGAGGCGATCGCCGACATCGCCGCGCGGATGACCGCGGCGATCGAGGCGGGCGGCCCCGACGCGGTCGGCGTGTACTACGGCAACCCCGCCGGGTTCTCGTCGTCGAACATCATCTTCATGAACGGCTGGCTCGACGCCGTCGGCACGCACAGCCGCTACTTCGTCGGCTCGGTTGACCAGAACGCGATGCACGTTGTCGCACAGGCGATGTACGGCTCGATCCTGATGGCACCGGTCTCCGACGTCGACAACTGCGACTACTTCCTGCTGGTCGGCACCAATCCGGCGGTCAGCGCGTGGAACTGGCTCGAGACGGTGCCCGGCGGGTGGCGCCGCGCGCTGGCCCGGCAGAAGCAGGGTGCGACGATCGTCGTCGTCGACCCGCTGCGCACCGAATCCGCCGCCAAGGCCGACGTTCACCTGGCGGTGCGCCCGGGACAGGACTGGGCGCTGCTGCTGGCGATGGTCAAGGTCATCCTCGACGAGGGCCTCGAACATGCCCGGGACTGCGCCGATCTCGCCACCGGCGTCGACGAGCTGCGGGCGCTGGTCGCCGACGCGGACCTCGACGACCTGGCCGCGCGCTGTGACATCGCCCGCGCGGACATCGAGCGGGTGGCCCGCGACTTCGCCACCGCGCGCGCGGCGATGGTCGTCACGCGGACCGGGGTGTCGCTGCACACGACGGGCACGATCGCCGAATGGCTGGGCCACGTGCTCAACGTGATCACCGGCCGGATGGACCGCCCCGGTGGGCGCCGCTACGAACCCGGGTACGTCGACGCGATCCGGATGTCGGCGATGGTCAAGGCCAAACCGCACTACAGCCGGCTCGCCGGGCGCGAAATGGTCGCCGGCGCGCACGCGCTCAGCGAGTTGCCCGACGAGATCACCACACCCGGGCCCGGCCAGATCCGCGCGATGCTGATCAACTGCGGTAACCCGGTCGTCTCCGGACCCGACGGCGCGAAACTCGACGCCGCGCTGGCCGACCTGGATCTGCTGGTCGCGATCGACTTCGTGCAGCGCGAGAGCCACCGGCACGCCCACTGGTTGCTGCCTGCCACGCACTGGTTGGAGCGCGACGATCTGCTCGCGTTCACCAGCAATATGCACGACGAGCCCTACCTGCAGTACGGCGCAAAGGCCGTGGAGCCGCCTCCTGGCGCGCGGCAGGAGTGGCGGATCTTCACCGACCTGGCGCTCGCGATGAACAAACCGCTGTTCGGCGCCAGGGGGCTCAACGGTTTCATCCGGGCCAGCCGGGCGGCGGCGCGGGTGACCCGTCGGCCCGCGGTGGAGTTCGGTCCGCACTGGATCGACCGGCTGGTCGTGGCCACGGGGCGAAAGTTCAACGGCCGCAGGATCAAATGGCGTGACGTCAAGGCGCACCGGCACGGTTGGGTGCTGGGTCCGCGCGAGTTCGGTCACTTCCGGGAGGCCCTGCGCACCGACGACAAGAGGGTGCACGCCGCGCCGCCGCAGTTCCTCGACCGCACCCGCGAACTGCTCGCCGAGCCGCACCCGCAGCCGCCGGCCGGCTATCCGTTCCAGTTGTCCAACCGCAGGCACCGGCACTCGATGAACTCGTGGCTCAACGACCTGCCCGGCCTGCATCCGGCCGGTAAGGGCAACGATGTGGTGATCCACCCCAAGGACGCGGCCGCGCTGGGCGTCTGCGACGGCGACGTGGTCCGGGTGTTCTCCCCCGTCGGCGCCATCGAACTGCCCGCCACGGTGAGCGAAGCGCCCCGCGAAGGTGTGGTGATTGTCGACCACGGCTGGGGCTCAGCGGTTTTCGACCCACGCGGCGGTGGCGATCCGGTCAGCTTCGGGGCCAACCGCAACCTGCTGATCGACGCCGGACCGGTCGACCCGCTGTCGCAGACGGCGGCGCTCAGTTCGGGCTTCGTCGGTGTCGAGCGGGTGGGTTAGAGCCGCGGGCCCTCGGCGCGCAGATCGTCGACGTTGCGCATCGCCTCGCGCAGCTTGTCCAGCCACTCCTCGGCGTGCTCGCCGACCAGCCGCACCGACCACGCCAGCGCGTCCGAGCGGGACCGCGCCACGCCCGCGGCGACCAGGGTGTCCAGTACCTGGCGTTCGGGTTGGCGCAACCGCGTCATGACCGGCACCGCGAGATGGGTGAACAGGATCCGCTCGGTCTGATCCGGCGCGCCGATCTCCACGCCCCAGGCCACTTTTCGGCCGTACCGCGCCTCGGCCTCGTCGGCGATGCGCATGCGTTCGGAGCGGGTGTCCTCGCGGAACCGCGCCGCCCGGCCCGAGGCCCGCGCCTCGCTCTCGGTGCCGTCCGCCGCCTGGGGTAACCGCCCGATGACGGTGATCTCCTCGCGGTCGACGACGACGGTCGGGTCGCCGTCGAACCAGTCCTCGGGTAGCCGGCCGGCGAACCAGTCGGCCGCGTCCCCGGCATCGGGTTGGGCCGCTTCCTGCCAGCCGCCGTGTCGGCGCCGGCCGTGATGGTGAGTTCTCATGATTACATGATTACACCTTTACAGATCCGGGGTAAGTGTGTTCGCCATCGGCGGATTGAGCCTCGCGAAGCCCTCCTGGCGGTGATAGGGGAAGTACGGGTAGGGCGCCTCGACCCGGCTGACCGCGTCGAGTGCGGCGACGTGCTCGGCGTCCAGTCGCCAGCCGACCGCACCGAGGTTCTCCGCCAGTTGCCGTTCATCGCGGGCGCCGACGATCACCGACGCTACGGTGGGCCTGCGCAACAGCCAGTTCAGTGCGATCTGCGGCACCGATCTGCCGGTCCGCGCCGCGATGCCGTCGAGCACCTCCACGATGGAGAACAGCCGCTCCTCGTCGACCGGCGGTCCGGCGTCGGCCGTGGCGTGAAGCCGGCTGCCGTCCGGCAGGGGGCTGCCGCGCCGGATCCTGCCCGTCAACCGCCCCCAGCCCAGCGGGCTCCAGACGAGTGCGCCGACACCCTCCGTCGCGGCCAGTGGCATCAGTTCCCACTCGTAATCGCGGCCGACGAGCGAGTAGTACACCTGGTGTGCGACGTAACGCGGCGCCCGGTGCCGGTCGGCCACCGCCAGCGACTTCATCAGCTGCCACCCGCTGAAGTTCGACGCCCCGAGGTAGCGGATTTTACCCGCTGCGACAAGGGTTTCCAGTGTCGAGACAACTTCGTCGATCGGCACCGAGGCATCGAAGCCGTGCAGCTGGAACAGGTCGATGCGGTCGGTCTGCAGCCGGCGCAGCGCCGCGTCGACAGCGCGCAGCAACCGTGTCCGCGATGTTCCCCAGTCGTCGTCACCGGTGGGCAGCGCCGCCTTGGTCGAGATGACGACGTCGTCGCGGTGGGGACGCAATGCGGCACCGAGCACCTCTTCGGACGCTCCGTCAGAGTAGACGTCGGCGGTGTCGAACAGCGTGACGCCGGCCTGCAGGCACATGTCGACGATGCGCCGGGCACCGTCAACGTCGGTCTTCCCCCAGGCTCCGAAGAACTCGCCGACACCACCGAACGTCGCTGCCCCGAAGCCGAGTTCGGACACTCTCAGCCCGGACGCACCGACATGCCGATATTCCATGACCGCTCCCTTGATTCGCCGGATGAACGGTCCGAGCAACAGCACTTAATGGGAACATATTCCTGTTAAGGTGCGTCACGTGGTTGAGCAGGCGAAGCATCGCCCCGGTGGTCGCACGGCGGCGGTGCGCGCCGCGGTTCTGCGCGCCACCGAGAACCTGCTGATCGACGCCGGGCTCGGCGGGATCGAACTGCCCACGGTCGCCGTGCGCGCAGGCGTCGGCACGTCGACCGTCTACCGGCGGTGGGGCAGCGTGCCGGCTCTGGTCACCGACATGCTGCACGACATGGCCGAACGATCGGTGCCGCGCGCCGATACCGGATCGCTGCGCGGGGACCTTCGCGCCAACGCGGCCCTGGTGCGCCGGACTCTGTCCGCGCCGCGCGAGGGCAGGCTGTTTCGGGCGGTCATCGCCGCCGCGGCGAGCGACGAGGCCACCGCACGGGCGCTGGCGGTGTTCTACGACCGTCGGGTCGCCGAGTGGGCAGAGTGCATCCACGACGCAGTCGTGCGCGGCGAAGCGCCCGAGCGAACCGATGCCGAAGCCGTCATCCGCCAGGTGTCAGCGCCGCTGTACTACCAGTTCCTCACCACCACAGCGCCTTTGACTTCCCGGGATGCGACACGGGCCGCCGACGCGGCACTGGCCGCCGTCGCCGCCGGCGTGTACAGCCCAGCGCGTAGACGACGCTCTTGACCTCAACTGAAGTTGAGGTCTTAGCGTCGCGGCCATGACCCGACCGACCCTGTCCGACGACGAGCGGCGACTGCGCGACGCACACCACGCCGTCGACGCGTTCGTCGCCGCACTGCAGACCGCCATCGACCGCGGCGACGCCGCCCTCTACAACGCCCACTTCGCCGACGACGTGCTCTGGGGCAGTCCCTTCGGCGCGACGGTCTCCGGCTACGACACCCTGCACGCCATCCACCGGCGCCTGCTCGCCGCCGCGGTCGCCGGACCGCGGTCGCGCTACGAAAAGGTCGCGGTCAGCGCGCCGGCGCCCGATGTCGCGGTCGCCCAGGTGCGCAGGACGGCGTTGCATGCCGACGGCACACCGGTTCCCGTCGAGCAGCCGAGTCCGTTCTCTGAAGTGGCGCTCTACGTGCTGGTGCGTCGCGACGGCCACTGGTGGCTGTCGGCCGGACAGAACACCGTCGTGCGGCCGAGCGATCGGCGTTAGCGCTTCCGCAACAGCAGTGCCCCGCCGGCCACCACTGCGCCGATCAACAGCAGCACCGCCAACGTCGGGCTGACCAGCCACCACACCAGTGCGACCCCGATCAGCACCGGCGAGGCGAGGAACAGCACCATGCCCGGATGCTGCTTGACAACAGCGACGGCGCTCCGCGCGCGCACCCGGTCGATTTCCTTTGCCATGGCCCAAGAATGCCAGTTCGTCGCTTACTTTGGAGGCCATGACCGCACCGAACAACGGAAGCTGGCGGCCCGACCCCGAGGGCCGCTACGAGTACCGCTGGTGGGACGGCACCCAGTGGACGGATCAGGTGTCACACCAGGGGCAGATGGGCCGCGCGCCGCTGACCCCGCCGAGCGGACCGGCGCCGCAACCAGCTCAGCCGCAAGGTGACGGGTTCGCGGGCATCACCGGTGATCTGGTCGACGGCCGGTTCAGTGAGAAGGAAGCCAAGGCGATCGCCAACCAGAACACCAAGCTGTTACGGGTGCGCCTTGGCGAACCGTTCATGGCCCGGCAGGGTTCGATGGTGGCCTACCAGGGCAACGTCGACTTCGCGTTCGAGGGCGGCGGGGCGTCGAAGTTCCTCAAGAAGGCGCTCACCGGGGAGGGTCTTCCGTTGATGCGGTGCCAGGGGCAGGGCGACGTCTTCCTCGCCGACCGCGCCTACGACGTCCACCTGTTGCAGCTGGCCAATTCCGGGCTGTCGATCAGCGGCAAGAACGTGCTCGCGTTCTCGTCGAGTTTGAACTGGAACATCGAGCGGGTGAAGGGCGGCAGCATCGCGACCGGCGGCCTGTTCAACACCACGCTGCGCGGCACCGGTTGGGTGGCGCTGACCACCGACGGGCCGCCGGTGGTGCTCAACGCCGCCGAGGCGCCGACGTTCGCCGACACCAACGCGGTGGTGGCCTGGTCGGCCAACCTGCAGACCCAGCTCAAGACCAGCTTCAAGGCCGGGGCGCTGATCGGGCGCGGCTCAGGTGAAGCCGTGCAGGTGTCGTTCCACGGGCCGGGCTTTGTGATCGTGCAACCGTCCGAGGGAATTCCGCCGGTCGCCACGCAGTGATCACATCTCGAGCAGCACGGTCACCGGGCCGTCGTTGACGAGTTCGACCTGCATGTACGCGCCGAAGAGACCGGTCTGCACGTGCGCGCCGAGTCCGCGCAGCGCCTCGGCGAACGCGGTCACCAGCGGTTCGGCGACCGCACGCGGGGCGGCGGCATTCCACGCCGGCCGCCGACCTTTGGCCGTGTTGGCGTAGAGCGTGAACTGGCTGACCACCAGAATCGGCGCCGAAACGTCCGACGCCGATTTCTCGTCGTCGAGAATCCTTAGTTGCCAGAGCTTTTCGGCCATCCGCTGCGCCTTGGCCGGGTCGTCGTCGTGGGTGACGCCGACGAGCGCGAGCAGCCCCTGGCCGTCGGGGTGGATGGCGCCGACGACCTCGCCGTCCACCGTCACGGCCGCCGACGTCACCCGCTGGGCGAGAACACGCATGCCCACAGATGCTGCCATGCGGGCGGAAACGTAGACCCGTGACCCGACCCGGGTTGAATACCCCTAGGGGGTATCTGTAGGCTGGGCTTCATGACCACCACCACCGTCACTGTCACCGGCATGACCTGCGACCACTGCGCCGCCTCGGTTCGCGAGGAGATCGGCGAGATCAGCGGCGTGACCGCCGTCGACGTGGACGTCGCGTCCGGCAAGGTGACCATTGACAGCGAAGCGCCGGTCCAAACCGACGCGATCGCGACCGCCGTGGAAGAAGCGGGCTACCGCTTGGCCGGCTGATGAGCACCACCGCCCGGATCACCTCGTTCGTCGCCGCGCTCGCGGTGGTGTTCGCGGTGTCGGTCTGGGTGGGCCGGTCGTACGGGCCCGCCCCCGTCGCTGCCGGGCACTCCCACCCACCGAGCGCGTCGGCCGCCGCGTCACCCGGCGGACTGCAGGTGACCCAGAGCGGTTACACGCTCGACCTGATGCAACCGCTGCAGAGCGCGCGCGGCAACGCACCGTTTCAGTTCCGCATCCTCGGGCCCGACGGCGCACCGGTGGAACACTTCACCGAGACACACGAGAAACTGATGCACTTCATCGTGGTCCGCAACGATCTGGCGGTGTTCGAGCACCTGCATCCACACCTCGACGAGGACGGCGTCTGGCGGGTTCCGATCGACTTCCGGCGCGCGGGCGACTACCGCGTATACGCCGACTTCGTACCCGCCGGCGGGCCCGCGCTGACGCTGGGCGCCAACGTCCATGTGGCAGGTGACTACCGACCGCGCCCACTGCCCGCGCCCGCCGAGACCTCGGTCGTCGACGACTACACGGTCACTCTGAGCGGGGTGGCACCGGCCGGCGCCGAGACGACGTTGACCCTGTCGGTGCAACGCGGCCGCACCCCGGTCGACGATCTGCAGCCGTACCTGGGCGCCTACGGCCATCTGGTCGCCGTGCGCGCCGCGGACCTCGGATATCTGCATGTACATCCGGTGGGTGCCCGCAGCGGCCCGACGATCGAGTTCCGCACCGCCTTCCCCAGCGCCGGCGACTACCGGCTGTTCCTGGACTTCGCGCATCGCGACACGGTCCGCACGGCGGCGTTCACGGTGTCGGTTCCGGCGGGGCCGACGCAGAGTCCCGACCATCCAGACGGACATCGAGACGGATCCGGAGACGGTCATGGCCACTGACACCATCGAGCTCTCGATCGACGGCATGACATGCGCGTCGTGCGCGAACCGGATCGAGCGCAAGCTCAACAAGCTCGACGGTGTGACGGCGACGGTCAACTACGCGACCGAGAAGGCCCGCGTCGAGTACGGCGACGGCGTCACACCGGAGGCGCTGGTCGCCACGGTCCACGACGCCGGGTATCAGGCGCACCTGCCTGCCAGCGAGCCGGTCGAGGACTCGAGCGCATTCGAGGATCCGACCGCCGCTCTGCGGCAACGCCTTCTGGTGTCCCTGTGTCTGACCGTCCCGGTGATCGCGATGGCGATGATCCCGGCGCTGCAGTTCACCAACTGGCAGTGGTTGTCGCTGACGCTGACGGCACCGGTCGTGGTGTGGGGCGCGTGGCCCTTCCACCGCGCCGCGTGGGCGAACCTGCGCCACGGCAGCACCACCATGGACACGCTGATCTCGATGGGCACGCTCGCCGCGTTGGGCTGGTCGGTGTACGCGCTGTTCTGGGGCACCGCGGGCACGCCCGGCATGACGCACGGGTTCGAGCTGACGCTGACGCGCACCGACGGATCCGGCAGCGTCTACTTCGAGGTGGCCGCCGGGGTGACGACGTTCATCCTGGCCGGACGCTACTTCGAGGTGCGGTCCAAGCGGCGCGCCGGCGCCGCGCTGCGCGCGCTGCTCGAACTCGGCGCACGAGACGTCGTGGTGCGCAAAGACGGCGCCGAACAACGTGTTCCGATCGAAGCGCTCGCCGTCGGCGACGAATTCGTGGTGCGGCCCGGCGAGAAGATCGCCACCGACGGCGTCGTCGTCGAGGGCCGCTCGGCGGTCGACGCGTCGATGCTGACCGGTGAGCCGGTGCCCGTCGACGTGGAGCCGGGCGACACGGTGGTCGGGGCCACGGTCAATGTCGACGGACGGCTGGTGGTGCGCGCCAACCGGATCGGCAGCGACACCCAGATCGCGCAGATGGCGCGGCTAGTCGAAGAGGCCCAGAGCGGGAAGGCCCCCGCGCAGCGGCTCGCCGACCGGATCTCGGGGGTCTTCGTGCCGATCGTCATCGCGCTGGCGGTGGCCACCCTCGGATTCTGGCTCGGCACAGGCGGTTCCGTGGCGTTCGCGTTCACCGCGGCGGTGGCGGTGCTGATCATCGCGTGCCCGTGCGCGCTGGGGTTGGCGACGCCGACCGCGCTGATGGTGGGCACCGGGCGGGGCGCGCAACTGGGCATCCTGATCAAGGGCCCGGAAGTGCTGGAGTCGACGCGGCGCACCGACACGATCGTGCTCGACAAGACCGGCACCATCACCACCGGCGCCATGACGCTGGTCGACGTCGTGACCGCCGACGGCATCGACGACGCCGACGTCCTGCGCTTCGCAGGCGCGGTCGAGTCCGGATCGGAGCATCCGATCGCGCGGGCGATCGTCGCGGGTGCCCGGGACCAGGTCGGTGAACTGCCCGCCGTCGGGGAATTCGAGAACGAACGCGGCCTCGGGGTTCGCGGTGTCGTCGACGGCCGCGAGATCGTCGTCGGGCGGCGGCGGATGCTGACCACCTACGAACTTCCCGACCAGCTGAAAACCGCGCTGCAGAAGGCGGAGTCGCAGGGCCGCACCGCCGTCACGGTCGGCTGGGACGGCGCGGTCCGTGGGGTGCTGGTCGTGTCGGACACCGTCAAACCGACCTCCGCGCAGGCCATTTCCCGGCTGCGCGCGCTCGGGCTGAAACCGGTGATGGTGACCGGCGACAACGAGGCGGCCGCACGCACGATCGCGCGGCAGGTCGGCATCGACGAGGTGGTGGCCGAGGTGCTACCGCAGGACAAGGTCGACGCGGTCAAGCGGTTACAGGCCGACGGCAAGGTGGTGGCGATGGTCGGCGACGGCGTCAACGACGCTGCCGCGCTGGCGCAGGCCGACCTCGGGTTGGCGATGGGCAGCGGCACCGACGTCGCGATCGAGGCCAGCGACGTCACGCTGGTGCGCGACGATCTCAACGCGGTGCCCGATGCGATCCGCTTGTCGCGCAGGACGCTGGCGACGATCAAGGGCAACCTGTTCTGGGCGTTCGCCTACAACGTCGCCGCGCTGCCGCTGGCGGCCGCCGGGCTGCTCAACCCGATGATCGCCGGCGCGGCAATGGCGTTCAGCTCGGTTTTCGTGGTGAGCAACAGCCTGCGGTTGCGCCGCTTCGCGGCTACAGCGTCACGTTGACCGGGCCGAGCATCTGGCAGTTCGGTTCGAGCGCGTCCTCGAAGACCTTGCCGCAGCCGCGTCCGCCGGCGATGTAGGTCGCACCCGGCTGATAGGGCTCGAAGTACACCTGCGCGGCGCCGGGTCCGCGCGCCTGGGTGCACTGGCCCTGCGAACCGGGCCCGGCCAGATGCACGCAGGCCACACTCATCGCCGGCCGGAACGGACCCGTGCACCCGACGAACGACACCGTCGCGGTGACCCGGGCGGTCCCGTCGGTGTGCACCACCTGCGGCGGTGACAACGAGTAGGTGCACGCCGGCGGCAGCGGCTGCGCGTGTGCGGACCCGATTCCGGCCAGCGCCGACCCCGCGACAAGCAGCCCGACGAGCACACCATGGACGATCCGGCTCATGGGTGGATGTTAGATCAGGGCTCCGCGCGGCGGACGCGGAACAGTTTGACGTCGGACTTGATGTTCTTGAGGCGGCGCGCGCCGGCGAAGGAGAACGTGAACCGGTCGTCGTCGATCGCGTCGCGGGTGGACTCCGACACCAGCACCGAGCCGGGCCGGGCGGCTCCGGTGACACGGCTGGCCAGGTTGACCGACCCGCCGAACCAGTCCCCTGTTCGGCTGACCGCCATCCCGGTCGCCATCCCGACCCGCAGACGGGGGAAGTCGTCGTCGTCGTTGGTCTGCTCGACCAGTGTCAGCACGGCTTCCAGCAGCGGCACCGGCTCGGGGCTGACCAGCATCACCTCGTCGCCGATGGTTTTGACGAACCGGACCGGCGCCACCGCCACCTCGTGTGCGAGGTCGGACAACCGCTGCGCCAGCCGCTCCAGATCCTCGGGCGGCACCGCCTCACCCAACCGGGTGAAGCCGACCAGGTCGGCGAACGCGATGGTGACGAGCCGCGCGCCGGGCAACCGCTGCCCGTCGGCGCGTTCGGATGCAGTGATCGCCTCGGTCTCCATCAGGTGCCGCAGCTGCAGGCGCAGCATCTCCTGGATCATCGGCCCGAGCAGCGGCGCCGCCGTGTCCACCAGCGCTGCGGCGTTCTGGGCGATGACGAGTTCGGACGCGCCGGGTTCGATCACCGAGGCCAGCCCGACGTAGCGCATCACCTCGGCGGCCTTCGACAACCCGTCGGTGAGGACCCGGGTGACCTGCACGAGTTGCTCCGGGTCGATTCCGAGCTCGAGGAACTCTTTGGTGAACCTCGCGACCTCGGCGTCGGCTCGTAGGTAGACCGCGGCGTCGGGATCCTCCACCGCCGGCAGCCCCATCGCCCGCTGGACGCGTTGCAGCAGCTCAAGATCCAACCCCAACTTCTCGCTGGTCTCGCGGGCCGACACGTAGACGCCGTCATCGCCGAGGGCCTGTCGCGCGCCGAGCAGCATCGGCAGGAAGGCATGGCGGATCTCCTCGACCGTGATGCCCTTTCCGAGCAGCCACGGGATCAGTTCCGCGCGTTCGGCGCGCGCCTTCGCGTCGAGGCCGTCGAGCAGCCCGGAGGTCTCGATGTCGAAGGGGTCGTCCGGCACGGGCCCAACGTATACCGCGTGGGATAGTCCCATCATGGGTTCGCCGCTGCTGTACAGCTTGCCGCCCATCGTGGGCGCCGGGCCGCACACGTTGATCCTCGGCAACATGCCCAGCGTGATGTCGCTGACCGCGCAGCGGTACTACGACAACCCGCGCAACGCGTTCTGGCGGATCATGGGCGAGGTGTTCGGGTTCGACGTCGATGCCCCCTACCCCGCGCGGTGCGCCGAATTGACCCGGCACGGAATCGCGGTGTGGGACGTGTTGTGGTCGTGTCGGCGGGTCGGCAGCCTGGATTCGGCAGTGGAGCCGAACAGCATGGCGCCCAACGACTTCGACGGCTTCTTCGCCCGGCATCCGGGCGTTGCGACGGTGTTGTTCAACGGTGCGGCCGCCGAGAAGAACTTCCTGCGCCTCGTCACCGGGCCCGAGTTGCGCTATCGGCGGCTGCCGTCGACCAGCCCCGCGCAGACGATGCCGTACCGCGACAAGCTCGCCGCCTGGCGCGAAGCGCTCGGCTAGGGGTGATGCAGCGGGGACACCGGCGGGCGATGCCGGGCCGCGTACTCGCCGGGCGTCTCCCCCAGCATCGAACGGAAGTCGTTGATGAAGTGCGCCTGGTCGTACCAGCCGAGCCGGACGGCCAGGTCGGCGAAGTCGACGTCGGGCATGGTCTCGATGTCCAGCGCGGCCTGCTGCAGGCGGTACCGGCACAGCACCCACTTCACCGGGACCCCGATGTAGCGGCGAAAGATCCGCTGCGTGGTGCGCAGACCCCACGGCGACACTTGCATCACCTGCTCGACGCGGTGTAACCGGTCGTCGTCACGAATCCGGTCGACGAGTGCGGTCAGCGCGGTGTACGTCGGATCTGGGGGCCCCTGGTGGGCGGCCACCAGAGCGTCCAGAGCCGCTGCGGCCGGCTCGATGTCGTCGTCGAATTCGACAGCGGCGCCCAGCATTGCCGGATCGGCCGGACGAACCTGGCCGGTCAGCGACGACGCGTCGCATCCGAAGCGTGCGGTGAATCCGCCGGGCCGGAACCGGGCGCCGACCACAGCGCCGACCCCGTCGATCGTCGTGCGGAAGACCCGCTCGACGACGCCGTGCACCAGCGTGTTCGGCAGCGGCAGACCATGACGTGAGCCGCCGTCGCCCCATTCGCGGGTGAGATGGACCGACGGGAACGTGATCACCGTGCTGTCGAACGGCGCGCTGCCGCGAAGATCCCACCGCACCGACCAGTAGTTGTCGACGTAGCGCGCCGACGCCCCCGACGGGTTCCACCGCTTCAGGTCGAAGACCGATGCGCTCGCGGCGCGCCCGACGACTCCGCGGGTCGGGCCGGCCGGTGCCGAGATGTCATCTGGCATGACGAAAGACTACGAATGCGGCCATTCTTCGACCATTTCGGCCGGCGTGTTCCCACCGCGCCGCGGCGTGTCCACGATGCTGCGCGCAGGCACGGGCCGTCGACCCACCTCGCGAGCGTCGAATTGGCGTCGTAGGCGCTCGAATACCGCGTTGCGAGTTACCGCGAGAAAAGGCGGCGGCACGGTGCGCCTCGGCCGACGCTGCGGCGGATCCGAGGGGCGAACGACAAGCCGCGCGGCATAACGCCACGTCCGCGGGTGTGTGCGAGGGAGCCCGACACCGGCGGTGTGCGCGGCTACCGATACCTGCACGATCGAACGATTTCAGTTAATAGCCAGCACGATAATTTTGATCTTATCGGCAAAAAACTTGCGTCGCCGTAATATTTGCGCCCTTCGCAGACGTCAATTCATTACCCATCCGACTGACCTCAGGGCATACCGAGGAGTATCGATATCTTTCCACTTCACGGCACCTAATTCGTCGGCATCGGACTGCACGCCGCCCATCAATCCCCGCCCCCGATCCTTTGCCATAAATGCCTGTCTACAACAAATACAGATGCACTGTGATGCTTGACACAGCTGCTAGCAAAGTTCTACTGTCCTGCCCAAGTGGTACGGCCGGTCTGCGACCTGGAGGGGAGACGTCGATGAACCCGGATCTCGGTGACGCTGGCCGGCGCCGGCGTAAACGATCGGGAACCCACCGCAAGGGCCGCAGAGCCCGCTCGTGGTTCACGCGATCGGTGGCGGTGGGCGGCGCGGCGATGTGCATCGGCGCCGCCTACGACCTGAGCACCCCGACGGCCGATGCGCTGTCGATCCTGCTTCCCGGCCGCACGGTCGACGGCGTGGCCAACACGACCCGGATCAACATCTTCGAAGGCAACATCTTCAACCCGCAGTTCGGTCTCGAGGGCGGGAACACGAGCAACAACAGAACCATCGGCAACGTCGTGATGAACATGGGCAACAACATCATCAACCAGTTGCTGTCCGCCCAGATCAACCTCGCCGGAACGACCGGCAACGGCAACACGACCCAGATCAACATCTTCTCGTACAACATCTTCAACCCGCAGTTCAGCCTGTTCGGCGGCGCGAACATCAGCAACAACACCACGGTGTCCAACGTCGCGATCAACAACGGGAACAACAGCAGCACCTCGGTGAGCACCGACTCCGGGATGCTGCCGTGGTTCGGCGGAATGGTGGGCAACGGCAACACCGTTCAGTTCTCGTTCGGGTCGGGCAACATCTTCAACCCGCAGTTCAGCATCTTCGGCGGCAACATCAGCAACAACACCGCGGTGACGAACGTGGCGATGAACAACGGCAACTTCAGCCAGACGACCGTCGGCCTGGGCGGCTGGTTCGGGACGTTCCTGTTCGGCGGCGGCAACGGCAACACGCTGCAGTTCGGGTTCTTCGTCTCCAACATCTGGAACCCGCAGTTCAGCTTCGGCGGCGGGAACATCAGCTACAACACCGCGGCGTCGAACACCGCCAGCGGAAACGGCAACAACAGCTCGACCGACGTGTCGGGCAACGGCAACACCGTCGTCGGCGGCACCAGCGGAAACGGTAACTCCAACCAGGGGGCGGTCGGCTCGGGCAACATCTCCAACGATCAGGTCAACATCGGCCCCGGCTCCACGAACACCACCACCACCAACCCGCCGGACCCGATCGAAGAACTCCTGAATTCCCAGATCACCGCCGCCAGAACGCAACTCGACCAGGGCGCCGCCGACTCCAACACAAACCTGCGCCACGACACGGGCGCCGGAGACGAGGATCCCGGCGACACCACCACCGCGCTCAACGGCGTGTCCACATCGCGCATGAACACCGACGACGGCTCCGCCACAAGCGTTCAGACATCGAGCACGCCAACAGGTTCCGGTACACCGGGCGGCGGCCCGGCACCGGCGGACGGAGACGACCCGACCAGCCCGGGCCAACCCGGTGGCGGGCAGAGTCCCGGGACGGGCGAGGGCACCGACAACGACGGTGGCGGCAACGGCGCTGGCGGCAACGACGGTTCCGCCAACTGAAGTCATGGAACGGGGGCCGTGGGAGGTGGCAATGAAGTGACAGCGGACAGCAGTGTTGCGCGATGTCGCACTGCCGCCAACTCAACGAATCAGCCGACAGCGAATCAACTAGGAAGAACATCAATTGCGAGGGAGCTCAACGGAAATGAACGCTAGCAAGACACTACTGAGCCGCACCGTGGCGGCCGGCGCGATCGCCGGTTGCGCCGTCGGGTTCGGGGTGCTGGCCGGAGCCGGCACCGCGAACGCCCAAGACGACTGCGTCGACTCAGGTTTCGCCTGCGGGTGGTTCAGCGGAATCCTCAACGGCAACAGCCTGCAGATCGGCAGCAACGGCAACGGTGTGACCAACCAGTTCGGCGCCGCCAACGGCAACATCGCCAACGGTCAGCTCAACGTGCCGATCCTGAGCCCGGTCATCGCCGGCGGCAACGCGATCAACGCCGCGCCCACGCTCGGTGGGGCCGCGCTCGGCGGCGCGGCCACCAGCCTGGCCGCCGACGTCGACGTGCCGGTCGCCGGGGCGGCGCTCGGGTTGAACCCCGCGCTCGGCGGCATCGGTGTGGGCGGCTCGAACCTGGGCGCCGCGCTGGGCGGGCTCGGGATCGGCGGCTGGGGCCTGGGCACCGCGATCCCGGTATCGACCGGTGGCGTCGCGATCCCGGTCGACGCCGGCGTGCAGCTCGGCGTCGGCGGTGTGGGACTCGGCGCGCTCGACGGCACCGGCACCGGCGGCGCAGGCACCGGGGCGCAGACCGTCGGCGGTGGAACCACCACCGCCGGTGGCGGGAGCAGCACCGCGAACGCCGCGGCCAACGGTGGCGACGCCGACGGCGGCGACGCCACCAACGACCAGGACGCCGGTGACGGCGAGGGCGGCACGGCGAACAGCCGCGGCAACATCACCCGCGGAGGCAACGCCACCAGCACGGGGTCGGCCACCAGTGGCCCGGCCAACGGCGGCACCGCCACCGGAGGCGGTGCGCGCAGCAGCGCCAACGCCAACGCCGGCGGCAATCAGTCGAACAACAACTCGTCGAACAACTCGTCGAGCAATAACGGCAACAACTCCAACAACAGCACCGGCGGCAACAACAACTGACCGGTCGCGCGGCGCCGCCCTGCCACCCGGGGCGGCGCCGTCGCGTTTTTCCAATAGCGCGCACCGCGCCGCGCGACAGACTCTGCGGTATGAGCGCACAACCGATACCCGCCGGCTACACCAGCCTGACCCCGTTCCTGTGCATCGACGGCGCTGCCGCCGCGATCGATTTCTACACAACGGTTTTCGGTGCAGAACTCGTCGAGCGCATGGACGGCCCGGACGGCACCGTCGCGCACGCCGAACTCGATTTCGGCGCCGGACGCCTGCAGGTCGCAGATCCGTCACCGGCCTACCAGATCGCCGCCCCCGACCCGGCACGTCCGGCCACGCATTCGATCGCCCTGTACTGCGGCGACGTCGATGCCGTCCTCGAACGGGCGCAACGGGCCGGGGCCACGGTGCGCGAACCGGCGCAGACCTTCGTCACCGGCGACCGGTTCGCCTCGATCGTCGACCCGTTCGGCACCCGCTGGTCGGTGATGACCCGCGTCGGGGACGTCTCACCGGAAGAACGCGACCGGCGCCTGGCCGACTGGGCGGAACAGAACGTGGGCAGCTGACCGCTACGGTGGCGGGATGTCGTGTGTTTTCTGCGCCATCGTCGCCGGGGAGGCGCCGGCCATCCGCATCTACGAGGACGACGACTACCTCGCGCTCCTCGACATCCGCCCGTTCACCCGCGGCCACACCCTGGTCATCCCCAAACAGCACACGGTCGATCTGACCGACACCCCGCCGGAAACGGTCGCCGCGATGGTCCGCATCGGGCAGCGCATCGCCCGGGCCGCGCGCATC
The DNA here is from genome assembly GCF_001722335.1 of Mycolicibacterium flavescens. Taxonomy (GTDB): domain Bacteria; phylum Actinomycetota; class Actinomycetes; order Mycobacteriales; family Mycobacteriaceae; genus Mycobacterium; species Mycobacterium flavescens. Next base: position 101,502 of record NZ_MIHA01000012.1, read on the forward strand.
TCCGGATTGCACGCCGACGGCAACAACGTCGTGATCAACGACGGCAAGGCGGCCTTTCAGACCGTGTTCCACATCCACCTTCATGTGCTGCCGCGGCGCAATGGCGACAAGCTGTCCTTCGCCAAGAACATGCTGTTGCGCCGCGACCCCGACCGCGAGGAGTCCGGGCGTCTGCTGCGCGAGGCCCTGGCGCAACTGGACTCGGCTGCGCAAGACTGAGCCCATGAGCATGCCCTGGTACGAGAAGTACATCGGTTACCCGATGCTGTTGTTGCACGACAAGCTCTACAAGGGCACCAACGGCGGCATCGGCCACACGATCCCGGGCGCACCACCGATGCTGATCCTGCATACGGTGGGGGCGAAAACCGGTCTGCAGCGGTCGAATTCACTCGCCTATGCCCGCGACGGAGACGACTACCTGGTGGTCGCGTCCAAGGGCGGCGAGCCGAAAGCCCCCGGGTGGTATCACAACCTCAAGGCCAACCCCGCCGTCGAGATCAACGTCGGACCCAGGCGCATCAAGGTGACGGCGACCCCCGTCACCCAAGACGATCCCGACTTCCCGCGGCTGTGGCGGATCGTCAACGACATGCGCGGCAACAAGGACCGCTACATCGGCTACCAGAAGCGGACGTCGCGTCCGATCCCGGTGGTCAGGCTGACGCCGGTCTAGAACAACTCCTTGGCCAGCAGTTCCAACGTCGTCTCGCGGGCCGGTGCGGTCGCCGGATCGGTGCCGCGACGGGCCGAAGCCACCGGGTTGACCATCACCTCGTCGACGTCGAACCGCTGCGCCAGCGCACGCACCTGCTCGGCGGCCTCGGTCGGGTCACCGACGACCGCGCGCCCGAACGCGGCCTCGGCGATGCGTTGCGCCTGCGGTGCGAGTTCCTGCTGCTGGGCGTCCTCGACCAGATCCAGCGGCCCCAGCGGCTGCCCGGTGCGCAGCCGCGCCATCATCTGCAGGTTCGGTAACGCCAAAGCCGTTGCCTCGTCGCGGGTTTCGGCAACAACCGCGTTGACGGTCAGGAAGGTGACGGGTTCGGGGGCCAGCTCGCTTGGCCGGAATTCGGAGCGGTAGACCTGCAGCGCCTCGGCGGTGCCCTGGCCGGAGAAATGGTGGGCGAACACGTACGGCAGACCCTTGGCGGCGGCCAGGTGCGCCGAGTACATCGACGAGCCGAGCAGCCACAGCTTCGGTTCGCTGACCGCGGCCGGGGTGGCCTTGAGGATGTAGCGCTGGTTGGGGATCGGCACCCGCACGCCGCGGGTGCTCATCAGCGAGACCACGTCGTCGAGATAGTCGGGGAAGGCCTCGATGTCGCGGTCGTCGCGGCCGGCCGCGCCGCGCAGCGCCATCGACGTGACGGGGTCCGAGCCGGGTGCGCGCCCGATGCCGAGGTCGATGCGGCCCGGGTGGGCGGCCTCGAGCAGCGCGAACTGCTCGGCGACGGCCAGCGGCGCGTGGTTGGGCAGCATCACCCCGCCCGAGCCCAGCCGCAGCTGGGAGGTGTGCGCGGCCAGATGGGCGATCACCACCGGCGGGCTGGTGGCCGCGACCGAGGGCATGTTGTGGTGCTCGGCGACCCAGTAGCGGGTGTAGCCGAGGCGGTCGGCGGTCTGCGCGAGCCGCGTCGAGGCCGCCAGCGCATCGGAGGTGGACTGGTCGGTGCGCACCGGGACGAGGTCGAGGACGGAAAGCCGCATGGCACTCACAACGCTCTACTGCCGGCCGACGTTCCCACCAGGGACTCGGGGTCGGGTTGCTCGCGCAGCAACCGCTGGATGGGACGAAGCGCGCGTTCGACGCTGATGACGCGCATCGCGAGCTCACGCGCCACGGCCGGCAGCCGACCTCGGCGCAGCATCATGGTGGCCAGTTGCCGCGAATTGTCTTGCGCTGCCTCGACGCGGGGCCGCTGCGCCCGCTCGTAGGCCGCCAACAGTTCGGCGAGCCCCGCCCGGTCGGCGTGGCGCAGCATCCGGGCCAGCACCCATGCCGACTCCATCGCCATGCCGGCCCCGACACCGGCGGTGGGCAGGAAGCCGGCGGCGGCGTCGCCGAGCAGCACCGTGCGCCCCGTCGTCCACCGCGGCGCGCGGCAGTCGGTCAGCGCCCAGTAGTACGGGTCCGGATCGGTCGCGACGGCCGCCATCGCGCCGTCCAGGCGGGCATCGACGGTGGTGAGCCGGCGTCGTAGCGCGGTGACGAACGCGGCCGGTCCGGCCGCGGTGTCGGTGCGCGGGCCGCCGAGGAACACCCCGAGCGCGCCGGCCACCGGGTACATCGCGACGATGGCACCCGCACCCCACAGTTCGGCGCCGAGGTCGCTGTCGGGGTCGTCGTCGGCCCACACCACCCAGCCGCCCCAGCCGGTGTCGACTCCTTCGACGCCGTCGACCACGAACTCCCTTGTCGTGGAGTGCATTCCGTCGGCGATCAGGACGAGATCGAAGGTGAACTGCTGCGCGACGCCGCCGACCTGGACGCTCACGTCGACCCCGTCGGGGGTCTCCAGCAGGTCGGCGACGACAGCGTCGTAGGTCACCGGACACCGCTCGCCGCCGAGCACGTCGAGCAGGCGGCCGCGCGAGATGCCGCGGTAGTCACCGAACTGCGACATCAGGTCCTCGGTGGAATCGACGCGCAGCCGACGCCCGGTGTGTCCGTGCACGGCGTAACGCTTCAGCGCCACCCCGGCGGTGCGATACGCCTCGCGTACGCCGAGATCGTCGAGTGCGGCGTCCACCATCGGCATCAGCGCGAGCATGTAACCCTGCGCCGCGGCGCCGGCCGTGCGTTCGATCAGCACCGGGTGCCGGCCGTATCGGCGGAGCAGTTGCGCCGCGGTCACCCCGGCGACACCGGCGCCGACCACCAGAATTCGCAGTTCGTCCGCGGCCGCCCGGTCGTATTGCGTTTCGAGGCTTTCGGGACTGAACATACCGCCACCGTACCATTCTGTGGACCACCCGGTCCACTGTAGAGTGGCTGACGTGCCCACCGGACGGCTTTCCCGCATGCCCGCCGAGCGACGGCGCCACCTGGTCGAGGTGGCGACAGCCGAATTCTCCAGCGCCGGTTATGAATCAGCGTCGCTCAACCGCATCATCGAGCAGTGCGGGATGAGCAAGAGCTCGTTCTACTACGTGCTGTCCTCGAAGGCGCAGTTGTATGAATTCGTCGTCGACGAATTACTCGCCGATGTCAAGGAGATATTCCCCGTTGTCGCGCCCGGGGAATTCTCGGGCGACCAATTCTGGGACCAGCTACAGGGGTATTACGCGGCGGTTGTGCGCGTTCTCGAGCGGGAACCGCGGTTCCTGCTGCTCGGGCGGATGTTCTATCTGCCGGCGCCGGAAGCCGCCGCCGTCGGTGGTGTCCTCGATGCGGTGCGCGACTGGGTGCGCGACGTGCTTCGGGTGGGCCGCGGGTGCGGTGCCGTCCGCACCGATCTGCCCGAATCCCTGCAGGGCGAACTGGTGTTCCGCATCCTGCAGGTCTTCGACCAGTGGACGGTCCACCACTACGACGACATCACCGCCGCCGCGCGGACCGACCTCGCGGACGCCCAGTTCGCGACGATCCGGCGGACGCTCGCGCCTTAGCCCGCCGGAACACGTCGTCGAACATCTCCGGCGTCAGCTTTCCGGTGAACGTGTTCTGCTGGCTCGGGTGGTAGCAGCCGATCAGCGCGACACCGTCGAGTTCGGCGGTGGCGCCGTGACCGAATTTCGGCGCGGGCGAGGGCACCGTCACTCCCCCGGTACGCAACATCTGCAGCGCCGCGCGCCAGGCGAACCCGCCGAGCGCGACCACTACCCGCACATGCGGTGCGGTCAGCCGCCACTCGGCGTCCAACCACGGCGCGCAGGTGGCGCGTTCGGCCGGTGTCGGGGCGTTGCCCGGCGGTGCGCAGCGCACCGCAGCAGCCACCCGGGTTTCGTTGAGCGCCAGTCCGTCTGCGGCGTCGACACACAGTGCCTGGTTGGCCAGACCCACCCGGTGCAGCGACGCGTAGAGGAAGTCGCCCGAACGGTCCCCGGTGAACACCCGGCCCGTGCGGTTGGCGCCGTGCGCGGCGGGCGCCAACCCGACGATCAGCACCTTCGGCTGCGCCGAGCCCCAGCCGGTCGCCGGACGACCCCAATAGGGCTCGCCGATATAGGACTTGCGCTTGACGACGGCCACCTCCTCGCGCCACTCCACCAGGCGCGGGCAGGCCCGGCAGACCGACACCTCGGCGTCGAGTTCGTCGAGCGAGCGGGCGGCGTCGGCCATCGCCGCCACCTGGGCGGCCGTCGTCGCGACCGCGGTGCGCGGGGTGGCGGGGTCACCGGGCCAACCGGCGCCCGCGGGCACCGGGGACTCGAACAGCTTCCCGGTCCGCGGATGAGGCAGCTCGACACCAGGCACGTCACCACTGTGCCTGGGCGCGGAAATCGAGTACCCGCCGGGCCGTGCCGCTGTTAGATTCTGCCGCGATAACTCATGACGAACAGCAGGCGCGGCCCTCTCCTTCTGGTTCTGTTCGCCGCGCTGACGGCCGGTGCCGGCAACGGCATCACGCTGGTGGCGTTTCCGTGGCTGGTGTTGCAGCGCAACGGGTCCGCGTTCGAGGCGTCGATCGTGGCGATGGCGGGCACGCTGCCGCTGCTGGTGGCCACGCTGATCGCCGGCGCCGCGGTCGACTACCTGGGGCGGCGGCGGGTGTCGATGATCTCGGACGCGCTGTCTGCGCTGTCGGTGGCGGCGGTGCCGGTGCTGGCGCTGACCTTCGGGACCGAGGTGGTCAACGTCGCGGTGCTGTCGGTGCTCGCCGCGCTGGGCGCATTCTTCGACCCGGCGGGCATGACCGCGCGCGAGACGATGCTGCCCGAGGCCGCGGTCCGGGCCGGCTGGACCCTCGATCGCGCCAACAGCGTCTACGAGGCGGTGTTCAACCTGGCCTACATCGTGGGGCCCGGCATCGGCGGCCTGCTCATCGCGACGCTGGGCGGCGTCGACACGATGTGGGTCACGGCGTTCCTGTTCGGGCTGTCGATCGTGGCGATCGCGGGGTTGCAACTGGAAGGCGCCGGCGTCCCCGACCGTGACGCGCTGCCGGACCGGGTGCTGGCCGGGATCATCGAGGGTCTGCGGTTCGTCTGGCACCACAAGGTGCTGCGCACGCTGGCGATCGTCGACCTCGTCGCCACCGGCCTGTACATGCCGATGGAGTCGGTGCTGTTCCCGAAGTACTTCACCGATCGCAACGAACCCGCGCAGCTGGGCTGGGTGCTGATGGCGCTGAGCGTCGGCGGCCTGGTCGGCGCTTTGGGCTACGCGGTGCTGGTCAACCACATGAGCCGGCGCGCCACGATGCTGACCGCGGTGCTGACGCTTGGCGCGGCCATGACGGTGATCGCGTTCCTGCCGCCGCTGCCGTGGATCCTGGCGCTGAGCGCGGTCGTCGGGCTGGTGTACGGCCCGATCGCGCCGATCTACAACTACGTCATGCAGACCCGGGCGCCGCAGCACCTGCGCGGCCGGGTGGTAGGGGTGATGGGGTCGCTGGCCTACGCGGCGGGACCGCTGGGGCTGATCGTGGCGGGTCCGTTGGCCGACACCGCGGGGCTGCCCGCCACGTTCCTCGCGCTGGCGCTGCCGATGCTGCTGCTCGGTGTGGTCGCGATCTTCCTGCCCGCCTTGCGCGAGCTCGACCACCCGCCGGCGCAGCCTCAGTGAGGCGCCGGCCCGCGGCGGGCGATCGCGGCGAGCTCCTCGCGGGAGCTGGCCCCGACGCGCTGGCACGCCCGGTAGATGTGCCCCTCGACGCTGCGCACCGACATCACCAGGCGGGTGGCGATCTCGCGGTTGGACAGCCCGGCCACCACGAACTCGACGATCTCGCGCTGCCGACCGGTCAGCGGCTGGCTGGCGGGCACCCGCAGTGCGGGTGTGCACAGCCCGCCGCAGGCGTCGCTGAGTTCCTTGGCCACCGCGGCGGCGTACAGGCCGCGTTTGCGTTGCTGGCCGGCGGTGAACGCCACCGCGGCCTGAGCGGCGGCGTCCGCGGCGGCGGCCCGGTCACCGAGCGCGCGGTACTCGTCGCAGGCCAGCAGCAACTGCTCGCCGTCGCCGGCGGCCAGCGACTCGGCGTGGCGGGCGACGGCGTCGGCCAGCGGCAGATGCAACCGGCCGGCGAGCTCACGCGCCCGCCCCGCCCGTGACGCATCGCCCCACTGCGCGGCCACCTGCAGGCACCACAGCTCGTGGGTCGGCTGGTCACGCTCACACGCCTGCGACGCCGCCTCGAGCACGCCGTGCACGGCATCGCCGACGCATCCGTTCGCGGCCTGCGCCCAGCCGGTGGCGATGCTGTGGGCGGTCTGCATGAACAAAAAGTCCTGCGGGACACCGCATTCGGCGATTGCCTCATCGGCCGGTCCCGGCTCACCCAGTTTCGCGTGGGCCTCGGCCAGCGCGAAGCACGTCGCGGGCCGCAGTCCTGTTGTCACACCGTGCCGTTCGACACCGGCGAGCGCCTCGTGCAGCAGCTGGACCGCGTCGCGGATGTCGCCGCGCATCAGCGCGGACCCGCCGAGCAGCGACGCCAGGTTCGCGTAGGCCAGGCTCGGCACCTCGTGCGCCGAGTCGGCGAGACGCTGCGCCATCGCGGCGCATTCGTCGATCCGACCGGTCAGCCGGCAGGCCCGCGCGTACACGCTGGCGTACCAGAACCGCATGTGCGACGCCTGAAACGACGTCATCGCCCGCTCCAGCGAGGACTCCGCGACCGAGATGAGGTCGTCGGCGCGGCCCAGCGCGCCCAGCGCCATCGTCAGCGCCACCGAGGCCATCATCGCGTGAAAGTCGGTGAGCTGACCGGAGTTCAGCGCCTCCGACGCCTTGGCCGCGGCGGTTTCGCACCGCGCCGAAATCGCATCGACGCAGGCCTCGACCGCGAGGCGCGCGAACCGGTCGGCGGGGGTCCGCGCATCCAGGGACTCGAGGATCGCGGCGGCATCGCGGACCCGGCCCAGCATCCAGATCAGGTTGGCCGCGCGCAGCGTCGACCACTGAGCGGCACCGTCGTCGCCGGCGGTGTCTCGTTGGAGGTCGCGCAGCACCTCTTCGGTCTGCGCGCCCCGGCCCAGCAGCAGCAGGTTCAGCGCGCGCACCTCCGCGGCCTCCGGGGCGCCGGCATCGGCCGCCGCGCTCGCGAACCGGTCGGCGAGTTCGAGGTCGAGCAGCGTCATCGCATGCTGCGCCGACTGCAGGAACAACGGCGGATCGGCGGGCAGATCGGACTCGAGGGTGAGCAGCCCGCGCCGCACCGTGGCCTGCATGTCGGGGTCGGGGTCCTTGGCGAGCCGCTCGGCCAGCCGGCCGCGGATCTTGGACAGGTACATCTCCCCCGCCGCGGCCCGGCGCAGCTCCCCGAACAGCGGGTGGCCCAGCCGTGCCACGAGTTGCCCGCCGCTGCGTTCGACGGTCACCAGCCGCATCTGCTCGGCGGCTTCGAGGTCGGCCACGTCGACCAGGTCGCTCAGCACGTCGACCGGCAGCGGTTCGCACTGCGACAACGTGTCGACGACCAGCGCGATGTCCGGGGTCAGCGAGCGCACCTGCCTGCCGACCATGTCGCTGATGCTCTGCGAGACCGCGACGTCGCCGTCCCACATCCACACCCGGGCGGTCAGCCGCATCCGCCCCGCGTCGACCTGGTCCTTGACGAGCTGGTGCAGGAACAGCGGGTTCCCGCCGGTGAGGTTCCAGAACCGGCGCGCGCTGCGCGCGTCCACCGCGGCTCCGAGCGCTTCCTCGATCATCGCGCGGGTCGCGTCGACCGACAGCGGCGCGAGGTCCAGCCGGGCCAGCAGCCCGTCCTTCCACAGCGCGGTGATCGCGTCGGGTTCCTCGGCGCCCGCGCGCACCGTGACGACCAGGCGGGTGGCCCGGTTCTGCGCGAGCTGGTGCACCACGTGCGCCGACAGCCCGTCGAGCAGATGCGCGTCGTCGACGCCGATCAGCACCCGGCCCTGTCGTTGTTGTGCGACAAAGGATTTGATGAGTTGCCGGATGTTGGGCCACGGATCGGCGCCGACGTCGCTGAGCAGCGCGGCGAACGCGCCGAGCGGCAGCGCCTTGGCCGACTCGGTGCCGACGATCCAGCTGGTGTGTTCACCGGCGCGCTCGGCGAGGCGCAGCACCTCGCGGGCGAGCCGTGTCTTGCCGACCCCCGCAGCCCCGACGATCACGACGCCGGACGTGTTCCCCCCGCTGAACGTGCGGCGAATCCTGGTCAGTTCGCCGTCACGTCCCGCCAGCGGATCCCCGCTGATCACGGCGGAACTATATCCCGCGGTACGTGCGGGCGCGCGGATTTTGTGCGCCAGGAATGCTCGTACGATTGCCGTGTGGATGCAGGGCATGTGAGCGGCGCACTGGGCGACCTGATCGCCGCACTGCCCGACGGCACCGTCGTCACCGATCCGGACGTGCTGGGCTCCTACCGCCACGACCGCGCCTTCGACCCGGGCGCAGGCACGCCGCTGGCGGTGGTGCGGCCGCGCGCGACCGAACACGTCCAGGCCGCGCTGCGGTGGGCGAGCACCCACAAGGTCGCGGTGGTGCCGCGGGGTATGGGCACCGGGCTGTCCGGTGGGGCGTCGGCGCTAGACGGTGCGATCGTGCTGACGACCGAGAAGATGCGCGAGATCACCGTCGACCCGGTGACCCGCACCGCGGTTGTGCAGCCCGGGCTGCTCAACGCCGAGGTGAAGAAGGCCGTCGCCGAGTACGGGCTGTGGTATCCGCCAGACCCGTCGTCGTTCGAGATCTGCAGCATCGGCGGCAATGTCGCGACCAACGCCGGCGGGTTGTGTTGCGTGAAGTACGGCGTCACCACCGACTACGTGCTCGGCTTGGAGGTGGTGCTCGCCGACGGCACCGCGGTGCGGCTCGGCGGCCCGCGGCTCAAGGACGTCGCCGGGCTGTCGCTGACCAAGCTGTTCGTCGGCAGCGAGGGCACGCTCGGGGTGGTGACCGAGGCGACGCTGAAACTCCTTCCCGCACAACCGGCGGCGTGCACCGTCGTGGCGAGCTTCGGATCGGTCGAAGCGGCCGCCCGGGCCGTCGTCGCGATCACCGGCAAGATCCGCCCGTCGATGCTCGAGTTCATGGACGCGGTGGCGATCAACGCCGTCGAGGACAAGCTGAAGATGGGCCTGGACCGCGGCGCGGCCGCGATGCTGGTGGCCGCCTCCGACGCCCGGGGGCCCGCGGGCCATTCCGACGCGCAGTTCATGGCTGATGTGTTCACCGAACACGGTGCCGCTGAAGTGTTTTCGACCTCGGACCCGGAGGAGGGCGAAGCGTTCGTCGCCGCGCGCCGGTTCTGCATCCCGGCGGTCGAGCTGAAGGGTTCGCTGCTTCTGGAGGATGTCGGCGTGCCGCTGCCCGCACTGGCCGACCTGGTCGGCGGGATCGCGAAGATCGCGGCCAACCACGAACTGCTGATCTCGGTGATCGCGCACGCCGGCGACGGCAACACCCACCCGCTGATCGTCTACGACCCCGCCGACGCGGCGATGACCGAACGCGCGCACCTGGCGTTCGGCGAGATCATGGATCTGGCGGTCGGCCTCGGCGGCACGATCACCGGCGAGCACGGTGTCGGCCGACTCAAGCGGCCGTGGCTCGCGGGGCAGATCGGACCCGAGGCGATGGAGCTCAACCGGCGGATCAAGCAGGCGTTGGACCCGGACAACATCCTCAACCCGGGCGCGGCTTTCTAGGCCGAGCAGACGCAAAATGCCCCTTTTCGCGGCACTTTTAGGGCATTTTGCGTCTGCTCGCCAGGGAACGTGCTTGACACAGATCTGGGGAATGTCGTACCAATGAGACATGACAGCTGCTCTGTCTCACGGTTCGCCGGTGCGGTTCCAACTGGCCGGGGCTGACACCTGGGCCGACCCGTGGCCGATGTACACGGCGCTGCGCGACCACGACCCGGTCCACCACGTGGTCCCCGACGACCGGCCCGACAGTGCCGAACCCGGGGACTACTACGTGATGAGCCGGCACGCCGACATCTGGGCCGCCGCGCGCGACCACGAAACCTTCTCCTCGGCGCAGGGGCTGACGGTCAACTACGGCGAACTCGACCTGATCGGGCTGGCCGACAACCCGCCGATGGTCATGCAGGACCCGCCGGTGCACACCGAGTTCCGCAAGCTGGTGTCCCGGGGCTTCACGCCGCGCCAGGTCGAGGCCGTCGAACCCAAGGTGCGCGAGTACGTCGTCGAACGGATCGAACGGCTGCGCGCCGACGGCGGCGGCGACATCGTCGCCGAACTGTTCAAACCGCTGCCGTCCATGGTCGTCGCGCACTATCTCGGCGTACCCGAAGCCGACCGCGGCAAGTTCGACGGCTGGACCGACGCGATCGTCGCGGCCAACACCACCGAAGGCGGGCTGGGCGGCGCGCTGGAGACCCTTGGCGACAAGCTCGGCGAGATGATGGCGTACTTCACCGCGCTGATCGAGAAGCGGCGCACCGAACCGGAGGACGACACGGTCTCGCACCTGGTGGCCGCCGGCGTCGGCGCCGACGGCGACATCGCGGGCGTGCTGTCGATCCTCGCGTTCACGTTCACCATGGTCACCGGCGGCAACGACACCACCACCGGAATGCTCGGCGGCTCCGTGCAACTGCTGCACCAGCGGCCCGACCAACGCCGGCTGCTGACCTCGAACCCGTCGTTGATCCCGGACTCGGTCGACGAGTTCCTGCGGCTGACGTCGCCGGTGCAGATGCTGGGCCGCACCGTGACCCGCGACGTCACGGTCGAAGGTGTGACGATCCCCGAAGGCCGGCGCGTCATGTTCCTCTACGGGTCCGGCAACCGCGACGAGCGCCAATTCGGCGACGATGCAGGCGAACTCGACGTCACCCGCAAGCCTCGCAACATCCTGACATTCAGCCACGGCGCGCACCACTGCCTGGGTGCGGCGGCCGCCCGCATGCAGTCGCGGGTGGCGCTGACCGAACTGCTCACCCGGATACCCGATTTCGAGGTCGACGAGGACGGCATCGTCTGGTCCGGCGGCAGCTACGTGCGCCGGCCGCTGTCGGTGCCGATGACGGTGATCCGCTGATGGCCGGTGACTGGCTGGCGGCGAGGCGCACCGAGGTGGCCGCCGACCGCATCCTCGACGCCGCGGGCGAACTGTTCGCCGAGAAGGAGGCGGCGACCGTCGGGATGCACGAGATCGCCTCGGCGGCCGGGTGTTCGCGGGCCACGCTGTACCGCTACTTCGAGAACCGCGACGCGCTCTACACCGCCTACGTGCACCGCGAGAGCTACCGGCTCTACCGCGAGATGACCGAGCAGATCAACGCGGTCACCGATCCGCGTGACCGGCTGATCGAGGGCATGCTGGCCTCGCTGCGCAACGTCCGCGAAAGCCCCGCGCTGGCATCGTGGTTCGCCACCAGCCAGCGACCGATCGGCGCCGAGATGGCCGAACAGTCCGAGGTGATCAAGGCGCTGACCGAAGCGTTCATCATCTCGCTGGGCCCCGACGAACCGGATCTGGTGGGACACCGCGCCCGGTGGCTGGTGCGGGTGATGACCTCACTGTTCCTGTTCCCGGGCCACGACGAGGAGGACGAGCGCGCGATGCTCGAGGAGTTCGTCGTGCCGATCGTGCTGCCGGGCGCGCGCGAGGCCACCGCCTAGTTCTCGGGGTGCTCCCCGGCGGCGTACATGCGCAGCCGCACCTCGCGTGCCCCGAACATGTGGTGCTCGGCGATACGGCGCGCGGACTCCCCGTCGCCGGCCTCGATCGCGCCGAGCAGTTCCTCGTGCTCGCGCAGCACCGCATCCCACCGGTCGCCGTGGGTGAGCGTGGTGGTGGGATACCGGACCAGGTGAATGTTGAGCCGGCGCAACAGATCCACCAGCGTCGGGTTGTGGCTGGCCGTCCACACCGCTTCGTGGAAGCGGCGGTTGGCGGCCGCTTTCGCCTCGGGGGTGTCCTCGGCGTCGATCATCGCCTGCTGCGCCGACCGCAGCCGCGTGCGGTCCAGTTCGGTCGCCCGCTCGGCCGCCGCCTTGGCCGCCGCCCCCTCCAGCGTGATCCGCACCTCGTAGATGTCGAGGATCTCCTCGGGCGAGGACGTCCGCACCCGGACCCCGCGCGGCGCCCGTTCGACGAGCGCCTCGATCTCCAGGCGGTGCAATGCTTCCCACACCGGTGTGCGGCTGCGACCGAACTCGGCGGCCAACGCGTTCTCCGACAGCACCTGCCCCGGGGCGAACCGCCCGGTGAGGATCGCCTCGCGCAGTTCGTCGTACAGACTCGTGGCCACCGTCCGTCCTCTCGCGCTAGGCCAGGCGGCCGGCGCGCCGACCGAACACCATACCCGCGGCCAGTCCCGACCCACCCGGGTAGTTGCCGCTGAACAGCCCGCCGAGGGCCTCACCGCACACCAGCAGGCCGGGGATCGGGTCACCGGAGGTGTCGAGCACGCGGCCGTCGACGTCGCCCTTGAGCCCGCCGAAGGTGAACGTGATCCCGCATGTGACCGGGTAGGCGTAGAACGGCGGCGTCTGAAGTGGCGTGGCCCAGTTGCTCTTCGGCGGGTCCACCCGTGCCGCGCGGCCGTCCTTGACGGTGGGGTCGAACGGGATGGACGTGTCGATCGACGCGTTGTACTCGGTGATCGTCGCGACGAACTGGCGCTCGTCGACGTCGAGCGCACGCCCCAGTTCCTCGAGCGAGTCGGCCTGCACCACGCTGATGCCCGGCATGTCGTACTCCTCGCTGCGCAGCATCGGGCGCAGCGTCGCGTCGAAGACCTGGTAGGCGATCGAGCCCGGCTGTTTGAGGATCCGCTCGCCGTACTTCGCGTAGGTGTAGTTGCGGAAGTCGGCACCCTCGTCGACGAACCGCTTCCCGTCGCGGTTGACGATCACGCCCAGCGGATAGCTCTGGCGGGTGAGCCGGTTGGTGAGTTCGCGGTTGGACTCGTTGTCCGGTGTGAACGCATCCCACTGGACGCTGTGCGCCGTCGACCAGTCGCCGCCCTCGGCCGCGCCGATCGCCAACGCCGCCGCAATCATGTCGCCCGTGTTGTACGGCGTGCCACGGACTTTGGCGTTACCCCAGCCCGGGCCCAGGAACTGCTCGCGCCACTGCGGGTTGGATTCGAAACCGCCCGAGGCCAGGACCACGCTGTCGGCGGTCAACCGTGCCTGCCCCGCGTCCTGCTCGACGTCCACCCCGACGACGCGGCCGTTGTCGACCACCAGACCCGTCGCGCGGCACCCGTAGCGGACCTCGGTGCCGAGTTCGGCCGCGACGCGGGTGTGGTCGGCGATCAGTCCCTCACCGCCCCCGACGTTGCCGACGTGCAGCCCGCCCCAGAACAGGTAGCTGCCGTCCGGGCGCGCGTAGGCCTGGCGCTCGTACATCAGCCGGTAGCGCAGCCCCAGTGAGTGCAGCCAGCGCACCGCGTCCTGCGCCTCGGTGACCAGCACACCGGCCAGCTCGGCGTCGGTGCGGCCCTCGGTGACCTTCACCAGGTCGGCGAGATACTCCTGGGAGCTGTAGGGCGGCACCTCGGTGCGGTCGTGGCGCTCGTCGGGTTCGATGAAGTCGAGGAGGTCGGGCAAACCCGCGTGGTTGATCCGGGTCGCTCCGGCAGTGAAAAAGCTGTTGCCCCCGGCCATTTCGGCGGTGCCGCGCTCGAGCAGCACGACACGTCTGCCGCGCTGGGCGGCCGCGTGGGCCGCCGAGAACCCGGCGTTGCCGCCGCCGACCACGACGACGTCGTACGCGGCTGCAGTCATGGCCGCCCCTCCCGAAACCTTGTGCCGAACGACCACGAGTGTATACATTTGCATACGCACGTCGACCAAAGGTTGTTTCGATGACACTTCTACGTCGGTGGGTACCGGCCGTGGTCGCGGTTGCGGCCACCGTGGCGATCGTGGTGACGGCGCCCAACGACGACGCGACCGCGGAGAACCCCCTGGGCGGTCAGCAGCTGCGGATCATGGCTCCCGCGTCGCCCGGCGGCGGGTGGGACCAGACTGCGCGGGCCATGCAGGAGTCGCTGCGCGAAATCGTCGGGCGCACCGAGGTTTACAACGTCTCCGGCGCTGGCGGCACGATCGGCCTCAGCCAGTTCGTCCGCTTCGACGGCGACCCGTCACAGCTGATGGCCACCGGCTTGATCATGGTCGGCGCGGTCGTCGCCAACCACTCCCCGTACTCGCTGGACGACACCACCCCGCTGGCCCGGCTGACCACCGACTACCAGATCATCGTCGTGCCCAAGGACTCGCCGCTGACCACGCTGGCCGACGTCGCCGACGCCATGCGGGCCGATCTGCGCGCGGTCTCGATCGCGGGCGGTTCGGCCGGCGGCGCCGAGCAGATCCTCGCCGGCCTGATGGCCAACGCGGTCGGAGCCGATCCGTCGCAGCTTTCCTACGTGGCCCATTCCGGCGGCGGCGAGATGCTCAGCACCCTGCTGTCCGGCCGGTCGACGCTGGCCATCTCGGGCGTCTCGGAGATCCAGCCGCAGATCGACTCCGGCGAGGTTCGGGCGCTGGCGGTCTCCAGCCCCGAACGGTTGGACGGGCTACCCGACGTGCCGACGATGCGCGAGGCCGGCATGGACGTCGAACTGCAGAACTGGCGCGGTGTCGTCGCGCCCAAGGGAATCACCGACGAGCAGGAGTCCGCATTGGAGACGGCGCTGGTCGACATGACGAAAACCCAGACATGGCAGGACATCCTGGCCGACCGCGGCTGGGGTGAGGCGACGCTGGCAGGTGAGGAGTTCGAGGTCTTCGTGCGCGAGGAGCAGGCCCGGGTCAAGCAGGTGCTCGACGAGATCGGCTTGGGGTGATCGGAAATGACTGACACACAGCAGGACTCCGAGGCCGAGGCGTCCGGCCAAGACGACCGCGCCACCGTGCTGGCGTCGGCGGCGTTCGGCGCGCTGATGGTGATCGCGGCCGTCCTGGTGATCGTCGACGCCGCCCGGCTCCCGGAGACGAACGCCGCGGTCGGGCCCGCGGTGGTACCGCTGCCGGTGGGCGCGCTGCTCGGCGTGATCGGCGCCGCGCTGCTGGTGCAGTCGCGGATGAAGTGGGCGCAGGCCGAGACCGGTCGGCCCTATCAGGCGCGGGCCGGTCTGCGGCTGCTCGCGATGGTCGCCGCGCTGGTGCTCTTCGCGGTGCTGCTACCGGTTCTCGGCTATGTGGTCAGCTCCGCGGCGCTGTTCGTCGCCGCGGCGATGCTGCTCGGCGCACCGGCGTTCTGGCAAACCGTCGCCTACGGCTGGGCGCTGGCCGCGATCGTGTTCCTGGTCTTCGACCGGCTGATCGGGCTCACCCTGCCCGCCGGGCCGTGGGGGTTCTGACGTGGACGCGCTGACCCTGCTCCTCGACGGATTCGCCACCGCGATCACACCCAGCCATCTGCTGTGGGCGCTGCTCGGCGTCACGATCGGCACCGCGGTCGGCGTCCTGCCCGGCATCGGTCCCGCGCTGACCGTCGCGCTGCTGCTGCCGATCACGTTCCGGCTCGACCCGGCCAGCGCGCTGATCCTGTTCGCCGGGATCTACTACGGCGGCATGTACGGCGGGTCGACCACCGCGATCCTGCTCAACGTGCCCGGCGAGAGCGCGTCGATGGTGACGGCCTTGGAGGGCAACAAGATGGCGCGCGCCGGGCGGGCGGCCTCGGCGCTGGCGACCGCGGCGATCGGCAGCTTCGTCGCGGCCACCATCGGCACCATCGCGCTGACGTTCGTCGCGCCTGCCGTCGCCGACTTCGCGACCAGCTTCGGCCCGCCCGAGTACGTCGCGCTGATGGCCGTCGCGTTCGTGACCGTCAGCGCGCTGCTGGGCGACAACCTGATCAAGGGCGGCGCCAGCCTGCTCGTCGGTGTGACGATCGGCCTGATCGGCATCGACAGCCAGACCGGGCAGCCGCGGCTGACGTTCGGGATCGACTCGCTGCTCGACGGCATCGACGTGGTGATCGTGGTGATCGCGCTGTTCGCGCTCGGCGAGGCGTTCCGCCATCTGCTCACCGGCTCCGGCGGCACCACCGTCGAACCGCTGCGCGGACGGGCGCTGCTGACCCGCGAGGATTTCCGGCGGTCGTGGCCGGCGTGGCTGCGCGGCACCGCCTACGGCTTCCCGATCGGCGCGCTGCCCGCCGGCGGCGCCGAGGTGCCGACCTTCCTCAGCTACGCCACCGAGAAACGGCTGAGCAAGCACCCCGAGGAGTTCGGTCACGGCGCCATCGAGGGCGTCGCCGGACCGGAAGCGGCCAACAACGCCGCCGCCGCCGGTGTGCTGGTGCCGCTGCTGACCATCGGGTTGCCGACCTCGGCCACCGCCGCGGTCATCCTGGTCGCGTTCCAGTCGTACGGGCTGCAGCCCGGCCCCGAACTGTTCAGCGAGTCCGGGCCGCTGGTGTGGGCGCTGATCGCCAGCCTCTACATCGGCAACGTGATGCTGCTGGTGCTCAACCTGCCGCTGGCCAAGGTGTGGGCGCGGCTGCTGACGGTGCCCGCCTACGGTATCTACGCCGGTGTGCTGGTGTTCGCGACGCTGGGCACGTTCGCCACCGGCGGCACGACGTTCGACCTGCTGATCCTGTGCGCCATAGGTCTTCTCGGACTGCTGATGATGCAGGCGAAGATCCCGGTGGCGCCCGCGGTCGTCGGCCTGATCCTCGGCCCGCTGGCCGAACAGCAGCTGCGCCGCGCGCTCACGCTGTCCGAGGGCGATCCGTCGATCCTGGTGTCCGGGCCGATCACCATCGTGCTGTGGGCCACCGTCGTGATCGCGCTGGTGGCGTCGATGGCGGTGCCGCTGATACGTCGTCGGCTCGGCGACCGGCAGGCTGTGCGCCGCCAGGTCACCCGCTGACCCGGGTCAGGCCACCCAGTACGCCTGCGCCTTGATCGACTTCTTGCCGATCTTGTAGTCCTCGCGCAGTACCTTGGCCACCGCGCGGGTGGTGCGGTTGTCGCACGCCACCCAGCCGAAGTGGTCGGAGGCGTCGAACGCGGCGGCGCGGACCGCCTCCACCAGCGCCTCGCCGGCGTTCTTGCGGTCCACCCACACCACGTCGCGGCTGCGGGCCACCGGCAGTTGCTTGTCGTCGTCGTAGCCGGCCTCCAGGAACACCCGCGCCGGGGCGTCACCGATCGCGGTCAGCAGCGAGTTGATCGCCGGCAGCGACGCGGTGTCACCGACGATCACGTACCCGGCGGGCGGCGGCTCGGGCAGCGTGAAATTGCTGCCCAGCACGGTCACCTCGATGGTGTCGCCGGGCTGCGCGTTCTGCGCCCAGTTCGACGCCACACCGTCGTGTATCGCGAACTCGATGTCCACGGTGTCGGCGGCCGGGTTCGGGTCGACCAGCGTGTAGCCGCGCTGATGCTGCTTCTCACCGTCGGCGAACCACATGCGGATCCACATCGTCGGGTGCAGCGGCCGGTCGGCGAGCATGCCGCCGGCATCGAAACTCAGCCGCAGATAGTGCGGGCTGATCTCGCGCCTGCCCGTCACCGTGAGCTGGTAGTCACCCGCGCGCAGCAGTTTGAGCACCGCGCCCTGGAAACCGCGCGTTGGTTTCTTGTCCGACATAAGTGCCTCTCCGTATCGGGTGTGCCAGTTAGGCTACCCTAATTCGGATTGGCGGCCAGAGGTGCGCCCGCGTCGGTCAGCCGGGTTTGACCCGGGTGAAGCGGTGCAGCAGCCACGACAGCGGCACGGTCACCACGAACGTGATCGCGAACAGCCAGAAGAACGATCCGGTGTAGATCGGGTAGTGCAGGACCTCGACCATCACCAACTCCATCGTCACGAGGTGGATCAGGAAGATCTCGTAGGAGATCTCACCCAGGAACACCATCGGCCGGCTGGCCAGGAACCGGTTGTACAGGCCCGCACCGGCCGGCAGTGCGAGCGGCGCCACCACCAGCGTCGCGATCACCGCGTAGAACATCGCCTTGACCAGCGCCTCGCTCAGCCCCGCCGGCGACGTGGTCGGCTCCCCCGCGATCGGCGTCGAGGCGATGAAGTACGAGACCACCGCCAGCGGAACGCACACCAGCGCATACGCCCGCACCCCGAGCGGTTTCAGCGCCGCCAGCAGCATCCCGCCGACGAACCAGGCGAGGTAGCCCGGCAGCCACAGCCGGGCGCCGTCGGGCAGAAAAGTGGTGGTGTGCACCAGGATCAGCCACGCCGGGGTGAGCGCCGCCAACCCGAGCAGACCGGCGATCAGCAGACTCGGCCGCCACTGCCGTCGGCACAACACCGCCAGCAGCAACCACGCCAGCAGCGGCAGCACGACGTAGAACGCGACCTCGACCGCCAGGCTCCACATCTGCGTAAGACCCTGGTGCAGATACGAATACAGATAGTTGTCGGTGTAGATCTGGGTGTGAGTGAGGTTGCGGAACAACCCCTCCCAGGTGTGCCCGGGGTTCGGGCCCGCGGTGCGGAAGTGGTACACGAGGTAGGCCGCCAGCACGGTGACGACGTAGGCGGGCATGATGCGGCGTACCCGGCGCCAGGCGTAGCGGCGCACCGACGGCGCCGACCGGCCGGACGCGGCGGCCGACACCCACGGCGAGAACAGCAGAAAACCGCTGAGCACGAAGAAGATCGGGACGCCGATCTCCATCCGGGAGTAGACCAGCCCGACGTAGCCCTGCGGATACTTGCCGACCGTGTAGGCCGCGTGGGTGGCCATCACCAGCAGCGCGGCCACCGCGCGCACCCCGGTGAGCGAGGCGACCCGTCCGGGGGTGACCGACTCCAGCCCGCCGCTGACGTCGACGCCCCGGTCGGACACCGTCACTTCGACTTGTACTTCCCCCGGTGCGGTTTGGGCCCGCGATCGGGTTCGAGGTTGATCAGCTGTCCCTGAATCCTGGTGTTCTCCAACGCCTTCAGCGTCTTATTCGGAAGCTTGGCGGGCAGTTCGACCAGGGAGTAGTCCAGTTTGATCGCGATGTGGCCGAAGTCGCTGCGGTGCAGGCCGCCCTCGTTGGCGATGGCGCCGACGATCGCGCCGGGAGCCACCTTGTGCCGCTTGCCGACCGCGATGCGGTAGGTCGCCAGATCGCTGCGCCGCTCACGGGGTTTGCGCGGGCCGCGGTCGTCGGTGTCGCGCTTGTCGCGTCGCTCCTTGCGCTTCTCCGGCGGCGGCTCGGTCATCAGGAACTCTTCGCCGTCGCGGCTCTGCAGCGCCAGCGCGGCGGCGATGTCGGCCATCGGCACGTCGTGGTCGCGTTCGTAGGCCTCGATCAGCGTGCGGAACAGGTCGATCCCCGGCGACGCCAGCGCCGCGGTGATCGAGTCGCGGAACTTGGCGACCCGCTTCTCGTTGACGTCATCGACGGTCGGCAGGTCGGTCTCGCTGAGCTTCTGGCGGGTCACCCGCTCGATCGCGTTGAGCAGGTGGCGTTCGCGCGGGGTGACGAACAGCAGCGCGGCCCCCGAACGCCCGGCCCGGCCGGTCCGCCCGATCCGGTGCACGTAGGACTCGGGGTCGTGCGGGATGTCGTAGTTCAGCACATGCGAGATGCGTTCGACGTCCAGACCGCGGGCGGCGACGTCGGTGGCGATCAGGATGTCGATGGAGCCGTCCTTGAGCGCGTTGATGGTGCGCTCCCGGACCGCCTGCGGGATGTCGCCGTTGATGGCGGCGGCCGCGAAACCGCGCGCCTTGAGCCGGTCGGCGACCTCCTCGGTGGCCTGTTTGGTCCGGACGAACACGATCATCGCCTCGAACGGTTCGACCTCGAGCAGCCGGGTCAGGGCGTCCATCTTGCGGGCCCCGGCGACCTGGACGTAGCGCTGCGTGATGTTCTCGGCGGTCTGCGTCCTGGCCTTGACCGTGACCTCGACCGGGTCGTGCAGGTACTTGGTGGTGATCTTGCGGATCGCCGGCGGCATCGTCGCGGAGAACAACGCGACCTGCTTGTACTCGGGGGTGTCGGCGAGGATGCGTTCGACTTCCTCGGCGAAGCCCATGGTCAGCATCTCGTCGGCCTCGTCGAGCACCAGGTAGTCCAGTCGGGACAGGTCGAGACGACCCTTCTCGAGGTGGTCGATCACCCGGCCGGGGGTGCCGACGACGACCTGCGCACCCCGCTTGAGGCCGGCCAGCTGCGGGCCGTAGGACGAGCCGCCGTAGATCGGCAACACGTTGACGTCGGGCAGGTGGGCGCCGTAGCGGCCGAACGCCTCGGCGACCTGCAACGCCAGCTCGCGGGTCGGTGCGAGGACCAGCGCCTGGGTGGCCCGGCTCGCGGTGTCGATCTTGGACAGGATCGGGATCGCGAACGCGGCGGTCTTGCCGGTGCCGGTCTGCGCCAGGCCGACGACGTCGGAGCCCGCCATCATCGCGGGGATCGTGGCGGCCTGGATCGGCGACGGGGTCTCGTATCCGACGTCACGAACCGCCTGCAGGACCGACGGGTGAATCTGCAGGTCATCAAAGGTGCGATCGGCGTTGGCCGGGTCCGGCTCGGAGGACGTCATCGGGAACTGAGTCTAGTGCCCCCGGGCGCGCTCGCCCGCCACGCACGCCGCAGGGCGCTCGCTCGGCGGCGCGCGGTGTGTCGGCGCGACGTGTCCGGCGTGATTTGCAAGGGTGGCTCAGGTGAAACGCACCCTTCGGTTCTCCAGCGCGATCGGGGTCGCGGCGATCCTTGTCGCCGGGTGCGGCTCCGGTGACTCCACGGTGTCCAAGACCCCGGACGCGGCGCCGCCGCCCGCGTCTTCTGCTGCGGCTCCGGCACCGACCGTCGCGGCGCCCGGTCCCGCGGCGGGGTCCGACCCGTGCGCGGTCAACCTCGCCGCGCCCGAGATCGCCCGCGCCGTGGCCGAGCTGCCCCGCGATCCGCGCAGCGATCAGGCCTGGAACCCCGAGCCGATCGCCGGGAACTACAACGAGTGCGCGCCGCTGTCGGTCGTCATCGTCAAGGCCAACACCAACGCCGAGAACCCCAACACCCGCGCGGTGATGTTCCACCTCGGCAAGTTCATCCCGAGCGGCGTGCCGGACACCTACGGCTTCAACGGGATCGACGAGACCGTGAGCACCGGCGACACGATCGCGCTGCGGTACTCCAACGGCATCCCGGGGCTCGACAGCGTGGTGAAGTTCCGCTGGAACGGCAACGGCGTGGAGCTGATCGGCAACACGGGCTCTTGAAGTCGGCCGAACGTGGGTTACCCGCACGCCTTCGCGGCTCGAGGCGTGTATTGAGCCCACACTCGGCGGACCTCAGCGTGGGTTGAGCCAGGACACTCGCGCGTCGAGCCGAATCCGGTCCGCGTGCGGCCATCCCCGCGACTGCATGGCGTCGCGCACCCGGGCCAGGAAGACGTGCGGCCGGTAGCGCAGCAGGTCCTTGCTGACCCGGATGATCAGCCACCCGGCGGCGGCCAGCCCGGCGAGCCGGTCGATGTCGCGGGCATGCTGATCGGGGTCATCCCAGTGCTGCGGACCGTCATACTCGACGCCGACCTTGAATTCGTCCCAGCCCATGTCGACGCGGCCGACGAGCAGACCGTATTCGTCGACGACGAGAATCTGCGTCCGCGGCCGCGGGAACCCGGCGGCGATCAGCAGCAGGCGGGTGCGGGTTTCCTGCGTCGACTCGGCGCCGCCGTCCATCAGGTCCACCACCCGCCGCAGTTGGACGATGCCGCGGGCGCCGCGACGGGTCTCGGCCAGGCGTTCGACCTCGACCGCCTTGAGACCGGTGGCGTTGGCGAGCGCGTCGACCCGGACGATCGCGCGCTCGAGCCCGGGTCGGCGCCCGATGTCGAAGGCGGTGCGCGCCGGCGTCGTCACCGGCATCCCACCGACGGCGCCGACCTCGTCGTCGCGCAGTTTCGCCCGGTGGATGAGGATTCCGTCGACCGCGCAGGCCTCGGGGCGGATCAGCTCGGCGGGGAGCTGCGGGCGGATCCATTTCGATCCGTACAGCGCCGCGGCCGACATTCCGGCGAGCGTGGCGTGGCGTCCGGACCACAACCACGCGGCCCGGGCGCGCAGTTCGGCGGTCAGCTCGACGCCCTTGGGCACGTAGACGTTGCGATAGATCATGTCGTGGCGGCTGACCAGCGTCCGGCGGGTCACCAGTCCGGACGCCACCGCTTCGGTTCCGATGAACGGTTCTGTGAGCATGCGACGACTGTCGACCCGCGATCGCACCGATTGCCGGTGACGACGGTTCGTACGGCGAATTTGTGGATGGACGCGGTGTTGGGGATAGAGCGCTGGTGCGGGCCGAGTGTGGGCTCGCGTCACGCAAAAGTCGCCGATGGCGTGCGGGTAACCCACGTTCGCGCCAAGAAAGGCAAGAGGGTGGTGTCGCAGGGCTCACCTACAGTTGCGACATGTTCGTCGCCTCCGACCGGGTGATATACAGCGCGTCCGACCTCGCCGCCGCCGCCCGCTGCGAGTACGCGCTGCTGCGCTCGTTCGACGCCAAACTCGGTCGCGGCCCGGCCGTCTCGGTGGAAGACGAATTGCTCGCCCGCACGGCCGGTCTCGGCGACGAGCACGAGCGTCGTCACCTCGACGAGCTCCGCGAAACCGCCGACATCACCGTCATCGGCCGCCCCGCCTACACCGTCGACGGGCTCACCGCCGCCGCCGAGCAGACCATGCGGGCGGCCGAGCGCCGCGCCCCCGTCATCTACCAGGCCGCGATGTTCGACGGCCGCTTCGCCGGGTTCGCCGACTTCCTGATCCTCGACGGCGACCGCTACCGGCTGCGGGACACCAAACTCGCACGCTCGGTCAAGGTCGAGGCGCTGCTGCAATTGGCCGCCTACGCCGAAACCCTGACCGCGGCCGGTGTTCCGGTCGCCGACGATGTCGAACTGGTCCTCGGCGACGGCGCCACCGCCAGCTACCGCGTCGACGAACTCCTCGCGGTGTACCACCCCCGCCGCGCGGCCCTGCAGCGCCTGCTCGACGACCACTACGCCTCCGGCGCACCGGTCGACTGGGCCGACGAGTCCGTGCGCGCCTGCTTCCGCTGCCCCGAATGCGACACCCAGGTCCGCGCGAACGACGACCTGCTACTGGTCGCCGGGATGCGGGTCAGCCAGCGGGCCCGGCTGCACGACGCCGGCATCACCACCGTCGCCGAACTCGCCCGCCACGACGGCCCCGTACCCGAACTCCCCGCGCGCACCGTCACCGCGCTGACCGCCCAGGCCCGGCTGCAGATCGCCCCGCGCGTCGACGGCAAACCGCCGTATGAGGTCGTCGACCCGCAGCCGCTGAACCTGCTGCCCGACCCCGACAGGGGCGACCTGTTCTTCGACTTCGAAGGCGATCCGCTGTGGACCGTCAACGGTCACGAGTGGGGCCTGGAGTACCTGTGGGGCGTGCTCGAGGCCGGCGGCACCTTCCGGCCGCTGTGGGCACACGACCGCGCCGAGGAGCGCCGCGCCCTCGTCGACTTCCTCAAGCTCGTGCGCCAGCGCCGCCGCAAGTACCCGAAGATGCACGTCTACCACTACGCGCCCTACGAGAAGACCGCGCTGCTGCGGCTGGCCGGCCGCTACGGTGTCGGCGAAGACGAGGTCGACGAGCTGCTGCGCAGCGGCGTGCTGGTCGACCTGTACCCGTTGGTGCGCAAGACCATTCGCGTCGGCACCGAGAACTACAGCCTCAAGTCGCTCGAACCGCTCTACATGGGCAACGAGCTCCGCACCGGCGAGGTCACCACCGCCACCGAGTCGATCACCCAGTACGCGCGGTTCGCCGAACTGCGCGCCGACGGCCGCGACGACGACGCCGCGACCCTGCTCAAGCAGATCGAGGACTACAACCGCTACGACTGCCGCTCGACCCACCGGCTGCGGGACTGGCTGGTCAAGATCGCGATCGAGTCCAGCGTCCCGCCGCTGGGCCCCCAGCCGGTCACCGACGGCGTCACCGTCGAGGACACCGACGACCTGGCCCGTACGCTGATGAACTTCGCCGGCGACGGCGTCGAACCGCGCAGCGCCGAACAGACCGCGGTGGCGCTGGTCGCCGCCGCCCGCGGGTACCACCGCCGCGAGGACAAGCCGTTCTGGTGGGCGCACTTCGACCGGCTCAACAACCCCGTCGACGAATGGGGCGACACCTCCGACGTGTTCCTGGTCGACACCGCGGAGGTCATCCAGGACTGGCATCTGCCGTCGAACCGCGCGCGCAAACAGCAGCGCTGGGTGCGGCTGACCGGCGCGCTGGACAGCGGCGCCCTCAACAGCGACGTGTTCGCGCTCTACGAACCGCCCTCGCCGGCCGGCATGGCCGACAACGCCGACCGGCGCGCCGCGGGCAACGCCGAGGTCCGCGAGGTCGACGACGACGCCGTGCCGACCGAAGTCGTGATCTGCGAACGCGAAACGACCGAAGGCACTTTCGACCAGCTGCCGTTCGCGCTGGCCCCGCGCTCGATCATCGGGACCAAGAAACTGCGTGAGGCCATCGACGCCGCGGCCGCCGAGATCGCCGCCACTCTGCCGGATCTGCCGCACAACGCCGTCGTCGACCTGCTGCTGCGCCGGCCCCCGCGCACCCGCAGCGGCGCCCCGCTGCCCCGCCCCGGCGCCGACGACACCGCGCGGGTGATCACCGACGCGGTGCTGGACCTGGATTCGTCGTACCTGGCCGTGCACGGGCCGCCCGGCACCGGCAAGACCTACACCGCGGCGCGCATCATCGCCGCGCTGGTGACCGAGCACCAGTGGCGGGTCGGGGTGGTCGCGCAGTCACATGCGGTGGTGGAGAACCTGTTTCGCGGGCTCGTCACAGCGGGCGTCGACCCGGCCCGGATCGCGAAGAAGAACTGCCCCGACGACGTCGGCTGCCAGGCGATCGACAAGGACGAGTACGCGTCGTTCATCGCCGACCACCCGGGCTGTGTGATCGGCGGTACCGCATGGGATTTCGCGAACGACGCGCGCGTCGAAGCGAAGAGCCTGGACCTGCTGGTGATCGAGGAGGCCGGCCAGTTCTGCCTGGCCAACACGATCGCCGTGGCCAGGGCCGCCGACAACCTGATGCTGCTCGGCGATCCGCAGCAGCTGCCACAGGTCAGTCAGGGACACCACCCCGAACCCGTCGACGCCTCGGCGCTGGGCTGGCTCGTCGGTGAACACCACACGCTGCCCGAAGAACTCGGCTACTTCCTGGACCGCTCCTTCCGGATGCATCCGGCCGTCTGCGCGCCGGTGTCGCGGCTGGCCTACGAGGGGCGGCTGCTGCCCGCCGAGGGCAAGCCGGCCGCCCGCCGACTGCACGGCCACGAGCCCGGGGTGCGGATGCTCACCGTCGCCCACGACGGCAACTCCACGGCCAGCCCGGAAGAGGCGGAGGCGATCGTCGCGGCGACCACCACGCTGCTGGGCACCGACTGGACCGACGAGAACGGCACCCGTCCGCTGACCCAGTCCGACGTGCTGGTGGTCGCGCCCTACAACGCGCAGGTGATGCTGCTGGGTGACCACTTCGCGGCGGCGGGGTTGCCCGAGGTTCCGGTCGGGACCGTCGACAAGTTCCAGGGCAGGCAGGCGCCGGTGGTGTTCGTGTCGATGACGGCGTCCTCCATCGACGATGTGCCGCGCGGAATCTCGTTCCTGCTCAACAGGAACCGTCTCAACGTCGCGATCAGCCGGGCCCAGTACCTCAGCGTCGTCGTGCGCTCGGAAACGCTCACCGAGTATCTGCCCGGCACCCCCGACCGGCTGATCGAACTGGGCGCGTTCCTGTCGCTGGCCCCGTGTGATACACCGTCGGGATGACCGTCACCGAGCGACTGGCGCAGGTCGTCGGCGAGACCTACGTCAGCACCGATCCCGATGTGCTCGCCGGGCGCAGCGTCGACCACACCGGACGGTACCGGGGCCGGGCCGGCGCGCTGGTGCGGCCCGGTTCGGCCGACGAGGTGGCCGCGGTGCTGGCGGCGTGCCGGCAGGCGGGCGCCTACGTCACCGTCCAGGGCGGACGTACCTCGCTGGTGGCCGGCACCGTGCCCGAGCACGACGATGTGCTGCTGTCCACCGAGCGGCTGCACGAGATCGGCGAGGTCGACGCGACCGAGCGGCGGATCTCGGTGGGCGCGGGCGTGACCCTGGCCGAGGTGCAGCGCGCAGCCGCCGCGGCGGGGCTGGTGTTCGGCGTCGACCTCGCCGCCCGCGACACCGCGACCGTCGGCGGGATGGCCTCGACCAACGCCGGCGGGCTGCGCACCGTGCGCTACGGGAACATGGGCGAACAGGTCATCGGGCTCGACGTCGCGCTGCCCGACGGTTCGGTGGTGCGACGGCACAGCCGGGTGCGGATGGACAACACCGGCTACGACCTGGCCTCGCTGTTCGTCGGCGCCGAAGGCACCCTCGGCGTCATCACCGCGCTCGACCTGCGTCTGCACCCGGCGCCGCCGCACCGCGTCACGGCGGTGTGCGGGTTCGCCGACCTGGCCGCGCTGGTGGCCGCCGGCCGGGTGTTCCGCGACCTCGACGGGATCGCCGCGCTGGAGATGATCGACGGGCGCGCCGGCACGCTGACCGCCGAGCACGCCGGGGTGCCCGCACCGGTCGACGGCGCCTGGCTGCTGCTGGTGGAACTGGCCGGCGACTCCGATCAGACCGAGCGGCTGGCCGACGCGATCGAGACCGTCGACCTGTGCGGTGAGCCCGCGGTCGGGGTCGACCCGACCGCCCAGCAGCGGCTCTGGCAGGTCCGCGAAGCCGTCGCCGAAGTTCTCGGCGTGTACGGTCCGCCGCTGAAATTCGATGTATCGCTTCCGCTTTCATCCATCCCGGGTTTCGCCGACGACGCCGTCGCCCTCGTCGGTGAGCACGCCGAGGAGGCGATCCCGGTGCTGTTCGGCCACATCGGCGAGGGCAACCTGCACCTGAACCTGGTGCGCTGCACGCTCGACGGGGCACGCGAGCATGCGCTGTACGCGGCGATGATGGAGCTGATCGCCACCCACGGCGGCAACGTCAGCTCCGAGCACGGCGTCGGCACGAAGAAGCGTGACTACGTGACGATGTCGCGCAGCGACGCCGACATCGCCGCGATGCGCACCGTCAAAGCCGCGTTCGACCCGACCGGATACCTCAACCCCGCGGTGCTGTTCGGCTGACCGTCAGGCCTGCCACGGCCGAGAGTGCCTGCCGCGCCGCGGCGCCTCGCCCTCGCGCGTGTGCTTTCCGGGTGAGTCGAACCAGAACTGGCGCGGCACCCGCTGCAGGGGAGCCTCGTCGTCGACATGTAAACCGTTGTGCGCCAGCCCGATCGGCTCGGGTGCGGACTTCGCGGGCGGCGGTGGCGGCAGGTCGGCGAGCAGCTGGTCGAGGATCGCGCGCCACGAATCGCCGGCCTCCTTGGGCAGCGGCTCGTCGCCGCCCTGCACCGCCAGCGGTTCGGTCGCCGGCTCCGGTGGCCGGGCGGGCCCGGGATCGTGCCACTCGACCGTGTACTCGACGTAGTCGTCGTAGTCGTCCGAGTAATCATCGTCGGCGGCGGCGCGGCTTCCGCCGGGCCCGGGTTCGGCCAGCGGCCGACGCGCGTAGCCGAGCAGGAAGATCGCGGCCACCACACCGAACAGCGCGAAGAACGCCGACAGCAGCAGCGCCTGCGACATCGCCGCCGAGAACGGCGCCTGCAGCACCGGCGGCAACTGGCGCACCCCGGCGTCGCCGGCACCGGAACCCGCGGCCCACGGCGGCATCTCGTCGTTGATCCGCCAGGTCATGAACGCGGCCATGCTGGCGCTGCCGAGCACCGCCCCGATCTGGCGGGTGGTGTTGTACACGCCCGAACCGGACCCGGCGTACTGCGGCGGCAGGTTGCGGGTCGCGGTGGCGGCCAGCGGCGACCAGATGAACGCCATCCCGATGCCGGTCGCCGTCAGCGGCACCACCACCCGCCAGATCGGCGTGGTCGGCGTCATCTCGATCGACAACCACGTCGTCGCGATCGCCAGCACCGCGAACCCGAACCCGATCACCGAACGCGGGTGCGCCCGGTCGACCAGGCGCCCCACATACGGCGCCAGGACGCCGGTGGCGACCGCCATCGGCGCGGTCAGCAACGCCGAGCGCGTCGGCGAAAGTCCGCACACCGCTTGGGCGTAAAACATGACCGGCACCATCATCCCGGTCACCACGAACCCGATGGTGGCGACGCCGAGGTTCGACAACGAGAAGTCGCGGTCGCGGAAGATCACCAGCGGGATCAGCGGGTCGCGGGGGTTGACCGCCTGCCAGAACAGGAAGGCCGCGATGAACCCGGTGCCCAGCGCCAGCAGGCCCCACACCCAGTGCGTCCACGCGTTGGCCTGGCCCTCCTGCAGCGCGAACACGATCAGAAACATCCCGACGCCCGACAGCAGCACGCCCAGCATGTCGAACGTCTGCCGGTGGGTGGGCAGTTGGGGCACCAGCCGGAGCGCCAGGGCGACCCCGACCACACCGATCGGCACGTTGACGAAGAAGATCCACTGCCAGCCGAGGGCGTCGACGAGGATGCCGCCGGCCAACGGGCCGACCAGCGTCGCGACCCCGGCCGTCGCGCCCCACACGCTCATCGCCACGCCGCGGCGTTCGGCCGGGAAGATCCGGGTGATGGTCGACAGCGTCTGCGGTGTCAACAGGGCCGCCCCGACGCCCTGCAACACGCGCGCGGCGACCAGCATCCCGAGGGTGTCCGACAGACCGCACCACAGCGACGCGACCGTGAACACCGCCAAGCCGAGCAGGTACAGGTTCCTGGGGCCGAAGCGGTCGCCGAGCCGGCCGGAGACCAGCAGCGGCACCGCGTAGGCGAGCAGGTAGGCGCTGGTCACCCACAGCACCGCGTCGTAGTCGACCCCGAGTTGATCCATGATCGACGGGTTGGCGACCGACACGATCGTCGCGTCGACGAGGATCATGAAGAAACCGACCATCATCGCCCACAGCGCGTGCCACGGGTTCGAAGAGGTCTGCCGGGGGATCAGAGTGGAAAACATCTCGGGTTGACTAGTTCTCGGCGATCCGCCCGACGCTACGGAGCTTCACTGGTCCCGACAAGTCGAGACCTACGGGCGTCAGGCCGGTTCGGGGACGGCGTCGACGATGACGTCGTCTTCGGAGTCGTCCGCGCTCTCCGACGCCGAACGGGCCTGGGTGCGCAGCGTCAGGCAGAGCGCGAGCAACGCGATCACCATACCCACCGTCATCACCGAGGCCAGTGCGAACTCGTCGTTGCCGAGGGCCCCGACCAGCGGCGCGATCGCCGCGCCGAGACCGAACTGACCGGCCCCGAGCAGCGCCGCGGCCGTGCCCGCCGCATCGGGGTGCCGGGTCAACGCCACCGCCGGCGCGTTGGGGATCACCAGACCCATCGCGGTCAGCACGACGAACACCGGCACGAGGAAGCCCGACAGGCCGCCGAAGCCGGTCACCGCCAGCACGACGAACGCCGCCCCGGCGACCGACCCGACCACCAGGGCCCACACCACGATGTTCTGCGGGGCGAAGCGGCGCAGCAGCACCACGTTGCCCTGGGTGGCGCCGATCAGCGCGATCGCACCCGCGGCGAACACCAGCGCGAACATCTGCTGATCGAGCCCGTAGCGGTCCTGCAGCACGAACGGCGCGGCGGAGATGTAGGCGAACAGACCCGACATGCCCAGCGCCGCGACCAGCACCAGCACCACGAAGCGGGTGTCACGCAGCAACTCGAGGTAGGTCGCGGCGATACCGCGCACCTTCAACGGCCGTCGATGCGACACGGGCAGCGTCTCGGGCAGCGCGGTCGCGGCCACCAGCAGCAGCACCCCGGCGATCAGCACCAGCGCGGCGAACACCCAGTGCCACGACGCCTTGAGCAGCACTGCGGCGCCCAGCGACGGCGCCAGCACCGGCGCCACCCCGAGCACCAGCATCAGCCGCGACATCACCGTCGCCGCGGTGTTGCCGGTGAACAGGTCACCGACCACGGCCAGCGCCACCACCGCTCCGGCCGCCGCGCCCATGCCCTGCAGCCCTCGCGCGATGCCGAGCACCTCGATGTTCGGTGCGAACAGGCACAGCAGTGAGGCCAGCATGTGCAGCACGATCCCGGCCATCAGCGGCCGACGGCGGCCCAGCGAGTCCGACAGCGGCCCGATCACCAGCTGGCCCAGCGCCAGTCCGGCGAGCGTGCCGGTCAGCGTCAACTGGGCGACAGACGAGGACACCCCGAGTTCGTCGGCGATGTTCGGCAACGCGGGCAGGTACATGTCGATGGTCAGCGGACCCAAGGCGACCATGACCCCCAGCACGGCGATCACCCGGAGACGGCTCGGCGGTTGGGCGGTCAGGTCCACAGCCGGTGATAGTGCCATGGGAATGGTTAGCGTCGCTTCTCAATAATTTCTTCCCGATCCTGCAGACCGTGAGCGCGATCACGGGCGGGCACCCGCGGTCCTCGTCGTTCGTTAACAACGCGTTAGCCTGGTGGGAGTCGTTCGGGACAGGAGGCGTCATATGAGTGCCCGGTCGAAGGCGAAAAACCTGCCGGCGGTCAACGGACCGACCGAAGATCCGAGCGCGGCCGCCAAGGTCCTGTCCCACATCCTCGAGCGGGGCACCCGGGTGCAGGGGCCCGCGGTACGCGCCTATGTCGACCGCCTGCGCAAGCAGAATCCCGACGCGTCACCGGCTGAGATCGTCAAGAAACTCGAGAAGTACTACCTGGCCGCGGTGATGGCCAGCGGTGCGGCGGTCGGTTCGGCCGCAGCGTTCCCGGGGATCGGCACGCTGGCGGCGATGTCGGCCGTCGCCGGGGAGACCGTGGTGTTCCTGGAGGCGACGGCCGTGTACGCGCTGGCCGTCGCGGAGGTGCACGCGATTCCCGCCGAGCACCGGGAACGCCGGCGCGCGCTGGTGCTGGCGGTGCTGGTCGGCGAGGACAGCAAGCGTGCGATCGCCGACCTGCTCGGGCCGGGCCGCACCAAGGGCGGCTGGGTCGCCGACGGCGCGGCGACGCTGCCACTGCCTGCGGTCTCACAACTGAATTCCCGGCTGCTGAAGTACTTCGTCAAGCGCTACACGCTCAAGCGCGGGGCGATCGCGTTCGGCAAGCTGCTGCCGGTCGGCATCGGAGCCGTCGTCGGCGGCGTGGGAAATCGCCTGATGGGCAAGCGCATCGTGGCCAATGCGCGCGGCGCGTTCGGTGACCCGCCGCCGCGGTGGCCGACGACCCTGCACGTGTTGCCGGCGCCGCAGCACTGATGGTGTGGTGTGCGGCGGTGCGAGGACAGCGACCACAACGCCGTTGTCGTGGTCTGGCCGTGCCTTCGGCGTTAGCCTTTAGGCGGCGGAAATGCGGGTAACCGCGAGTTAACCCCGGCGAGTGCGGCGAACGCGCTCGCGTGAAACGAAGGAATCGAGGCGAGTAGCTACCGTGAGCTCACCTTCACCATTCGGTCAGAACGAGTGGTTGGTCGAGGAGATGTACCGCAAGTTCCGCGAGGACCCCTCGTCGGTCGATCCGAGTTGGCATGAATTTCTGGTCGACTACTCCCCCGAGCCGACCTCCCGCAGCCAGGTCGGTGGCGGTAACGGGCAGCGGGGCGCCGGGCCGGTGAGCCCGCCCGAGCCCGCACCCGCTCCGCCGCCCAAGCAGAGCGACAGCAACGGCGCCGCGCAGGCCACCAAGCCCGCGCCGGAGAAGAAGTCTTCCGAAAAGAAGCCCGAGCAGAAGGCTCCCGAGAAGAAGGCTCCCGAAAAGAAGGCTCCCGAGAAGAAGCCGGCCGCTGAGAAGAAGCCCGAACCCAAGCCGGCGAAGGCCGACGCGGGTAAGGAAAAGGCTGCGGGCGACGGCGAAGAGTCCCAGGTGCTGCGCGGCGCGGCCGCCGCCGTGGTTCGGAACATGGAGGCCTCGCTTGAGGTGCCGACCGCCACCAGCGTGCGCGCGGTCCCGGCCAAGGTGATGATCGACAACCGCATCGTCATCAACAACCATCTCAAACGCACACGCGGCGGCAAGATTTCGTTCACCCACCTGATCGGCTACGCGGTGGTGCAGGCGGTCAAGCAGTTCCCGAACATGAACCGTCACTTCGCCGAGGTGGACGGCAAGCCGCACGCGGTGACACCCGAACACGTCAACTTCGGCCTGGCGATCGACCTGCAGGGCAAGGGCGGCAGCCGCCAACTCGTCGTCGCCGGGATCAAGGCCGCCGAGGAGATGTCGTTCGGTCAGTTCATCGCCGCCTACGAGGACATCGTCCGGCGGGCGCGCGACGGTAAGCTGACCGCCGAAGACTTTGCCGGCGTGACGATTTCGCTGACCAACCCCGGCACCATCGGCACCGTGCACTCGGTGCCGCGGCTGATGCGGGGCCAAGGCGCGATCATCGGTGTGGGCGCGATGGAGTACCCCGCGGAGTTCCAGGGCGCCAGCGACGAACGCATCGCCGATCTGGGCGTCGGCAAGCTGGTCACGCTCTCGTCGACGTACGACCACCGCATCATCCAGGGTGCGGAGTCCGGCGACTTCCTGCGCGTGGTGCACCAGCTGCTGCTCGACGACGACTTCTACGACGAGACGTTCCGCGAGCTGGGCATCCCGTATGAGCCGGTGCGGTGGCGCACCGACAACCCGGATTCGATCGAGGACAAGAACGCCCGGGTTATCGAGCTGATCGCCGCCTACCGCAACCGCGGTCACCTGATGGCCGACATCGACCCGCTGCGCCTGGACAAGAACCGGTTCCGCAGCCACCCGGACCTCGATGTGCTGACCCACGGGTTGACGCTGTGGGACCTGGACCGCGAGTTCAAGGTCAACGGGTTCTCCGGCGCCGAGCACAAGAAGCTGCGCGACGTGCTGGGGCTGCTGCGCGACTCGTACTGTCGGCACATCGGCGTGGAGTACACCCACATCCTCGAGCCCGAGCAGCAGCAGTGGCTGCAGGACCGGATCGAGGTCAAGCACGAGAAGCCGACGGTCGCCGAGCAGAAGTACATTCTGAGCAAGCTCAACGCCGCCGAGGCGTTCGAGACGTTCCTGCAGACCAAATACGTTGGGCAGAAGCGGTTCTCGCTCGAAGGCGCCGAGACGGTGATCCCGACGATGGACGCCGTCATCGACCAGTGCGCCGAGCACGCGCTCGACGAGGTCGTGATCGCGATGCCGCACCGCGGCCGGCTCAACGTGCTGGCCAACATCGTCGGCAAGCCCTACTCGCAGATCTTCAGCGAGTTCGAGGGCAACCTGAACCCGTCGCAGGCGCACGGTTCCGGCGACGTCAAGTACCACCTCGGCGCGAACGGCACCTACATCCAGATGTTCGGCGACAACGACATCGAGGTGTCGCTGGTCGCCAACCCGTCGCACCTGGAAGCCGTCGACCCGGTGCTCGAGGGCCTGGTGCGGGCCAAGCAGGACCTGCTGGCCAAGGGCGACGGCGAGGACGCGTTCACCGTCGTACCGCTGATGCTGCACGGTGACGCGGCGTTCGCCGGTCAGGGTGTGGTCGCCGAGACGCTGAACCTGGCGCTGCTGCGCGGGTACGGCGTCGGCGGCACCATTCACATCATCGTCAACAACCAGATCGGTTTCACCACATCACCTTCGGACGCCAAGTCCTCGGAGTACTGCACCGATGTGGCCAAGATGGTGGGGGCGCCGATCTTCCACGTCAACGGCGACGATCCCGAGGCCGCGGCCTGGGTGGCCCGCCTGGCGGTCGACTTCCGGCAGAAGTTCAAGAAGGACGTCGTCATCGACATGCTGTGCTACCGCCGACGCGGGCACAACGAGGGTGATGACCCGTCGATGACCCAGCCGGCCATGTACGACGCGATCGACGTCAAACGCGGTGTGCGCAAGAGCTACACCGAAGCGCTGATCGGCCGCGGCGACATCTCGATGAAGGAAGCCGAGGACGCCCTGCGCGACTACCAGGGCCAACTCGAGCGGGTGTTCAACGAGGTCCGCGATCTGGAGAAGCACGAGATCGAGCCCAGCGCGTCGGTCGAGGCCGACCAGATGGTGCCGGCCGGGATGAACACCGCGGTGGACAAGTCGCTGCTGGCCCGCATCGGCGACGCGCATCTGGCGCTGCCCGAGGGCTTCAATGTGCATCCGCGTGTCAAGCCGGTGCTCGAGAAGCGCCGCGAGATGGCCTACGAGGGCAAGGTCGACTGGGCGTTCGCCGAACTGCTGGCGCTCGGTTCGCTGATCGCCGAGGGCAAGACCGTGCGGCTGTCCGGCCAGGACACCCGGCGCGGGACGTTCACCCAACGGCACTCGGTGATCATCGACCGCACGACCGGTCAGGAGTTCACCCCGCTGGATCTGCTGACCGTCGACCAGGACGGCAACCCGACCGGCGGACGGTTCATGGTGTACGACTCGCCGCTGTCGGAGTTCGCGGCCGTCGGCTTCGAATACGGGTACTCGGTGGGCAACCCCGAGGCACTTGTGTTGTGGGAGGCGCAGTTCGGCGACTTCGTCAACGGCGCGCAGTCGATCATCGACGAGTTCATCAGCTCCGGTGAGGCCAAGTGGGGCCAGTTGTCCGATGTGGTGCTGCTGCTGCCGCACGGTCACGAGGGTCAGGGTCCCGACCACACGTCGGGCCGCATCGAGCGGTTCCTGCTGCTGTGGGCCGAGGGGTCGATGACGATCGCGATGCCGTCGACGCCGGCGAACTACTTCCACCTGCTGCGGCGCCACGCCCTCGACGGCATCCACCGGCCGCTGATCGTGTTCACGCCGAAGTCGATGCTGCGCAACAAGGCCGCGGTCAGCGACATCCGCGACTTCACCGAGCAGAAGTTCCGTTCGGTGCTCGAGGAGCCGACGTACACCGACGGCGACGGCGACCGCGGCGGGGTCAAGCGGGTGCTGATGACCAGCGGCAAGATCTACTACGAGCTGGCCGCCCGCAAGAACAAGGAGGAGCGCGACGACGTCGCGATCGTGCGCGTCGAGCAGCTCGCTCCGCTGCCGCGGCGCCGGCTGGCCGAGACGCTCGACCGGTATCCGAACGCCGAGGAGTTCTTCTGGGTGCAGGAGGAGCCGGCCAACCAGGGGGCGTGGCCGATCTTCGGGTTGACGCTGCCGGAGGTGCTGCCGGAGAAGCTGACCGGTATCCGCCGGGTGTCGCGGCGGGCCATGTCGGCGCCGTCGTCGGGTTCGTCGAAGGTGCATGCGGTCGAGCAGCAGGAGATCATCGACGAGGCGTTCGCCTGAGGTACGAAGGCGGACGCCGAGGAGACGACAACCGGCGCGAGGCGTTCGCCTGAAGTCCGCCGCTCACTCGAAACCGACGTAATGGTCGATCAAGGGCCTCGTAATCGACCATTACGTCGGTCTCAGCGATCGGGCGACGAACCCGTTAGTGGGCGGACCGCCGGTACCGGCTAACCTCGTCACCACAACGAGCGAGGGAGTGACTATGGAGGGCTTCGCCGGGAAGGTCGCGGTCGTGACGGGCGCCGGGTCGGGCATCGGACAGGCGCTGGCGATCGAGCTGGCCAGGTCGGGCGCCAGCGTGGCGATCAGCGACGTCGACACCGAGGGCCTGGCCGCGACCGAGGAGCGCATCAAGGCGATCGGCGCCGCGGTCAAGGTGGACCGCCTCGACGTGACCGAGCGCGAGGCGTTCGAGCTGTACGCCGACGCCGTCGTCGAGCACTTCGGCAAGGTCAACCAGATCTACAACAACGCAGGCATCGCGTACGTCGGCGACGTCCTGGTCACGCCGTACAAGGACATCGAACGGGTGATGGACGTCGACTTCTGGGGCGTCGTCAACGGCACGAAAGCGTTCCTGCCGCACCTGATCGCCTCCGGCGACGGGCACGTCGTCAACGTCTCCAGCCTGTTCGGCATCTTCTCGGTGCCGGGTCAGGCGGCGTACAACTCGGCGAAGTTCGCGGTACGCGGGTTCACCGAGGCGCTGCGGCAGGAGATGCAGGCCGCCGGTCATCCGGTCAAGGTCACGACGATCCACCCCGGCGGCATCAAGACCGCGATCATGCGCAATTCGACCGCCGCCGAGGGCGTCGACCGCGAGGGCCTGACCAAGACGTTCGACACCAAGCTGACCCGCACCACCCCCGAGCAGGCCGCCAAGATCATCCTCGACGGCGTCCGCAAGAACCGGGCGCGGGTGCTGGTCGGCGCCGACGCGAAGGTGCTCGACGTGATCGTGCGGCTCACCGGTTCGGGCTACCAGAAGCTGTTCCTGACCGCGGTCAAGCGGCTGGTCCCGAACGCGCACTAGTCGCCGAGGGGGTGCTCGGCCAGGAACGCGTCGGCGACGTGTCCCGGGTCGGCGCCGTCGGCGACCTCGGCTCGCATCTCGGCGAACGCCGCGGTATCGAGCACCCCGGCGACCTCGTTGAGCGCGAGCACCTGCGACTCGCTCAGTTCGTTGCGCCGGTACAGCGGGACCAGGTTCTCGGCGCGGATCAGCGAGGTGCGGTCCGAGAGCGTCAGCAGCTCGGACGGGATGCCCGGCGCCGCGGTCGTCGTCCACGCCGCCTTCGCCCGCCCGGTCCGCACCGCGTCGAATGCCTTTGCCGCATCCGGTGATTCGATGATCTTCGGGGTGCAGGTGCCGATCGTCTCGGGCCGCGGCGCGTCGGCGGCGGCCGCCACCGTCAGCGTCTCGCAGTTGCGCACGGCCGCGGTGACGTCGCGTCCGTCCCACGCCTCGGCGGTGGCCTCGGTGACCGCGAGCGCGGGTTTGTCCTCGGCCGACGTCGTGTAGTCGCCGGCGGCCACGCCCTCCGGCAGAGCCGACATCATCTCGCGGTACACCTGCGCGGCCGCGCGCGCGGTGGCGTCGGGATCGAACCGGCGCAGCAGGCGCCCGGTGAATCCGGGGACGACGCGAAGCTCGCCGGAGTCCAGTCCGAGCAGCGGGTCCTCGCGGTTTTCGACATGGGCGGCGCTGCCGTAGGACCGCAGCGCGGCGGCATACAGGTGCGCGAGCAGCGAGTCCTCGGGATGCGGCGTCGAACCGACCGGGATCGACGGCGGGGGCGCTGACCCGCCGCACGCCGCGGTGCCCGCCACGATCAGCGCGACGAGCGCCAGCGCCAGCGGCCGGCTCACCGGCGACCTAGTCGTCGGACGCCGCGGCGACCGCCTGCGCCACCGCGGGCGACACGCGCGGGTCGAGCACGCTCGGCACGATGCAGTCGGCGGCCAGGTCGTCACCGACGACCGAGAAGATCGCCTCGGCGGCAGCGACTTTCATCCGCTCGGTGATCCGGCGGGCGCCGGCGTCGAGCGCCCCGCGGAACACGCCGGGGAAGGCCAGCACGTTGTTGATCTGGTTCGGGAAGTCGCTGCGGCCGGTGGCGACGACGGCGGCGTACTTGCTCGCCTCGTCGGGGTGGATCTCCGGGTCCGGGTTCGACAGCGCGAACACGATCGCGTTCGGCGCCATCGACTCGATCAGCTCACCGGGCACCACCCCGCCGGACAGTCCGAGGAACACGTCGGCGCCGGCGAGCGCCTCGGCCATCCCACCCGTGAGCCCGCGCGGATTGCTGATACCGGCCATCTCGGCCTTGTGCTCGTTGAGGCCGTCGCGGTCCTTGTGCAGGATGCCCTGCCGGTCCAGCAGCGTGATGTCGCCGACCCCGGCGGCGATCAGGATCTTCGCGCACGCCACCCCGGCCGCGCCGGCGCCGGAGACCACGACCCGCAGCGACGCCATGTCGCGGCCGACGACCTTGGCCGCCCCGAGCAGAGCCGCCAGCACGACGATCGCGGTGCCGTGCTGGTCGTCGTGCATGACCGGGCAGTCCAGCGCCTCGACCAGGCGACGCTCGATCTCGAAGCAGCGCGGCGCGGAGATGTCCTCGAGGTTGACCGCCCCGAACGTCGGCCGCAGCCGGATCAGGGTCTCGACGATCTCGTCGGGATCCTTGGTGTCGAGCACGATCGGGATCGAGTCGAGGTCGGCGAACGCCTTGAACAGCGCGCTCTTGCCCTCCATCACCGGCAGCGACGCGGCGGCGCCGATGTCCCCGAGGCCGAGCACCGCGCTGCCGTCGCTGACGACGGCCACCAGCCGGTTGGCCCAGGTGTAGCGGGCGGCCAGGGTGTGGTCGGCCGCGATGGCGCGGCTGACCTGGGCCACCCCCGGCGTGTAGGCGATCGACAGCGCCTGTTCGGTGTCAAGCGGCGACTTGAGCGCCATCGAGAGCTTGCCGCCCGCGTGGGCCGCGAAAATCTCCTCGTCGCTGACGACGATCTGGGATCTGGTCACCTTAGGGTCTCTCAACGCTTGCGACACGGCGCCCAGGTTAACGACGAACTGGTAGGTAACCTAATCGCCTCCGGCAGGAATTTCAGATCAAACCGAGGTCGGTGACCGCCGTCCGCTCGTCGGCGAGTTCGGCGGTCGACTTGTCGATGCGGCCGCGGGAGAAGTCGTCGATTTCCAGCCCCTGCACGATCGACCAGTTGCCGTCTTTGGTGGTCACCGGGAACGACGAGATCAGGCCTTCGGGCACACCGTAGGAGCCGTCGGAGACCACCGCCATCGACACCCAGTTGTCGGCCGGGGTGCCCAGCAGCCAGTCGCGGGCGGCGTCGACGGTGGCCGACGCGGCCGAGGCCGCCGACGACGCACCGCGGGCGTCGATGATCGCGGCGCCGCGCTTGGCGACCGTCGGGATGAAGTCGTTCTCGATCCAGGCCTGGTCGTTGACCACCTCGGCGGCGTTCTTGCCGCCGACCTCGGCGTGGAAGATGTCGGGGTACTGGGTGGCCGAGTGGTTGCCCCAGATCGTCATCTTCTTGATGTCGGTGACCTTGGCGCCGGTCTTGCGGGCCAGCTGGCTGATCGCCCGGTTGTGGTCCAGGCGGGTCAGCGCCGAGAACCGCTCCTTCGGGATGTCGGGGGCGTTGGTCATCGCGATCAGCGCATTGGTGTTGGCCGGGTTACCGGTCACCCCGATGCGCACGTCATCGGCGGCCACCTCGTTGAGCGCCTTGCCCTGGGCGGTGAAGATCGCGCCGTTGGCCTCGAGCAGGTCGCTGCGCTCCATGCCCGGGCCGCGCGGCCGGGCGCCGACCAGCAGCGCGAGGTTCACGCCGTTGAAGATCTTGTTCGCGTCGGAGCCGATCTCGACACCGGACAGCAGCGGGAACGCGCAGTCGTCGAGCTCCATGACGACACCCTCGAGCGCCTTGAGCGCCGGCTCGATCTCGAGCAGCCGCAGCTCGATCGGCCGGTCCGGGCCCAGCAGCGAACCGCTGGCCAGGCGGAACAACAGGCTGTAGCCGATCTGACCGGCGGCACCGGTGACGGCGACCTTGAGGGGAGTTTTGCTCACGTCGATGCTCCTTGGACCGCATACTCATGCCCGCACCGCGGGCGCGTCTGGTTTCCGGGACGAAACTAGCAGGCAGCCGACACGGGCAGCCGCGTAGCATCGACCAGGCCCCATAACCGGGGGCGACGTCGTCTCGGGGAGAGGGAAGTCGATGCCGTCGTTTCGCCCGTCGACCAAGGCCGCGCCCGCCCCGGTCCGCGTGCCGGTGGCCCGCGCGACGGTCGACTGCGGCATCTACTGCGACGGCACCCGCCTGCCCGGCCACTACACCCACAACGCCGCCCAGGAGAAGGTGGGCGAGCTGCGTCAGCAGGGCCGCAACGCGTTCGTCTGGATCGGGCTCCACGAGCCCGACGAAGGCCAGATGCAAACCGTGGCAGACGTGTTCGGGCTGCACCCGCTCGCCGTCGAGGACGCTGTGCACGCACACCAGCGGCCGAAATTGGAACGCTACGACGACACCCTGTTCATGGTGCTCAAGACCGTCACCTACGTGGAGCACGAGTCGATCGCCTACGCCCGCGAGATCGTCGAGTCCGGCGAGGTCATGGTGTTCGTCGGCGCCGATTTCGTGGTGACCGTCCGGCACGGTGAGCACGGCGGCCTGGCCGGCGTCCGCAAGCATCTCGACGCCTCACCGCAACTGTTGGCGCTCGGCCCCTACGCGGTGATGCACGCGATCGCCGACCACGTCGTCGACGGCTACCTGGAAGTCACCGACTCGATCGAGACCGACATCGACGCGATGGAGGAGGACGTCTTCTCGCCGACCAAGCGGACCGACATCGAGTGCATCTATCTGCTCAAGCGCGAGGTCGTCGAACTGCGCCGCGCCGTCGGCCCGCTGGCAACCGACTTGCAGCGGCTGGGCTCCGAGCACGCCGACCTGGTCTCGGTGGAGATCCTCCAGTACATGGGTGACGTGCTCGACCACGCGATCAAGGCCTCCGATCGCATCGCCAGCTACGACGAGGTGCTCAGCTCGCTGGTGCAGGCGGCGGTCGGCAAGGTGGCCATGCAGCAGAACACCGACATGCGCAAGATCTCGGCCTATGTTGCGATCGCCGCGGTGCCGACGGCGATCGCGGGGATCTACGGCATGAACTTCGCGCACATGCCCGAACTTTCGTGGACGTGGGGCTACCCCGCGGTGCTGATGCTGATGGTGGTCATCTGCGGGCTGCTGTTCCGCGCGTTCCGCCGCAACGACTGGCTGTAGGCCGCTCCGGTTGCGCTGATCAGCTCGGTCTGGCGGCGCGGCGGGCGGGGTCGAGCACGTCGACGCCGTCGTCCGACCACGCTTCGCGCATCGCGTCGGCGCCCTTGAGCCGCACCCACGCGGCCTCCGTCGGGGTGATCGGGGTCGCCGAGAGCACTTTCACGGGTTGCAGCGGATCCGTCAGCGCGACGTCGTCGATCTCGCTGGGGCTCAACAGGAATGCGGTGAACGGTGCGGCCTCCCACAGCGGCGACTCGAGGTCGATCAGGGCGTCGGGTTCCAGCACCAGCCCCTCGACGGCGGGCGCGGCGGCGACGATCGCGATCGACCGCGACAAGCCCTTCGGCGACGGGCCGCGCAACGCGACGCTGACCTCGGCCCGCGGGCCGTGCAGCGCGTCGGTCACCATCTCGGTCGGGTCGAACATCGGGTGCCGCGAACACCCCAGCGACACATAGTGCGCGAGGCCCGCGGGGTCGGGTCCAAAGCGCAGCACGTCGATGGTCTCGGTGCCCAGGAACGTGACGCTGGCCTTGTCGGGTTCGGCGGTCACCCCGGCGCGGGCGAAATGCTCGCGCACGTGGGCGCGGACCGCGGCCAGGACGTCGATCACTCGGTGGAGGTGGACGGTTCGCCGTCGGGCAGCGTCAGGTTCTTGCCGGTCTCCGGATCGAACACCACCAACTTCGACGTGTCGAAGGCGAGTTGCACCGTGTCACCCTGGCGGGCCGCCGACTCGACGGAAACCCTTGCCACGAACTCGTTCTCGCCGACACCCGACTCGGCGGCCAGCTCCTCGAGCTGAGCGGAGCGGGCGCCGGCGCCCTCGATCTTGAAGTGCAGATACTTGTCGGCGCCCAGCGACTCGATCAGATCCACCTTCACCTCGAACGTCAGCGCGCGGATCCGTGCGTACCCGTCGAGCACGGCGGCGTCCTCGAAGTGCTCGGGACGGATGCCGACGATCAGGTTCTTGGGCACATTCTGGCGCGAAAGCCGTTCGTGCAGTTCCGATGTCAGCGTCACTTCGCCGAACGGCAGGCGCAACCCGATGTCGGTGAGCGTGGCCGGGAAGAAGTTCATCGCCGGTGAGCCGATGAACCCGGCGACGAACAGGTTGGCCGGCCGGCTGTAGAGCTCGTCGGGGGTGCCGATCTGCTGCGCGATGCCGGCGAGCAGGACGACGACCCGGTCCCCCAGCGTCATCGCCTCGGTCTGGTCGTGGGTGACGTAGACCGTCGTGGTGCCCAACCGGTCCTGCAGACGCGCGATCTCCGAACGCATCTGCACGCGCAGCTTGGCGTCGAGGTTCGACAGCGGTTCGTCCATCAGGAACGCCTTGGGATTACGCACGATCGCGCGGCCCATCGCCACCCGCTGCCGCTGCCCGCCCGACAGTTGCGCCGGCCTGCGGTCCAGCAACTCGGACAGGTCGAGGATCTTGGCGGCCTCCTCGACCTTGCTGGCGATCTCGTCCTTGCGCATCTTGGCCAGCGTCAGCGGGAACGCGATGTTCTGCCGCACGGTCATATGCGGGTACAGCGCGTAGGACTGGAAGACCATTGCGATGTCGCGGTCCTTGGGCGCCTTCTCGTTGACCCGCTCACCGCCGATGCGCAGCTCACCCGAGGTGATGTCCTCGAGACCGGCAATCATGTTGAGCGTGGTCGATTTTCCGCATCCGGACGGGCCGACGAGGATGATGAACTCGCCGTCGGCGATCGTCATCGACAGTTCGTGCACGGCCGTCGCGCCATTGGGGTAACTCTTGGTCACCCGGTCCAACACAATTTCGGCCATGGATCTACCCCTTCACCGCGCCGGATGTCAGGCCGGCGACGATCCGTCGTTGGAAAATGAGGACAAAGATGATGATCGGGATCGTGATGACCATCGCGCCGGCGGCGATCGATCCGGTCGGCTCCTCGAACTGAGAGCTCCCGGTGAAGTTCGCGATCGCCACCGGGGCGGTGATCGCGCGTTCGGTCGCGGTCAGCGACAGCGCGAGCAGCAGGTCGTTCCAGGCGAAGATGAACACCAGGATCGCGGCGGTGACGATGCCCGGCGCTGCCAGCGGCGCGATCACCCGGCGGAACGCCTGCGCCGGTGTGGCGCCGTCCATCTTCGCGGCTTTCTCCAGATCCCACGGGATCTCGCGGAAGAACGCCGAGAGCGTGTAGATCGCCAGCGGCAGCGCGAACGTGATGTAGGGGATGATCAGGCCGGCCCAGGTGTCGAACAGCCCCAGCGCGCGTTCGATGTTGAAGATCGGGGTGACCAGCGAGATGTGCGGGAACATCGCGATCAGCAGCGCGACGCCGATCAGCAGCTGCTTACCCGGGAAGTCCAGGCGGGCCACCGCGTAGGCCGCCATACCGCCGATCACCACCGCGATGACCGTCGTGATCAGCCCGACGCCGATCGAGTTGATCAACGCCGAGGAGAAGAAGTTGCCCTGGAAGATCGCCTTGTAGTTGTCGAAGGTGATCTCGGCCGGAATCAGCTTGCCGTCCTTGACACTTGACGTCGGTTTCAGCGACAGCGACAGAATCCACAGCACCGGGAACAGGGCGTAGACGATCACCAGGATGTTGATGACCGTCCAGCCCGCCGCGCGCGACGCGCCCGCCCGCTCGGCCATCAGCGGCCCTCCTCTGCGGCACCGGGCGCGGCTGCGCCGAAGATCTTGATGAAGATGAACGCGATGATCGCCACGCACAGGAAGATCAGCACGCTGATCGCCGACCCCAACCCGACGTTGAACGCCTTGAACAGGTTGTTGTAGCCCAGGATCGACACCGAGCCGGTGTTGTTCGCCCCGCCGGTCAGGATGTAGATGTTGTCGAAGATGCGGAACGCGTCGAGCGTGCGGAACAGCAGCGCCACCAGGATCGCCGGTTTGATCAGCGGCAGGATCACTTTGACCAGACGCTTCCACGCCCCGGCCCCGTCCATCTGGGCGGCGTTGAGCAGATCCTGCGGCACCAGCGCCAGGCCGGCCAGCAGCAGCAGCGCCATGAACGGTGTCGTCTTCCACACCTCGGCGAGCACCACGATCGCCAGCGACGGAAGCTGTTCGGTCAGCGGCGCGCTGCCCTCCGGCAGCAGGTTGGCCAGATAGCCGGTGCTCGGCGTCCAGGCGTAGTACCAGCTGTACGACGCGGCCACGGTGACGATGCCGTACGGGATCAGCACCGCGGTGCGGATCACGCCCTTGCCGAAGATGGTGCGGTGCATGACAAGTGCCAGGGCCATGCCGAGCACGAACTCGATGGCCACCGATACGACGGTGATGCCGAGGGTGACGAAAAACGCTGTCCACCAGTACTGGTCGCTCAGGATGGTGATGTAGTTGTCCAGCCCGACGAACGCGGTGTCATCGGGTGCGGCCATGTTGTTGCGCTGCAGGCTCAGCCAGACCGCATACGCGATGGGGTAGCCGGTGACGGCCAGCATCAGCACCACCGCGGGCGCGATCAACAGGTACGCCAGCCGGCGCTCGGAACGCTTGTCGTCGCTTCCTCTTGTGGGCGGTGCCGGCGTGTCGACGGCCGGTGCAGCGGTCACGGGATCAGCCCCTTACCTTCGATGGCCTTCTGCACCTGCTCGGTCAACTCGTCGGCGGTGCGCTCGGGGTCGATGTCGGTGATCGGCGCCAGCGTGGCCGACATGCGGGTCGACACCGCCTGGTAGACGGGTGTGGCGGGGCGCACCGCGGCGTTGACGAGCTGTTCGCGGATGATCTCGTACTGCGGATACTTCTTCTGGAATTCCGGATCGTCGTACAGCGACGCGCGCACTGCGGGCAGCCCGCCTTCGACCGAGGTGTAGCGCTGGTTCTCCACATTGCGCAGGCAGCGGATCGCCTCGAACGCCTCGGCCTTGTGCCGGGTGGTCTTGGCGACCGCGAGGTTGAGCCCGCCCAACGTCACCTTCGCGGGTTCGCCGGGCGAAACGCCGGGGTAGTTCGCGAAACCGAACACCTTCTTGCTCGCCTCGAACGCGGCCTCGAACTGCTCGTCGG
The DNA here is from genome assembly GCF_001722335.1 of Mycolicibacterium flavescens. Classification (GTDB taxonomy): domain Bacteria; phylum Actinomycetota; class Actinomycetes; order Mycobacteriales; family Mycobacteriaceae; genus Mycobacterium; species Mycobacterium flavescens. The sequence goes on from NZ_MIHA01000012.1 coordinate 146,159, forward strand.
TCGGCGAGAACGTACCGGCCTCGCCGATGCTGTCGGCCAGCGCCGGGTCCTCGTTCAGCGGCAGGAACGACACCCCGCCCTTGACCGCGTTCTCCAGCAGCGACGGCAGCACGTACGGCCAGTTCACCTCGAGCGCCGCATTGCCCTGCTCGAGCGCCAGGCGCGCGGTGGTCTCGTCGGTCTGGGTCACCGACGGGTCCGCCCCCGGGGCGGTGGCCACGGACTTGATGATCTGCAGCGCCTTGACCGTGGCGGCGCGGTGTTCGGGTGTGTCGGTCAGCGTGACCGTCTCACCGTCCTCGGAAAGCACCTGTCCGCCCGCGCTTTCCAGCAACGTGTTGAACCACACGACCAGGCCCTCGTACTGCTTACCTTGCACCGCAATCCAGCTGGGCCCACCCTCGGCGTGCAGGCGGGTGGCCTCGGCCACCATGTCGTCCCACGTTGCGGGCGGCTCTGGCATCAAATCAGCGCGATACCACAGCAATTGGGTATTCGTGGTGATCGGCGAGGCATACAGCTGGTCCTGCCACCTGGCGGTTTCCAACGGGCCCGGCAGCGTGTTCGAGGTGGCGTCGGCTTCGGCAAGGCCGGCCGGATCATCCGACAGCGGCAACGCCCAACCGGCCTCGGCGAACTCCGCGGTCCACACCACGTCGAGCGCCATCACGTCGAGGGTCGTGTCGTTTCCGGTCAGCCGCCTGGCCAGCTGCAGCCGCTGATCGTCGGCGCCCTTGGGCAGGCTGACCTGCCGGATGGTGAACCGGCCGCCGAGTTCGTCGTTGCACCGTTCGGCGACGGCGGTGAAGGTCTGCGCCTCGTTCGCCGGCGTGTAGTAGTTGATGACGATTCCGCCGCCGCTGGATCCACACGCCGTCAGCATCGACGCCGTCGTCAGCGCAGCCATCGCCGCGGCACCTAGCCGACGAGGACGCACCACCGCCTCCATCCGCCTTCGCAAGCGCCGCCGGGGCGGCGCAGATTCTGATGTCGCCGCCGAGGCGGCTCTGGTGCGGGAACTCCCCGCGCGCAAACCGTATTGCGCCGACCGCGTGATACGCAACACTTCGGGTGCGCGCGTCGCACACCGTTACGCAATTGCTAACGTGCACAAACTGCCCAGAATCGCGGCCGGTGCGCCTCTGACTCGGCGGCTCAGATGGTCAAGCGCGCCAGCAAATCCCGGCCACGCTCGGCGCTCTGCGGATCGCAGAGCACGTCGTAGCGACCTGCGACCAGCTGCAGTGTCGAGCTGAAATCTCTTGTGCCACGCGCCATCGCGTAGGGGATCGCGGAGGTGATCAGGCCGAAGAACACACCGGCGACCAACCCGGTGACCAGCGCACCCCACGGGCTGGGGCTGAAAAACCCGAGAATCAGGCCGATGAACAGACCGAGCCACGCGCCGGTCAGCACACCGCCGCCGAGCACCTTCGGCCATGTCAACCGCCCGGTCACGCGTTCGACCTGCATCAAGTCCACGCCGACGATCGTGACCTGCTGTACCGGGAATTCGTGATCAGACAGGTAGTCGACCGCGCGTTGCGCCTCGGCGTAGGTCGGGTAGGAACCGATCGGCCATCCTTTCGGCGGTGTGGGCAGACTGGCGGGTCCGCGCCTGGCGTTCGCGCCGCCCGGCGTTGCACCGGGGTTGGCGCCTGGTTGAAACGGGCTGGTCATCGCTTCAGTATCCCTTCTCGTGCGCGCTCGATCAGGTTGCTGCTCTTACCTGGACCAACGTTCGTGCGGCCATTTGGGTGCCCGGTCCGTGCGCTAGGTTGCAAGCATGACAAATCCAGAGGAGGACGCGGCACGAACGGCATCATCCGACCCCGCCGACGGTGCGTCCGAGTCGTCGAGCGCGCACGAAGCGCCGCCGATCGAGGACGTCCGCGAGGAGACCTCTGAACCCGGTGATCAGACCTCGCAGGCGGACCGACCCGACCTCACCGACCCGACGGCCTCGACGCCCGCCTACGGCGCCTACGACCCGAATTTCCCGCCGGCGTATCCGCCGCCCGGATACCCCCAGGGCGGGTATCCCCCACCACCGCAGGGCGGCATGCAGCCCCCGCCGCCGGGCGCCTATCCCCCGCCCCCTGGCGCCTACCCCCCGCCGCAGGGCGCCTACCCCCCGCCGCAGGGCGGCTATCCGCCGCCGCCTGGCGCTTACCCGCCGCCCTACGGCGATCCCGCCGGGTTCGGGGCGGCCCAGTATCTGCCGCCGCCGTACGGGGCACCACCGTCCTACGGGACGTACCCGGCGCCCGGCTTCCCGGCGCCGGAGACCAAGACCAACTTCCTGGCGATCGCCTCGCTGGTCGCGTCGCTGATCGGGGTGATCCCGTTCTTCTGCGGCATCGCCTCCATCATCGGCATCGTGCTGGGTGTCGTGGCCTTGAACCAGATCAAGGACAGCGGTGAGGGTGGCCGCTCGCTGGCGATCGCGGGTATCGCCGTCGGTGCTGCGACGTTCTTCTTCAGCGTCCTGATCGGCATCGTCATGTTGAGTACGGGTTGAGCCGGTGACCGCCACCGGCGGCGAACCTCCCGACGGCAGCCAACCGTTCGCGCCCGTCGACTATCCCGAGGACGCCGCGCTACCGCCGCCGGTGCCGCAGTGGTGGGGCTATCCGCCGGCGAGCCCCTACGGCTACGCCGGCTACCCGCCGGCGAAACCGCCGGGCACCAACGGCAAGGCGATCGGCGCGCTGGTCGCCTCGGCGCTGGGCATCGTGTGTTGCGGGATGAGCGCGATCGCCGGGGTGATCCTCGGCATCGTCGCGATGCGCGAAACCAGACGCAGCGGGCAGGACGGGTTCGGAATCGCGTTGGCGGCCACCATCATCGGCGGGCTGGCGGTCCTCGGCTACCTGCTGTACCTGCTGCTCTACGTCGCGGTGTTCGCCAGCGGATGGCAGTGGACCTGACCGGTCCTCACTGAGGCGGCCGGAACGGCTCACCCTGCCGCTGCATGCCTGCGGCGCGGCCCTTTCCGGCGATCACCAAGGCCATCTTGCGGCTGGCCTCGTCGATCATCTCGTCGCCCAGCATCACCGCCCCTCTCGCGCCGCCCGCTCGCGAGGTGTGCCACTCGTAGGCCTCGAGAATCAACTCCGCGTGGTCGTAGTCCTTCTGGCGCGGGCTGAAAATCTCGTTGCCCGCGGCGATCTGGTCCGGATGCAGCACCCATTTGCCGTCATAGCCGAGCGCCGCCGAGCGGCCCGCCACCCGCCGGAACCCGTCGACGTCGCGCACCTTGAGGTAGGGGCCGTCGATCGCGAGCACACCGTGGGTGCGCGCGGCGATCAGGATCCGCATCAGCACGTGGTGATGCGCGTCGCCGACGTCGTACCCCTCGGGCTGCTCCCCCACTTCGAGGGTGCGCATGTTGAGGCTGGCCGCCATGTCGGCGGGCCCGAGCACCAGAGCCTGCACCCGAGGCGCCGCGGCGATCGCATCAATGTTGGTGAGCCCCTGCGCATTTTCGATCTGCGCCTCGATACCGATGCGACCCACCGGCAGGCCGTGCGTCGTCTCGAGCTGGTTGAGCAACAGGTGCAGCGCCTCGATGTGCGAGACGTCGGTCACCTTCGGCAGCACCACGATGTCGATCGAGGCTCCTGCGGTGGAAACAACCTCGATGATGTCGGCGTAGGTCCACGGTGTGGTCCAGTCGTTGACGCGGACGCCGCGAAGCTGTCCGGCCCAGCCCGGTTCGGCGAGCGCGGTGGCCACCCGGGTGCGGGCCTCGGCCTTGGCGTCCGGCGCGACGGCGTCCTCGAGGTCGAGGAACACCTCGTCGGCGGTCAGTGTTTTCGCCTTCTCGACCATCTTGGCGCTGCTCCCGGGAACGGAAAGCACTGTTCGGCGGGGTCGATATCGGTTTTCCACGCTTATAGTCTTTACCCTTTCAGTCATGGCGGCGGTGAACAGGGTCTATGCGGCCCGACTCGCGAGGATGGTGGTGCTCGGCCCCGACGGCGAGTCCATCGGACGTGTCCGCGACGTCGTGATCAGTATCAGCATCGTGCGCCAACAACCGCGAGTCCTCGGCCTTGTCGTCGAGTTGCTCACGCGGCGAAGGATTTTCGTGCCGATTCTGCGTGTGACGTCGATCGAGCCCGGCGCGGTGACGCTGGCCACCGGCAGCGTTTCGCTGCGCCGGTTCGCCCAGCGCCCCGGTGAAGTGCTGGTGCTGGGGCAGGTGATCGAGACCCAGGTGCGCGTCGACGACCCCGACCTGCCCGAGCTCAAGGACGCCGACCTGATCGTCGTCGACCTCGGAATCGAACAGACCCGTACGCGGGACTGGATGGTGACCAAGGTGGCGGTGCGGCAGCACCGGCGGCTCGGGCGGCGCAGCAATGTGCACGCCGTCGACTGGCATCACGTCCACGGCCTGACCCCGTCCGGGCTGGCGATGCCCGACCAGGGGGTGGCGCAGCTGCTCGAGCAGTTCGTCGGGCAGCGGGCGATCGAAGTGGCCGACGCGATCCGGGAGCTGCCGTCCAAGAGGCGCTACGAGGTGGTCAAGGCCCTCGACGACGAGCGGCTCGCCGACGTGCTGCAGGAGCTGCCCGAGGACGACCAGACCGACGTCCTCAAACGCCTGCCGGCCGACCGCGCCGCCGACGTGCTCGAGGCCATGGACCCCGACGACGCGGCCGACCTGCTGGGCTCGATGACGCCGTCGGACGCCGAGCAGTTCCTGCGCCGCATGGACCCCGAAGACTCCGAGGACGTGCGACGGCTGCTGTCGCATTCACCGGACACCGCGGGCGGTCTGATGACCTCCGAACCGGTGATCCTGGCCCCCGACACCACGGTCGCCGAGGCCCTCGCCCGGGTGCGCGACCCGGACCTGACGCCGGCGCTGGCGTCGCTGGTGTTCGTCGTGCGCCCGCCGACCGCCACCCCGACCGGCCGCTACCTGGGCTGCGTGCACCTGCAGCGGCTGCTGCGTGAACCGCCCGCCGATCTGGTCAGCGGCATCGTCGACACCGACCTGCCCAACCTCGCTCCCGAGGATTCCCTGTCCGCGGTGACCCGCTACTTCGCCGCCTACAACCTGGTGTGCGGGGCGGTGGTCGACGAGGAGAACCATCTGCTGGGCGCGGTGTCCGTCGACGACGTGCTCGACCACCTACTGCCGGAGGACTGGCGCGAAACCGAGGAGCCCGACCTGACCGCCACCGAGGGGGCCCTGTGACCGACCGCAGCCGGCTCGACACGCCGCTGACCAGTCGGCGGCGGTTCAACTTCAACTTCGACACCGAGGCGGTCGGTCAGTTCAGCGAATCCATTGCCCGGTTCCTGGGCACCGGGCGGTACCTGGCGTGGCAGACCATCCTGGTGATCGTCTGGATCGTGCTGAACCTGTTCGCGGTCAGCCTGCGGTGGGATCCCTATCCGTTCATCCTGCTCAACCTGGCGTTCTCCACCCAGGCGGCGTACGCGGCGCCGCTGATCCTGCTGGCCCAGAACCGGCAGGAGAACCGGGACCGGGTAGCGCTCGACGAGGACCGCAGGCGGGCCCTGCAGACCAAGGCCGACACCGAGTACCTGGCGCGTGAGCTGGCCGCGCTGCGGTTGGCCGTCGGCGAGGTGGTGACCCGCGACTACCTGCGCCGCGAACTCGAGGAGCTGCGCGACATGCTCACCCAGTTGCAGTCCGCGCCCCCCGACGACGCGGCCGACAGCACCGCCCGCCATGAGCCCGGCGAGCGCAAACCGAAAAAGTAGCAAAATGCCGAACCGGGCGAGTCCACCCCATTGCTGTTACGCGTGTGTTATCGAGTAGGTATGGTGACTTGGTTCACAAGCAATCACAAGCCAAGGACGGTTGAGTGCACATAAGGGGGAAGGCCGCCCTCGATGCCGTGCGGCGCGGAGCGGGTCGCCTGAAGCGCACACCCGGATCCGTCGAGGATCAGGCCTCGCCGTCGCCCCGCATGCGGGCGGGTCTCGGTGTTGCGATCATCGCCCCGATCGTGCTCGCCGGCGGGGTCGGAGCCGCCCCCGCCGTACGCACCCCCATCAGCGACGCCGCCGTCACCCCGCTGGCCGCGGTCGAGCCCAGCCCGGACACCCGGTCGGGCGCGTCGGTCGTCGCGGTCACCAAGACGCCGTCGGCGTTCCACATCGCCGCCTCCACGGTCTCGTCCCCGCCGCCTGCTGCTGTAGTGAATTCGCCTGGCGCGCTGGGCATTCCGGCGATGGCGCTGGCGGCCTACCGCAACGCCGAGCGGATGATGGCCTCGGCCTACCCGGGCTGCGGGCTGAGCTGGAACCTGCTCGCCGGAATCGGCCGGATCGAGTCGATGCACGCCAACGGCGGTGCCACCGACTCCCGAGGCACCGCGGTGCGGCCCATCTACGGGCCCGCGCTGGACGGCACCCTGCCCGGCAACGAGGTCATCGTGCAGAGCCGCACCGCCGACCGCGTCACCTATGCGCGCGCCATGGGCCCCATGCAGTTCCTGCCGGGCACCTGGTCGCGCTACGCCTCCGACGGCGACGGCGACGGCAAGGCCGACGTACAGAACCTCTACGACTCGACGCTGGCCGCCGCGCGCTACCTGTGCAGCGGCAACATGAACCTGCGCGACCCGTCGCACGTGATGTCGGCGATCCTGCGCTACAACAACTCGGTGGCCTACGCCCGCAACGTGCTGGGATGGGCCGCGGCCTACGCCACCGGGGTGGTCCCGATGGACCTGCCGCCCATCACCGGCGAAGTACCGACCCTGGCGGGCACCGACGACATCCATCTCACCGAGTTGAGCAGCTACGAGGGCCTCGGCCCCGGCTTGCCGCTCAACGTGCTCGGGCTGCCGGCCAACGACCCGCTGGCGCTGATGCCGGTGCTGGAGCGCGACGCGGTCGCCAGCCAGATGGGCACGATGCCGGGCCTGGCCCCCGGACAACGACTCGGCCCGCTGCCCGGACCCGCTCCGCAGGCGCCCGCGACGCCCGAGGCTCCGCCGCCGTGGACACCTCCGTGGATGCAAGCCCCGCCGAAGCCCAGGCCCGAGTGCGCGGTGTTCTGCATCCAGGACAACCCGGCCCCGCCACCGCTGCAACCGGCGCTGGGCGCCCCGGCCGAAGCCCAGCAACTGGTGCCGCCGCCGGGCGCACCCGCGCCGGGTCCCGTCGCGCCGCCGGCCCCACCACCCGGTCCGGGTCTACCGCCCGGCCCCGCGCAGCCGGTGCCGCCGCTCGGCGTCGCCCCGGGTCCCGCACCCGGTCCGGTCGCGTAGCGGCCGGTTCAAGGCGTCCGCCGGGTCGGCCTAGACTCGACGGTGATGTCTGAATCTTCTACCGAGCTGCAAGCCGCCATTCGTCGCGCGCTGGCCAAAGTGATCGACCCTGAGCTGCGACGGCCGATCACCGAGCTCGGCATGGTCAAGGACGTGACCGTCGAACACGACGGCGCGGTGCACGTCGAGGTGTACCTGACCACCGCGGCCTGCCCGAAGAAGACCGAGATCTCCGAACAGGTCAGCCGAGCGGTCGCCGACGTGCCGGGCACCGGCGCCGTGCGCGTCAGCCTCGACGTGATGAACGACGACCAGCGCGCCGAACTGCGCAAGCAGCTGCGCGGCGACTCCCGCGAGCCCGTCATCCCGTTCGCCCAGCCCGGTTCGCTCACCCGCGTCTACGCGGTGGCCTCCGGCAAGGGCGGCGTCGGCAAGTCCAGCGTCACGGTGAACCTGGCCGCCGCGATGGCGGCGCGCGGCCTGTCGGTCGGCGTCCTCGACGCCGACATCTACGGCCACTCGGTGCCGCGGATGATGGGCACCACCGACCGGCCCACCCAGGTCGACGCGATGATCGTGCCGCCCATCGCCCACGACGTCCGGGTCATCTCGATCGCGATGTTCACCCAGGGCAACACCCCGGTGGTGTGGCGCGGACCGATGCTGCACCGCGCGCTTCAGCAGTTCCTGGCCGACGTGTACTGGGGTGATCTGGACGTACTGCTGCTCGACCTGCCGCCCGGCACCGGCGACGTCGCGATCTCGGTGGCGCAGCTGATCCCCGGCGCGGAGATCCTCGTGGTCACCACCCCGCAACTGGCGGCCGCCGAGGTCGCCGAGCGGGCCGGCGCGATCGCCCTGCAGACCCGCCAGCGCATCGTCGGCGTGGTGGAGAACATGTCCGGGCTGACGCTGCCCGACGGCACCACGATGCAGATCTTCGGCGAGGGCGGCGGACAGCAGGTCGCCGAACGCCTGTCGCGCTCCATCGGCGCCGACGTGCCGCTGCTCGGCCAGGTGCCGCTCGAACCGGCGTTGGTGACGGCGGGCGATTCCGGCGTCCCGCTGGTGCTCTCGGCGCCGGACTCGCCGGCCGGTAAGGAGCTGCGCAGCATCGCCGACGCGTTGTCGAGCCGCAAGCGCGGCCTGGCGGGTATGTCGCTGGGACTCGACCCCGCCGGTCGATAACGTCACCGGTGTCGCGGGCCGAAGATCGTCACACCTTGTAGGACAAGGCGTTACAGTGCTGTTCGTGGGAAAGAAGTCGACAGCCAGCGGCCGGCGCCGGTTGCTGGCGTTGATCGGCTCGATCGTGCTGTCCGCCGGGCTGTTCTACGCCCAGGCCGCCACCCCGCCCGCGCACCCGCCCGTCGCACCGCAGCCGGCGGCGGCCCCGTCCGAGGCTGCGCGCGCGCCGGTGAAGGCGATGCCGACCGAAGCCGAGTTGCTCGCCGCCAGCGCCCCGGTCTCCAGTGCGGCGGTCACGTTCGCGCTGCCTGCCGGCGTCGCCCCCGAGAACGGGCTGCAGAAACACACCATCCGCGTCGCGCGGGCGATCAGCGTGCTGTTCCCCGAGATCAAGACGATCGGCGGCTTCCGCCAAGACCCGCTCAGATGGCATCCCAACGGCCTGGCGATCGACGTGATGATCCCGAACCACGGCTCCGAAGAGGGCATCGCGCTGGGCAACCAGATCGCCGGGTATGCGCTGGCCAACGCGAAACGCTGGGGCGTCATTCACGTGATCTGGCGGCAGGGCTTCTATCCGGGGGTGGGCGCCCCGAGCTGGACGGCCGACTACGGCAACGAGACCGCCAACCACTTCGACCACATCCACATCGCCACCAACGGCGGCGGCTACCCGAGCGGCGACGAGGAGTACTTCATCTGACCGCTCCGACCGCTACGTCGCGTCGGTGTCGAACGGGGTGCCCCCGGACGGCGGGACCTGCGGGGTGGGCGCCGGTGAGCTGACCGGCTTGTCGCTTTTCGCGCCGTTGCCGGCGGGCGCGTCGAAGTTGCCGGTGAAGATCGAGTCGTCGCCGTCGAGCAGGTGTTTGGTCAGCGCGGCGCGCGGGGTCATCCCGCGCAGCTTGTTCAGCTCGCTGAGCGGCTGGCGCAGGTCGTCGAACTCCGGTCCCAGATCCTCGCGCAGTTGGCTGGTCGCGCCGCTGATGTAGTCGCGGGCCTGGCGCACCGCTCCGGTGGTCCAGCGGATGGCCCCGGGCAGCCGTTCCGGTCCCAGGATCACCAGCCCGGCGATCACCAGGATCAGCATCTCGCCCCAGCCGACGTTGGCGAACATCGGCTACACGGTGTTGTCGGGACCGGGGTTGACGGTCAACGTCACCCGCCGGCCGTCGCGCACCACCTCGATCGGCGCGTCCTGACCGATCTTGAGCTGGCGGACCGCGACGACGAACTCGTCGGCGTCGGCCACGGTGCGGTCGCCGACCTTGACCACGACGTCGTTCTCGAGGATCCCGGCCTTCTCCGCCGGGCTGCCCGCCTTGACGTTGGCGACCTGCGCGCCGGAGGCGATCTCGTTGCTGACCGAACGTGCGGTCAGGCCCAGGGTGGGGTGGGCGATCTTGCCGTCGCGGATCAACGAGTCGACCACGACCTTGACCTCGTTGATCGGGATCGCGAACCCGAGGCCGCTGGCGCTCTCCGACAGCGACTTGCCCGCGGTGTTGATGCCGATGACGTTGCCGTTCATGTCGATCAGCGGGCCGCCGGAGTTGCCGTGGTTGATCGGCGCATCGGTCTGCAGGCCGTCGATGACGGTGTCGGTGTCCGAACCGTCGCCCGACAGCGGCACCGGGCGGTGCAGCGCACTGATGATTCCGGCGGTGACGGTGCTGCGCAGACCCAGCGGGGCGCCCGCCGCGATCACCTCGTCACCGACGCGCAAATTGTCCGAGTCGCCCATCTTGGCCACGGTGAGGTTGTCGACGTTGTCGACCTTGAGCACCGCGAGGTCGGTCTTGGGGTCGCGGCCGACGAGGTTGGCGGGCACTTCCTTGCCGTCGTTGAAGACGATCTTCATCTTGTACTTGCTCGGGTTGAGCGCGGCCTCGGAGATCACGTGGTTGTTGGTGACGATGTAGCCGCGGCCGTCGATGACGACGCCGGAGCCCTGCGAACCCTCCTGGTCGCTGGTCGCCTCCACCGTCACCACCGAATCGGCAACCGCGGCAGCGACTTTGGCGATGTGACCCTCGGGCGGCGGGCCGGTGTCGGAAGTGTCGAGCGTGACCTTCGAGGTGGTGAACGCTTCGACCACCTCGGCGGTCTTGCGGCCGACCCAGCCGCCGGCCAGGCCGATCACCAACGCGATGATCGCCAGCGAGGCCAGCGCCACGTACGACACCCGGCCGCCGAACAGCACGTCGCGCACACCGAGTTTCCCGCTCGGCACGTTCGTCGGGGCCCGGGGCGGTTCCTGCACGGCCGGGGTGCCCAGCGACGCGGGCGCCGACGGGTCGCGCCACGGGTCGGCGGCCTGATCCGGTTCGTCGCCGAGACGTTCGGCGTCCAGAGCGCCGGCGTCGGCGGGGTGGCGCTGCAGCGTCTCGGACACCTCGGCGGGCTTCCCGAACGCCTCGGCCAACACCGGATCCGGCGACTGGTTGGTCGGCGTGTACTCGCCCTGGTCGCGGTACTTGTCGAGGCCCACGAACGAGCCCTGCACACCGTCGGGCCTGCCGAAGGCACGCTGCTCGGCCGGGTTCACCGGTGGCCGCGAGACGGGGCGCGGTTCCAGGCGCTCACGCCCGGTCTGGTCGATATTGGTCACCCGTTCATCACCCTTATTGTGAATGGCCCGGTCAATACCGGCGCAGATCGTCTTCGCACTACCCTACCGGCGTTTACGTCGGGATCGCCCGGCATCCTCAGCAAACTGTGGCGGCTGCGACTCAGCGGGCGGCTCGGGCGGCGCATGATGCGGGATCTCGGACAACAGCCCGAGCAACGAGCTGGGGACAACGATGGGACAGGAGTCCCGCAACGCCGCACGGGCCTGACGCTGGGCGTTGACCTCGGCCGCGCACTGCGGACACTGCGACAGATGATTGGCGGCGCGCAGGTGCGGGGTGAGCCGCAGTTCGCCGTCGACGAAGGCCGCGATGGCCTCGGTCGAGAGGTGCTCGGTGGAACCGAACTGCCGCGGCCCGACCGGCGCGTCACTCTGCGACGCGAACTGGGCAGGCAACCACGAAAACGCCCGGCGGAAGACGTGTCCCCGGTCGGTCATCACCCAGGCTCCTTCCCGACGGTGCTCGCTCAAATACGGTGCTCACTCGAATGTAGCGCGGCCCGCCGTGCTGACCGCCGCGAACTCGGCCGGTTCAGGCCGTTTTGGCGGTCGCGGCCTCAGCGTCGCCGTGCTTGGCCAGGTAGTCGCGCAGGGCCTGCCTGCCGCGGTGGATGCGGCTGCGGACGGTGCCCAGTTTGACGTCGAGCGTGGCGCCGATCTCCTCGTAGGACAGACCTTCGATGTCGCACAGCACCACGGCGGCGCGGAACTCCGGCGGCAGCGAGTCGAGCGCGGCCTGCAGGTCCGGGCCCAGCCGCGAATCGTGGTAGATCTGCTCGGGGTTGGGGTCATCGGCGGGCACCCGGTCGTAGTCCTCGGGCAGCGCCTCCATGCGGATGCGGCCGCGCCTGCGCACCATGTCGAGGAACAGGTTCGTGGTGATGCGGTGCAGCCAGCCCTCGAACGTGCCGGGCTGGTAGTTCTGCAGCGACCGGAACACCCGGATGAACGTCTCCTGGGTGAGGTCCTCGGCGTCGTGCTGATTGCCCGACAGCCGGTAGGCCAACCGGTACACCCGGTCGGCGTGTTGACGCACCAGCTCGTCCCACGACGGCATGGTCGCCTTGTCACCGGTCGCGTCGAACACCGCGGTGCCGGTCAGTTCCTCGGTGGGTTCGACCCACTCGCCATCGGTGAACTGCTCGAGATGAGCCATCGAGACGGGTGCAGCCTGCGCTGTTTGTGCCTTGATAGTCGTCAGATCCTCCTGGTCACAGCCGTCAGCGGACAGCGGCGTATCGCTACTGACCGCAACATGCAGGTCCAACTCGGTATTCCCGGAGTGCCAGCGTCCGCCATCTTCCATGGACATACCGTCGCCGAACGTGCCGTGCTTGGCATATGAGCTAACTGAACATTTCCTGAGAACTTTTCTCTACCCGTTTTCGTAGGGGCCAACCGGCGACGGGCGTGTCGCGATGTCGAGCGGTACCGGTTGGCTACGCTGCGGGCATGGCCGGCACCGACGACGTCATCGGACCGCACAGCCGTGCCGAGTCCATCGTCGCGCACGCCGAGCAGTCCATCTCCGAAGACGCGATCGTCGCCGCCGCGCGCGATCGCGCCGTCGACATCGGCGCCGGCGCCATCACCCCGGCCGTCGGCGCCCTGTTGTGCGTGTTCGCCAAGCTCACCGGCGCCAAGGCCGTCGTCGAGGTCGGAACCGGCGCCGGCGTGAGCGGGCTGTGGCTGCTGTCCGGCATGCGCGAGGACGGCGTGCTGACCACGATCGACGTCGAACCCGAGCACCAGCGGATCGCCAAGCAGGCGTTCACCGAGGCCGGTATCGGCCCGGGCCGGACGCGGCTGATCAGCGGCCGGGCCCAGGAAGTGCTCACCCGGCTGGCCGACGAGTCCTACGACCTGGTGTTCATCGACGCCGATCCCATCGACCAGCCGCAGTTCGTCGAAGAGGCTGTGCGGCTGCTGCGTTCCGGCGGAGCGATCGTGCTGCACCGGGCCGCGCTCGGCGGCCGGGCCGGCGATGCCACCGCCAACGACGCGGAGGTGGCCGCGGTGCGCGACGCCACCCGGCTGATCGCCGAGGACGAACGGCTGACCCCGGTGCTCGTTCCGCTCGGCGACGGCCTGCTCGCCGCCGCCCGCGACTGACTTTCTGCGCCGAGCAGACACAGAATCGCGTATTTCCGCGGCTTTTCGTGCGATTCCGCGTCTGCTCGCCATGGAAGCTTGACCGCCGGCTGAACGCGCGTTTAGTGTATTGAACATGCGTTCAGCACTCGATGATCGCACCGCCGCCGCCCGAATCCGCGACGCGGCGATCGACCAGTGGGGGCAGCGCGGCTTCGATGTCGGACTGCGCGCAATCGCCGACGCGGCGGGCGTCTCGGCGGCCCTGGTCATCCACCACTTCGGTTCCAAGGACGGCCTGCGGCGGGCGTGCGACGACCACGTCACCGGGGCGATCCGCGAAGCGAAGTCCGAACAGATGCAGACCCCGGACCCGGCGGCGTGGTTCGCCCAGATGGCCGAGATCGAGTCGTACGCCCCGCTGATGGCCTACCTGGTGCGCAGCCTGCAGTCCGGTAACCAGTTGGCCCGCGACTTCTGGCAGCAGATGATGGCCAACGCCGAGGCCTACATCGACGAGGGGGTGCGGTCGGGACTGCTCAAGCCCAGCCGCGACCCACACGCGCGGGCGCGCTACCTGGCGATGGCCAGCGGCGGCAGCTTCCTGCTCTACCTGCAACTGCACCAGTCCCCCGACCTGCGCCAGGTGCTGCGCGACTACGCCGAGGAGATGGTGCTCCCGGCGCTCGAGGTCTACACCCAGGGCCTGATGGTCGATTCGACGATGTACGACGCGTTCCTGGCGCGCCGTGAGGAAGGCATCCCGTTCAGCTCAGCGGCACAAGGAGATGACGATGACGGCTCAGACGATGCGACACCGTGAGGACCGGCCGGCGGTCGAAATCCACGGCCTGACAAAGACGTTCGGACGCACCCGGGCGCTCGACGGCCTCGATTTGGTGGTGGCGCCCGGTCAGATCACCGGTTTCCTCGGCCCCAACGGCGCCGGCAAATCCACCGCCATCCGTGTGCTGCTCGGACTGCTGCGCGCCGAATCGGGCACGGTCCGACTGCTCGGCGGCGACCCCTGGCACGACGCGGTGGCGTTGCACCGTCAGATCGCCTACGTGCCCGGCGATGTGACGTTGTGGCCCAACCTGACCGGACAGCAGACGATCGACTTTCTGGCCCGGCTGCGCGGCGGTGATGTCGACACCGCGCGACGCGATCAACTCATCGAGCGCTTCGAACTCGACCCGCACAAGAAGGCCCGCACCTACTCGAAGGGCAACCGGCAGAAGGTCGCGATCGTCGCGGCCTTCGCCACCGACGCCGAACTCTATCTGCTCGACGAACCCACATCGGGCCTGGACCCGTTGATGGAGAAGGCGTTTCAGCAGTGCGTCAACGAGGTGGCCGAACGCGGCGCGGCGGTCCTGCTGTCCAGCCACATCCTGGCCGAAGTGGAGAAGGTCTGCGACAGCGTGACGATCATCCGGGCCGGGCGCAGTGTGCGGTCGGGGTCGCTCGACGAACTCCGTCACCTGATGCGCACGACGGTCACCGTCCGCACCAGCCACGACGGCCGGCGGCTGGAGAGCGCCCCGTTCACACACGAATTCGCGGTCAGGGACGGTCATTACGTGTTCTCGGTCGACCGCGGCGACCTCGATCACGCCATGGCGCAGCTCACGGAGCTCGGGATACTGGATCTCACCGTGACGCCGGCTTCGCTAGAGGACCTGTTCCTTCGCGAGTATCAGGAGACCGCCCGGTGACCGCGCCGGTTTTGTCGCCGGCGGTGTGGACGGGTACGACAACGCTGTTGCGCCTGGCGCTGATCCGCGACCGGGTCCGGCTCGGCATCTGGTTCGCGGTGCTGACGTCGATGATGGTGTACGCCCCCAACGCCGTCCGGCTCGCTTATCCCGAAGAGGCGCAGCGCCTCGCACGCGTCGACCTGATGAAGACCCCCGCCGGCATCATGATGAGCGGACCGATGTTCGGCGGCAATGAGACCGATCTCGGCGCGATGCTGGCCAACGAGCTGATGCTCACGTTGATCGTCGCGACGTCGATCCTGGCCGTGCTCACCGTCATCAGGCATACCCGGGCCGAAGAGGAAAGCGGCGCAGCTGAACTCGTGCTGTCATCGGTCGTCGGCCGCTACGCCCGAACCACCGCCGCGCTGGTTCTGGTCGCCGGTGTCAACGCGGCGCTGGCCGTGTCGATGACGGTGGCGATGGCCGCCTCCGGATTCGCTGTCGCCGACACCGCGGCGATGTGTCTCGGCGTGACCGCGGTGGCGATGGTGTTCGGGGCGGTCGCTGCGGTGACCGCGCAGCTGTGGCGCCAAGCCCGCACCGCGACGGGGGCCGCGATGGCCGCGCTGGCGGTCGCGGCCGTCGTGCGCGGGGTCGGCGACGTCATCGACAACTCGGGCAGCGCGCTGAGTTGGTTCTCTCCGATCGCCTGGGCCCAGCAGATGCGCCCGTTCGTGGACCTGCGCTGGTGGCCGCTGGCGATGCTGGTGGTCCTTACCGTCGCGCTGACTGCGCTGGCCGCGCTACTGGAGGGGCGGCGCCAGTACGACGCGGGCACGATCCCGTCGACCGGTGAACACCCCGGCGCCCGGCCGATCCGCGGTGTGCTCGCGTTGCACCTGACGCTGCAGCGCGGCCAGATCGTCGGCTGGACAGTGGGCCTGTTCCTCGGCGGCCTCGCCTTCGGGTCGATGACGAAGTCGCTGCTGGATGCCGCGGAGGACAACGAAATGATCCAGCGGGTCATCGCCGCGCAGGGGACCGACAGCGTGTACACGACCATGACGCAGTTCCTGGCCGCGGCGGCCAGCGCCTTCGTCGTGGCCGCGGTGCTGCGGGTCTACACCGACGAGGAGAAGGGGCTCACCGAGGCGGTGCTGGCCGGGTCGGTTTCGCGGTGGCGGTGGTTGGTGACCGCGGTCGTCGCCGCGCTGTTGGGCTCCGTCGTGCTGATGACGGCGGCCGGCCTGGGCAACGGACTGGGCGCGGGCTTCGCCGTCGGCGACCCCGCGACCGTCGCGCGGCTGACGGTGGCGGCGCTGGCGTTCCTCCCGGCGCTGGTGGTGATGGCGGCTGTCGCGGCGCTGGCCGTGGCGGTGCGCAGACCCTGGCTGGGCTGGCTGGCGGTCGCGTTCGTGGTGGTCTCGCTGTATCTGGGTGCGCTGCTGCGGCTGCCGCAGTGGTTGATCGACCTGTCGCCGGTCAGCCGGACCACCGCGCCGATGGACTATCCGGTGACGGCGTTGATCGTTATGGTCGTCGTCGGGGCGGGTGGGACGGCAGTCGCCGGTGCGCTCTACCGGCGACGGGACGTGCTCTGATCGGGGGGGCCGTGAAACTTATTGTGCAGCTGGTGATTTCGAGTGTCTTCGGAATCGTGTTCGTGGGCGCGCTGCTGTTCGGGCCGGCAGGGACGTTCGACTACTGGCAGGCGTGGGTCTTCCTGGCCATCTTCAGCGCGCTGACGACGGTGCCCAACCTTTATCTGGCGCGACGCCGCCCGGAGGTGTTACGGCGCCGGATGCGGGCCGGCCCCACCGCCGAGCGTCGACCCGCCCAGCGGTTCGCCAGCATCGGGTACCTGTCGGTGTTCGTGCTCGTGGCGGTGATCAGCGCACTCGACCACCGCCTCGGATGGTCGACGGTGCCGACGGCCGTGGTGCTGCTCGGGCAGGTGCTCGTCGCGGTCGGGTTGGGCATCGCGATGTCGGTGATACTGCTCAACCGCTATGCCGCCGCCACCGTCACCATCGAGTCCGACCAGCAGCTGGTCTCCACCGGTTGGTACGCCGTCGTGCGGCACCCGATGTATTTCGGGGTGCTGATCATGTTCGTCGGATCTCCGCTCGCGCTGGACTCGCTGTGGGGGCTGGCGGTGCTGGTGCCCGGGTTGGTGGTGTTCGCGGTCCGCATCCTCGACGAGGAGAAGCTGCTGCGTGAGGAGCTGTCCGGATATCGCGAGTACACCGAGAAGGTGCGCTACCGGTTGCTGCCCTACGTGTGGTGACGGGAGTGACCGGACTGCCCGGACCGCGCGGACTGCCCGCCGAGTGGCCACTTACTGAGCGGAAATGCGCCCCAGACGCGCGACAACTGGCCACTCGCCAAAGAGGGTGAGCCAGCTAGATCCAGACGCCCTTGCCGACCGCGACCACTCCCCCGGCGCTGATCGCGAATCGCTCGCGGTCCTTGTCGAGGTCGACGCCGACCATCTCGCCCGGCCCGACGACGACGTTCTTGTCCAGGATCGCGTGACGCACCACCGCGCCGCGACCGATCCGGGCGCCGGGCATGATCACGCTGCCCTCGACGATCGCCCCCTCGTCGACGACGACGTTCGACGACAGCACCGAGTTGCGCACAGACGCCGCCGAAATGATGCTGCCCGCGCCGACCACCGACTCCTGCGCCGAACCGCCGTTGACGAACTTCGCGGGGGCCAGCATCTCGGACTCGCCGCGGATCGGCCAGCGCTTGTTGTACAGGTTGAACACCGGGTGCACCGACACCAGATCCATGTGCGCGTCGTAGAACGCGTCGAGGGTCCCGACGTCGCGCCAGTAACCGTGGTCGCGCTCGGTGGCGCCGGGGACCTCGTTGTTGTTGAAGTCGTAGACCGCGGCCATCCCGTCGTCGACCAGCCGCGGGATGATGTCGCCGCCCATGTCGTGGTCGGAGTGGTCGTCGTCGGCGTCCGCGCGGATCGCGTCGATGAGCACCTTCGTGGTGAAGATGTAGTTGCCCATCGACACGAACGCCTCGTCGGGATTGTCCGGCGTGCCCGGCGGGTCGGCCGGTTTCTCGATGAAGCTGCGGATGCGGCCGGACTCGTCGGCGTCGATCACCCCGAACGCGGTGGCCTCCCGGCGCGGCACCCGGATGCCCGCGACCGTCGCGCCCGCACCGCTTTCGATGTGGAACTGGACCATCTGCTCGGGGTCCATCCGGTACACGTGGTCGGCGCCGAACACCACGATGTAGTCGGGGTCCTCGTCGTAGATCAGGTTCAGCGACTGGTAGATCGCGTCGGCCGAACCGGTGTACCAGCGTGGCCCGAGCCGCTGCTGGGCGGGCACCGGGGTGATGTACTCGCCGGCCAGGCCCGACAGCCGCCAGTTCTGCGAGATGTGCCGGTCCAGCGAATGCGACTTGTACTGGGTGAGTACGCAGATGCGCAGGTATCGGGCGTTCACCAGGTTCGACAGCACGAAGTCGATGAGCCGGTAGGCGCCGCCGAAGGGAACCGCGGGTTTGGCCCGGTCCGCGGTCAGCGGGTAGAGCCGCTTACCCTCGCCGCCGGCCAGAACGATGCCCAGCACGTGTGGCAGTTCCCTCATGACACAAACCTATCGGCAGGTTCAGCAGTCGGCTAGGCATTGACGCCACGAGTCAAGGTGATTGGGAGGTATCGCACGTTCGGACGGGCTCGCCGGACAACGACCTGCGCCCGCTTGTCGGCGTCACTATCGTCGGGACCATGCGGGTGGCGATGATGACTCGGGAGTATCCACCCGAGGTGTACGGCGGGGCCGGAGTGCACGTCACCGAGCTGGTCGCGCAGTTGCGCCGCCTGTGCGAGGTCGACGTGCACTGCATGGGAGCGCCGCGACCCGACGCGATCGTCGCGGCGCCCGATCCCGCGCTCGTCGGCGCCAACGCCGCGCTGACGATGCTCTCGGCCGACCTGAACATGGTCAACGCCGCCGCGCATGCCGGCGTCGTGCATTCGCACACCTGGTACACCGGGCTCGCCGGCCATCTCGCCGCGCTGCTGTACGGCGTTCCGCATGTGCTGACCGCGCACTCGCTGGAACCGATGCGGCCGTGGAAGGCCGAGCAGCTCGGCGGGGGCTACCGGGTGTCGTCGTGGGTGGAGAAGACGGCGGTCGAGGCGGCCGACGCGGTGATCGCGGTGAGCTCCGGGATGCGTGAGGACGTGCTGCGCACCTACCCGGCGCTGGACCCGAACCGGGTGCACGTGGTGCGCAACGGGATCGACACCGACGTCTGGTACCCGGCGGAGCCGGAGCCGGGCGAGTCCGTGCTGGCCGAACTCGGTGTCGACCGCAGCCGTCCGGTCGTGGCGTTCGTCGGCCGGATCACCCGGCAGAAGGGCGTCGCGCACCTGGTGGCCGCCGCGCACCAGTTCGCACCCGAGGTTCAGCTGGTGTTGTGCGCGGGTGCGCCCGACACCCCGGAGATCGCCGCCGAGGTCACCGAGGCGGTGCAGCAGCTGGCCCGAGCCCGCACCGGCGTGTACTGGGTGCGCGAGATGCTGCCGATCGTCAAGATTCGAGAAATCCTCAGCGCAGCAACTGTTTTCGTATGCCCGTCGGTGTATGAGCCGCTGGGCATCGTGAACCTGGAGGCGATGGCCTGCGCGACGGCGGTGGTCGCCTCGGATGTGGGAGGTATCCCCGAGGTGGTGGCCGAGGGGCAGACCGGGCGGCTGGTGCACTACGACGCTGCGGACGCGGCCGGCTACGAGAGCCGATTGGCCGCCGCGGTCAACGAACTGGTGGCCGACCCGGCGCTGGCGCGGCAGTACGGCACCGCAGGCAGGCAGCGCTGTATCGAGGAGTTCTCCTGGGCACACATCGCCGAGCAGACCCTCGAGATCTACCGCAAGGTTTCGATCTAGGCGCGACCGGCCGGCTCGCTAGCTG
Organism: Mycolicibacterium flavescens; assembly: GCF_001722335.1. Taxonomy (GTDB): domain Bacteria; phylum Actinomycetota; class Actinomycetes; order Mycobacteriales; family Mycobacteriaceae; genus Mycobacterium; species Mycobacterium flavescens. The sequence goes on from NZ_MIHA01000012.1 coordinate 165,981, forward strand.
GTGACGTTCTTGAGTTCCTCGCCCAGCGCGGCGGCTTCGTCCGGGGTGAGTTCGACGACCAGCCGGCCACCGCCTTCCAGTGGTACCCGCATCACGATGCCGCGCCCCTCCTTGGTTGCTTCCAAAGGACCGTCGCCGGTCCGGGGCTTCATCGCCGCCATCGAGTGCTCCCTCCACATGAGCCGGCCCGTCAGGGCCCGGTCGGGGCCGGGGGCCGCCCACCCGTTTGACAGCACCCGGTACTGAACTGCAACTGAACTTCCCCTATTGTTCCCTATCCGCGAGGTTTGGTGTGCAAAGACCCGGCTATCACCGCCGCGGCGGGTCCGCCGAGGCCACCGGAACCCAGCAGTCGGCGGTGTGATCGTCGACCATTCCGGTCGCCTGCATCAGCGCGTAGGCCGTCGTCGGCCCGACGAACCGGAACCCGCGGCGCTTGAGTTCCTTGGCCATCGCGGTGGACTCCGGCGTGACGGCCGGGATCAGCCCGAACTCCGCGGGCCGGGGCCGCGGCGGCGGCGCGAACGACCACAGCAGCTCGCCCAGGTCGACGCCGGCATCGGCCAGCTCGGCGGCCGCGCGGGCGTTGGCGATGGTGGCCTCGATCTTCGCGCGGTTGCGCACGATTCCCGCGTCGCTCATCAGCCGGGTGACGTCGCGGTCGGTGTAGCGGGCGATGCGCTCGACGTCGAAATTGTCGAACGCCTGCCGGAAGTTGTCCCGCTTGCGCAGGATGATCAGCCACGACAAGCCGCTCTGGAAAGCCTCGAGCGTGATCCGCTCGAACAGGGCCTGCGAATCGCGCAGCGGCCGGCCCCACTCGGTGTCGTGGTAGTCGCGGTAGAGCTCGAAATCGGCAGGCGCCAGCCGGGATTCGTCGATCCAGGCGCAGCGCACCCGACCGTCAGCGGTCACGCTTCGCTCCGGCTGTCGGCCGTCTCGTCGTCGTCTTGGAGCGCGTGGGCGGGCTGCTCGGCGACCGTGTCGTCGGGATCCTCGATGCCGTACGCGGCGCGCAGCGTGTCCAGCTGGCCGCGCAGCTGGTCGAGTTCGGCGCCCAGCCGGTCAAGCACCCAGTCCACCTCGCTGGTCTTGTAGCCGCGCAGCGTCTGCGCGAATTTGATCGCGTCGACGTCGGCGCCCGTCACACCGGAGGCCGGCAGCACGGTGGCCGTGGTGTCGCGCGGCAGCGGTGGCAACGGTTCGCCGCGCCCGAACAGCACACTGCCCAACGCGAACAGCACCACCGCGATCAGAACCAGCACGACCAGATACAGCAGAACCAGCGTCACGGCATCGATACTGCCTCAGCGCGCCGACAACCGCGCCGCCTGTCGGCACCTAGCGCGGGCGCAGCGTGCTCATCGGCGGCCGGTCGGCCAGCGACACCGTCGACGTGCGCAGGGTGTAGTCGTCGCCGTCGGCGTAGAACTGGGTCAGCCCGACCCCGGAGTCGGGAACCCCGCACCGCGACAGCAGGGTCGCGATGACCTGCCTGCTCATCGAGGCCAGCTCGGTCAGCGGCCGGTTGCGGTGGGTCCGCACGCCGAGGTTGACCTGGGCGATCCCGTCGAGCCCCAGCCGGTCGTAGGCGTCGATGAGCAGCCCGATCTCCACGCCGTAGCCGGGCGCGAACGGCACCGACGTCAACAGCTCACGGGTGCCGGCGTACTCCCCGCCCAGCGGCTGCAGGATGCAGGACAGTTCGGGTCGCAGCGACGCCAACAGCGGGCGGGCCACCAGTTCGGTGACGCGGCCGCCGCCGGTGGCGTCCTGGCTGCCGCTGACCTTGAGCGGGCGGCGGTAGAACCCCTTGACGAAGTGCACGCCGTCGGTGGTGAGCAGCGGGCCCAGGAGCTTGGGCACGAACATCGGATCGGGGTCGATCAGGTCGGAGTCGACGAACACGATCAGGTCGCCGGTCGTCGCGGCCAGCGAGCGCCACAGCACCTCGCCCTTGCCGGGCTGCGTCGCCACCTCCGGTAGCGCGACCTCGCGGCTGACCACCCGGGCGCCGGCGGCGACCGCGCGGATCTCGGTGTCGTCGGTGGATCCGGAGTCCAGCACGATCAGCTCGTCGACGAGCCCGCCGAGCAGCGGGGTGATCGTCTCGACCACGCTGCCGACGGTCTCCTCCTCGTTGAGCGCCGGCAGCACCACCGAGACGGTGCGGCCCTTCTTGGCGGCTTCGAGTTCGGCGATCGTCCAGGTCGGCCGGCTCCAGCTGTGGTCGGCCAGCCACCGGGCGGTGACGACCTCGGTCGTTGGCAATTCGGGTGTGAGTGTCATGCCAGTCCCCTCACCGTGCGCGTCGGCGGCCGTCCGCCCTGGATCGACGCGACCATCTCCAGAACGCGTCGTGTCGGCCCGACCTCGTGCACCCGAAACATCGAGGCCCCGTCGGCGGCCGCCAAGGCGGTGGCTGCCAGGGTGCCCTCGAGGCGCTCGGTCAAACCCACACCCAGAGTCTCCCCGACAAAATCTTTGTTGCTCAGCGCCATCAGGACAGGCCATCCAGTTTTTACAAGCTCTTTTACGTGGCGCAACAAAGTAAGACCGTGGTAAGTGTTCTTGCCGAAATCGTGGGTCGGGTCGATCAGCACGGCGTCGCGCGCCACCCCGGCCGCGACCGCGCGTTCGGCGGCGGCGGTCACCTCGGCGATCACGTCGTCGACGACGCCGCGTTCAGTGATCCCGTAGTTGACCCGGAACGGGCGGGTCCGCGGCTGCGCGCCGCCGGTGTGTGAGCAGACCAGTCCGGCGCCGAACTCGGCGGCCACCTCGGGCAGCGCCGGATCGTGTCCGGCCCAAGTGTCGTTGATCAGGTCCGCGCCGGCCGCGCAGGCCGCTTTGGCCACCGACGCGCGCCAGGTGTCGACGCTGATCAGCTGGTCGGGGTAGGCGTCGCGGAGCCACTCGATGAACGGGACGACGCGCGCGACCTCCTCGTCGGCGTCGACCAGCGTGCCCGGACCGGCCTTCACCCCGCCGACGTCGACGACGTCGGCGCCGTCCTCGATGACCCGGTGTGCAGCGGCCTTGGCGGCCTCGTCGGTGAACGCGGCGCCGCGGTCGTAGAACGAGTCCGGGGTCCGGTTCACGATCGCCATGATCATCGCCCGGTCGCCGGCGACCGGCCGCCCCAGGAACGTCGACTGCACGCCTACCAGGCTACGGTCCTGCGGAGGCTCAGTTTTTGGGCCTCTTGCCGTCGGCGACTTCCTTCGGGTAGTCGTCGTAGAACTCGACGTAGCCTTCGTCGCGGCCGGCCAGCACGTAGATCGGGTCCTCGATCTCCCCGGCGTCCTCGTCGCCCTCGCCGGTGTTACCGCCGTAGCCGTCCTTGCGCAGGTCGACCTTCTGGCTCTTGAACGTCGAGGTGTGCGCGATCTCCTCGACGACCCGCACGAACAGCGGTACCGCGTAGCTGGGCAGCTTGTCGTAGGCGGCCTTGGCCAGCGCCTTGCCGTCGAACTGCTCGCCGTCCTTGAGCTGGATGGCCGCCATCCCGGCGCGCCCGCCGGCACCCTCGACCTCGACCCCGAAGACCGTCGCCTCCTCGACCTGCGGGTCGGTCGACAGCGCCGCCTCCACCTCGGTGGTCGCGACGTTCTCGCCCTTCCACCGGAAGGTGTCGCCGAGCCGGTCGGTGAACGCGGCGTGTCCGAAGCCCTGCGAACGCATCAGGTCGCCGGTGTTGAACCACACGTCGCCGTCTTTGAAAGCGTTGCGCACCAACTTCTTTTCCGACTCTTTCTCGTCGGTGTAGCCGTCGAACGGCTGGAAGTTGCTCACCTTCGACAGCAGCAGGCCGGGGGTGCCGCGCTTGACCCTCTTGACCCGGCCGTCGTCGTCGCGCAGCGGTTCACCGGTGTCGGCGTCGTACTCGACGAACGCCACCGGCGTCGGGCAGATGCCGGTGGTCTTGTCGAGGTTGAAGAAGTTGACGAACGCGGTGTTGCCCTCGCTGGCGGCGTAGAACTCGCAGACCCGGTCGATGCCGAACCGCTCGGTGAAGTCGTCCCAGATCGCCGGGCGCAGACCGTTGCCGCCGATCACCCGCACCTTGTGCTTGCGGTCGGTGTCCTTGGGCGGCTGGTTGAGCAGGTAGGTGCAGATCTCGCCGATGTAGACGAACGCGGTCGCGTCGTAGCGGATGACCTCGTCCCAGAATTTCGACGCCGAGAACGACTTGCCCAGCGCCAGCGTCGCACCCGAGTTCAGCACCGACGACAGCGCGACGGTCAGCGCGTTGTTGTGGTAGAGCGGCAGGCAGCAGTACAGGGTGTCGCTGCTGTTCAACCGCATGCCCATGCCGCCGAAACCGGCCAGCGCCCGCAGCCACCGGTAGTGCGTCATCACGCTGGCCTTCGGCATCCCGGTGGTGCCGGAGGTGAAGATGTAGAACGCCTTGTCCTTGGCCAGCACCGCCTCGGTGGTCGCCGGGTTGCCGGTGGGCGCGGTCGCCGACAGGCGCTGGAGTTCGTCGACGGTGATCAGCCCGTTGGTGTCGGCGCCGGATTCGGTGATCGGTTCGACGAAGTCGGTTTCGGCGACGACGACGGCGGCGTCGAGCAGACCCAGGCTGTGGCTGAGCACGTCGCCGCGCTGGTGATAGTTGATCATGCCGGCGATCGCGCCGCACTTGACCGCGGCGAGCATCATCAGCACCGATTCGGGGCTGTTACGCAACATGATTCCGACGACGTCGCCGTGCCCCACCCCGCGCGCGGCCAGCACCGCGGCGTAGCGGTTGACGGTCTCGTTGGCTTCGCGGTAGGTGATCCGCCGGTCGTCGAACTTGAGGAACAGCTTGTCGGCGTGGCGGGCGGCGCGCTCCTGGAACACCTTCCCGATCGACGTCTTGGCCGACGGTCGGGCACCGAAACCGGTCACGGCTCCGCGCACGATCGTCGGCACGTCGAGGATGATGCCCGGCACCTGGGCGGCGAGGTCCAGCAACCCGACGCTCTTGCGGGTCCCAGACTTCTGATCGGTCATGTCGCGTTCGTCCCTCCGCTGTTCCTTTGTCGCAACACCCTAGTGACCATGGTCACCGCCGGGGGCGCACGCCGTCATCGCCGCCTCGACGTCTGTGACGACGACGAGCCGGTCCAGCGCGCCCTGGGCGACGTAGCCGCTGCCGACCAGTTCCCGCAGCCAGACCAGCAGCCCGTCGTAATGCCCGAACGGGTCGAGCAGCACCACCGGTTTGTCATGCATACCCAAATAGCCCGCTGTCCAGGCTTCGAAGAATTCCTCGAGGGTGCCGATGCCGCCGGGCAGCGCGAGGAACGCGTCGGCGCGGTCCTCCATCACCTGTTTGCGTTCGCGCATGGTGTCGGTGACGACGAGTTCGTCGGCGTCGACGTCGGCGACCTCGCGGTGCACCAGCGCCTTGGGGATCACCCCGACGGTGTGCCCGCCGCGGCTCCTGGCCGCGGTGGCCAGCGCTCCCATCGCCGACACGTTCCCGCCGCCGGAGACCAGCGACCAGTTGCGCTCGGCGACGGCGCGGCCCACCTGCTCGGCCAACTCCAGCAATTCGGGGTGCGTCGGACCCGACGCGCAGTACACACACACCGCCCAGAGGCGGCCGGTTTCGCCGGACACGAGCACAACCTGCCATAGACTCCGGCGGTGCCGATCGATTGGGTCATCTCGCCGCCCGAGCCGGCACTCGAGCTGATCGAGACCGGGCTGCACAAGCGTGCCGGGGCGGTGCTGATCGGGCCGTACGGGGTGGGTAAGACGACGCTGGCGCGCGCGGCGGCCGAGCGGTTCGGCGCGACGTATCCGCGGGTGGACTGGGTGCGCGCGACGACGCCGATGGCCGCGGTCCCGTTCGCCGCGGTCGGGCACCTGGTCGAGGTCCCCGACAGCGGCAAGACCGCCGACGTGCTGGCGACCGCCCGCGAGTCGCTGGGCGACGGCCGGCTGCTCGTCGTCGACGACGCGCACCTGCTCGACACGTTGTCCGCCGCGCTGGTGCACCAGCTGGCGATCAGCGGTGCGGCGACGCTGATCCTCACAGTGGCTCCCGATTGCGCGGTATCCGAGGACATTTCGCGGCTGTGGGACGACGGACTGCTCGAGCGCGTCGAGCTCTCGCCGCCGGGCCACGACGACACCCGGCTGGCCACGCTGGTCGAGGAGTTCGTCGCCGGCCTGCCCGCGACCGCGCACCGCGTGCTGGAGTACCTGGCGGTCGACGACCCGTTGCCGCTGGCCGAGATCCAAGCGCTCGTCGGCGGTGACGCTGTCGAGTCGGCCGTCGCCGACGGTGCGGTCGTCGTCGACGACGGCCGGTTGCGGCCCGCGCACCCGTTGTTCACCGACGCGGTGCGCGACGCGCTGGGCGGCCCGGAGTTGCGTCGGCTGCGCGGTGAGCTGGTCGGACTGCTCGCCGCGCGGCCCGCGCCCGGGGTGATCGGGCGGCTGCGCCTCGCGGTGCTTGCCCTCGACAGTGACAGCCCGCTGCCGGCCGCCGACCTGGCCGCGGCCGCCGGCGAGGCGTTGCGGCTCGGCGATCTGGTGCTCAGCGAACGGCTGGCCCGCGCGGCGCTGCCCGGCGCCCCGGATCTGTCGACGCGGCTCACGCTGGCCTACGCGCTGGCCTGGCAGGGTCGCGGCCGCGACGCCGACGCCGTGCTCGACGAGGTGGACACCGCGACGCTGTCGGAGGCCGAGTTGATGGCGTGGGCGCTGCCGCGCGCGGCCAACCAGTTCTGGATGCTCTCGGAGCCGGAGCGGGCCACCGCGTTCCTGCGCGCGACCCGCAACCGGGTGACGACGGCGACGGCGCGCACCACGCTGGATGCGCTGTCGGCGACGTTCGCGATGAACGCGGGCAACCCGGTGCGGGCGATCGAGCTGGCGACCGACGTGCTGGCCTCGCCGAGCGCCGACGACACCGCGGTCGGCTGGGCGGCGTCCGCGGCGGCGCTGAGCGCGGCCCGCACCGGACGCTTCGCCGATGTCGACGCGCTCGCCGAACGCGCGGTCGCCGCCGGACATCCCGGGCTGCTGCGGTTCACCAGCGGCTACGGGCAGACGACCGCGCTGGTGCTGGCGGGGCGGCTGGACCAGGCACGTGAACTCGCACAGCGGCTCGCCGACCTCGCCCAGCTGCAGCAGCCCGGCCGCGCGATCGGCGAGGTGCTGGTCGCCGATGTGCTGATCGCGCGCGGCGAACTCGAGGAGGCGGTGCGTCTGCTGCGGCCCGCGGCCGCGGCGCTGGCGCCGACCGGTTACTCGTGGGGCCCGCTGGCGTGGATGCTGCTGGCCCAGGCGCTGGGTCAGCTCGGCGCGGCGGTGGAGGCCGGAAAGGCGTTGGCGCGCGCGGAGTCCCGGCACGGATTGAAGTCGATGCTGTTTGCGCCCGAGCTGACGCTGGCGCGGGCGTGGGCGAAGTGGGCGCGCCGCGACGAACACGGTGCGGTGGCGGTGGCGCGCGACGCGGTCCGCAGCGCCGAGCGCGGCGGCCAGAACGCGGTCGCGTTGCGGGCCCTGGTGGATGCGGCCCGGATGGGCGACGCGCGGTGCGCGGACGCGGTCGCCCGGATCAGCGTCGAATGTGATTGTGCGCTGGGAGAATTGGCGTTGTCACACGGTCGGGCGCTGGCCGCCCGGGACGCCGCGGCGCTGGCCGACGTGGCCCGGCGCTACGCCGAGAGCGGCTTCCGGCGCGCCGCACACGACGCCGCCGCTCAGGCGCAGCGCTGAATTGGTGCGTAAGGCGCCGGGTCCGCGACTTTAGACTTCTGCCTACGGAGGTAGCGATGAACGAGCTCTACGTGCAGACCGACGGAGTGCGGTCCTACGCCCAGATCCACGATCAGGTGTCCGCGGCGCTGTCCCAGGTGATGGGCAGCGGTGCGGCCGAGGCCACGGGTGTGCAGAACAGCCACGGCACGATTGCCGCGGCTGTGAGTTCCGCGCTGTCCGGTGTGCTCGGCAGCAGGCAGGGCACGATGCAGGCCACCAACACGTCGAGCACGACGATCTCGGAGTTGCTGCAGAAGGCCGCCCGGCTTTACGAGCAGGGTGACCGCGCGGGCGCCGAGAAGCTGCAGGCCGCCGCTGATGCGCTGCAGGACCAGGCCGGGGGCGCGCCGGCCGCGGGCGGTGCGGAGTCGCCCGGCGCGGCGGCCCGCAGCGCAGCGGGCGCTCCCGCCGCAGGCAGCCCGGCCGGCGGCGCCGACGTGCTCGGTCAGATCGTCGGCCAGGTGGGCCAGCAGGTCGGTGCGCTGGCCGGTGCCGTCGCCGCCCCGCTGGCCGGTTTGGCCCAAGGGCTGCAACAGGTTCCGCAGCAGGTCATGCAGGGGGTCCAGCAGGCCGCGCAGAGCGGCACCGCCGACAAGGCGGCCCAGGAAGCCGACCGCCGCGAGCAGGACCGCGCCGCCGACGAACGCGAAGCCCGGCCCGGCGAACGTCCCGAGGAGCGTGCCCCGGCGCAGACGCCGAGCGGGGCCGCGCCCGGCGAGTCGGCGCAGGCCGGCCGGGCACCGGAGACACCCGCTCCGCCGCAGCGGCCCGAGCCCGCGCAGACCCGCCCGCAGGCCGACCCGCGCTGAGCTACAGGTTGCGGGTGACTTCGTCGTCGCTGTCGCGCTCGGCCGGCGGGGTCACGGGTGCAGCACCGGCGCCGGGTTCGCCGCGCTCGGGACCGGCGGCCCCTTGCCACGGGGTGTCGTCGGCGCGCTGCAGCGGTGGGCGCTCGTCGCGGGGCGCCTCGGTTTCCGGCCGTGCGTCGTCCCGCTGTCCGGGTGTGACCGACCCCGGCGTCGCACCCGGTGCCGTGCCCGGTGCCGCCGCGCCCGGTGCCGCACCCGCAGGCGGTGCTGCGGCGCCGGGCTGCTGATCGGCGTCCTGCGCTCCGCCCGCCGACTGGGCGCCCTGCATGGCCTGCTGGATCAGCGAGCCGAACATGCCGGCTCCCCCGCCGGCCGCCTGCGCGGGCGCCCCGGCCATCTGCCCCATCTGGCCGGCCTGCTGGCCCAGTTGGCCGAGCATCCCGACCACCTGGCCGACCGACTGCGATCCGGCGTCGTCGGAGTTCTGGTAGGCGACCTGCGCGGCGCCCACCTTGCCGGAGAACGTGTTCTCCTTCGCCGACAGCGCGGCGACGTTGGCGGTCAGCTCCGCGGCCAGCGTCGGCAGCACCGCCGAGATGGTGGCGCTCATCGCGTCCTGTCCGGCCGGCAGCGTGGGGATCGGCGGCAGTTCGACCGCCGCGGCGTTCCAGTTGATGCCGTCGGGCTTCTTCAGGGGGCTACTCATCGTTGCTCTCCGTCACCAGTCGTCGTCGACGTCGTCTTCGGCGAGGTCGTATTCCAGCGGCGCGGGCACCGGCAGCCCGGCGGCGGTGCCGCCCGAGGTGCCGCGCTGGCCCATCATCGGGGCCATCCCGCCGCCCATTCCGCCGCCGGCCGCCATCGGAGCAGCCCCGCCGGCCGCGGTGACGCCGGCCGCGGCGCCCTCGGCGGGTGCGGTGCTCACGGCCTTGCTGCCGACCAGGTTCGCCATCTGCGGCGTCTGCAGCGGGACCCCGCCCGAGCCGGGCAGCGACGCCGCCTTGACCATGCCCGAGCCGCCGCCCGCACCGGACCCGCCGGCCAACGGATGGTTCGAGAACGACGAGAACGGCAGACCGGCGGCGCCCAGCGAGTCGGCCTTGCCGCCCATCCCGAACATCGACGTCAGCTGCTGCAGCGGCTGGGTCAACTGCTGCAGCTGCTGGCCCATCTGCTGCGGCAGCTGCATCAGCGACTGGCCGATCTGCATGGGCAGCTGCATCGCCATCGACGCCATCTGGCTCATCATCTGCATGCCCTGCTGCGAGCCGTCGGAGGCCTGCTTGGCCGCCTCCTCACCGCTGTCCTGCGCCTCCTTGCCACCGGGCACCGACGGAGCACCCATGAAGGGGATGCTCGGCGGCACGGCCAGGGTGTTGGCCAGCTCGGTGGTGTTGGTGGTGACGTTCGCGATGTTCTGCGACAGGCCGAGTTTGACGCGGCTCTGCACCAGCTCCTGCGCGTTGCTGAACGGCATCGCGGCGATGGCCTCGCACTCGTGCTGGGTCTCCTGGGCGATGGTGTTGGCCAGCATCTTGGTTTTGACGACCGTGGCCTCCATGGCCCGCAGTTTGGCGGCGATCGCGGCGGCCTGCGCGGCGTTGGCCTCGTGACCGCCGATGATCGTGGAGGCCTCACCGGCCGCGGCGACCGAACCGGCGCCTTCCCAGGAGTCGGTCAGCTTCATCAGCTGGCCCTGCTGCTGCGGGACCAGCGTGCCGCTGATCTTGGCGGCCAGCGCTTCGTATTCGGCCGCGGTCGCGGCCAGCATCTCCTCGTCGACGTTCGGCCAGCCGGGACCCGTGACGGTCTGACCACCGTACGGGCTGGAATCGGGCTGGATTCCCATGGACGCGACCCCCTCGACGACACGCTTCGAATGTCGAATTTACCGTGTTCCGGCATGCCCCCGATTCACTAATCTCGCCCCACAGGCACGTCGGTCAGCCGGCCGCCGGCCAGCACCCACCGGCGCTGCACACCGATGGCGGCGAGGAAGCGTTCGTCGTGGCTGACCACCACAAACGCCCCGCGGTAGCTGTTGAGCGCCGACTGCAGTTGCCCCACGCTGACCAGATCCAGGTTGTTGGTCGGCTCGTCGAGCAGCAATATCTGCGGCGCCGGTTCGGCGTAGAGGACGCAGGCCAGCGTCGCGCGCAGCCGCTCACCGCCCGAGAGCGCCGCGACCGGCAGGTGGATCCGGTCACCGTGGAACAGGAAACGCGCCAGCAGATGCATCCGCCGGGTGTGCGACAGGCTCGGGGCGGCCTCGGCCAGGCTCTGCGCGACCGTGCGGTGCGGGTCGAGCAGGTCGAGGCGCTGCGACAGATAGGCGATCCGGCCGTCGGCCCGGCGCACCCGCCCGTCGTCGGGTTCGCGCTCGCCGCTGATGATCCGCAGCAGCGTGGACTTGCCCGACCCGTTGGGCCCGGTCAGCGCGATCCGTTCGGGACCGCGCACCGACAGGTCGACGCCGGAGAACAGCACCCGTCCGTCGTGGCCGGCGCGCAGCGCGGTGACGGTCATGACGTCGCGCCCGGCGGGGACCGCGGTGTCAGGCAGGTCGAGGACCAGGACGTCGTCGTCTCGCAGCGTCTGCTCCGCTTGGTCGAGACGCGCTTTCGCATCGTCGACGCGGGCGGCGTTGACGCCGTCGATGCGGCCGGCCGATTCCTGCGCGCGGCGCTTGCGCGCCCCGGCGACGATCTTGGGCAGCCCCGCGTCTGCGAGGTTGCGGGCCGCGGTGCCGGCGCGCCGAGCCGCCCGCTCCCGGGCCTGCTGCTGTTCGCGCTTCTCCCGTCTGAGTTGTTGCTCGGCGGATCTGACGTTGCCTTCGGCGACCCGCTGCGCCTCGGCCACGGCTTCGGTGTACATCGTGAAATTGCCTCCGTAGGAGACGATTTCACCGTCACGCAGTTCGGTGATGCGGTCCATCCGGTCCAGCAGTTCGCGGTCGTGGCTGGCCACCAGCAGGCAGCCGGTGAAGTCGTCGAGCGCGGTGTACAGGCGGTCGCGTCCGTCGCCGTCGAGGTTGTTGGTCGGTTCGTCGAGCAGCAACACGGCGGGCCTTTTCAGCAGTTGGCCGGCCAACCCGATGGCGACGACCTCCCCGCCGGACAGGGTGCCGAGCGGCCGGTCGAGCGCGACATGGGCCAGGCCGAGCCGGTCGAGCTGGGCGCGGGCGCGTTCTTCGACGTCCCAGTCGTCGCCGATGGCCGCGAAGACGTGGTCGCCGGCGTCCCCGGCGGCCAACGCGTCGAGCGCGGCGATGACCGGGGCGACGCCGAGCGCGTCGGCGACGGTGCGCGACGCGTCGTACGGCAGCGACTGCGGCAGGTAGCCGAGCGCGCCGTCGACGGTGACGGTGCCCGCCGTCGGGGTCAGCTCGCCGGCGATCAGTTTGAGCAGCGCGCTCTTGCCCGCCCCGTTGGGCGCGACCAGACCCGTGCGCCCGGCGCCGACGGTGACCGTCAGCCCGTCGAACAGCGGTGTGTCATCCGGCCAGGCGAACGACAGATGGGAAACGACGATGGAAGACATGCGAGAGAGCTCCCGGAGGTAGCCGACAGGGACACGCGGGGCGTCGTCTCAGCGCATGAATCCAGGGTAGGAGCGGGGTCAACCGGTTAAATACCGGCGCAGCATGTCGGTCGCGGCGGTGATCTTGTCGACCTCGACGCGCTCGTCGACGCGGTGCGCGAGGTTCGGGTCGCCGGGGCCGTAGTTGACCGCGGGGATGCCGAGCGCCGCGAAGCGCGACACGTCGGTCCAGCCGTACTTGGCGCGGACCTGGCCGCCGGCGGCCTCGACCAGCGCGGCGGCGGCGGGTTGCGACAGCCCGGGCAGCGCGCCCGCGGCCGCATCGGTCAGCTCGATGTCCACGTCGAGGCCGTCGAGCACGTCGCGCACATGCTCGAGCGCGTCGTCGACGCTGCGGTCGGGCGCGAAGCGGAAGTTGACCGTGACCGACGCCGCGTCGGGGATGACGTTGCCCGCTACCCCACCGTCGATGCGCACGGCCGACAACCCTTCGCGGTAGGTGCAGCCGTCGATGTCGACGCTGCGGGCCTGATAGCCCGACAGCCGGTCCAGCACACGCCCGAGCTTGTGGATGGCGTTGTCGCCCAACCATGATCGGGCCGAGTGGGCGCGGGTGCCCGACGCGCTGACCACGACCCGCAGCGTGCCCTGGCAGCCGGCTTCGATGTAGCCACCGGACGGCTCGCCGAGGATCGCGACGTCGGCGCGTAGCCAGTCGGGGAGCTCTTCTTCGATGCGGTTGAGCCCGTTGGCCGAGGCCTCGATCTCCTCGCAGTCGTACATCACCAGCGTGATGTCGTGGGTCGGCTCGGCGATGGTGGCGGCCAGGTGCAGGAACACCGCGTCGCCGGCCTTCATGTCGGAGGTGCCGCAGCCGTGCAGTTCGCCGTCGACGAGGCGGCTGGGCAGGTTGTCGGCGGCGGGCACGGTGTCGATGTGGCCGGCGAGCATGACCCGCGACGGCTTGCCCAGGTTGGTGCGGGCCAGCACGGCGTCGGCGTTGCGGATGACCTCGAGGCCGGTCTGCTCGCGCAGTGCAGCCTCGATCGCGTCGGCGATGCGCTTTTCGTGACGTGACTCGCTGGGGATGTCCACCAGGGCCGCGGTCAGCGCGACCGGGTCACCGTGCAGGTCAAGGCTCACCCGGCTGAGGTTAGTCTTACGGCCGTGACTTCTGCTGCAGGTATCGGGCTGGCGACGATCGCCGCCGACGGATCGGTTCTCGACACGTGGTTTCCCGCTCCGGAATTGAGCTCGGACGACGACGCCTCGGGCACGGTCCGGCTGTCGGTCGCCGAGGTGCCCGAGGAGATCGGTGTGCTGACCGGCCGCGACGAGGACCGTGGTGTCGACGTGGTGGCGGTGCGGACGGTGATCTCGTCGCTGGACGACAAGGCCGTCGACGCCTATGACGCCTATCTGCGGCTGCACCTGCTGTCGCACCGGCTGGTCGCACCGCACGGGCTGAACGCCGACGGGCTGTTCGGGGTGCTGACGAACGTGGTGTGGACCAACCACGGCCCGTGTGCTGTCTCGGGTTTCGAGATGGTGCGCGCGCGGCTGCGCCGCCGCGGTCCGGTGACGGTCTACGGCGTGGACAAGTTCCCGCGGATGGTCGACTACGTCATGCCGACCGGGGTGCGGGTGGCCGACGCCGACCGGGTCCGCCTGGGCGCGCACCTGGCGGCGGGCACGACGGTCATGCACGAGGGTTTCGTGAACTTCAACGCGGGCACGCTGGGCAGCTCGATGGTCGAGGGCCGGATCTCGGCCGGTGTGGTGGTCGGCGACGGTTCGGACATCGGTGGTGGCGCGTCGATCATGGGCACGCTGTCCGGCGGCGGCACCGAGGTGATCTCGATCGGCCAGCGGTGTCTGCTGGGCGCCAATGCCGGACTGGGCATTTCGCTGGGCGACGACTGTGTCGTGGAGGCCGGCCTGTACGTCACGGCGGGGACCAAGGTGCAGACCGCCGACGGTCAGACCGTCAAGGCCAGAGAGTTGTCGGGCGCGAACAACCTGCTGTTCCGGCGTAATTCGCTCTCGGGCGCCGTCGAGGTGGTCAAGCGCGACGGAACGGGCATCACACTCAACGAGGCCCTGCACCAGAACTGAAAACCCTTGTGGCGCGAGCGTGCATTGCTCCTATGTCAAGCGGCGGCCGGGTGATCGCTGTGGTGGGCGTCCTCGCGGTGTTGTTCGTCGTTGTGAAGCCGGTAGACGGTGCGCGCGAGGTGGCGTTTGAGGTATCGCAGCGCTTCTTTGGATGACTTCCCGCCGGCCAGGCGTGCTCAGTAGTAGCGCTGTCCGGCGCTGTCGGTGAGCCGGATTTGGGTGATCGCGATGCGGTGAAGAGCCGCGTTGAGTTGTCGGTTGCCTGAGCGGTTGAGCCGCATCCGGCCAGCGGTGTTGCCGGACCAAACCGGTATCGGGGCTGCGCCGGTGTGACAGGCGAACGCGGCCTCGCTGCGGAATCGGGCGATAGTGGCGGTCTCGCCGATGATCTTGGCCGCGGTCAACCGCCGCACCCGGGCAGCGCCAACAGCTCGGGAGCGATGTGTTGGACACGTTGGCCGATCCGTGGGGCCAGCGCGTCGATCGCTTCGGTTAAGCGGATGACATCAGCGAGTTCGTCGCCGGCCAGCTCGGCCAGTACACCGGACTGGGTCTGCAGCCAGGTTCCTAGCACCGCGCAGGGTCCCGCCCGGTGCAGTGATCCCGGTTTGGGTTCGGCAACTACCGCGCCTCATCGGGGCTGTGATCGCCGGGGTGAAGACGACGTACGGGTGAGCTCGATGACGTTCGCGGCGGGCAAACTCTCGGCTCTGGCCGGTCTTCAAGGTGGACCATTCAAAGTCACTCGACCGCAATGCGTTTCGTCGATTCATATCCTGCGGTCAGCCAATACACGGTTCGGTCCAGCGTAGGCAGAATGTCGGTGGTCTCGATCTCCCCCGCCACAAATCGCCCCAGGAGTCCGTAGACCACGCAGGACACGACATTGTTCAGGTCGGCGACGAACCCGTCGTCGACATCAGCCATCAGCTGCAGCCCCGCCGGGGCGACAATGTCCAACCCTCGTTGAAACAGTTGTTGGCCGCGCGGCGACGATCGCGCATGGAAGTACGCCGTCAGCATGCCGGGATGACGTTCCCAGGGTTCGAAAATGACCCGGAACAACGCCATCAGCGCCGCATGCAGCGACTCCCCCTCGGCGCGTCCGTGCGGACTGACCTCCGAATAACGAAACTCGTCCAACCACACCTCGAGCGCAGCCATGATGAGGTCTTCCCGGGTGGCGTATCGCTTGTAGATTGTCGCCAGTGACGTACGGGCACGCCGAGCAACCTCCCGCAACTGCACGGCGTCGTATCCGTCGGTCTCCAGAATCTCGATGACAACGGCGACCATCCGATCATCGACGCTGTCCGCCATTCTGCCCCTTGCCCACTCGGTGTAACTCGGTTACCGTACCGCAGTAACCCGGTTACACCGGCAACGAATCGAGGATTCATGGGCTCTCTGGACGGCAAGGTCGCATTCATCACCGGCGTCGCCCGGGGCCAGGGCCGCAGCCACGCGGTGCGCCTAGCCAGTGACGGCGCCGACATCATCGGTATCGACATCTGTGCCGACATTCCTGCCAACGGCTATCCCATGGCGAGCCGTGCCGAACTCGATGAAACCATCGCGCTCGTCGAATCGGTGGGTGCGAAAATGCTCGGCACCGTCGCCGATGTCCGCGACTTCTACGCGGTCAAGGCGGCCGTCGACGCCGGAGTGGCGCACTTCGACCGACTCGACATCGTGTGCGCAAATGCCGGTATCGCGCCAACGGCCTTTTGTGAGGTGAGCATCGAGGAAGACCTCGACATGTGGTCGGCGGCCATCGACGTCAATCTCATCGGGTCCTTCCACACCGCTAAAGCCACCATCCCGCACCTCATCGCCGGTGAGCGCGGTGGGGCCATCGTCTTCACCAGTTCGACCGCCGGCCTGAAGGGCTTCGGCGGCTCACAGGGCGGCGGCCTCGGCTATGCGGCATCCAAGCACGGCGTCGTCGGGCTCATGCGCACCCTTGCCAATGCACTTGCCCCGCACAGCATCCGGGTCAACACCGTGCATCCGACGGGCGTCAATACGATGATGGCAGTCAATCCGGAGATGACCGCGTTCCTCGAACAGTATCCCGGCGCAGGCCCGCATCTACAGAACCCCATGCCTGTGTCATTGCTCCAACCCGAAGATATCAGCGCGGCGATCGGGTATCTGGTCTCCGACGCTGCCAGATACGTCACCGGGGTCACCTTCCCCGTCGACGCCGGCTTCTGCAACAAGCTGTGAACGGCCGTATTGCAGGCAAACGCGTCCTGATCACCGGGGCTGCCCGGGGAATGGGACGTAGTCACGCCGTCCGGCTGGCCCAAGAGGGCGCGGACCTCATTCTGGTTGATATCTGCGCATCCGTGCCCGACATCGAGTACCCGCTGTCATCGGCCGAGGACCTTGCCGAAACCGCCCGACAGGTAAACGATCTGGGGCGGCGGGCCATCACCCATATCGTGGATGTGCGTGATGCCGATGCGCTCGCGGCCGCGGTGGATGCCGGCGTCGACGAACTCGGCGGCCTCGACGCCTCCGTCGCCAACGCCGGTGTTCTGACCGCCGGAACGTGGGACACCACCTCCGCGGCCCAGTGGCGGGCCGTCGTGGACATCAATCTGATCGGCACGTGGAACACCTGCGCCGCAGCGCTGCCGCATCTTGTCGATCGTGGCGGCAGCCTGGTGAACATCAGCTCGGCAGCCGGGATCAAAGGCAGCCCACTGCACACCCCGTACACGGCGTCCAAGCACGGAGTGGTTGGGATGAGCAAGGCATTGGCCAATGAGCTCGCCGCGGTGAACGTCCGAGTGAATACGGTGCACCCCACCGGTGTGGAAACCGGTATGCAACCGGCTTCACTGCACGGCCTGCTGGTGGAGAAGCGTCCTGACCTGGCACCCATCTTCCAGAACGCCTTGCCGATCGTGATGACCGAAGCGGTTGACATCAGCAATGCCGTGCTGTTCCTGATTTCCGACGAGTCCCGACATGTGACCGGGCTCGAACTCAAAGTGGATGCGGGAGTGACAATCCGATGAACGAACGCGGCCGCCAGGCCTTCGCGGATGTGATGACCTTCCCGGCGCCCGAGGATGCCACGCCGGCGACCACGCGCATGCTCGAGTTCGTGTTCGGCGACGTGTGGCAGCGTCCGGTGCTGACCCGGCGGGACCGCCGGTTCATCACGCTGCCATGTGTGGCCGCCTCGGATGCCGAGGGACCGCTGCGCGACCATGTTTATGCCGCGCTCAACAGCGGCGACGTCAGCATCGTCGAGATGCAGGAGACGGTGCTCCATTTCGCGGTGTACGGGGGTTGGCCGAAGGCATCCCGCTTCAACATGGTGGTCGACGAACAGTGGGATCGCATCCACCGTGAACGTGGGGAGCAACTCCCGCCTGCAGTTCCGCTGCTACCGCTGCCGACACCCAGCGACCCGGAGGCACGCCTGCGCGTCGGTGAGCAGTCCTTCAAGGACATCAACTGCCTGCCCTACGCGCCGACCCGGGACAATCCCTTCCAGGGCGCCGGCATCCTGAACTTCGTCTTCGGTGAGATGTGGCTGCGCCCCGGACTGGGCATGAAGGAACGTCGACTCATCACCGTCGCGTGTGTGGCCTTCCAGGATGCCCCCTACCCAATCCTCAGCCACGTCTACGCCGCGTTGAAGAGCCGGGACTTGTCCTTCGACGAAATGGACGAATTGGCACTGCATTTCGCCGCCTACTATGGCTGGCCGAAGGCATCGCATCTGAACCAGGTCATCGGCGAACAGAAAGTACGCGTGCTCGCCGAGTGGGCCGAGGAGGCCGCACCGTTGTGACGGACACACTGGGACTTCTGGTGGGCGGAGACCGCGTCACCTCCACCGACGCTGCGCACCAGCACATCTACCCCGCCACCGGACAACCCAACGCCACGGTTGCCCTCGCCGGGGCCGCAGAGATGGACCGCGCCGTCCTGGCAGCTCACGATGCGCAGCGAGAATGGTCATCGCTGACGGTGGACGTTCGCCGCGACCGCCTCATCGATCTGGCCGACGCCGTGCATGAGCACCTCGACGAACTCGCGGTCCTGAATGTCCAGGACTACGCGGTGCCGGTCTCGTTCGCCGGCACCGCCACCATGTTGGAAAGCTTCCTACGGCATTTCGCCGGCTACGCCGACAAGATTGCCGGCGCAAGCACACCGGTGAGCGGATCGTTCGATGTCAACCTCGTCGAGCGGGAACCCTACGGAGTGGTCGGGATAATCGCCCCGTGGAACGGATCACTCGTGGTCGCGGGGTCCTGCGTGGCGCCGGCGCTGGCCGCCGGAAATGCCGTCGTCTTCAAACCGTCCGAATTGGCCCCGCTGGCTGCCTTGCGTTTCGGTGAGCTGTGCTTGGAGGCGGGTCTGCCCGCCGGTCTGGTAAACATCGTCCCGGCCGGCGCCGAGGGTGGCGAAGCGCTGGTTCGCCATCCGACTATCCGCAAAGTGCACTTCACCGGTGGCGGCGGCACGGCGCGCGCGGTACTGCGCGCCGCTGCCGAGAATCTGACGCCGGTGGTCGCCGAACTCGGCGGCAAGTCGGCCGACATCGTCTTCGACGACGCCGACCTGGACAAGGCTGCGATGCTGTCCGCGCACCAGGGGCCGTTGATGCAATCCGGGCAGAGTTGCGCGTGTGCCAGCCGATTGTTGGTGCACGAAACGGTGTACGACGCCTTCGTCGAAAAGTTCCTTGCCGCGGTCGGCTCAGCGGTCGTGGGTGACCCGATGAACCCCTCGACGAGATTCGGGCCGGTCATCTCCGAGGCGTCGCTACAGCGCATTCTCGACATCGTTGGCACCGCAGTCAGCAGCGGCGCCGGCGACCTGCTCACCGGTGGACGACGCATCGGCGGGGACCTGGCAGACGGCTACTATCTCGAGCCCACGGTCTTTGGGCAGGTGAACAACTCCGCGCCCCTCGCGCAGCACGAAACCTTCGGCCCGGTCGTCTCTATCACTCCATTCAGCGATGATGACGAGGGCGGTGCGGATTGCCAATGACACGGCGTACGGCTTGAACGCCTTCATGCACACCAGGAATCTCCACCGCGCCCACCGGATCGCGCGGGCTTTGCAGTCAGGGTCGGTCTGGGTCAATTCGATAAGCCGGATCTCGCCACAGGGTCCGTACGGGGGCTACAAGCAGAGCGGATTCGGGCGCACCGGAGGCATCGAAGGTCTGCAGGAATTCCTGCAGGTCAAGAACATCCTTATCGGGCTGGATTAGACGTCCGTCCACGGACTGGTCGATAGATCAGACTGCTAACATTCGTCATGCCCTACCCCGCACGTTGCTCCTGTTCACGCAGCCTGCTGATGGTGTCTGCCTGATGCCGAGCGGTCGAAAGCCCGCCGCACCGGACACCAACGCGCGGGACCGGCTGATCGAAGCGACGGCCAAGCTGATGCGCGATGAAGGTTACGCAGCCGCCACCTCGCGCCGAGTGGCCGCAGAGGCAGGCGTCAAGCAAGCCCTGGTCTACTACTACTTCCCCACCATGGACGATCTGTTCGTGGAGGTGCTGAGATCCGGCGCCGACGCCTCACTGGAACGCATGCGCGCCGCCCTGACCGCCGACGATCCGCTACAGACGTTGTGGGATATGAACAGCGATTCGCGCCTGACGGGCCTCAACACCGAGTTCATGGCACTTGCCAATCACCGCAAGATAATTCGGACAGAGCTACGTGCCTACGCAGAACGGGTCCGTGACATCGAGACCGCTGCGGTGACCGTCGCGATGCGCGCACGCGGCCTGGACACCGAGAAGTACCCCCCGGTGGCCATCTCGATGCTGATCGCACAAACGGCACGTAGCCTGTGCAACGAAGATGCAGTGGGCGTCACCCTCGGTCACGCCGAACTCCGCTCACTCATAGCGGCGCGGTTGGCGGAATTTTCGTAACTAACCGGACAGCCGTTTCCGCAACCAGTCATGTTGCGCGCGGATGAAACTCCTCGTGACGTCGGTCTTCGGCGCCGCTGCGTCGAAGCCGTGAAATGCTCCCGCCACGGAATGCAGATCGCATGGCACGTCTGTCGGGGTCTGGCCGCTGCCCAGTTCGGTCGTCGAGCATCGGATAAATGAGAAGTTGTGCCGCCACACTTATTTCGTCCCGGTCGTGGGCGAGTTGGGCCAGCGCTGCGGCAAGACCCCCGCCGGCGCTGGCGCCCGCAACAGCGATCCGGCCGGGGTCGACAGCAGGGTGGTGTGACAGCCACCGCAACGCTTCATAGCAGTCGTGCAACGCGGCCGGGTACGGCGCGTCGGGCGCCAGCCGGTAGTCCACCG
Source organism: Mycolicibacterium flavescens (assembly GCF_001722335.1). GTDB lineage: Bacteria > Actinomycetota > Actinomycetes > Mycobacteriales > Mycobacteriaceae > Mycobacterium > Mycobacterium flavescens. The sequence goes on from NZ_MIHA01000012.1 coordinate 186,529, forward strand.
CAGCGACCATCGATCCAGTCTGTCTGGCGAATTCAGCGCAGAGCCGGTCGCCCATTCTCGCGTTGCCCAGCATGTACCCCCACCGTGCATCCACAGCAGTGCACTGCCGTCCCCATCGGGCGGTCGGGATACCCTGACCTCAAGTCCCGGACAAGTGCGACCGCATGCGCCATCGTCGATGATCGAGGGAGCCGCACAGCGGGCATCCGCCCGAGGATGGGCACCGTCCGCCTCGTGACGACGGTGCGCGGAAGAAGCCAAGCGCGGGAACGCAGTTCTGGGTGAAAAGCGGTCAAACTTCTACCGAACACGGCACGTTCAGGACGCCGGGGTGTACTCGATGCGCAGTTGGGTCAACCCGCGCAGCAGGAACGTTGGTTCGTAGGTGTAATCGCGACGATCGGCCGGGCCATGCACGGACTCGTCGATCCGGATGTCGGCCATCCGATCCAACATCCTCCGCACAGTGATCTGCCCCTCGACGCGCGCGAGTGGCGCACCGGCGCAGGTGTGGATTCCGCGGCCGAAAGCGATGTGTTCGCGGACATTCTTTCGATCGGGCCGGAATTCGTGCGGATCCTCGAACTTGCGGGGATCTCGGTTCGCCGCGCCCAGGCACAGCATCACGACGCTCCCCGCCGGTAGATGCACACCTCCCAGCGAGGTGGTCCGACGGACCAGCCTGAAGTCGATCTTGGTCGGCGAGTGCATCCGCAGCGCTTCCTCGATGAAGGTCGGTATGCCATCGGGGTTTTCGCGCAAGTGCTGCTGATAGTCGGGACGGTCCCCCAATGTCTGCACCGCTGCGCTCAGTAGTTTGGTAACCGTCTCTTGGCCGGCGGCGAACAGGAAGGTCGCGGGTTTGGCAACCTCGAGGATCTCCGGGGTGGATCCGTCAGGGTAGAGCGCCGTCGCCATGCCCGACAGCACGTCACCTCGCGGTTCTCGCCTACGCTCGGCCAGGTAACCGGAGAATTTGTCATCCAGGTATTGCAGTGGGTCCAGACCGACAGGCTCACCGTCGAGCGCGCCGACGCGGTTGCCTTCGGGGCGTTCGGCGCCCAATGCCGCCAAGAATTCCGGCCGGTCTTCCTCGGGGACGCCGAGCAGATCGATGATGGCCGATGTCGCGAATGGCTTTGCGTACTCGGACAGAAACTCGCAGCGACCGTTTCCGATGATGGCGTCGATCTGGCTGTCCACCAGTTGCCACATGTAATCTTCGTTCGCCTTCAGCCTTCGTGGCGTCAAGAGCTTCGCGAGCAACGAACGTGCGCGGTCGTGGTGCGGCGGATCCATGACGACCATGTGCTCATGGATCGGGAATAAGTGCCGGTGCGCCTCGATCTGTCCGCTGATGTCGTCGCCCTCCGGAGTGAAGGGCAAAGGAGGAAACGGCCCGCCGATGGCGTTCACCGCTGAGAACGACGCATGGTCCTTGAAGGCGGCCACCACTTCCTGGTAGCCCGTCACAGCATAGACGCCGAAATGCGGTTCTTGGATGACCGGACCCTGCTCGCGGAGGTAGTCCCAGTACTCGTACGGGCTCTGGCTGATATCGGGGTCCGCGAAAAAGTTGACTGAAGCTAGGTCGGTCATCGGACGGGCTGTCCTTTCGGTTCTTCGATGAGGGCGATGGCTCCACGTGGGCAGGCGTCGACCGCAGCGACGGCCTGATCCCATTGATCGGCGTCTGACAAATCGAACATTTCCGGGGCCGACTGGAGGCAGAGCGCGTGCCCTTCGCACAACCGCTGGTCGACCCACACGATCTTCCGTCTGGTCATGAGCTGCTGATCCTGTACCGCATCCCGTTCCCATCTTGATCGGTCGATCAGTTCAACTGCGCGAGCCATAAGTATCACCCGCCACGGGCGACGGTCAACCGCACCACCGGAACCTACCTCACATCACGATTTACGCGCAGCTGGACGCACAACCTGGTTCTAGCGAACCCACCCGGCCCCCGGGCCCGACCGGCCGGAGCGTTGGTTGACACTGCTTCGATTCAATGCCACGCTCCCTGATCAATCGACAAGTTCACGTCGATCAGATCCGAGAGAATCGAGTTGCCATCGTGGCCGGAAGAGTCGAGGGCAAGGTCGCCTTCATCACTGGTGCAGCACGCGGACAGGGCCGCAGCCACGCGGTACGGATGGCCGAGGAGGGCGCCGACATCATTGCGGTGGACATCTGCGGCCCGATCAGCGAGGACGCCCAGATCGCCCCGTCCACGCCCGACGACCTGGCGCAGACCGCCGATTTGATCAGGGGGCTCAACCGGCGCGTCGTCACTGCCGAAGTCGATGTACGGGACTACGACGCGCTCAAGGCCGCGGTCGACAGCGGAGTCGAACAACTCGGCCACCTCGACACCGTCGTGGCCAACGCCGGCATCGGCAACGGCGGGCAGACCCTGGACAAGACTCGCCAGGAAGACTGGGATGACATGATCGACATCAACCTCACCGGGGTGTGGAAGTCCGTCAAAGCCGCTGTCCCTCATCTACTCTCCGGCGGAAAGGGTGGCTCGATCGTACTGACCAGCTCGGTCGGCGGGCTCAAGGCCTATCCCCACACCGGCCACTACATCGCCGCCAAGCACGGTGTCATCGGTCTGATGCGCACCTTTGCTGTCGAGTTGGGTCAGTATTCGATCCGTGTCAACGCCGTCTGCCCGACCAACGTGAACACGCCGATGTTCATGAACGAGGGCACAATGCATCTTTTCCGGCCCGACCTGGAGAATCCGGGCCCCGACGATATGGCAGTCGTCGCACAGATGATGCACGTATTGCCTATCGGCTGGGTGGAGCCCGTCGACATCAGCAATGCGGTGCTGTTCCTGGCATCCGATGAAGCACGTTATGTCACCGGCCTTCCCGTCACCGTGGACGCAGGAAGCATGCTCAAGTAGGTGGCGGGTCGCCCGGAAGCCAGATCATTCCGGCTACCGGGCCGAATGCCACCGACGACCATTCGCCGATTCCGGTCTACACGAATCTCTTGGCAACGCGGCCGTGCTCAGGCGCCCAGATCAGTCCCTTTTCAAAGCGGAGTCGCTCGCGATTCATATCGAACAGTATGGACCAGGTCCAGGAGCGCGGCGTCGAGAACCCAGACCGCACCTACGCCGTCGGCTGGGACACCACTTTGACGGTTTCCGTCGGCAACGGCCTGCGCGACCCGAAGAACAACGGCTGGAGTGTGCATCTGGAACAGAAGCCGGCCAACGGAACCCTGCAGTTGAACACCGCGGGTCGTTCACCTACGTCCCGAACAAGGGCTTCGTCGGGCAGGACACATTCGTGTACTTCGTGTCCTCACCCCGCCAGGACGACGGACCGCTCGTTGCGGTCATCAACGTGGTCGACGGCGACGTGCCGGGCCCGCAGGAGCCCGAAGTACCGGTCGAGGCACCGAGTTACGGCGTCACGATCGCGTTGAGTTCCGCGCTCGGTGCATGCTGGAACGACTGGATGCCATGGCAGAACGGACCGGGTACGGGCAGCCTGTCGTGCCCGTACCCGCAGGCGCACCGCGAATCGATCTGAGCGCTCAACCGGTGGCGTTCGGCTTGAGCGGCGGACAGCGTCCGTCGACGGCGACGAGTTCGAAGTGCCAGATCTCGTTGGCGAAGATCTGACATAGCCCGAACTTGCGGCCGTTGGCGATCAGCCATCGGTCCGCCGCGACCGGTGCGATGTCGACCGCTTTGCCGGTGACGTGGTTCGACGTCTGCGGTGAGGCAACGAATTTCCTTGCCGCCTCGATACTTCCGTAGCTGCGAACACCGTCCTCGAAGAGCCGCCGCTGGAAACCGATCGTCCGCCATCCCGAGTTGATCCGCATGTCGACGCCGTCCGCGGCGGCCGCCTTCGCGGCGTCCTGCACCGCCGCGAGCAGGTCCGGGTCGAGCCAACCGACGATCGGGTTCGACACGTCGAACGGGCTCAGCGTCGTGCCGTCGGGCAGCCAACCGCCGAGGGTGTCCTGGGCGGCCGGCCCGATGCGCAGCGGCTCCTGACCGGCGGCCGAGGTCGACGGCGGCGGAGCTTCAGGCGGGGCGCAGGCGCCGATCACGCACGCTGACACCGCCACGAGCGTGCACAAAGTCAGGATTCTGCGCGGCGTGTCGTGTACAAGCGCGCACGCTCGCCGCAACGGGGTCAATCTTCTGCGGCGAGGATGCAGAATTCGTTGCCCTCCGGATCGGCGAGCACCACCCAACTCGGCTCGCCCTGGCCGATGTCGATGCGCCTGGCGCCGAGGCCGATCACCCGCTCGACCTCGGCCCGTTGATCGTCGGGCCGAAAGTCGAAGTGGATGCGGTTCTTGACCACCTTGTCGTCGGGGACCGCGAGGAACAGCCAGTTCGGCCCGGCGCCCGGCGGCGCGTGCAGCACGACGTCCCCGTCGTCGTCGATGTCGCGCGGCCAGCCCAGCACCCGCGACCACCAGTCACCCAGCGCGGTCGCGTCGTGGGCGTCGATGCAGATCTCGTCGAACGTCAGCGTCATTGCGCCAGCTCCTTTTTGAGCACCTTACCCATCGCGTTGCGCGGCAGCGCGTCGACGATGCGCACTTCCCGCGGCCGCTTGTGGATCGAAAGCTCCTGGGCGACATAATTGATCAGTGCATCGCGGTCGGCGTCGCCGACGATGAACGCGACAATCCGCTGCCCCAGGTCGTCGTCGGGCAGTCCGACCACCGCGGCTTCGCGCACACCCGGGTGCCCGAGCAGCGCCGTTTCGATCTCGCCCGCACCGACCCGGAAGCCTCCGGTCTTGATCAGGTCGACCGACTCGCGGCCGACGATGCGGTGCATACCGTCGCCGTCGATCACCGCGACGTCGCCGGTGCGGTACCAGCCGTCAGCTCCGAGCACCTCGGCTGTCGCGTCGGGCCGGTTGAGGTAGCCGTCGAACAGCGTGGGCCCCTGAACCTGCAGTCGCCCAATGGTTTCCCCGTCATGGACGACGTCGCCGCCGGACTCGTCGACGAGCCTGGTCTGCACACCGGCCACCGGCAGACCCACCCAGCCGGGGCGGCGCTCACCGTCGACGCGGGTGCTGACCGTGATCAGTGATTCAGTCGATCCGTACCGTTCGATCGGGCGGTGTCCCGTCACGGCGACGAGCTTGTCGAACACCGGGACCGGTAGCGGCGCGCTGCCCGAGACCAGCAGCCGCGCCGACGCGAGCGCCCACGCCGACGCGCGGTCGTCGGCCACCCGCGACCACACCGTCGGAACGCCGAAGTACAGCGAACCACCGGCCGCCGCGTAGCCCTCCGGTGTCGGTTTTCCGGTGTGCACGAACCGGTTTCCGATCCGCAGCGAACCGAGCAGGCCCAGCACCAGGCCGTGCACGTGGTACAGCGGTAGCCCGTGCACCAGCGTGTCGTCAGGGGACCACTGCCAGGCCTCGGCGAGCGCGTCGATGTCGGCGGCGATGGCCGCCCGGCTCACCACGACGCCCTTGGGCGCGCCGGTCGTGCCGGAGGTGTAGATGATCAAGGCCGGTGCGTCGGCGGGCGGTTCGGCGTATCGGTGCCAGGACCGCGCGTGCACGCGGACGGGCACGTGCGGCAGGCCTTCGGTCTCGGCCGGTTGGTCGCCCAGCCACGCCTGCGCCCCGGAGTCGGTGAGGATGTGCCTGCGCTCGGCGGTCCCGACGTCGGCGGGCACCGGGACGACGGGCACCCCGGCGATCAGGCAGCCCGTCACCGCGAGCACGGTCGCCACGGTCGGCGTGGCCAGCACCGCGACCCGGCCGGCCCCGGCCACCCGCTCGGCCACCGAGGTCGCCGCGCCCACCAGGTCGCTGCGCGAGAGCACCGCACCGTCGATGCGCACCGCGTCGCCGATGTCGGCGCCGCCGGCGACCGCGGCGGGGTTCAACGAAGCCAGCAACATAATCAGCGAGGTTACCCACACGGGGGTCGGCGATACTTGGGCGCGTGACCCAAATTGAGCGGCTCGCCTCGCGCGAGGTCTACCGGAACCCGTGGATGGCGCTGCGTGAGGACGACATCCGCCGCCCCGACGGCAGCGGCGGTGTCTACGCGGTCGTCGAGAAGCCCACCTATGCGCTGGTGATCGCCATCGACGGGGACCGGATCGCGCTGGTCGAGCAGTACCGCTACCCGATCGGCCTGCGGCGATGGGAGTTCCCGCAGGGCACCGCCCCCGGTGCCCGCGAACTCGACCCGGCCGAGCTCGCGGCGCAGGAGCTGCGGGAGGAGACCGGGCTGCGGGCCGCGCACCTGGAGCGGCTCGGTCAGCTCGACGTGGCCCCCGGGATGAGCAGCCAGCGCGGTTGGGTGTTCCTCGCGACCGGTATCACCGAGGGTGAACACGAGCGCGAGCACGAGGAGCAGGACATGCACAGCGCCTGGTTCGCCCGCGCCGAGGTGGAGCAGATGATGCGCGACGGGGTCATCACCGACGCCCAGTCGATCGCCGCCTGGGCGCTGCTGCTGTTGGCGGGTCGCTGACGCCGCAGTGAGTTTCGCTACACCACTCGTTCACCGATACGAATCCGTGATGGTCTCGTAGCCTGCGGCAAACCGTGTCGTGACGGTTTTGACGGTTCGGCCAAATACGCTGCGGGGCATGTATGTCCGCCGTCTGACCTGCGCGCTGCTGGGTGCAGCTTGCGCCGTGGCGGCCGGCTTGGTGGCGGCGCCGACGGCGGGTGCGGCGAACCCGACGTGGAACGGGCGTTACCAGATCATCACCTACGCGTCGGACAAGATGGGCACCAGCATCGCCGCCGCCCAGGCCGAACCCGACTTCAGCGCCCAGTACACCTTGGCCACGGACTGTTCGACCGGACTGTGCGTGGCGACCGTCGTCGAGGGGCCCGCACCCACCAACCCGACGATCCCCCAGCCCGTGCGCTACACCTGGGACGGGGCCCGGTGGCAGTACGCCTACAACTGGCAGTGGGAGTGCTTCCGCGGTGACGGGGTGCCCAGCGAATACGCCCCGGCCCGGTCGCGGGTGTTCTACGCCCCCGACATCGACGGCACGCTGTTCGGCACCTGGCGCACCGAGATCCTGGCCGGCGCGTGCCGCGGCACCGTGGTGATGCCGGTCGGCGCCCGCCCGGTCTAACGCTCCGGCCGGTCCAGCAGCGCCCGCAGGAAGAACGTCAGGTTCGCGGGCCGCTCGGCCAGCCTGCGCACCAGGTACCCGTACCACTGGGTGCCGAACGGAACGTAGACCCGCACCGCACCGCCCGCGTCGGCCAGCCTGCGCTGTTCGGCATCGCGGATGCCGTAGAGCATCTGGTACTCGTAATCGCCGGCGCCGCGCTGGAATTCCGCCGCCATCGCCGGGACGGCTGCCAGGATCGCCGGGTCGTGCGAGGCGACCATCGGGTAGCCCCGGCCGGCCATCAGCACCCGCAGACACCGCAGGTACGAATCGGTGACTTCGGCGGGCTCGCGGAACGCCACCGAAGCGGGTTCGTCGTAGGCGCCCTTGCACAGTCGGATCCGGGTACCGCTGAACTCCGAGCAGTCCGCCGCGGTGCGCTTGAGGTAGGCCTGCAATACCGTTGCCACCCAGTCGAAGTCGGCATGCAGTTCGCGCACGATCGACAGCGTCGAGTCGGTGGTGGTGTGGTCTTCGGCGTCCACCGTCACCCAGATGTGCGCACGCTGCGCCCGCTCGCAGATGGCGCGGGCGTTGTCCAGTGCGATCTTCTCCCCGTCGCGGCCCAGCGCCTGCCCGAGCGCGGACAGCTTCACCGACACCTCCAGCGCGGGCACGTCGGCCGCCTCCTCGCCGCGCCGGGCCAGCCCGGCGAGCAGCTCGACGTAGGTGTCGACGTTGCGGTTGGCGGTGTCGATATCGGCGACATCTTCACCGAGAACGTCGACCGACACCAGACGGTACGAATCACGCAGCCGGGCGACGGCGTCCAGTGCGTCGGGCACCGTCTCGCCCGGAACGAAGCGGTGCACCACCTCCCGGGTCAGCGGCAGCCGCTCGGCGGCGCGGCGCAGACCGTCGCGCCGGCTCGCGGCCAGGATCACCGGCCGGGCCACCCGCGCGAAAACCCCGCTCATCGCGCCATGTGCGGGTAGGTGTGGTCGGTGGCCGGCACGAAGGTCTCTTTGATCGAGCGCGCCGACGTCCACCGCAGCAGGTTCAGCGCCGACCCGGCCTTGTCGTTGGTACCCGAGGCGCGCGATCCGCCGAACGGTTGCTGTCCGACGACGGCCCCGGTCGGCTTGTCGTTGACGTAGAAGTTGCCGGCGGCGTGACGCAACCGGCGTTCGGCGGTGAGCACGGCCGCGCGGTCGTCGGCGATCACCGCTCCGGTCAGCCCGTACGCGGCGCCGGCGTCGACGGTGTCGAGGATGCGGTCGTACTCGTCGTCGGGATAGACGTGCACGGCCAGGATCGGCCCGAAGTACTCGGTTCGGAACGCCTCGTCGCCGGGGTCGTCGGACAGCAGGACGGTCGGACGGACGAAATAGCCCTCACTGTCGTCGTATTCGCCGCCGACGGCGATTGTGACGTTGGCGTTCTTGGCGCGTTCGATCGCGTCGACGTTCTTGGCGAACGCGCGGGCGTCGATGAGCGCGCCGCCGAAGTTGGACAGATGGGCGACGTCGCCGTAGGTCAGTGACTCGGCGGCAGAGAGGAAGTCGTCGCCCATCTGCTGCCACACCGACCGGGCGATGAACGCGCGGGAGGCCGCCGAGCACTTCTGGCCCTGGTAGTCGAATGCGCCGCGGATCAGCGCGGTGCGCAGCACGTCGGGCTGGGCGCTGGCGTGCGCGACGACGAAGTCCTTGCCGCCGGTCTCGCCGACCAGGCGCGGATAGGTGTGGTAGCGCTCGATGTTCGCGCCGACCTCCCGCCAGAGGTACTGGAACGTCTTGGTCGACCCGGTGAAATGGATTCCGGCCAGCCGCGGATCCGCCAGCGCGACTTCCGAGACCGCGACACCGTCGCCGGTGAGCAGGTTGATCACACCGGGCGGCAGGCCCGCCTCTTCGAGCAGCTGCATGGTCAGGTACGCCGCGAATGTCTGGGTGGGCGACGGCTTCCAGATCACGGTGTTGCCCATCAACGCCGGAGCGGTCGGCAGGTTCCCGGCGATCGCGGTGAAGTTGAACGGCGTGACCGCGTAGACGAATCCCTCCAGCGGCCGGTAGTCGGTGCGGTTCCACACCCCGCGCACACTGCGCGGCTGCTGGGCCAGGATGCCGCGCGCGAACGCGACGTTGAATCGCCAGAAGTCGATCAGCTCGCAGGCGGCGTCGATCTCGGCCTGATACGCCGATTTGGACTGGCCGAGCATCGTTGCCGCGCAGAGCTTCTCCCGCCACGGTCCGGCCAGCAGGTCGGCGGCCCGCAGGAACACCGCGGCGCGTTCGTCGAACGGGGTGGCCTCCCATATGCTGCTGACCAGTGACTCGGCGTTCCTGTTCCACATCGCCGAGCTCGAGACCGCGGTCCGGGAGAACCTGCCGCTGGTGTGCGTGGTCGGCGTGGACCACCAGTGGGGACTGGAGGTCGGCGTGT
>NZ_MIHA01000013.1 GCF_001722335.1 Mycolicibacterium flavescens
GCCCGGCAACCGATTCGGCATCCAACAATTCACGCTGATCATCAGAGCGACCCTGCACCGATCAATCATCCCCAAAAACCCAGAACAAACCGACCCGGCACACCGTATTAATTCAGCAGACTCCTAGAGGTCCAACTGCGCCCCGAGCAGCGGGGTGAAGGTGTGCACGGGCGAGCGGTGGCCGTCGAGCTCGCCGAGGAACACCCTGGTGGTCACGCCGCCGGTGTGCCCAGGGGCGGGTGCGTAGTGCGCGAAGTCACGGCCGGTGTCGCGGTCGGACTCGGGCAGCGCGACCCACAGCTGCGCGCCGTGCAGCACGGTCGTCAACGCCGTGGAGACCTCGGAGTGGCAGATGCCCGCGCCCGCGGTCATCAGGTTCAGCTCACCCGGTCGCACCATCGCGTGCACGCCGGCGCTGTCACGGTGTTCGACCTCGCCGCTGAACAGCCAGCTCACCGTCTGCAGCCCGGTGTGAGGGTGCGGGGGCACGTCCATACCCGTGCCCCCGCGCACGTGTTGCGGGCCGTAGTGATCGGCGAAGCACCACGCGCCGATCAGCGACCGTTTCCCGTTGCGGAAGCGTGCGCCGAACCCGGATGGCCCGCGGACCGCCCAGCGGGACCTCGCGTGGGTGCAGGACACCCGCGAACGTCGAAGTGACGCAATCGACTTCGGCGGGGGCGGGGTCGGTGTTGCTCATCCCGCCAGCGTAGGCGCTGCCGGTCCGGCGGAGGAGCAGGTCAGCGAGACGGAGGTGCGGGCATCAGTGACGCACACGCCTGCGGCACCATCGCAGCGCGGATCACCTCGAGGTCGTGGTCATCGATCCGGAAGACGCCGAAGCGGAATTTATACCCCCAGCGGGACTTGTCCTCGATGAAGTCGAGATCGTCGAGCAGCGGCCGGATCGGCGTCTCGACACAGTCGAGGAAGTCTACGTTGCGACGCCACGGTAGAAAGTCCGGCGTCATCTCCGCCTGGTAGGGCTCGTCGTCGGCGACCTGACCGATCGCGGTGAACGCCTGCAGCGGCTGCCCGTCGGGATAGGCGGTCTTCGGGGAGTAGAAGACAATCCAGTCTCCCCGGGACATCTTGCGCAGCATGTGCGGCTTGCCGTGGTTGGCCTGAGTGAAACGGCCGCGAACACCGCGCTCGACGTGGTCGCGGCTGACCGTGTTGATCCAGTTCGTCATGACCGCACGCTATGCCTGCGGCCCGACATTCCACAGGGCCCGACCGCCCGCCCTGTCAATGGCCAGTTTGATGTCCCCACTGGTGGCCAGGTAAAAGTCCCCGCCCCGTGCGGATAGTTCATGGGTTGGTTAGGTGTCCTCCTTGTGGTGTTTGGCGTCTTTCATGCGGTAGGAGTCGCCGGCGGTGATTACGACGGTCGCGTGGTGCAGGAGTCGGTCGAGGATGCTGACTGCGGTGGTCTGCTCGGGCAGGAAGCGACCCCATTGTTCGAAGGGCCAGTGCGAACCGATGGCCAGGGACCGGCGTTCGTAGGCGCCGGCAACCAGGCGGAACAGCAGTTGGGTGCCGGTGTCATCCAGGGGTGCGAAGCCCAGCTCGTCGAGGATGATGAGGTCGACGCGTAACAGCGATTCGATGCTCTTGCCGACGGTGTTGTCGGCCAGCCCTCGGTAGAGGGTTTCGATGAGATCGGCGGCGGTGAAGTAGCGGACTTTGTGCCCGGCGTGGATCGCGGCGATCCCGAGCCCGATCAGGGTGTGCGACTTGCCAGTCCCAGCGGGTCCGATGATCGCCAGGTTCTGTTGAGTGCGGATCCATTCCAGGCTCGACAGGTAGTCGAACACCTTCGGCTTTATCGAGGATGCTTTGATGTCGAAGGACTCCAAGGTCTTGGTGACCGGGAACCCAGCAGCCTTGAGGCGGTTGACGATGTTGGAGGCATCGCGGGCCGCGAGCTCTGTCTCGACGAGGGTGCGTAGCACTTCCTCGGGGGTCCAGCGCTGGGTTTTCGCGGTGAGCAGGACTTCGGGTGCCGTGCGCCGGATCGCGGCGAGTTTGAGTCGACGCAGCCCGGCATCGAGATCGGCTGCCAGTACCGGTACTGACTGTGGTGGCACCGGTTTCGTTTTCGATTCTGTAGCCGACGTCGTCATGGAGTCACCCCGTTCTCGGCGACCGGGCCGACTTTGTAGGCGTCCAGCGACCGGGTCGGAGCGACGGGCAGATCAAGGATCAACGCCTCGCCGGCTGGACGTGGCTGCGGAGCACCGGCCCCGGCGGCCAAGATGGACCGCACATCGGCGGCGCGGAACCGTTTGAACGCCACCGCCCGATTCAACGCCGCAACCAGGGCGTCGGTGCCGTGAGCGGCACCCAAGGCCAGCAGCAGGTCCAGTTCGGCGGGCAATCGGCTGTTACCGATTGCGGCGGCCCCGATGAGGAATTTCTCGGCGCTATCGCTCAGGGCGCAGAACTGTTTCTCAGCAGTAGTTCTGGGGCGCGGTTGGCGGCTGGGTGCCTGCCGTGGGCGTTCGTAGTGCTCATCGAGGACCGAGGAGGTTCCTGGCATCGCCAGGTCGTGTTCAGCGACCACCTCACCGCAGGACTGTTCGACGATGAGCAGTTGGCCGTCGCGTTGAACCAAGATGACGGTCGACCCGATCAGGCGGGTCGGTACCGAGTAGCGGGCTGAGGCGAACCGCACACACGAGAGTCGATCCACCTTGCGGGTCACCGGCGGCGGACCGATCTGCAGACGCAGAGACGGCAACGGCCTGAGCACCTCTCGCTCTGCGAGCAGTCGCTGCTCGGGAACCGCGCAGATCTCCGAGTGCACCCGCGCGTTGACCTCGACACACCACTGACGCGCGGCGGCGTTGGCCTCGTGCACGCTCACCGACCGCCCCGCGATCTCGGCTTCGGTGAACAACGGCACAGCAGGTCGCGTTGGGCGTAGCCGGCCAGGTTCTCCACGATGCCTTTGGATTCGGGATCGGCGGCGTGGCAGAAGTCTGGTGCGAACCCGTAGTGGGTCGCGAACCGGACGTAGTCCGGGGGTGGGGACCACCAGGTTGGCGACTACCCCGGCCTTGAGGCAGCCCATCCGGTCGGCGAGCACCTTGTGCGGCACCCCGCCGATCGCGGCCAACGCTTCAGCGATCAACGCCATTGTGGTGGTGGCCTTCTCGTCGATAGCGAATGCTGCGAAGCGCCACCGTGAATGGGCCAGCACTGCGCAGAACAGGTGCAGCCCACCCACGGTGGCCCAGTCGATGACCAGGTACTCACCCGGGGTCCACACCGCGGGGCGGCGTCCCCGGTGATGGGTACTGCGCCACCGCTTCTTCGCCTCGGCGACCAGGCGACGAAAATTGCGGTCCGAGCCCTAATATCCCGCGGTCTGGGCAATCGGCAGGAGTCGCTTCGCCGAGATCCGGGCATGCGATTTCTCCACTCGCGCCGCGACCAACTCGGCGACCGCGTCATAATTGTGTTCGCGCTCGACACGAGGTGGCGGCGGCACCCCGGCCTGGTCGGCTTCGAACTTGTCCACGATCCGTTTGACGGTCTTGTGGGTGGTGCCGCACTCGTCGGCGGCGGCTCGGTACGACCCGAGTTCGTGATAGGCAGAAATGATGTCCATGCGGTCCTTCGCAGACTTCAATGGAACTCCCCGATGGTGACGATGACTGGTTGGCACCTTCACCGTCACCATCGGGGCCCGCAGTTCCTGATCGACACGACGAACACGGGGTGGAAACTTTTATCTGGCCACCATTGGGGACCTCCACTTGGCCACCAGTGGGGACTTTTTCATGGCCACGGACACGCCCTGTGGATAACTCGGGCACTACTCTGACGCCATGAGCGACGGCGCCGTCACGGCCGATTATCTGCGCAGCATCACCTTCGAGAAGCCGCCGTGGGGCAAGCGCGGCTACAACGAGAAGGCGGTGCCGGCATCAAGCGGCTGAAACTCGCTGGACGGGCGCTTCTAGCCGAACAGCATCACGGCGATGCTTGCGCCTGCCTGTGCTGGCGGGACCGCCGTCTCCTGTCAACCATGAAGGACCCTCGCTGACTCCATCTTTTCTTCCACCTCCCTGAGGAAGGCAACGGCGTCTGCGCTGGTTCGTACACCGGCGACCCGCGAAACGACCTCGGATCGCCGCGCCGGTTCGAGAGCCATTTCCTCTATTGCTGCGACCCTTACAGCAGTCGCGATGAGGCTGTCGTCCTCAGACACCGGCTGGTTCGGCGCTATCCGAGGCATCTGTCCTGCTGGCAGATTGCTGACAACGACATCGGGAAGTCTCATCGGCGGTCGGTTCTTGGTTGCGGCAGATTCGCCAAATGTGCCAATCCACAGCCGGGCTCGCGCGCGTGTCGCAACGGCGGCAGGTCGAAGAGATCCATCAGTGTTGCGATGACTGACGTGTGTTCCATCAGGCGATGCTCAACGGTATTTCGGGGAATCCACGGGGAGACAACGACGGCGGGAACGCGGGGTCCTAATTGGTCGAACTTGAATCCGTGAGTCCGACCGCTCGAGCCAGTGGGCGTAGCCCCCTCAGGGGCCACGTGATCATAGAATCCGCCATGTTCGTCGTAGGTGACGATCAGCATGCTGTTTTGCCAATGAGGTGACCTGCGGATGGCCTCGTAGGTCGCTTTGATCAGACGCTCACCCGCCGCAACTCCGCCCAGTGGATGCTGAGAGTTGCCTTTCGTGAAATCTCCCGTATTCAGAAGGCCACCAAAGTAATCCGGTTCGAGGTGAATGAATGCAGCATCGAAAGTCGGATCCTGGAGATCTCCAGCGAAGTCCTCAAAGTCGCGCACATCGAACGTGTTACTGATCCCATCCAGCTCTCCAACAACGGGAAAGTGATCGCCGGCGTAGATCCGCCACTTGATGTCGGCTTCATCGAGCAACTTGAAAATCGTTCCGCCCTCGAATTCGAATCCCCCGAAGTGATTCGTACTTGCTTCTACTATCTCCCATTTCGTCGGAGAGTCGTCGAAATTTCCGCTCGTCGCGGCACTGAGGAACATTCGGTTCGGCTCGGTCGATCCGGGCATCGAACAGAACCAACGATCGCAGACAGCGAACTCTCGAGCCAGCGTAGTCAGAATCGGCACCTGGTCAGGGCTGAAGCATCGCATGATCTCCTGACCCCGGTCATGGAAGAACCCGCCCTCAACCTTGGTGAGCTGCGAGAGAAAGCCTGTGTTGTTGACCTCGGGGTACGGACCGTCCGGCGTGAAGGCAACATACTGGCCGCACAGCTGTTCCAGTACGGCTAAGAAATCGTGACCCGGTGGGACCGTGATGTCCGGAGCGCCTTTTTGCACGAAGAATCGTTCGCCGCCGTAGCAATTGAATTCTGTGCCTTTGAGGCCGTCGGCTGTGGTAGGCTGCCCGGTCGCCGCGTCAGTACCGCTGATATCCGCGAATCCCAATAAATGGTCGTAACATCGGTTCTCAAGCATTAGCACAAAGACATGCTTGATACGGTCTCGATGCCGATGATCGCGAATGCGCTCCCGTCTTACCACCGTGTCTTGATTCGAATGACGGCCAAAATCTGCGAGAGCAAAGAGCGGGTCTTGGAACGTACCGTCACCGCGACTTCCAGCCACCCAGATGCCGTCGTCGCCGAATCCGACGATATCGGCGTGGCCGTTACCGGTGAGATCGACGACGAAACGGGGATGTTTGTCGACGCGGAGGTTCGGGGTCTGCACGTTCGCCACCGACGAGGGGCTGCGGCCCGACGAACTCGCCGTCGCGCTGGAGGAGCGCGGCTTCGACTCGCTGTTCGTCAGCGAGCACACGCACTACCCGGTCGCGGCGCCGCCACCGCCGGACACCGACATGCCGCCGCACGACTACCTGCGGTCGCTGGACCCGTTAGTCGCGCTGGCCGCCGCGGCCGCCGCGACCGAGCGGCTTTCGCTGGGCACCGGTATCGCGCTGATCGTCCAGCGCGACCCGATCACGCTGGCCAAGGAAGCCGCCTCGCTCGACGTCCTCTCCGGCGGCCGCATGCGGCTCGGCGTCGGCGCGGGCTGGTTGCGCGAGGAGATGGCCAACCACGGCACCGACCCGAGAACCCGGATGGCGTTGATGCGGGAGCGGGTGCTGGCGCTCAAGCAGATCTGGACGCAGGAGCGCGCCGAGTTCCACGGTGATTTCGTCGACTTCGACCCGATCTACTCGTGGCCCAAACCCGCGCAGAAGCCGCACCTGCCGGTGCTGATCGGCGGTAACGGGCCGACGGTGTTCGACCGGGTGCTCGAGTACGGCGACGGCTGGGCGCCGAACCTGCTCGGCCCGCCGGAGTCGTTGGTCGCCGATGTCGCCGAACTGCGCCGCCGCGCCGACGATGCCGGGCGCGGAAACATCCCGGTGACGCTGATCGGCGCCGACCGGCGCGGGTTCACCGACCCCACCGCCGACACCGCGAGGACCAGCGCACCGCTCACCGCCGACGAGATCGCGGTCCTCGCCGACGGCGGCGTGGACGAATGCGTCTTCTTCCGCGCCGCCGGGGCCGACCGCGACGCCGCGCTGGCGTTCCTCGACCACCTCGCCGAGCTCACCGAGCCGTTCCGGGATCCGCTGATGCGCGAGCGGTGAGACTTTGGCAGTCTGGGACGCGTGTCGGAGACGCCCAAGAACGGTTCGTGGTCGTCGCGTGACGGGGCGTTCGCGATCTACGTCGCATCACCCGAGGGCGACACCGGCAAATCGACGATCGCACTGGGCCTGATGCACCGGCTGACCGCCACCGTCGCCAGCGTCGGCGTCTTCCGTCCCATCACCCGGCTCGGTGAGGACCGTGACTACATCCTCGAGTTGCTGCTCGGGCAGAGCACCGCCGGGTTGCCGTACGAGGACTGCGTGGGCGTCGGCTACGAACAGCTGCACGACGACCCCGACGGCGCGCTCGGCGAGATCGTCGACCGCTACCACCGGATGGCCGAGAAGTGCGACGCGGTGCTGATCGTCGGCAGCGACTACACCGACGTCGCCGCGCCGTCGGAACTGTCGACCAACGCCCGCATCGCCGCCAACCTCGGCGCACCGGTCGTGCTGGCCGTCAAGGCCAAGGACCGCAGCCCCGACCAGGTCGCCCACATCGTGGACATCTGTCTCGGCGAGATCGCCGCCCAGCACGCCCACACCGCGGCGGTGGTCGCCAACCGGTGCGACCCGGCCGCGCTGAGCGCGGTCGTCGACGCCCTGAAAGGCTTCGGCCCCACCTGCTACGCGCTGCCCGAGGAGCCGCTGCTGGTCGCGCCGTCGGTCACCGAACTGCAGCAGGCCGTCGAGGGCACGGTGATCGGTGGGGACGACATCCTGCTGACGCGCGAGGCGATGCACGTCCTGGTCGCCGGGATGACGGCCGAGCACGTGCTCGAGCGGCTCACCGAGGGAGTCGCGGTGATCACCGCCGGCGACCGCTCCGACGTGGTGCTGGCGGTGCTCAGCGCCCATGTCGCCGAGGGGTTTCCGTCGCTGTCGTGCCTGATCCTCAACGGTGGTCTTGAGCTGCACCCGGCGATCGCGACGCTGGTCGCCGGGCTGGGACTGCGGGTGCCGATCATCACGACACCGTTCGGCACGTTCGAGACCGCGAGCCGGGTGGCCGCGGCCCGCGGACGGGTGACGTCGACGTCGGTACGCAAGATCGACACCGCGCTGTCGCTGATGGACACCCACGTCGACACCGCGGACCTGTTGTCCCGCTTGTCGATCCCGATCCCCACCGTGGTGACCCCGCAGATGTTCACCTACCAGTTGCTGGACTGGGCCCGCTCGGACCGCAAGCGCATCGTGCTTCCCGAAGGTGAGGACGACCGCATTCTGACCGCGGCGGGCCGGCTCCTGCAACGCGGTGTCGCGGACCTGACCATCCTCGGCGACGAAGCCCAGATTCGCGCCCGCGCAGCAGAACTCGGCGCCGACCTGGCCAGCGCTGTGGTGATCGACCCGAAGACCAGCGAGCTGTGCGACAAGTTCGCCGAACAGTACGCCGAGATGCGCAAGCACAAAGGCGTCACCGTCGAACAGGCCCGCGAGATCATCCACGACGTCTCGTATTTCGGCACCATGCTGGTGCACAACGGCATGGTCGACGGGATGGTCTCGGGCGCCAGGCACACCACCGCGCACACCGTGCGGCCCGCCTTCGAGATCATCCGCACGACGGCCGGCGTGTCCACGGTGTCGAGCATCTTCCTGATGTGCCTCGCCGACCGGGTGCTCGCCTACGGTGACTGCGCGATCGTGCCGGACCCGACCGCAGAACAACTCGCCGACATCGCGGTCTCCTCGGCCCACACCGCCGCCCGCTTCGGCATCGAACCGCGGGTTGCGATGCTGTCCTACTCGACGGGCACCAGCGGCACCGGCGCGGACGTCGACAAGGTCCGCACCGCAACGAATCTGGTGCGCCACCGCGAACCCGACCTGCTCGTCGACGGACCCATCCAGTACGACGCCGCGGTGGAACCGTCGGTGGCGAAATCGAAGATGCCCGACTCGAAGGTGGCCGGACGGGCGACGGTGCTGATCTTCCCGGACCTCAACACCGGCAACAACACCTACAAGGCCGTCCAGCGCAGTGCGGGTGCCATCGCGATCGGTCCGGTGCTGCAGGGCCTGAACAAGCCGGTCAACGACCTGTCCCGCGGCGCGCTGGTCGAAGACATCGTGAACACGGTCGCCATCACCGCGATCCAGGCGCAGAGCCTGTGAACCGGAACGTGCTGGTACTCAACTCCGGCTCCTCGTCGCTCAAATACGCGGTGGTGGAGGCGGACTCGGGGAACACCAGGTCCGACGGGATCGTCGAGCGGATCGGTGACAGCGAGGTCGCCGACTACGCGGCCGCGCTGCAGGTGGTGTTCGAGCGCCTGGCCGACGACATGGCGAACCTGGTCGCCGTCGGTCACCGGGTGGTGCACGGCGGTCCCGACATCTTCGCGCCCACCCTCGTCGACGACGCGCTGGTCGCCAAGATCGAGCAGCTGTCACCGCTTGCGCCGCTGCACAATCCGCCGGCGCTGCAGGGAATCGAGGTGGCACGCCGGGCGCTGCCGCAGCTGCCGCACATCGCGGTCTTCGACACCGCGTTCTTTCACGACCTGCCGCCCGCAGCGGCGATGTATGCGATCGACCGCGACGTGGCCGAGCGGTGGGACGTGCGCCGGTACGGATTTCACGGCACGTCGCACGAGTACGTCAGCCAACAGGCAGCCGAATTCCTCGGCGCCCCACTGGACTCGCTGCGTCAGATCGTGCTGCACCTGGGCAACGGCGCGTCGGCATCGGCGATCGTCGGCGGACGCCCGGTGGACACGTCGATGGGGCTGACTCCGATGGAAGGCCTGGTGATGGGCACCCGCTCCGGCGACATCGACCCTGGAGTGCTGGTGTATCTGTGGCGCACCGCGGGAATGAGCGTCGAGGACATCGAGAACATGCTCAACCGCAACTCCGGTGTGCGCGGTCTGGGCGGCGAGATCGATTTCCGCGTCCTGCACCAGCGCATCGACGCCGGTGATGCGAAGGCGTGTCAGGCCTACGACGTGTACATCCACCGGCTGCGCAAGTACATCGGCGCCTACCTCGCAGTGCTGGGCGGCGCCGACGTGATCGTGTTCACCGCGGGCGTGGGGGAGAACGACGCCGCGGTGCGGCGGGATGCGTTGAGCGGAATGGCACCGCTGGGAATCGAACTCGACGAACAGCTCAACGCGGAACCGAACGGCACGATCCGGCGGATCTCGGCGGAGACGTCGCCGACGACGGTGCTAGTTGTTCCCACTGATGAGGAGTTGGCGATCGCCCGCGCCTGTGTCGATCTCATCGAGCAGTGAGCGGGTCTTCTCCAGCGGCAGGGTGCATGCGGGGTCGCAGATGGCCAGCAGCCGGCGGACCTGCCTGCCGCAGCGCACCTGCCAGTCGATGCCGTTGCGCGAGCAGATCACGTTGATGTAGTGCAGGGCGGCGAAACCGGTTGTGCCGAAGAAGTCGACCAACCGCAGATCGATCACCAGCCGGCGCGCCCCGGCGACCTGCCCTTCCACGTACGTCGCGAGGGCTCGGCTGTTGGCGGCGTCGACTTCGCCGTCGACGGTGACGACCACCGTCCAGTTTTGCGCGTGGGTCGCGGAGAAGGTGCCTCGGTGATGACGCTCGCACTGATCGAACGTGCTGGGGTCGGGACGGAACACCCGGCATGTGCCTATCGCAGTCACGGCGCACTCCCTGCTCGTTGAGACGCTTTTGATCCCGCGGATGTCGTCAGGGCGGCCCGTGTCCTCTGGGTTCAGCCCTACATCGATGACGTCTGCAGTCGGCTGTGACCTCAACCTGTGACGCAGATTACTACGAAATCCGCGGCTTGACTATCCGTGTGACGACATGGGCGGACGCTGTAACGAAGGTCCTCAGAACGCTGGTTTGCTGGTTCTCGCTGCGGATTCCGTAGGCCCGGTTCAAGCTCACAGGCCGCCGGTGTCCGTGGTGAGGACGAATTTGCCGGTCGGCAACCGCGCGAAACGGCGAGGCAACCGGGGTGGCCTTCACTGGGGTGCAGCCGAGCGGGAGGAAGGTCAGATGTCGAGCATCTACGAGCGGATCGGTGGCCACGAGGCCCTCGAGGTGGTGGTCGACGACTTCTACCGCCGCGTACTCGCCGACGACCAGTTGAGCGGCTTCTTCACCGGCACCCACATGCCGCGACTCAAGGGCAGGCAGGTCGAGTTCTTCGCCGCCGCGCTCGGCGGCCCCGACCCGTACACCGGCGCTCCGATGCGCCAGGTGCATCAGGGCCGCGGCATCACCGTGCACCACTTCAACCTGGTCGCCGGGCACCTGGCCGCCAGCGTCGACGCGGCCGGGGTGCCCGCCGACACCACCGCCGAGATCCTCGCGGCCATTGCGCCGTTGAGCGCCGACATCGCCTCGTCGAGCGTGGCCTGAAGCCTCAGAACGTGCTCGTCGGCCGCACGCTGTTGGCGAGGTCGACCAGCGCGTAGCGGTGCGCCTGGGTGGGCGCCACCCGCGCCAGTGCCCGCAGCGAGGCCTCCACCCCGAGTTGCAGCCCGTGCTCGGTGAACGGGAAACCCAGGATGTGGTTGGTGCTGGCGGTGTTGTCGGCCAGCCAGTCCATCGCGGTGCCCAGCACCAGCGCGCGGATCTGCAGAACCCGCGGTTCGGTGTCGGGCAGCGCCTCCACCCGGCGGGCGGCGTCGCGGATCTGTTGTTCGGTGATCTCGCTGGCGCTGCGCCCGGACAGCAGCGTGACGGCGCTGGTGAGCCGGGCGGTGGTGAAGTGCCGTGACATCGCGGGCACCTTGTCGAGCGTCTTGACCGCGGCGTCTCGCTCCCCGGCCGCCGACTGGGCGCGGGCCAGCCCGAACCCGGCCGAGATCACGCCGTTGTCGGTGGACCACACGGTGTTGTAGAACTTGCCGGCGTCGGAGGTCCCGGCCAGTTCGGCGGTGGCCGCCAGCGCCAGCTTCGGGGCCAGCTCGCCGGGCATGGTGTCGAGCACCTCGGTGAAATGCTTTGTCGCCGAGTCGTAGTCGGCGGTCAGCAGTTCGGAGACGGCCTTGAACCAGATGACCCGCCAGGTCCAGCCCACCCGCTCGGCGAGGTCGTCGAGCTTGCGGCTGGCCTTGGCGACATCTCCGAGGTCCAGCAGTGCGCGCACCTCCATCAGCGGCAGTTCGACCGAATCCGACAGGTCGATGCCCTCGGAGTCCAGCGCGCCGTGCCGCGCCGCCCGCAACTGGTCGAGCGTCTGCACCGGTTGGCTCACCACGCTGGCCGACAACACGGGCGCGCCGACATCGGTGGGGTCGACCAGTGGGACCGGCAGCGCCTTGACGATCTCCTGCGCGGTCAGCCGTTCGGAGTGCACCTGGCCGTCGAGGTAGACGTCGGTGTGCGCGACCAGCAGGTCGATGCCGAACGTCGAGCGGGTGGGTGAGAAGACCGTCGACAGACCGGGTTTCGGTGAACCGGTGTCCTTGGCGACGACTTCGCGCAGCACCCCGAGCAGCTGCCCGGACATCTCGTCGGAGCCGGCGAACCGGCGCCGGGGATCGGGGTCGATCGCGCGCCGCAGCACCCGGGCGAACGAGTCGTACTCGACCAGAACCGGGTCGTCTTCGGGCAGGCCGTCGACGTAGCGGCCCTTGCGGGTGCGCAGTTTGAGGGTCAGCGCGGCCAGAGTGCGCCCGACGGTGTAGATGTCGGTCGCGACGGTCGGTCCGGTGCGCACGATCTCGGGAGCCTGGTAGCCGGGAGTCCCGTAGAGGTAGCCGAACGAGTTGATGGTCGACACCGCGCCGAGGTCGATGAGCTTGAGCTGCTCCTCGGTGATCATGATGTTCTCGGGTTTGAGGTCGTTGTAGGTCAACCCGATCGAGTGCAGATAGCCCAGGGCGGGCAGGATCTCGAGCATGTAGCCGATCGCCTGGGCCACCGGGAGCTTCTCGCCCTTGGCCTGTTTGAGCGACGTTCCGCCGACGTACTCCATCACGATGTAGCCGACCGGGTTGCCGTGCTTGTCGGCGTGCTCGACGAAGTTGTAGATCTTCACGATCCCCGGATGGGTGACCTCGGCCAGGAACTGGCGTTCGGCCATCGCGATCTTCTGCGCCTCGGCGTCCCCGGAATGCACCAGACCCTTGAGTACCACCGGACGCTCGTTGACGTTGTGGTCGAACGCCAGATAGACCCAGCCCAGCCCGCCGTGGGCGATACAGCCCTTGATCTCGTACTGGTCGGCGACCATGTCGCCCGGATTCAGTTGCGGCAGAAAGGAGTAGAAGCTGCCGCAGTGCGGGCATTCGCCTTCGGAGCGGGCCGGGGTCGCACCGTGTGAGCGGCCCACCGGGCGGCCGCAGTTCCAGCAGAACCGCTTCGACTCGGCGACAACGGGATTCGTCATCAACGCCTCGAGCGGATCCTTCGCGGGCACGCGTGGGATCTCCACCAGGCCGCCGCCGAGGCGCCGGGTGCGCGACAACGCCCGCGTCGTCGTGGAGTGGTCCTGCGGTTCGGTGTCGCCGGTGCCGGCCGACATGCCGTCGTCATCGTCGTCGAAATGCGGACGGAACACCGCTTGGGTCGCCATCGGGCGCACGGTCGAGACCGAGTCCATGCCCATGTCGTCGAAGCTGGCGGGCTGCGTGCCCGGCCCCTCCTCGTGGAAGTCGTCCTGGGTCATCAGTCCGAGTACCTCGCGACAGGTGGTGCGGGCGCGGGGCCGAGCACCGTGAGCCACTTGCGGTACAACGTGTTCCACGTCCCGTCGCGGCGGATCCGTTCGAGCGTGCCGTTGACGAACCGGACCAGGCCGGTGTTCTGCAGGTTCACCCCGATGCCGTAGGGCTCCTGGTTGAGGCTGGGCCCGACGATGTGCAGGTACGGATCCTGGGACACCAGCCCGGCCAGGATGGAGTCGTCGGTGCTGACCGCCTCGACCTGGAGCTGCTGCAACGCCACCAGGCAGTCGGCCCAGGTGACCACGCCGACGATGATCGGCGGCGGGGTGATCTGCTGGATCCGCTGCAGCGACGTGGTGCCCTTGGCGACACACACCCGCCGGCCCGACAGGTCCGAGGGCTGCCGGATCGTCGAGTCGCGCTGGGCCAGGATGCGCTGGTTCGCGGTCAGGTACACCGTGGAGAAGCCGACGTGCTTCTTGCGTTCACACGTGATGGTCATGGTCTTGACGACGACGTCGACCTGGTTGTTCTGCAACGCCTCGATGCGGTCGGCCGAAGACATGATCCGGTACTCGACCTGCGACGGGGTGCCGAAGATGTCGCGCGCGATCTCACCGGCGATGTCGACGTCGAACCCGGTGATCTGACCGGTGATCGGATCGCGGAACGAGAACAGGTTGCTGCCGATGTCCAGCCCGACGATCAACCGGCCGCGGGTCCGGATGTTCTCCACCGCCTCGTCGGCCTGCGCCTTGGTGGGGAACGGGCGCAGGCTCTGGGTGCGGTCGCAGTCCTCGCCGCCTTCGGGGACGCGGACCGGTTCCGGTGCGATCTCCTCCATCCCGGCCGGCGCGGGCGGCGCCAGCGTGACACCCGGCAACGACGTCGTCGACGCCACCTGCGAGCAGCCGGTCAGCACCAGGCCCGCGGCCAAGCACATCGCCAGCGCCCTCAACACGCTCATCACCTGTACTCGCTCAATCGTGGCCACAACCCCAGCGCCACCGCGATCGCCGCCACCACGCTGAGCACCGCGGCGCCCACCGTCGCCCCCGACAGCACCCGGTGCGCGTTGACGATGTCGTTGCGCAGCTGGGTGCGGCTCTCCTGTATCCCCTTGGACAGCGCCTCGTCGAGCTTGTTGAACGCCGGCGTCGAATCGTCGTCGCCGGTGCCCAGCGCGACCTGCGTGGCGGCCTGGTAGTTGCCGACGCTGATGTAGGCGTTGATCCGGTCATCGGCCGCCCGCCAACGCTGCAATAGTTCCTCGACGTTGGCCAGATCGGTCTTGTCGATCGCGTCTTCGCGGGCCAGGTACGCCGACAGCTGCTCCTGCATCATGTCGATGCGCTCGTAGTAGGACTGTTTGCGGACTGTCTCGTCGCCGCGCCGGATCAGCGACAGTGTCTCGTCGGCGCGGGCCTGCTGCGCGGTGATCGCCAGGTTGGTGACCGTCTTCAGCGATTCGGCGGCGGTGCCCTTGGCGCTGCGGCTGTCGGCCGTCGAGATCACCAGCGCCGTCCCGACCCAGATCAGCATGATCAGCACCGCCAGCCCGCCGGCGACGAAGCCGATGTTGATGCGCCGACGGGTGCGCCGCGCCAACCAGCGGTTGGCGAACGCCCCGAACAGCAGCGTCGCCAGCACCACCAGGATCACCGGGCCGGGGATGCGGGTGGAGGCGGTGGTCTCGGCGTCCACCCGGTCCGACGTCAGCTCGTAGAGCCGCTGCGCGCCCGGCAGGATCTGGCTCTGCATCAGCGCCGACGCCTCCGACAGGTACGACGACCCGACCGGGTTGCCGGACCGGTTGTTGGTGCGCGCGGTCTCGACGAGCCCGGTGTACACCGACAGCTGCGCGTTGACCCGACCGAGCAACTGGACGAGGTCCTCGTCGGTCAGCCCGCTGGAGGCCCGGGTGACCGCCACCGACGCGTCGGTGATCGCCTGTTCGTAGCGCTGCCGCACGTCGCGGGGTTCGGCGCCGGCGATGAACGCCGTCGCCGCGGCGGCGTCGGCCACCGACAGCGTCGTGTACAGCTGACCGGCGGCGAACGCCAGTGGTTCGGTGTGGTTGAGCACCGTGGTCAGCGCCCGCTGACGGTCGTTGATCGTGGTGGAGGTGGCGAACGCGCTGGCGATCACCAGCGCCGAGAGCACCACCCCGATGGTCAGGATCCGCCCGGGCGTGGTCCACAGAAACCACCAACGCGGGTGCGACGGGGTGGTCGGTGACCGCGATGCGAGCGGTTCCGTCGACGGGTGCGCCAACTCCACAGTCACGTGTGCGCGGACCTCATCAGCATCGCTTTCCGGCTCGTCGTTTCGACCGCTCTCACTCTATGAAAGAAGTCTAAGAGCTTCCGGCAGCGCGGGCGGCCCTATTCTTGACGCGTGCGTGGCGATGGTGACGGCTGGGTGGTGTCGGACAGCCGTCAGGCTTTCTGGGGTCGGTTCGGCGCGGCGGGTCTGATGTTGCGGGCACCGGACCGCGACGGTTCTCCCGCGGTGCTGCTGCAGCACCGGGCGGCGTGGAGCCATCAGGGCGGGACCTGGGGTTTGCCGGGCGGCGCCCGCGACAGCCACGAGACCGCCGAGGAGGCCGCGATCCGCGAGGCCCACGAGGAGGCCGGGCTGGCCCAGGACCTGGTGACGGTCCGCAAGGTCGTGGTCACCAAGGAGGTCGTCGCCTCCGACGGCGCCCGCTGGAGCTACACGACCGTGATCGCCGACGCACCGGAGATGCTGGCGACCGTGCCGAACCGGGAGAGCGCCGAGTTGCGGTGGGTGTCGGTCGACGAGGTCGCCGACCTGCCGCTGCACCCCGGCTTCGCCGCGAGCTGGCAGCTGCTGCGGCAGGAGTCCGCGGCGATCCCGCTGCTGGTCAACCGCGAGCCGTGAGGGCGCCCCTGAGGTGCTCGGCGGCCGCGCGCGGGTCGTCGGCGGCGGTGATCGCGCGTACCACCACGACGCGGCGCGCACCGGCCGCCAGCACTTCACCGAGCCGCTGCGCGTCGATCCCGCCGATCGCGAACCACGGCTTGTCGGTGCGCTGCTCGGCGGTGTGCCGGACCAGGTCGAGGCCGGGAGCCGGGCGGCCCGGTTTGGTCGGGGTGGGCCAGCACGGCCCGACGCAGAAGTAGTCGACGGCTTCGTCGATCGCGGCGTGCACCTGCTCGACGTCGTGGGTGGACCGGCCGATCACCGTGTCGGCGCCGACGATGTCGCGCGCAACACGAAGCGGCAGGTCGTCCTGGCCGAGGTGCAGCACGTCGGCGCCCGCGGCCCGCGCGATGTCGGCGCGGTCGTTGACCGCCAGCAGCGCCCCGTGCCGTCGCGCGGCGTCGCCGAGCACCTCGAGCGCCTCGAGTTCCTGGCGGGCCTCCAGCGGCCCGAACCGCTGCTCACCCGGTGAGCCCTTGTCGCGCAGCTGGATGATGTCGACCCCGCCGGCCAGTGCCGCGTCGGCGAATTCGGCGAGGTCACCGCGCTCGCGGCGGGCATCGGTGCACAGATACAGCGATGCCGAAGCCAGGCGTTCCCGAGGTTTGTGCACACCGCGACGCTAGCGACTACGGTGGGGACTCGACACGGGAGTCCCGGGACGGGGGCTGAGAGTGGGCGCGCCGCCCTTACCGTCACACCTGATCCGGGTCATGCCGGCGAAGGGAGGGATCGTGGACTCAGGGAACATCGCGGCGACGAACGGCACGCTGGCCGTCATCGGCGGCGGCGTCATCGGGCTCGCGGTCGCGCGCCGCGCGCTTCTGGACGGGTGGTCGGTGCGGGTGCACCGCAGCGACGTCCGCGGCGCGTCGTGGGTGGCCGGCGGCATGCTCGCCCCGCACAGCGAGGGCTGGCCGGGCGAGGAGAAGCTGCTCGGGATCGGGCTGGAGTCGCTGCGGCTGTGGCACAGCGGCTTCCTCGACGGTCTGCCCGCCGAGGTGGTCACCGCGCGGGAGTCGCTGGTGGTCGCGGTCGACCGCGCCGACGCCGCGGACCTCAAGACTGTCGGTGAGTGGCTGGCCGCCCAGGGACATCCGGTGACGATGACGTCGAGCGCACGCGACATCGAACCGCTGCTCGCGCAGGGCATCCGGCACGGCTTCCGAGCCGAAACCGAACTTGCCGTTGACAATCGCGCGGTCGTCGACGCGCTGGCCGCACTGTGTGAACGGCTCGGCGTGCAGTGGGCGTCCGCGGTGTCTGATCTCGCCGAGGTCGACGCGGACACGGTGGTGATCGCCAACGGGATCGATGCGCCGACCTTGTGGCCCGGGCTGCCGATCCGTCCGGTCAAAGGTGAGGTGCTGCGGCTGCGGTGGCGCCGCGGATGTATGCCGGTACCGCAGCGCGTGATCCGCGCCAGGGTGCACGGCAGGCAGGTGTACCTGGTGCCGCGCGCCGACGGGGTGGTCGTCGGCGCCACCCAGTACGAACACGGCCGTGACACCGCGCCCGCCGTCACCGGTGTGCGCGAACTGCTCGACGACGCGTGCGCGGTGATGCCTGCGCTGGGGGAATACGAACTTGCCGAGTGCGCAGCCGGGCTGCGGCCGATGACCCCGGACGGGTTGCCGGTCGTCGAACGGCTCGACGAGCGCACACTGGTGGCTGCGGGTCATGGAAGAAATGGTTTCCTGCTCGCGCCGTGGACTGCGCAGCGGATCGCGGCCGAGCTCGATGTCACGGTTGGAGTAGGTCGATGAAGGTCACCGTCAACGACAAAGCGGTGGAAGTCGATTCGGCGATCACCGTCGCCGGGTTGCTGGAGCAGATGGGCTTCCCGGAGAAGGGCATCGCCGTCGCGGTGGACTGGTCGGTGCTGCCGAAGTCCGAATGGCACACCGCGCTGGCCGACGGGTCCCGCGTGGAGGTGGTGACGGCGGTGCAGGGTGGCTGATTCCGGGAAGCTGACCATCGCCGGTCGGGAGTTCGGGTCCCGGCTGATCATGGGCACCGGTGGTGCGGCCAATCTGGCGGTGCTCGAGGAGGCGCTGATCGCCTCCGGCACCGAGTTGACGACGGTCGCGATGCGGCGGGTGGACGCCGAGGGCGGCACCGGACTGCTCGACCTGCTCGGCCGGCTCGGTATCACACCGTTGCCCAACACCGCCGGTTGTCGCGGGGCGGCCGAGGCGGTGATGACCGCGCAGCTGGCGCGTGAGGCGCTGCACACCGACTGGGTGAAACTGGAGGTCATCGCCGACGAGCGTACGCTGCTTCCCGACGCGGTCGAACTCGTCAGGGCCGCAGAACAATTGGTGGATGACGGTTTCACCGTGCTGCCCTACACCAACGACGATCCGGTGCTGGCGCGACGGCTGGAGGACACCGGGTGTGCGGCGGTGATGCCGCTGGGTTCGCCGATCGGCACCGGGTTGGGTATCGCCAACCCCCACAACATCGAGATGATCGTCGATGCCGCCTCGGTGCCGGTGGTGCTCGACGCCGGGATCGGCACCGCCAGCGACGCCGCGATGGCGATGGAATTAGGTTGTGACGCTGTACTTTTGGCGACTGCCGTCACGCGTGCCGCGGACCCGCCGACGATGGCCGCGGCGATGGCCGCCGCCGTGACGGCGGGCCGGCTGGCCCGGCGGGCCGGCCGCATCCCCAAACGGTTCTGGGCGCAGGCTTCCAGTCCCGCTCTATGAGCCGCTATGTGGCGCTGGGCAGTTCGATGGCCGCGGGCCCGGGCATTCGGCCTCGGGTCAAGGGTTCACCGTTGCGGGCCGGCCGTTCACAACGGAACTACGCGCACCTCGTCGCCGCTCGGCTGGGCCTTGACCTCGTCGACGTGACGTACTCCGGTGCCACCACCGCCAACATCCTGACGTCGCCGCAACCCGGTGCCGCGCCCCAGATTTCGGCGCTCGACGGCACCGAGGAACTCGTCACGATCACGATCGGCGGCAACGACATCGGCTATGTGCCGATGCTGATGGTCGCCGGGCTGCCAAGGGTTCTGCGGGCCGTGCCGCGGCTGGGTGCGCTGGTGGATCGGGATGCGCGCGAGGCGGCGCTCGCCGGGATCGGGTCGGCGCTCGAGGACGTCGGACGGCAGGTGCGTGGGCGCTGTCCGCAGGCGCGGGTGTGCTTCGTCGACTATCTGACGCTGTTGCCGCCGGCGGGTATCCCTGCGCCGCCGCTGTCGGACGTCGACGCCGCGACGGGGCGCCGTCTCGCCGAAGGGCTCGAGCAAGCGACCGCCGAGGCGGCCGCGGCCACGGGGTGCGAGGTGGTGCGCGTCGCCGAAGCCAGCCGAACCCACCACGCGTGGTCGGCGGATCCGTGGACGACGAGGTTCGGGCTGCCGCTTCCCGGTCGCCCGGCGCCGTTGCATCCGAACGCGGCCGGGATGCGCGCCGTGGCGGACCTGGTTGTGGCGCAGGTGAGCTGAAATAGTGGGCCGATGATCGAACTGGCCGGACTGACCAAGGTGTTCGGCCGGACCCGCGCCGTCGACGACCTCACGTGTTCCATCGAGGCCGGACTGGTCACCGGGTTTCTGGGGCCCAACGGGGCAGGGAAGTCCACGACGATGCGGATGATCCTGGGACTGGACCATCCGACCTCGGGCAGCGCCACGATCGGCGGGCAGCCCTATCGAAAGCTGACCGATCCGCTGCGCACGGTCGGAGCCCTGCTGGATGCGCGGCAGGCCCATCCCAACCGGTCGGCGCGCAACCATCTGCGCTGGATCGCGGCCACCAACCGCATCCCGAGCCGGCGGGTCGACGAGGTACTCGAGATGGTGGGCCTGGCAGCGGTCGCGGGCAAGAAGGCTGGAACGCTGTCGTTGGGGATGGGCCAGCGGCTCGGGATCGCGGCGGCCCTTCTGGGCGACCCGCCGGTGTTGTTGTTCGACGAACCGGTCAACGGGCTGGATCCCGAGGGCATCCGGTGGGTGCGCACGCTTATGCGGTCGCTGGCCGCCGAAGGCCGCACGGTGTTGGTGTCTTCGCACCTGCTGGCCGAGATGGCCAACACGGCCGACCGCCTGGTGGTGATCGGGCGGGGTCGGCTGATCGCGTCGACGACGGTCGCGGAGTTCGTCGGCCGCTCGGGTGCCGGGGCGGTGCGGGTGCGCAGTCCACAGGCCGACTCGCTGCACCGGGTGCTCGCCGACGCGGGACTCGCGGTGCAGGCCGATCCCGCGGGGGCCGCGCTGGTGGTGACGGGTACGACTACGGACGTGATCGGCGACCTGGCCGCCCGCAACGCGATCACGCTGCACGAGTTGAGCGCCCGCCAGGCCTCGCTCGAGGAGGCCTACATGGAACTGACCGATCAGGCTGTCGAGTACCGGACGTCGGGCGCATGAGCGCGGTGTCGCTGCTCAACGCCGAGCGGATCAAGCTGGCCACCACGCGCTCGTCGGTGTGGATCGCCGTGGGTGTGGCGGTGTTGAGCCTGGCGCTGGCGGCGCTGCAGGGGGGATTGGCCTCGTCGTCGCTGGAGCCGCAGCGGGCGGCGTTGGGGATCGCGGTGTTCGGGGTGCCGGTGCTGATGGTGCTGGCGTCGATGACGGTGACCGCCGAGTACCGCAGCGGGATGATCCGTACGACGTTCCTCGCCGCGCCCAACCGCAGCCTGGTCCTGGTGTGCAAAGCGGTTGTGGTGGCGGTCTTTTCGGGGGTGTATGCGGCGGCACTGGTTCTCGGTTCGATCCTGACTGCGCGGGCGGTCGCGGCGGTGCCGGCGGGAGCGGAGTTGTCCACGGCGTCGGGTGAGGTGTGGCGGGTGGCCGGGGCGGTCGGGCTCTACGCGGCGCTGGCCGCGGTCCTCGGTGTCGGGGTCGGTGCCCTGCTGAGAGCTGGGCCGGGCGCGGTGGCGGTGTTGCTGCTGTGGCCGCTGGTGGTCGAGCCCATGCTGGCCAACCTGCCCGATGTCGGCACGCGCGTGGGGCCGTATCTGCCGTTCGCGAATATCTTCCTGGTGACCGAGGTGCCGTGGCTGTACCCGGTGTACGCGATGGCGTGGGGTCCGGCGGGATCGCTTGTCTTGTTCGTCGCGGTGGTGGCGGTGGTGTTCGGCGCCGCGGTCGCGGTGGTGAACGTGCGCGACGCCTGATCTGCGCCGATTCGTGCGGTGCGGCGGTGCGCCCGGGACGCCGCGGGTGGCCGATCTTTGAGCGCGGCGATGAATTCATGGCAAAGAACCGGTTTGACGCCACCGTTAAAAAAGTATGCGCAGGTTGCGGATACCGAACGCGCCGGGCAGTCGGGTCCTGCGACTCTGAGCTGGATGTTTGCGATGTGAAACATCGGAGCGATCCGATTCCGGGGGTTGTTGCGAAGCGAAATACGCGGTCACCGCTAGCAAACTTTTTGGATCTCGTGTTCTGGGCTCGCAGCGGGTTAGCTGACGGACATGCGGGCGGGGGTGGCCCCAGACGCGGCAAGCGATGAAGGCGAGGGTGTGCTTCGGGCCGCCCGGGGGTTCGAATGGTTCTCAGGCCTGTGACGACCGGTTTCTTGGTGGCAGTCGCCATCCGGGAGTTCCGGTTCGGACGGATGTATGCCCGGCGCTGATCCGCTGACGGCTCGGCTCCGCGCCCGTTTGCGACGCTAAATACTTCGCTTAGCGAAAGGCACTAGCTAAATTTGCTGACCGTGTGGCAAAATCCGCCGCGAGGGCCATTTGTCCCAAATTTGGGAGACATGGCCCGTTTGGGGTCAGGCGGAGCCACCAGGTTCTGCGACGAGAAGGGTCGGGTCGATGGGTGATATGCCGGCGCGGGGACGCCACCGGGCTTCGAAGAGAAAATCGGGCGTCAACGTACAACCCGACGGTCGGGCAGGCGCGCGTGGTCGGCACCGCGCAGCTCCGAATCCCCTTTTCAAGCCACGCACAGTGGGGCTGGGCGTGTTCGCCGGTGGCATGGCCCTCACCCTCGCTCAGTACCAGGCGCCACCGACAGTGGCCGTCCAGTTGGTCAATGCGCCCGGCGCGCTCGGGTCCGGTCAGGTGCCGCTCGCACCCGCCGACAGCGACAGTGACTCCGGTGACGGAGGTAGCACCGGCGGTAGCACCGGCGCCGGCACCAGCACCGACGGAGATGCCGGCGGCGACACCGATGGCGGCGCCGACGGCGGAAGCACCGGCGGTGACAGCACCCCCAAGACCCGGGTCGGGGCAGGCACCACCAGCGGCGGCGCGATCGGGACCACCTCCGGCGGCGACGAGGAGGAATCCGATGCCGATTCCCGACTCTCGAGCTCGGACCCGGAGAAGGCCTTCGGCCCGACAGCCATCCTGGGCGGCGTCGTCGGCGGCCTCACCGACACCGTGGGTGGCCTGACCGACGGGCTGACAGACACGGTCGGTGATGTGACCGATGGCCTGACGACTGCTGATGTCACGGGCACGCTCGGCGATGTCACCGACACCCTCGGCGATGTGACCGACACTGTCGGTGACCTGACCGGCGATGTGACAGACACAGTCGGCGATGTGACCAACACAGTGGGCTTGACTGACACGTTGGGTGATGTGACGGACACCGTCGGTGACCTGACTGGGGACGTGACCGACACGGTCGGCGATGTCACGGACACGGTCGGTGACGTGACCGGTGATGTGACCGACGGGCTGACGACCGCTGATGTCACAGGCACTCTCGGCGATGTCACCGACACTCTCGGTGATGTGACCGACACGGTCGGCGATGTGACCGGGGACGTGACCGACACCGTTGGTGACATCACCGGTGACACAGGAACTTTGGGCACCCTCGGTGACACGTTGGGTGATGTGACGGACACGGTCGGGGATCTGACCGGGGATGTGACCGACACGGTCGGCGATGTCACGGACACGGTCGGTGATGTGACCGGTGATGTGACCGACGGGCTGACGACCGCTGATGTCACAGGCACTCTCGGCGATGTCACCGACACGCTGGGTGATGTGACGGACACCGTCGGGGATCTCACCGGGGATGTGACCGACACGGTCGGCGATGTCACGGACACGGTCGGTGACGTGACCGGCGATGTGACGAACACCGTCGGCCTGACCGACACGCTCGGCGACACGTTGGGCGATGTCACCGACACGTTGGGTGATGTGACGGACACCGTCGGGGATCTCACCGGGGACGTGACCGACACGGTCGGCGATGTCACGGACACGGTCGGTGATGTGACCGGTGATGTGACCGACGGGCTGACGACCGCTGATGTCACAGGCACTCTCGGCGATGTCACCGACACTCTCGGTGGTGTGACCGACACCGTCGGGGATCTCACCGGGGATGTGACCGACACGGTCGGCGATGTCACGGACACGGTCGGTGACGTGACCGGCGATGTCACCGACACGCTCGGCGACACCCTCGGCGATGTCACGGGCACGCTCGGTGATGTGACCGACACGGTCGGCGACCTGACCGGCGATGTGACGGACACCCTCGGCGATGTCACGGACACGGTCGGTGATGTGACCGGCGATGTCACCGACACGGTTGGCGATGTGACGAACACGGTTGGCGATGTGACCGGGGATGTGACCGACGGGCTGACGACCGTCGACGTCACGGGCACTCTCGGCGATGTCACCGACACTTTGGGAGATGTGACCGACACGCTCGGCGACACGTTGGGCGACGTGACCGACACGCTCGGTGACGTGACGGACACCCTCGGCGATGTGACCGGCGACGTGACCGACACGCTCGGCGATGCCACCGACACGTTGGGTGACACGTTGGGAGATGTGACCGGTGACCTCGCCGGCGCAACCGATTCCACCGATGGTGGGCAGGGTGGTGACAATGCGCTCACCCGCTTCTTCCACTGGCTGGGCGGACTGGTCCAAGGCGTCATCAACTTCTTCGTCAACCTCATCCGCACCGCAGTCGAAATCGTCACCGGACAACAGCCGTTCCGGACCGGCGGCGGCAACGGATGGTGGGAGCTGTAACCGATGGGCACCGAGACCGAACACAAGAACCCGAAGCCGGGGACCCGGCGGCGGGCAGGCGGCAAGCGAGCGCGCGCCACCAAATCCAGCGTGTTGTGGCGGCGGGCTCGCGACATCGGCGCGAGCGTGCTGATCATCGTGATCCTGTCCACCGCGATCCTGTCGTCGTTGCCCAACTCGGTGCTCAAACAGACGGCGGCGCCGGTTCTCACCCCTGTCGCCCGTGCCACCGGTCTCGACCAGAACTGGGGAATGTTCGCGCCGAACCCGCCGCGCACGTTCTCCGTGCTGGAGGTTCACGTGATCATGAGCAACGGTGAAGACCGTGTGTGGCTGATCAAAGACGACCCCTCGATGCCCGGACTCTACTGGCGCAAGATCAAGGAAGAAGTGATCAAGCACAAGGACTTCCGCGACGGCCTGGCGGCCTGGGTGGTCCGCAAGATGACCAACAAGGGCGAACGCCCGGCACGCGTGGCCATGGTCGTGAAAACCGAGACGCTGCCGTTCAAAGGTGAACCGAAACGCGCCAAGAGGGTGATCTACGACGTGCGGATTCCGCACCCGAAGCGCAACGAGCCGCAGGTGACCGAAAAGGGAGCGCCATCGTGAACCTGAAGACAGCGGTCCGGGACCGCGCGGGCCGGGCTGTGAACGCTTGGCAGTCCTTCTGGTTCGGCAACCAGCCCGGCTACACCCTCGGCATCGTGCGAATGGTGTTCGGCCTGCTGATGATCGGCTGGACGATGCTGCTGGCATCGGATCTCAATGTCGCGTTCGGCGCCGACGGGGTGGTCCCGCGCCCGCCGTCGCGGACCTTCACGTGGGGCATCTTCCATGTCTACGCCAGTGACAGCGCCATCCTCGTCGGGTGGCTCGTCCTGCTGGTCGCCTCCATCGCGTTGACGGTCGGGTGGCACAGTCGCATTGCCGCGATCGTCGTCTTCGTCCTGATCATGTCGTTCGAAAGACGGAACCCGGTGATTTTCAACTCTGGGGACACCGTCATCCGCATCACGGCGCTCTACCTCGCGCTGGCTCCGTGCGGTGCGGGCCTGTCACTGGATCAGCGACGGCGGTCTGGTTCGTTCTTCTCCGCGCGCCAGATCCGGCCGTGGGCGTTGCGGCTCATCCAAATTCAGGTGACGATCATCTACGTCACCACGGTCATCCATAAGCTGGCGGGCGAGACTTGGCAGAACGGTACGGCGGTCGGCTATTCGCTTCGCCAGCACGACCTGCTCATCCTGCCCACACCGGAGTGGCTGTCCACCAACCTGCTCATCTCCAATGTGCTGACCTGGGGGACGCTGGCCCTCGAGTTGGCGATCGGGATCCTGGTGTGGAAGCGGTCCTGGCGGCCGTGGGTGCTGGCGGGTGGCGTGATTCTGCACCTGTCGATCAGCCTGTTTCTCGAAGTCGGCTTCTTCTCCATGTCGATGTTCGTGCTGTACCTCGCGTTCATCCCGCCCGAACGGGCTCAAGCGCTCGCCGAGGGTGCGCAGGCACGTCTGGTACGGCTCAAGAACCGGATCCTGTCCCGTCTGCCCGGCGATGACGAGGATCTGTTCGAAGAAGAGCTTCGTCACGAGAACCGCGAACCCGACGAGGACTCGGCGCCACAGGCGCAGCGCGCGCCCCAACGTCCGCTCCGGGTGAAGCTGCCCACCGAGATCTTCGTCGACCGCGGCGGGGACCCCCGTCAGCAACGCATCATCGAGGCCGGCCGCGCCCGCAACGGGAACGGTCACACCGACATCAGCAGTCCGATCCCCGGTGGCCACCGCAACGCGGACGCACTGTCGATCGCTGTGCCCATCCCGGAAGCCGGATCCGATGCACCGACCGGTCGTCATGCCCGCCGGAACGGCTCGTTGACCGGCCACACGAACTGACGCTCGGCCGCCTCGCGCCCTCCCGGCGCTAACGTAGTGGGCGATGACCCTCACACCACCGTCGAGAGCTGTCGGGATGCTGGCCGCGATCGTCGTCGCACTGGCCGGATGCGGCAGCGACACCGAGCCGCAGCCCGCGGTGCAGCCGCCGACGTCCCAGCCCGGCGTCGCACCAGCCGTCACCGAGTTCGCCGGGGCGTTGGCCCGGCGCACCACCGCGGACGCCATCTACGCGCACCTGACCCGGCTGCAGGAGATCGCCGACGAGCACGACGGTAACCGCGCGCTCGGCACCGCCGGCTACGACGCCAGCGTCGACTATGTCGCGAACACCCTGCGCGACAAGGGCTTCGATGTGCAGACGCCGGAGTTCGAAGTCCTCATCCCGTTCGCCGACGAGCCTTCGCTGTCGGTGGACGGCACCTCCCTCGAGGCCCGCCCGCTCAACTTCACCATCGGCACCCCGCCCGACGGCGTGACCGGCCCCCTGGTGCTTGCCCGTGTCGACGATTCCCCCGGTTGCACCGCCTCGGACTACGACGGCCTGCCCGTCGACGGAGCCGTCGTCCTCGTCGACCGCGGCAAGTGCCCGTTCTCGGAGAAGGAGAAGGTCGCCGCCGGCCGCGGAGCGGTCGCCCTGATCGTCGCCAACAACGAGGAGAACGACGAGATGGGCGGAACGCTCGGTGAGCGCACCGACGTCAAGATCCCGGTCATCAGCGTCACCAAGGACACCGGCGACCGCCTGCGCGCCGAACCCGGCGAGACGACCATCAAACTCAACGCCGGTGTGCGCACCGAGAAATCCCGCAACGTCATCGCCCAGACCAGGACCGGCGACACCGACAACGTCGTGATGGTGGGGGCGCACCTCGACAGCGTGCCGGAAGGGCCCGGGATCAACGACAATGGATCCGGCGTCGCCGCCATCCTCGAGGCGGCGCTGCAACTGGGGGCATCCCCGGACGTCAACTACGCCGTGCGGTTCGGCTTCTGGGGTGCGGAGGAGATCGGGTTGTACGGGTCCAACAACTACGTCGAGTCCCTCGACATCGAAGCGCTCAAGGACATCTCGCTGTACCTCAACTACGACATGGTCGGCTCGCCGAACCCCGGCTACTTCACCTACGACGGCAACCTCTCCCTGCCGCCCGACCGCAACGGCGTGGCGCAGCGCATCCCGGAGGGCTCCGCCGGGGTAGAGCGCACCTTGACGGCATACCTGGACTCCGCCGGAAAACCCGCGCAAGACACCACGTTCGACGGTCGCTCCGACTACGACGCCTTCACACTGGCGGGCGTCCCCGCCGGCGGCACCTTTTCCGGGGCGGAATCGGAGATGACCGAAGAGCAGGCCGAGCGCTGGGGCGGCCGCGCCGGTGAGCCGTTCGACCCCAACTATCACAAGGCATCCGATACGGTGGACACCATCGATCGCACTGCACTCGGAATCCACGGCGCCGGCGTCGCTTACGCCATCGGCATCTACGCCCAGGACCAGGGCGGCCAGAACGGCGTCCCCACCCGCGACCTGCGCACGCGCCACCCGCTCGCGTCATGACCAGATGGGCGGCCGTCATCGGCGTGATCGGGGTCCTGGCCGGACTCACGTCGTGCTCGTCGGAGCCGCCGCAACCGGCGGACCTGCCGCGGCACATCGCCGACCAGGTCACCGTCGACGGTATGGTCACCCACCTGCAGAAGTTTCAGGACATCGCTGACACCAACGCCGGCACCCGAGCCGACGGCACCCGCGGTTACGATGCCTCGATCGACTACGTCGCACAGTTCCTGCGCGACAAGGGCTTCGACGTGTCCACCCCCGAGTTCGAGTTACTCGACCGCACCGAGGGCGGCAAGCCCACCCTGCGGGTCGCCGGCCGCGACTTCCCCGTCGACCAGGCGTCGTTGCTGATCACCACACCGGCGGGCGGTCTGAACGCCGTCACGCTGCGGCCGCAGAACGCGGCAGGCTGCCGATCCGCAGACTACGGCGGCAGGTCGATGCGCAACACCATCGCGATCGTCGACGACACCGGGTGCTCGGTCGTCGACAAGCAGAACGCCGCCGTCAACCAGGGCGCCGTCGGGCTTCTCGTCGTCAGCGATCCCGGCAGCTCGGGCAGCCCGCCCGGTCTGTTCACCCCCGGTTACTACCGCGGACTGACCATCCCGGTGGCCGTCATCGGCAATGCCGCCGACGCCGCCCTCCGTCGCACCAACGCGTCGGTGCGTCTTGTCCTGGACCAGAAACCGGTGATGCGCAAGACGCGAAACGTGCTCGCGCAGACCAAAACCGGGGACGCGCGCAACGTCGTGGTGGCCGGTGCGCACCTGGACAGCTCGCGGGGCAGCCCGGGCATCAACGACGACGGCACCGGCGTCGCCGCTCTGCTGGAGACCGCCGCGGCGCTGGGGGCCGAACCGCGCACCGCCAACGCGGTCCGCTTCGCTTTCTGGGCGTCCGAGGAGAACGGCCCCGCCGGGCCGACACGGTACGTGCAGGGGTTGTCCCGTGAAGAACTCGCCGACATCGCGCTCTATCTCGGCTTCGACATGCTCGGCTCTCCGAACGCCGGGTACTTCACCTACGACGGTGACCAGTCCGCGCAGCCCAACCCCGACATCCCGCTGCGGTCGGTGCCCGACGGTTCCGCAGGCATCGAGCGGACCCTGGCCGGTTACCTGAACACCGCAGGCGTGCGGCCGGCCGACATGCCGCTGACCCGGTTCACCGACTACTACCCGTTCCTGGCCGCCGGCGTCCCGGTCGGAGGGCTGACCGCCGGTGCGTCACAACGCAAAACCGAGATACAGGCCCGACTCTGGGGCGGCCGGGCCGGCGTGCCCTACGACCCGAACTACCGCACGGCGCGTGACCGGCTCGACGCAGTCAACCGGGATGCGCTGTCCACGCTCGGACCGGCTGCCGCCTACGCCGTGGCCGTCTACGCCCAAGCCGTCGACGGGGTCAACGGGGTTCCGGCGCGGGATCAGCGGCATCGGACCGCTCCCTAGCCGACCGGAACCCCAGCAGCCGCATGCCGTGGTAGACGGCCAGCGCGGCAATCGATCCGAGCGCGATTCCCGTGAACGTCAGACTTCCTGCGTTCCAGGTGAAATCGGCGATCCCGATGATCAGCGGGATGGCGGCGGTCATCTGGTTGACCGGCTTGGAGAAGTCCACCCGATTGGTCAGCCAGATCCGGATGCCGATCACCCCGACCAGACCGTAGAGCACCACCGTGGCACCACCGAGCACGCCGGCGGGTACCGCCGAGATGACCGCGCCGACCTTCGGGCACAGCGACAGCCCGATCGCCACCGCGGCCGCAACCCAGTACGCCGCAGTCGAATACACCCGGGTTGCGGCCATCACACCGATGTTCTCGGCGTACGTGGTGGTCGCCGACCCGCCGCCGAAGCCGGCCAGGGTGGTGGCCACGCCGTCGGCGGCCAACGCGCGTCCCATCACGGGGTCGACGTCGGTGTCGGTCATCTGCCCGACCGATTTCACGTGCCCGATGTTCTCGGCGACCAGAGCGATCACCGCGGGCAGGAACATCGGCAGCACCGCGATCGTGAATGTCGGTGTCTGGAACTCGGGCAGGCCCAGCCACGGCGCCTCGGCGATCGCCGAGGTGTCGACGTCGCCCAGGACCAGCGCGAACAGATAGCCGACGGCCACCGCCACGAAGATCGCCAGTCGGCCGATGATGCCGCGGAAGAACGCCAGCGTCGCCACCAGCAGGACGAGCGTCACCAACCCGACCAGTGGGCCCTCCTCGAAGTTCGCCTTGGCCGCGGGCGCCAGGTTGAACCCGATCAGCGCGACGATCGCGCCGGTCACCACCGGCGGAAGCGTCACATCGATCCAGTGCGTGCCGACCAGGTGCACCACGGCGCCGATCACGATCAGCGACAGGCCGACCGCGATCAGCCCGCCCAGCGCGCTGCCGGTGCCGTGCGAGGCCACCGCCGCGGTGACCGGCGCGATCACCGAGAAACTCGACCCGAGATAGCTCGGCAGCCGGTTGCCGGTGATGAGCAGGAACAGCACGGTGCCCACCCCGGAGAACAACAGCGTCGTCGCCGGTGGGAAACCGGTGAGTACCGGCACCAGGAAGGTGGCGCCGAACATCGCCACCACGTGCTGAGCGCCCAGGCCGATGGTGCGGCCCCAGCCGAGGCGTTCATCGGGGGCGACGACGAAATCTTCGTCGGCGCGGGCCTCCACACGCCGCCAGGTCAGATCGATCACGGTCTAAGACGGTATGCCAGAGCGCCCACCAGCACCACGCAGACACCGGCCACCACCGACGCCGACGGCAGCAGCGCGGCCAGCAGCAGGCACCCGGCGAAACCCAGTCCGGGTACGACGCGGCGTCCCAGCGTCCAGGCCGACGCGTTGGCGATCGCGTAATAGATCAGGACGGCGAAAGACGAGAACCCGATCGCTTGTCGCACGTCGACCAGGGCCGCCACCGCGGCGACCACCACGCCGACCGCAACCTCGGCGCGGTGCGGGCTGCCGAACCTCGGGTGCACGGCCGCCAGCGCGGCGGGCAGATGCCGGTCCCGCGCCATCGCCAGCGTGGTGCGGGAGACGCCGAGGATCAGCGCCAGCAGCGAACCCAGCGCGGCCACCGCCGCGCCCACCCGCACCACCGGCGCCATCGCCGGTACACCGGCCGCCGTGACTGCGTCAGCCAGCGGCGCGGTCGCCGAAGCCAGTGCGTCGCTTCCCAATCCGCTCAGGACAGCGACCGCGACCACGGTGTACACCGCGAGCGTGATCGCCAGCGCCACCGGGATCGCCCGCGGGATCGTGCGGGCGGGATCGCGGACCTCTTCGCCGAGTGTCGCAATCCGCGCATACCCGGCGAACGCGAAGAACAGCAGTCCGGCGGCCTGCAGCACACCGCCGACGGTGATCTCGGAGGTGAAAGACAGCCGCGCCGGGTCCGCGTCGCCGAATCCGAACACGGTTACCGCCACTCCGGCGAGAACGGCCAGGACGACGGCGACGATGGCCCGGGTCAGCACGGCCGATTTGCGGATACCTGCGTAGTTCACCGCGGTCAACAGCACCACCGCCGCGACCGCGATGCCGCGCGCCCATTCGGGCCGCAGGTAGTAGCCGACCGTGAGCGCCATCGCCGCGCACGAGGCGGTCTTGCCGACGATGAAACTCCAACCGGCGGTGTGTCCCCAGAAGGCGCCCAGGCGTTCGCGCCCGTAGACGTAGGTGCCGCCGGACTGCGGGTAACGTGCGGCGAGCCGCGCCGAGGAGGTGGCGTTGCAGTAGGCGACGACGGCCGCGACGGCCAGGCCGACCAGCAGGCCCGACCCGGCCGCGGACGCGGCCGGGGCGAGTGCGACGAAAATGCCCGCGCCGATCATCGAACCCAGTCCGATGACGACCGCGTCGAAGGTGCCGAGCCGCCGGTGCAGCGCAGGACCTTCCGGCGTGCTCACGCCGAAATGCTAGATCAGGCGTCAGTGTGATGCGGCAGAAGGGATTCGCGGGCCGACGTCGTGGCGGCGGCCACCAGCACCGCGAGCAGGATGGTGCCGCTGATCACCGTCAGCGGCATCGTCCACATCCGACGCACGAGCAACGCGCTCTCACACTGGTCCACGTAGTTGACGTCGCCGCCGGCCGCGGCCGCCTGCGTGAGATCGGTCAGGTAACCGGTACCGCATTTGATCTGCCAACCGTACTGGTCGTAGTCGTCGAGGAAGACCGGGAAGTTCATGGCCAGAAGCCCAAAGATCAGGACGACGGCCGCGATGATCCCGGTGTAGGCCAGGCGGTGGTGACGTTGCGACAAGACGGACCCCCCTTCAGGTCATGCAGACGTTCGAGAACAGCAGCACCGGCCACGACACGATCGACCCGAGATATGAAACGGCCAAGTCAGCGCCGTCCATCTCCCGCAGATGATCGGTGTGGGTGGTGGACCAGAAAACGCCGATCAGCAGATACGGGGTGCCGAGGATCAGCGCCGCCGCCATCAGCTCACCGATCGTGACCTGGAAACCCAAGATCTTCCGTAGCGCGCTGAACACACTACTATGTTAATGACCATTCCGACGTTGGTGACGCAGTTGATGATTACCGCCAACCGAAGCCGGCACCTACGTCGTCACCCGTTCCGTTATCGTTGTTCCATGTCGCGCACCCGGCCCGCGAGTGGCGACGCGGTTCGGCGCCGACCGAAGGACCGCAAAGCGCAGATCGCCCGGGCATCGGCCGAGGCGTTCAGTTCGCTGGGCTTTCACGGGGTCAGCATGGAGGCCATCGCTTCGCGGGTGGGCATCTCGGCGGCCGCGCTGTACCGGCACTACGCGAGCAAGTACGACCTCTTCCGCGACGCGGTGCTCAACCTGGGCCAGCAGCTCGTGGACTGTACGGCGTTCGCCGACGACACCGAGTTCGAGGATCCGCACGAAGAACTGGATCGGTTGGTCTCGGCGCTCATCGACACCGCGTTGGCCAACCGTGAGTCGGGTGGGCTGTACCGCTGGGAGGGCCGGTTCCTGCGCGGCGACGACCAGGCCTCGCTGATCGCGCAGATGCGCACCGTCCACCACCGGCTGCAACGCCCGCTTCGCGCACTGCGCCCGGAGCTGGTTTCGGAGCAGCGGTG
Source organism: Mycolicibacterium flavescens (assembly GCF_001722335.1). Lineage (GTDB taxonomy): Bacteria > Actinomycetota > Actinomycetes > Mycobacteriales > Mycobacteriaceae > Mycobacterium > Mycobacterium flavescens. The sequence continues at coordinate 32,708 of NZ_MIHA01000013.1, forward strand.
GACGCTGTCGATCGCGGTGATCTCGGTGATCGGCAGCATCGTCGACCATCGCGCCAAGCTGCCCGCGGTTCAGGTCCGGGCGCTGCTGGCCGACCTGTCGGCGGCATTGATGGCGACCGAACTGCCGAGCAGCAGCGACGAAGTGGACACCGCCGACGACCCGGCCGCACCGCAGCCCCCCAGCACCGAGTCATCGAAATACGAAGCGCTGCTTACCGAATCGATGCGGCTGTTCAACCACAAGGGGTACCGCGACACCGGCATGGAGGACATCGCGGCGGCGGTCGGTATGCCCGCTTCGGGGATCTACCGGTACTTCGCCGGCAAGAGCGACATCCTGGCCGCCGCGTTCCGTCGGGCAGCGGACCGCCTGTCCGAGGATCTGACCGCGCTCACTGCCGCACACCCCGACAGCGAGGACGCGCTGACCGCCGTCATCGACGCGTATGTGGCCCGGTCGTTCGCGCAACCCGAACTGGACTACGTGTACTACACCGAGCGGCTCAACATGTCGCCGACCGATCAGAAGATTCTGCGCAACATGCAGCGCTCCACGGTCGAGTCGATCGTCGATCTGGTCGTCGATGTCCGGCCCGAGTGGACGCCCGCGCAGGCGCGCTTCGCCGTGCACGCGGCCATGTCGCTGGTGATCGACCTCGGACGGTTGATGCAGTACTCGAACACGCCGCAGAACCGGGCGATGCTGACCCGGTTGCTCGACGTGACGCTGCTGGGCCGCTACCGGTTGCGCGCCGCGTTGCCCGCCAAATAGGCCAGGTAGCCGACGGTTCCGAGCAGCGCGAGCTTGCGGGTCTTGCGTGCGGCCAGGCCGAGGCCGATCGCGGTCTCGATTCCGCCGTTGACGTAGATGAACTGGCGGGTGTTGCGCGGGAACGCCTGCACCGTCATCGATTCGAACAGTTCCGGCTTGAGGAAATGCGACAGCCCGACGCCGGCGAGGCCCAGACCTGCCAGGGTGGCGACGCGCGAACCGCTGCCCGACTCTACAGATGACACTGGTGTTCCTTTCTGATCACGCAATTCGGTAGTCGCTCAATGGGTATTGCGAGGCTTCCTTGATCGCGTTGCGCGTGGACATCGGGCGCAGCAGGGTGGCCTCGCCGCTCGGGTTGAAATAGTACGACCGCGATGTGGCGCAGTTGCCGACGGCGAACACCGAGTCGCCGATCAGTTCGGTCATCCGGTCCAGGTAGCGGGCGTTGGCTTCCTCGGTGACCTCGAACGTTGTCGCGCCTCGGCGCTTCAGCTCACCGAACAGTCGATCCATGTGGCGCATCTGGTATTCCATCGTGTTGAAGAAGTTCAACCCGAGGAACGCGTAGGGGCTGGCCAGGCTCAGGTAGTTCGGGAAGTGCGGCACGGTGATGCCCTGATATGCCTGGAAACGGGTCTCGCGCCACCACTTCCCGAGGTTGCGGCCGTCGCGGCCGATGATCTCGATCGCCGGGAAATTCGCTTCCCAGAGGTCGAAGCCGGTCGCGAGCACCAGGGTGTCGATCTCGGTCTTGGTGCCGTCGCTGTTGACGATCCCGTCGGACTCGACCCGCTCGATCCCTGAACTCTGCAGGTGCACATGGGGTTTGGTGAAGACCCGGTAGTAGCTGTTGGAGAAGGTGGGCCGCTTGCAGCCGAAGTCGTAGTCGGGCGTGAGCTGTTCGCGCAGCTCGGGATCGCGGATCGAGAAGAACCGGTGCATCTTCGCCAGGTCGGATGCGCCGATGTTGAGCCGGCGGAACAGGGTCTTGCTGTGGTGCAGGCCCACGTAGATGAAGAACTCGTAGAGTGCGTCGGTGACGGCGCGGATGGCGCGCTGCGTCACCGGGAACCGCGCGAACAGTCGTTTCGCGCGGGCGGAGAACTTGAAGTCCAGCTTCGGCACCACCCAGATCGGTGTGCGTTGATAGACCGTCAGGTCGGCAGCGGTTTTGGCCAGTTCGGGGATCAACTGCACCGCCGTGGCTCCGGTGCCGATGATCGCGACGCGTTGGCCTCGCGGATCGTAGGCGTCGTCCCAGTCGGTGGTGTGGATGATCTTGCCGGCGAAGCTGGTGATGCCCGGAATGTCGGGCATGTGCGGTTGGGACAGGAAGCCGGTCGCGGTGATCAGGTAGCGGGTGCTCACCGTGGCGCCGTCGGCCAGGGTGACCCGCCAGAGGTCGGCCTCCTCGTCCCAGCGCGCGCTCTCCACCGACGTGTTGAACCGGATGTGCCTGCGCACGTCGTACTTGTCGGCGACGTCGTTGGCGTACTGCTTGATCTCGGTGCCGGTGGAGAACAGCCGCGACCAGTTCGGGTTCGGCTCGAAGAAGTAGGAGTAGGTGGTGGTGGGGACGTCGACGGCCAGGCCGGGGTAGTGGTTGACGTGCCAGGTTCCGCCCAGGTCGTCCTCGCGGTCGAGGATGACGAAGTTCTCGTAACCCATCCGCTTGAGCTGGATGGCCGCGCCGATCCCCCCGAAACCGGCGCCCACGATGACGGCGTCGAACTGCTCGGAAGTCATGGCGAAACGGTACCTCAGGTACCGCCTGGGGACCGCAGGCGTCCCGCCCGCCGCGTCAGCCCCTCATCGATCCGGTGCGGGGCGGTTCGAAGGTCGCGATGCAGGTCACGGCCCGATCGCCGTCCGCCCACGTCTCGGCGGTGGGGTAGAGCACGTACATGTTCACTGCGGCGTCGAGCGCCGCTTCGGGCGAGTACGCCGACAGCGCGGGCGCGCACCGTTCGGCGTAGGCCTCGATGGCGGGCTGGCCGGGGAAGCCGCCGTCGGGCATCAGCAGCACCGCGAACACCTCACCGGCGTGCGGCTCCTCGCATGCCGTGGTCTGCACGGTCACGACGCGGGCGCCGGGGATCTCGCGCAGGCAGTCGCCGACCGCGACGTCGGTCGCGGTGACGGTGTCCTTGCCGAGCAGGAACAGCAGCGTCGCACCACCCCCGAGGACCAGAACCAGGGCGGCCACCACGCCGAGCACGATGTAGAGGGTCTTGCGGGACTTCCTCGGCGGCGGGTAGAACCCGCCCGGCTCACCGGAGTACGGCAGCGGCGGCGGGGGAGGATAGGCGCCCTGGGGCGGCGGGTAGTGCGGCTGGTTGTCGTACGGCCCGGGTCCGTACGGCGGGGGCGGGCCCGGCGGCGTGGTCATCCGACTCACCGTAGCCTGGCGGGCCGGAACCGTGTCAGCGCGCGGGAAGCAGGCTCAGCGCCGCATCCACCGCCAGTGCGGGGACGTCGAGCGTCTTGGAACCCAGATCGTGTCGTGCGCCGGTGATCTCGACGACCTCGCTGCGCACGGTGAGCAGGGCGGCGGCCGCCCGCAGTTCGTCGATCGAGCCGAACGGGTCCGAGGTGCCGTGGGTGAACACGGTCGGCGCCGTGATGTCCGGCAGGTGCTCGGTGCGGGCGCGTTCCGGCTTACCGGGCGGATGCAGCGGATAGGAGAACAGGGTGAGCACGTCGATGCCCGCCGTCCCGGCCGCGGCGACCATCGACGTCATCCGGCCGCCGTAGGAGTGCCCACCGGCGATGACCGGCCCGTCCGCCAGTGTCCTGGCCAGCGCGATCGCCTCGACGATGCCGGCCTGATCGGCGGTGGCCGAACCCGACGGCGGGCCCTTGGGGCGTCGTCGCCGGTACGGCAGGTTGTAGCGCACCGCCAGCCACCCGCGCCGGGCCCACTCATCGCAGATCCGCGTCAGTAGCGGCGCGTCGCGGTTGCCGCCTGCGCCGTGGGTCAGGACGACGACGCCGGCCGGGGCGGACTCGGGCTCGTGGGCGACGCCGTCGATCTGCTCGAGGCTCATTCGGCCAGCCGGAACAGCGCCGACACCGGTCCGTGGCCGTGCCCGAGCGGGTACGCGGCGCGCAGGCACTCGGTGACCCACCGCTTGCCGAAGGCGACGGCGTCGGGCACCGGGTATCCGTGGGCCAGCGCGCTGGCGACGGCCGCCGCCAGGGTGTCACCGGCGCCGTGGTCGTGCCCGGTGTCGATGCGGGTGGCGTCGAACTCGTGAAAGTCGGTGCCGTCGAACAACAGATCCGGGCTGTGCGCCGACGCGCGCAGGTGCCCACCCTTGACCAGCGCCCACTGCGGGCCCAGCGCATGCAGGGCGCGCGCCGCCTCCCGCTGGGTGGTCTCGTCGACGACGTCGATGCCGACCAGCAGTCGGACTTCGTCGAGGTTCGGTGTCACCAGGGTGGCCAGCGGAAACAGTTGCGTGCGCAGCGAATCGAGTGCGCTGGGGTGAAGCAGCGGGTCGCCGTGCATCGACGCGCATACCGGGTCGACGACCAGCGGCACGGTGCCTGCCAGACCCTGTCCTCGCCATGCCGTGGCCACGGTGTCGATGATCTCCGACGATGCCAGCATCCCGGTCTTGGCGGCCTGCACGCCGATGTCGGAGGCGACGGCCTCGATCTGCCCCGAGATGACGTCGAGCGGGATCTCGTGGAATCCCTTGACCCCCAGCGAGTTCTGCACAGTCACCGCGGTCACGGCGACCAGACCGTGCACGCCGAGCAACGCGAACGTGCGCATGTCGGCCTGGATGCCCGCCCCGCCGCCGGAATCTGAACCGGCGATCGTCATCACGCGCACCGGCGTCTGGCCCGTCGCGGACAGGGGAAGGTAGCTCATGGTGTCAACCTCATGCCAGGGGAAGATAGACGCGGTTGCCGTGTTCGGCGAACTCCCGGGACTTCTCGGCCATTCCCTGCTGCATCGCGGCTTCGATCGCCTCCTCGCTGTCGAGGCCGTGCTTGGCGGCGTAGTCGCGCACATCCTGCGTGATCCGCATCGAGCAGAATTTCGGGCCGCACATCGAGCAGAAGTGCGCGGTCTTGGCCGGCGCGGCGGGCAGTGTCTCGTCGTGGAATTCGCGTGCGGTGTCGGGGTCCAGCGACAGCGCAAACTGGTCGTTCCATCGGAACTCGAAGCGTGCCCGCGACAGCGCGTCGTCGCGCTCTTGAGCACGGGGATGCCCCTTGGCCAGATCGGCTGCGTGCGCGGCGATCTTGTACGCGATCACCCCGTCCTTGACGTCCTTGCGGTCGGGCAGGCCCAGGTGCTCTTTGGGCGTGACGTAACACAGCATCGCGGTGCCGGCCTGCGCGATGATCGCCGCGCCGATGGCGCTGGTGATGTGGTCGTATGCCGGCGCGATGTCGGTGGTCAGCGGTCCCAGCGTGTAGAACGGGGCCTCCTCGCACAACTCTTCCTCGAGGCGCACGTTCTCGACGATCTTGTGCATCGGAACGTGGCCCGGACCTTCGATCATCACCTGCACACCATGGGATTTCGCGATCTTCGTCAACTCGCCGAGTGTGCGTAGTTCGGCGAACTGGGCGGCGTCGTTGGCGTCGGCGATCGAACCCGGCCGCAGACCGTCGCCGAGGGAGAACGTCACGTCATAGCGCTGCAGGATCTCGCACAGCTCGTCGAAGTGGGTGTACAGGAACGACTCGCGATGGTGGGCCAGACACCACGCCGCCATGATTGAGCCGCCACGGCTGACGATCCCGGTGACACGCTTGGCGGTCAGCGGGACGTAGCGCAGCAGCACCCCGGCGTGCACCGTCATGTAGTCGACGCCCTGCTCGCACTGCTCGATCACGGTGTCGCGGTACAGCTCCCACGTCAGCGCGACGGGATCGCCGTTGACCTTCTCGAGTGCCTGGTAGATCGGCACGGTGCCGACCGGCACAGGGGAGTTGCGCAGGATCCATTCGCGGGTGGTGTGGATGTCGCGACCGGTGGACAGGTCCATGATGGTGTCGGCGCCCCAGCGGGTCGCCCAGACCATCTTGTCGACTTCCTCGGCGATCGAACTGGTGACCGCCGAATTCCCGATGTTGGCATTGACTTTCACTGCGAACGCCTTACCGATGATCATCGGCTCGGACTCGGGGTGATTGTGGTTGGCGGGGATGACGGCCCGCCCGCGTGCCACTTCATCGCGAACCAGTTCGGCCGAGAGTCCTTCGCGCGCGGCGATGAACGCCATCTCGGCGGTGATCTCACCGTTGCGCGCCCGCTGCAACTGGGTGCCGCGCTCGCGCACCACGCCCGGGCGCGGCGGCAGTCCGGCATGCAAGTCGAACTGCGCCGTCGAATCGGTGTACGGCCCGGACGTGTCGTACAAATCGAGGTGTTCTCCGTTCGACAGGTTCACCCGCCGGAACGGCACCTTGGCGCCGGGCACGCCGTCGAGGTCCCGGTAGTGCTTGACGCTGCCCGCGATGGGCCCGGTGGTCACAGACGGATTGACGACAACATCGGTCATTCGAGCATCTCCCTACGCCGGCATTACCCGGTCAGGTTCGTACGGTCGACGGGCCCACCCGTCCTCTCAGCGCGCTGGGTGCGCGCTCCCGTGTGTGGACGTTGGCCACGTTAGCGCAGGAGGCTGCGGATTGGGAGAGGGAACCCCGGAATGACCCCGGTCAGAACGGGGGGTCGTCCGGTTCCGGCGACGCTTCCGGTGACGGCCGCCAGTCCGGCGGCAGTTCCTCGGGTTCGAACGGCTCGTTGATCCAGCGGGAGAACGGGCTCTTACTGCGCTCGCGGCCCTTGAACAGAACCAGGAACCTGCGAGACCGGTTGCGCCACTTGCGCACTTCGATCTCCCTGTGCCGAGCCCGATCCAGCCTGCGCTGCGCGGCGTTGACCGGACGCTGCGCGCGCAGGGTCCGTCGCAGGTACCGCACCCGTGCTTTGCGCTCGCGCTGCCGATTGCGTTTACGCGGCTGATCGGACGGCGGCCGCATCTGGGGAAACAGCTCAAAACCGTCGGGCGTCGTGCGGTGCTCACGGCCCGTCGGGGAAGTCCACACGATGGTGCCGTCGGCGAGCTGTTCGTCACGCCAGCCATTCGGCCCGCAGACGAAGGTCTTCATCCGGTGGTGCCGGCGACAGTAGGCGGCCAGCCCCCAGGGCACCGTCAACCCGCCGGATACCTGGATCCGCATGGTTGAACGGCGTGGTGTGGTCGAGATCGCTGCCGGTCGCCGGGCGGTCGCATCCGGGGAAGCGGCAGGTCAGGTCCCGCATCCGGACCCACCGCGCCGTCGCCGCGCCGGGGCGGTACCGATGTGCCTCGGCCTCGGTCACGTGTGGCTGTTCGAGGGGCCGGACCGCGGCGTCCTCGGCGATCTCGCGTACCACCTCGGCCGTCGATGACGCCGAAACCCTCGAGGTAGCCTGGCTGCTCACTCTGACCGCTGACCGTGGCGTCGGTGGCGATCACGTTGATCACCGCGAGCACTGCGCGCTCGTCGTCGGAATCCTCGGTGCGCACCGGGCACTCGGCCCTGCCACAGTCACACACCAACTTACGGCCCGCCATCACCGCATCGAACGCGTCCGCGCGCCGCTGGTCCTTCGTACGGGAGTCTTTCGGGCACAGGGACTTCAACAAACCGGAGATGCGCTGCTCGAAGGTGGCGGCGGCGGTCGCCGAGATGCGTCCACGCAGGACGGCGGTTCCGTCGGGCTGGGCCTTGGTGCTGACGTACCGGTCACCGTCGGCGCGTGCACGACGCTCTTTGGCGGCTTCGGGGTCGATGGTGCGCACCACACTGTCGACGGTGGTGATCAGGCGCTTGCGCGACCAGGAGTGCCAGCCGCCGATCCGCTCGGCCAACTCCTCGTCGACCCGGCCGATCAACCGGTCCTCGACGAGTTCGGTGCGGGTCACGACGGCGCGCGCGCAGGGGAAGTCGACGCGGCCGTCGGCCAGCATCGCGAAGATCCGTGGCAACCGGGTGTCGAGCGCCTCGGCGCACGCCACAAGCTTGCTCGCATCCATCGGAGCCATGTTCAGCGCCGCCCCCACCTCGGCGCACGTCCGGGTGAAGCCGGTGATCATCGACCACCCGGGGTCCGGATCGATGCCTTCGGCCTCGGCGGTGCGGCATGTCAGCAGCTCGGCGATGGCCGCCATCTGGCGTGCCATCAACTTCGACTCCTCCCGGTGTGTCTCCTCGACGACGGCGAGGCTGGCTGCCGGATCCGCATACTCGAACGTGTGTTCGATCATGGTTCCGATAGTGCCATTGCCCTCCGACAAATTCGGTTTACCCGAGTTCGACCAGGACCGGGGCGTGATCGCTGGGCGATCCGATGCGGTCCTTGCCGCTCTTGCGTTCATCGCGGACGATCTCGCCGTGCACCACCCGATCGGCGAATGGTGGTGACCCGAGGATGAAGTCGATCCGCATGCCGCGGTTCTTCGGAAACCGGAGCTGCGTGTAGTCCCAGTACGTGAACACCGACGGCCCCGGCGTGAACGGCCGCACCACGTCGGTGAACCCGGCGTCGACGATCGCGTTGAACGCCGCGCGCTCCGGCGCGGTGACGTGCGTGCTGTCCTGGTAGAACTCGACGCTCCACACATCCTCGTCGGTGGGGGCGATGTTCCAGTCACCGACCAGCGCGATCGGGGCGGACGGATCGTCGGACACCCACTTGTGCGCGGTGTCGCGCAGCGCGGCAAGCCAATCCAACTTGTACGCGTAGTGCGGGGAGCCGACGAACCGCCCGTTGGGCACGTACAGGCTCCACACCCGCACACCGGCGCAGGTCGCCCCCAGCGCGCGGGCCTCGGCGGCGGCCTCCACCTCGGGTTTGTCGCCCCACGTCGGCTGTCCCTCGAAGCCGACCTCGACGTCGTCGATGCCTACTCGCGAGGCGATCGCCACCCCGTTCCACTGGTTGAACCCGCAGTGCGCCACCTCGTAGCCGGCCGCGAGGAACGGCATCATCGGGAACTGGTCGTCGGAGCACTTGGTCTCCTGCATCGCCAACACGTCGACGTCGGCCCGCTGCAGCCAGTCGGTGACGCGTTCGGCCCGGGCGCGGATCGAGTTGACGTTCCAGGTCGCGATGCGCATGGCCTACAGGCTACGAGCGTCCAGATAGCGGCTGCGGTGCTGCGCGGCGAATCCCATCGACTCGTACAGTCCCAGCGCCACCGCGTTGTCGGCGAGCACCTGCACGTAACCGCGCGTCGCACCGCGTTCGGCGCCCCACGCCAGCAGCGCCGAGCACAGCTTCCTCCCGACGCCCCGGCCGCGGGCGTCCTCGTCCACCCGCACCGACGACAGCCCCACCCAGCGGCCGCCGTCGGGAGCCGTCGTCACCGCCGCCCGGCCCACCCCCGCACCCGGCACCGTCGCGAACACCACCTCCCCGTCGATGACCGCGGTCAGTACCTCGACGGGCACCTCGCGCTGCAGCAGGCGCAGCCACTCGGCGTCCGGTGTCGCAGCGAGCTGTACTTCGCCGTTACCCTGTGCAGCCTCCAATTCGGTTGCCATCACGACGGTTTCGAGATGCGGCGGCCGCTCGGGCGGGCGGAACAGGCGGTCGGGCAGCGACAGCCACGGGGTGAGCCCCCGCGCGGTGTACCAGTCGACGATCTCCGGGATCGCCGACGCATCCGACTCGAAGCCCAGCGGCACCGCGGAATTACCGCGATGGGTGTGGCCGTCGGCGGCGCGCAGCAGCCACCCGCGGACCCAGCGCTGCTCCAGACCCGGCCACGCGAGCGCGGCCGCGTGCTCGAGCTTGCGGATGTCGGCCGTACGCACCGTTTTCGGCGGCAGCGCCTTGAGTACGACGACATCGCGGGGGTCGACGTCGACGATCTCACCGTGCTTGGTCTGGACCCGAAGCGCCGGATCGTCGGCCAGCAGGTGACCGATGACGTCGGTCAGCGGCGGATCGGAACCGGCGGGCAACCGGTACCGGATGATCACCCGGGTCCCCACCGGCGGCACCTGCATCAGTGACCGAACGGATCGGGGTCCTTGCCGGGCATCCACGACAACCCCGGCACACCCCAGCCGTGTGACTTCACGGCGCGCTTGGCGCTGCGCGCGTGCCTGCCCACCAACCGGTCCAGGTACAGAAAGCCGTCGAGGTGGCCGGTCTCGTGCTGCAGCATCCGCGCGAATAGGTCGGTGCCCTCCAGCGTGATCGGGGTGCCGTCGGCGTCCAGCCCGGTCACCCTCGCCCAGTCGGCCCGCCCCGTCGGGAACGATTCGCCGGGCACCGACAGGCAGCCTTCGTCGTCATCGTCGGGATCGGGCATCGTCTCCGGAACCTCCGAGGTCTCCAGGACCGGGTTGACGACGACGCCGCGCCGACGGGTGAGCCGGCCGCGCACCTCGGCGCAGTCGTAGACGAAGACCCGCTTGGCGACCCCGATCTGGTTGGCGGCCAGGCCGACCCCGTTCGCGGCGTCCATCGTGTCGTAGAGATCGGTGATCAGATCCGCGAGGTCGGGTGGCAGCGAACCGTCGTCACCGACGGGCACCGGCTCGGTGGCGGTGTGCAGGACGGGATCTCCTACGATGCGGATCGGTACGACGGCCATGCGCAAAATCTTAAGTCGGCATTCGTTGCCGCCCGACTCGCGGGCATGTCGGACCGCTCATCGGCGCAACCCGTGGTTGAATGAGCGCCGAACCACAGCGATGTCATTCAAGTTGTCGGAAGGGTCCAAGAGCCAGATGGACGGCGCGATCGCGCGGACTGAGCAATCCGGGGACAACTCTGAACTCTCCGACGGGCTGACCCGGCGCGAGCACGACATACTCGCCTTCGAGCGGCAGTGGTGGAAGTACGCCGGCTCCAAAGAGGACGCCATCAAAGAGCTGTTCTCGATGTCGGCCACCCGCTACTACCAGGTGCTCAACGCGCTCGTCGACCGCCCAGAAGCGCTCGCGGCCGATCCCATGCTGGTCAAGCGGCTGCGTCGGCTGCGGGCCAGCAGGCAGAAGGCGCGCGCGGCGCGCCGCCTCGGTTTCGACGTCACCTGAGGTTCTCCTTTCAGGGCTGCGGGCCCGCTCGATAAGGTGGGCGCAATGAATCAGCGAGACTCGTCCGGTCTACCCCTGCGCGCCATGGTCATGGTGCTGTTGTTCCTCGGCGTGGTGTTCCTGCTGGTGGGGTTCCAGGCGATGGGCTCCGATTCCGACGACGACGCGCAGACGCCGATCGCCACCTCGACGGTCACCAGCACCCCGACCAGCACCTCGGCCGAGGCCGAACCCGCCAGGGCCGAGGTCCGGGTGTTCAACATCTCCGCGGTGCAGGGCGCCGCGGAGGACACCGCCAACCGGCTGCGCGAGGCGGGCTGGGAGGTCGCCGACACCGGCAACCTCGAACTGGCCGACGTGCCCGTGACGACGGTGTTCTTCTCCGACGCCCCCGGCGAGCGCGAAGCCGCCGACGAAGTCGGCAAACTGCTCGAAGCGCCGGTCGAACCGCGGGTGCCCGGGCTCGCCGACCAGCCGCCGGGCGTGGTCGTAGTGGTCACCGGTTAGGCTCTTGCACATGTTCAAGACCGTCGCCGCCGCTGCCTTGTTCACCGTTCCCGCGCTGGCACTGAGCGCGTGCGCCGCACCCGAAATCCCGAGCGACACTCCCGGCACCACACCGTCGGTCTGGACCGGCTCACCGGCGCCGTCCGCCCCGCCCGGTGAAGGCGGCGCCGCAGAAGGTGGTGAGCAGGGTGGCGAAGCCCCGCCGCAGGGCGAGACCCTCACCGCCGAGCTGAAACTGGCCGACGGCACGCCGGTCGCCACCGCGAACATCGCGTTCACCGGTGGCTACGCGACGGTCACGGTGGAGACCACCACCCCCGGCGAGCTGACCCCCGGCTTCCACGGCATGCACATCCACCAGGTTGGAAAGTGCGAGGCCAACTCGGTGGCCCCGACCGGCGGCGCGCCCGGCAACTTCAACTCCGCGGGCGGACACTTCCAGGTGCCCGGCCACAGCGGCCACCCCGCCAGCGGCGACCTGTCGTCGCTGCAGGTCCGTGAGGACGGGTCGGCGAAGCTGGTGACGACGACCGACGCGTTCACCGCCGAGGAGCTCACCTCCGGCGCGGGCACGGCGATCATCATCCACGAGAAGGCCGACAACTTCGCCAACATTCCGCCGGAGCGCTACCAGCAGGTCAACGGCGATCCGCCGCCCGACGCTGCCACTCTGGCGACCGGTGACGCCGGCGCACGGGTGGCATGCGGTGTCATCGCTGCCGGCTAGCAGCCGTATCGACTTCGCCGGTTCACCGCGGCCGACGGTCGGCGTCGAATGGGAGTTCGCGCTCGTCGACGCGGAGACGCGGGACCTGAGCAACGAGGCGACCGCGGTCATCGAGGAACTCGGTGACACCCCGCACGTGCACAAGGAACTGCTGCGCAACACCGTCGAAATCGTCACGGGCATCTGCGATTCGGTGCCCGAGGCGATGGAGGATCTGCGCACCACGCTGGTCAGCGCCCGTCGCATCGTCCGGGACCGCGGCATGGAGTTGTTCTGCGCGGGCACCCACCCGTTCGCCAAGTGGTCGCCGGGCAGCCTGACCGACGCGCCGCGCTACGCCGAACTGATCAAACGCACCCAGTGGTGGGGCAGGCAGATGCTGATCTGGGGTGTGCACGTGCACGTCGGCGTGCGGTCGGCGCACAAGGTGATGGCGATCAACACCTCGCTGCTCAACCACTATCCGCATCTGCTGGCCCTGTCGGCGTCGTCGCCGTTCTGGGACGGTGAGGACACCGGCTACGCGTCGAACCGGGCGATGATGTTCCAGCAGTTGCCGACGGCCGGGTTGCCGTTCCACTTTCAGACGTGGGCCGAGTGGGAGCACTTCGTCCACGACCAGAAGAAGACCGGCATCATCGACCACATGAACGAAATCCGTTGGGACATCCGGCCTTCGCCGCACATCGGCACCGTCGAGATCCGGATCTTCGACGGGGTCTCGAACCTGCGTGAACTCAGCGCGCTGGTCGCGCTGACCCACTGCCTGGTGGTCGACCTCGACCGCAGGCTCGACGCAGGAGAGCCGCTGCCGACCATGCCGCCCTGGCACGTGCAGGAAAACAAGTGGCGCGCAGCCCGATACGGCCTCGACGCGATCATCATCCAGGACGCCGACAGCAACGAGCGGCTGGTCACCGAGGATCTCGACGACCTGCTGAACCGCCTCGAACCGGTCGCGGCCTCCCTCGGATGCGCCGACGAACTCGCGCGCGTCGAAGACATCTACCGGACCGGCGCGTCCTATCAGCGGCAGCGGCGGGTCGCCGAAGAACATGACGGCGACCTGCGCAGCGTGGTCGACGCCCTGATCGCCGAACTGGACATCTGAGATGGTCGCGATACCGATGTTCCCGCTGCAGGTCGCGATGCTGCCCGGCGAGGAACTGCCGCTGCGCATCTTCGAACCCCGCTACACCGCGCTGGTCCGCCACTGTCTGGAACAGCCCGACCCAGCGTTCGGGGTTGTGCTGATCGCCGCGGGCCGCGAGGTGGGCGGCGGGGACACCCGCAGCGACGTCGGCGCGCTGGCGCACATCACCGACGTCGGCGACCACGGCGACGGCCGGTACCGGTTGAAATGCGTGATGGGCGAACGGATCCGGGTGCTCGAATGGCAGCCCGACGATCCGTATCCGCGGGCGGCGGTGCAGCCCTGGCCCGACGAACCCGGCGATCCCGTCGACGCCGACGCGATCCGCACCGTGGAGGACCGAATCGTCGCGCTGTTCGAGCGGATCGCCGCGGCCCGCGGTGCCGAGGTCGACAGTCGCCAGGTGGTGGCCGGCGCCGACGCCTCCGGGGACGCCGGACAATGGTTGTACGCGTTGGCCGCTCGGCTGCCGATGGGGCAGGCCGACCGCTACGCGGTGCTCGCCGCACCCACCGCCGCGCAGCGGCTCGCAGCGCTGCGCGACGCGGTGGAGACGGTGACCGCAATGGTCGAATTCCAGCTGTCCTCAGGCGACTGACCGGTCAGCAGGTTCGCTGGCCCTCGACGAAAACCGTTCGGGGCGTGGCATCGTCGACCTCACCGGCCGCGCAGCGCCCGTAGCGCCCCATCAGATCGGCGGCAGGAAGTGCCGTCACATCCCAGCCGCGCCCGGCCAGCCAGGCGGCCACCTCGGTGCGCTCCTCGACATACCACAGATCCTGTACGTCGAACGTGTCGTCGCTTCCCCCGGCCTGCGCCCGGCTCTCCCGCAGCCTCGCGAGGTACTCGGGGTCGAAGAAGCCGGCGCCGAACGACTCCACGGCGATCCGGCTGCCCCGCGCGCTCAGATCGTGAATCCGCTCGAACAGCAAATCCTGCCCGGCCGCAGGCAGATACGGCAGCAGACCCTCGGCGGTCCAGGCGGTCGGCTCGCTCGGATCGAACCCGGCGTCGAGCAAGGCCCGCGGCCAGTCCTCGCGCAGATCGATCGGCACCGGCCGGTACTGCGCCATCGGCGTGACCCCATGTCGGCGCAACGTGTCGGCCTTGAACGCCAACACCCGGGGCTGGTCGATCTCGTAGACCACGGTGCCGTCGACCCACGGCAGCCGCCAGGCGCGCGCGTCGAGCCCGGCGGCGAGGATCACCACCTGGTCGATGCCGTTGGCGCCGGCGGCGATCAGGAACTCGTCGAACCACTTGGTGCGCGACGCCGCGTAGCCGCCGATCGCCTTGATCCGTTCCACGACGTCGGCCGGCGGCTGCCGCCACCCGCGCTCGACGGCGGCGTCGACGAACAACTGCGCGAACGGATCCAGGAACAGCGGGCACTCGGAGTTGTTCTCCTGCGCCCGCGACCACGCCACGCCCAGGGCGGTCGCGCCGACGCTTTCGGTGACGTCCCAGGTGTCGTCGTCAGACCTGGTCATCGCCACCGCTCTCCGTCTGCTCCGCGAATTCGTGGGCCTCGTCCGCCGTCAACAGATCGTCTCGGACGTTCTGTTCCCGATATGCGAGCTGGCCAACCCGGTTGGCCACCACCGGCGCGGTGATCACGGTGAACAACCCGGTGAGCAGCAGCATGCCGACGTCGGCGTTGCCGCGCAGCCGCAGCGCCGCGCCGGCCAGCACCAGCAGCAGGCCGAGCACCTGCGGTTTGGAGGCGGCGTGCATCCGGGTGAGTGTGTCGGGGAAGCGGACCACCCCGATCGCGGCCGTCAACGCCAGCGTGGATCCGCCGAGCACCAACACGGCGGTGATGATGTCGAAGACGTTCATCGGTGATCCCGTCGGTGGGGTTCCTTGACGTCCGGTACGCGGAACCGCGCGACGCTGACCGAGCCGACGAAGCTGATGATCGCCAGCGCGGTCAGCCCGTAGGTCACGGTGCTGTCGAGGCTGTAGGCCGCCCAGATACCGATACCGCACATGATCACCGCGATCAGCGTGTCGACCGCGACCAGGCGGTCCAACGTGCTCGGGCCGGCGAGCAACCGGAACATCGTGATGGCTGCCGCTGCGGTGGTCATGATCGCCGCGGTGACCCACACCCAAGTCACGCGCGATCACCCCCATTGCTCGCCGGCCGCCAGTCCTCGTCGCGCTCGAAGGTCCGGACCAGCAGCCGTTCCACCTCGGCGACCTGGGCGTAGAAGCGGCTCACCGAGCGGTCGGACCCGACGTCGATCACGTGCATGTACAGCATCCGGCGGGACTGGTCGATCTCCAGCACGATCGAACCCGGAATGAGGTTGAAGATGCTGACCGCCAACGCCAGCACCAGATCCGACTTCACCGACAGGTGCGCGCGCAGCACCGCCGACAGCGGAGGCGGGCCGGGTTTGATCGCCAGCGCCGCAACCTGGAACGAGGACAGCACCAACCGGTAGACTACGGTGATCAGCAGGCGTGCCAGCGACAGCAGATGCACCTTGCCTTCCACCGGTACCGGCGGCAACGGCAGCAGCAGCGTGATCAGCAACGCGACCGCCAACCCCGACACCACGTTGGCCGCACTGAACTGGCCCCACAACAGGTTCCAGACCAGCACCAGCCAGCACACCACCCACACGCGCAGCAGCACGCTTCGCAACGGCGGCCTCGAGCGCGATTTAACGCTCATCGCGGTCCCACCACTGCCGTGATGTACTGCCCCCGGTCGAGCACCTCACTGGACGCGCGCTCGCTGTAGGCGAGGATCGGCCCGGCGAACAGTGTCAGCGCCAACCCGACCGCGATCAGCGCCCCGGTCGGGGCGACCATCCCGGCCGGCATCCGGCCGACGTGATCACGGTCGACGAACTCGATGTCCTCGGGTTCGTCGAGCAGCGCCGACGGCGAGGCGGCCGACAGGTGGCCCTCGGGCGCGTCCTCGCGTGACCGCCAGAACGCCTTGGTCCACACCCGCGCCACCACGTACAGCGTCAGCAGGCTGGTCACCACACCGCCGCCGACCAACGTCCAGGCCAGCACCGAACCGTCCTGCGCGCCGGCCTCCAGCAGCGCGACCTTGCCGATGAACCCGGAAAACGGCGGTATCCCACCGAGATTGAGCGCAGGCACGACGAACACGAACGCCAGCAACGGGCTGGCGGCCGCCAACCCGCCGAGCCGCTGCATCGTCGAGGCGCCGGCCTGGCGTTCGATCAGCCCGACCACCAGGAACAAGGTGGTCTGCACGAGGATGTGGTGCGCGACGTAATAGATGGCACCCGACATGCCGAGCTGGCTGGACAGCGCGATCCCGAACACCATGTAGCCGATGTGACTGACCAGCGTGAACGACAACAACCGTTTGATGTCGCTCTGCGCGATCGCGCCGAGGATGCCCACGATCATGGTGAGCAGCGCGGCCACCAGCAGCACCGGGTCCAGGCCGCCGGACGGGAACAGCAGCGAGTGCGCGCGGATGATCGCGTAGACACCGACTTTGGTGAGCAACCCGGCGAACACCGCGGTGACCGGCGCGGGTGCGGTGGGGTAGGAGTCCGGAAGCCACGCCGACAGCGGGAACACCGCCGCCTTGATGCCGAACGCGACCAGCAGCACCGCGAACAACGCCGACCGGGTTCCGCTGGACACGTCGTCGAGGCGCACCGCGACCTCGGCCATGTTCAGGGTGCCGGTGGCGGCGTAGACCAGCGCGATGCCGAACAGGAACACCAGCGACGACACCATCGACACCATCACGTACGAGATGCCGGCCCGGACACGGTCTTTGCTCGCCCCGATCGTCAGCAGCACGTAGCTCGACGACAGCAGCACCTCGAAGCCGACGAACAGGTTGAACAGGTCACCGGCCAGGAACGCCATGCACACGCCCGCCGAGAGGACCAGGTAGGTGGGCATGAAGATCGACACCGGCTGGCGTTCGTCGCCGTCGCGGATGCCCTGGCCGATGGCGTAGAACACCACCGCCAGCAGCACGATCGACGAGACCACCAGCATCAGCGCCGAGAGCCGGTCCACCACCAGCGTGATGCCCAGCGGACCCATCCCGGGCACCGACTGACCCCAGCCGCCGACGTTGAGCACCAGCGTGCCGTCGCGGTCGGCGAGGTAGAGCAGCGCGCAGCACACCACGACGACGACCGACAGCGCGGCCAGCGTGAGGCTGCGCTGCAACCGCGGCCGTCGGCCGGCGATCAACGTCGCGGCGGCGCTGAGCGTGGGTATCAGCACCGGCAGCGGGATCAACGCGCTGGCAAGGCTCATCGCGAGCCCTCGTAACCGGGCAGCGCGTCCAACTCGTCGGGCGCGTCGGTGTCGCGGGCGGTGTCGACCTGAGGCCGGTCCTCCTCGACGGCGGTGGCGTCGGTGGCGGCCAACTCGGAGACCTTGGCGTCCTCGGGGTCGTCACCGACCTCCTCTTCGGTGGTCAGCCGGTACGACCGGTAGTTCATCGCGAGGATGAACGCCGCCACCCCCATCGTGATCACGATCGCGGTCAGGATCATGGCCTGCGCCAACGGATCTGCGACGACGCCGCTGTCGTTGCTGGTTCGGCCCCGGATCGGGGGACTGCCGGAGCGTCCCCCGACGACGATGATCAGCAGGTTGATCGCGTTGCCGATCAACAGCAGGCCCAACAACATTCGGGTCAGGTTGCGCTCGAGCAGCAGGTACACCCCGGCGGAGGTGAGCGCGCCGAGCAGCACGAGTGGGACGAATGAGGTGGTCATCGGGCGGGCACCGCCGCATCCTGTTGTTCACCCAGTTCGACGTCGATGCGCGCGCCGAGGCTGCGCAGCACGTCGAGCACCAATCCGACGACGATCAGGTACACCCCCAAATCGAAGAACAGCGCGGTGACGAACTTGACCTGACCGAGCACCGGCACGTCGATCTCGATCAGCGCCGACGACAACGCCGGCGCCCCCACCAGGATCGAGCCCAGGGCCGTGCCCGCCGACAGCGTCAGGCCCGCACCGAGGATCTTGCCCGCGTCCAGCGGCAGCGTCTCGCCGAGTTCGTAGCGCCCGCCTGCGAGGTAACGCAGCACCAGCGCCAGCCCCGCGGTCAGCCCGCCGGCGAACCCGCCGCCGGGAGTGTTGTGCCCGGCGAAGAAGAAGTACGCCGACAGGATCATGATCAGCGGGAAGATGATGCGGGTCGCGACCTCCAGGATCAGCGACCGGTGCCGCGGGTCGCGCAACTCACTGCCACGCAACCAGGTGACGTCGCCGAACGCGGGGCTGGTGTTCAGCGTCGCGGGCACCCGTCCGATGTCGGGCTGGCCGGCGTCGGCGACCCGCGGCGGAGCACCGAAACGCCTGTGCCGGAACACCATCGACGCCACACCCGTCGCCGCGACCAGCAACACCATGACCTCGCCCATGGTGTCCCAGGCGCGGATGTCGACCAGCAGCACGTTGACCGCGTTGGCGCCGTGGCCGCGGTAGTAGGCCGCGTCGGGAATCAACGACGCGATCGGGGTGCCGGTGCGCGCGGCCATCGCGTACGCCGCCAGCATCGTCACCGCCGCGCCGACCGCGAGCGCCAGCGCCGCACGCGGCCAGCGGTGCCGCCTGATGTGCACGCGGTCGGCCTCGGCGGGCAGCGTGCGCAGCACCAACACGAAGATCACCAGCGTCAGCGTCTCGACCAGGAACTGGGTCAGCGCCAGGTCGGGTGCGCCGTGCAACGCGAAGATCGCGCCGCAGCCGTATCCCGTCACCCCGACCAGCAGCACCGCGGCCAACCGGTTGCGCATCACCAGCGAGCCCAGCGCCGCGCCGAGGATGATCACGCCGATGACCACCTGCAGCGGCGAACCCCACAGCGCGAAGTTCGGGCGGTCGCGCGCGCCGACCGCCAGCGCGATCGTCGGCAGCAGCACCAGCGTCGACAGGATCACCGACTGGGTCGCCGGAATCGAACCCCGTTGGGTGACCGCGGTCAGCTCCACCGACCAGCGGTCGAGCCACCGCACAACGGCGTCGTAGGCGTGGTCGGCGTTGCCCAGCGGTTCGCGCACCGTGCGCAGCCGTCGCAGCCGCTGCCGGAAGGCGAACGCCGCGACACCGGTCGCCACCACGAGCACCGAGAGCAGAAGCGGCAGGCTCAGCCCGTGCCAGAGCGCCAGGTGGTAGTCGTCGTTGCCGCCGGGAACCGTGTCGGCGTAGCCCTCGAGCACGTCGCCGACGCCCACCGGCCAGATGCCGAACGCCAGCCCGGCCGCGGCCAGGATCGCCGGCGAGATCATGAACGGGATCTCCAGGCGGTGCATCTCGGCGACGCGCTTGCTCGGCTCGCTCTGGACCTTGCGGCCGAACGCGCCGAACAGGAACCGCAGGCTGTAGATGGTGGTGAACACCGAACCGACCACGATGCCGGCCAGCACGAACGGTGCCGCGTGCCCGAGGTACGGGCTGTGCAGCACGGTCTCGAGGTCGGCCTCCTTGGCGACGAACCCGAAGAACGGCGGCAGCGCGGCCATGCTCGCGGTCGCGCCGATCGCGATGACGAGCAGCGGACGCGCGCGGTCGCCGAGCCAGGCCAGCCGGCGGATGTCACGGGTGCCGGTGACGTGGTCGATGATCCCGACGACCATGAACAACGCCGCCTTGAACATCGCGTGCGCCACCAGCATGGCCAGCCCGGCGAGCATCATGTCGCTGCCGCCCGTGCCGACCATCACCGTGATCAGCCCCAACTGGCTGACGGTGCCGAACGCCAGGATCAGCTTGAGGTCGTATTCGCGCACCGCGCGCCAGCCGGCCATCAGCATGGTCAGCAGACCCAGCGAGACCACCATCGGCCGCCACGGGGCCACGTCGGCGAACCCGGGTGTCATCCGCGCGATCAGGTACACCCCGGCCTTGACCATCGCGGCGGCGTGCAGGTAGGCGCTCACCGGTGTCGGGGCGGCCATCGCGCCCGGCAGCCAGAAGTGCATCGGCACGATCGCCGACTTCGACAGCGCACCGATCAGCACCAGCACGACGGCCACCGACACCGCCACACCGCTGGGCGGCGACGCGATCAGCTCCGAGAGCAGGTAGGTGTCGGCGATCTCGCCGAGCACGATGATGCCGACCAGCATCGCCAGCCCGCCGAACGTGGTGACCAGCAGCGCCTGGGTGGCGGCGCGGCGGCTGGTGACGCGTTCGGCGTAGTGACCGACGAGCAGGAACGACAGCACCGTCGTGATCTCCCAGAACACGTACAGCAGCAACGTGTTGTCACTGGTGACCAACCCGAACATCGCACCCGAGAACGCGACCAGTTCGGCGGCGAAGCTGGGCAGCCGGTTCTCTTTGCGGCCGTCGTGGTGATGGAAGTAGTCGGCGCAGTAGAACAGCACGAGCGCGCCGATCGCGAGCACCAGCACGCTCATGATCGCGGCCAGCGAGTCGAAGCGCAGGTTGATGTCCATCGACAACTCGGGCACCCACGGAATGTCGACCCGCGTCGAGGAACCCGGGCTCGGCCAGTTGAGCACCACCCAGACCAGCGAGAACAGCGGAACCAGGGCGAGCGGATAGAACGCCATCCGCCCCCAGCGGTAGACGAGCAGGGGCGCCAGCGCGGTGGCGACCGCGTGGGCTGTCAAGACGGCGAGCAGGGCACTCCGATCGGTTGGGCCGACGGCACGCGGCCGCCAACCAGGGAACTTCTGGTCGGGGTGTCAGCCGAGTAAGTGGCTTCGGTGATTCACATTCTACGGGGGACGATCCGCGTTACTATCCGGCGTCGTTTCCGGCGTTGCTGTCGGGCCGGGCGTCACAGCTACCGTCGCAGCCCCCTCACCACCAACCGGTGGCCTCGGCGAGTTGGCGCGCCAACTCGTCGACCAGCGTCCGCACGTAGGTCGCCGAGAGGTGGTGGGCGTCGTGGTAGACCAGCACATTGCCCTCCACGGCGCGGCACACGTCGGGGCGGCACACCGCGTCGGACAGGTCGAGCACCGACAGCAGCGGATAGCGGTCGGCGTGTTCCAGCGTCGGGTTGCGTTCGGCCAGCATCTCACTGCGGGGCAGGCCGCAGGTCTCGGGGTCGCCGCCGTCGGCGAGGCAGTCGACGGGGGCGAACAGCACGCCGTCGCGGAACATCCACGGGGTGTCGCGCAGCCCCAGGATCGGGATCTGCTGGATGCTCAGCTCGTCCCAGATGCCGAGGTAGCTGTCGGGCACCCGGTCGCCGGGACCGTTCGGGTGTGGCCGGGTGGTGGTGGTGAAGACGTAGTCGGGCCGGTCTACGGTCAGCGCGTCCATCGCGTCGCGCACCCACACCTTGCACAGCGGGTAGGGGTCTTCGGACCCGGCGATGCGCGGGTCGTCGTCGGTGCTCAGCGGGCAGCCCATCTTCAGGTAGGTCACGACGCGGAACCCGTGGCTGCGCCCGACGATGTCCAGCGCGGTGATCCAGTGCTCGGAGTGCGAGCCGCCGGCCAGTGCGATCGTGCGTGCGGCCGAGGCGTCGCCGTACACGCAGCGGATCACCTCGACGCTGGCGAAATCGGTGATGCAGCCGTCGATGGTGGTGGCCGGGAGATCGTCGGTGGCCTCCAGCACGCTGGGCCGCATCGGGAGCCTCGGGACACGCGAGTTCTCCAGCAGCGCCCGAGCGCCCGGGTAGTCGCGGCTCGACAGGGTCTGCAGCTCGACGCCGTTGGCGCGGATCCCCTCGACGTGCCCGCGCCAGGCCAGTGAGGACACCACCAGCGCGACGGCGAGCAGCGCGACGACACCCCCGAGGGCGACCGCACCGTAGCGGGGGCCGGTCGGAAGGCGGTGCGCGGCACGGTCTTTCGATCCGACGCGGAGCGGATTCTCGACCAGACGCGTCGTCAGGTAGGCCAGCACCAGCGACAGCGCGATGATCGCCACGCCCTCGCTGACGCCGACGCCGTCCCGGTCGGTGTGGGCCAGCCAGAAGATCAGCAGCGGCCAGTGCCACAGATACAACGAGTAGGCCATCGTCCCGAGCGTGACCAGCGGCGCGGTGGCCAACAGGCGGTTCGGCGCGGGTGGCTCCCGGGTGCCGCTGAGGATCAACAGGATCGTCGCGCCGACCGGCACCAGCGCCCACGGGCCGGGGAACTCGGCGGCCCCGTCGAGCAGCACACCGCAGGCCAGGATCGCCCCCAACCCGACGACCGCCGCGACCACCCGCAGCCACCGCGGGCACCGCAGGACCGGCAGCACCGCGGCCGCCAGCATCCCGGCGAGCAGCTCCCAGGCCCGGGCGAACGTGTCGTAGTAGGCGTGGGACTGGTCGAGTTGGTGAGTGACCAGCGCGTACCAGAACGACAGCACGGTCAGCACAGAGAGCACGCCGACCAGCACCGCCCGCCGGTGCCGCGCCGCCCCGACGAGCCGCGTCACCAGCGCGATCACCGCAGCCAGGGTCAGCACGCCGACGAAGAACTGGCCCTGCACGGACATCGACCAGATGTGCTGCAGCGGGCTCACCCCCTCGCCGGCGCGCGTGTAGTCGTTGGCGGAGTCGGCCAGATACCAGTTCTGCCAGTAGAACTGGCTGGCCAGCGCCTGGTCGGCGAACTCCTCCCAGCGGGTCTGCGGCTGCACCAGCACGGTCAGCACCGCGGACGCGGCAAGCACCACCACCAGCGCGGGAAGCAGCCGGCGGGCGATGCGGGCGACGGCGCGCGGCCACGACTCGTCGGGTTGGTCGCCGGCGGCCTGGCGCAGCAGCCGGCCGCCGAGGAAGAAGCCCGAGAGCACCAGGAACACGTCGACGCCGCCGGAGACCCGGCCGAACCACACGTGGTAGACGACCACCAGCGCGATCGCCAGACCGCGCAGCCCGTCGAGGTCGCCGCGGATCTGCGTGGTGCGGATCGTCGGGCGGGAGGGCGCGACGGTCACGGTGCTGCTCATCGCGATCGCAATCCTGCCCGTTCGAAAGGTGTCGGCGCCCAAACTAACGCGTCAGATTTGGCGAAGCCAAACGCAGACCCAGGCCGGCACCGTGCCGATGCGGCGCCCGGCCCCGCTACGCGATTCGGGTCGGTCTGATCGAGCCGTGAGCCATCGCGGGAACGGCGTGACAGATGACGCCGATACCCCAGCCCATGATCGGCCAGACCGGCCAGAAGTACCACGACCCCGCGGTCAGTCCGACGGTCAGCCAGATGTCGAGCATCAGCAGTGAGCCGGCGAGGTAGCCCGCGACGTGGAACTGGACGCTGCGGCGGGCCGCGCGTCGCAGCGCCGCGCGGCGGGCGGGGTCGTTGCGTCTCAGGTGAGCGACGGGAAGGTCGGCGGTGAGGGCGTGGAGTTCGGGTCGGGTGCCCGCGGTGAACGCGGTCTGCAGCCGCGACTCGTACTCGGGCATCTCGAGGTAGCCCTGGGCGAGCGCGAGTCCGAGCAGGCGGGCGGTGGTGTCGCGGTCGGCGTCGCCGGCGCGGATGGTGGCGATGGGCGCGGTCATGGACGGCCTCCTCGATCTTGACAATGACAAGTTCTGGGGTCGACTATGCCGCGTCATCTAGCCACTGTCAAGATGCGGGGGGGCTGCGGGGCCGCCTTTCCGGCGCGAACGTGGGTTACCCGCACGCATTTTTCGAATTTTGCGTGCGGGTAACCCACGTTCGGCGGAAGAAAAAGTAGACGGTCAGCGGGCGGCCGAGAAGGCCCGCAGCGAATCCACCTGCGCCGGGTTCAGCGACGGCCGCACGTTCTCCCGGGCCGCTGCGACGTCGTCGGCCGTCACGTCGGCGGCGTCGATGGAGCGTCGCATCGCGGTCAACGCGGCCTCCCGCAACAGCGCCACACAGTCCGCGGCGCTGTAGCCGTCGAGTTCACCGGCCAGCGCGTCGAGGTCGACGTCGGGCGCCAGCGGGATCGACTTGCCCGCGGTCCGCAGGATGTCGCGGCGCGCTTGGGCGTCGGGAGGCTCGACGAACACCAGCTTCTCCAGCCGGCCCGGCCGCAGCAGCGCGGGGTCGATCAGGTCCGGCCGGTTGGTCGCGCCGAGCACCACCACATCGCGCAGCGGGTCGATCCCGTCGAGTTCGGTCAGCAGCGCCGCGACCACGCGATCGGTCACCCCGGAGTCGAAGCTCTG
This sequence comes from Mycolicibacterium flavescens, assembly GCF_001722335.1. Lineage (GTDB taxonomy): Bacteria > Actinomycetota > Actinomycetes > Mycobacteriales > Mycobacteriaceae > Mycobacterium > Mycobacterium flavescens. Next base: position 57,029 of record NZ_MIHA01000013.1, read on the forward strand.
CCCGCGCCGCGGCGCCAGCGCGTCGATCTCGTCGAGGAACACCAGCGACGGCGCCGAGTCGCGCGCCCGCCGAAACAGTTCGCGCACCGCCTTTTCCGACGACCCAACCCACTTGTCCATCAGCTCGGCGCCCTTGACCGCGTGCACCGACAGCCGCCCCGAACTCGCCAGCGCCCGCACCACGAACGTCTTTCCGCAGCCCGGCGGACCGTACAGCAGCACACCGCGCGGCGGCGCCACGCCGAGACGCTGGAACGTGTCGGGGTGCTGCAGCGGCCACAGCACCGCCTCGGTCAGCGCCTGCTTGGTGTCGACCATGTCGCCGACGTCCTCGAGCGTGACCGAACCGACCGACACCTCCTCGGTCGCCGACCGCGACAGCGGCCGGATGACCGACGTCGCCCCCATCAGGTCGTCCTGCGTGAGACGCGGCGGCTCACCGTCGGCGCTGGCCCGCGACGCCGCCCGCAGCGCCGCCTCGCGCACCAGTGCGGCCAGGTCGGCGACGACGAAACCCGGTGTGCGCTGGGCGACTTCGTCGAGATCGAGGTCGTCGGCAGGCACGTCGCGAAGCAGTACCTCGAGCAGCTGCCGACGGATCGTCCCGTCGGGCAGCGACAGTCCGAGTTCGCGGTCGCACAGGTCGGGCGCGCGCAGCCGCGGGTCGATGCCGTCGGGCTGCTGCGACGTCGCGACGAACGCCACCCCGCGCGTCGCGACCGCGTTGCGCAGTTCGGCCAGGATCAGCGTGGCCACCGGTTCGGCGGGCCGGTCCGCGGTGTCGGGCAGCAGCGCGTCGACGTCGGTGATCAGCAGCACCCCGCCGCCGTCGCGCACGGTCGACACCGCCGACGCCACGCTGCTGAGCCGGTCCTCGGCGCGCAGCGAACCGACCTCGGGCCCGTCGAGTTCGACCAGCCGCCGCTCGGCGCACACCGCTCGCACGAGTGCGGCCTTGCCGACCCCCGCGGGCCCGGACACCAGCACCCCGAGATTGGCTGTCGCGCCCAGGGTTTCGAGCAGCTCCGGCTGATCGAGCGCAAGCTTGAGCCACTCGGTGAGCCGCTCGGCCTGCGCCTGCGCACCCTTCAGGTCGGCCACGCTCAGCTCCGGCTGCGAGGGTCCGGTGACCACTGCCTGCGCGGTCGACGGCGTCGACGCCGGCGCGGACGCCGATCCGCTGCCCCAGGTGACCGACGAATTCGGTTGCACGCTCACCGGTCCGGCCGGATCCGTGCCGGTCACGGTCAGCAGTTCCGAGGTCCAGGTGATGCCCACCGACGACGCCAACGCCGCCGTCGCCCGCGAGGCGGGGATGTCCGGGCCCAGTTCACGGGGCAGCAACGACACCGTGTCACCGACCGTCATCACCTTGCCCAGCAAGGCCTGTCGCAGTGTCGCCGGTGAAATCGACTGGCTCGCCAGCCTCGAACCCGACAGTGTCACCGACCGCGCGCCGTACACGGTCACCGGCGCCACCAGCACGGTCGCGTCCTCCCGCAGCCCGGCGTTGGACAGCGTGACGTCGTCGAGCAGCGCGGTGCCCGCCGGGACACCCGCCGGCGCCTCCGCGGCCACCGCCGAGGTGGTACGAGACCCGGTGAGCGACACCGCATCCCACTCGCGAATGCCCAGCGCGGCGATGGCCTCGGGGTGCAGCCTGACCACACCGCGCCGCGAGTCCAGCGCCGAGGTGTTCAGCCGCGCGGTCAGCGCGAGCTGCCGGTGGGGGACCTCGCCGGTGGTCTGCAGTTCGGTCACGTCAGGACCCGGGCCTGCGCAGTCCGAGTCGCATCATCGACCGCCGGTGCGGCTGGGCCCGCCGGATGGCGCGCCGCGCGGCGCGTTGCTGGCGGGGTTTGTCGTCCCAGACCTCCGGGTGCGCCGCCAGGAACCGGCGGGTCCGGATCGCGAACGGGATGTGCAGAACGTAGGCGGCGATGATGATCAGGATGACGATGTAGCCGTAGAGGATCGCCGCGGCGACGCCGATCGCGACCAGCGCCAGCAGCGGGGCCACCATGTTGGGCGGCACCGAGAACGTGTGGATCTTGCGCATCGGGATGGTGCTGACCACCAGCAGCGAGACCCCGACCATCCAGATCACGACCGCGATCTCCGACGTCCACCAGCCCTCGCCGAACTGCATCTTCGCCGCCAGCGGGCCGATCGCGCCGATCGCCCCCGCCGGTGCGGGCATGCCGACGAAGTACTTCTTCTCGTAGTCCGGTTTGTCGACGTCGAGCATCGCGTTGAACCGCGCCAACCGCAGCACGATGCACACCGCGTACACCAGCACCACGATCCACCCGATCTGCGACTGCGACAGCAGCGTGCCGTAGACGATGAAAGCCGGTGCGACACCGAAGTTCACGGCGTCGGCCAGCGAGTCGATCTCCTCGCCCATCTTCGACGTGGCGCCGAGCGCGCGGGCGATGCGCCCGTCGAGCGCGTCGAGGATCGCCGCGACCGCCAGGAACGCCATCGCCTCGGTGGGCCGGTTGTCCAGCGCCATCTTCACCGCGCTCAACCCGAGGCAGATCGCCGCGACGGTCATCGCGCTGGGCAGGATGCGCAGGCTGACGACGCCCCGTTTGATGCGCGGCCGGATCATGCCGTCGGCGCCCCTAGTTCGGCCAGCACCGTCTCGCCGCCGAGCGCCCGCTGGCCGACGGTCACCAGGATGTTCGAGCCGGCGGGCAGATAGGTGTCCAGCCGCGAGCCGTAGCGGATCAGGCCGTAGGTCTGGCCGATGTCGAGGGTGTCACCGGCCTTGACGTCGCACACGATGCGCCGCGCCACCAGGCCCGCGATCTGCACCGCGATCACCTGCACGCCGTTCTCGGTGCGGATCAGCACGCTGTTGCGTTCGTTGTCCTCGCTGGCCGCCTCGAGCTCGGCCGACCCGAACAGGCCGGGGCGGTGCTCGACGGAGACCACCTCACCGCCGATCGGCGCCCGCTGCACATGCGCGTCGAACACCGACAGGAAGATGCTGATGCGCGGCAACGGGGTTGGGGGTAAACCGAGTTCGGCCGGCGGCGCCGCCTCCTCGATCAGACAGATCAGGCCGTCGGCGGGCGCGACGATCAGGCCGGGCCGGGTAGGCGGCACCCGGGGCGGATGCCGGAAGAACGCGGCGTTGGCCGCGGCGGCCGCCAGCGCGGTGCCGCGCAGCCAGCGCTTCCGGTGCCCCAGCGCGGCCACCGCGAGGCTGGCGCCGACGAACGGCAAGCCGGCCGGGTGCATCGGGGGGATCGTGGTCCGGGCCAGCGCCAAGAGCCGCGCGGGGCCGGATTGCAAATCGGGGCGTCTGGCCATCGTGTGGCGATTCTACGGGCCGGGCTGACGCGGTGGCGCTCACCCGTCCGGCGCCGAAACTGAAGGTTTGTCTGAAAACCCGCCGGAAAAACGCGCACAAGCTCAGTTTCGGCGGTGCCGGACCCGTCAGCCGAGGTCCCACACCCGCACTTGGGAGCCCGCGGGCAGCGTGTCGACATCCTCGGCGATCTCGAGCAGACAGTTCGCCGATGCCAGCCAGCGCAGATGGTGCGACGCCGGCGGTCCGTAGCTGGTGACCGTGCCCGACTCGGCGTCGAGCACACCGCGGCGGAACTGGCGCTTCCCGCGCGGTGACTTCAGGTCCTCGGTCAGCACCGCGGTGCGCCGCGGGCGCTCCGGCTGCCTCGAACCCATCGCGGCCCGCAGCGGCGCGCGCAGGAACACCTCGAACGACACCAGCGCGCTCACCGGGTTGCCGGGCAGCGTGACGATCGGGGTGCCGTCCACCGCGCCGCAGCCCTGCGGCATCCCCGGCTGCATCGCGACCTTGACGAACTCCACCGCACCGCCGCTTCCCGGCGTCGCCGACGACCCGGCTCCGAGCGCGTCCTTGACCACCTCGTACGCGCCTGCGCTCACACCGCCGGTGGTGATGATCAGATCGGCCTGCCCGATGTGGCGGGCCAGCGCGGCGCGGAACGAGTCGACGTCGTCGCCGGTCATCGGTGAGGCCACCACCTCGGCGCCGGCATCGCGCAGCGCCGCGGCCAGCATCACCGCGTTGGACTCGTAGATCTGTCCCGGCGCCAGCGGTGTGCCCGGCGCGACGAGTTCGGTGCCGGTCGACATCACCAGCACCCGCTGGCGGGGGATCACGGTCAGCTCGCCGAGCCCGAGCGCGGCCGCCAGGCCCAGCGCCGCGGGTGTCAGCGCCTGACGGGCGCTCAGCACCGTCGTGCCCGCGGTGACGTCCTCGCCGGCGCGCCGGATGTGGCGGCCCGGTTCGGCGCCCGCGCGGATCTCCACGGTGTCGGTGGCCGCGTCCGTCGCCTCGACCGGCACGACGGCCGTCGCGCCCGCGGGCATCATCGCGCCGGTCATGATCCGGTGTGCGGTACCGGGTTTCAGCGTCAACACACCGGTGCGGCCCGCGGGGATGTCCTCGGCGACGGGCAGCCGCACCGGGTGCTCGGGCGTCGCGGAGGCCACATCGTCGGCGACGACGGCGTACCCGTCCATCGCCGAGTTGTCGAACCCGGGCAGCGACAGCGGCGCGACGACGTCCTCGGCGAGCACGAGCCCGAGCGCCTCGGCGATCGGCACCCGCGCCGGTGCGCGTGCGGTGATCAGCCCGGCGACCACCCGCTGGTGTTCTTCGACGGTGCGCATCACAGCGGATAGGTGATGCCGGTCAGCTCCTCGGACATGGTCCACAATCGGCGCTGAATGTCTTCGTTGTGTGACTGTGCGCTCGACGCAACGACTTTCGGGTGTCCCTTGATCTCGCCGATGCCGTCGGGCCCGTAGTACTGGCCACCTTCGACGCCCGGGTCGGTGGCTGCGCGCAGCGTGGGCAGCGCGCCCTGATCGGCGGGTTGGGTGAAGATCTTCCACACGATGTCGGGCACGACGACCGGGATGTAGCGCATCAGTTCGGTGTCGGAGAAGCCGGGGTGTGCGGCGGTGGCGATGGTCGGCGCGCCGCGGCCCGACAGCCGGCGCTGCAACTCGTAGGTGAACAACAGGTTGGCCAGCTTGGACTGCCCGTAGGCCTGGAACCGGTTGTACCCGGTTTCGAAGTGCGGGTCCTCGAAGCGGATCCGGGCCCGGATGCGGTGGCCGACGCTGCTGACGGTCACGATGCGCGACCCCTCGACCGCCAGCAGGTGGTCGAGCAGCAGCCCGGTCAACGCGAAGTGCCCGAGATGGTTGGTGCCGAACTGCATCTCGAAGCCGTCGGCGGTGAGCTCGCGGTCGGGCACGTACATCAGGCCGGCGTTGTTGATCAGCAGGTCGATGCGCGGATGCGCCGCGCGGATCTCGTCGGCGGCGTTGCGCACGCTGTCCAGCGACGACAGGTCGAGTTTCTGCACCGACACCACGGCGTGCGGGCTGGCCTTCTTGATCCGGTCGAGGGCCTCGTTGCCCTTGTCGAGGTTGCGCACCGCCAGCACCACCTGCGCGCCCCTGTCGGCCAGCACGGCCGCGGTGTCGTAGCCGAGGCCGCTGTTGGCTCCGGTGACGACCGCCGTCCGGCCGGACTGATCGGGCACGTCGGCCGCGGTCCATTTGCTGCCCATGACGATCAAACATACTCAGCGGCGCGGCGCGCGGCGGTTCCCTAGGCTGGTCCGGACTGGGAGGGCAGAACAGATGTCGCAACGGGCCGCGCTCGTCGACCCGGTGAACAGGCCGAGCAGCAAGGCGCCGCTGGTGTGGGCGCTGGGCGCGGCGATCCCGTGGTCGGCGCTGGTGCTGGGGCAGATCGTGTGGTTCGTCGTCGACCCCCGCCCGGCCTGGGTGCACGCGTTGGCCGCGGTGGCCACCGTCGTCGGGGCCGCGGTGTCCGTTCTCGTGGTGCCGTGGTGGCGCTACCGGGTGCACCGCTGGGACATCGACGGGCAGGCGGTCTACACCCGCACCGGGTGGCTGACCCAGGAGCGGCGGATCGCCCCGATCTCGCGGGTGCAGACCGTCGACACCGAACGCGGGCCGCTGGACCGGCTGTTCGGGTTGGCCAACGTCACGGTGACGACGGCGTCGTCGGCCGGGGCGGTGCGCATCGTGGCGCTCGATTCCGAAGTTGCCGACGCGATCGTCGCCCGCTTGACCGACATCGCCGCGCTCGGCGAGCAGGACGCCACGTGACCGAAGAGGACTGGCAGCGCCTGAGTCCGCGGATGCTGCTGGTGCACCCGGTGCACGAGATCATCCGCCAGATCCCGGTGATCGTCGGTTCGCTGGTGCTCGGCTCGGCGACCGGCAACCCGCTGTTCGCGGTCCTGGTGTTCGCGCTGACCATCGCGGTGGGCCTGGCCCGCTGGTTCACCACCACCTACCGGATCGGCCCGTCGGACGTGCAACTGCGCACCGGTCTGCTGCAGCGCAAAGTTCTGTCGTTGCCGCGCAACAGAATCCGTTCGGTCTCCACCGATGCCCGGTTGTTGCACCGGGTGCTGGGCCTGACGGTGCTGCGGGTCAGCACCGGTCAGGAGGCCACCGGCGACGCCGCGTTCGCGCTCGACGCGGTGCAGACCGAACAGGTGGGCCGGCTGCGCGCGCTGCTGCTGGCGGACTCGCTGGCACCCGAGGAGCCCACCGCCCCCGGCCGCGTGCTGGCGCGGTGGACGCCGTCGTGGTTGCGCTACAGCCCGCTGAGCTTCACTGGGCTGGCGATGATCGCGGCCGCGGCCGGTCTGGTCTATCAGGTGGGCGCCGGGCAGGCGGTGCAGGATTCGCAGCTCGCGCAGTCGGGTGTCGACGCCGCCGAACGGTTCGGGGTGGCGGTCACCGTCGCGGTGCTCGCGGCGGCCGTGCTGCTGGCGTCGGTGGTGCTCTCGGTGCTGCAGTCACTGCTGAGCTACGCAAACCTGGAGTTGCGCAGGGACTTTGACGTCCTGCACCTCAAACACGGACTGGTCCGGGTGCGTGAGCGCACCTTCGACATGCGCAGGCTGCGCGGCGGGACGCTGCGAGAGCCGCTGCTGGTGCGGCTGTTCGGCGGCGCCCGCCTCGACGCGATAATGACCGGCGTCGGCGGTGTCGGTGAGGCGTCGCTGCTGCTGCCGCCGTGCCCGGCCGCGACCGCGCAGGCGGTGCTGACCGATCTGATCGGGCAGCGCGACGCGGTGAGCGGGCCGGTGCGCGGACACGGGCCGGTCGCGACCCGGCGCCGCTGGACCAGGGCGATGATCGTCCCGGTCGTGCTCGGCGTGGTGCTGGTGGTGGCGCCGGTCCCGGCGTGGCTGTGGGTGCCGTGGGCGGTGCTGACCGGGTGCTGCGCGCTGCTGGCCGCCGACCGGGCGCGGTCGTTGGGGCACCGGGTCGGTGACGGCTGGCTGGTGGCGCGCACCGGCAGCCTGCAGCGCAGACGCGACTGCATCGCGGGGTCGGGGATCATCGGCTGGACCGTGCGCCAGACCTGGATGCAGCGCCGCGCCGGGGTGGCGACGCTGGTGGCCGCCACGGCCGCGGGGGTCAAGCACTATCAGGTGATCGACGTGCCGGTCGCGGTGGCGTGGCGCATCGCGGCCGAGACGTCGCCGTGGCTGGCCGACACGCGGTGGGCGGGGTCCGAGTTGCGCTGACGGGTGCGCCGTTTAGTGTCGGGCCATGGCGATCGGTGGAGTGTTGTTCGACATCGATGGCGTGCTGGTGACGTCCTGGCGGCCGATCGAGGGTGCCGCCGAGACGGTGCAGGCGTTGGCCGACAACCAGATCGCGTGCTCGTATCTGACCAACACGACGACCAAGACGCGGGCGCAGATCGCCGGACTGCTCAGCGACGCGGGCATGGCGGTGCGTCCCGACGAGGTGATCACCGCGGCGGTGCTGACCGCCCAGTACGTGCGCGAAACCTACCCGGGCGCCCGGTGCTTCATGGTCAACAGCGGCCAGATCGCCGAGGACATGCCGGGTATCGATCTGGTGTCGTCCACCGACTTCACCGGTCCCCGCGCGCCGGAGACCCCCGATGTGGTGCTGCTGGGCGGGGCGGGCCCGGAGTACAGCCACCTGACGCTGTCGTGGGTGTACGACTGGATGGCCCGCGGCGTGCCGGTGGTGGCGATGCACCGCAGCACCGCATGGACGACGACCGACGGGCTGCGCGTCGACACCGGCATGTACCTGATCGGCATGGAGGAGACGTCGGGCCGCAAGGCCACCGCGGTGGGAAAACCGGCGCCGGAAGGGTTTCTGGCCGCCGCCGGACGGCTCGGGGTGGAACCCGACGAGATGTACATGCTCGGCGACGACCTCAACAACGACGTGCTGGCCGCGCAGGTGGTCGGCATGACCGGGGTGCTGGTGCGCACCGGAAAGTTCCGCCAGGATACGCTGGATCGTTGGGCCGCAGACGAATTCGCGATGCAGCCCAACCATGTGATCGACTCGGTGGCGGACCTTCCGGCGCTGCTGGGGTTGTAGGGGGACGACGATGTGGCAGCGTGTGCAGCAGATGCTGCTGCGGCGGGGGATCAACACCTATCTCGAGCTCGCATTGTGGATCGCGTTGATCTACACCGTCGTCGGAGTCGTGTACGCCGCATTCCACATCGAGCTGATCGGACAGCTGGAGGCCGCGCTGTCCGGCGATTTCACGATCTTCGCCAACATCGCGGCGCTGGTGGCCACCGTCGCGCTGTGGCCGGTGCTGCTGCTCACCGCGTTCGTGTGCGGGGTGGCCGGCTGCGGGTTGTTCTAGCGACGAGTTCCGGCCGGTCGCGTGGTCTGTATGGGCGTGACTGAAAAACGCATCTCCGCCACCCGCACCGTCGACGCGCCGATCGACACCGTGTTCGGCCTGCTGGCCGACCCCGCGACACACGAGGCGATCGACGGCACCGGCTGGGTCCGCGCGCCGCTGGACGCCCGGCCGCTCACGGCCGTCGGACAGATCTTCCGGATGGCGATGTACCACGACAACCATCCGGAGAAGGACTACGAGATGGCCAACCGGGTCGAGGTGCTCGACCCGCCGCGCGCGATCGCCTGGCAGCCGGGGCAGGGGCCTGAGCAGCGCGGGCACATGATGAACACCACCGAGTTGGAGTTCGGCGGCTGGATCTGGCGGTACGACCTGGCGCCCGCCGAGACGGACCGCACGAAGGTGACGTTGACCTACGACTGGTCGGCGGTGCCCGCGCACTTGAGCGACATCCAGTTCCCGCCGTTCGAGCCCGGGCATCTGGACAACTCGCTGCAGAACCTGGCGGCCCTCGCCGAGCCCCGGTAACCCCCGCCCGCGCGGGAAACCGTCAGGCCTGAAGCGTGCGCACCGCCTCGATACGGGCCCGCAGCTGATCCGTCGTCGCCGCCGGCACCGGGGGGCCGCCGCAGATCCGGCGAAGCTCGTTGTGGATCCAGCCGTGCGGCTTGCCGGTGCGGTGGTGGGCGATCGACACCAGCGCGTTGAGCTCGCGGCGCAGCTCGCGCAGCTGCCCGTGGGTGGACACCCGCTGCGCGCTGCCCGGAGCCGGACCGAACTCGGCGCCGCCGCTGACCTGGGTGCGCCGGGTCAGCTGCTCTTCCTGCCTGCGGCGCAACAGGTCTCGCATCTGGTCGGCGTCGAGCAGGCCGGGGATACCGAGGTAGTCGGCCTCCTCCTCGCTGCCGGCCGGGGTCGCGGTGCCGAACGACGACCCGTCGAAGATGACCTGGTCGAGTTCGGCGTCGGCGCCCAGCATCTCGAAGCCGTTGTCGAGCTGGTCGGCCTCGTCCTTCTGCTTGTTGGCGTCCTCGAGGGCGGCGTCGTCCCACTCGCCCTGCGACTCGCGGTGCGGCTTGCCGAGCACGTGGTCGCGCTGCGCCTCCATCTCGCCGGCGAGGTTGAGCAGCGCGGGCACCGACGGCAGGAAGATGCTCGCGGTCTCGCCGGGCCGACGCGACCGCACGTAGCGGCCGATCGCCTGGGCGAAGAACAGCGGGGTCGACGCCGACGTCGCGTACACGCCGACCGCCAGCCGCGGCACGTCGACACCCTCGGAGACCATCCGCACCGCGACCATCCACCGGCCGGTGCCCGCCGCGTAGTCGGCGATGCGGTCCGAGGAGCCCGGATCGTCGGAGAGCACCACGGTCGGCTCCTCGCCGGTCAGCGTGGCGAGCACCTTGGCGTAGGCGCGGGCGGCCTTCTGGTCCGACGCGATCACCATCGCGCCCGCGTCGGGCACCCCGCCGTTGCGCAACTGGGTCAGCCGGGTGTCGGCGGCCTGCAGCACGGCCGGGATCCACTCGCCGTTCGGGTCGAGCACCGTGCGCCAGGCCCGGGCGGTCTGCTCGGCGTTGAGCGGTTCACCCAGGCGCGCCGAGTACTCCTCGCCGGCGCTGGTGCGCCAGCGGGCCTCCCCGGAGTAGGCCAGGAACACCACCGGGCGCACCACGCCGTCGGCCAGCGCGTCGGAGTACCCGTAGACGTGGTCGGCGCGCGAGCGCATCACGCCGGTGCCGTCGGGTTCGTAGGTGACGAACGGGATCGGGCTGTCGTCGCTGCGGAACGGGGTACCGGTCAGTGAGAGTCGGCGGGTGGCGTCGCTGAACGACTCGCGCATCGCGTCGCCCCAGCTCTTGGCGTCCCCGCCGTGGTGGATCTCGTCGAAGATGACCAGCGTGCGGTAGTTCTCGGTGCGCACCCGGTGTCGGGCCGGGTGGCTGGCCACCTGGGCGTAGGTGACGACGACGCCCTGGAACTCCGACGAGTGGTGTGCGGCGCTGTTGGAGAACTTCGGGTCCAGCGAAATGCCGAGCCGCGCGGCGGCCAGCGCCCACTGGATCTTGAGGTGTTCGGTCGGCACCACCACGGTGACCCGCTCGACGGTGCCGTCGGCCAGCAGCTCACCGGCGACGCGCAGGGCAAACGTCGTCTTACCCGCGCCGGGGGTGGCGACGGCCAGAAAGTCGCGTGGTTTGGCGCGAAGATACCGCACCAAAGCCCGACGCTGCCAGCCCCGCAAAGCCTGGGTGTCGGGCGCTGCATCTGCCCGCACCCAAAGACTCCTCACTGATCGGACGCCAGACTAGCGCAAGGCTTTCCGGGCGCGCATCCCTGTGTGGCGTGTCGTCGGGTGAGCGGTGTGTCGCGGCCGGTCGGCGCCGCCGACGTCAACCCTGATCCCCGGGCGTATGATCGCAGGCCACCTCGGGGCGGGCGGGCAGGCAGCAAACCCGACGCTTGTCCTCTCGTGTGATGGGTACTCTCCCGGCATCATGTCGGCCACCCCTGCCCCCTCGACCGACGAGGTCGACCCGTGTGTGCGCGTCTTCGGTACCCGCGTACACAACTTACGGGGTGTCGATGTCGCCGCGCCGCGCGACGCGCTGGTGGCGTTCACCGGGATCTCGGGGTCGGGCAAATCGTCGTTGGCGTTCGGGACGATCTACGCCGAGGCGCAGCGGCGCTACTTCGAGTCCGTCGCGCCCTATGCGCGCCGCCTGCTGCTGCCCAGCGGCGCTCCGAAGGTCGACGACATCACGGGCCTGCCTCCCGCGGTCGCGCTGCAGCAGCGCCGCGGGGCGGCCACCTCGAGGTCGACGGTGGGCACGGTGACGACGCTGTCCAACCTGCTGCGGATGTTGTTCTCGCGGGCCGGGGCCTATCCCCGCGGGGCGACCGAACGGCTGGACTCCGATGCGTTCTCGCCGAACACCGCGATCGGGTCCTGCCCGCGCTGCCACGGTCTCGGCCGCATCCACGAGGTCAGCGAGCAGACGCTGGTGCCCGACCCGTCGCTGACCATCCGCGAGGGCGCCGTGGCCGCGTGGCCGGGCGCGTGGCAGGGGCAGAACCTGCGCGACATCCTCATCACCCTCGGCTACGACATCGACAAACCGTGGCGCAAACTGCCCAAGCGGCAACGTGATTGGATCCTGTTCACCGACGAGCAGCCCACTGTCGAGATCGATCCCGGCCAGCATCCGGTCACCGCGGACTACTACTACAACGGGACCTTCTCCAGCGCTGAACGCCACGTCCGGCACACGCTCGCGAACTCCCAGAGCGCGACGATGCGGCGCCGGGTGCTGCAGTACGTCAACACAGTCGACTGCGGGGTGTGCGAGGGTTCCGGGCTGCGGCCGGAAGCGCTGAAGGTGACGTTCGCGGGCCGCACCATCGCCGACTACGTAGCGATGCCGTTGACCGATCTCGCCGACGTGCTGCGCCCGACGGCGGCGCGTACCGACGCCGCGGCCGCTTTCGAGTCGACCGAGTCCGGTGAGCACACCGAGGTCGCCACGATGATCGCCGCCGACCTGGTGGCCCGCATCGACGTGCTCGTCGATCTGGGGCTGGGTTATCTGTCGCTCAACCGGCGCACGCCGACCGTGTCGCCGGGGGAACTGCAGCGGTTGCGGTTGGCCACGCAGTTGCGGGCGGGTCTGTTCGGGGTGCTCTACGTGCTCGACGAGCCGTCGGCGGGTCTGCATCCGGCCGATGTGGAACCGCTGCTCGACGTGCTGGATCGGCTTCGCAGGGCGGGCAATTCGTTGTTCGTCGTCGAGCACGACATGGATGTGGTGCGCCGCGCCGACTGGATCGTGGACGTCGGGCCGAACGCGGGTGAACTCGGCGGCCGGGTTCTCTACAGCGGTCCCGTTGCGGGACTGGCCGACGTCGAGGAGTCGGTCACCCGTCGGTACCTTTTCGGTGACACGGCGGCCGCGCCGCGGGCACCGCGCACGCCGTCGTCGTGGCTGCGGTTGCGCGGCATCAGGTTCCACAACCTGCGCGGGGTCGACGTGGACCTCCCGCTGGGTGCCTACACGGCGGTCACCGGGGTCTCCGGATCCGGCAAGTCGACGCTGGTGGTCAAAGTGCTGACCGACGTCGTCAACCGTCACCTCGGTCGCGCCGCCGAGACCGACAGCGACGCCGATGATTCCGACGGCGAGGTCGTCGACCTCGATCTCGACGCGAGCGTCGGGGTGACGGCGCAGGGCGTGGACGCGGTGCACCGTCTGGTCGCCGTCGACCAGCGGCCGATCGGCCGGACCCCGCGGTCGACGCTGGCGACCTACACCGGACTGTTCGACGCGGTGCGACGCGAGTTCGCCGCGACGCCGGCGGCCCGGCGCCGGGGGTGGTCGGCGGGCCGGTTCTCGTTCAACGTCGCCGCCGGCCGGTGCGAGACCTGCCAGGGGGAGGGCTTCGTCTCGGTCGAATTGCTGTTCCTGCCAGGCACTTACGGCACATGCCCGACGTGCGGGGGAGCGCGCTACAACGAGGCCACGCTCAAGGTGCGCTACCGCGGTCGCACCATCGCCGACGTCCTGGCGATGACCGTCGACGAGGCGTCGGAGTTTCTCGCCGACATCGCAGGCGCATCGAGGAGCCTGACGACGTTGCGCGAAGTCGGGCTGGGGTACCTGCGCCTCGGGCAGCCGGCCACCGAGCTGTCCGGCGGGGAGGCGCAGCGCATCAAGCTGGCCTCGGAACTGCAGCGGCCCCGCCGCGGCCACACGCTGTATGTGCTCGACGAACCGACCACGGGCCTGCACCCGGCCGATGTCGATCTGCTCGACGCCCAGTTGCACCGACTTGTCGACGCCGGCAACACGGTGGTGGTCGCCGAACACGACATGCGGATGGTCGCCGGAACGGACTGGGTGATCGACCTCGGGCCCGGGGCGGGCGACGACGGCGGCCGGGTGGTTGCCGCCGGCACGCCGCAGCAGGTGAGCCGGGTCGAGGCCAGCCGCACCGCGCCCTATCTCGCGGCGCGGCTGCTCACTCGATGAAGAAGTTGTCGTTGGCGATGAAGAAGTCCCGACGTTCCTCGTCGGTCAGATCGCCGAGTTGGGCCAGACCCTCGAAATAGTGTTCACGTGGGGCGCCGGGTGCGAACAGCATCAGGATCGACGCCGGCTCGTCGGCCTCGTTGCGGAAACCGTGGATGCCGCCGGGCGGCACGTACAGGAAGTCACCGGTGCGGCCGTCCTTCCAATCCGTGCCGTCGTAGAGCCGGATCGCTCCGGACAGCACGAAGAACGCCTCGGACATCGCGCGGTGGTAGTGCGGGCCGGGTCCGCCGCCGTTCGGCGCGATGTCGACCCGGTACAGCCCGTAGTCGCCGTCGGTGGCTTGTTGATCCGCCAGGTAGTGGTACTCCACCAGTCCGAACGATTCGTAATCCGGTCCGGGCCCGCCGTTTTCGGGGGACCGTCTCAGCCACGCGCTGGCCTCGGGCTCGGGTGCCGTGTACCGCGCAGGCGGATAGGGCGGCACTCGTCGCGGATCGATCAGTGACATGCCGTCCCACCCTTCCACAAGTTTTCGGTCAACTTTGCCGATCTCGATAGTTGGCCGCCGGGGTGTGCAATGCTCCGGCATGGCCCACTGGCGCGCACGTGTGGCGGCTACACTCGCCGCCGCGTCGCTGCTGCTGGCGACCGGGTCCCTGGCGAACGCAATCGGCCAGGCCAACGTAGCGGCCGGGCAGGCGGTCCTGATCCCGGGCGCCACGGTCTTCAAGCCCATCAATCCGTTCTATCGGGCCATCGCGACGAGCTACCCGAAGATCGGGATGCACTTTCACGACGACACCTCGCCGACAGTGGTCGCCTACTCGCAGAACGCGCTCGCCGCCGACCGGGCGGTGCGCGACGGGGTGCGACAGACCAAAGCCGCGGTGCGTGGAACGGACGCGGAGGTTGTGGTCATCGGCGAGTCGATGGGCAGCATGGTCGCCTGGCGGGTCGCGCGGGAGTTGGCCGGCGACAACGACGCCCCGTCGCCCGCCGACGTCAGCTTCGTCCTGATCGCACCGCCCGAAATGGGCGTGGCCGAATACTTCAAGGCGGGAACGTTCATCCCGATCCTGAATTACCGGGTGCGCCGTATCGAGCCGTCGCCGTATCCGACCACGATCGTGATCGGCGAGTACGACGGTTGGGCCGACCCGCCCGACCGCCCGTGGAATCTGCTCGCCTCAGCCAATGCGTTGGCGGGCATCGCCTACGTGCACGGGCCACCGATCGCGGCGGTCGATCCGGACACGGTGCCCGAGCAGAACATCACCCGCGTGCCGGCCACCGCGCAGCACGGCCCCATCACCACTTACTTCGTGCCGACCCGGAACCTGCCGCTGACCCAGCCGTTCCGAGACCTGGGCGTACCGAACACGTTGGTGGACAAGGTCGATCGAATGCTGCGTCCCGCGATCGACGCCGGGTACGTCCGGCACGACAAACCCGGCGACACCCGTCCGTACCTGCGCGACGGCGAGCTCCGCCGCAACGTGCAAAGCCAGCAGTCGGCCCGGGAGCCACAGGAGCAGGCAGACGAACCGGATACCGCTCAGCAGCGGGGCACGTCCGACAGCGCGGTGCGCGACGCCGATCCGCCGGTACCTGTGCAAGCCGACTCCGACGAGGTGGGGGACCTGGCCGAGCAGCAGGCCGAACCGCAGGAAAGCGAGGATGCCGGCGAGTGACCGCCGGCATCCACCGCGGGTCAGACCGTGGCGGGCACCGGATACGTCACCCCGGTCAACTCCTCCGAGACCGTCCACAGCCGACGCTGGCCGCCGATGTCGTGCGACGCTCGACTAGACGCGACGACCACGGGGTGCCCCCGCTGTTCGCCGAGACCGTCGGGACCGAAGTACTGACCGCCGAGCGCGCCGGGGTCCGTCGCGGCGCGCAGCGTGGGAAGCGCCCCCATCGCCGCGGTTTGGGTCAACAACGGTGTGACGAGCCGGAACACCAGACGCAGTAGCCCCGGGGAGTTACGCGACAGCTCGGTGTTCGAGCCGCCGGGATGCGCGGCCACCGACATGGTGCCGGTACCCTGCAGCCGTCGCTGCAGTTCGTAGGTGAACATGAGGTTGGCCAGCTTGGCCTGCCCATAGGCGCCGACGCGGTTGTAGTCGCGTTCCCACTGCAGATCCTCGAAGCGGATTCCATTGCGCGCGAACCGGTGTCCACCGCTACTGACGGTGACCACCCGAGACCCCGGGGCGGCCAGCACCCGATCCAACAGCAGGCCGGTGAACGCGAAGTGGCCCAGATGGTTGGTGCCGAACTGCGATTCGAAGCCGTCCGTCGTCGTCGACTTCGGCGTGAACATCACGCCCGCGTTGTTGATCAGCAGATCGACGGCGTCGTAGCGGGTCCTCAATTCCTCGGCGGCGGCGCGCACCGACTCCAGTGAGCCGAGGTCCAGTTCCTGCAGCGCGAGGTTCGCACCGGGGGTGGACTGCTCGATGCGGCGGACGGCGTCGGCGCCCTTGTCCAGGTTGCGCACCGCGAGTACGACGTGCGCACCCCTGGCGGCCAGTGCGGCTGCGGTTTCGTAGCCGAGTCCGGTGTTGGCGCCGGTGACGACCGCGGTGCGGCCGGTCTGGTCGGGAATGTCGGCGGTTGACCAGTTGCTCATGATTCTCCTCGGTAGAGTGTTAAGCGGAGCGGGCGCTCCGGATACTGACGAATATACGGAACGCACGCCCCGTTTAGTTTCATTCCCGAGGTGATGACGTGACTGACGAGCGGCCGATGCGTGCTGATGCCCTGCGCAACCGGGCGCGGGTGCTGGAGGTCGCCTACGAGGCGTTCGCGACCGACGGCCTGGCCGTGCCCATCGACGAGATCGCCCGTCGGGCGGGGGTCGGGGCCGGCACGGTGTATCGGCATTTCCCGACGAAGACGGACCTGTATCGGGCCGTGGTCGAAAGCCGGTTCGACCAGCTGGTGGCCGCGGGGCGGGCTCTGGCCGACGGGGAACCGGCGGCCGACGCGCTGTTCGTGCTGCTGCGTACGGTCGTGCTGCAGTGGGGAGCCGCCGACCGTGGCCTCAAGGATGCGCTGGCCGGCGAGGGTGTCGACGTCAACGCCGCGATGCCGGACACCGAGCAGGCGTTTCTGTCGTTGCTCGCCGACCTGCTCGCGGCGGCCCAGCAGGCGGGGACCGCTCGCAAGGATCTCGACGTCACCGACGTGAAGGCCATCCTCGCCGGTGCCTTCGCGGTGCAGGACGCCAAACCGCAGGACGCCGAGCGGCTGATCGAGGTGGTTCTCGACGGGCTACGGGAGCGCTGATCCGGGTCAGCCGCTGCGCCGCAATCGGTTTCGTTCGGTTTTGACCAGCCACAGGGCCGCGTACTCCTCGTGCCGGCGCAAGCCGAGCCGGTTGCACAGCAGATGGCTCGCGCTCTGCAGCACACCAGATGTCATCACGGCGTCCCGCTGGGCCGGGTCGGCCCACAAGTGGCGCAGGCTCGCCGCGAGGTCGTTGCCGGCGTCGATCTGGGGGCGCCGTTCGCGCAGCGACCTTTTGATCGGATGTGCGACCGCGCCGAGTTCTCGGCTGTACTGCTCGACGGCGAGGTCGATCACCGCATCTGCGTCCACCCGGTCGGGGTCGAAACCGTCGAACCATTGGCGGAGAACCCCGGCCGCGTTCTCGACGCCCGGCCTGACGAGCGCCGTCGATGTTGCCGGTACCGGCGCGTTGGGATCGATGATCGGCAGCAGGGGGACGACGAGCGCCGTCTCGCGGCAGAACAGCCGCTCAAAGCAGGGGAAACTCCGGGCTCCGCCGTAGCGTTCGAGTTCGCGATGGTAGACGGGGATCGAGTAGTCGCCGATGCGTCCGGCCTGGCGAGCCTCGGCCAGCCACGCCAGGACGGTTGTGAGCTCACCCACCGGGCGTCGGACGCGCAACCGCAATTGGTCCCGGTCGTTCTCCCGGTACCGCACGAAGTACCAGTCGTCGGCGAGGTCTCCGAAGGCGTCGGCGAAGGCCCGCAGGATGCGGTCGTGGTTCGAGCCGACTGCGGCGATGGCGAACGCCGTCCAGGCGCCGCCCGGCACGAGCAGCCGGTGTTCATCGTCGGCGGGGTCGTGTAGCGGGTAGTGCGTCAGGTCGGGCTCGACGCGCGAGGTGCCCGGAGCTGCGACGGTGACCACGACTTCGGCGGGGTGCATGCCCCCTCCGGCGTCGCGCACGACCCCTGTCTGGGTGGGCTCCGGAGCGCGGTACAGCCACCGATTGCCCGCGGTGATCTCGTCGAGAAGCAGATCCCGGTGCGCCGGGTGGTGGGTGTCGAGGTGCAGCCTCGTGTCGTGCGACCCGGCAAGGACGTAGCGACTGACACCAATCTCGGCGATCCACTCCCGCAGCGCATCTCGGCTTTGTTCGGCCGCCGTTGGGTAGCGCCATCGCTGTTCGGTCAGGGTGACATTCCGGTATCGGACCGCGGGCAGCTGGTTCAAGACCGCCTCGGCCCCGCCCCAGGACCAGAACGGCATCCGGGTTCCGGCATCGGAGATCGCCCGCAGGAGCCGAACTGCTTTGGCCGAAGCGCTCGTCGTGGCCATGTTGAGTTGTCGCACCCTCACGGGGCTGCGGTCGGCCAGCACCGTCCGCACGCGTCCGTCCGCGTAACCGAGGTAGATGTCGGCGAGCGTCAGCACAGTGCCGGTCGGCTTGTGCGGACGCGCGTTGACCGCGAGTGTGAATGGGTACAGCTGTGCCGTTGCGGCGACCGCGTTGATCGAGTCCGTGCCGGCGATGTAGTCGACATCGCAGAGGATTCCCTGCCCGCCGGTGTTGTCGGCCCACCATGCGGTGTCGAAATCCACACAGCGTTGCGCGTAGTCCCGCGCCTGTGTCATGAGGGCGGTGAACCGTCCGGTCGTGGACCCGCCGGGAAAGCCGATCCCGGCGACGGTCGCCGAAAGGCCCGTTGGCACTCGGTGCAATCTGAGCATGACGTCGAAGCTGCTGGGCATGCCGTCGGGTGCGGCGAAACCGGCCAGGTCTGCGTCGGTGAGCTCGACGGTGTCCACGCCTTCGGATGCCGCCCGGTGTAGCAGCCGCGCGATGAGGTCCCGGCGCCGCTCGGCGTCGGGGCCCTCGGAAGGAGCCGTGGGGCGCCCGACAGACGCATAGGCCTGCGGATAGCCGATCCCGAGTTCGTCGTCGACGGCGGTCAGAAATGGCACCACGGTGTTGCCGTACCGTTCGAGAAACTCGGCGCCGAACTCGTCGAGCGCTGGGTTGACAGGCGCGTGGGCCATCGTCGCGGCCAGGGCGGTGATGGCGTCGTGAGCCGCGTCGACGAGCGACACGGGCACCCGCCCGGACGCATCTAGTTCGAGGTCGACGTGCACGCCGCGTTGGACCCCGGGTTGGGCCTCGCTTTGCGAGCACAGCCGCAGCAGCGTATCGAGACTGCCATCGTCGGCCGGGTGGGAGGCAGTGGAGTACCGCGCGACAGCAGCCCGCATCTTCGTGGCGCCTTCGACGGCGTCGGGCACGCGCACCAACGGATCGCCGTCGAAGGCGGAGTGCTCCGCTTCGCACAACAGCACCTCGGCCACCAACAGGTCGTCGACCAACTTCTGCACCTTCGCGGGGCCGGCCGCGGGGTAGGCGTCGGCGACGCGCTGCTCGATGTCCTGACGCGTCGCGACGCCGGCAGCGGTGTCGATGGCCAACCGGGCGGGGCCGGTCGCCCTGACCGAAGCCCGAGTATGCGTGTCGTCGACGCCGCGCATCACGGTGACGGCGAGTCGGTCGGCACGCGTGATCAGCGACGGGTTGGGATACAGCCGAGCCTGCGGCAGCGCGCGAGTCTCTTCCAGGAGGCGCCTGGTGACCGCGCCGGTTGCACGGACGTGTCGGACGTGGGACGTGCCGAGCGCAGGTTCGCCGTCGCCGACGGGCAGCACGGCAACTCCTGCGAACATGCCGAACGGCGTGCATCTGGTGCTGAGGCGCAGCGCATACTTCAACAGTCCCTTGTGCAGGCGCCTGCGCTTCTTCACCGGCGTGTCGGTGCCCGTGGACGACAACAACTTCCGGACCTGGGCCGCGAGTACCGGGCTGGCAAGCAGTACCGCCTCACGGATGGCGTCGACCGACCAGAGCCGCGCGATGGCGTCGCGGTCACCCCACTCAGCCGGTTCATCGGGATAGTCGGCGACCGTTCCGACCGAACACCGGATGACCGCGCTGTCGTGAGAGGGGTGGTTGGGTTCGCACACCGGCGGGAGCCGGCTCAATCGTCAGAACGTTTCGACACCGTCTTTGTGTGCTTTGTGTGGCGGTTCTCCGTGGCGACGAACGTCAACAGATTGAGCACTACCAGTGCCGCGAAGGGGTACCCGCCGGCCCAGCGGGTCGACGGAATCAAGAGGATGAAGACACAGATCGCCGCCAACAGGATCTTGCGTCCCACGGATTCCCACAGGCCCCGACGCATCAGGAAGACGAGCAGGATGGTGTACAGCAAGCCGAGCAGAATCCACCAGTATTGAGCCAGATACTCCAGCACGTTCGCGTCCTATCTGTTTATCCAGCGGGATCGTCGCAGTTGCGGGACATAAGCGTCGGCGTCAGGGTCGTGGCGATTCCCGTGAGCGCAGTGATGTACTGCCCGCAGTCGATCGACGAATCGACGAAGCCTTGCGGCATTCCCCCGCCCGGAAGGGCTTGGGCGCGAACAAATTGAGTATCCAGATCGAATTCGTCGTGCTTGGGCTTCATCGCGTTCGCGAGGTGCATGTCCGTCAGATCAGCCGCCTGCCGGAGCCTGTCCAGGCTCTGCTGGCCGATGGTCGTCATGTCTTGCACCAACTTCTGGTTGGCCGCCGACATCGACGCCATGTTCGGCGGCGGCACCGCGCGGCTGCCGCCGGCGTCGACCGTGATCCCGAACTGCCCGAGTGTCGACCGCAACTCGCTGAGTTGAGTCTTGACCTGCCGAACCTCGTTGGCTGCGGTACTGGCAGCCTTGGCGACCGCAGCCGCGTCCTGGTTGTGCAGATCCAGACCGAGGGCGAGAGCCTGGGTGCGCGCCTGCGCCGCATCGGCCCCGGCGCCCTGCCAGCTTCGGAACGCAGACAGCTCCTTCAATCGCGAACCGGCTTGCGAGGCGGCATCCGCGCGGGCCGCACTCGCCGAGCCGACCGCGCTGATCGACTCGGGACTCCACTTATCGATATCGGCGATCGACAAACCCATCGACGATGCTCCCGTCAGAGATTCTCGGCGGCGCTGCGCACGGACTCCGCGCCGGACTCGTCGGCGCGGCCGTATCTCGTTGCCGCTGCGGCGAACTTCTTGCCGTGCTCGCTGAGCACCTCGGCAAGCAACTGCGTCGCGAACTCCCACCCGGCTGACATCGAGGCCAACGCATCGGCGGACTTACCCGTCCAGCCGGATCGAGCAGATGCGATCTGCGCGTCGCTGGCGGACAGAGCAGACGTCAAAGTCGTCGTGATCTCGTCGATCTCGACGCTGGACCGGTGAATCTCAGACGGGTTCACTCGCAGTTCCCTCATCCGCCCCCTCCTCGCATCAACCCGCTGATTCGTCACTCTAACGCGGCTCCGGACACCCCACTGGCGCCAATTTCGGGCTGTCTGGCGGCCGCCACGTGAGTGCGTAGGGCGCGGGGGTTGCCGCGGACCGTCGGGGAACGCCACACAACCTTGCACTCACCCTGGTCGAGTGCTAGAAATGCAGTTGGCACTCGCGACCGGCGAGTGCTAGGTCGGGACGGTGAGGCAACGGGCCGCATCTGCGGAGCACACCCGAGCCGTCCGTCGCGGGCACTGAACCCGGCCGAAAGACGTGCCACCCCCAATCCGGAGGAACACTTCGCAATGGCCAAGACAATTGCGTATGACGAAGAGGCCCGCCGCGGCCTCGAGCGGGGCCTCAACAGCCTCGCCGACGCGGTAAAGGTGACGTTGGGCCCCAAGGGTCGCAACGTCGTCCTGGAGAAGAAGTGGGGCGCCCCCACGATCACCAACGATGGTGTGTCCATCGCCAAGGAGATCGAGCTGGAGGACCCGTACGAGAAGATCGGCGCTGAGCTGGTCAAGGAAGTCGCCAAGAAGACCGACGACGTCGCGGGCGACGGCACCACCACCGCCACCGTGCTGGCCCAGGCGCTCGTGCGCGAGGGTCTGCGCAACGTCGCGGCCGGCGCCAACCCGATGGCGCTGAAGCGCGGTATCGAGAAGGCCGTCGAGAAGGTCACCGAGACGCTGCTGAAGTCGGCCAAGGAGGTCGAGACCAAGGAGCAGATCGCTGCCACCGCCGCGATCTCGGCCGGCGACACCCAGATCGGCGAGCTGATCGCCGAGGCCATGGACAAGGTCGGCAACGAGGGTGTCATCACCGTCGAGGAGTCCAACACCTTCGGGCTGCAGCTCGAGCTCACCGAGGGTATGCGCTTCGACAAGGGCTACATCTCGGGTTACTTCGTGACCGACGCCGAGCGTCAGGAAGCGGTCCTCGAGGATCCCTACATCCTGCTCGTGTCGTCCAAGGTGTCGACCGTCAAGGATCTGCTCCCGTTGCTGGAGAAGGTCATTCAGGCCGGCAAGCCGCTGCTGATCATCGCCGAGGACGTCGAGGGTGAGGCCCTGTCGACCCTGGTGGTCAACAAGATCCGCGGCACCTTCAAGTCCGTGGCCGTCAAGGCCCCGGGCTTCGGTGACCGCCGCAAGGCGATGCTGCAGGACATGGCGATCCTCACCGGCGGCCAGGTCGTCAGCGAAGAGGTCGGCCTGTCCCTGGAGACCGCCGACATCTCGCTGCTGGGCCAGGCCCGCAAGGTCGTCGTGACCAAGGACGAGACCACCATCGTCGAGGGCGCCGGTGACTCCGACGCCATCGCCGGCCGGGTGGCCCAGATCCGCGCCGAGATCGAGAACAGCGACTCCGACTACGACCGCGAGAAGCTGCAGGAACGCCTGGCCAAGCTGGCCGGCGGTGTTGCGGTGATCAAGGCCGGCGCTGCCACCGAGGTGGAGCTCAAGGAGCGCAAGCACCGCATCGAGGACGCCGTGCGCAACGCCAAGGCGGCCGTCGAGGAGGGCATCGTCGCCGGTGGCGGCGTGGCCCTGCTGCAGTCGGCGCCCGCGCTCGAGGAGCTCAAGCTCGAGGGTGACGAGGCCACCGGCGCGAACATCGTCCGCGTGGCGCTGTCGGCTCCGCTGAAGCAGATCGCCCTCAACGGCGGGCTCGAGCCCGGCGTTGTCGCCGAGAAGGTCAACAACTCGCCCGCCGGCACCGGCCTCAACGCCGCGACCGGTGAGTACGAGGACCTGCTCAAGGCGGGCGTCGCCGATCCGGTGAAGGTGACGCGTTCGGCGCTGCAGAACGCGGCGTCCATCGCGGCGCTGTTCCTGACCACCGAGGCCGTCGTCGCCGACAAGCCGGAGAAGGCGGCCGCTGGTCCGGCCGACCCGACCGGTGGCATGGGCGGTATGGACTTCTAAGTCCGTCAACCACGGAAAGGCCCGGGTGCGCTTCGGCGCCCCGGGCTTTTTCGTCGGTAACCTCTCGGATGTGCCCGAACGTTCCATGCCGCCGTTGGACGCCGACGAGCGCACCGCGCTGGAAGCGTGGCTCGACTTCTACCGCGCGACGCTCGCGATGAAGTGCGCCGGACTCGACGACGTCGAGTTGAGCACCACCAGCATCGACCCGTCCCCGCTGACACTGCACGGGCTCGTGCAGCACATGGCCGAGGTGGAACGGAAGTGGTTCCGCCGGGTGCTCGCCGGCGAAGCGGTGCCGTCGATCTACGGCGCCCCCGATGACACGACCGGCCATGACGGCGGGTTCGCCCTCTCGGAGCACTCGACTTTCGCTGAGGCGCAATCGATCTGGCAACGTGAGGTCACCGCTGCGCGCGCCGCGTGTGCCGGCCGCGACCTCGACGACACCAGCCCGTTTCCGGGCGGCGGGCAGGTCAGCGTGCGATGGGTCTACCTGCACATGATCACCGAGTACGCGCGGCACTGCGGGCACGCCGACATGATCCGCGAACGCCTCGACGGCACCACCGGGGTGTGATCACTGCTTGATCGGCACGCAGTCGTGCAGACAGTCGGGGCTCGTCGACGGTGACTGGGCGCTCGCCTTGCGGTGCAGCACCGCCTTGGTGGGTGCGACGGTCAACGTCTCGTCGTCGGACTTCTGCGCGTGGCCGTCGACGATCAGCGTGTAACCGCCGGGGTCGCTCGGCGGCCAGACGATCGTCACGTCGCGGTGCCGCTCGGTGTTCTGCCGCGTGTGCCTGCCGACGGTGCCCACATTCAGGCGGCCGTCGGTGAGCACCGGTTCCACCGCGACCGTGTGCGCGCGGTGGTCGTCGCTGACGGAGATCAGGTAGGCGAACGCGTAATCGCCCAGCACGTCGGCCAACCGGTCCAGATCCACCTTCACGCTCATGAGTCCCTATCCTCCCCGGCGGCGGGACCGATCGCCAGAGGGCCTGCGTGGCCGTCGCTGCCTCCGTTTGACGCAAGCACTCTGGCGCGTTGCAGAGGGAATCGACCGCTGAACTCACGGGACACGCCTTTGTTCGAATATTGACGCAACCGTCGAAAGGTGTCATATGCTCATGCCGGTGGCCGCGGGGCCACCGAGGGGTCGCGAGTCCACGTCCAAAAGGGGGAAATATGAACGCGTTCGCACGTCCATTGCCGACCAGGCTGGCAGCCGCCATCGTCGCGGCCGGCGTCGTCTCGACCGGAGCCGCCGTCGTCGAGGAGTCCGATCACCGGATCTCGCAGACGATCACCGCGGAGGTGGCTCCTGCATCGATCGTCACCGAGATGCTGTACAACTTCGGCACCATCGTGTCCGGCGCGGCCGGTGCGTACGCCGCGGTCGCTGACGCCCAGACGTCCCTGCCGTTCGACTTCGGCACCGCGGCGCTGATCGCGTTGGAGAACCCGACGCTCGGGCCGAGCCTGTTCAGCTGGTTCGTGCAGCGTTACCTGAACCCCTCCGACGGCTACCCCCCGTACACCTACGCATGGGACCTCAAGTCGTCGATCCAATCCATCGCCAGCACCTTCCCGCCGCCGATCGGCGGGGCGATCATCACCGGCCTGAACCAGTTCGCCGACGCGATCGGCGCGGCGTTCGCCGACTTGCTGCCCGACCCCTCGGCGGGTATCGGCGCCACCACCTACTTCTGGGACAGCACGCCGATCGGCCAGACGGTCTGGGCGGCGAACCTGGCCGCGGTCGCGCCGATCTATGTGGTGACCAACGTCATCTCCAACCTCGCGTATCTGCCGGCCACCCTGGAGGCGACGTTCGAGTCGGCGCTGCGCGATCCGAGCCAGATCCTGAACAACCTGAGCTACCTGGCGCACGGACTGCTGGGCCCCGGCGGCCTCCTCGGAGGCGTCGTCGATCCGATCGTCGCGCCGTTCATCGCGCTCCCGGGCCCGATCGGGGACTTCAGTCAGCAACTCGTGGACGCGTTCTACGGCGGGGTCGATGCGCTGTTGGGACTGTTGCCGCCGCCGATCCCGCCGACGCCGTTCGGTGCGCCGTCGATGTTCGCGAGCTCCGTCGAGTCGCAGGAGGAGGCAGGCGACGCCGAAGTCGCCGACAACGAGTTCTCCGCGCTGAGGTCGGTCCCGGCCGACGACACCACCGACGAGGGTCAGGGCAGTGTCGACGAGGGTTCCGAACCGTCGGAGCCCGCCAAGGAGGACGAGGACGCGGACGCGGACAGCGGTGACAAGGTTGTGCCGGTGCCGGGGGCTCCAAAGGTCAAGCAGGGCAACAAGTTCGTCCCCGGGGGCGGTGACGCCCCGGTGGACGGCGATACCACCGGGTCGCCCGACGAGGTGCAGGCCCCGGCCGACGCTCCCGCGCCGAGCGACGAGGGCGCCGACGACGCCGACGACGCCGATCAGGACGCGAACGAGCCCGGCGGAGAAGCTGCCTGACTCGATCGACGAGAAGGCCCGGTCCCGGTGGGGGCCGGGCCTTTTCATTTCGGGCACCGGTAGGTTCGAGCCATGCCGCTGCCCCCGCCTTCACCGACCTCCACAGCCGTCGTCACCGGCGCGTCGTCGGGTATCGGTGCCGACTTCGCCCGCGAGTTGGCCGCCCGCGGTCACGGCGTCACACTGGTCGCCCGCCGTTCCGAGAGGCTGCAGGAACTGGCCGCCGAACTCGGAACCGCTGTGCGCGCTGAGGCCATCGCCTGCGACATCGCCGACCCCGACGCCCGCGCCGCACTGTTCGACAGGATCGCCGAACGTGGGCTGACCGTCGACATCCTGGTCAACAACGCAGGCATCGGGACCATCGGCCTGGTGACGAGAGTGCCTCCGGTCGACGAGGTGGCGCAGGTGCGGGTCAACGTCGAGGCGATCGTGGATCTGACGACCCGCGCGGTGCAGCAGATGGTGCCGCGCGGCCGCGGCGCGATCCTCAACGTCGGCTCCACCGCCGGGTTCTACCCGTTTCCCGGGCAGACAGCGTATGCCGCCACCAAGGCGTTCGTGCACACCTACAGCGAGGGGTTGCGCGCTGAACTGGCGGGAACGTCGGTGACGGTCGCCATGGTGGCGCCCGGGCCGGTGCGCACCGAATTCCTGCGGGCGGCCGGGATGGACGAGAAGAAGTTCGCCGCGGCGTTCCCGAAGTTCCTGTGGATGCCCTCGCGTGAGGTCGCCAGGATCGGCGTCGACGCGATCGAGCACGACCGGGGAAACGTCATCGCCGGGCGACGCAACTGGGTGGCGACCCGGTTCGCGCAGATGCTCCCGCGGGCATTCCTGCTCAAGACGCTGCGCGAACAGCACCCGGCGCTGCGGCGGGACCGCTCAGCCCGCTGACGGCTCAGTTGCGCAACGGCCAGGGGCGCATCCACGCCTCGACCGGCAGCGCCAGCCCGTTGCACAGCGTGCAGATGGTGCGGTACCAGCCCACCGCGACGAGCAACTCCATCCGCTGCTCGTCATCGAGCTTGTCGCCCAACGCGTTCCACGTGTGCTCCGACCACGTCCCGACGCTCTCGACCTCGTCGACCGCCGCGATCAGCACCCGTTCGAACGCGTCGAACTTCTCGAGGTCCCCGGTGACGAGCGCATCGCATTCGTCGGCGCGCACACCGGCGATCGGACCCCAGAACGCCGCCTGTCCACCCCACTCGTAGGCGCACCCCAACAGCGCGCAGATCCGCAGGATCGCGATCGTGCGCAGCCGGGGCGGAAGCCGGGTGTCGGCGTACAGCGACTCGCCCAACTTACGTAGCCGCGCCGCAAGATTCGGGTGCCGCTGCAGGCAGCGCACCAGCATCAGCGGCTCATAGGTGCGGTCGGGATGGCCCCAGCTGTGGATGCCCGCGGCGTCCTCGTCGCTCCAGGGCGGCGCCAGCGGTGCGACCCGGGTCATGCCGTGGAAGCGGGCTGACGGCCGCGGATCAGCCGGCCCGGCCGCGCGGCGGTGGGCACCCCGTTCTCGGCGATGATCTCGCCGGACACGATCGTCGCGACGTAGCCGTCGGCGCGCTGATCGAGTCGGCGACCGCCCGCCGGCAGATCGTTGGCGATCACAGGCCGGTGCAGATGCACTGCGTCGTGGTCGATGACGTTGACGTCGGCCTTGTAGCCGACCGCGAGGCGGCCGCGGTCCGCCAGGCCCGCCACCCGCGCCGGCACCGACGTGAGCTCCCGCACCACCTCGGCCACCGACAGCCGCCCGGCCGAACGGTCGCGCGCCCAGTGCGCCAACATGTAGGTGGGAAAGCTTGCGTCGCAGATCATCCCGTAGTGGGCGCCGCCGTCGCCGAGGCCGAGCACCACATCGTCGCGGCGGATCAGCTCCGCGACCGTGTCGAGGCTGCCGTCGCGGAAGTTGGCGAGCGTGACCAGCAGCATGGCGTGCCCGTCGTCGTCGAGCAAGCGGTCGTAGGCCTCCTCGAGCGGGTCGACGCCACGCGCACGGGCGCGGGCACCGACCGAATCCTGTGGGGCCGGTTCGTAATTCGGCGGATCACCGAGCGGGTACATGTAGTCCCACGCCTGCGCGGCGAACATCAGCGGATGCCCGTCGCTGCTCGGCTTGTCGGTCAGGATCCGTTCGCGCACTTCGGGTCTGCGCATCATCGCGACACGTTCGGCCAGCGGCAGGTCGGCGATCTCCCGGTACGACGGGTACATGACGAACGGGTTGCCCGACAGTTCCAGGCCGAGCACCAGCCCGATCGGGCGCGGGAAGATCTGACCGGTCACGTCACCGCCGTTGGCGTTGGCCTTCTCCACCATGCGCAGCGCGTCGAGGTGGATCGGCGGGCCCGCGTTACCGATCGCCAGCGTGAACGTCACCGGCAGACCCACTTCGGAGGCGACGTCGAAGACCGCGGCGAGCGCCCCCTCGTAGTCGCCGGCCATCAGGTCCGGGACGAACTGGAGCAGTCCGCCGCCGGCGTCGTCGACACCGCGCGCGATGGCCTCGATCTCGGCGTACTCCGCCTCGTAACTCGGAATCGGTTGTCCGCCCGCAGTCTTGTGCAGGGTCAGCCGCGACGACGCGAACCCCAGCGCGCCGACCCGCACGGCCTCCTCGGCCAGTTTGCGCATCAACGCGAGGTCCTCGGCGGTGGCCGGTTCGCGGTCCACCCCGCGCTGGCCCATCACGTACACCCGCAGCGGCGAATGCGGCAGAAACGCCGCCACATCGATGTCGCGGTGGCGGGCCTCCAGCGCGTCGAGGAACTCGGGGAACGTCTCCCACGTCCACGGCAACCCGTCGACCATCACCGCGCCCGGGATGTCCTCGACCCCGGCCATCACGTCGACGAGCACGTCGTGGTCCTCGGCACGGCACGGCGCGAACCCGACCCCGCAGTTACCCATCACCGCCGTGGTCACCCCGTGCGCCGACGACGGGATCATCCGATCCGACCAGATCGCCTGCCCGTCGTAGTGCGTGTGCAGGTCGACGAAGCCGGGGGTGACGAGCAGACCGGTCGCGTCGATCTCGCGTTCCCCGGGCTCTGCCACCACACCGACGGCGGCGATCACCCCGCCGGATATCGCGAGGTCCCCGACGTAGGGTTCGCCGCCGAGACCGTCGACGATCGTGCCGCCGCGAATGACGAGTTCATGTGTCATAGGTCGAATCTACGATGTGCCGATGATCGACCACTTCGGAATCAACTGTGCGGACTGGGAGCGGTCCAAGGCGTTCTACGACTCCGTGCTCGGCGTGCTGGGATACACCCGCCAACTCGACTACCGGGTCGCCATCGGCTACGGCCGCGACGGCAAACCCGATTTCTGGATCGCCGACATGAGCGCGGGGGAGGCGGCCGGGCCCAACCGCGAGGTGCATTTCGCGTTCCGGGCCGCCGACACCGACGCGGTGCAGGCCTTCTACGACGCCGCGCTCGCCGCGGGCGCCGAGTCGTTGCACGCGCCCCGGTTGTGGCCCGAATACCACCCCGGCTACTTCGGCGCGTTCGTGCGCGATCCGGACGGCAACAACATCGAGGCCGTCTTCCACGGGGCGCCGCCGGCGGGCTGACGTATAACGTCGACGTCATGGCTGACTCAGATGCGGCGGCGGTCCGCGAGGTCTTACGTGACGCGTTCACCCGCCAGATAGAGCACGTCGAGGACCTCACCGACGGGCTGACCGACGAGACGGCGTTCTTTCGGCCGACGCCGACGGCCAACAGCATCGCCTGGCTGATCTGGCACAGCGCGCGCCAGCAGGATCTGCAGGTGTGCGACCTCGCCGGCACCGAGCAGGTCTGGTTGCGCGACGGCTGGGTGGACCGCTTCGGCCTCGACCTGCCCCGGGAGGCGATGGGCTACGGCGACAGCCCCGACGATGTCGGCAAGGTCCGCGTCCCGGCGGATCTGCTGGCCGGCTACTACCACGCCGTGCACAAGATGACGCTGGAGTACGTCGCGTCGGTGACGCCCGAGGAGTTGAGCCGCGTCATCGACACCAACTGGGATCCGCCGGTCACCACCAGCGCCCGGTTGGTCAGCATCATCGACGACGCCGCCCAACACCTCGGTCAGGCGGCGTACATCCGCGGTATTGCGTGATCCGCTGGTGGCCGTCGATCGGGTTGGCGGCGATGCTGCTGCTCGGCTGGGCGGTCGGCGCGTCCTCCACCGGGCTCGACGACTGGTTCCAGAGCCTCGGGCACACCCCGGTGCGCCCGCTCAACAAGCTCGCCGATCCGCGCCTGCTGATCATCGTGCTGGCAGGTTTGCTGCTCGTCGGCGCGTGGCAGCGGCGGTGGAGGCTGGTCGCGATGACCGCGCTGGCGCCGCTGATCGGATTGGCGTTCGTCCGGGTGCTCAAGCCGATCTTCGGGCGGGACAAGAGCGGCGGGTTGGCGTATCCGAGCGGGCACATCACCACGATGACGATCGTGTTGGGGTTGGTGGTCCTGGTGGCGGGGGCGGCGTGGTGGATGGTGACGGTGGCGCTCGTCGTGCTCGCGCTGGCCGCCGTCGGCGTGGGCTCGACCTTCCACTACTTCACCGACACCGTGGGCGGGCTGCTGCTGGGATCGGCGATCGTCAGCGCCGCGGCGCTCGTCGCGCGCCGGGACCTGACCAGGAACGCCCGACCTCGCAGCTTCCCTGGCTAATCTTTCGGTCTGCAAGAATCGGGGTATGACTGCGCCGGAACCACGACCGGGGCTGCGTGAGCGAAAGAAGATCCAGACCCGTGCCCGGATCCGGCGCGAAGCGCTCGGGCTGATCCAGGAGCAGGGTTACCAGGCCACCACCGTCGAACAGATCTCCGACGCCGCCGACATCTCACCGCGCACCTTCTCCCGCTACTTCTCGACCAAAGAGGCGGTGCTGCTCTCCGTCGACCACATCCCGCCGATCATCGAGGCATTCATCGCCGCGCCCGCACACCTGTCGGTCATCGACGCCTACCGCCAGGCCGTGGAGACGACGTTCGCCGCGCTCGACGACGACGCACGCGAGGAGGCGATCGTCGGGCAGCGGTTGATGTACTCCGTGCCCGAGGCGGCCGGCCTGATCTACACCGAGTATGTCCGCCTGATCGGGCCGATCACCGACGCGCTGACACAGCGGCCGGACGCGCCGACCGACCCCGTGGAACGCCGGGTGCTGGCGGGTGCGATCGTCGGCGTGCTCATCGGCGCCTCCCACGGCACCCCGCTGCCGGGGGACCCGATCTCGACGAGCCTGCGCGTGCTCGACCGGATGCTCAGATAATTTCTTGACAGGTGTCAACCCGGCTGCGACCTGGATCACACGAGGTGGCTAGCATGGAGGTCATGACCGCGACACCTGAGGTTGAATTGCCCGAGACCAGCACGATTCGCAACCCCGCGACAGGTGCTGTCGCCGGCACGGTGCGCTGGACCGATCCCTCCGACGTGCCGCGCATCGCCGCCGGCCTGCGCGAGGCGCAACGACAGTGGGAGGCGCGCGGTGCCGCCGGCCGCGCCAAGGTGCTGGCCCGCTACGCGGTGTGGCTGGGTGAGCACCGCGAGGAGATCGAGTCGCTGCTGATCGCCGAGACCGGCAAGTCCGCCGTCGACGCGGCGCAGGAAGTACCGCTGCTGATCATGATCGCGTCGTACTACATCAAGACCATGGAGAAGGCGCTGGCGCCCGAGAAGCGGCCCGCGCCTCTGCCGTTCCTGTCGATCAAGAAGATCGAGGTGCACTACCGGCCGCGCCCGGTGGTCGGCATCATCGCGCCGTGGAACTACCCGGTGGCCAACGCGCTGATGGACGCGATCGGGGCGCTGGCCGCCGGCTGCGCGGTGCTGCTCAAACCGTCGGAGCGCACGCCGTTGACCGCCGAGCTGTTGCTGCGCGGCTGGCTGGATTCCGGGGCGCCGGAGGTGCTGGCGCTGGCGCAGGGCGCCCGCGAGGTGGCCGAGGCCGTCATCGACAACGCCGACTTCATTCAGTTCACCGGTTCCAGCGCGACCGGCGCCAAGGTGATGGAGCGCGCCGCGCCCCGGCTCACGCCGGTCAGCCTCGAACTCGGCGGCAAGGACCCGATGATCGTGCTCGAGGACGCCGACATCGACCTGGCCGCGCACGCCGCGGTCTGGGGTGCGTTCTTCAACGCCGGGCAGACCTGTGTGTCGGTGGAGCGGGTGTACGTGCTCGACACGGTCTACGACAAGTTCGTGGCCGCGGTGGTGCGCGACGTCGAGAAGCTGAAGATGGGCACCGGCGACGGGTACGACTTCGGCTCGCTGATCGACGAATCGCAGGTCGCCGTCACCGCCCGCCACGTCGACGATGCGCTGGCCAAGGGGGCGCGGGCGCTGACCGGGGGTCAGCGCCCCGAGGGTTCGGGCAGCTTCTACCCGCCGACCGTGCTGGTCGATGTGGATCACTCGATGCTGTGCATGACCGACGAGACGTTCGGCCCGACGCTACCGATCATGAAGGTCGCCAGCGCCGACGAGGCCGTCCGGTTGTCCAACGACAGCCCGTACGGGCTCAGCGCGTCGGTGTTCTCCGCCGACGTGGAACGCGCCAAACGGGTTGCCATGCAGCTGGATTGCGGTGCGGTCAACATCAACGACGTGATCTCGAACCTGATGGTCACCACCGCGCCGATGGGCGGCTGGAAGACGTCGGGGCTGGGTGCGCGGTTCGGTGGGGCCGAGGGTCTGCGCAAGTACTGCCGGCAGGAAACGGTGGTGGCGCCGCGCACGGCCGTCGGCGCGGGCGGCAACTACTACAACAATTCGCCCAAGGCGCTCAAGCGGATGAACACGATGATGACCAAGCTCGCGCTGATCACCCCGAAGCGGTTCGCCAAGTAGATCCGCGGCGGTCGAGGTCGAGGCCGCCGAGAGTAGGGTTTCTGATGCGATTACTCGCGTTCCGTGTCAAAAACCCCACTCTCGGTGAAGGAGGACGCGCGTGCGGTTGGTGACGACCGTGTTCCTGTGGCTGATCACCACCGCCCTGCTGGCGGTCGCGGTGCCCTCGATGTGGGCCCAGCGCACCGTGGTCGACGCCGACGGGTACGCGGCGCTGGCCGAAACCGCGGCCAAGGACCCGCAGCTGCAGAAGGCGATGGCCGGCATCCTGGCCACCGAAGTGACGTCCTACATGTCCGACAACGGCTACGACGTCGACAACACCCTGATCAACGGCGTGGCCTCGGCCTACACCGCCAACCCGACGTTCCCCGACCAGTTCGCGCTGGCGAACATCGTCGGGCACCGCTGGATGTTCACCGACGCCGCCCACCAGGTCGACGGCACCGATCAGTGGATCCTGGATCTGGGCCCGATGCTCGCCGACGAGTCATTCCGCCGCACCCTGGGCAACTTCGGGGTCGAGACACCCGACACGCTGCCCGTGCCGGTCACGATCTCGGACACCTGGCGGCCCGGCCAACTCAAGGCGGCCGCCACGTGGAGCCCGTGGATCAGCATCGGGTCGACGATCCTGACCGGTGTTTTCGCGCTGCTGACGCTGACCGCCGCACGGTCGAGGGGCAAAACGCTTGCTGCGCTCGGTGTTTCGGCTCTGCTCGTCGGAGCGGCCGGCTGGGCGGGGCTGGAGGTGGCGCGACGCTGGATCAACGACTCGCTGAACCGGCTCTCCGGAGACCTGCGCGAGGTCGCCGACGTCATGGTGGCCACCGCCGAGGACAGCCTGCACCACTGGCTGAACCTGACCCTCGCCGCCGGCGGTGTGCTCGTGGTGTTCGGTGTGCTGGTGTCGGTGCTGGCCGGGTTGCGTCGCCGCGACGTCTAGCCGAGCGCGATATTGCTACGGTCAGTGCATGCCGTTCGTCTCGGACATCGTCGGACCGCAGCGGCCGCTCGCCGCATGGCCGCCGTTGCGCCGAGGTGTGCTGCGACGAACCAGCACCATCGACACCCACCCGGACGGCCCGGACTCCGACGTCGACCTGCGCGCCCGCGACGCCGTGGGCGGGGAGCACGGGGTGCTCGACGAGCTGCGTCTCCGCGCGCGCCTGGCCGAGCGCACCATCGCCGAGATCGACTCCGGCGACGCGCGGTTGGGCCGGTTGCTGGGCAAGCGGGTGGGTCCGGGATTCCGCACGATGGTCGGCGAGGTGTTCCCCGACGAGGTGCGCCGCTCGAGCCTGCTGAACCTGCTGCTCGACGACTGGGTCGGCGCGGCGCTGGTGTCCGGGTACGCGGTGCAGCACATGGGGATCGTGGCCGGGACCGAAGTGCCGCTTCCGCCGGGCACAGCCGACCGCATGGCCGGCATCTGCGCCGGTTTCGCGCCGGAGGCCTCGCTGGTGCGGACGACGCGACGGCTCGGCACCATCCCGTCGGTGCACGGCCCGCCCGCGCCCCCGCTGGCCCGCGACGGCATGCACGACGTCGCACCGCTGCGCGCACACGGCATGCGCCGGCTGCGACGTCTGGATCTGCAACCGCCCGAGGGGGATTCGGCCCGCTTCGACGCCCACTTCCGCGATTCCCACGTCGACGGTGACGGCGTCGAGACAATCGTGCACGAGTACGCGCTCACCGGTGCCGTCGACGTCGCGGCCCGTACGGTCACGACCATCGAGGCCGAGGTGCACGTGCTGCCGTGGCAGGAGTGCCCAGGTGCGGTCGGCAGTGCGCAACGCGCGGTGGGGATGACGCTCGGCGAGATCCGCGACCGGGTGCGCGGCGAGTTCGTCGGCACCAGCACCTGCACGCACCTCAACGACACGCTGCGCGCGATCGGTGATCTCGACGCCCTGTTCGACCTGCGCTCAGGGCTCGATGACGTGTGACGGGTCGGGCCGCTTGTCCGGCGGCGCCTGGCTGTAGTCGCCCCACGGTCCGTCGCGTTCCTCGATCGCGCTCCGAACGCCCTGGGCCGCTGCGGTTTCGATGAATGCCAGCGCGTCGGGCGTGTTGCGCATCAGGCCGTCGAGGATACCGCCGAGCGTCTGCGTCGACGCCAACCCCATGTTCTCGTAGGCCTGGTTGACGATCAGCTTCTGGGCCTGCAACTGCGACAGCGGAATCCGCGCCAGCTTGAGCGCGACCTCCTTGACGCGCGCCTCGAGCCGCTCGAACGGCACGGCCTCGTTGATGAGTTCGACTGCGGCGGCTTCCTTCCCGGTCAGCGGCTCACCGGTCAACGAGTGCCACTTCACCTTCGCCAGGCTGAGCCGGTACAGCCACATCCCGGTCAGGTAGGCACCCCACATGCGGGCGTACGGGGTGCCGATGACGGCGTCCTCGCTGGCGATGACGAGGTCGGCGCACAGCGCGTAGTCGCTCGCGCCGCCGACGCACCAGCCGTGCACCTGCGCGATGACGGGTTTGGAGGACCGCCAGATCGCCATGAACTTCTGGGTCGGCCCGGTCTCGCGTGCGGTGACCATCGCGAAGTCCTTGCCGGGGTCCCAGCGGCCGTCGGTGTTCATCGCCTCACCCCAGTGGGTGAAGCCGCCGCCGAAGTCGTAGCCGCCGGAAAACGCCCGCCCGGCGCCGCGCAGCACGATCACCTTGACGTCCGGATCGCGTTCGGCCAACCCGATGGCGCGCTCGATCTCGTCGGGCATCGGCGGCACGATCGTGTTGAGGTGCTCGGGCCGGTTGAGGGTGACGGTCGCGACCGGGCCGTCGGTCGTGTACAGCAGGGTCTCGAACTGCGGAGTTGTCGCCATACATCGGAGTTTGGCAGAGGGCGGCCCGGGTGACGGGCTTCGCGCGGCTGCGACTTTGGTGGACCTGGGCGCGTCGTCGATCGCCGCAGGGGTGATATCGCGGCGGCCGACCCGTCATCCGGGTTTCGGAGACAGCGCAGGCCGACTGCCGCGCCGTGATGCGGTTGCAGAAGCTGCGACGCGAGTTCGGCCGCGGCCCGGCGAATTGACGATTCCGGGGCGTCGGATGCTGGTTATTCTCGACCCGGAGGATATCGGCCGGGGTGTTGGCGGAGGCGCCGACACCGTTTCACCCGGCCAACACCGAGAAGCGCAAGGCGTTGCAGTGGTTCCAGCCGCACGGTGTGCTGATCTCACGCGGGCCCATCCGGCAACAGCGTCGTGAGTTCAAGGACGCGGTGCTCGACAGTGGGGCCGAGGTGCACCGACTGGCTGACGCGTTCGTGCGGGTGGTGAGCGCTGCTGGCGCAGTTGTTGAGCGCCCTGTCGGTCGAGTTGGTGTCGGATCCGAAGCCGACACCGGACCGGCCGTTGCCGATGACGCTGAACCAGTTGACGTTGACGTTCGATGTCGCACCGGCGAGCGGGTCAGTCTCGGTGTAGTCAGTCGTACTTCTTCCGCAGATGTGGGTGTGCGCGGTACTCCACGGACCCCTTAAGTCGCAGCGGTCGCCGTCGTCTGGCCGCGTACCCAGAAAGTACAACACGGTGAACGCACCCACGGTGACAAACCCGATGACCCGAACGGCAACCATCGGCCCCGGGCAACACCGTAACCCCATGACGTGTCTTGGTTTTCAGCCAACAGCGCCACGATAACGATCACTGTGGACGATTCGAGGGCGTACCAGGGGCCATCGCCCTCCTTCAGGTAGGCCGCCACGACGAACACGCAACCGCAGATGACGAACGCGAACAGCCACCAGGTCTTCAGCGCGGTCGCAAGACCGCCGTACGACTCGGGCGCGGGGTCGAGTCCGGGTCGCGAGCCGCGGTCTGCTGCTCGTCTGCGTGGCTGTCACTCAGACTGAAGGCGTAGATACGGCCACGAATCTGGATGTAGGACGTACCCATGTAAGCCCGAATAATCTGGACGGCGACGACCGCTGCTGCGAGTCCAGACCGCCAACCCGCTCAGGTGGATACAGCGCGAAGAACGCCGACACCGTGGCGATCACGGCGCCGACCCCAGTAGAGCGGCCGCTGGGCACGTTCGGTCTTGGTCGGCAGCATGGGGAGTCCGAGGTCGACGACATGCCGACGGCGAAGGTTGGGTTGATCATCAGCTGTCTCGGTTTCGGAATGAACCACCCGCCGCCCAGAATGTGGCGACGTAGGCGATCGGCGGTGCGAGAAACAATGGAACCGACGCGGTCACGATGATCGCAAGTGGAACCCACTGACGGCGCGCGAGGGCGAACCTCGCGCGGGCGTCCACGTGTCCGGCCAGTGCCAATGCGCCGACCGTGAACGCGCCCAGCCCTAGTGTCGCGCTGCTTAATCCGAGTTCAACACGGGTGAACGCGAGGACACACGTGATCAGGGCCAGCGTCCACCACATTTTCGGCGCAGTGAGATAACCGTAATAGCAGTCAGGCGGCAGAGGTGGCGGTTCGTTGCTCCCGTCAGGGGAATCCGGTCGACTATCGGGAATCGTGTAGGCATAGATCCGATCACCAAGCCTGACGTACGGCGTGCGCAGATACGCGTACATGAGAGCGAACACCGCGGCTGCACCCGCAACAATGCATGACGAGGCTACGCCCCGATCCGCCGCCGCCAGTGCCATGAACGCACCGGCGGCCAACCAGCTGAGCCAATAGACGCGACGGGCGCATTGCGCTTCCTTCGTGAAAGCCGCCGACAGCATGCCGACTAGAGCTATTCCCACCCCACCCAGAAACACGAAGTCGGATAGAGGAAGGGCAGCTGCGACATTACTTGTCAAACAAGCTCCCGAGCGCCGAGCCCCCGGCCTTCCCTCCGGTCGCGCCGACGAGGCCGCCGACTACTGCGCCGACGAATGCGCCTCCGGGCCCCAGGGCAGCACCCCCGAATGCTCCGCCTGCCATGCCAATTAGAAACCCGCCGCCAACGCTGCCGGCAGCACTGCCGAACGCTTGTCCGGCACCCGCGCCATTACGCCACTCCGCGTAGGCGACCGCGAATTCGGCGGCGGAACCGAGGGCGCCGAACGTTTTTCCGACATTAGCAATTGCTTTCAGATCTGCGGTGCGGTAACGCTCCCATGGCAGAGAGTGCTTTCCATCGGACAGTGCGCCGTCGACCTGCTTGATCTCACTGAGTGGACCGGCGACTTCTCCGGCATACGCAAGGTCAGACATCGACAGCCCACGCGACATCGCGCCCGCGACGTCCTCAGCCGCGTGCCGGGACAGTCCCTGACTTTGGAGACCCTCGATTGTGAGCTCCATCGCCTCGATCCGAGCCAGCGCTTCCTGCTCGTCCATCCATGCCGTCGCTTCATCCGGTGTCATGGGTGGCATCCAGGGGGAGCCGATCTCCAGCTGTCGCTGCCATTCTTGGCGGACCAGGGCGCGCCGTTGTGGATCCGACCCGAGAATCGGATCGCGTGGGAGCGAACCAGGAGGTTGGTATGCCACCTCGAAGTCGTCGAGACGTTCGCCGGCTAGTCTGACTGCGGCCGGATCCGCGGATGGATCCTGAATGGTTGCGAAGTCGCGAAGGCGGGCCGCGGCCGCTTCCTTCTCAGGTGTCATCGGACCTTCACTGTTGATGAGAGCTTCATCTGCCGTGCGCTGTTGCGCGTCGTAGCCGCGGGCCTCGTGTTGCGCAGCTCCGTCCTTATCGGTGCCGTCGCCGTCGGCGCGGTCGACTTCGTCCGGCATGTACCCTTCCGCCTGCATGCTTGTCATGGCACGGGTTAGCTCGCCGGCATACTCATCTCGCGAGGAGCCTATTTCGCTGAGCGCGGCTTCGATTTCCTGCACAGCCAGCGCTTTCAGCGGCGCCAGATCGCTTTCATCGAACGCCATCGCACTCTGCTGGATGGCGGCTTCGATCGCGTTGTCGATCTGCTGGAGACTCGCTTCCAGAGAGCTGATGCTGGCGGCCGACGATTGTTGCGTCTCCGCCAGTGAAGCTGAAATCCTCTGCAAGTCAACGGCGATCTTCGCCAACTGTTCTCGATCCAAATTCAGCGAACTGGTGGCACGGCGCACTTCGGCAGAATCGTTGATGGGGTGGTCGCCGCCGCCCTCGCGGTCCCACGCCGATTCGAAACGCTTCTTCGCCTGGTTGAACTCGTCGCTGGTTTCTCCCATGCAAACGCCCGCGTTGTGGAACGCCGTTGCAAGCTCGCTGATCTCTCCTGGCGATCCGCTCTGGACAGTCCCATCCAGCTGCCAGGGGTCACCGCCAGCACTGGCGATCAACTCCTCAATACTGAGGTGCCTGAGCTCCATTCGTCAGACTGTCAAGCCGGGGAGTGACGGCTCTATGGTGGTCGCGCCATATTCATCCGTCTCGGTGAAGGCCCGCGCCGCCGCGACTGCATTCTCGGCGAGCTTCATCAATGCCGAGTGATGTCCCTGCATTGTTGCGGCGTGCTTGGCGTGGGCCTCAGATAGCGCTTGGTGAAAGGTTTTCGCTTCATCGAAGTCGCCAAATGCGCTGGCCGGTAAGGACGCTGACGTGAGATCGCCAGCGCCCTGGTGAACGATTGCACCCGCGCTTTCAGAAAAATCCGCGCCCATTCGTAGCAGCGTCGGGTCGACCCTCATCGCGTGCTCCTGAACACACGAATCAGTGTAGTGGTCCGGGCAAACACTCTCGTGCACCAGTTTCGACGTCGTCTCACCGTCTGACGGCTCGTACCTTCACCAACATCGCATTTACCAGGTCGACGGCGGCATTGGCCGCGACCGCCGGTTCATGAGGCGTCGGGTTGGTGATGGGTACCGACGCCTCAACGATGCAGTCCTTCGCGACCCCAAGCGCCCGCTGGACGCGCACCGGTACAGCCGTGCGGGAATCCGAGGTGACTTCGTCGATGGCAGATACCACACTGGACGCTGCGTCGAGCTCGGTGAGCCGGTGTTCGTACGTCGTAATGCGGTCCGCTTTGACAAGGGTTGCCCCCTCGCAAGCTCGCCACTGGTCGGCGAAGGCGTCGAACAGTCCGCGGGCGTCGTCGTCCGACGCCAGCGCGACTGCTCCGATAGTGATGGTCGACTCGGTGGCGAAGGTGACTGCTCGGACCGGTGCACTCGCGAAGACCTGCGCCTCGAGCGGCGACACGACTCCAAGACATTGACCTTCGGTGAGCTGGCTACCGGTCACGGTGTCGCGGAGCCGGCTGCTCACCGACGGTGGCCCATCCATCCGAACCGGATACCCGGCGGCAGTCGTCAACTCCTCATTACTGGGCAGCACCGTCGTAAGCCAGGAGTAGCTGTCCATCGGTGTACTGCTCGTTGGCCGAGTCGCCGGCGGTGCTGTCGCGGCGTCCTGGGTTATGGCATTGCCGTCTCGGGTATCGCCGCAGCTTGCGACAACAAGACCCGCGAGCGCGATCGCACAGATCCGGGCGAGATTGCCCCGTCTACGTCTGATCATCGATCGATTATCCCGTTCACTCCACATCCGCTATGGGTTTAGGTGTGGCAACCCTCTCACCCTCCACGGAGTGTTATGGTCAGCCTCTCCTAACTCTCGAGGTGCTTATGAACCGGATTCTTGCCTGGGCAGCCCCCCTCACCGTCGCGGGTCTGATTCTTTCCGGATGTTCCAGCGACAACGCCTCGAGCAGCGAGACGTCGGCGTCGGAGACCGGGTCGGCGGCCGAGACCACCAGCGCGGCTCCCGCCGTCGACCCAGCGGTCCTGGACAAGGCCGCCGCCGACTACAAGGCCTACGCGCAGAGCAACATCGACGAACTGCAGCGCGTGGTCAAGGTCTTCACCGACGCCGTGCGCGCCGGCGACCTGCAGGCCGCGCAGGACGCCTACGCGCCGTCGCGCATGCCGTGGGAGCGCATCGAGCCGATCGCCGGGCTGGTCGAGGAGATCGACGGCAAGATCGACGCCCGCGTCGACGACTTCGCCGGCGTCGACGACCCCGCCTTCACCGGCTGGCACCGCCTCGAATACCTGCTGTTCGCACAGAACACCACCGAGGGCGGCGCCCCGTTCGCCGACCAACTCGACAAGGACGTCGCCGACCTGAAAGCGCAGTTCCCCTCGGTCGAGGTGAAGCCGATCGACGTCTCCAACGGCGCCGCCGAACTCATCGAAGAGGTCTCCGAGGGCAAGATCACCGGCGAAGAGGACCGCTACGCCAAGACCGACCTGTGGGACTTCGACGCCAACCTGCAGGGTGCTCGCGATGCGGTCGGCAAGTTGGATCCCGCTCTGGTGCAAGCCGATCCGGCCCTGCTCGGCAGGATCAGCGCCGGTCTGAACTCGGTCTTCGAGACCATGGCTCCGCTGCGGCGCGGTGACGGCTGGGTGCTGTTCTGCACCGAGAA
Source organism: Mycolicibacterium flavescens (assembly GCF_001722335.1). Classification (GTDB taxonomy): domain Bacteria; phylum Actinomycetota; class Actinomycetes; order Mycobacteriales; family Mycobacteriaceae; genus Mycobacterium; species Mycobacterium flavescens. The sequence goes on from NZ_MIHA01000013.1 coordinate 97,948, forward strand.
CGACCCGTACCCGTCGCCCCGCTGCCCCGAGGTCACCGTCACCCCGGATGTGATCGACAAGCTCAAGGCCGAGCTGGCCGGGCTGTCGGAGAACCTGTCTCAGGTCTCGGGAGTGCTGAAACTGCAGTGACCAGGCGGCGCACCGGGTTTTCGCGCCGCGGCTTCCTCGCCGGCGCACTGGGCACCGGCGCCGGCGCCGCGCTGGCCGGATGCTCGTCGCCCGAACCGGCCCCGGCCGGACCGCCCGCGGCGGCGCTGGTCCCGTTCGAGGGCGCACACCAGACCGGCGTCACCGCGCTGCCCATCCCCGAACAGGGCCTGGTGGCGTCGTTCAACGTGCTTTCCCCGGACCGCGAAGCCCTCACGCACGCCTTCCGGGAACTCACCGACGAGATCCGCGGCCTGATGGCCGGCAGAGCGCCCGAGGCCCGCGGCCCCGCCTACCCGCCCGTGGACTCCGGCATCCTGGGCGAGCAACCACCGGCCGACAACCTGTCGGTCGTCGTCGGTGTGGGTGCCTCGCTGTTCGACGACCGCTTCGGGCTCGCTGACCGCAAACCCCGCGAACTGGCGACCATGCCGTTTCTGGCCAACGATCGGCTCGACCCGAAGCTGTCGCACGGCGACCTGTCGATCATCATCGAGGCCGGTCACACCGACAGCGTGGTGTTCGCGCTGCGCCAGTTGATGCGCCGGACGCGACGCCATCTGGTGCTGCGCTGGATGGTCGACGGGTACGCCCGCGGCATCGGCGCGGGGCAGGTGTCCGAGGCGGCCACCCCGCGAAACCTTCTGGGCTTCAAGGACGGAACGTCCAACCTCGACGTCAACGACGACGCACTGATGAACCGCCATGTCTGGGTCGGGCCCGACGACGGTGAACCGGACTGGGCGGTCGGCGGTTCGTATCAGGCGATCCGGATCATCCGGATGTTCGTCGAATTCTGGGACCGCACCCAACTCGTCGAGCAGGAAGCGTTGATCGGTCGCGCCAAGGTCAGCGGCGCACCGCTGGGGCTCAGCGGCGAGTTCGACGACCCGGACTACCCCGAGGATCCCGACGGCAAACGGATCCCGCTCGACGCCCACATCCGGCTGGCGAACCCGCGCACACCCGAGACCGACGAGAACCTGATCCTGCGAAGGGGTTTCAACTACTCGCGCGGTTTCGACGGGGCAGGGCGGCTCGATCAGGGGCTGGCGTTCATCGCGTACCAACGCAGCCTGGAGAAGGGCTTTCTGACCGTGCAGCGCCGCCTCGACGGCGAGCCGCTCGAGGAGTACATCCTGCCGGTGGGCGGCGGGTTCTTCTTCACGCTGCCCGGCGTCACCGGGGCGGACCGCTGGCTCGGCGACCAGTTGCTCAGCTGAGCACCTGCCAGAGGAACTCGTAGATCAGCGCAGACCGGAACGCGGTCTGCGCGTTGTCGGCCGCGCCGGCGTGGCCACCCTCGATGTTCTCGTAGTAGTGCACCCGATGGCCGGCCTGCTCCAGGGCCGCGGTCATCTTGCGGGCGTGCCCGGGATGCACCCGGTCGTCGCGCGTGGACGTGGTGATCAGAATCGGCGGGTAGGTGCGCTCAGCCGAAATATTCTGGTAGGGAGAGTATTTCGAGATGAACTCCCAGTCGTCAGGATCGTCTGGGTCACCGTACTCGGCCATCCACGACGCACCCGCGAGCAGCAGGTGGAACCGGCGCATGTCCAGCAGCGGCACACTGCACACCAGCGCGCCGAACAGCTCCGGGTAGCGGGTCAGCATCACGCCCATCAACAGACCGCCGTTGCTTCCGCCCTGCGCCCCGAGCTGCTCGACCGTCGTGATTCCGCGCTGCACCAGATCCCTTGCGACCGCGGCGAAATCCTCGTACACCAGGTGACGGTTCTCCCGCATCGCCTGGGTGTGCCACGTCGGCCCGTACTCACCGCCGCCGCGGATGTTGGCCAACACGTAGGTCCCGCCGCGAGACAGCCACAGCCGGCCCAGCACGCCGGCGTAACCCGGGGTGTTGGCCACCTCGAAGCCGCCGTACCCGCTCAGCAGAGTCGGGCCCGGTGCACTGCTGTGCCGATGTCCCACAACGAAATACGGGATCATCGTTCCGTCGGCCGATGCGACGAAGTGCTGACTGACCTCGAGGTCGGCGGCGTCGAAGAACGACGGCGCCCGCTTGACCTCGGTGAGCTCCCCGCCGGCACGGCCCCACAGCAGCCGCGAAGGGGTGTCGAAACCGCTGACGTCGAGGAAGATCTCGTCGCCGTACTCGTCGGCGTCGACCAGCGCCGCGGTGGTGTTCGACGGCGTCGGGATCTCCTCACGGGTCCAGTCGCCCGGCGTCACGACCGCCACCCGGCTGATCACGTCGACCAGCGTGACCAGCACCAGACGGTCTTGGGTCCAGGCGTAGTTCTCCAGGCTCGAATGCGCGTCGGGTTCGAACACCACGTGCAGTTGCGCTGTCCCCGCGAGGTATTCGTCATACTTCGCCGCCAGCAGCGACCCGGCCGGATAGGTGGTGGCGCCGACGGTCCAGTCGGTGCGCGGCCGGATCAGCAGCCACTCGCGGTGCACCGAGATCCCCGCGTCGGTGGGCACGTCGATCTCGATGAGATCGTCGCCGCGCAACTCGTAGCGGTACCGGTTGAAGAAGTCGAACGACCGGGTGATCAACAGCCGCTCGAACCCGGGGGTCGCGTCGTATCCGCATCCGACGCTGACATCGCCGGCTTCACCCTCGAACAAGGTCTGGGCGTCCTCGATCGGCTGCCCGCGCCGCCACCGCTTGACCACCCGCGGATAGCCCGAGTCGGTCAGCGATCCCGGGCCGAAATCCGTGCCGACCAGCACCGTGTCGCGGTCCTGCCACGTCACCGCCGACTTGGCCTCCGGCAGCGCGAAGCCGTCGTCAACGAACTGCCGTGTCGCCATGTCGAATTCGCGGACAACGGTGGCGTCGGCACCACCCCGGGACAGCTCGATCAGCGCCAGAGAGAAGTCCGGTTCGAGCACCTCGGCGCCCGCCCACACCCAGTTCTCGTCCTCGGCCGCGGCGATCGCGTCGACGTCGATGAGCACGTCCCACTCCGGTCGCTCGGTGCGGTAGCTGTCCAGCGTGGTGCGTCGCCAGACACCGCGCGGGTGGTCGGCGTCGCGCCAGAAGTTGTACAGGTGCTCGCCGCGCCTGCGCACATACGGGATGCGGGCGTCGGTGTCGAGCACCTCCAGCGCCTCGGCGCGCATCTGCTCGAACCGGTCGCCGCCGAACCGGTCCAGGGTCGGTTCGTTGTGCTCGCGCACCCAACCGAGCGCGTCGTCGCCGGTGATGTCCTCGAGCCACAGATACGGGTCGTCACTCACACGACCCATTGTGTCGGTCCGGCGTAGTGTGAGCCCCGTTACACCCGTCGAGGAGGAGTCAACGATGACTGTCTACGCCCGCCCCGGTTCGTCAGATGCGCTGATGTCGTTCGAGTCTCGGTACGGCAACTTCATCGGCGGCGAATGGGTGCCGCCGGTGTCGGGGGAGTACTTCGAGAACCCGACGCCGGTCACGGGCCAGCCGTTCTGCGAGGTCGCGCGCTCGACCGAGGCCGACATCGACAGGGCGCTCGACGCCGCGCACGGCGCCGCGCCGGCGTGGGGCAAAACCGCCGCCGGTGAACGCGCGAACATCCTGAACAAGATCGCCGACCGCATCGAGGCCAACCTGGAGTCGCTGGCGCTGGCGGAGTCGTGGGACAACGGCAAGCCGATCCGCGAGACGCTGAACGCCGACCTGCCGCTGGCCGTCGACCACTTCCGCTACTTCGCGGGCGCGATCCGCGCGCAGGAGGGGTCGCTGAGCCAGATCGACGACGACACCGTCGCCTATCACTTCCACGAACCGCTGGGCGTCGTCGGCCAGATCATCCCGTGGAACTTCCCGATCCTGATGGCCACCTGGAAGCTGGCGCCCGCGCTGGCCGCCGGCAACGCCGTCGTGCTCAAACCCGCCGAGCAGACACCAGCCTCGATCCTGTACCTGCTGAGCTTGATCGGCGACCTGCTGCCCGCGGGCGTGCTCAACGTGGTCAACGGTTTCGGCTTCGAGGCCGGTAAGCCGCTGGCGTCGAGCAACCGCATCGCCAAGATCGCGTTCACCGGCGAGACCACCACCGGGCGGCTGATCATGCAGTACGCGTCGCAGAACCTGATCCCCGTCACGCTGGAACTCGGCGGCAAGAGCCCGAACATCTTCTTCTCCGACGTGCTGGCCGCCCACGACGACTACCAGGACAAGGCGCTCGAGGGCTTCACGATGTTCGCGCTCAACCAGGGCGAGGTGTGCACGTGCCCGTCGCGCAGCCTGATCCAGGCCGACATCTACGACGAGTTCCTGGAGCTGGCCGCGATCCGCACCAAGGCCGTCCGGCAGGGTGATCCGTTGGACACCGAGACGATGATCGGGTCGCAGGCGTCCAACGACCAACTCGAGAAGGTGTTGTCCTACATCGAGATCGGCAAGGACGAAGGCGCGCGCGTCGTCACCGGAGGCGAACGCGCCGAACTCGGCGGCGACCTGTCGGGCGGCTACTACGTGCAGCCGACGATCTTCGAGGGCAACAACACGATGCGGATCTTCCAGGAGGAGATCTTCGGGCCGGTCGTCGCGGTCACGTCGTTCACCGATTACGACGACGCGATCGCGATCGCCAACGACACGCTGTACGGGCTGGGCGCCGGGGTGTGGAGCCGCGACGGCAACACCGCCTACCGCGCGGGCCGCGACATCAAGGCCGGCCGGGTGTGGACGAACTGCTACCACGCCTACCCGGCGCACGCCGCGTTCGGCGGATACAAGCAGTCGGGCATCGGCCGCGAGAACCACAAGATGATGCTCGACCACTACCAGCAGACGAAGAACCTGCTGGTGTCCTACAGCAACAAGGCGCAGGGGTTCTTCTGACCGTGCCATCCGACCGGCGCGAACGTGGATTACCCGCACGCCAAATCGCGGATTCGTGTGCGGGTAATCCACTTTCGGCGCAACAGGAACCGCCGCCGCCGCGGGCGCTGATCACCGCCGCGGCCGCCGACCTGCTGCGCCGACTCCAGGACCGGCACGGCCCGCTGATGTTCCACCAGTCCGGCGGCTGCTGCGACGGGTCCTCGCCGATGTGCTACCCCGACGGCGACTTCATCGTCGGCGACCGCGACGTGCTGCTGGCGATCCTCGACGTCGGGACCGGCGTGCCGCTGTGGATCTCCGGACCGCAGTTCGACGCCTGGAAGCACACCCAGGTCGTCATCGACGTGGTGCCCGGCCGCGGCGGCGGCTTCAGCATCGAAGCCCCGGAGGGCCTGCGATTCCTCACCCGCGGCCGCGCGTTCACCGACGACGAGAACCGCGCGCTGGCCGCGCAACCGCCGGTGACCGGCGCCGACTACGCCCGAGGTGCGCGGCCGCCTGCGACGGGTTCGCATCTCGTCGGTAATGCAATCGATGCCTGCCCGATACCGAACGTGCCGGGTGCGTGACCGGAAAACCCGATCGCCGGTCGTAACCTGAAAACCGTGATACCGCTGCCTCGCGCATGGCTGTTGACGAGCGCACTGCTCGTCGGGACCGCCGTGGGTCTGATCCTCGGCATCGCCTCGACGTTGCTGGTGGACACGCCGATTCGGCCCGACGTCGTGATCGCGCTCGTCGTCGGGGTGCCCGCCGGACTGGGCATGTTGACGATCCTGCTGTCCGGGCGGCGCTGGGTGACGACGGTCGGCGCGTTCCTGCTCGCGGTGGCGCCGGGCTGGTTCGGGGTACTGGTCGCGATCCAGGCGGTGCACGGTGCCTGAGCGGACCGACACGATGGCCGGCGAACCGACCGAGCCGTACACGCCGACGTTCGACACCGGCGAGTTCGAGACGCCGCACGCGCCGGTGGCCGTCGTTGACACCGACCGCCCGGAACCGGTGCCCGTCCCGGCGCATCCGGTCGCGGTGCCCGGCAACTACCAGTACCTCAAACGCTGGACGTTCGTGCTCGTCGTCGCGGCCGTGTGGGCGCTGGCCGCGGTGGCCGGGTGGGGTCTGTACCACTGGTGGTACCACTCGCTGGACAAGACCGCGCCGGTGTTCGTGGTGCTGGTGTTCGTGATCTGCACGACGGTTGGCGGCCTGCTGGCGGCCATGGCGCCGCGACCGCTGATCTCCGCGCTGGCGATCGCGCTGACATCGGCGCCGCTGGCCGCGGTCGGCGGCGCCGCCGTGCTGCACGGCCTCTACTTCTGCGAATGGGCCAGCCGCTGCTTTGCGGGCCTGATTCCGTACTGAAAACCCGGGTGCACGCTGCGCCTCGGTGAGTCATATGTTCAGATAGACAGGTGTTGGCTTCGGGACGCGCTGGGTCGCGGACACTGCCGGTCCTGCTGGCAGCCGTAGTACTCGCCGGTTGCGCGACGGAAAGCTCCGCACCCTCGGACCAGATCGTGCTGGCCGAGTCGCAGGACCTGGGCGCGTTCAACCCCGTCTCCGGCTACGGGGAACAGGGCGTCTCACCGCTCTACGACGGGCTCTACCGGCCGCAGGCCGACACCGACGACGTCGTACCCGACCTCGTGCCCGCACTCGCGACCGCGGCTCCCGAACCCGCGGGCCCGCAACGCTGGCGGGTCCCGCTGCGCACCGGTGTGACGTTCTCCGACGGCACGACGTTCGACTCCGCCGACGTCGTCGCCACCTACGCGGCGGTCAAGAATCCCGCGGTCGCTTCGGAGATCTCGACCAACCTGCAGGCCGTCACCGAGGTCACCCCGGACGGGCCCGACGCGGTGATCGTCGAGACCGACAGCGCCGCCGACCCGCGGCCCTACCTGCTGCTGAGCATCCTGCCGTCGGAGAAGATCGAGAACGGCCCGGCCGCAGACTGGGCCGTCAACACCCAACCCGCCGGCACCGGGCCCTACCGGCTGGAGAGCCTGCGCCCCGACCAGGCCGTGATGGTCGCCCGCGACGACTACTGGGCAGGCGCCCCGCAGGTCAAACGCATCGTCTACACCCACACCCCCGACGACAACACCCGCGCCCAACGCATCGTGGCCGGCGAGGTGGACGGGGTGAGCCTGCCGCCCCGCCTGATCGACTCGGTCGCGAGCGACGACGTGCAGACCGTGGCCGTGCAGTCCGCCGACTGGCGCGGTGTGGCGCTGCCCGCCGGCAACGCGTTCACCGCCGACCCGCAGGCGCGGCTGGCGATGAACCTCGGTGTAGACCGTGAGGCGATGGCCCGGGAGGTGTTGGCGGGCAAGGCGCGTCCGGCCAGCACCCCGATCGCCGCGGTCTACGGCGACGCCTACGACGACGGCGCGCAGTTCGGCTTCGACACCGCCGAGGCGACCGCCCTGCTCGACCGCTCCGGCTGGCGGCCCGGCCCGAACGGAATCCGCGAAAAAGACGGCGCCCCAGCGTCATTCGAACTGCTCTACAACGCCTCCGACAGCCTGCGTCGCGACCTGGCGGTGGCGTTCGCCGCGGCGATGAAACCGCTCGGCATCGACGTGCGCACCCGCGGCAGCAGCTGGGACGAGATCGACACCCGCTTCGGTGACTCGGCCGTGCTGCTCGGCGGCGGGTCGACGCCCTACAGCATCGACTCGCAGGTCTACGACACCCTGCACACCCGCGTACCGGACTCGTCGATCTACTCCAACCCCGGCAACTTCACCGCCCCCGGACTCGACGGGCTGCTCGAACGTGCCCGGCAGGCCGCGACGGGCCCGGAGAAGGACGCGCTGTACCGCCAGGTGCAGTCGACCTATGCCACCGCGCCGTCGCACGTGTTCCTGGTGTTCCTCGACCACACCTACGGCTACCGCGACCTCGGCTGGCGCGCGCCCGCGCCGATACTGGAACCGCACTCCCACGGCGTGGCCTGGGGGCCGTGGTGGAACCTCGCGGCATGGCAACGCTGACCCGTCCGTCTGTCGCGCACCCGCCGCCCGCCACCACCGGGCGGCGCCGACAAAGCGGGCGGGGGCGGATCGCGTTGCGGCTGCTGGGCATTCGCCTCGCGATCGCCGTGCCGGTGACCGCGGCGGTGTCGTTGGCGATGTTCGCGGTGGCCTCGATGTCGCCGTTCGATCCGCTGGTGGCCTACCTCGGCGACAACTTCCAGCGGGCCACCCCGTCCCAACGCGAGGCGATGCGCGCGGCCTACGACGTCGACCAACCGTGGTGGCAGGCATGGTGGCAGTGGGTGACCGGGCTGCTGCACGGTGACCTCGGCTGGTCGTCGACGCAGTCGCAACCGGTGACCACGGTGCTCGCCGACCGCATGCCGTTCACGCTGGCGCTCTCGGGTGCCGCGCTCGTCATCGGCGCTGCTGTCGCGATCCTGCTCGGCGTGGTGGCCGGGATGCGCCGCGGCGGTGTGCTCGACCGCGCCGCGAACGCGTTCGCCGTCACGTTCGCCGCGGTGCCGCCGTTCGTCGTCTCGCTGGCCCTGGTGGCGGTGATGGCGGTGGGGCTGCGCTGGTTCCCGGCCTCCGGCGCCGCCCCGCCCGGCGACCCGTACACCGTGGCCGGCGTGCTGCGTCACGGCGTCCTGCCGCTGATCGCGCTGACCGTCTCGCAGATCCCGTGGCTGTTGTTGACGACGCGGACCGCGGTGGTCGACGCCTGCGCGTCGGACGCGGTGCGCAGCGCCCGGGCCCGCGGCGTCGACGGTTGGGCGCTGCTGCGCGGGCACATCGCGCCGGTCTCGGTGCTGCCGTCGCTGGCGCTGCTGGGCACCCGGCTGCCGGAGCTGATCGCGGGCGCGGCGATCGTCGAGACCGTGTTCGGCTGGCCCGGTATGGCCGCGGTCCTCGTCGATTCCGCTGCTGCCCTGGACTTTCCGTTGCTGGCCGCGTTGACGGTCGGGTCGGCGTTCGCGGTGCTGGCAGGTTCGGCGCTGTCGGACGCGGCCGCGGTCGCGCTCGACCCGAGAATCGGGATGGCCGCATGAGCACCGTGTACGCCGACACCCGCACCCGGGTCCCGTGGCCGTGGCTGCTGATCGCCGTGATCGCCTCCGCGGCGGTGGTGATCCCGGTGCTGGCCGGCGAGCAGGTCGCCGACTTCGCCGCCGCGCTGCGCCCGCCCGGCGCCGAACACCTTCTCGGAACCGACCATTCGGGCTACGACCTGCTCGTGCGCTGCGCCGAGGGGCTGCGGATCTCGCTGGCGATCGCGGCGGCCTGCGCGCTGGCGGCAACCGTGCTCGGACTGCTGATCGGCATCGTCTCGGCGTTGGCGGGCGGGTGGGTCGACGCGCTGGTGATGCGCGCCGTCGACGGCTTCAACGCGCTGCCGCACCTGGTGGTCGGCATCGTCATCGCCGCGATGTGGCGCGGCGCGCCGCTGGCGATCATCGCCTCCATCGCGCTCACCCACTGGCCCGCGGTGGCGCGCGTGGTCCGCGCCGAGTTGCTGTCGGTCACCGAGGCCGGCTGGGTGCAGACCTCGCGCCTGGCCGGGGCGTCGCGGTGGTTCGTCGCGCGACGGCACATGCTCCCGGCGGTGACCGGGCAGGCGCTCGTCGCGATGATCATGCTTCTGCCGCATGCCATCTGGCACGAGTCGACGCTGTCGTTCCTCGGCGTCGGGCTGTCCCCGGACCGGGCCAGCCTCGGCACGCTGCTCGGCGAGGCCCGCGGCGACGTGCTGACCGGCGCGTGGTGGACGCTGGCCGCCCCGGCCGCCGCGCTGATCGTCACGGCGCTGGCGTTCGCGCTCGGCGGTTCGGCCCTGCGCCGCCGCAGCGCCCCTCCAACAGGACAGGTGTGGTGACCATGGACATCGCAGCGCAGATCACCGATCTGACCGTCGACATCGCCGTGCGCGGTGGCCGCGCGGCACCCGTCGTACGCGTCCTCGACGGCGCCGACCTCGCCCTGCCCGCCGGTGACGTCACCGCGTTGATCGGCGAATCCGGTTGCGGCAAGTCGCTTGTCGCGCTCGCGCTGTGCGGGTTGCTGCCGGCGTCGTCGCGGATCTCGGGGCGCATCACGATCGGCGACGACGACATGAGCGCCGCCGGCGAGCGGGCCTGGCGGCAGCTGCGCGGCCGGCGGATCGGGCTGGTGCCGCAGTCGGCGGCGACGTCGTTCACGCCGGTGCGCACGGTCGGCTCCCAGGTCGCCGAGGTGTGCCGGCGGGTGAACGCCGACCGCACCGCCGAACAACTGTTTGCCGCGGTGCGCCTGCCCGGCGACGTCGGGGACCGCTACCCACACGAACTGTCCGGCGGGATGGCGCAGCGGGCCGCGATCGCCGCCGCCCTGGCCGGCAGGCCCGAGCTGCTGATCGCCGACGAGCCGACCTCCGCGCTGGACCCCGACAACGCCGCCACGGTGTGGGGGCTGCTGGCCGAGGCCGCCGCGGACGGGGCCGCGGTGCTGGTGATCACCCACGACCTGGCGTCGCTGCTGGCCGCCGACGCGTGCGGACAAGTGGCGCTGATGCGCGACGGGGCGGTGCTGCGCCAGGGGCCCGTCGTCGACCTGCTCGACGGGCACGACGAATACGCCGCGCGCTTCTTCGACCGGGTGCCAGCGTGAGCCACCGCATCGAGGCGACCGGCGTCGCGGCCCGGTTCGGCGAGCATCGGGTGTTCTCCGGGGTGAACGTCACCGCGGCCACCGGCGCCGTCACCGGCATCACCGGACCGTCGGGATGCGGAAAGACCACGCTGCTGCGGGTGCTGGCCGGACTGCACCGGCCCGCGGCCGGCGAGATCCGCTACGACGGCGCCGCCGCCGCGCCGCGCGGGTCGCTGGCCCTGCTGGCGCAACACCCGCGGCTGGTTTGCAACCCGCGCTGGACGTTGCGCCGCATCGTCGCCGAGCCCGCCGCGATCCGCGGCACGCAGGCCGACATCGGCGACGCCGTCGAACGGGTCGGGCTGACCGCCGCGCTGCTCGACCGCCACCCGGGACAGGTCAGCGACGGGCAGCTGCAGCGGGCGTGCCTGGCGCGGATGCTGGTGCAGCGGGCGTCCTACGTGCTGTGCGACGAGCCGACCGCGATGCTCGACCCGATCGCCACCGGCGACGTCGTCGACGTCCTGCGTGAGGTCGGCGGCACCGCCGCGGTGGTCCTGGTCAGCCACGACGCCGCGCTGGTGGAGGCGCTCAGCGACGAGGTCCTGCCGCTGTCCGCCGCGGCCGTCGGCCATTAGGGTGGGGGCGTGACCCACTATGACGTCGTCGTGCTCGGAGCAGGCCCCGGCGGGTACGTCGCGGCCATCCGCGCCGCCCAGCTCGGACTGAACACCGCCATCGTCGAACCCAAGTACTGGGGCGGCGTGTGCCTCAACGTCGGATGCATCCCGTCGAAGGCGCTGCTGCGCAACGCCGAACTGGCCCACATCTTCACCAAGGAAGCCAAGACCTTCGGCATCAACGGGGAGGCCACGTTCGACTACGGCGCGGCGTTCGACCGCAGCCGCAAGGTCGCCGACGGCCGGGTCGCCGGCGTGCACTTCCTGATGAAGAAGAACAAGATCACCGAGATCCACGGGTACGGCAAGTTCAAGGACGACCACACCCTCGAGGTCGACCTGAACGAGGGCGGCACCGAGACCGTCGAGTTCGACAACGCGATCATCGCCACCGGTGCGAGCACCAAGCTGGTGCCAGGCACCAAGCTGTCGAAGAACGTCATCACCTACGAAGAGCTGATCATGCAGCGTGAGCTGCCCAAGTCGGTGGTGATCGCCGGCGCGGGCGCGATCGGCATGGAGTTCGGCTACGTGATGAAGAACTACGGCGTCGACGTCACGATCGTCGAGTTCCTGCCGCGGGCGCTGCCCAACGAGGACGCCGAGGTGTCCAAGGAGATCGAGAAGCAGTTCAAGAAGCTCGGCGTCAAGATCCTCACCGGCACCAAGGTCGAATCGATCGACGACGACGGCGACAAGGTCACGGTCACCGTCAGCAAGGACGGCAAAGAGGAGCAGCTCAACCCCGAAACCGTGCTGCAGGCAATCGGTTTCGCGCCGAACGTGGACGGTTACGGGCTGGACGCGGCCGGAGTGGCGCTGACCGACCGCAAGGGCATCGGCATCGACGACTACATGCGCACCAACAAGCCGCACATCTACGCGATCGGCGACGTCACCGGCAAGCTGCAGCTCGCGCACGTCGCCGAGGCGATGGGCGTGGTGGCCGCCGAGACCATCGCCGGCGCCGAGACGCTGCCGCTGGGCGACTACCGGATGATGCCGCGCGCGACGTTCTGCCAGCCGCAGGTCGCCAGCTTCGGGCTCACCGAGGAACAGGCCCGCGAGGAGGGCTACGACGTCAAGGTCGCCAAGTTCCCGTTCACCGCCAACGGCAAGGCGCACGGCATGGGCGCACCCGCCGGTTTCGTCAAGCTGATCGCCGACGGCAAGTACGGCGAGCTGATCGGCGGGCACCTGATCGGCCACGACGTCTCCGAACTGCTGCCCGAGCTGACGCTGGCGCAGAAGTGGGATCTGACCGCCAACGAGCTGGCCCGCAACGTGCACACCCACCCGACGTTGTCCGAGGCGCTGCAGGAGTGCTTCCACGGCCTGGTTGGCCACATGATCAACTTCTGACCGTGGGTCAGACGTCCACCAGTGCGCGGGCCATCTGGGTCGCCGGTATCGGCGGGCTGGTGATCGGCCACATCCTGTGGCTGGCCGGGATCTCGTTCGCCACCGCCAGCGGCACCGTCAGCACGTGGGTGCTCGTCGTCGCCGCGGTGTCGTTCGTCGTCGGCGGGGCGGCCGGCTGGCTGGGCTGGCGGGCCTATGAGCGCAAGGCCGAGGTGTGGGCGGCGTTTTTGTGCGGCCTGCCGATCTCCCCGGTGCTGCTGTCGCTGATCGTGCTCGGCATCACGTACCTCTAGTCCGGAAAGTCCAGCGGCACTTTCAGTGTGGTGATCGTGGCGGCCAGCCCGTCGTACTGGGCGGCCAGCAGGCAGAACTCGATCAGCTGCGGTTTGGTGAGGTGCTCGGCCAGCCGCGCCCAGGTCTGCGCCGAGACCCCGCGGGTGACGACGAACTCGTCGGTCGCGGTGATCAGCGCCCGCTGCCGGGCGGTCAGGCCTTCGGCGTCGGGACCCTCGAAGATCTTCTTCTGCACCTCGGGGCTGATGCCGCGGGTGCGGGCCAGCCGGCGGTGCTGCTGCAGTTCGTACTCGCAGTCGCGCAGGTGGCCGACGCGCAGGATGACGGTCTCGGCGTCGCGGACGGGCAGCTTGCTCATCATCCCGAGCAGCATTCCGCTGTAGGGCAGCCACGCCAGGAACAGAAGCCGGTGCTGGCCAAGCACATTCATCAAGCTGAAGCGGGGGGCGCGGATGGCGCGCGCACCGATCTTGGCGATGGCCCAGTTGACCGGGCCGAGTTCCTTGAATCCACCGGGCGCGATGCGTGCCGACTCGAGTTCGCTCACCGTCGCGAGTCTATAGCTGCTGCTTGACCAGATACGGCGACACGGTGCTGCGGTGCTCGTCGATGTCGAGTGCCCGGCCCAGCGCCGGGAACGCCCGCTGCGGGCAGTTGTCGCGTTCACAGACCCGGCACCCGGCCCCGATCGGCGTGGACACCTCACCGGAGAGGTCCAGGCCCTCGGAGTAGACCAGGCGGTGCGCGTGGCGCAGTTCGCACCCCAGCCCGATCGCGAACGTCTTACCGGGCTGCCCGTAGCGCTGCGCGCGGCGCTCGACGGTGCGCGCCACCCACATGTAGTTGCGGCCGTCGGGCATCTGGGCGATCTGCACGCCGATCTTGCCGGGGTTGGCGAACGTCTCGTAGACGTTCCACAGCGGGCATGTACCGCCGCTGGAGGAGAAGTGAAAACCCGTGGCGGACTGGCGTTTCGACATGTTGCCGGCCCGGTCGACCCGGACGAACGACAGCGGCACCCCGCGCATCGACGGCCGCTGCAGGGTGGACAGGCGGTGCGCGATGGTCTCGTAGCTGACCGAGTAGAACGCCGAGAGGCGCTCGACGTCGTAGCGGAACTCCTCGGCGATGTCGTGAAACTGCCCGTACGGCAACATCGTTGCCGCGGCGAAGTAGTTGGCCAGCCCCATCCGGGCCAGCCGGGTGGACTCGTCGCTGGTGAACTTGCCCTCGTCGACCAGCTTCTCGATCAGCTCGCCGAACTCCAGGTAGGCCAGCTCGGCGGCCATCTTGAACACCGTCTGCCCCGGGGACAGGTGATTACTGAACTCCAGCGTCTTGGTCGACGCGTCGTAGCGGTGCAGTACCGAGCCGCCCAGATCGCGGCGCCGCACGATCCGCACGCCGTGCACCATGCTCAGCCGGTCGGTGAGTTGGCGAGCCAGTTCGGCGCGGTGCATGCCCATCCGGATGGTCAGGTCCTCGGCGGCGGTGTCGAGTTCGTGCAGGTAGTTCTGCCGCTCGTAGAAGTAGTCGCGCACTTCCTCGTGCGGCATCGTGATCGAGCCCGACCCCGAGCTGCCGCCGACGAGCGCGAACCGGTCCTCGGTGGCGGCCGCGAGCCGGGTGTTGGCCAGTTGGTAGCGGCGGTGCAGGTTGACCATGGCGCGGGCCATCGCCGGATGCGACGCCACCAGGTCGGCGATCTCGGCGACGTCGACGTCGATGTCCAGGTCGCGGTCGAGGGTCAGCTCGCGCAGTTCGGCGACCAGTCGGGTGTCGTCCTGGTTGGCGAAGAAGGTGGCGTCGACCCCGAATACGTCGGTGATCCGCAGCAGCACCGCCACGGTGAGCGGGCGTACGTCGTGCTCGATCTGGTTGAGGTAGCTCGGCGAGATGTCGAGCATCTGGGCGAGTGCGGCCTGGCTGAATCCGCGTTCGCTGCGCAGCTGTCGAACCCGTGATCCGACGAACGTTTTCGCCATGATCAGCCAGCGTAGCAACGGTGCGAAGACGTTCTTCGCATTGTTGGCAGTTCGGTGCCTGTGGCAGGATCGGCCTTCGTGAGCACCAAGCAGGGACCCGGCCTCGCGAAGGTCATGATGCCGGTCCCTGACCCGCATCCGGACGTGTTCGACATCGAGTGGCCGCTGCGGGTCGCCGACGTCGACCGCGAGGGCCGGCTGAAGTTCGACGCCGCCACCCGCCACATCCAGGACATCGGCTCCGACCAGCTGCGCGAGATGGGTTTCCAGGAGACCCATCCGCTGTGGATCGTGCGGCGCACGATGATCGACATGATCCGCCCCATCGAATTCCAGGACATCCTGCGGCTGCGCCGCTGGTGTTCGGGCACGTCGAACCGGTGGTGCGAGATGCGGGTGCGCATCGACGGGCGCAAGGGCGGGCTCGTCGAGTCCGAGGCGTTCTGGATCAACATCAACCGCGAGACGCAGGGGCCGTCGCGCATCTCCGACGACTTCCTCGAGGGGCTGCGCCGCACCACCGACGTGGACCGGCTGCGGTGGAAGGCCTATCTGACCGCGGGCAGCCGCGAGGACGCCGACGAGATCCGCGACTACCCGATCCGGGTCAGCGACATCGACATCTTCGACCACATGAACAACTCGGTGTACTGGTCGGTGATCGAGGACTACCTGTACCACCATCCAGAGTCGGTGCGTTATCCGCTGCGGGTGACCATCGAGCACGACGCCGCGGTCGCGCTCGGCGACAAGATGGAGATCCTGAGCCATGTGCACCCGGCCGGAAGCACCGACCAGTTCGGTCCGGAACTGACCGATCGCACTGTTACAACGCTCACATACGCCGTCGGCGACGAGGCCAAAGCCGTCGCGGCGATCTTCTCGCTCTGATTGCCGTCCGGTAAACAGTACGGGCGTACTGACCAGCACAAATGCGTTACCAGCGAGTAACTTCTGAACCGGTCAAGCGCTGACCGTTCTTCGCAACCTTTGCAAATTTCGGGGTTGAGTTGGCTGAAGTTGGCAATGTAAACGGCTGGACCTGCGGTGATGTTGTGAGGCATCCTCGGATTAGCAGAGCGGCAAAGCCGTTCAGGCGTTAACAAAGCCGGGTCTCCCGGCGGCGCCGCAGCGAAGTGAACAGATCCGGAGGAACGCCATGTCAACCGTCGGCCAGCCGAAGAGCGCAGCAGAGATCCAGCGCGACTGGGACACCAACCCCCGCTGGAAGAACGTCACGCGTGACTACTCCGCCGAGGACGTCGTCGCGCTGCAGGGCAGCGTCGTCGAGGAGTCCACGTTGGCCCGGCGCGGCGCCGAGATCCTGTGGAACCAGCTGCACGACATGGAGTTCGTCAACGCGCTCGGCGCGCTGACCGGCAACATGGCCGTCCAGCAGGTCCGCGCCGGCCTGAAGGCCATCTACCTGTCCGGGTGGCAGGTCGCCGGCGACGCCAACCTGTCCGGCCACACCTACCCCGACCAGAGCCTGTACCCGGCCAACTCCGTCCCGCAGGTGGTGCGTCGCATCAACAACGCGCTGCTGCGCGCCGACGAGATCGCCAAGGTCGAGGGCGACACGTCGGTGGAGAACTGGCTGGTGCCGATCGTCGCCGACGGTGAGGCCGGCTTCGGCGGTGCGCTCAACGTCTACGAGCTGCAGAAGGCGATGATCGCCGCCGGTGTCGCGGGCTCGCACTGGGAGGACCAGCTGGCGTCGGAGAAGAAGTGCGGCCACCTCGGTGGCAAGGTGCTGATCCCGACCCAGCAGCACATCCGCACGCTGACCTCGGCCCGGCTGGCCGCCGACGTGGCCGACGTGCCGACCGTCGTCATCGCCCGCACCGACGCCGAGGCCGCCACGCTGATCACCTCCGACGTCGACGAGCGCGACCAGCCGTTCATCACCGGTGAGCGGACCAAGGAAGGCTTCTACCGGGTCAAGAACGGCATCGAGCCGTGCATCGCCCGCGCCAAGGCCTACGCGCCGTACGCCGACCTGATCTGGATGGAGACCGGCACCCCCGACCTCGAGCTGGCCAAGAAGTTCGCCGAGGGCGTGCAGGCCGAGTTCCCGGACCAGATGCTGGCCTACAACTGCTCGCCGTCGTTCAACTGGAAGAAGCACCTCGACGACGCGACGATCGCGAAGTTCCAGAAGGAGCTCGGCGCGATGGGCTTCAAGTTCCAGTTCATCACGCTGGCCGGCTTCCACGCGCTGAACTACTCGATGTTCGACCTGGCTTACGGCTACGCCCGCAACCAGATGAGCGCCTACGTCGAGCTGCAGGAGCGCGAGTTCGCCGCCGAGGAGCGGGGTTACACCGCGACCAAGCACCAGCGCGAGGTCGGCGCCGGCTACTTCGACCGGATCGCCACCACCGTCGATCCGACTAGCTCGACGACCGCGCTGAAGGGTTCGACCGAAGAGGGTCAGTTCCACTAGGCCCCGGTTCAACAGACCAGGCTTAGTAGGCTCACGAGGCCCAACGGCTTGTCATCAGGCCCCGTCCTTATATTGGGCGGGGCCTGATGTTGTGGAGAGGACACAAGTGAGCATTGAACGAGTGGGTGTCGTCGGCGCCGGGCAGATGGGCAGCGGTATCGCCGAGGTCTCGGCGAAAGCCGGCGCGAACGTCGTCGTCTACGAACCCAGCAAGGCGCTCGTCGACGCGGGCCGCGACCGCATCACGTCGTCGCTGGAGCGGGCGGTCGCCAAGGGCAAGCTGTCCGAGGCCGACCGCGATGCGACGTTGGCACGGTTGTCGTACACGACCGATCTGTTCGACCTCGCCGATCGGCAACTGGTGATCGAGGCGATCGTCGAGGACGAGGCGGTCAAGGCGAAGGTCTTCGGCGAGCTCGACGCCGTCGTCACCGATCCCGACGCGGTGCTGGCGTCGAACACCTCCAGCATCCCGATCATGAAAATCGCTGCGGCGACGAAGAATCCGAGCCGGGTGCTCGGATTGCACTTCTTCAACCCGGTGCCGGTGCTGCCGCTGGTCGAACTCGTCAACACGCTGGTGACCTCCGAGGAGGCGGTGCAGCGGACCGAGCAGTTCGCCAGCGAGGTTCTGGGCAAGAAGGTCGTACGGTGTTCTGACCGTTCGGGTTTCGTGGTCAACGCGCTGCTGGTGCCGTATCTGCTGTCGGCGATCCGGATGGTCGAGGCGAGGGTGGCGACGGTCGAGGACGTCGACACCGCGATCGTGGCGGGGTTGTCGCATCCGATGGGGCCGTTGCGGCTTGCGGACCTGATCGGGTTGGACACCATGAAGCTGATCGCCGATTCGATGTACGACGAGTACCGGGACCCGAGCTACGCCGCGCCGCCGCTGCTGCTGCGGATGGTCGAGGCCGGCCAGTTGGGTAAGAAGTCCGGGCGGGGCTTCTACACGTACTGAGCCAACGCGGTCCGCACACGCCGCAGGATCCCGGCTCGATCGCGCCGAAGCTGGCGGGCGCACACCCGGATGATCGTCCAGCCCTGCGACGCAAGGTATTCGAGCCGTTCGATGTCGGCGGCGTGGTCGTCCGGATTGGTCCAGTGGTGCTCTCCGTCGTACTCGACGCCGACTTTCCATTGCGGCCAGCCCATGTCGACTCGGCGTTTGCCGACGCGGATCTGGGTGGTCAGTTGCGGCAACCCGTCGCGGACCAGGAGTAGTCGCAGCTCGGTCTCCTTCGGGGACTCGGCGCCGCCGTCGGCGAGGGCGAGGGCGGCGCGAAGCCGCCGGATACCTCTTGCGCCGGGATAACGATCGGCTATCCGGTGCACCTCATTCGGAGTGCACCCGGTCGCGTTGAGCACCGCGTCGATGCGCTCGATACCGAGGTCCCCGGCGACGCGACGGCCGATGTCGTAGGCCGTGCGGGCGGGCGTCGTGCAGTCGATGCTGCCGCGAAGGCACACTTCATCTTCGGCGAGGGCGCCACGATGAATGACGATGCCCGGGGGCGACGGTTGGTTGGGATGCGCGAGTTCTGCAGGGAGGTCGTCGGGAAGCCATCGCGTCCCGTACATCGCGGCAGCCGAGTGGCCGACGACCACTGCCGTGCCGCGCGACCACAACCACGCGGCCATCGCCTTGTCGGCAGCGTCGAGTTTCACGCCCGCGCGGGCGTACACGTTCTGGTGGATCTTCACGTAGTCCCTGCTCAAGGCATAGCGTGTCACAGCACCCGCCCTGACGGCCTGGCTGCCGAGAATGAAGCGCTCCATACATGGTTAGGCGCACCAGAGGCTCGGACGGTTCCATAGTTTCGACGCTCGGTGCGGGCTTGGGGCTGGGTTGGTTCGCCGAGCGTCGGGTTTTTGGCGTGTTTTGCGCTGAATCGCGCGATAGTTTCGACGCTCGGTGCGGGTGGGGGGCTGGGGGTTGGGTGGGTTCGTCGAGCGTCGGGTTTTTGGCGTGTTTTGGGCTGAATCGCGCGATAGTTTCGACGCTCGGTGCGGGTGCACGCGCGGGGGTGCGCGCGGGCGCGGGTGGGGCGCGCCAGGGAGGCCTACGACGAGAGCAGGCGCTGGCGTTCGGTCTCGACGTCGAAATCCGCCGGAGGATACGACAACTGCAGCCCCTCGAGCGCTTCGATCAGCATCTCGGTGATCGCCAGCCGGCTGTACCAGCGACGGTTGGCCGGTACGACGTGCCACGGCGCGTAGTCGGTCGATGTGCGGTCGAGCACCGCCTGGTAGGCCTCCTGGTACTGCGGCCACAGCAGGCGTTCGTCGATATCGCCGGGGTTGTACTTCCAGTGCTTGGTCGGGTCGTCGAGGCGCTCGAGCAGTTGCTCCTTCTGCTCGTCGAGCGAGATGAACATCGCGGCCTTCACCACCGTCGTTCCCGCGTCGACGAGTTCACGTTCGAACGCGTTGATCTCGTCGTAGCGCGCACCCCACACTTCCGGCGCCACCAGGTTGCGTACCCGCACGATCAGCACATCCTCGTAGTGCGACCGGTCGAACACGCCGATGTGGCCGGCCGGCGGCAACGCCCGCCGGATCCGCCACAGGAAGTCGTGCGCCAGTTCCTCGGCCGTCGGCTTACCGAACGCGGTGTAGCGCACACCCATCGGATTCACCGCGCCGACAACGTGTTTGACGATTCCGCCCTTACCTGCGGCGTCCATTCCTTGCAACACCAGCAGCACCGAGCGATGGTCGTCGCCGCCCTTCGAGCTGGCGTACAGCATCTCCTGCAGTTCGGCGAGCCGTTGGCTGCGCGCCGCCTGTACTGCGGCGGCATCGGCCTTGGACCCGTCGAAACCCGGTGTGGCCGAAGGGTCGATGTCCGCCACCTGGAGGCCGGCCCGGAACCGCAGAGCCTCGGGGATCGTCATCCGTTGTCCGGACGGTTCGGCAGCGCCGGCGACGGATGCGGCTGCTGGCGGAACTTCTCCAGCGATCCGCCCACCTCGACGATGCCGCACAGCGCGTTCCACGACAGCATGGTCAGGTAGTCGATCAGCTCGTCGGAGCTCATCCGCGGATTAGACATCCACGAGTGCGTGGCCAGCTGGACCCCGCCGACGGTGTGGAACGCCCACGGCTCCACTCCGCCGGTGTCCATCCCGGCGGCCGCCATCCGCCGGCGCAGCATCACCGCGAGCATGCGCGCGATGATCTGTTCCGACGTCGCGACGGCCCGGCTCTTGCTCGCCGAGTTGTTGGCCATCACGAACTGGTACGGCTCGGGTTCGGCGGCGACGGTCTCGACGTAGACGCGGATGATCTCGCGGGTCAGCTCGAAGCCGTCCAGGTTCGACGACAGCGCCGCGGCCATGTTCGGGATCAGCGTGGTCTGCGCGAACCGCATCATCACCGCGGTGGTCAGATCGTTCTTGTCGACGAAGTACCGGTAGAGCACCGTCTTCGAGACACCGATCTCGGCAGCGATCTCGTCCATGCTGACGTTGCTGCCGCGGCGGCGGATGGCTTCCAGGGTGCCATCGACCAGCTCGTTGCGGCGTTCCACTTTGTGCTGATGCCATCGCCGTTTGCGGCCGTCTGTCTTGACCGCGATCGCCTGGGTCTGCTGTGCCACTATCCCCGTGATCCGTTCACTAGTTCCCCCCGATACTACGGCTGATCTTGAGGGTGCGGGTTGTCGGACCGGGGCCCGCCCGCGCGGTAGCGGATGATGGAGAAGTGGCACACAGACCGAGCCCGGGTGGACCCGCTCGAACGGCCCCCGCCGGCCCGCGTCCGAGCTTCGCCGAGTCGCTGGCGGGCGCGGATTCGGTCGCCGACGCCGAACGGCGGCGCAGCCTGCGACGGATGAAGGTCGTGGCGCTGAGCTTCCTGGTCGCCGCCAGCATCGTCTTTCTGCTCTGCAGCTGGGCCCAGTCGGTCGGAGCGCCCGGCTGGGTCGGTTACGTGCGCGCCGCCGCCGAGGCCGGCATGGTCGGCGCCCTGGCCGACTGGTTCGCGGTCACCGCGCTGTTCAAGCATCCGCTGGGCATCCCGATCCCGCACACCGCGATCATCAAGCGCAAGAAGGACCAGCTCGGCGAGGGCCTGGGCGCCTTTGTGCGGGAGAACTTCCTGTCGCCGGCCAACGTCGAGACCAAGCTGCGCAACGCCGAGGTGGCCGGGCGGATGGGCAAGTGGCTCTCCGAGCGCGCGCACGCCGAACGCGTCGCCGCCGAGACCGCCACCGTGCTGCGGGTGCTGGTGGAGATGCTGCGCGACGAGGACATCCAGCAGCTGCTCGACCGCATGATCGTCAAACGCATCGCCGAACCGCAGTGGGGCCCGCCGGTGGGCCGTGTGCTGGCGACACTGCTCGAGGAACGCCGCCAGGAGGCGCTGCTGCAGTTGCTCGCCGACCGGGCGTTCCAGTGGTCGCTCAACGCGGGCCCGGTCATCGAGCGGGTGATCGAGCGGGATTCGCCGCAGTGGTCGCCGCGTTGGGTGGACCATCTCGTCGGTGACCGCATCCACCGCGAGCTGATGGACTTCACCGACAAGGTGCGCCGCAACCCCGACCACGAGCTGCGCCGCTCGGCCACCCGGTTCCTGTTCGAGTTCGCCGACGACCTGCAGCACGACGAGGCCACGATCCAGCGCGCCGAGAACGTCAAGGAACAGCTGATGGGCCGCGACGAGGTGGCCCGCGCCGCCGAGACCGCGTGGGCGGCGGCCAAGCGGATCATCCTCGAGTCCGTCGACGACCCGTCCTCGGCGCTGCGCACCCGCATCGCCGATTCCGTCGTGCGCATCGGGGAGTCGCTGCGCGACGACGGCGATCTTCGCGACAAGGTGGACAACTGGATCGTGCGCGCGGCCCAGCATCTGGTGGCCGAGTACGGCGTGGAGATCACCGCGATCATCACCGAGACCGTCGAGCGGTGGGACGCCGACGAGGCCAGCCGCCGTATCGAGCTGCACGTCGGCCGCGACCTCCAGTTCATCCGGATCAACGGCACGGTCGTGGGCTCGCTGGCTGGCCTGGTGATCTATTCGATAGGCCAGCTACTCTTCTGACCTGCGCTAGCTAGTGCTTGCAAAAGTTAGCACCCCGTCGTACGGTGGTGGTGTCGCTTGTTGGATACCCATTGCGCGAGGGGGCTACGAATGTCGCAAGACGAGAAGCTTGCCGTCGTCGTATCCAACGCTGCCCAGACCGCGGCCCAGGACATCGGCTCGTTCATCCGCAGCCAGCGCGAGGCCGCCCAGGTGTCCGTGCGACAGCTGGCCGAGAAGGCCGGCGTAAGCAATCCCTACCTCAGCCAGATCGAGCGGGGACTGCGCAAACCGTCTGCCGATGTGCTCAACCAGATCGCCAAGGCGCTTCGGGTGTCCGCGGAGGTGCTCTACATCCGCGCCGGGATTCTCGAGCCCAGCGAGCCGAGCGAGGTCCGCGACGCCATCGTCAACGACACCGCGATCACCGAGCGGCAGAAGCAGGTGCTGCTCGACATCTACACCTCGTTCTGCGCCCAGAACGAGGCCGACGATGCCGAGGCAACCGGCGAAACAGGTGAGGAGTCGACGACTGACTAGACCTCACGTACTGACAAGCAATCAACTGAAGTCCTGAGAAAGGAAAACCATGGCCAAGAACACTCCCGCCAAGAACCAGCCCACCGTTGACGACCTGAAGGCCCCGCTGCTCGCCGCCGTGGGCGCCGCCGACCTCGCCCTCGAGCGGGTCAACGAGATCGTCGCGACCCTGCGCGAGCGCGCCGGCGAGGCCCGCACCGATTCGCGCAGCCGCGTGGACGAGACCCGCGCCCGCATCGACCGCCTGCAGGAGGACCTGCCTTCGCAGTTCGGTGAGCTGCGTGAGCGCCTGACCTCCGAGGAACTGCGCAAGTTCGCCGAGACCTACGCCGACGCCGCGCAGACCACCTACACCAAGCTCATCGAGCGTGGCGAGGCCGCGCTGGAGCGGCTGCGCACCCAGCCCGGTCTGACCGAGGCCGCGGGCCGGGTCGAGGGCTACACCGACCAGGCCGTCGAGCTGACCCAGGAGGCGCTGGGCAACGTCGCCGCCCAGACCCGCGCGGTCGGCGAGCGCGCCGCCAAGCTGGTCGGCGTCGAGCTGCCGAAGAAGGCCGGCAAGGATGAGGACGACGCCCCGGCGCCGACCGCCGCCAAGAAGGCCCCGGCCAAGGCTCTGGCGAAGAAGGCTCCCGCCAAGAAGGCGCCGGCCAAGAAGGCCCCCGCCAAGAAGGCTGAAGCCAAGAAGGTCACCCAGAAGTAGGCCCGCACGGCCCGGAGTCGACCACGGGGACGTAACCCGCTTAGTCTTGTGAGCGTGCAGCTCCAAGGCCTGGTGGGTTACGTCCTTTTCATATTGCAGATCGTCGTGCTCGCGGTGACCGTGTACGCGTTCGTGCACGCGGCGATGCAGCGGCCGGACGCCTACCCGGCCGCGGACAAGCTGACCAAGCCGGTGTGGCTGGTGATCATCGGCGTGGGTGGCCTGCTGGCGCTGGTGCTCGGCGTGACCGGCACCGCCATCGCCGCCGTCGCCACCGGCGTCTACCTGGTCGACGTGCGTCCCAAACTGCTGGAGATCCAAGGGAAGTCGCGCTAGTGCGCAGAGTCGCTGCCGCGGTGGCGGCGGGCGTCGTCGCGGCCGGGCTGTGCGCGCCGGTCGCCAACGCCACCCCCGCCCCGCCCTACGTCGACCACGTCGAGTGGGCCAAGTGGGGTGACCTGTCCAGCCTGCGCGTCTATCCGACCGCGGCCGGTCGCCAGGCCTCCGGGCCGGCGGCCTCCACCCCCGCCGAGGCGGCGTGGGCCGAAGTGCTCGCGCAGTCCCCGGACGCCGACATTCCCGGTATGAAACCGCAGTTCCTGTGCCACTGGGAGTACGCCGAACTCGGCTACCCCGGCAAGACCAGCTGGAACCTCGAGCCGTGGCGTCCGGAGGTTCCCTATCAGGAGATGCTGGAAGCCGGCTGCAACCCCGGCGGCACCGAAGAGCCGTTCTAGTGGCCGACGGGTACCGCCGCGATCAGGTCGCCGCGATGGTCGACCACACCCTGCTCAAACCGGAGGCCACCGCCGCCGACGTGACCGCACTCGCCGAGGAGGCCGCGGCACTCGGGGTCTACGCGATCTGCGTGTCGCCGTCGATGCTGGCCGTCGCCAAACGAGCCGGGTCCTCGGCCCAGAAGCTTTGTGCCGTCGTGGGTTTCCCGTCGGGCAAACACCTGCCGGCGATCAAGGCGGAGGAGGCGCGGCTCGCGGTGGCCGACGGCGCCGACGAGATCGACATGGTGATCGACGTCGGGGCCGGATTGGCGGGCGACTTCGCCGCCATCGGCACGGAGGTGGCCGCGGTCCGGTCGGCGATCGGTGACCGCAGGGTGCTGAAAGTCATCGTTGAATCGGCGGCGCTATTGCTCCTCGGCGACGAGCAGACGTTGCTGGACGTAAGTCGGGCGGCGGCAGGCGCGGGCGCCGACTTCATCAAGACCTCGACGGGCTTTCACCCAGCGGGCGGAGCGTCGGTGCGCGCGGTCGAGTTGATGGCCACAGTCGGGCCGCAGGTCAAGGCCAGTGGCGGTATCCGAACCGCCGCCGACGCCGCCGCGATGTTGTCGGCGGGCGCGCACCGTCTGGGCCTGTCCGGGACCCGCGCCGTGCTCGACGGCCTGTCCGGATAGCCCCGCACTATAAATTGACGCACGTTTCGTAAATTTGCTGTAGGCTGGCGGGCGACTTTCGTAGAGGTCGCCTGCCGGCGCTTCCGTCGCCGCTGAAACCATAGATAGGATCTGATCATGATGACCAAGACGGGTTTGCTTCGACGTGTTCCTCTAGTTGCCGGTGTGGCCGCGGTCCTGGTGCTCGGCGCCGCCGCCTGCTCCAGCGAAGAGGAACAGGCCCCCGAGACGTCGACCACCACCACGACGACGACCACCGGTCCGGCGGCCACCCCCACCGAGAAGGCCCCGCGGATCAACCCGAACGAGCCCAACCCGTTCTCGCCGACGCATCTTGCCCCGCCTGCACCGACGGCCACGCCCGGCCATAAGTAGTCGCCGACATCGGCTCACGGCGCTCGCCGCCGTAGTCCTGCTCGCCTGCTCGGCGTTCAGCGCCGCGTGCACGCCGCAGCACCGGGCGGTCATCGCCGGCCCGGTCGCGGCGCTGCTCGCGGACTCCACCGACCTCGGCCCTTCCGCATCCGGGGACGTGCAGCTGACAGTCACCCTCGCCGACGCCTCAGGTGCCCAGACCCTGACGACGTGGGCCGCCGCCCGCGGACTCTGGGTGCGGTGGCGGGCCGGCAACGAATGGGCGGTTGTCGAAGGCGCGGCCGCCGACGTGGCCCGCGTCTTCGACGTCCCGGTGCACGACTACCGCGCACCGCAGGGCCGTGTCTTCTACGCCTCACCCGAACAACCCGACACCCCAACGGAATTGCGCGGTACGGTCACGGCCGTCGGCCGGATCATGAGCTTCACCCCGTACCGGACGAAGTCGCCCGGGTTCTTTCCGCTCGACGTTCCCAAGGGCGGTCTGACCCCGCAGGGACTCGTCGACGCCTACAACGCGACACCACTGATCGACGCCGGGTTCACCGGCCAGGGCGCGACGATCGTCTTCTTCGCGTTCGACAGCGCCGATCAGGCCGACCTCGACATGTTCGCCGACACGTCGGGGCTGCCACGATTCACCCCCGAGATCGTCGGCGGCCAACCCGCCGAGCAGCACGGTGAGACGGCGATGGATCTCCAAGTGGCACATGCCATTGCGCCCGACGCACGGCTGGTGGTCGTCAACGCCCGCCCGACGGTCGAAGGCGACGGCCCCTACGAGAAGTTGGGCGCGCTGTTCGAGTCGGTAAACCGCGACTACCCCGGCGCGGTGTGGAGCCTGTCGATCGGATGGGGGTGCGAGGCGTTCGTCACCGCCGCCGACCTCGCTCCGGTGGAGGCCGCGCTGGCCGCCGCGCAGCGACGCGGCACCTCGGTGTTCGACGCCAGCGGGGACACCGCGGGACTGGAATGCAAAGGCGGCGAACAGTGGTCGGCACCGCCGGGACCCGACGACGTCGGCCTGGACGCGGTGGCGTCGCTGCCGGCGATCACGTCGGTCGGCGGCACCACATTGTCGACCGGTAAGAACGGGCAGTGGCTGGCCGAGCACGCCTGGGTGGATTCTCCTCTGTCGCAGGGGACCAGCGGCGGGGTATCCAAACTGTACGAACGGCCGCCGTGGCAGAAGCGGCTGACCGTGGCTCGGGACACGCAGGGCCGACGGTTGGCGCCGGACGTGTCCGCGGTGGCCGATCCGTTCACCGGCGTGCGGTTCATCTTCGGCCAGCGCGAGATGATGGGCGGCGGCACCTCGCAGTCGGCGCCGATCTGGGCCGGGCTGACCGTGCTGATGAACCAGTACCTGATGGCCAACGGCGGCCACCAACTCGGCAACATCAACCCGCTGCTCTACCGGGTGGCGGCCGGTTCGCGGCTGCCCGGGTTCCGCGACGTGCGCCGCGGCGGCAACGCCGTCGACATGGCGGAGGCCGGCTATGACCTCGCCACCGGTCTGGGCACGCCGAACACCTACAACCTGGCGCAGAACTTCCTCGACCTGCAGCGGGCGGGGGTGCGGTGAGCCTGGCCGCCCCCGATCGGTCGATCCCGTTGCCCGGCAATCTCTTCCCGCACGTCCGCTCCCGCGCACCGTTCCTGGTGGCGCTGGGTCTGCTCGCGGCGATGCTGTGCGCAGGCGGCCTGCTGCGGTGGCAGGCGGCGATGATCTCGGTCGCCGCGCTCGGGTTCGCGCTGGTGTTCGCGCTGTCCCTGTGGACCTTCGCGTCGGAGCGGCGGGTGCTGGCCTGGTGCGCCGCGCTGGCCGTCGCGCTCGGTGCCGGGTGGGCACTCGTCACCGGCACGCTGGTCGCGCTGTCACACGACGTCGCGCTCAACGCGCCCGGCACGGACGACGAGCGGTTGCTCACCGGCATCGGGGTCCCGGCCGGCAGCGCGCTGCTGATGGTGGTGCCTGCGGTGGTGTTCGGTCGCCGGATGCGGGAGCCGTTGCGCGGCTATGTGATCGGGGCGTGGGGTGCGGTCGTGTTCACCGCCGCCGCCACGCTGGCCCGGCTGGCGCCGCAGTTCGCGACCGGCGTCACCACCGAGGAGCGGCCGGTCGCCGTGCTGCTGGTGCAGGCCGGCATCCAGGGCCTCGCGCTGCCGGTGACCGCGGCGGCGCTCGGCGGGATGGTGGGGATCACGGTCGTTCTGGGTCGCAGGGCGGCGGTCATCGCGAGTGTGCTTGTCGCGCTGGCGATCTACACGATCATGGGCGTGACGGAGTTCCTGCCGATGCTGCACGGTCTGCACCTGGCGGTGCACGTCGTGCTCGCGGCGATCGCGCTGTGGGCGCTCGGCGTCGCACAGCGCGCCGTGGTCTCCGATCCGGCCGCGGCGACCGTGCGTCCCGTGCGGGTGCTGGCGACGTTCACCGTCGGTGCCGCGGTCGTCGCGGCGGCCGGGTCTGCGGTGGCGCTGCTGATCACCCCCGACCTCGGCCGGATCGAGTGCCCGCCGGACTGCGGTCGCCCGCCGATCGGCGAGCCGATCGAGTCGAACCCGCGCTTCTACGCCGAGGACGGGGCGTTCTCGGTGCAGTACCCGGGTGCGGGCAGCGCCTACGAGGCCACCATGCACCCCGACGGCGTCGAGTTGGATTTCGTCGGCGGCGACACCGGCACGCTGGAACTGTTCGGGCTGCCCGCCGAGAACCGCACCGCCGAGCAGGTCGCCGAGGACCTGATCGACCAGTACTATCCCGAGGCCACAACCGAATACGAGATCCCCAACGCGATGGTGGGGTACGAACCGGGCTATGGCGTCGTCGCCGACGACTACCCGCAGGACGCCAACGGAACCTTCACCCGGCTGCGGCTGATCGTGGTGGTCGCGGTGCGCAACGACTACGCGTTGGTGGCCGCGGCGATCGGGCCGTACCGGGAATTCACCCAGGACTTCGGCACCGGGCACCCGTCGGGGGCCAACCTTCAGCTCGCCATGGATATGGGCAAGTACGTCAACAGTTTCCGCTGGGGCGGCACCGGCGACTGACGGTCACAGTCCCGCGAAGCACGGGTCCTGCTGACCCTTCGGGATGTCGGCGTTGGTGGTCGAGAACCGGCTCTCCACACCGGAATCGGTGACTTTGACCGAATCGGCCTTGATGTTCATCGGGTAGTTCTTGGTCAGCTGGCTGGTGAACGCGTCCAACGCCGGCTGGACCGCTTCGCGCGGCAACGTGAAACCCAGCCCGGTCAGTTCGACAACCTGCAGGGAGATCCCGTCGTCGACGACCGCGGGTTTGGCCTTGATCGCGCCGAGCGGTCCCTGAAGTTCCACCGTGCCTTCGGACGGGTTGGTCTTCACACCGTTGACGAACGCGCCGATGAGCGGGATCGAGTCGGAGATCGTCTGCTGAATGCCCGCCGAGGACCACGTGATGTTGGCGACCAGCGAGCCGATCGAACCGCTGGCGTTGGCGGAGTCCTCCAGCCGCACATCGTCGATCTCGAGGTTGACCTTCATGCCCTTGGCGTTGCGGATCTGGTTTCCCGCGGTCTCGACGCGGATGTTGGTGTAGTGCCCGCTCATGTGCTGGAGCAGGAACGGCGGCATCACCCCGAACGAGGCGCTGGCCTCGTCCTCGACCACACACGAGACGGATTGGGCGACGACGGTGTCGGCGCGGTTGCGCGCATACAGCTCGCCGCCCAGCAGACCGGCCAGCGCCAGCGCCACCACGATCACGAACACCAGCACGATCGACAGCGGGTCGCGCAGCAGGTTGCCCAGCCGGGATCCGGAGGGCTCCGCTGAACCCTGCGGGGGAGGCCCCTGGTGCGGTGGTGGCCCCTGCTGCGGTGGTGGTCCCTGGGGAGGGGGAGGTCCCTGCGGTGGTGGTCCCTGCGGGGGCGGACCCTGCTGCGGTGGCGGACCGGGTGGGAACTGGCCCTCCGGCGGAGGTGGTGGCTGGTTCGGGCGGGCCCAGGGGTCGGTCACGCCCGCGATTCTGCCTTACCCCGACGGGTGAACGCCGCGCGGTTGTTCATCACCGCGACGGTCTCGCGGGCCTTGCGCCCGGCCTCCAGGTCCAGATCGGCCACCAGCAGCTGCGGGTCGGCGCCCGCCGCGTCGACTACCTCGCCCAGCGGTGAGGCGACCAGGCTGCCGCCCACTCCCGTCGGCCCCAGGGCCGCGATGTCGGGTTCGGGGTGACCCTGGTCGACCGCCGCGACGTAGCCGGTGGTGTCGATCGCGCGGGCCCTGGCCAGCAGCGTCCACTGGTCGAGCTTGCCCGGACCGCTGCCCCACGAGGCGTGCACGGTGATCAGCTGGGCCCCGCGTTCGGCCAGCTCGACGTACAGCTCGGGGAAGCGCACGTCGTAGCACAGCGTCAGGCCGACCCGGACCCCGTCAACGTCGATGACCACCGGCTCCAGGCCCGGCGCGACAGTTTTGGACTCCTTGAACCCGAACGCGTCGTAGAGGTGGATCTTCTCGTAGTGCGCGTCGATATAGCCGTCGGTGCTCGGACCGGTCGCGATCAGCGTGTTGAGGACCCGGCCGTCGTCCGACGGCACGAACATGCCCGCGACGACGACCACGCCCGCGCGTTCGGCGATGGCCCGCACCTCGGTGGCCCACGGCCCGTCGAGCGGTTCGGCGACCGGTGCGAGCGGAACCCCGAACCGGCACATCGTGGCCTCCGGGAACAGCACCATCCGCGCGCCGGCGTCGGCGGCGCGGCGGGTGTAGTCCTCGACCAGCGCCAGGTTGGCGGTCGGCTCGTCGCTGCTGAGGATCTGCGCCAGGGCAATCCGCATGCGGCCAGCTTATCGACGAACGCGAACTCAGACCGGAGCCACAGCCGACCACGGCACGGTGAGCACACCGTCGCGCATCCGACGGCGCGCAGGGGTCACCGGATAACCGTTGTCGCGCAACAGCTCCAGCATCGCGCGCCAACGCACCCGCGGACCGAAGACGCCGTGACCGGCGACGCTGGCCCAGGCGCGGTCGGCCGCCGCCAGCAGGGCGTGCACGGGTTGCCCGTCGACGTTGTGGTGGATCAGCACCTTGGGTAGGCGCTCGGCCAGGTCGGAGGGTCGCTCGATGGCGAACGGGTCGCAGGCCAGGGTCAGGCTGATCGGTCCGGCGGCGTCGAGCAGCAGCCAGCAGCAGCGCCGACCGACCTCGTCGCAGGTGCCGTCGACGATCAGCCCGCCGGGGGACAACTGGCGTTGCATCACCGACCAGGCGCCGGCGACGTCCTCGACGGGGTACTGGCGCAACACGTTGAACGCGCGCACCAGAACCGGGCGCATCCCGGCCAGTTCGAAGCCGCCGAGACCGAATTGCACATCGGAACGTGCGGCCGCGCGCGCGGACTGCACCCGCGCGGGGTCGATCTCGAGGCCGACGACGCGGACGTCGTTGCGCACCACCCGCAGGCGCGCGGCCAGTTCGAGTGTCGTGACCGGAAGTGCGCCGTAGCCCAGGTCGACGACGAGCGGGTCGGCGGCCGAGACCAGGGCGGCTCGCACGCGCGGCGCGTGCACCAGCCAGCGATCGCTGCGGCGCAGCCGGTTGTAGCCGGTGGTGCCCCGGGTCAGCTGACCGATGGGCCCGCTCATGGTTCGAGTTTAGGGCCGGTGAACCCGCCGCTGCGCCACGCGACCGCAGTGTGTCGGCTGGTGAAAGTAGATTGCACTCTCGTTTGGCAATGGTGTTGCCCGCAAATCGTTGTGCGACGGCGGGGTTCGTTTGGTCTAGTGGGGTGACTATGAAGGTCTGCCCGGCCGCTCGGCACAGGGGTCGAGCGCGCAGTCGAACGGAGCGGATCGACCTGGCGCGCGCCGAGGTGAGCGCGGCGCGAGAGGACAGTCTGCTCAATCCTGTTGACCACGAATGGGATTCGTGGTTCATGACGGAGCTGGTGCGTTCGGTCTTCCACTACTACGCGTGCGCCCGGCGCGCGACGGGTGAGCTCGGCGCGAAATAGCTCAGCGCCGCGCGATCCAGTGCGCGGTGAACTCCTGCTCGGCGTCGAACAGGCCCTTGACGTGGTGCAGCATCAGGTCCTCGAGCGGGCCGCCGAGCAGCGGGATCGACACCTTGCACACGCTGGCCAGCAGCAACCGGCTGCCCCCGCCGTTCGCGGTCAGCGTGTAGGTGCCACCGAAGCGGCCCGGCCCGCGCGGGATCGACGCGGCGTAGGTGCCCGCGGCGCGGCGGTCGGCGGGCTCGTAGGGGTCGAAGTGCTGAGTACGCGTGATCACCATGTCGGCGGGAATGACCTTGCGCGCGATCGCCGGTAGCTCGCTGCGGGGAATCACCTGGACGAACTCGATGTCGGTGCCGTGGTCGTCGGCGTGGAACCGGGTGACCTCGGAACGGCTGTAGCGCCGGTACATCCCCATCAGCGCGTCCCAGTACTGCTCGCTGGTGAAGTCCTCGTAGATCCGCTCCGGCGGCGCCTCGAACTCGAGGGTGTAGTCCAATCGCCGTGACACGGTGCCAGTTTACTTGTGGATCAACCGTTCTCGGCGATCCACTCCGTGGTGAAGCGTTGTTCGGCGATCAGCAGATCGACCAGCTGACCGCCGATGAAGTTCTCGATCTTGCCGCCGACCAGCGGAACCCGCACCTCCACCTCGACCGTCAGCTCCAGGCGCGCCCCGTCGGCGGTGGGCGCCAGCCGCCCGTTCCCGGTCAGGCTGGCCGGGGCGCCCGGGATCGACCCCTTCACCAGCGCGGTGGCCTGCCCGTCGCGCACCGGGGTCCAGGCCTCCTCGCGCAGGAAGTCCAGGTCGCCACGGTGGAACTGGGTCACCACGGCGGGCAACCGGTCGGCGCGCAACGTCTGGCGGGTCACCACGTCGACGCCGCCGTCGCCGTCGACGGCCATCGAGTCCAGCGAGTAGTCGTCGGCGCCGGAGTCGGTGAGCCGCGCCAACCAGTAGCGTTCGTCGCGGAATGCCCGGTGCACCTGTTCGACGGTTCCCCCGTACTCGGCGGCCATGTCGAATGAGCGCGGCATAGCTGGCACGCTACCGTTACCCGCCGTGGTCACTTCGCAGCTAGGGGGTGCCTCCGTCGAGGAGGCGGTGCCGCTGGCGCCGTTGACCACGCTGCGTATCGGGCCGGTCGCGCGCCGGCTGATCACCTGCGACACCACCCGCAAACTGGTCGACGTGCTGCGCGCGCTCGGCCCCGACGACCGTTCGCTGGTGCTGGCCGGCGGTTCAAACGTCGTGCTGTCCGACGAGCTGAACGACCTGACCGTCGTGCACGTCGCCAACACCGAGATCACCGTCGACGGCGCCGTGGTGCGCGCCGAGGCCGGCGCGGTGTGGGACGACGTCGTGGTCACCTCGCTCGCGCACGGGCTCGGCGGGCTGGAGTGCCTGTCCGGCATCCCCGGATCCGCCGGCGCGACGCCGGTGCAGAACGTCGGCGCGTACGGCGCCGAGGTCGCCGACACGATCGCGCGGGTGCGCCTGCTGGACCGCCGCACCGGCGAAGACCGCTGGGTGGACCCGCGCGAGCTGCAGTTCGGCTACCGCACCAGTGTCCTCAAGCACTCCTCGGACGCCGTCGTGCTGGAGGTCGAGTTCGCGCTCGACCCCGACGGCCGCAGCGCGCCGCTGCGCTACCGCGAACTGGCCGCCGCGCTGGACGCCGAGCCGGGGTCGCGTGCCGACCCGCTGGCCGTGCGCGCCGCGGTTCTCGAACTGCGGACGGGCAAGGGCATGGTCGTCGACCCCGACCCGGCCCACCCGGACCACGACACCTGGAGCGTCGGGTCGTTCTTCACCAACCCCGTCGTCGCACCCGAGACCTTCGAGCGGCTGCAGGGCTCGGTGGACCGCCCGGTACCGAACTATCCGGCCCCCGACGGCGTCAAACTGGCCGCGGGCTGGCTGGTCGAGAACGCCGGCTTCGGCAAGGGCTACCCCGGCGATGGGGTCGCCGCGAGGCTGTCCACCAAGCACGCGCTGGCGCTGACCAACCGCGGCACCGCCACCACCGCCGACGTGATCGCGCTGGCCAGGACCGTACGCGACGGTGTCCGAACAAGATTCGGGATCGAACTCACACCCGAGCCCGCCCTGATCGGGTGTTCGCTGTAGGTACGCTGGATCCACGTGAGCACTGCGGACCCCTTGCCGTCGTTCAATCGGCGGCGCGCCCTGACCGCGCTGGCGGTCGGGGTCGTCGCGCCCGGGGCGTTGGCCGCGTGCATGACCAAGTCGGAATCGCCCGCCGCGCAGGAGGAAGAGGCGCAGGCCGCCCCCGAGGTGACGTTCACCCCCGCTGCCGCGGCGGCTGACGTCCCGCCGACCGCGCCGGTGCGCGTCGAGGTCGCCGACGGCTGGTTCCAGAAGGTCGCGTTGACCAACCCCGACGGCAAGGTCGTCGCCGGTTCGCTCAACCGCGACCGCAACGAGTTCACGGTGAGCGAACCGCTCGGCTACGGCGTCACCTACACCTGGAGCGGGTCGGTCGTCGGTAAGGACGGCAAGGCCGCACCCGTCGAGGGCTCGTTCAGCACGATCAACCCGAGCAAGCAGGTCAGCGGCAGGTTCCAGCTGGCCGACGGTCAGGTCGTCGGGGTCGCCGCGCCGATCATCATCCAGTTCGACTCCTCGATCAGCGACAAGGCGTCGGTGGAGAAGGCGTTGACGGTCACCACCGATCCGCCGGTGGAAGGCAGCTGGGCGTGGCTGCCCGACGAGGTCGGCGGCTCGCGCGTGCACTACCGGACCCGCGACTACTACCCGGCCGGCACCAAGGTGCACGTCGACGCGAAGTTCTACGGGGTGCCGTTCGGCGACGGCGCCTACGGCGCGCAGGACGCGACGCTGACCTTCGAGATCGGTCGGCGGCAGGTCGTCAGGGCCGACGCGCCGTCGCACCGCATCCAGGTGCTCGACGGCGCGGGCGCGGTGATCATGGACTTCCCGTGCAGCTACGGCGAGGGCGACCTGGACCGCAACGTCACCCGCAGCGGCATCCACGTCGTCACCGAGAAGTACGAGGACTTCTACATGACCAACCCGGCGGC
This sequence comes from Mycolicibacterium flavescens, assembly GCF_001722335.1. Classification (GTDB taxonomy): domain Bacteria; phylum Actinomycetota; class Actinomycetes; order Mycobacteriales; family Mycobacteriaceae; genus Mycobacterium; species Mycobacterium flavescens. Next base: position 132,400 of record NZ_MIHA01000013.1, read on the forward strand.
CGGCTACGCCAACGTGCGTGAGCGGTTCGCGGTGCGGATCTCCAACAACGGCGAGTTCATCCACGCCAACCCGGCCAGCCTGGGTTCGCAGGGCAGCGCCAACGTCACCAACGGCTGTATCAACCTGTCGGAGTCCGACGCGCAGCAGTACTTCAACAGCGCCATCTACGGCGATCCCGTCGAGGTCACCGGCACCCGCATCCAGTTGTCCTACGCCGACGGCGACATCTGGGACTGGGCGGTGCCGTGGGAGGAGTGGAAGGCGATGTCGGCGCTGTCGGACGCCAACGCCCCGGACATGCCGAGCACCGCGCCGGCGACGCCGTCGGGCGCACCGGAACCGGCCGGCGACCGCCCCGGCCGCTAGCAGTCCGCGCCGAGCGGCCAGTTATCCGACGCTTCGCAGGCGCGACCGCGCGTTAAGTGGCCACTCGCGGACCCAACGCCCCGGCGAACTCAAGTCCGGTTGAAGCGCGAGCCGCTGGCCCCGCTGACCTGATCGCGCGGACGGACCACGATCAGGTCCAGGTCGACGTGCGACGGCCGGCTGGCGACGAACCCGATGATGTCGGCGATGTCCTCGGCGACCAGCGGAGTGACCCCCTCGTACACCTTCGCGGCGCGTTCCTCGTCGCCCTCGAAGCGGTTGAGCGAGAAGTCGGTCTTCACCATGCCGGGCGCAACCTCGGTGAGCCGCACCGGTTTTCCGAGCAGCTCACTGCGCAGCGTCCGGTGCAGGACACCCTGGGCGTGCTTGGCCGAGGTGTAGCCGCCGCCGTTGTCGTAGATCTCCACCGCGGCGATCGACGTCACGGTGACGATCAACCCGTCGCCGGAGTCGATCAGCTTCGGCAGCAGCGCCCGGGTCACCAGCAGCGTGCTCAGCACGTTGGACTCCCACATCCAGCGCCAGTGGTCGATGTCGGCCTCCGCCACCGGGTCCAGTCCGCGGGCACCGCCTGCGTTGTTGACCAGCACATCGACGCGGTCCAATTGCTCGGCCAGCGCCGACACGGCCTCGGTGGAAGTGACGTCCGCCACAATCGCGGTGCCGCCGATCTCGTCGGCCAGCGCCCGGATCAGGCCTTCCCGGCGGGCCACGCAGACCACATGAAAGCCTTGTGCGGCAAGGGTTCTCGCCGTCGCCTCACCGATGCCGGCACTGGCACCGGTGACGACGGCGACGCGGCGGTCGGTCTGAGAAGTCGTCATCTGTCCAACTCTAGATGCCGTGCTAAATTCGCTTCGTGTTGTCCAGCCAGTCCTGTACGCGGTGTGCGTGTTGTTGTCGCGCACCCCGCCGCGCCTGACTGACCCCGGACCCGCTGTCCTGCTGAGTCGCCAGGTGTGGCCTCAAAGCCCACCGGCCGACTTCACCCCTAGGACAAGCACATGCGCACTTCTGCCACCCTCCCCGTCAAACCCGTCAAGCCTGTCGCGCGCACCAAGCGGGTGCTGTCGGCGGCACCGAACCCCGCCGGGCGCTACCCGCACACTCGGGCCCGCATCGTCGCGCCGGCGCTGAAGGTCGCCGACGCGGCCGCCGCCTCGGTGTTCAGCGCCGCGCGCCAGCGCGGGCCGATCGCCCGCGACGTCATCGCCCAGGTCAGCGGCCTGAGCATCGCGACCGTGAACCGGCAGGTCACCGCGCTGCTGGACGCCGGTGTGCTGCGTGAACGCGCCGACCTGGCGGTCTCCGGGGCGATCGGCAGACCCCGCGTCCCGGTCGAGGTGAACCACGAACCGTTCCTGACGTTGGGCATCCACATCGGCGCCCGCACGACGAGCATCGTCGCCACCGACCTGTTCGGCCGCACCCTCGACGTCGTCGAGACCCCGACACCGCGCGGATCCCAAGGCGCCGCGCTGGAGTCGCTGGCCAACAGCGCCCGCCGGTACCTCAGCCGCTGGCACCGCAGGCGTCCGCTGTGGGTGGGCATCGCCGCCGGCGGCGTCGTCGACAGCGCCACCGGGCACCTCGATCACCCGCGGCTCGGCTGGTCGGACGCCCCTGTCGGGCCGGTGCTCGTCGAGGCGCTGGGCCTGCCCGTCTCGATCGCCTCCCACGTCGACGCGATGGCCGGCGCCGAACTGCTGCTCGGTGGCCGCCGTCAACAGCGGGCCGGGGCCGACGCCGCCACGATCCTGTACTTCTACGCCCGCGAGACGGTCGGCTACGCACTGTCGATCGGCGGGCGGGTGCACTCACCGGCCAGCGGACCCGGCACCATCGCCGCCCTGCCCGCTCACTCCGAAATCCTCGGCGGCACCGGCCAATTGGAGTCCACCGTCAGCGACGAGGCGGTGCTGGTCGCGGCCCGCAGGCGGCGGATCGTGCCGGCCGACGGCCCCGGGTCGACGATGCAGGCGCTGCTGAAGGTGGCCCGCGGCGGCAGCGCGCCCGCGCAGGAACTGCTCGCCGAACGCGCGCGGGTGCTCGGCGAGGCCGTGGCGCTGCTGCGCGACATGCTCAACCCCGACGACCTGGTGGTCGGCGGGCAGGCGTTCACCGAGTACCCCGAGGGCATGGCGGTCGTCGAGGAGGCGTTCGCGCGGCGGTCGGTGATGCCGGCCCGCGAGATCCGGCTCACCGCGTTCGGCAACCGCGTGCAGGAAGCCGGCGCCGGGGTGGTGTCGCTCGGCGGCCTCTACGCCGACCCGATCGGCGCGATGCGTCGGGCCCAGCCCCGCCTGCCCGAAGCCAGCGCCTGACCGACGCCGAGTGTGAACCCACGGCGGAATCCGGCCCGGATTTTCGCCATGACTTCACAGTCGGCGTCGCGAAACGCCCCGCACCGGCACACCGCACGTGCAGGCAATCCGCCGCTGCGGTGTAGACATGTCTGTGTGCGCCTAGCAACGGATGTGTCCCGTTCGGATGCTGCCGGACTGCCGGTTCCCCGCCGCGTCGCGGTGCTGTCGGTGCACACCTCGCCGCTGGCCCAGCCCGGCACCGGCGATGCCGGCGGAATGAACGTCTACGTGCTGCAGAGCGCGCTGAAGATGGCCCGCCGCGGCGTCGAGGTCGAGATCTTCACCCGAGCGACATCGTCGAGCGACCAGCCGCTGGTCCGGGTGGCGCCGGGCGTGCTGGTGCGCAACGTCGTGGCCGGCCCGTTCGAGGGGCTCGACAAGTACGACCTGCCGACCCAGCTGTGCGCGTTCACCGCCGGGGTGCTGCGGGCCGAGGCGACCCACGAGCCCGGCTACTACGACATCGTGCACTCGCACTACTGGCTGTCCGGTCAGGTCGGCTGGCTGGCGCGCGACCGCTGGGCGGTGCCGCTGGTGCACACCGCCCACACGTTGGCCGCGGTCAAGAACGCTGCGCTGGCCGACGGTGACGCACCGGAGCCGGCGCTGCGCGCGGTCGGCGAGCAGCAGGTCGTCGACGAGGCCGACCGGCTGATCGTCAACACCGAACACGAAGCGCAGCAACTCGTTTCGCTGCACAACGCTGACCCCGCGCGCATCGACGTCGTCCATCCCGGCGTCGACCTCGAGACGTTCACCCCCGGCGACCGCGGTGCCGCGCGGGCCGCGCTGGGCCTCGACCCCGATGAGCAGATCGTCGCGTTCGTCGGGCGCATCCAGCCGCTCAAGGCCCCCGACGTCGCGCTGCGCGCCGCGGCCAAACTGCCCGGGGTCCGCGTGCTGGTGGCCGGCGGCCCGTCGGGCAGCGGCCTGCAGGCCCCCGACGGGCTGGTTCGGCTGGCCGCCGATCTGGGTATCTCCGACCGCGTGACGTTCCTGCCTCCGCAGTCGCGTGAGCAACTGGTCAACGTGTACCGGGCCGCCGACCTGGTCGCGGTGCCGAGCTACTCCGAATCGTTCGGGCTGGTCGCGGTCGAGGCCCAGGCCTGCGGCACCCCGGTGGCGGCCGCGGCCGTCGGCGGCCTGCCGGTCGCGGTGCGCGACGGGGAGACCGGGCTGCTGGTCGACGGCCACGACGACGGCGACTGGGCCCACGCGATCGGCGACCTGCTGCGGCGCGCCGACGGTATGCGCGCCGCCGCGGCCGCGCACGCGGCGACGTTCTCGTGGGAGCACACCGTCGACGCGCTGCTGGCCGGCTACGGGCGCGCGATCGCCGACTACCGCGCCCGCCACCAACCCGCCGCGCGCCGCACCGGCCGGCGATTCGCCCGGCGCAGGGGAGTGCGCGCATGACCGACGCGGTCAAGATCATCGAGGACGCCTGCCGGGACAACGACCTGGTCTGCAGCCGGCACGAAGGCGCGCACGGCGGCCTGCCCGGGATCATCGTCGAACTGCCCGGCGAGCGGCGACTGAAGACCAACACGATCCTGTCGGTCGGGGAGCATTCGGTGCGCGTCGAGGCGTTCGTGTGCCGCAAACCCGACGAGAACCACGAGGGCGTCTACCGGTTCCTGCTCAAGCGCAACCGCCGCCTCTACGGCGTCGCCTACACCCTCGACAACGTCGGCGACATCTACCTGGTCGGCCGGATGTCGCTGGAATCGGTGACCCACGACGAGGTCGACCGCATCCTGGGCCAGGTGCTCGAAGCCGTCGACAGCGACTTCAACACGTTGTTGGAGTTGGGTTTTCGCTCGTCGATCCAGAAAGAGTGGGAGTGGCGGGTCTCGCGCGGCGAGTCGCTGAAGAACCTGCAGGCGTTCGCGCACCTGATTGAGGAAGACGACGACTGACCCGCCCAAACCTACGTTCTGGCGGGTTTTTCCGACCGAAGACCGCCATTTCGTCAACCTCGGGACGGGCCGAGGTCGATCCGTCCGCCGTGAGAGGATTCCACCATGTCTGATTCTCGGGGTGACTGCACGCTGATCCTGCTCCGCCACGGCGAGAGCGAGTGGAACTCGAAGAACCTCTTCACCGGCTGGGTCGATGTCGACCTCACCGACAAGGGACGCGCCGAGGCGATCCGCGCCGGCGAACTGATCAAAGAGCTCGACCGCCAACCCGACGTGCTCTACACCTCGCTGCTGCGCCGCGCGATCACGACGGCCAACCTCGCGCTGGACAAGGCCGACCGGCACTGGATCCCGGTGCACCGCGACTGGCGCCTCAACGAGCGGCACTACGGCGCACTGCAGGGGCTCGACAAGGCCGAGACCAAAGAGAAGTACGGCGACGAGCAGTTCATGGCGTGGCGGCGCAGCTATGACACCCCGCCGCCGCCGATCGAGCCGGGCAGCACCTACAGCGAGGACGGCGACCCGCGCTACGCCGACCTGCCCGGCGGCCCACCGCGCACCGAATGCCTCAAGGACGTCGTCGAACGGTTCGTGCCGTACTACACCTCCACGATCGAACCGGACCTGCGCGCGGGTAAGACCGTGCTGATCGCCGCGCACGGCAACTCGCTGCGCGCCCTGGTCAAGCACCTCGACGGAATGTCCGACGAGGACGTCGTCGGGCTCAACATCCCGACCGGGATCCCGCTGCGCTACGACCTGGACTCCGATCTCAAACCGAAGATCATCGGCGGCACCTACCTGGACCCGGAGGCCGCGGCCGCGGGCGCGGCGGCGGTCGCGTCGCAGGGCGCAAAGTAGTTCGGCCGTGCCCGCGCGCGGCAAACAATCGGTGAACACCGGTCGAACACCTGCGATTGGGTGTGTGACTTGTGCCGATTTGGCTGCACGCTGCTGGGATGACGTTCACCGAATGCGTACGCTTTTCGCGTGAGTGTCGTTTCGGCACTGCTGCTCGCAGCAGGCGTCGCGCTGGCCGCCCTGGTGGCCGGTGCGGCGCTCGGAGCCCGGTTCGCGCCGCGGATGCGGCAACGCCGGCAGCGCCGGACCACCGCGCAGACCGGCATCACGGTCTCGCAGATGCTCTCCCACATCGCGTCCCGCTCGCCGACGGGCATCGTGGTGGTCGACCACTTCCGTGACGTCGTCTACGCCAACGACCAGGCCCGTGCGCTGGGGCTGGTCCGCGACCGGCTCCTCGACGACCGGGCCTGGCAGGCCGCCGAACGCACCCTCGCCACCGGCGAGCCCACCGACGTCGACCTCGAAGCCGGTAAGCGGGCCCACCCCGGCCGGTCCGGGCTGTCGATCCGCGGCCATGTGCAACTGCTGACCGAGAAGGACCGCCGCTTCGCCGTGGTCTACGTGCACGACCAGTCCGAACACGCCCGCATGGAGGCCACCCGCCGCGATTTCGTGGCCAACGTCAGCCACGAGCTCAAGACGCCGGTCGGGGCGATGGGGGTGCTGGCCGAGGCGCTGCTGGCCTCCGCCGACGACCCCGACACCGCGCGCCGGTTCGCCGAGAAGATGCTCGCCGAGTCCAGGCGCCTGGCCGACATGGTCGGCGAGTTGATCGACCTGTCCCGGCTGCAGGGCGCCGAGCGGCTGCCCGACCTGACCGCCGTCGACGTCGACACCGTCGTCTACGAGGCGCTGTCGCGGCACAAGGTGTCCGCCGACAACGCCGACATCGCGATCAACACCGACGCGCCGACCGGTTTCCGGGTGCTCGGCGATCAGACGCTGCTGGTGACCGCCCTCGCGAACCTGGTGTCCAATGCGATCGCGTACTCGCCGCACGGCTCCTCGGTGTCGATCAGCAGGCGCCGGCGCGGCGACAACATCGAGATCGCGGTCACCGACCGCGGTATCGGCATCGCCCGCGAGGATCAGGAGCGGGTGTTCGAACGCTTCTTCCGCGTCGACAAGGCGAGATCCCGGGCCACCGGCGGCACCGGGCTGGGGTTGGCGATCGTCAAGCACGTCGCGGCCAACCACAACGGAACCATCCGGCTGTGGAGTCAGCCGGGAACGGGATCGACGTTCACGCTGTCGATCCCGGCCTACCCCCATGGCGAGGACGACATGAAATCGCCTGAACGAGAGGATCAGCGAGACCAATGACCAGTGTGTTGATCGTGGAGGACGAGGAGTCCTTGGCCGATCCCCTGGCCTTTCTGCTCCGCAAGGAGGGCTTCGAGGCCACGGTGGTGGCCGACGGGCCTTCTGCGCTGGCCGAATTCGAACGCGCCGGGGCCGACATCGTGCTGCTGGACCTGATGCTGCCGGGGATGAGCGGAACCGACGTGTGCAAGCAGTTGCGGATGCGCTCGAGCGTGCCGGTGATCATGGTGACCGCGCGTGACAGCGAGATCGACAAGGTGGTCGGGCTCGAACTCGGCGCCGACGACTATGTCACCAAACCGTATTCGGCGCGCGAGTTGATCGCGCGCATCCGTGCGGTGCTGCGCCGCGGCGCCGACGCCGACGACCTCGCCGTCAGCGACGGTGTGCTCGAGGCCGGGCCGGTCCGCATGGACGTCGAGCGTCATGTGGTGTCGGTCAACGGTGAGCCGGTCACGTTGCCGCTCAAGGAATTCGACCTGCTCGAGTACCTGATGCGCAACAGCGGCCGGGTGCTGACCCGCGGCCAGCTGATCGACCGGGTCTGGGGCGCGGACTACGTCGGCGACACGAAAACCCTTGATGTGCACGTGAAGCGGTTGCGCAGCAAGATCGAAGCCGACCCCGCCAACCCGGTGCACCTGGTCACCGTCCGAGGGCTGGGGTACAAGCTCGAAGGCTAGCCGGTGGTGCCGCCCATGATCTCGAACACGTCGAAGGTGTTGACACCGGCGATGACCGACGGGTCACGCTCGCCGATCGCCAGCACCTCGCCGCGGTCGCGGGCCCGCAGCACGCCCAGTCCCCACACGCCTTCGGGGTCGGCGACGGGGCCGTAGACCGCGACCCGGCCCTCGGCCAGCAGCGCCTGCCAGTACTCCTGGTGCTCGGCCATGGCGCGCTGCTCGTCGGCGGTCATGGTCTGCGCGAAATCGGCCCGCGGCGGGTTGAGCCGGAAGTAGTACAGGTTCATTCGGCCAGCCGGGTCGCCGGGTGCACCGCGATCAGCCCTAAAGCGCTGCGCCGCTTGCACATCGCGGCAAGTTCGGCGTAGGCCTTCTCGCCGAGCAGTTCGGTCAGTTCGGGGCCGTAGGACTGCCACACCGGCTTGGCGCCGACGTGCGCGTTGGGGTCGCCCGTGCAGTACCAGTGCAGGTCCAGGCCGCCTTCGCCCCAGCCGCGGCGGTCGTACTCGCCGATCCAGGTCTTGAGGATCTCGCTGCCGTCGGGCCGCTCCACCCACTCCTGGGTGCGCCGGATCGGCAGCTGCCAGCAGACCTCGGGCTTCATGGTCAACGGTTCGACGCCGAGCTTGAGCGCCTTGCTGTGCAGTGCGCAGCCGATCCCGCCCGGGAAGCCGGGCCGGTTCAGAAAGATGCAGGCGCCCTTGTACTTCCGGGTCCGCAGGTTGGGCTTGTCGTCGTACTCGTCCATCTCGAGGTAGCCCTTCTTGCCGAGCCCCTTCTCGCGGAACTGCCAGTCCTCGTCGGTCAGCATCTTGACCGCGTCGTCGAGGTGGGCGATGTCGTCGTCGTCGGACATGAACGCGCCGTGCGAGCAGCAACCGTCGTCGGGCCGGTCCTCCACGGTGCCCTTGCACGCCGGGGTACCGAACACACACGTCCAGCGCGAAAGCAGCCACGTCATGTCGGCGGCGATCAGATGCTCGGGATTGTCCGGGTCGTAGAACTCCACCCATTCACGAGCGAAATCGAGATCAACCTCTCCAGGGTGTGATGCGCTCACATTTTCCAACGGTAGACCGTTTAAGTTGGACGGGTGCGATTAGGCGTGCTCGACGTGGGCAGCAATACCGTTCACCTTCTGGTGGTGGACGCCCGACGTGGTGGGCACCCGACGCCGATGAGTTCGACCAAGGCCTCGCTTCGGCTCGCCGAGGCGATCGACAACGACGGCAAGATCACCCGCAAGGGCGCCGACAAACTCATCGGCACCATCGACGAGTTCGCCAAGATCGCCACCAGCTCCGGCTGCGCCGAGCTGATGGCGTTCGCGACGTCGGCGGTGCGCGACGCGAAGAACTCCGAAGAACTGCTCGCCCGGGTGCTCGCCGAGACGGGAGTGGCGCTGAAGGTGCTCGCCGGCGTCGACGAGTCGCGGCTGACGTTTCTGGCGGTCCGGCGCTGGTACGGCTGGAGCGCCGGACGCATCATGAACATCGACATCGGCGGGGGCTCGCTGGAGCTGTCCAACGGTGTCGACGAGGAGCCTGAGGTGGCGCTGTCGCTTCCGCTGGGGGCGGGCCGGCTGACCCGGGAGTGGCTGGCCGAGGATCCGCCGGGCCGGCGCCGGGTCGCGATGCTGCGCGACTGGCTGGACACCGAGCTGGCCGACGCGGGCGCGGAGATGCTGCGCGCGGGCGCGCCGGACCTGACGGTGGCCACCTCGAAGACGTTCCGGTCGCTGGCGCGGCTGACCGGGGCCGCCCCGTCGGCGGCCGGTCTGCGGGTGAAGCGGACGGTGACCGCGACCGGATTAAGGCAACTCATATCTTTCATCTCTAGGATGACCGCGGCCGACCGTGCGGAACTGGAGGGAGTGAGTGCTGATCGGGCGCCACAGATCGTGGCCGGTGCGTTGGTCGCCGAGGCGAGCATGAAGGCCCTCGCGATCGAGAGCGTGGACATCTGCCCGTGGGCGTTGCGGGAAGGGCTGATTCTGCGGAGACTCGACAGCGAAGCCGACGGAAGTGGATTCGTCGAGAGCGTCGCCGATCCGGCCCGGATCGGTGCCGGCGACGCGGCGAGGGATGGCGGAGAGGGCCCAGCAAAGGGCGGTCCCGGCAATCCGACCTCGGTACAGACGTTTGTGCGCAATGCTGGACGATGAGTGACGAGGCCCGAAGGCAAAGACGATGACTGGACCTGAAGACGATCACAGCAACACGCGACCGATCTCGGTCGCGGAGTTGCTGGCGCGCAACGGGACGATCGGCGCCCCGCCGGTCGGCGGTCGGCGCCGCCGCCGCCGCGGTGACACCGGCTCCATCACCGTCGCCGAGCTGACCGGTGAGATCCCGGTCATCCGCGACGAGGAGCCCGCGCCCACCAACGGAGCCGCCGTCACCGACGAACCCGCGGCACCCGAGCCCGTCGAGGAACCCCCGGTCGCTGAAGAGGCCACCGAGGAGGCCGTCACCGAAGAGGTCGACGAGCCCCTGGATGAAGCGGCCGAGGTCGACCAAGCCGACCAAGCCGACACCGCCGACACCGCCGACACAGTCGACGAAGCCGACACAGTCGACGAAGCCGACTCAACCGACGATGTCGATGACGACGACGAGTACGCCGACGCGGTCGCCGACTACCAGGCCCACGTCGAGCAACGCGACGAGGACGAGGACCTGGACTTCTTCGCCCCGCCGCGGCGGTCGACGTTCGCCGGGCGGGCCAAGTCCGTCAGCACTGACACCGGCACCGGGGACGCCGTCGACGCCGAGCACATGAGCCCGGATCCACTCGACTGGCCCGGTGCCTCCGACGAGGACGACGCCGACGCGGCGGCCGTCGACCTGATCGAGGACGACGAGGACGACAGGGACGACGACCGGGACCGCGACGATCTGCCGTCGTACCTGAGGTCCTCGGACAGCTCGCTGTTCGGTGGTCCCACCGGTGGCGGCCGCGACCTCGACTTCGACCTCGACCGTGACGACCTCGACGACCTCGAGCACACCGACCTCGACCGTGACGAAGCGCCCGCCGGCGCCATGTCGAAGGTCATGCACGGCGCGCTGGTGGTCGGGCAGTGCGTGCTGGCGGTCGCGTTCGGTGCGGGGCTGTTCATCGCCTTCGATCAGCTGTGGAAGTGGAACAGCATCGTCGCGTTGGTGCTCGGCGTGCTGGTGATCCTCGGCCTGGTGGTCGGCGTCCGGGTGGTGCGTAAGACCGAGGACATCGGCAGCACCCTGATCGCCGTCGCGGTCGGCGCGATGGTCACCTTCGGGCCCCTGGCGCTGATCCAGGCGGGTTGAGGCGCCGAAGCTGTCGTGCGCCCCGCCATCAAGGTCGGTCTGTCGACCGCGTCTGTCTATCCGCTGAGGACCGAAGCCGCCTTCGAGTACGCCGCTCGCCTCGGCTACGACGGCGTCGAGCTGATGGTGTGGGCCGAAACCGTCAGCCAGGACATCGAGGCCGTCGCGCAGCTGTCCGAGCGCTACGGCGTCCCGGTGCTGTCGGTGCATGCGCCGTGCCTGCTGATCTCGCAGCGGGTGTGGGGCGCCAACCCCATCTCGAAGTTGGAGCGCAGCGTGCGCGCCGCTGAGGAGTTGGGCGCGCAGACCGTCGTCGTGCACCCGCCGTTCCGGTGGCAGCGCCGCTACGCCGAGGGCTTCTCCGAGCAGGTGGCCGAGCTCGAGGCCGGCAGCGACGTGCTGGTCGCGGTGGAGAACATGTTCCCGTTCCGGGCCGACCGGTTCTTCGGCGCGGGCCAGACGTCGATCGAGCGCATGCGCAAGCGCGGCGGGCGGCCCGGGCCGGGTATCTCGGCGTTCGCGCCGTCCTACGACCCGCTTGACGGCGGCCATGCGCACTACACCCTGGACCTGTCACATACCGCGACGGCCGGCACCGACGCGGTCGACATGGCCCGCCGGATGGGTGAGGGGCTGGTGCACCTGCATCTGTGCGACGGCAGCGGCGCCTCCACCGACGAGCATCTGGTGCCCGGCCGCGGCACCCAGCCGACGGTCGAGGTGTGCGAGATGCTGGCCGCGAGCGACTTCACCGGGCATGTGATCCTCGAGGTGACCACCTCGGGTGCACGGATGGCCGCCGAACGCGAAGCGTTGCTGACCGAGTCGTTGCAGTTCGCCCGGAAACACCTGCTGCGCTGATTCCCGAAGGACCCGCACATGTCTGGCTCGACCCTGTTCACTGACGCGATGGCGCTCACCGCAACCGGTGATGGCGTGTATCACGGTGAGCTGAACGAACATTGGACGATCGGCCCGAAGGTGCACGGCGGCGCGATGCTGGCGCTGTGCGCGAATGCGGCGCGCATGGAGCACGGCCAGCCGGGCGTCGAGCCGATCGCGGTGTCGGGCAACTTCCTGTGGGCGCCGGACCCGGGGCAGATGCAGGTCGTCACCACGGTGCGCAAGCGCGGCCGGCGGATCAGCCTGATCGACGTCGAACTCAACCAGGGCGGGCGGACCGCGGTGCGGGCCTCGATCACGCTGGGCGAACCCGAGCATCACGTTCCGCCGCTGCTGTCGGTCAACCCGGTGATCCCGCTGATGCAGCCCGAACCGCCGCCGGGGCTCGAATCGATCGGCGAGGGCCACCCGATGGCCGACATCGTGCACCTGGCGCGCGGATGTGACATCCGTCCGTCGTTGACGACGATGGAGCCGCGCTCCGACGGCGGACCGCCCGTCATCGAGTACTGGGTGCGGCCCAAAGGCGTTGCGCCCGATGTGTTGTTCGCGCTGCTGTGCGGCGACGTGTCGGCGCCGGTGACGTTCGGGGTGAACCGGTTCGGCTGGGCGCCGACCGTGCAGCTGACCGCGTACCTGCGCACGCTGCCCGCCGACGGCTGGCTGCGGGTGCTGTGCACGACGGTGCAGATCGGCCAGGACTGGTTCGACGAGGACCACATCGTCGTCGACAGCGCGGGCCACATCGTCGTGCAGAGCCGGCAACTCGCGATGGTGCCGAGCGAGTAACCGCTTCCGCGTTCTGCAATGCTTTGCAACCATGGCCAGAATCGCGATCGTCGGCGGCGGAAGTATCGGTGAGGCGCTCCTGTCGGGGCTGTTGCGCGCCGGTCGTCAGGTCAAGGACCTGGTGGTCGCCGAGAAGCACCCGGACCGGGCGAAGTACCTGGCCGACAAGTACTCGGTGCTGGTGACGACGGTCGCCGAGGCGGTCGGCCACGCCACCTACGTGATCGTCGCGGTCAAGCCCGGCGACGTGGAGGGTCTGGTCGGCGAGATCGTCGACGCCGCCACCCGTGCCGAAAGCGACACCGCCGAGCAGGTTTTCGTCACGGTCGCGGCCGGGGTGCCGACGTCGTTCTACGAGAACAAGCTGCCCGCCGGCTCGCCGGTGATCCGGGTCATGCCGAACACCCCGATCATCGTCGGCGGCGGGATCAGCGCGCTGGCCGCCGGCCGGTTCGCGACGGCCGAGCAGATGAAGGAGGTCTCGTCGATCTTCGACGCGGTCGGCGGGGTGCTGACCGTGCCCGAATCGCAGCTCGACGCGGTCACCGCGGTGTCGGGTTCGGGTCCGGCCTACTTCTTCCTGATGGCCGAGGCGCTGGTGGACGCCGGCGTCGCGGCCGGGCTGTCGCGGTCGGTGGCCACCGATCTCGTCGCGCAAACGATGGCCGGCTCGGCCGCGATGTTGCTGGACCGCCTCGACAAGGCCGCCGCGACCGCCGCGGCGGTGGGCGCCGCCGGCGAGGTCACGATGGACACGACGGCTGCGCAGCTGCGCGCCGGCGTTACCTCCCCGGGCGGTACCACCGCGGCTGGTCTGCGGGAACTGGAGAGGGGCGGTTTGCGGGCGGCGGTGGCCGAGGCGGTGGACGCCGCAAAAAGGCGCTCTGAGCAGCTAGGAATTACATCTGAGTAATTCGATTAATTGCCCACACCCGTCGCAGTAACACCATCAGCCACGCTATTCTCCTCGTGTAAGCACGGGTCGGTGCCAGCGGTGGGGAAGCCGCTGGGACTGCCCGTGCCTGAATGATTGGGTTGCGATGACGTCTATGAACGGGCCATCCTCGCGGGATTCGGCCGGCAAGTCCGCACGAGACGCCGGATCCGATGGTCAACAGCCACGAGCTCAATTTCTCACCGTCGCCGAGGTGGCGAGCCTGATGCGGGTCAGCAAGATGACGGTGTACCGACTGGTGCACAACGGCGAACTGCCCGCCGTGCGCGTCGGCCGCTCGTTCCGGGTCCACGCCAAGGCCGTCCACGACATGTTGGAGAGCTCGTACTTCGACGCCGGCTGACGGTGGCCCACCCGGGCCGGCGGTGTTCCCACAGCGCCGGCTCTGGCCCACCCCTGCCGGGCCGTTTTCGCGGATACCTGGGCAGCCCGGTAAAGTAACCGGGTCAGTCAACAGTGCTTTGGTAATTCGTAGGTAGCGGAGTTTATGGGTTCAGTCATCAAGAAGCGGCGCAAGCGCATGTCGAAGAAGAAGCACCGCAAGCTGCTTCGTCGCACCCGGGTGCAGCGCAGAAAACTCGGCAAGTAGGCCCGGCGCGCGGTCGCTAGGCTGACCGGCTATGGACTCCCAAGGTGAGCCGCGCGAGGCCGTGCAGTATCCGAAGGTCGTGCTCGTCACCGGTGCGTGCCGGTTCCTCGGCGGCTATCTGACCGCCAGGCTGGCGCAGAACCCGCTGATCAACCACGTCATCGCGGTTGACGCGATCACCCCGAGCAAGGACCTCCTGCGGCGCATGGGGCGCGCGGAGTTCGTGCGCGCCGACATCCGGAACCCGTTCATCGCCAAGGTCATTCGCAACGGCGACGTGGACACCGTGGTGCACGCGGCGGCGGCCTCCTACGCGCCGCGCTCCGGTGGCCGGGCGACGCTCAAAGAGCTCAACGTGATGGGCGCCATCCAGCTGTTCGCGGCGTGCCAGAAGGCGCCGTCGGTGCAGCGGGTGGTGCTCAAGTCGACCTCGGAGGTATACGGCTCGAGCGCGCGCGACCCGGTGCTGTTCACCGAGGACACCAGCGCGCGGCGCCCGCCAGGCGAGGGTTTCGCCCGCGACAGCATCGACATCGAGGGCTACGCGCGCGGGCTGGGCCGGCGGCGTCCCGACATCGCGGTCACGATCCTGCGCCTGGCGAACATGATCGGCCCGGCGATGGACACCGCGTTGTCGCGCTACCTCGCGGGTCCGGTGGTGCCCACGGTGATCGGCCACGACCCGCGGCTGCAGTTGCTGCACGAACAGGACGCCCTGGGTGCGCTCGAGCGGGCGACGATGGCCGGCAAACCCGGCACGTTCAACATCGGCGCGGCGGGCGTGATCATGATGAGTCAGGCCATCCGGCGGGCCGGGCGGATCCCGCTGCCGGTGCCCCGATCGGCGCTCTGGGCGGTGGATTCGCTGCGGCGCGCAACTCGCTACACTGAACTCGACCGCGAGCAGTTGGACTACATGAGTTACGGCCGGGTCATGGACACTTCGCGGATGCGAAGTGAGCTCGGTTATAGCCCAAAATGGACCACTGTGGAGGCCTTTGACGATTACGTCCGGGGTCGCGGATTGACGCCGATCGTCGATCCGCGGTGGGTACGCTCAATGGAGAGTCGGGCCGTCTCAGTGGCGCAGCGGTGGGGACGGTAGAGACAGCAACTAATCGGGTGGGGGAGAAGGTAACGACTGTGGCCGGCGAGTCCAAGGCGAAAGTCATTCCGCTGCACGGGAATTCGAGCCGAGCAGCGGTTCAGCGACGCAACGCCGCGCGGGCGCAGAGTTCGCGTAGGCACCCGTCGATGCTTTCGGACCCGGCCGGCGCGTCGGCCGAGGAGATCGCCGCCGTCGTCCGCGAGATCGACGAGCTCCGGGCCGGCGGCTCGGCGCCGCCTGTCGAGGAGGCCCCCACCGAACTCGCCCGGCGCATCGCCGCCGTCGCCGAGTTCGTGCGCAAGCGGATGACGGGTGACTACACCGTCGACGAGTTCGGGTTCGATCCACACCTCAACAACTCGGTGATCCTGCCGGTGCTGCGCGTGCTGTTCAACTCCTGGTTCCGCGTCGACGTCAGCGGTGTCGAGAACCTGCCCGAGACCGGTGCGGCGCTCATCGTGGCCAACCACGCCGGCGTGCTGCCGTTCGACGGGCTGATGGCCTCGGTGGCCGTACACGACCACCACCCCACCCACCGCGACCTGCGCCTGCTCGCCGCGGACATGGTCTTCGACATGCCGATGGTCGGTCAGGCCGCGCGCAAGGCCGGCCACACCATGGCCTGCACCGCCGACGCGCACCGGCTGCTGGCCGCCGGTGAGCTGACCGCTGTGTTCCCGGAGGGCTACAAGGGCCTCGGCAAGCACTTCAAGGACCGGTACAAGCTGCAGCGCTTCGGGCGCGGCGGGTTCGTGTCGGCCGCGCTGCGCAGCAAGGCGCCGATCGTGCCGTGCTCGATCGTCGGTTCTGAGGAGATCTATCCGATGATCGCCGACGTCAAGCTGCTGGCCCGGCTGCTGGGTCTGCCGTACTTCCCGGTCACGCCGTTCTTTCCGCTGGCCGGCGCCGCCGGGATGATCCCGCTGCCGTCCAAGTGGCACATCCAGTTCGGTGAGCCGATCGAGACCGCGGATTACGACGAGTCCGCCGCCGACGATCCGATGATCACCTTCGAGCTGACCGACCAGGTCCGCGAAACCATCCAGCAGACCCTCTACCAACTGCTGGCGAACCGCCGCAACATGTTCCTGGGCTGAGCTCTTTCCCGCCGAGCGGCCAGTTAACCCGCGCTTTCGGCGGTTCCGTGCGCCATAACTGGCCACTCGGCCAACGCGTCTATTTGGTCTGCTTGGCGATCATGCTCTTGATCGCCTCGTCGCGCCGGGCGGCGATGCGCTCGCTGATCTCGTCGGCCTCGGTGTCGGACTGCGCCTCACCCATCACGGTGACGACGCTGGTCAGCACCGGTTGACCGTCGGCGTCGGTGACCTCGCCGCGGACCTCGGTGACGATCGCGCCGTGCGACTCGGTCACCGAATCCAGGTACGAGTCGAAGTAGAGCCGGTCGCCGGCGACGATCGGCCGGTGGAACACGATCTTCTGGTCGCGGTGCAGCACCCGCTCCATGTTGATCGGCACGTCGAACTGGTTGAAGATCTCCATCTGAACCCGCCGGCCGGCCACCGCGAGGAACGTCAGCGGGGCGATCAGCGCGTCGAACCCGCACTCCCGGGCGGCTTCCTCGGTGAAGTGCGCGGGGTGGTCGTTCTGCACCGCGGTGGCGAACTCGCGGATCTTCTCCCGGTCCACCTCGAAGTAGTCGGGGTACCGGTAGTGGGTCCCGATGATGTTCTCTGCGATCGCCATGGCGGGCGAGCCTATCAGCGGCGGCTTTCCTGGCGGTGCGACACGATCGCCGCCAACGCCCCGCCGGCGGCCCCCAGCGCCAGCGCCGACGGCACCCCGATGCGCGCCGCCTTACGCGCGGTCCGGAAGTCGCGGATCTCCCAGCCGCGCTCGCGGGCCAGGTCACGCAGGTCGGCGTCCGGGTTGATCGCGACCGCGGTGCCCACCAGCGACAGCATCGGCACGTCGTTGAAACTGTCCGAGTAGGCGGTGCAGCGGCGCAGGTTGAGCCCCTCGCGGATGGCCAGCGACCGCACCGCGTGCGCCTTGCCGGTGCCGTGCAGGATGTCGCCGACCAGCCGGCCGGTGAACACCCCGTCGACGGATTCGGCAACCGTCCCCAGCGCCCCGGTCAGGCCCAGCCGCTTGGCGATCGTCGCCGCCAGCTCGTAGGGCGTCGCGGTGACCAGCCACACCTGCTGGCCGGCGTCAAGGTGCATCTGCGCCAGCGCCCGCGTGCCCGGCCAGATCTTGTCGGCGATGATCTCGTCATAGATCTCCTCGCCGACGGCCATCAACTCCGCGGTCGTGCGGCCCTCGATGAACGCCAGCGCCTTGCGCCGGCCCGCGGCCACGTCCTCGCTGTTCTCCCGGCCGGTCAACTGGAACTTGGCCTGCGCGTAGACGAACTTCGCGACGTCGCCGTAGGTGAAGTACTTGCGGGCGGCCAGCCCACGGGCGAAATGCAGCAGCGACGAACCGTGCACCAGCGTGTTGTCGACGTCGAAGAACGCGGCGGCGGTCAGATCCGGCGGCGGTGCGGCCGGTTCGGACGCCTCGCCGGGCAGGGAGACCTCCGTGACGGCGGCCTCGGCGCTGGCCTCACCGGCAACGCGCTGCTGGTCGGCTTCGAGGTCACGAGACACGAGATCAACCCTAATTTATCGACCGGCGGGCGCCGCCCGGTGATACTGGCGGCATGCACCGGGTGGAGCTGCTGACGCGCGACGGCTGTTCGATCTGCACCGCGGCGGCGGCCCGGCTCTCCGAACTCGCCGGCGAGCTGGGCTTCGCCCTCGCGGTCACCGACGTCGACGCGGCCGCCGCGTCCGGTGATTCGACGCTGCGGGCCGAGTACGGCGACCGGTTGCCGGTGGTCCTGCTCGACGGTCGTGAGCACAGCTACTGGGAGGTCGATGAGCCCCGGCTGCGCGCCGACCTCGGATGATTGTGCGCATAAGCGTTGTTACGTGAGATTCACCGGGAATTTGGTGAGCTAACTGTCCAACGACTACCTTGGATGACGTGGTGATGATGCCGTGAGCGTGCTGCTTTTCGGGGTTTCGCACCGCAGCGCGCCGGTGTCCGTTCTCGAACAGTTGAGTACTGACGAGTCCGATCAGGCCAAGATCGTCGAGCAGGTGCTGCAGTCCTCGCTCGTCACCGAGGCCATGGTCCTGTCCACCTGCAACCGCGTCGAGGTGTACGCCGTTGTGGAGGCGTTCCACGGCGGGTTGTCGGTGATCGGGCAGGTGCTCTCCGAGCACTCCGGGATGAGCCTGCAGGACCTGACCAGATACGCCTACGTGCGCTACGCCGAGGCCGCCGTCGAGCACCTGTTCGCGGTCGCCTCCGGCCTGGACTCGGCGGTGATCGGCGAACAGCAGGTGCTCGGGCAGGTCCGCCGCGCCTACGCCGCCGCCGAGGAGAACCACGCCGTCGGCCGCACGCTGCACGAACTGTCGCAGCGCGCGCTGTCGGTCGGCAAGCGGGTGCACACCGAGACCGGTATCGACGCCGCGGGCGCCTCGGTGGTGTCGGTGGCCCTCGACATCGCCGACAGCAAACTCGGCTCGCTGGCCGGGCGCACCGCGGTGGTGATCGGCGCCGGGTCGATGGGTTCGCTGGCCGCCAAACACCTGATCCGCGCCGGCGTCGAATGCGTCCACGTGGTCAACCGGTCGCTGCCGCGGGCCAAACGGCTGGCCGACAACATCCGCGAACTGGGCATCGAGGCCGATGCGTTCCCGTTCGACCATCTGCCGCCGCTGCTGACCGACGCCGACGTGGTGGTCAGCTGCACCGGCGCGGTGCGGCCGGTGGTCTCGCTGGCCGACGTGCACCGCGGCCTGGCCCACGGTCAGGAGCCCAAACAGCTGGTGATCTGCGACCTCGGGATGCCGCGTGACGTGGACTCCGCGGTCGCCGGGCTGCCGGGGGTCTACGTCGTCGACATGGAGCGCATCCAGCGCGAGCCGTCGGCACGGGCCGCCGCCGCCGACGCCGAGGCCGCGCGCACGATCGTCGCCGCCGAGGTCGCCAACTACCTGGCCGGCCAGCGGATGGCCGAGGTCACCCCGACCGTGACGGCGCTGCGGCAACGCGCCGCCGACGTGGTGGAGGCCGAGCTGCTGCGGCTGGACAACCGGCTGCCGGGGCTCGACGCGGCCCACCGCGACGAGGTGGCCAAGACCGTGCGGCGGGTGGTCGACAAGCTGCTGCACGCACCCACGGTGCGGGTCAAACAGCTGGCCAGCGCGCCCGGTGGTGACAGCTACGCCGAGGCGCTGCGTGAGCTGTTCGAGCTCGACCAACAGGCCGTCGACGCCGTCGCCGGACCCGAATTACCCCTAGTGGCCGACCGAGATGATCTGCCGTGGATCGCTGGCGGTGACGAATTCCGTTCTGCTACATCTGATTTCGATAAGGCGGCCGAGTAGCGCTTGACTAGCCCATCCCCCCGGCCGCAACGCTCGAGCCCGATCCGGATAGGCACTCGGGGCAGCCTTCTGGCGACGACGCAGGCCGGCACCGTCAGAGACGCGCTCATCGCCCGAGGCCATGACGCCGAACTCGTCATCATCTCCACCGAGGGCGACCGCAACCAGGGTCCGATCGCCGACATCGGCGTCGGAGTGTTCACCGCGGCCCTGCGCGAGGCCATCCTCGACGGCCGCGTCGACGCCGCGGTGCACTCTCACAAGGATTTGCCCACCGCCGACGACCCGCGCTTCACGATCCCCGCGACACCCCCGCGTGAGGACCCGCGCGACGCCCTCGTGGCCCGCGACGGCCTGGTGCTCGGGGAGTTGCCGGCGGGATCGCTGATCGGCACGTCGAGCCCGCGGCGGGCGGCACAGCTTAGAGCACTGGGTCTCGGTTTGGAAATCCGCCCCCTACGAGGCAACCTGGATACCAGGTTGAGCAGGGTAAGTAACGGTGAACTCGACGGCATCGTGGTCGCACGTGCGGGCCTGGCCCGGATCGGACGACTGGCCGATGTCACCGAGACTCTCGAGCCGGTGCAGATGTTGCCAGCGCCGGCTCAGGGGGCGCTCGCGGTGGAGTGCCGCGGGGACGACTCCGAGCTTGCCGCGCTGCTGGCGGAGCTGGACGACGCCGACACGCGTGCCGCGGTCACCGCCGAACGGGCCCTGCTCGGCCGACTGGAGGCGGGCTGCTCCGCACCGGTGGGCGCGATCGCCGAGGTGGTCGAGTCCATCGATGAGGACGGCAACGTCTTCGAAGAAGTGTCGCTGCGCGGCTGTGTGGCGACGCTGGACGGATCCGACGTGATCCGCGCGTCCGCTGTCGGGACTCCCGACCGGGCCCGGGAGCTGGGGCTCTCGGTGGCCGAGGAGTTGTTCGACCTCGGGGCGCGCGAGCTCATGGCGGATACCAAATGAACGTGCAGAGCTGCGATGAGCGCGAGCGAAGAGCAGAGAGATGAGTGACTGAGATGACTGCCCAGAGTAGCGGGCGAGGCCGCAAGCCGAAGCCGGGCCGCATCACGTTCGTCGGCTCGGGTCCTGGCGACCCCGGCCTGCTGACGACGCGGGCTCGCGCGGTGCTCGCCAATGCAGCGCTGGTGTTCACCGATCCCGATGTGCCCGAAGCGGTGCTGACCCTGGTGGGTACCGAGCTGCCGCCGCCGTCGGGTCCCGAACCGGCCGAGGCGGCCGACGGTGCGGCCGACAACGACTCCGCGGGTGCGTTGCCCGGCGGGCCCGACATCCGGTCCGCGGTCGGCGATCCCGCTGAGGTCGCCAAGACGCTGACCACCGAGGCGCGCACCGGTGTCGACGTGGTGCGCCTGGTCGCCGGTGACCCGCTGTCCACGGACGCGGTGATCACCGAGGTTTCCGCGTTGGCCAAGTCGCACGTGAACTTCGAGATCATCCCCGGCCTGCCCGACGCCACCGCGGTGCCCACCTACGCGGGTCTGCCGCTGGGTTCGGCGCACACCGTCGCCGACGTCCGCTCGCCCGACGTCGACTGGGCGGCGCTGGCCGCCGCGCCCGGACCGCTGATCCTGCACGCCACCGCGAGCCATCTTCCCGACGCGGCGCGCACGCTGATCGAGTACGGGCTGACCGACACCACTCCGGTGGTCGTCACCGCGAACGGCACCACGTGTCAACAGCGTTCGGTCGAGACCACGCTGGCCGGGCTGCTCGACAAGGCGGCGCTGGACAAGCCGGCCGGCGTCGAACCGGCCGGGCCGCTGGCCGGGCCGCTGGTCGTCACGATCGGCAAGACCGTGGCCAACCGCGCGAAGCTGAACTGGTGGGAGAGCCGCGCCCTGTACGGCTGGACCGTGCTGGTGCCGCGCACCAAGGACCAGGCCGGTGAGATGAGCGAGAAGCTCGTGGGGCACGGGGCACTGCCGATCGAGGTGCCCACCATCGCGGTCGAGCCGCCGCGCAGCCCGGCGCAGATGGAGCGCGCCGTCAAGGGTCTGGTCGACGGCCGTTTCCAGTGGGTGGTGTTCACCTCCACCAACGCGGTGCGCGCGGTGTGGGAGAAGTTCAACGAGTTCGGCCTCGACGCCCGGGCGTTCTCGGGTGTGAAGATCGCGTGCGTGGGTCAGGCCACCGCCGACCGGGTGCGCGCGTTCGGGATCAACCCCGAGCTGGTGCCCAGCGGTGAGCAGTCCTCGCTCGGCCTGCTCGACGACTTCCCGCCCTACGACGACGTTTTCGACCCGGTGAACCGGGTGCTGCTGCCGCGCGCCGACATCGCCACCGAGACGCTGGCCGAGGGGCTGCGCGAACGCGGTTGGGAGATCGAGGATGTCACCGCGTACCGCACGGTGCGCGCGGCGCCGCCGCCCGCGCACACCCGCGAGATGATCAAGACCGGCGGGTTCGACGCGGTCTGCTTCACCTCGAGCTCGACGGTGCGCAACCTGGTGGGCATCGCCGGAAAGCCGCACGCCCGCACCATCGTCGCGTGCATCGGGCCCAAGACCGCCGAGACCGCGGCGGAGTTCGGTCTGCGCGTCGATGTGCAGCCCGAGGTCGCCGCGGTCGGTCCGCTGGTCGAAGCGCTCGCCGAGCACGCGGCCCGGTTGCGCGCCGAGGGTGCGTTGCCGCCGCCGCGTAAGAAGAGCCGCCGCCGCTGACCGCGAGGAGCCGCTGATGGGTTTCCCCCGGCACCGCCCGCGCCGGTTGCGCTCGACTCCGGCCATGCGTCGGCTTGTTGCCGAAACATCGCTGGAGCCAAGGCATCTCGTGCTGCCGATGTTCGTCGCCGACGGTATCGGCGAACCGCGGGAGATTTCCTCGATGCCCGGCGTCGTCCAGCACACCCGCGACTCGCTGCGCCGCGCCGCCGCCGAGGCGGTCGCGGCCGGGGTGGGCGGTCTGATGCTGTTCGGGGTGCCGCGCGACGACGACAAGGACCCCACGGGTTCGGCCGGGGTGGCCGAGGACGGCATCCTCAACGTCGCCCTGCGTGACCTGTCCGGTGACCTCGGCGCCGACACGGTGCTGATGGCCGACACCTGCCTCGACGAGTTCACCGACCACGGGCACTGCGGTGTCCTCGATGCCGCCGGCCGCGTCGACAACGACCTCACCAACAAACGGTATGTCGAACTCGCTGTTGCGCAGGCGGATTCAGGCGCACACGTGGTAGGGCCCAGCGGCATGATGGACGGGCAGGTGGCCGCCATCCGCGACGGTCTGGACGCCGCGGGACACACCGACACCGCGATCCTGGCGTACGCCGCGAAGTTCGCGTCCGGCTTCTACGGCCCGTTCCGCGAAGCGGTCGCGTCCAGCCTGCAGGGCGATCGTCGCACCTACCAACAGGATCCGGGTAACGCCCGCGAAGCGCTGCACGAGGTGGCACTCGACATCGACGAGGGCGCCGACATGGTGATGGTCAAACCCGCGATGGCCTACCTCGACGTGGTGCGTGCGGCCGCCGACATCTCGCCCGTGCCGGTCGCGGCCTACCAGGTCTCCGGCGAGTACGCGATGATCAGCGCGGCCGCCGCCAACGGGTGGATCGACCGGCGCACCGTCGCACTGGAAACGCTGACCAGCATCAAACGCGCGGGCGCCGACATCGTGCTGACCTACTGGGCGGCCGAGGCCGCCGGATGGTTGCGGTGAATCCACAGCAAGGTGGTTGGCCGGCCGTCGATCCCGGCAATGACGATCAGCCGCCGCAGCGGCCCGACGACGTCGACACCGGCTTCTGGCTGTGGGTGCTGGCGTTGCCGATGATGATCACCGGTCAACTCGTCGACCTGCTGGTCAACGACCGCACACCGCGGCTGCCCGGTCCGGTGGTGGCGTTCTCGGTGGTGTTCGTGTTGATGATCGCGGCCGTGGTGCTGACGTTCCTGATCCTGATGCGCCACGGCTACCGGTGGGCGCGCACCGTGCTCACCGGCGGCGGTGTCGCGGCGGTCGTCTACGCGGCGACCAACCTGTTCGGCGTCGAACGCCCGCCCGCGGCCGCGGTGACGTTCGCGGTGACCGCGATCATCGGGGTGGTGGCGATCGTCGGCGGCGCTTACCTGTTGCACCGCAAGGACGCCAACGGCTACTTCACCCGGTGACCCGATACGCTGACCGACCATGACCGCTCCCGTCCCGCGACCCGTCACCGCCGCCTTCTGGTGCTGGGTGGCCGCGGCCGTGATGCTGATGGTCGGCGGGATGATCGCGGCCTCGGTGAACCTGCCGGCGGTGTTCCGCGGCGCCGGAATCCTGACGGTCCTCGCCGGCGGGGGCCTGGCGTTTCTGGCGGGCCGGGTCCGCGGCGGCGACGCCCGCTTCCGCCGGGCCGGTGTCGCGCTCGCGCTGACGGTCGTCGCGCTGATCGCGTTGCTCTCGCTGATGGGGATTGTGCACATCGTGACGGTGCTGGCGATCTTCCCGCTGATCGCCGGGGCCGTGCTCATCACCAGGCCCAGCGCGGCCGGACAGGGGGAGCCGTCGTGACCGACAACAGTGCCTCGAAGCAGGTGCTCTTCTACGAGCAGGGCGCGAGTTGGTGGTGGATCGCCGCGGGACCGGCAGCGGGCATCGCGATGGCGTTGATCCAGGCCTCGGCGGGGTACGGCGTGCAGTTGCTGGTGCCGGGCATCTTCTTCGTCCTGGTCACCGGGTTCCTCGCTATCCAGGTCAAGGCCGCGCGCATCCACACCTCGGTGGAGTTGACCCCGGAGTGGCTGCGCCAGGGCGCCGAGATCATCAGCACCGACGAGATCGTGCGGATCTACCCCGAGGCCAGCGGTGCCGAAGCCCCGAAATGGCAGTCGGCGCGGGCGCTCGGCGAGCTGACCGGGGTGCCGCGCGGGCGCACCGGCATCGGGCTGAAGATGACCAACGACCGCTCCGCGCAGGCGTGGGCCCGTAAGCACCAGAAGCTGCGGGAAATCCTGACCCAGGTGGTCGAGGAACGCATCCCGCCGGAACGCGCATGAGCGTGCGGTCGGCGGTCGAACTCGTTCTCGGTGCGGCCGCGCTTGTCGGCGCCGTGCTCTGCTTTCTGTCCGCCGACACGACGATCGTGGTGCCGCCGGTGCTCGAAGGCGAACCGCAGACCACGTCGGTGCAGTACAGCGCGCCGCTGATCGGGCTGTCGTTGCTGCTGGCAACGGTCGCCGGCGTGTTGATCGTGCTGGCGGTCGCGCGCATCCGGCGCCGGGCCCGCACCGCGAAATAGCAATCCTGGTCGCTCCGCGACGGCGACCACGACCGTGGCTACTCACTCGGTGAGGCCGCTCACACCCACTTGGAACAAAGTTCAGAATTTGTAACACTGTGTCGCATGACCGAGTTGGTGGACAAGCCCGAAGACATCGACGCTGCCCGAGACACCGCCCCCGACGCCGCCCATGATGACGCGCTGCCGCTCGGGCCGCAGTCACTGGTCTGGCGCTACTTCGGCGACAACCGGATGTACCTGATCGGGCCGCGGCCGGCGGTGCTGCAGAACATGCTCGCGCAACTGGGCCAGGGCGTCCTGGACCACTCGGTGTTCTTCGACGACACCGCCGCGCGGGTCAAGCGATCGCTGCCGCCGATCTTCAACACCGTCTACGGCAGCGACGACGACCACCCGGGCACCCAGGTGCGCGACTTCCACACCGAGATCAAGGGCACGATGGCCCCGGAGTACGGCGGCGGTCGCTATCACGCGCTGGACCCCGAGACCTACTTCTGGGCGCACGCGACGTTCGTCGACCAGGTGCTGTACTTCGCCGACACGTTCGTCAAGCGGCTGACCCGCGCGGAGAAGGAGCAGATCTACCTGGAGTCCAAGACCTGGTACCGGCGCTACGGCGTCAGCGACCGGGTGATGCCGGCGACCTACGACGACTTCGAGCGGTACTGGGACAAGATGATCGACGAGATCGTCGTCGCCCACCCGACCGCCAAGTACGGCGTCGGCTACGTCACCAAGGGATTCCCCTGCCCCAAGGGTGTCCCGGCGTGGGCGTGGCGGCTGATCGCGCCGGTGTTCAACCCGGTGGCCGCGTTCCTGACCACCGGCGGGATGCCCCCGCGCACGCGTGAACTGCTGGGGCTGCCGTGGAGCGAGCGCCAGGAACGGCGCTACCAGCGGTTCGCCGCGCTGTGGCGGTCGCGACCGGTGAACTGGGTGTGGGACCGCCTGCCGATGAAGGTGCGGTACAACGGCTACGCCCAAAAGGGTTATGCCCGGGCCTGACGCGGCCACCAGCGCCATCCTCGACGCCGCAGTGATCGAGTTCGAGCGGCACGGCTTCCGCCGGGTCGCGCTCGACGACGTGGCCCGCCGCGCGGGGGTCAGCCGGACCACGATCTACCGGCGGTTTGCCAACCGCGACGAACTGGTGGCCGCGGTGACCGAGCGCGAGAACATCGCGTTGTTCGCCGACATCGCCGACGAGATCAAACGCGTTGAGCCGCAGTCCAATTACTACGTCGAGGCGTTCACGCTGTCGATCCTGAAGTTCCGCAGGCACCGGGTGCTGCACCGGATGATGGTCGACGAGCCGGCGCTGGTGCTCGAACTGGCGCACCGCCACTACGACGCCGCGATCGCCCGCATGGCCGAGGCGCTGCGGATCATCTTCCCCGCCGGTTTCGCCGAACGCATCGGCGCCCAGGCCGTCGACGAACTGGCCGACACCATCCTGCGCTACGCGGTGATGGTGCTGCTGCTGCCGAGCGCGCAGCCGCTGGAGACCGCCGACGACATCCGGGCGTTCGCCTACCAGCATTTCCTGCCGAGCCTGCCCGCCGCGCTGCGCACGGTCCCGGCCCGTTAGTCCGTATTGCGTTTCGCAAATCGGCTCATCGGGCAGTCGTGTCCCATGAGCAGCGAAGAACAGGGCGCCGAGCCCCGCACCGACGAACACCACAACGTCCTCGACGAGCAGGAAGAGCGTCCGACGACGGACAAACCCGAGGTCACCGACGAACACCGGGAAAAGGCCAAGGAGATGCACAAGCCCTACGAGGAGGACCGGCCGACGACCAAGATGCCGGGCACCGGAGGCGCGGTGGCCGGTACCGCGGTCAACGACTGGATCGACGACGACGGCAACCCCAAATTCAGCGAGGGCGAGAAGGACACCAAGCAGGGCTGAGCGCGCGCCCCGCCACCTAGGCTGGGTCGCGTGAGCACACTCGAGCAGATCGCGCCGGTTTTCGTCGAGATGGCCCACTCGATCGTGTGGGCCTCGGTGGCCACGGTCGACGCCAACAGCCGCCCGCGCACCCGCATCCTGCATCCGATCTGGGAATGGGACGGCACCGACCTGTTCGGCTGGATCGCCACGGTGCCGAGCCCGGTCAAGAAGCGCCACCTGGCGGTGCACCCCGAGGTGTCGGTCAGCTACTGGGCGCCCAGCCACGACACCTGCAGCGCCGAGTGCCTGGTCGAGTGGTACGTCGACGACGAGACCAGGACCGCGGTCTGGGACAAGTTCGCCAACGGGCCCGCCCCGGTGGGCTACGACCCGCGGATCATCCCGGCGTGGAGCGGTGGGCCGACGTCCGACGAGTTCGCGGCGCTGCGGCTGAGCCCCTACCGCCTCCGGGTCATGCCCGCCGCCGTGATGACGAAAGGCGAAGGCGTCCCGCTGTCCTGGACTTCGTTGTGAAATGTCTGCGTCGTGAATGTCCCGCACAGCCGCTGCCTAGGCGATGATCAGTGACATGACCACCACGTCGGACGTCTCCGCGCTGCCGCTGGTCCCGAAGAATCCGCTGCCGATCCGGCAGCTGGTGAAATTGGTCCGCAGGCTCGACACCGGGCAGGAGGTCATCCGGGACGCCGGCGGTCCGATCACCCGGATCCAGTTCGGGCCGAAATGGGTGTACCCGCCGATCGTGGCGGTGATGTCGCCCAACGGCATGCGCGACGTGCTGGGCCGCTCCGACGCGTCCTCGGAGCGCTGCATCTACCACGACGAGGTCCGCAACATGGCCGGCGACAGCCTGTGGGTGCTGCCCAACGAGCTGTGGCGGCCCCGCAAACGCGCCTTGCAACCGGTGTTCACCAAGCACAACGTCCGCAACTTCGGCGGTCACATGTCCGGGGCGGCGCAGGCATTCGTCGACCGGTGGCCCGACGGCGGCGACGTCGACCTCGACATCGAGTGCCGCCGGGTGGCGATGCAGTCCCTGGGCCGCTCGGTGCTCGGCGTCGACCTCAACGAGCGCGGCGACGTCATCGCCCGGTGCATGCACGTGGCGTCCTCCTACACCACCGACCGCGCCTTCCGGCCGGTGCGCGCACCCCGCTGGCTGCCCACCCCGGCCCGCCGCCGGACCCGCAAGGCGGTCGCCGAGATGAAGGAGATCACCGACGAGATGGTGCGCGCGTGCCGCACCGACCCGGACCGCGACGCCCCGCTGGTGCGGGCGCTGATGGACGCCAGGGACCCGGAGACCGGCCTGCCCATCGACGACGACGACATCTCCAACGACCTGCTGATCTTCATGCTCGCCGGGCACGACACCACCTCGACCGCGCTGACGTACGCGCTGTGGGTGCTCGGCCACCACCCCGAGACGCAGAAGCGGGTGGCCGCCGAAGCGGCCGCGATCGGGGACCGCGAACTCACCCCCGAAGACGTGCCGCGTCTGGGCTACACCGTGCAGGTGCTGCACGAGGCGCTGCGGTTGTGCCCGCCGGCCGCCGGGGTGGCCCGGCTGGCGACGCGCGACATCGCCGTGGACGGCTACCGGGTGGAGGCCGGAACCTTGGTCGCGGTGGGATTGTATGGGCTGCACCATGATCCGAAGCTGTGGCCGAATCCGACGCAGTTCGACCCGGAGCGCTTCAGCCCGGAGAACGTCAAGGCCCGTAACCGGTGGGAGTTTCTGCCGTTCCTCGGCGGGGGCCGGCCGTGCATCGGCGAGCATTTCGCCCGGCTGGAGACGACGCTGGCGCTGGCGACCATCGTGCGCGCGATGGAAATCGACTCCGTCGACGAAGGTTTCGAGTGTGAGGTTCCGCTGACGACGGTGGCCAAAGGACCGATCCGGGCCCGCCTTCGGCCCCGGACCTGATGTCTAGCGGGTGCCCGCCAGCGCGGGTGCCTGTTCCCCGCTTCGCAGGCCCAGCCGCGGCAGCGGCGGACTGTGGGAATCCGGTGCCACCGACTTGTCGGCCGGGTGCCCGCCCCGGTGCCAGTTGACGACCGCGCCGGCCAGTTCGGCGACCTCCGCCTGGGTCTCGACGACGGCGTAGGAGGTGGTGACCTCGGTCAAGCCGTTGATCCGGCTCTCGTAGCCGATCCGGTGGGCCAGGTCGCGGGCCCAGCGCTCGACACGCAGCCGCTGGCCGAAGGACAGCGGCCGGGCGTCGCAGACCACCAGAACCCGGCGTACCCCCTGGGTGTCGGCGGCGGTGACGGCCTCGTCGCAGATGGTGTTCTCGCAGGCCCGCAGCCGTCGGCGCGACGAGGGTGAAAGAGGTTTGCCGAACAGGGATTCGGCGGCGTCGGCCGCGACGATGAAGGCGGCCGAGCGGGTCGGGGTGTCACCTGTCTCGGGGGACGCCCGTGAGGGCCCCCCGCAGGCCGCGTCGCCCAGCGACGTCTCGATGCCGTGCTGTCGACACGCTGCCGCGATGGCTTCGGACAGGTCGTCGTCCTGACCGAACAGCATCACTGGCGAAAGCATGGTCTTCTGAATCGTCATGACAGATCCTCACTCTCAGGTGCTGGTGGCCCGCAGGCCGGAAACTACTTCTTGCGCGACGGCGATCGCGTCCCGGTAACCGTCGGCGCCGTCGTCGTCGCCCAGCGCGATCTCGTTGCCCAGTCGCCGCCCGATGGTCCGGACCGCGGCCCGGATGCGGACCGATTCGCGGTCACGTCGCGAACCGTTGGTCATCGCGATCCGGTCCAGATACCCGGAGGCCGCGGCGATCTCGTCGAGTACGCAGATGCGGGCGAACCGGATACCGGCACTGAACCCCGCGCGGTATGCCGGGCCCCGTTCGGCCGGCGGCGAGGCCTCGGCCAACTCGTCGAGCAGGCGGCGCAGCGCCTCATGGACCGTCACCGGCTGGGCGTGCGTATCGCTGGTCTCGGTCGCCGCGCCGATGCGCGCGTCAAGATTCACCGTCGCCACAACTCGCTGCCCCTCCATCGCTCTGTACGCCTGTGCTTTTTGATCACGTTCATGTCTCTCCTCAAAAGAAAACTCTGCAAACAGCGTTATCCGGCCGACCATTGATTGCAATTCAATTCGCCTCGTGAATGGGCGTGCAAAACAATGGTCGGCCGGATCGGCTCCGCTTTATTCGCCGGACAATTCAGTTGGGCTGTCGACCCCGCTGCGTCGGGCGGCTGACCGTGGTTCCCCGGCTACCGGTCGGCCCGCTTACGCTTGGGGACGATCTCCTGGGCCATCTTCTCCCGCTTGGCTGCTCGCCGCTCCTTGAGCGTCTTCGACGGCTTCTTCAGCGTCGCGCCCTGGGACTTACTAGCCATTTTTACCTCCCGCTAGCATTTCTCCATCAATTCGCGACCATACCCCAGAAAAAATAAAATGCCAGTCCAGCACGGGATTTCGCGTCGCCGAGGTCGGGAGGGCGGAGAAACCGCGGGTGTCGCTGTCGATTTCGGACAACCGCCCGGTTCGCGCTTGTCCGGAACGGGCAAAAGCGGGGTCCGGTGGCCTCGACAGGATGGTGGCGATCCCGTCGGCACGAGGAGGCCCATGACGCCGAGCGTCTGCGCGTGTCCCGACCTGACGAGCGGCGGGGCGGCGCGTTTCGCCCTGATCCCGACGCTGCTGTTGCGGCGTCACCACGTCATGCACCGCCCGTCGCGCCTGGTCGGCCCCGCGCTGCATCCTGAATCCCTGATCGTCGAGGTCGTCGGCGACATCGATGCGAGCAACACCGGCGCGCTGTGCGACCACGTCGACGAGTTCGTCGCGCCCGGTCACCGGACCGTGCTCGACTGCAGCGGCGTCGAATTCTTCGCGCTCGCGGGCATGCGGCTGCTGGTGGACGTCGACGACCGCTGCCGGCAGCTCGGTCTGCCGTGGGCGCTGATCACCTCCGAAGCCGTCGAGAGGGTGCTGACGGTCGCCGGCGCGGCCCGTCGCTTCCCCGTCGTCGACCAGGGGTGACGGGTCACGAACCGCGCAGGATCGCGATCAACTGCTCGCGGCTGTTCGCGCCGACGCGCTGTGACGCCCGGAACAGGTGGCCCTCGACCGAACGGACCGACATGGTGAGCCGCTCGGCGATCTCCCTGTTGGACAACCCCTGCGCGGCCAGCGAGATGATCTCGCGCTGCCGGGCGGTGAACACCTGCGGCGCCGCGGCCGCCGACAGCGCCGGCGTGCGCGCGCCCTGGCACTCGGCCGCCAACCGTGAGGCGACGGCCGACGCGGTCATCGCGGCGCCCCGCAGCCCGCGGCCCTGATAGACCGATACGGCCTGGGCTGCGGTGTCGGCTGCTGCGACCCGGTCACCGAACGACTCGTAGCGCCGCGATGCCGCGAGCAGTGCGTCCGCGTCGCCGTCGGCCAGGGCGGCGGCGTGCGCGGCGGCGGCCGGCGCTCTCGGGCCCTGAACCACTGTTGCCAACTCGGCGAGGCGGCCCGCGGTGGTGTGGTCGCCGAACTGCGTCGCGGTCTGCAGCAGCACCACCTGCCACGCCGGCCTGTCGAGTTCATCCTCTCGTCGCGCGGCCGCGCGCAGGATCGAAATCGCCTCGGAGCAGGTACCTTCCGCGGCGCATACCCAGGCCTCGGCCAGCGACCGGTAGGGGTCGAACATGCACGCCTGCGGGTCCCGCGCCCACCACTGGAGGGCCTCGAGTTCCCGGCGGGCGTCCGGGGCCAGACCGAGCATCGCGGTCACCGTCGCCAACCACGTCCTGGCGAACGTCTTCACCATGCGCCCGCTGTCGCCGGGGCCCAGGTAGGCCAGTGCATCGCGCAGCGACCGGCGCGCGTCGCCGAGCGCGCCGCTGCTCATCGCCGACAGTCCGACCATCACCCGGTGCCACGACTCCTCGAACGGGACGTCGAGCGTGTCGCGCCTGATGCGCTCGATCACGGCGTCGGACTCGGCGAGCATCCCTGCCAGGCGGTAGCCGTGGGTCTCCTGAAGTGCCAAGCGGCGCAACAGGTGTCCCGATTCCGGTGACCGGTCGGCCACCGCATAGCCCGTTTTGGCGGCGGCATCGATCTCGTCGACACGCCCCAGGTCGCCCAGGCCGGTGACATACACCCAGGCCAAGAAGATCGTCGCCACGTCGCTACCCGGCGAGACGGCCGACGCGGTGTCGGCCATCGCCACCGCGGTCCGGGAGTGCCCGCGCACCAACTGGATCAACGGCCGCAGGGCCGCGGCGATCGACTGTGCGTTGACGTCGTCGACGGGCAACAGTTCGAGTTCGGCTTCGGCGCTGCCCACTTCGCCGAGGATCAGCGTGAAGTTCATCGCGCGCAGGATCGCGATCTGCGTCCGCTCGAGCCCGCAGGCCTGGGCGGCCTGTTCGGCGAGCACCGCCTCGGCCTCGACGCCGCGCTCCTGCCACGTGATCGCCATGGCACGGGCGATTTTGGCCCACGGCCCGCCCCCGACCGCGACCGCGCGTTCCGCGAGGTGTTCGGCAAGCCGGTGGTCGAGCAACTGCATCGCCGCCGACGCGGCGGCGAGCAGCAGCTCCGAGTCGGGAACCAGATCGGATTCCAGTGTCAGCACCGCGCGTCGGATCAGGGCGCGGGGATCGGGGGAGCCTTTGCGGGCCAACTCCGCGGCGATCCGGCCGCTGACCCGGCGCATCCGCAGCGAACCGGTGTGCCGAATCTCGCCGAGCAGTGGGTGGGCCAGCCGCACCGACGCCGGCCGCGCCGTGCAGTCGACGCTGATCAGGCCCAGCGACTCGGCCTGGGAGAGCGCGTCGGCTCCGGTCACGGCTTCGAGCACGTCGGATTCGAGTGGTTCGGCCACCGCCAGCGCATCCAGGACGTCGCGCACGGAATCCGGTGCCTGCGCGATGCGGGATTCGAGCAGCTCGGTCAGCGTGGGGGACAGGCTGGGCTGACCGTTCCACAGCCACACCCCGGCGCGGCGCGTCACCCGCCCCGCGTCGACCTCGTGGTCGAGCAGGTGCCGCAGATACAGCGTGTTGCCCTGCGTGTACTGCCACAACCGCTCGGCGGTGAACGAGTCCACCGGGCCGCCCAGTACCTGCTCTACCAACCGGCTCAACTCCTCCGGTGAAAGGGGCTGCAGCTCAAGCCGATCGAGGTGCTGGTCTTTCCAGATCGCGGTGATGGCGTCCGGCGGGGTCTCACCGGAGCGGATGGTGAGAATGACCGTCGCCAGCCGCCGGGTGACCAGTTGGTGCACGGTGAACGCCGACAGGTCGTCGAGCAGATGGGCGTCGTCGACCCCGACCACCACCGCACCGGGCGCGGCGTCGCCGATCAGCGCGTCGATCACTTCCCGGACCCGGCGCAGCGGATCGGGCCCGAACTCGCTGGCGATCTCGACGAACGCCCCGAGCGGGACGCTGCGCGACGATGCCGTGCCGACCAGCCAGTGCCTGCGCGCGCTCGGCGGCCCGCACCTTGCCACCGCCTCGAAGGCCACCCGGGTCTTGCCCACACCGGCCGCGCCCGACAGCACCACCCCGCGCGCACGGTCCCCGACCGAGCGGGTCGCCTCGGCGATCACCGCCAGTTCCTCGGACCGTCCGACCAGGGGCCACTGGCGGATCACCGCCAAATTCTATGCCTGCGGTGGGGTTTTCCGTGAGAAGTCGCCCAGCGCGGCCGGATCACGTCCCGGGTGCGCTGCCGGTCAGGATCGAGATCAGCTGTTCGCGGCTGTTGGCCCCGACCCGCTGGGATGCCCGGAACAGGTGGCCCTCGATCGAGCGGACCGACATGGTCAGCCGCTCGGCGATCTCCTTGTTGGAAAAACCCTGCGCGGCAAGGGAGATGATCTCGCGTTGGCGCGCGGTGAACGGCTGTGGACGGGACACCGCGGCCAACGCCGGTGTCAGCGCGCCCCCGCATTCGGCGGCCAACCGTTCGGCCACGGCCGCGGCGGTCATCGCGGCGCCGCGCAGCCCGGCCGCCCGGGACACCGCGACCGCCTGCGCGGCGGCGTCGGCGGCCGCGATCCGATCACCGAACGACTCGTAGCCCCGCGATGCGGCCAGCAGTGCCTCGCCGTCGCCGGCGGCCAGCGCCGACGAGTGGGCGGCCGCCGCCGAAGCCCGCGGGCCCTCGACCGCGGTGATCAACTCGGCGAGGCGCTCGGCGGTGGTGTGGTCACCGAACTGCGTCGCGGTCTGCAGCAGCAGCACCTCCCACGCCGGCCTGCCCAGCTCACGGTCGCTGCGGGCCGCCGCGCGCAGCACCGCGATCGCCTCGGACACCGCACCTTCGGCCGCGCACACCCAGGCCTCGGCGACCGCGCGCTCGGAATGCCAGCCGCGGGCGTCGGGGTCGGAATCCGACTGGCAGATCGGGGCGAACTCGCGACGCGCGTCGGCGGCTTCCCCGGCCATCGCGTCGACAGTGGCCAGCCATAGCCGCGCGAACCGCTTACGCATGCGACCGCTGTGGTCGCTGCCGATGTCGGTCAGCGATTCGCGGCACAGCCGCTGCGCTTCGGTCAGCCCGCCGCGGTTCACCACCGCCAGGCCGGCCACGAACGCGTGCCACGATTCGGCGACGTGCCAGGAGCCCTCGAACGGGACGTCGACGGTGTCGAGCCGGATCCGCGCGATAGCGGCGTCCGATTCGGCCAGCGCGCCTGCGGGGCGGTAGGCGTAGGCGTGCAGGAACGCCAGCGGCACCCGCAGGTGCGACACCTCGGCGGACCGGTCGGCCAGGCGGTAGCCGCGGGCGGCGGCAGGTTCGATCTCCGCGACGCGGCCCAGCTCGCCCAGCCCGTTGACCAGGGCGAAGACCGACAGCATCTGGGCCAGCGCGTTGTCGGACGCGACGCCGAGGTTGGCGGTGGCCCGCTGCACCGCGGTCGCGGCGTGCCCGCGCACGACGTCGATCAGCGCGCGCAACGACTCGGCCACCGGCCGGGCGGCCTCGTCGTCGGCCGGCACGTGGGCATCGAGTTCGGCCTGCGCGTTGCCGGTCTGGTTGAGGATCACCGCGAAGTTCAGTGCGCGCAGCAGCGCGATCTGCGCGCGCATCGGGCCGGTGGTCTGTTCTGCGAGTTCGGCGAGCACCGTTTCGGCTTCGTGTCCGCGCTCCTGCCAACTCAACGCCATGACATGGGTCATCTTGGCCTCGAGCCCGCTGCCGACGCTCACCGCGCGTTCGGCGAGTGTTTCGGCCAACCGCAGGTCGAGCAGCTGCATCGCCGCCCAGGTGGCGGCGTTGAGCAGCGCGGAGTCGGGCGGTGAGTCGGATTCGAGGGTGAGCACAGCGCGCCGGACCAGGTCCCGCGGGTCGGTGACGTCCTTCTTGGCGAGCTCGCCGGCGATCCGCCCGCGCAGACGTCGCATCCGCAGCGATCCGGTGCGCCGGACCTCGCTGAGCATCGGGTGCGCCACCCGCACCGACGGCGGCCGCGCCGCGGTGTCCACCGTGACCAGGCCGAGGGCCTCGGCTTCGGCCAGCGCGTCGGGATCGGTCACCGCGGCCAGCACGTCGCTGCCCAGCGGTTCGGCGACCGCCAGCGCGTCGAGCACGTCACCGACCGCAGCCGGCGCCTGTGCAATCCGCGCCTCGACCAACTCGGCGAGCGTCGGCGAGAGCTCGGGCCGCCCGTCCCACAGCCACATTCCCGACCGCCGCGCCAACCGTCCGGCGTCGACTTCGCTGTCGAGCAGGTGGCGCAGGTACAGCGCGTTGCCCCGGGTGTACTGCCAGAGTCGTTGCGCGCTGAGCGAATGCACCGGGCCGTCGAGGATGTGCTCGAGCAGCTTCGTGGTCTCCGGTAGCGAGAGCGGTTGCAGCTCAAGGCGTTCGAGCCGGTGGTCCTTCCAGATCGCGGTGATCGCGTCCGGCGGCGTCTCACCGGAGCGGATCGTCAGGATCACCGTCGCGAGTTGGCGTGTCACCAGTTGGTGCACGGTGAACGCCGACAGGTCGTCGAGAAGGTGCGCGTCGTCGACCCCGACCACGACGTCGCCGCGACCGCCGATCAGGCCGTCGATGACTTCGCGGACCCGGCGCAGCGGGTCCGGGCCGAAGTCGCTGGCGATGTCGGCGAACGCGCCGAGCGGGACGCTGCGCGCCGACGCGGTGCCGACGATCCAGTGCCGCGAAGACATCCGCGATGCGCACGCCTCGACCGCCTCGCGGGCCAGCCGGGTCTTGCCGACACCGGCGGATCCGGACAGCACGATCCCGCGGGCATGCCCCCTGCCTGCCCGCGTCGCCTCGGCGATCATCTGCAGCTCTTCGGAACGCCCGACCAGAGGCCAGCGGCGGATCATCGCCGAATCGTATCCGGCCGCAACGCGTTGCGAGGGCTACCGAACACAACTTCGGACGTGTGTGGAGTAGTGCCGGGCGCGGAACTGGGGTAGCGGCTTACCCCAGTCACCTCCGGCGCCCGTCGTTACGTTTCCGCCATGACTAACACACAGTTCGTTCGACGGTCGCTCACCGCATGTGCGGTGGCCGCCTTGAGCATCACGCCATTGTTGGTAGGGGTTCTCGACGAGGACGTGGCACCGGTCGCCGGGGGGTCGCCCGGATACGTCGAGCCCGCACCCGGACCGCCGCCTCCGCCGCCGGCGGCGGCGCCTGCGCTTCCGCCGCCTCCGCCCCCCGGTTCGGGGATCCGTGATTCCCGCTGCGGCACTGATCTTTTCACCGGCACGCCGCTGCCGTGCTGAACAATCAAACCAGGAATAGGAGAATGACGATGATCAGAACAATCGGTCCCGCGCTGGGCGCCGCGGCGCTCGTGATCGCCGCTGGCGCGGGGTGTTCCTCGGAGGACAAGTCCGCCACCCCGAACGACGAGGCTTCCACGACCCAAACCGCCGCAGCCACACCGGCGGCCGGCGATTCGACCGCCAAGGTCAGCATCGACGGACAGGATCAGGACGTGTCGGGGACGGTGGTGTGCACCGAGATGGCCGGCAACATGAATATCGTGATCGGCGAGGCCACCACCGGCATCGCCGCGGTGGTCGGCACCGGCGACGCCCCGGCCGTGCAGTCGGTGGCGCTCGGCAACGTCAACGGTGTCACCCTCGGCTACCAGCAGGGCGCCGGTCAGGGGGAGGCGACGGCCGAAAAGGACGGCACCACCTACACGATCACCGGCACGGCCAGCGGGATCGACATGGCCAACCCCATGCAGCCGATCAGCAAGCCGTTCGAGATCTCCGTGTCCTGCCCGGGATGACGCGATGAGCATGCGCATGAAAGCCGTCGCGACGGTGGTCGCAACGGTCGCGACCGCGTGCGGTGCGGGACTGGGCGCCGGTGTCGCCGGCGCCCAGACCCCGCCGGGTGGTCCCTACACCTGGTGTCCTGGTGATCCGCCGGTGGCCACCGGCAACATCCGGGTCAATCCGGTGGTGTGGGACAACAACATCTGTCACACGTATTACTACGTGTATCACGGGCAGGGCAATGTGGCGCAGAACATCTGGGACGGACCGAATCCGCCGGGGCCGCCACCCCCGCCGCCGGGTATCACGCCTGCGCTGCCGCCGGGGCAGTGCTGGTATCTGTTCATCCCCGGCCCGTGCTGACCGGTGGCGGTCCGTCACTTGTGTTGGGCTGCCACCATTTTGGCCTCGGCCACCCTCATGAAGATCGGAAACGCGTCGATGTCCACACCGACCCGTTCGGCGATCACGTCGTCCGGACAGCCGGCCTCGCGCAACCGCAGCGCGGTGGCGTACGGCAGCGGCAACCGGTCGAGGAGCTCATCTCGGTTTCCATCGGTGGCCATGACACCACGGTGACGCGTCGACGGCGGGTGGCGTGGGGTAATCGGCTACCCCATTCATGAGTCCCGCGCCGATTGTTCTGCGGGGAAATAGTTTTCGATTCCACAGTGACTCGTCCGCACGCGAAACCCATGGAGGGACATGATGAACACCACCAGATGCATCGGCCGCTTCGGGGCGCTGGGCCTGGCCCTGGGCATCGTCACGGCGGTCTCGCCCACACCGGGGGTGGCGGTTGCAGAACCCGACCCTAATTCGTCGGCCACGCCGCGGCACCCGGTCCGGTTGCTGTCTCACGTGGTGACGACGGTGCTGAGCTGGGTAGGGCTCGGGCCCAGCCCCACGGCGCCGGCCAGGACACCTGCCCTGTGGGGGGTGTTGGCCTGGGTGCGCCGCGAGATCGGCCGCACGTTCTTCAACCAGACTCCGGTCTGCGCGTACCGCACTGCCGAGAACGTGGAGACGGTGGAAGTCGACGGCCGAATCACGTCGATCACGGGGGATCTGCGCGCGGCGGACCCGGACGGCGACGAGTTGACCTTCACCGTCGTCGAACCGCCCGAGCACGGGACTGTCGTCGTCAACAACGACGGCACCTTCACCTACACACCCACCGACGAGCTCGCGCGCATCGGCGGCAGCGACCGGTTCGTCGTCAAGTACACCGACCGCGGGCTGCACCTGCACAGCCTTGCCGACCTGCTGCGGCCGGGCATCCACCACAGCGACACCGCCGTGATCGACATCCCCGTGGGCCAGCCCCTCAGCCCGGTCGTGATCGCCACCATCGACGTCGGCGACCGGTCGCTGGACGTCGACTTCACTCCCGACGGCAGCCGTGCGTATGTCACCAACGCAGATTCCAACACTGTTTCGGTCATCGACACGGCCACCACCGCCGTGATCGCCACCATCCCCGTCGGAAACGACCCGTGGAAGCTGGCCGTCCACCCGAGCGGAACGCGCGTTTACGTGACCAACTACGACGACTACACCGTCAACGTCATCGACACCGCCACTCACACGGTCACCGCGACCATTCCCGTCGGTTCGGGGGCGGGAAAGGGTGCCGACGAGCTGGCGTTCAGCCCGGACGGCACCAAGCTCTACGTCGGCAGCAGCAACATGCTGCAGGTGATCGACACCGCGACCAACACCGTCGTCGAGACCAGGCTGTTGTTCTTCGGGCCCTACGGAATCGCGGTCAGCCCCGACGGTGACTGGGTCTACGTCGCCAGTTGGACCGGCGACTACGTCCGCAAGACCCGCACGCTGCCCAACGGCGCCAGCGTCGAAATCGGTGTCGGCAACAGCCCGACCGGCGTGACGGTGAGCCCGGACGGCACCCGGCTCTACGTCGCCAATGCCGACAGCAACACCGTCTCGGTCGTCAATACGGCGACCAACGCTGTGATCAAGACGATCGCGGTCGGAAGCACCCCGCTCGAGGTCGCCATCAGCCCGGTGGGCACGCTGGCGTATGTCGTCAACCAGTTCGGCGGCTCGGTGTCGGTCATCGACACCTCCACCAACACCGTGATCAAGACGTTGAAAGTCAACGTGGTCGCGTCGTCGATCGCGGTCAGCCCCGACGGCACCCGCGCCTACGTGACGGACCGCGACGGCGGCACCATCCGCGTGATGAACCTGGCCCCGCTGCTCGACTGACGGGCACCGTCTCCCCTTACCACTACACCCTGTAGTTGACGGGATCGGCGCAGCTGGGACACTGGGGGCCATGCGTGCGGACCAGATCACCACCGAGGAGTCGGCGCGGCTGTTCGCCGACGCGGCGGCCGTCATCCCCGGTGGGGTGAACTCCCCGGTGCGGGCGTTCAGCTCGGTCGGCGGGACCCCGCGGTTCATCACCTCGGCCAGCGGCTACTGGCTGACCGACGCCGACGGCAACCGCTACGTCGACCTGGTGTGCTCGTGGGGTCCGATGATCCTGGGCCACGCGCACCCCGACGTGGTCGCGGCGGTGCAGAAGGTGGCCGCCGACGGGCTGTCGTTCGGCGCGCCCACCCCGTCGGAGACCGAACTGGCCGCCGAGATCATCGGCCGCGTCGGCCCCGTCGAGCGGCTACGGCTGGTCAACTCCGGCACCGAGTCGACGATGAGCGCGATCCGGCTGGCCCGCGGCTTCACCGGCCGCGCCAAGATCGTCAAGTTCTCCGGCTGCTACCACGGGCACAGCGACGCGCTGCTGGCCGACGCCGGCTCCGGGGTCGCGACGCTGGGGCTGCCGTCGTCGCCCGGGGTGACGGGCGCCGCCGCCGCCGACACGATTGTGGCGCCCTACAACGACGTCGCCGCGGTCGAGGAGATTTTCGCGCGCTTCGGCGACGAGATCGCCTGCGTGATCACCGAGGCGTCGCCGGGCAACATGGGCACCGTCCCGCCGCGGCCCGGCTTCAACGCCGACCTGCGCCGCATCACCGCCGAGCACGGTGCGCTGCTGATCGTCGACGAGGTGATGACCGGCTTCCGGGTCAGCCGCTCCGGGTGGTACGGCGTCGATCCCGTGGAGGCCGACCTGTTCACGTTCGGCAAGGTGATGAGCGGCGGCCTGCCCGCGGCCGCGTTCGGTGGCCGCGCCGAGGTGATGGAACGGCTGGCGCCGCTGGGGCCGGTCTACCAGGCAGGCACGCTGTCGGGGAACCCGGTGGCGATGGCGGCCGGGCTGGCCACGCTGCGGGCCGCCGATGACGCCGTCTACGCCAAGCTCGACGCCAACGCCGACCGACTCGCGGGCCTGCTCACCTCGTCGCTGACCGAAGTCGGTGTGGCGCACCAGGTTCAGCGTGCAGGCAACATGCTCAGCGTGTTCTTCACCGACGAGCCCGTGCACGATTTCGCGGCGGCCCGCGCGAGTGAGACCTGGCGGTTCCCGCCGTTCTTCCACGCCCTGCTCGACGCCGGCGTGTATCCGCCGCCGAGCGCGTTCGAAACCTGGTTCGTCTCAGCGGCTCTCGACGACGCGGCGTTCGAGCGGATCGCCGACGCCCTGCCCGGGGCGGCCCGCGCCGCCGCGGAGGCGGTCGCACCGGTATGACCACCAATCAGACGCCCGGTGCCGGAGGCACCAATCAGACGCCCGGTGCCGGAGGCACCAATCAGACAATCGTGCACGTGATGCGGCACGGTGAGGTGCACAACCCGGACAAGATCCTCTACGGCCGGCTGCCCGACTACCACCTGTCCGAGCGCGGTCGCGCGCAAGCGCAGGCGGTCGCGGACTGGCTGGTCTCGCGCGACATCGTCTATGTCGTCGCCTCACCGCTGGAGCGGGCGCAGGAGACCGCGGCGCCGATCGCGGCCGGGCTCGGGCTCTCGGTCGACACCGACGACGAACTCATCGAATCGTCGAACATCTTTCAGGGACAGCGGGTCTCGCCGGGTGACGGCGCGCTGCGCGACCCGCGCAACTGGTGGCACCTGCGCAATCCGCGCACCCCGTCCTGGGGTGAGCCGTACCGCGAGATCGCCGAACGGATGACCGGCGCCGTGCACCGCGCCCGCGAGAAGGCGGCCGGCCACGAGGCGGTGTGCGTCAGCCACCAGCTGCCGGTGGAGACGCTGCGCCGCGCGATGACCGGTCAGCCGTTGCACCACTTTCCGACCCGGCGGCTGTGCAACCTGGCGTCGGTGACGTCGTTCTACTTCCACGGGGACACCTATGTCGGCTGGGGCTACGCGGAGTTGGCCGGGCAGTGAAGCGGTGGATTCTGCTGGCCTGCGCGGGGTTTCTCGCGCTGGCCGGTTGTTCCACCGGTGACGACGCCGTCGCCCAGGGCGGCACCTTCGAGTTCGTCGCCCCCGGCGGCCAGACCGACATCT
The DNA here is from genome assembly GCF_001722335.1 of Mycolicibacterium flavescens. Lineage (GTDB taxonomy): Bacteria > Actinomycetota > Actinomycetes > Mycobacteriales > Mycobacteriaceae > Mycobacterium > Mycobacterium flavescens. The sequence continues at coordinate 173,792 of NZ_MIHA01000013.1, forward strand.
TCTACGACCCGCCTGCCGACCGGGGCCGCCCCGGCCCGCTGAGCGGCCCGGACCTGATGGACGAGAACAAGACCATCTCGCTCGACGACTTCGCGGGCAAGGTCGTTGTCATCAACGTGTGGGGTCAGTGGTGTGGGCCGTGCCGCACCGAGATCACCCAGCTGCAGAAGGTGTACGACGCCACCCAGTCGCAGGGGGTCGCGTTCCTCGGGATCGACGTGCGCGACAACAATATTCAGGCACCCCGCGACTTCATCGTCGACCGCGGGATCACGTTCCCGTCGATCTACGACCCGCCGATGCGCACGATGATCGCGTTCGGTGGCCGCTACCCGACGACCGTCATCCCGTCGACGGTCGTGCTGGACCGCGAGCACCGCGTCGCCGCGGTGTTCCTGCGCGAGGTGCTCGCCGAGGACCTGCAGCCGGTGGTGGAACGGCTCGCCGCCGAACCGGAGCCGTCGGCGTGAACCTCGACCAGATCGACCAGTTGATGGCAGGCGGCCCGGTGCTGCTGGCGTTCCTCGTCGCCGCGCTGGCCGGGCTGGTGTCGTTCGCGTCGCCGTGCGTGGTGCCGCTGGTGCCCGGCTACCTCAGCTACCTGGCCGCGGTCGTCGGCGTCGACAACGCGCCGGCCGGCGCTGCCCAGGGGGTGGTGGCCACCCGAACCACCCGCGTGCGGGTGGCCGGCGCCGCGGCGCTGTTCGTCGCCGGGTTCACGGTGGTGTTCGTCCTGGGCACCGTCGCGGTGCTCGGCATGACCACGTCGCTGATCACCAACCAGCTTCTGCTGCAACGCATCGGCGGGGTGGTCACCATCGTGATGGGTCTGGTCTTCGTCGGGTTCATCCCCGCCCTGCAGCGCGAGGCGCGGTTCACTCCGCGGCAGATCTCGACGCTGGGCGGGGCGCCGCTGCTGGGTGCGGTGTTCGCGCTCGGCTGGACGCCGTGCCTGGGGCCGACGCTGACCGGGGTGATCGCGGTGGCCTCGGCCACCGACGGTTCCAACGTGGCCCGCGGTGTCGCGCTGGTCATCGCCTACTGCCTCGGCCTGGGCATTCCGTTCGTGCTGTTGGCGTTCGGGTCGGCGCGCGCGGTGCAGGGGATGGCCTGGCTGCGGCGCCACACCCGGACCATCCAGATCATCGGCGGTGTGCTGCTGATCGTGGTCGGCACCGCGCTGGTGACCGGGGTCTGGAACGACTTCGTCTCCTGGGTCCGCGACGCTTTCGTCAGCGATGTGACCCTGCCGATATGACCGGTTCCTCCCCGCGAGTAGACACAGAATCGCGCGCATCGGGCTCCAAACGTGCGATTCCGCGTCTGCTCGCGCTGTTCCGGAACACCTGGCGGACCCTGACGTCGATGGGCACCGCGCTGGTGCTGCTGTTCCTGCTGGCGCTCGGCGCGATCCCCGGGGCGCTGCTGCCGCAGCGGAACCTCAACGAGTCCAAGGTCAACGAGTACATCGCCGAGCACCCGACGCTGGGGCCGTGGCTGGACCGGTTTCAGGCCTTCGACGTGTTCTCCAGCTTCTGGTTCACCGCGATCTACGCGCTGCTGTTCGTCTCGCTGGTCGGCTGCCTGACCCCGCGACTGATCGACCACTTCCGCAGCATGCGCGCGACCCCGGTGCCCGCGCCGCGCAACCTGGGCCGGCTGCCCAAACACGACAGCGCCGAGGTGGTCGCCGAACCCGAGGCGTTGGCGGCCGACGTCACCGAGCGGCTGCGCGGTTGGCGCACGGTCACGCGCCGCAAGGACGACGTCACCGAGGTCTCGGCGGAGAAGGGCTATCTGCGCGAGTTCGGCAACATCGTCTTCCACTTCTCGCTGCTCGGTCTGCTGGTGGCGGTCGCCGCGGGCAAGCTGTTCGGCTACGAGGGCCAGGTCATCGTGATCGCCGACGGCGGGCCCGGTTTCTGCTCGGCCTCACCCGCGGCGTTCGACTCGTTCCGTGCCGGCAACACCGTCGACGGCACGTCGCTGCATCCGATCTGCCTGCGGGTCAACGACTTCCAGGCCGACTACCTGCCGTCCGGGCAGGCCACCTCGTTCGCCGCCGACATCGAGTACCAGGCCGGTGAGGACCTCGACACCGGCACTTGGCGTCCGTACCACCTGCGGGTCAACCATCCGCTGCGGGTCGGCGGCGACCGGATCTACCTGCAGGGCCACGGCTACGCGCCGACGTTCACCGTCATCTATCCCGACGGGCAGACCCGCACCCAGACCGTGCAGTGGCGCCCCGAGGACCAGGTCACGTTCCTGTCGTCGGGAGTGATGCGGTTCGATCCGCCCGGCGGCACCTATCCCGACGCCGATGTCCGCCGCGAGAACCAGATCGCGATCCAGGGCCTGTTCGCGCCGACGCAACTGCTGCACGGCACCCTGTTGTCGTCGAGCTTCCCGGCCCTCAACGACCCCGGCGTCGCGGTCGACATCTACCGCGGCGACACCGGCCTGGACACCGGCCGGCCGCAGTCGCTGTTCACCCTCGACCCGCGCCTGATCGAGCAGGACCGGCTGGTCAAGAAGGCGCGGGTGAACCTCGGTGAAGGGGAGTCGACGCGCCTCGACGACGGCACCGTGGTGCGTTTCGACGGCGCGGTGCCGTTCATCAACGTGCAGGTCTCCCACGACCCCGCGCAGCTGTGGGTGCTGGTGTTCGCGATGACGATGATGGCCGGGCTGCTGGTGTCGCTGGTGGTGCGTCGCCGCCGCGTCTGGATTCGGATCAGCCCCGCAGGTCCGGGTACCGTAACCGTCGAGCTGGGCGGGCTGGCCCGCACCGACAACTCCGGCTGGGGCGACGAGTTCGAGCGGCTGACGCAACGCCTCCTGCCCGATGCGACGTCGGCACAGCCCGCAGGAGAGAAGGTCTGATGAACACGATCGACATCGGGTTGGCCCGCTATTCCGACTGGGCGTTCACGTCGTCGGTGCTGGTGCTGGTCGGTGCACTGCTGCTGTTGGCGATCGAGTTGGCGTACAACCGCAGCCGCAAGGCCGAGGACCGCGAACTCGTCGCCGCCGGCGCCGGACGCGTCGCGGGCGAGGGACCCGGCGTCGTGGTCGACGCGCCCAAGAAGCCGGTTGACGAGCGGATCGGCGGCGCCGGCCTGGCGCTGACCTACCTCGGCATCGTGCTGCTGCTGGCCTGCATCGTGCTGCGCGGTCTGGCCACCTCCCGCGTGCCGTGGGGCAACATGTACGAGTTCATCAACCTGACCAGCTTCTGCGGTCTGCTCGCCGCGGCGGTGGTGCTGCGCCGGCCGCAGTACCGGGCGCTGTGGGTGTTCGTGCTGGTGCCGGTGCTGATCCTGCTCACCGTGTCCGGACGGTGGCTCTACAGCAACGCCGCCCCGGTCATGCCGGCGCTGCAGTCCTACTGGCTGCCGATCCACGTGTCGGTGGTCAGCCTCGGTTCGGGGGTGTTCCTGGTCGCCGGTGTGGCCAGCATCCTGTTCCTGCTGAAGATGTCGCGCTTCGGTGACCCGCAGCGCAACCCGGACAACGTGCTGGGCCGCATCGTCGCCCGGCTGCCCGACGCTCAGACCCTCGACCGGATCGCCTACCGCACCACGATTTTCGCGTTCCCGGTGTTCGGTTTCGGCGTCATCTTCGGGGCGATCTGGGCCGAAGAGGCCTGGGGCCGCTACTGGGGCTGGGACCCCAAGGAGACCGTGTCGTTCATCGCGTGGGTGGTGTACGCCGCCTATCTGCACGCGCGGTCGACCGCCGGGTGGCGCGACAAGAAGGCGGCGTGGATCAACGTCGTCGGGTTCGCCGCGATGGTGTTCAACCTGTTCTTCATCAACCTGGTCACCGTGGGCCTGCACTCGTACGCCGGGGTCGGCTGACCCGTCCGCAAAGACGGTTACCACGACGGCTCCGGTCCCGGATCCGGCTGCTGGAGCGACGCTGACGAGCGGAATGTCGTTGCCTTCGCAAGCAGCAGACATTTAGTTGCTAGAACAACCGCTTTCGGGCAGGGTGCAAAAATCCGCGCTATTGAAGCGTGTGTCAATTTAATAGCTGCAGATCCAGACAGTCGCAATACAAACGTATCTCAACAGGCAGTTCCGCATCTGAGTCACGCGACAGTATTAGCTCTTCGGCAAAAGCTGTAACCAGTTGGGCGAATACTCTAGCTTTCGCGAACATTAGCTGTGATACTGCCGGAACAGGGCGTGAAAAGCGGTTCCAGCAACTGTCGACCGGGGGAGGTCGAGATGCCCGCAGCGGGTTGCGCCGCCCACTCGGCGGCAAACGCGCTGCGCGGCAGTCGAACCGCTTCGAGGGGTACGCCCCGAGCGACAAGAGGGGTAGCTGAAGGTGCACGCAACGTACATCGGACGCGTGGGGGCGGTGGCGGTCGCGATGGGGTTGGGCGCACCCGCGCTGTTCATCGCAGTGGGACCGCAACAGCAGCCCGTCGCCGACGATTCCTGGTCCCCGGCCCGACCGTCGGCGCGGCCCTATGTGACGACCGGACTGTCGATCGCCGGCGCCAAGGCTTCGGCGCTGAGCCCGCAGACCGTCGCGCCCACCGCGACCCCGCCGCCGAGCATCGACGGCGCGCTCGCGCCGTGGGCGGTGCTCGGGGTCGTCGGCGAGGGCGGCACTCCCGATCCGGCCGACTCTGCCGGGGCGGAGCAGGGGTTGGTGCGCACCTCGTTCATCGCGTCCCCGACGGTGTACGCGACGACGGTTCCGTTCCTCGGCGGATCCGACGGCTTCTTCGAGGGCGAGACCGCGGTCACGCTCGACATCATCCTCAGCGGTCTGCAGGTGCAGAACCGCTGCGGGCTGGTCTGCAACGGCCGCAACGGCGGCGTCGGCGAGGACGGTCAGAGCGGCGGTCTGCTGTTCGGGTTCGGCGGCAGCGGCGGCGCCGGGGCGCCGGGGCAGAGCGGCGGGAACGGCGGCCACGGCGGCTGGATCTTCGGCTCCGGTGGCGCGGGCGGCGCCGGCGGGGCCGGTGCGACCGGCGCCGACGGCGGCACCGGTGGTAACGGCGGTAATGCGGGCTGGTTCGCCGGCAACGGCGGCGTGGGCGGGAACGGCGGCGCCGGTGGCTCGGGCACCCCGGGGACAACCCAACCCGACGGCAACGGCGGTGCCGGCGGAGCGGGCGGTGACGGCGGAAACGGCGGTATCGGCGGACGGGCCGGCATCTGGCTCGGCCTGGGCGGCAACGGCGGCCACGGCGGACCGGGCGGGGCCGGCGGAGCGGGCGGCTGCGCAGCGCCGGGTGCGTGGCGAGCAGGTCGCGGACGCGGTCCAGCGTGCGGGTACGCACCTTCTCCGGCGAGGTGATGC
>NZ_MIHA01000014.1 GCF_001722335.1 Mycolicibacterium flavescens
AGGTGCCACGCTCAACACGGCGGGGTGACCTCGTACTGTCGACCCAGCGGGTCTGACTAAAACCCACGCGCCACAGAGCGCTCCGAGGCACCCCGCCCCAAACACCCCTAATTCAGCAGACTCCTAGCGCCTCAGCAGTATCGGGCTGATGAACCGCTCGGCGAACTGCAGAACCTGTTGTTCGTCGTCGAGGTCGAGCGCGCTCGCCGGCAGCAGGTAGTAGCCGACGATGACGTGCATCAGCGCGTCGGCCTGCCACTGCGGCTCGCCGGGCGGCAGCACCCCCGCCGCCTGCTGCGCGGCGATCGCGGCGGCCACCACGTCGCGGCCGCGGTCGAACAGCGAGGGTGCGCCCTCGGTGAACGCCGACGCCAGTTCGGCCCGGCGCGCGGCGCTGCCGTGATGGAACGGCGGGCGGCGCAGCGCCCGGATACACAGCGCGAACGCCTCGGCGGTCTGCTCGGCGGGCGCCAGCGGGGTGGCCAGCACCTCACCGAACGAGGTGAGGATCGTGCGTAGTTCGCGCGACAACGCGTGCTGGAACAGTTCGTCCTTGGTCGCGAACCGCCGATGCAGGGTGGCCCGCCCGACCCCCGCCCGCTCGGCGATCTGCGACGTCGTCGCGCTGCGGGTGCCGCGTTCGGCCAGGATCTCGAGACCGGCCTGCATGATCCGGACGTCGACGTCGTCATAGGCGCGGGCCTGGAAGTCCGGGCCCGCCGCGGCCGACAGCAGATCTTTCATCGGCGCGCCGGGACGGGTCATGACCGGAACTGTAGTGATCCCGCATCGATGAGACGACTATGGTACTAATTGACTCATCCGATCGAAGGAGCCTGTCGATGGCCCAACTGGTTCGCGCTACGACGTCGGCCCATCCCTACGACTACTACTGGACGCCCGACACCCCGCTGCGGCCCGCTCCCCCGCGGACCGAGGACGCCGGCGGGCTGTGGCAGCACTCCTGCGACCTGGTGCTGTCCGGATGGCTCGACACCCGCGAAACGCCCGCCGACACCCGCCTGAACCGCCTGTTCGGCGACCACTTCTGGCAGGGCGACGCGCTGATGGACGCCGTCGTCGAGGCGTTCCGAGGCATCGGCATGGAGCAGGGCCGGGCGATGCTGGACCGCGCCCTGGAGAACGGCATCGACGCTGTCGAAGACGCCCCGCTGGCGCTCATCGACCTCTTCGCAGTCTTGGACAACCCGCCCGACTGGTACGACCCGCGCCAGTGGGAGCGCGGCAGACAGGTGTGGACGCGCTCGTCGTTCAGCGGCAAGTTGTGCATGGCGGTGCTCGACTTCATGGCGACCTTCGTCGGGATGGAGGTCTCCAGCGCGGTGGGTGCGACCGGCCGCTACGTCGAGGAGTTCGCCACCCGAAACCTCGAGACCAACCTGTGGTTCGCGAACATGGCCGAACCCGACGCGGTCTCGCGTACCTCGCCGCGGTTCCACGACACGATCCGGGTCCGGCTGATGCACGCCCAGGTGCGGGCAGGCCTGCGCCGGTCCTGGGGCACAGAGCATTTCGCTCACCACGGCAACCCGATCTCGAACACCTCGATCATGGGCGCCTCGCTGTCGTTCGGCTTGTTCCCGGTACTTCTCGACCACGCGCTGGGGCGGCGCTACACCCGTCAAGACCTCTACGACGTCACGATGTACTGGGCGTACATCGGCTACATCTTCGGTGCGGCCGAGGAACTGGTCCCCGAGAGCCTCGACGAGGCCCTGCACGCACTGCACTACCAGTTCAGCACCGTAGGCGGCCCGTCGCCGTGGACCGGGCCGATGACCGCGACCGCGTCGGAGAACCTCGGCGAACCGGGACTGGGCCGACGCCTCAAGACCGCCGTCGCGGCGCCGGTGTTCGGGATCATCGGTTACTACAGCGGCGAGCCCGCCGTCCGCGCGCTGCTGGAGCACACACCGCTGCGCGACGTGCCGATTCGGTTGTCTCAGAACATCACCCGCTGCGCGGTGACGGCCAACGTGACGTTCCGCCGGCTCGGCGACCGTCTTCCCGGGGCCGCCCGGCGCGCCGAACGCCAACTCGCCAAAGGGGACCTCTTCTGGCGGCTGATCGTCTGGTACACCCAGCGCATCGCCGCGAAAAAGGGCGTCACCGAGACGTCGTACTCGCATCACAACCACACCGCAGAGACCGGTGTCGGTTGCCCGCACCGGGCCGGGTAGAGCGCGGTGGGCGCACTCGGCCGGCTACGACGGCTCGTCGCCCGCGACGACGGGACACCACCGGCTACTCCGCGGATCCCGGAGTTCACCGTCTACCTGGACCGCTCACAGCGTGAACTCGCTGTCGCACAGGATGTCTCGGTGCTCGAGGCGATCGAGGCGGCCGGTGTCGAGGCGCCGAACTCCTGCCGCAACGGTATCTGCGGCAGCTGTGAGACGCGGATCATCAGCGGCGCTCCCGTGCACCGCGACTGGTATCTCGACGACGAACAACGTCGCTCCGGTGCCGTGATGACCATCTGCGTCTCGCGCGCTGAGCCCGGCAGCCACCTCGTCCTCGACCTCTGACCCCGGCGATTGGAACCTCGGCTCACCTCGACGTATAGTGGATTGCGAATTTGTTCAATCCGTAAAGTCCTGAAATTGAGTCCATGCCGAACCGATTTGTCGACAACCCCGAACGACCGCTGTACGAGATCAAGGCCAACCTCTTCAAGGCGCTCGCCCACCCGGCCCGCATCCGGATCCTCGAAATCCTTTCCGCCAGCGCCCATCCGACGCCGGTCAGCACGATCCTCGCCGAAACCGAACTCGAGCCGACCCTGCTGTCCCAGCACCTCGCCGTCCTCAAGCGCCACCGTGTGGTGACCGCCGAGCGCACCGGCAACGCGGTGCTCTACGAGCTCGCGCATCCGAAGGTCTCCGAGCTGCTGGTCATCGCCCGGGCGTTCCTCGCCGACGTCCTGGGGTCGCAGCGGGATCAGTACGAGGCCCTCAAATCGCTGCCGCCGCTGGGACGGCCCGAATGATCAAACACGCCGCGCGCCTGCTGCCCAGCCGCCGTGACTACGCCGAGCTGCCCCGGTCCTGGCGCCAGGACATCCTGGCCGGGATCACCGTCGGCGTGGTGGCGCTGCCGCTGGCACTGGCGTTCGGCATCAGCTCGGGTGTGGGCGCCGCGGCCGGCCTGATCACCGCGGTGGTCGCCGGCCTGGTCGCCGCGGTCTTCGGCGGCTCGCACGTCCAGGTGTCCGGGCCGACCGGCGCGATGGCGGTGATCCTGGCGCCCGTCGTCGCCCAGCACGGGCTGGGCAGCATCGCGCTGGTCACCGTGCTCGCCGGCCTGATCGTGCTGGGCGCCGGCGTCACCGGCCTCGGTCGCGCGGTGACGTTCATCCCCTGGCCCGTCATCGAGGGGTTCACGCTCGGTATCGCGGTGATCATCGGCCTTCAGCAGGTCCCGGCGGCCTTCGGCCAGGACGCTCCCGCCGGGAGCCGCACCCTGGTCGCGGCGTGGCACGTGGTCAGCCACGCCGACTGGTCCGCGGCGATCTACCCCCTGGGCGTGGTCGCGGTCGTCGCGGTCCTGATGGTGGTGCTGCCCCGCCTGCACCGCGGCATCCCCGAGTCGCTGACCGCCGTCGTCGTGGTCACGGTGCTCGTCGCCGTGTTCAGCCTGCCCGTCGCCGACATCGGCGAGTTGCCGTCGCAGCTGCCGGCGCCGGTGCTGCCGCACGCCGACGTCGCGGCGCTGCGCACGCTGGTCGGCGCGGCGCTGGCGATCGCGGCGCTGGCGGCCATCGAGTCTCTGTTGTCGGCGCGCGTCGCGGCCACCATGGCGCCGACCGGACCGTACGACCCCGACCGCGAACTGGTGGGCCAGGGCCTGGCCTCGGTGGCTTCGGGGGTCTTCGGCGGCATGCCGGCGACGGGCGCGATCGCGCGCACCGCGGTCAACATCCGGTCCGGGGCGCGCACCCGGATGGCGGCGATCGTGCACTCGCTGGTGCTGCTGGCCGTCGTCTACCTGGCCACCGGCCCGGTCTCGACGGTGCCGCTGTCCGCGCTGGCGGGCGTGCTGGTGGTCACCTCGTTCCGGATGATCTCGGTGGGCACGGCGCGAACGATCCTGCGCTCGACGCGTTCTGACGCGGTGACCTTCGTGCTGACCGCGGTGATCACCGTGTGCTTCGACCTGGTCGACGCGGTCGTGATCGGCATCCTCGTCGCCGCGTTCTTCGCGCTGCGCGGCGTCGCCAACCGCAGCAGCGTGGTCCGCGAGGAGCTGCCCGGCCCGCCGCAGCCCGGTGACGACCGGATCGCCCTCCTGCGACTGGACGGCGCGATGTTCTTCGGTGTGGCCGACCGGATCTCGAACGCGATCAGCGAAACCGGGCACCCGCAGACGTCGGTGGTCGTGATCCGGTTGTCACGCCTGGGGATGCTCGACGCCACCGGTGCGCACACGCTCGCCCAGATCGCCGCCGAACTCGAGGCGCGCGGGATCACCGTCATCATCAAGGGCGTCCAACCCGAGCACATGAACCTGCTCACCAATGTCGGTGTGCTCGAATCACTTCGGCACGAAAACCACCTGCTCGACTCGCTGGACGAAGCGATCACGCACGCCCGCAGCCACGCGGTCCGGTCAGCGTCCGGGTGACCACCCGGGGTCGCGGCCGGTCATCGCGACGAGACGGTCCAGCGCCGGGGCGTCGTCGGCGACCGGCACGGCGCGCGCGAACAGCCCCTCGACCGGGCCCTCCGCGGCGATCTGGGTGACGTGCGGCAGGACGACGGCGGCGGTGTCCGCGTCGACCTGATACGGCAGGCCCGCCGCGCGCGCCACATCCCAGCCGTGGATGACGACCTCGGTCAGCGCCACCATCCCGGCGACTTCGGCCGGGAAGTCGACCGTGCCCGCCCGCGTCATGCCCTGCCATGCGGCGGGGCGGGAGAACGCCAGCGCCAACTCGGTGAGCCGCGCCGGATAGCGCACGCGCCAGTCCTCGTCGAGCGGGGCGTCGAAGCTGGGCGGGGTGTCGGTCAGCGGGCCGAACTCCTTGCGCGCGGCGGCGTTGAACGCCAGCGCGAGCCCGCCGATGTGTGCCAGCAACGCGTCAAGGCGCAGGTCCTGGCACGGTGTCGGCGCGGTCAACTGGTCGTCGGTCACCTGCACCAGCACATCGGCGGTGCGTTGGCAGGCTGTAGTCAGATCGATCATGCCCATACCGACTCGATCAGATGCGGGAAGTCATCGCTCGGGCAGCGGATCGAGGGCCCCCTGCACCAGCCCCCGAACCTCGCCGGTGCCGGAACCGCCCACCAGGAACAGCATCTCGTCGCCCGCCTGCAGCTCGTCGTCGGGTGTGGGCAGCAGGATCCCGCTGTCGCGGATGACGATCGCCAGCATCGTGTTGTCCGGCAGCGGCAGCTCACGCATCCGGCGCCCCACCAGCCGATCCCCCTCGGGCAGTGTGAGTTTCGCGAGGCTGACCTGCCCGCGGCGCAGCTGCATCAGCCGCACCACGTGCCCGATGTCGATGGCGCCCTCGATCGCCGCGACCATCGCGCTGGGCGCCGACACGGCGACGTCGACGCCCCACGCCTCGGTGAACAGCCACTCGTTGCGCAGGTCGTTGACCCTGGCCACCACGCGGGAGACGCCGAACTCGGTTTTGGCCAGCAGCGACGCCGCCAGGTTGACCTTGTCGTCGCCGGTGGCGGCGATCACCACGTCGCACATCTGCAACCCGGACTCTTCGAGCGCGGACAACTCGCAGGCGTCGGCCAGCAGCCATTCGGCGCCGGGCACGCTGTTCGGTTCGTAGTGGCGGGTGTTGTGCTCGATCAGCAGCACCTTGTGGCCGTAGCCGAGCAGTTCCTGCGCGACCGACCGGCCGACCGCACCGGCCCCGGCGATGCCGACCCGCATGACCGTGCGCTCGTCGACGGGGCGCGCGGTCTGCGGTCGCCGCCGGATGAGCCGGATCACGACTTCATACTGACCGATGCGGCCCGCCCTGCGCGCGGCGACCACGTCAGAACATCGGTCCGGCCTGCGTGGTAGGTGTTTACTGCACGTCAGACCGACCGCACAGTCCCGAACGGCGAGAATATGACCCTTGAGCAGCTGTATCTGATACTGCTGCTCGCGGGAGTGGTGCTGCTGGCCAGCATCGTCGCCACCCGGGCCGCCGGCCGCGTCGGCCTGCCCAGCCTGCTGCTGTTCCTCGGGGTCGGCGTCATCGTCGGCGAGGACGGGTTGGGGCTGAGCTTCGACAACTACCTGCTCGCCGACCACCTCGGCACCGTCGCGCTGGCGGTCATCCTGATCGAGGGCGGCCTGACCACCCGGTTCTCCGACATCCGGCGGCTGCTCGCGCCCGCGGGGATGCTCGCGACGGTCGGGGTCGGGGTCAGCATGCTGGTGACCGCCGTCGGCGCCCATCTGCTGATCGGGCTCGACTGGCAATTGGCGCTGCTGCTCGGGGCCGTCGTCTCGGTCACCGACGCCGCGGCGGTGTTCTCGGTGCTGCGGGTGGTGCCGCTGCCGCGCCGGGTGGCCGGTCTGCTCGAAGCCGAATCCGGGTTCAACGACGCGCCCGCGGTGATCCTGGTGCTGATGTTCAGCGTGACCCCTCTGGAGTTGTCCCCGGTACACGCGCTTGTCGAACTGGTCTACGAGTTGGTGGTCGGCGCGGCGGTGGGCCTGGGCATCGGGTACCTCGGCGCGCTCGCGTTGCGCCGCATCGCCCTTCCCGCCTCGGGGCTGTACCCGCTGGCCACGTTTGGGCTGGGCATGGTGGCGTTCGCGGCCGGCGGCAGCGCGCACGCCAGCGGGTTCCTCGCCGCGTATCTGGCCGCGGTGGTGCTCGCCAACTCCGGGCTGCCGCACCGCTCGGCGATTCGGTCGTTCGCCGAGGGGTTGGGCTGGCTCGCGCAGATCGGTCTGTTCGTGCTGCTGGGTCTGCTCGTCGACCCCAGCGATCTGGGCGCGGCGATCGTTCCGGGCATCGTCACCGGGCTGGTGCTGCTGCTCGTGGCCAGGCCGCTGTCGGTCGCGGTGTCGCTGATCCCGTTCCGGATCCCGTGGCGCGAACAGGTCTTCGTGTCGTGGGCCGGGCTGCGCGGCGCGGTGCCGATCGTGTTGGCGACGTTCCCGATCGTCGGCGGTGTGCCGGACAGCGTGTACCTGCTCAACATCGTGTTCATCCTCGTCGTGGTATTCACGCTGGTGCAGGGGCCGAGTCTGCGTCCGCTCGCGCACCGGCTGGGGTTGATCCCGAAGGAGGCCACACGGGAGATCCAGGTGGAGTCGGCGCCGCTGGACGTGCTCGATGCCGAACTGCTGACGATGACGGTGCAGGCGCCGTCGCGGTTGCACAACGTCACCGTGCTGGAGTTGCGGCTGCCCGACCCGAGCGTGATCACGTTGATCATCCGTAACGGGCGCACGTTCGTCCCGCAGCCCGACACCCGCATCGCGATCGGCGACGAACTCCTGATCGTCACGACCTCGGCGACCAGGGCCATCGCCGAACGCCGGCTGCGCGCGGTCAGTCGTCGCGGCAAGCTCGCGCACTGGTTCGACGAGTACGGCGAAGCGGAGTAGGCGTCTGGGGGTTCGGGCGCCGAGTGGCCACTTGCCGCGCGGAATCCGCTCGGACGCGCCACATAACTGGCCACCCGCGGGACAAGCTTGAGGCCCGCGATAATCACAGGCGGCTACCAGGATGGCGGGTCTAACGTGGACACAATGAGATTCGCGTTCAAGACGTCACCGCAGAACACCACCTGGTCGGACATGCTCGCGGTGTGGCAGGCGGCTGACGACATCGAAGTCTTCGAATCCGGGTGGACCTTCGACCACTTCTACCCGATCTTCTCCGATCCGACCGGCCCGTGTCTGGAGGGCTGGATCACGCTGACCGCGCTGGCGCAGGCCACCAAGCGGTTGCGGGTCGGTGTACTCGTCACCGGCATCCACTACCGCCATCCCGCGGTTCTCGCGAACATGGCCTCGGCGCTGGACATCGTCTCCGGCGGTCGGCTCGAACTCGGCATCGGTGCGGGCTGGAACGAGGAGGAGTCCGACGCGTACGGCATCGAACTCGGCACCGTCAAGGAACGCTTCGACCGGTTCGAGGAGGCCTGCGAGGTGCTCACCGGTTTACTGAGCCAGGAGACGACGACGTTCGACGGCAGGTACTACCAACTCAAGGACGCCCGCAACGAGCCCAAGGGTCCGCAGCAGCCGCATCCCCCGATCTGCATCGGCGGCAGCGGTGAGAAGCGCACGCTGAGGATCACCGCGAAGTACACCGACCACTGGAACTTCGTCGGCGGGACCCCCGAGGAATTCGCCCACAAGCGTGACGTGCTCGCGTCGCACTGCGCCGACATCGGCCGCGACCCCACGGAGATCATGCTGTCGGCGCATGTCCGCCTCGACGCCGAGCGCAACTACGCCAAGGTCGTCGAGGAAGCCGGGGCACTCGGCAAGGAGGGTCTCGACCTGGCGATCATCTACCTTCCGCCGCCGTACGATCCGGCCGTCCTCCAGCCGCTGGCCGACGAAATCGCCGCCTCGGGGCTACGTGGCTAGCAAACTGTTCTGACGGTCACGAAAATATAACGATTCGGCAAAGGCGCGGTTACACGGCGTCGCTGGCCGGCCCTGCTGAAGCTTCTGTTCGCTAGACGCCGTACAGACGGAGTTCGTCCGCGGTGATCAGGCGCTCGGCCTTGGCCGGGAATTCGCGGCTCTTCAGGGGATGTCGCAATAGTGACCAGGCGATTCGACTCACCCGTGACCTTGATAGCGGGTTGTGGTACACGGAACTGACTCCTGCGTCGATACCGATTGCTGACCAAGGGCTCACCCTACCTCAGCACCCTCAGGAAGTCATTAGACACCCGTGCGTTGGCAAACTGTGGTAGGCGCGCCGAGAAATCATCAGATGTTTCTGGAGTGACAGATGTGACTCAATCCCTGCCCGTCACGGTCGCAGAAACACGTCATCCAGCGTGACGGTCCGTAGTCGTCGAGCCCGGATGATGTCGACCAACTGCCCGTACACCTGCGTGACGGGGTCATGGTTGAGGTGGCCGATGACGATGGTCTGCGCCGTGAAGTACCGGTCCGCCATGGCGACCACCTCCGGCGCCGGGATCCAGACGTGGTCCTCCAGCGTGCCCGACCACAGGGTGTTCACCGTGTAGCCCAACTCACCGGCCACCTTCTCGACGTGCGCGGTGTGCGCGCCGTACGGCGGCCGGAAGTATGGCCTGACGTCGACTCCGTATGTCTTCCAAAGGAATTCGTGGTTGCGACGGAATTCCTCGGCAACGTCCGTGAGCGGCAGCTTGGTCAGGTTCGGATGTGACCAGGTGTGGTTCGCCAGTTGGATCTGACCGCTGTCGACCAGCGGCCGCAGCAGGTCGACGTGGTCGGTCCAGGACCGGTAGATCCCGTTGACGAAGAACGTCAGCCGCGCCCCGGTGTCCTTCGCGAACTGGGTGTACCCGCGGACCACCTCGCTGTTCACCCCATCATCGACCGTCAGCGCCAACAGGTCCCCGTCCCCGGGCAGCCGGCTCAACACGCCGCCGGGCAGCGCCACCCGCGCCGAGCCCGGCGGTGGCGGCAGTAATCCGGCTGACGGCTTCGGGACCTCGGCGGCGACCCCGGTCACCGCAGGAGATCCGTCGGCGCCGCACCGGCTCAGGCCGACCGCGCCCAGCGTTGCTACCGACAGCGCAACCAGGAAGTTGCGCCGGTTGAGGTCCACGACGGGACCGGCGGTTCGGTAGCGGCCGATCATCGCCACTACTGTCCCGCGCGGGCACCGAAAAGCCGCCCATTGCGCCGCGTGTCGCGGCGGTATTCAGGGCTGCCGAACCGTCAGCGCTGCGGAACCGCGGTCGGCTTGATCGGGGCGGGCAGCGCCGAGTGTCCCATCAGGTAGCGGTCGACGCCCGCGGCCGCGGCCCGTCCTTCGGCGATCGCCCACACGATCAGCGACTGTCCGCGACCCATGTCGCCCGCCACGAACACGCCGGGCACCGACGTCGCGAAGTTCGCGTCGCGTGTGACGTTGCCGCGCTCGTTGATCTCGACGCGCAGGTCGCTGAGCAACCCCTCGCGCTCCGGGCCGGTGAAGCCCATGGCCAGCAGCACCAGGTCGGCGTCCATCTCGAACTCGGTGCCGTCGACCTTCTCGAACTTGCCCGCGACCATCTTGACCTCGTGGCCGCGTAGCCCGGTGACGTGTCCGTCGCGGCCGATGAACTCCTCGGTGTTGACCGAGTAGACGCGCTCGCCGCCCTCTTCGTGCGCCGAGGACACCCGGAACATCAGCGGGTAGACCGGCCACGGGGTGGAGTCGGCGCGGGTCTCGGGCGGCCGCGGCATGATCTCGAACTGGTGCACGCTCTCGCAGCCCTGCCGGTGCGCGGTGCCCAGGCAGTCGGCGCCGGTGTCACCGCCACCGATGATGATGACCTTCTTGCCTTTGGCGTGGATGGGCGGCAGGCCGTTCTCGTCGCCGACGGGGTCGCCGAGCTGCAGGCGGTTGGCCCACGGCAGGTACTCCATCGCCTGGTGGATGCCGTCGAGATCGCGGCCCGGGATCGGCAGGTCGCGACGGGCCGTGGCACCGCCGGCCAGCACCACCGCGTCGAACTCCTTGCGCAGCTCCTGCGCGGTGATGTCGACGCCGACGTTGACCGAGGTGCGGAACTCGGTGCCTTCGGCCGCCATCTGCTCGAGGCGACGGTCGATGTGGCGCTTTTCCATCTTGAACTCGGGGATGCCGTAGCGCAGCAGGCCGCCGATGCGGTCGTCGCGCTCGAACACGGTGACCGTGTGTCCCGCGCGGGTCAACTGCTGCGCGGCGGCCAGCCCGGCCGGTCCGGAGCCGATGACGGCGACCTTCTTGCCGGTTTTGACCTCCGGCGGGTGCGGCGTGACCCAGCCCTCGTCGAAGGCCTTGTCGATGATCTCGACCTCGACCTGTTTGATCGTGACCGGATCCTGGTTGATGCCCAGCACACACGACCCCTCGCACGGCGCCGGGCACAGTCGGCCGGTGAACTCGGGGAAGTTGTTGGTGGCGTGCAACCGCTCGATCGCGTCGCGCCAGCGGTCGGTGCGTACCAGGTCGTTCCACTCGGGGATCAGGTTGCCCAGCGGGCACCCGTTGTGGCAGAACGGGATCCCGCAGTCCATGCAGCGGCTGGCCTGCTCGCGCAGCGTGTCGTGGGAGAAGTCTTCGTAGACCTCTTTCCAGTCGCGCAGCCGCAGCGGGACGGGGCGCCGCTGCGGTGTCTCGCGCTGAGTGTGCTTGAGGAAACCGCGGGGATCAGCCACTGGCCGCCGCCATGATCGCCTCGTCGACGTCGGCGCCGCGCTGTTCGGCGTCGGCGATCGCCTCGAGTACCCGCTTGTAGTCGCGGGGCATCACCTTGGTGAAGTGCTTCACGTTGTTGTCCCAGTCAGTCAGGATCCGTGCTCCGACAGCGGAATCCGTGGCGTCGACGTGCGCTTGGAGCATGCCCGACAACCATTCGAGGTCCTCGTCGTCGAGGCCTTCGAGTTCGACCATCTCGCCGTTGAGATTGCCCGGTAGCGCACCGTCGGGGTCGTAGACGTAGGCGATGCCGCCCGACATCCCGGCCGCGAAGTTACGGCCGGTCGGTCCGAGGATCGCGATCTTGCCGCCGGTCATGTACTCGCAGCCGTGATCGCCGACGCCTTCGACCACCGCGTGCGCGCCGGAGTTGCGCACCGCGAACCGCTCCCCGACCTGACCGCGGATGAACGCCTGACCGCTGGTGGCGCCGAAGAGGATCACGTTGCCGGCGATGATGTTGTCCTCGGCGACGTAATTCTCGGGCACGTCGTCCGACGGGCGGACCACGATCCGCCCACCCGAGAGGCCCTTGCCGACATAGTCGTTGGCGTCGCCGTAGACCCGCAGCGTGACGCCCTTGGGTACGAAGGCTCCGAAGCTGTTGCCGGCCGAGCCGTCGAACGTGATGTCGATCGTGCCGTCCGGAAGGCCCTGGCCGCCATAGGCTTTGGTGACCTCGTGGCCGAGCATCGTGCCGACGGTGCGGTTGACGTTGGCGATCGTCGTCGAGAAGCGCACCGGGGTCTGCGAGTCCAGCGCCTCGCGGCACATCACGATCAGCTGCTGGTCGAGCGCCTTGTCCAGGCCGTGGTCCTGCCGCGAGCTGCAGTACAGGTCCTGGTTCATGAACGCCGATTCCGGCTCGTGCAGCACCGGCGCGAGGTCGAGCTTGTGCGCCTTCCAGTGTTCGGCGGCCTGGGTGGTGTCCAGCGCGCCGACCTGGCCGACCATCTCGTTGACGGTGCGGAAGCCCAGCTGTGCCATCAGTTCCCGCACCTCTTCGGCGATGAACATGAAGAAGTTCTCGACGAATTCCGGCTTGCCGGTGAACCGCTGCCGCAGCACGGGGTTCTGGGTGGCCACCCCGACCGGGCAGGTGTCGAGGTGGCAGACGCGCATCATGATGCAGCCCGACACCACCAGCGGTGCGGTGGCGAAGCCGAACTCCTCGGCGCCCAGCAGTGCGGCGACGACGACGTCGCGGCCGGTCTTGAGCTGGCCGTCGACCTGGACCACGATGCGGTCGCGAAGACCGTTGAGCAGCAACGTCTGCTGGGTTTCGGCCAGACCGAGCTCCCACGGCGCGCCGGCGTGCTTCATTGACGTCAGCGGGGTCGCGCCGGTGCCGCCGTCGTGGCCGGAGATCAGCACGACGTCCGCGTGCGCCTTGGACACACCGGCGGCCACCGTGCCGACGCCGTTCTCGGAGACCAGCTTGACGTGCACACGGGCCTGCGGGTTGGCGTTCTTCAGGTCGTGGATCAGCTGCGCGAGATCCTCGATCGAGTAGATGTCGTGGTGCGGCGGCGGGGAGATCAGGCCGACGCCCGGCGTCGAGTGCCGCACCTCGGCCACCCACGGGTACACCTTGCCGCCCGGAAGCTGACCGCCCTCACCGGGTTTCGCCCCCTGGGCCATCTTGATCTGGATGTCGGTGCAGTTGCTCAGGTAGTGGCTGGTCACGCCGAATCGGCCCGAGGCGACCTGCTTGATCGCGCTGCGTCGCCAGTCGCCGTTCTCGTCGCGGTCGAAGCGGGACACCGCCTCGCCGCCCTCACCGGAGTTCGACCGGCCTCCGAGGCGGTTCATCGCGATAGCCAGCGTCTCGTGAGCTTCGGCCGAGATCGAGCCGTAACTCATTGCGCCGGTGGAGAACCGCTTGACGATCTCGCTGGCCGGCTCCACTTCCTCCAGGGGCACCGGCGGGCGGGCCCCGTCGCGGAACTTCAGCAGCCCGCGCAGCGAGGCCATCCGCTCGCTCTGGTCGTCGACCAGCTTGGTGTACTCCTTGAAGATGTCGTACTGGCCGGTGCGTGTGGAGTGCTGCAGCTTGAACACCGTGTCCGGGTTGAACAGGTGGTACTCGCCCTCGCGGCGCCACTGGTACTCGCCGCCGACCTCGAGTTCGCGGTGCGCCCACTCGTCGGGCCGGTCCAGGTACGCCAGCGAATGGCGGGCGGCCACGTCGTCGGCGATGTCGTTGAGGTCGATTCCGCCTACGGGACAGGTCAATCCGGTGAAGTACTCGTCGAGCAGCTGCTGGCTGATGCCGATGGCCTGGAACAGCTGGGCCCCGGTGTAGGACGCCAGCGTCGAGATGCCCATCTTCGACATCACCTTCAGCACACCTTTGCCGGCGGCCTTGACGTAGTTGGCTTTGGCCTGGTCGCTGGAGATCCCGGAGATCACGCCGCGCTCGACCATGTCCTCGATCGACTCGAACGCCATGTAAGGGTTGATCGCCGCGGCGCCGAAGCCGCACAGCATCGCCATGTGGTGCACTTCGCGGGCGTCGCCGGTCTCGACGACGAGCCCGACCTTGGTGCGGGTGCGTTCGCGGACCAGGTGGTGGTGCACCGCCGACACCGACAGCAGCGACGGGATCGGCGCCATCTGCTCGTTGGACTCGCGGTCGGAGAGCACGATGATGCGCGCGCCCTCGCGGATCGCGGTCGACACCTTGGCGCGGACGTTGTCCAGCGCTTCCTTGAGTCCCTGCCCGCCGCGGTTGACCGGATACAGGCAGCGGATCACCGCCGCGCGCATGCCGTGCTTGTGGCCGCGGATCTCGTGGTCGGGGTCGACGCAGATCAGCTTGGACAGTTCGGCGTTGCGCAGGATCGGCTGCGGAAGCACGATCTGGCGGCACGATTCGGCGTTCGGGTTGAGCAGGTCACCCTCGGGTCCGACGGTGCCCTGCAGGCTGGTCACCACCTCTTCGCGGATGGCGTCCAGCGGCGGGTTGGTCACCTGGGCGAACAACTGCTGGAAGTAGTCGTAGAGCATCCGCGGACGCTGCGACAGCACCGCCACCGGGGTGTCGGTGCCCATCGAGCCAAGCGGCTCGGCGCCGGTGCGCGCCATCGGCGCGACCAGCAGGTTGAGCTCCTCGTAGGTGTATCCGAAGATCTGCTGGCGCAACACAACTCGGTGATGCGGCATCCGCACGTAGTCCCCGGGCGGCAGTTCGTCGAGGTTGAACAGCCCGGCGTCGAGCCACTCCTGGTACGGCTGCTCGGCGGCGAGTTCGGCCTTGATCTCCTCGTCGTCGACGATCCGGCCCGCCGACGTGTCGACCAGGAACATCCGGCCGGGCTGCAGACGCATCCGCTTGACGACGGTCGACGGGTCGAGGTCGAGCACGCCGGCCTCCGACGCCATCACCACCAGACCGTCCTCGGTCACCCAGATGCGTGACGGCCGAAGCCCGTTGCGGTCGAGCACGGCGCCGATCACGGTGCCGTCGGTGAACGTCATCGACGCCGGGCCGTCCCACGGCTCCATCAGCGACGCGTGGTACTTGTAGAACGCCCGGCGGGCCGGGTCCATCGACTCGTTGCGCTCCCAGGCTTCCGGGATCATCATCAGCACCGCGTGCGGCAGGCTGCGCCCGCCCAGGTGCAGTAGTTCGAGGACCTCGTCGAAGCGCGCGGTGTCCGACGCCCCCGGCGTGCAGACCGGGGTGATCTTGTCCAGATCCTGATCGGGGCCGAACACGTCGGTCCTGATCAGGGCCTCGCGGGCCCGCATCCAGTTCTCGTTGCCGGTGACGGTGTTGATCTCGCCGTTGTGGGCGATGCGCCGGAACGGGTGGGCCAGCGGCCAGGACGGGAACGTGTTGGTGGAGAAGCGCGAGTGCACGATGCCCAGCGCGCTGGTGAGCCGGTCGTCCTGCAGGTCGAGGTAGAACGCCTTGAGCTGAGGTGTGGTCAGCATGCCCTTGTAGACAAAGGTCTGACCGGAAAGGCTTGGGAAGTAAACGGTTTCGCGACCCGGGCCGTCCTGGCCCGGCCCCTTGGTGCCCAGTTCGTGTTCGGCACGCTTGCGCACGACGTACGCGCGACGCTCCAGGTCCATGCCCGACGCGCCGGCCAGGAACAGCTGCCGGAACGTCGGCATCGCGTCGCGGGCCAGCGCTCCCAGCGCCGAGTCGTCGATCGGTACGTCGCGCCAGCCGAGGACCTGCAGGCCCTCGGCCTCGGCGATCTTCTCGACGGACTCGCAGGCCATCGCCGCGTCCTTGGACGACTGCGGCAGGAACGCGATGCCGGTGGCGTAGCTGCCCGGCTCGGGCAGCTCGAAGTCGACGACCGCGCGCAGGAACTCGTCAGGAACCTGGAGCATGATGCCGGCGCCGTCGCCGGTGTTCGGCTCGGCTCCCTGCGCACCGCGGTGCTCGAGGTTGACCAGCGCGGTGATGGCCTTGTCCACAATGTCGCGGCTGCGACGGCCGTGCATATCGGCCACCATCGCCACACCGCATGCGTCATGCTCGAACGCGGGGTTGTAAAGCCCCTGCATCCTGGGCGCCATTCCCACCTACCTATACGAAGCTTCTGCCTGGCAGCCGCTGACAAACGGCAATTCGCCGGTCCGGGCTGTGGAGTACCTTCGTGCAGCATCGAACGCCGGCCTGAACCCACTTGCCTCAAGTGAAGAAAACGATATGACAAACATTGGGTGACATGCCAACTTAGTCATACCTAACTAGGCTCGTAGCGGCTGGATCGGGCCCGATCGCCGCATGCGCTCGTCAGCGATGAAAAGCGTTGCTGGCATTGATATTTGACCGGCAGCCCGAATGGGTCGGGTGGATGCGGCGTTCGTCACACCGAGCGCGGCCACCGGAAGCAGGTTTGCTGGACTCTAAGCGCATGGCGTAAGAACTGCGCAAATGTCTCGCTGGAGGTTTGCATAAAGCCTAGCCAACTTCTTAAGAAAGCGTCCTCAGCACGGCGTCGGGGCTCAGATCCAGACGACGCAACAGTTGCGCATTGAGCGCCACCACCACCGTCGACGCGCTCATCAAGATCGCGCCCACCGACATCGGCATCACGAACCCGATCGGGGCCAGCACACCGGCCGCCAGCGGTACCGACACGAGGTTGTATCCCGCTGCCCACCAGAGGTTTTGACGCATCTTGCGATAGGCCTGCCGTGACAGCAGCACGACCGAGAGCACCGAGCGCGGATCGGACCCGGCCAGGATCACCCCCGCCGAGGCGATCGCCACATCGGTGCCGGCACCGATCGCGATACCCACACCGCCCTCGGCGGCGGCCGCCGCGATCGCCGGGGCGTCGTTGACACCGTCGCCGACCATCGCGACCTTGCGGCCCTCGCGCGCGAGTTCGGTCAGCTTCGCCGCCTTGTCCTCGGGCCGCACCTGAGCGAACACCCGGTCGATGCCGAGTTCGGAGGCCACCGCGTCCGCCACCGATTCGGCGTCGCCGGTGATCAGCACGGTCTCGATACCGAGGTCGTGCAGCGCCGCCACCGCCTGGCGCGACTCGGGACGGATCTCGTCGGCGAGTTTCAGCGCGCCGGCCACCTCGTCGTCGACGACGACGTGCAGCACCGTCGCGCCCTCGTCGCGCCACGGCGCGGTCTCCGCGAGTGCGCTCAGACCACGTTCGGCCAGCAGCCGCGGCCCGCCGACCCGCACGGTGGCACCGTCCACGCGCGCGGTGACGCCGACGGCAGGCGAGGAGCTGAAGTCGGTCGCAGCCGGCACCTCCAACCCGCGCTCGCGGGCGTGCGCGACGATCGCGCGGGCCAGCGGATGTTCGGAGTCGGCCTCGGCGGCCGCGGCCAGGCGCAACAGCGCGTCCTCGGAGCGTCCACCGCGGGCCACCGCGCCGGTGACCGCCGGGCGGCCCTCCGTCAGCGTGCCGGTCTTGTCGAACAGCACGGTCTGGACGGTGCGCATGTTCTCCAGCGCGAGCCGGTCCTTGACCAGCACCCCGGCCCGCGCGGCGCGCTCGGTGGCGATCGACACCACCAGCGGGATCGCCAGCCCCAGCGCGTGCGGGCACGCGATCACCAACACCGTGATGGTCCGGATGACCGCTTCGGACGGCTGGCCGATGGACGCCCACACCGCCGCGGTGAGGATCGCCGCCGTCAGCGCGAACCAGAACAGCCACCCCGCCGCGCGGTCGGCCAACCGCTGCGCCCGCGACGACGAGTTCTGCGCCTCGGCGACCAGCCGGCGGATCCCGGCGAGAGTGGTGTCGTCTCCGGTGGCGGTGACGGTCACCCGCAGCGCCGAGTCGGTGGCGACGGTTCCGGCGACGACGTGATCGCCGACGCTGCGGCGCACCGGTGTGGACTCGCCGGTGACCATCGACTCGTCGACATCGGCGGAACCGTCGACCACCTCACCGTCGGCCGGCACGCTGGCCCCGGGCCGCACCAGCACTGTGTCGCCGGTCCTGAGCTCGGAAGGCGCGACGGTCTGGGTGTGGTCCCCGACGATCCGTTCCGCTTCGTCGGGCAGCAACGCCGCCAGCGAGTCGAGCGCCGAACTGGTCTGCGCCAGCGAGCGCATCTCGATCCAGTGGCCGAGCAGCATGATCACGATCAGCAGCGCCAGCTCCCACCAGAACTCCAGCTGATGCTGCAGCACACCGATACTCGCGCCCCACGACGAGACGAACGCCACCGTGATCGCCAGACCGATCAGCAGCATCATTCCCGGTGCGCGCGAACGGATTTCGTCGACCGCGCCGAATAGGAACGGGCGTCCTCCCCAGACGTACATCACGGTGCCCAGCACCGGCGACACCCACGTCACGCCCGTCGGCAGCGAGTAGCCGAGGATCGACGCGAACATGCCCGAGGCCGACACCGTGGGGACGGCGAGCACAGCCATGATCCAGAACAGGCGGCGGAACTGGGCGACATGCTCGCCGTGACTGTGCTCGCCATGCCCGTGCTCGCCGTGACCGGCGTCGTGCTCGGCGTGGGTCATCGCTGCGTGTTCCGACATGTCGGGATCGTATACCCCCTGGGGGTATCTTGTCGACGGCTGTCGGTCACGCTGTATCGCGATGCCACATCCGCTGAACACACCGCTGGGCCGGTTCGGGATCGAGACGTCCGTGGACGGCCCCGCCGAATGCGTGGCGTCCATCCCGGCCGGCGGCATGGTGAACGCACTGACCGGTGCCCCGACGATCGCTCCGCTGGCGATGCTGGTCGATCACGCCTGCGGGTTGGTCAACCACCGCCGGCGCGACGGCGATGAGTGGACGGTGTCGAGCGAACTGTCCCTCGAGGTCGACCCCGATGCAGCCGCGATCATCGCCGAGGCTCCCGACCAACCCGTGATCGCCACGGGCCGGCCGTTCGGCACGAAGATTGATGTCGCGCTGGCGCTCTGCGAGCTCGCGCATCGTGACACCGTGCTGGGCACCGCGACCGTGCGTTCGTTCTACATCCGCACGCCGGGCGACCTCGAGTCGTTCAGCGAAGGCCCCACCGGCCCCATGCCGCCGGGGACACTCGCAGACCGGATGCGGGTGCGGGTCGCCGAAAGCGGCGGCAGCGCACGGGCACTCGTACAAGACGCTGATCCGGTTCTCAACAACTTGATCGGCATCGTGCACGGCGGCGTGTCGGCGATGGCCCTCGAAATGGTGGCTTCGGCCGCGATCAACGCCGGACGCGACGACGAACCGC
Source organism: Mycolicibacterium flavescens (assembly GCF_001722335.1). Taxonomy (GTDB): domain Bacteria; phylum Actinomycetota; class Actinomycetes; order Mycobacteriales; family Mycobacteriaceae; genus Mycobacterium; species Mycobacterium flavescens. Next base: position 19,082 of record NZ_MIHA01000014.1, read on the forward strand.
TGCGCACGGCGTCGCTGCGGATCAACTTCCTGCGGCCGTTCCACAGTGGCGCCGAGTCCCGCTACGTCGGAACGCCCGTGCGGGTCGGACGCGGCTCGGGCGTCGGCGAGGCGCAGGCGATCGGCCCCGGTGGTGCGACCGCGATCATCGCGCGCCTGACCGCCTACCGCTGACCCCGGGCACATCAGCCGCCCCGGCTGATTTTTACGCTCGCTGGACAGTTTGCTCATTGCGCATTCAAGCTCCGTTCGGGCGTGACTTGGGCCCGCTACGGTGAATTTCGCACGTGATGGCCTTAATGATTGCTGAATCTGTCCAAAAATGTTTGCAAACTGGCGGCGCCGATCTGGCGATGTTGCCGGTCTGCGCATCGAAAGCCCATGTCATTGCGGTAATTATTTAACCCGTCAGTCAATTGAATTTGTTTGCCAGAATTAGCTATTCATGGCTCTTGTTGTGTGCTAAAAATTGTGGTTACACCCTGTGTATCGTTGGTCAGCTAAGAGTCCACTGCGGTCTCTTCCACGAAAGGACCCGGCAATGAAGATTGCCAAGCAGAAGTCAGTCGCAACGGCGACCCTGGCCATGGGCGCGTTGGCCGCGGCCAGCGCCGCGGCCTACCTCGTCGACCCCCCGGCGACCGTTGCCAAGCCGAACCCCCTGGTGGTGCAGCAGCAGGAGCACGACGTGGAGCTCGTGCTGTTCGGCCTGCTGTTCACGCCTCCCAAGCCCGCCACGACCACGACGGTCGCGGCGGCACCTCCGCCGTCGGACCCGCTCAGCGCGCTGCTCGGCGGCCTGGTGCACGCGCTGATCAGCAACGGCGATGAGCCCGGTGAGAACGGCGGCCTGCTGATCGGCAGCGGCGCCACCGGCGCGGCCGGCCAGACCGGCGGCAACGGCGGCCTGCTGCTCGGCAATGGCGGCGCCGGCGGTGCGGCCGCGGACGGCACGCAGACCGGCGGCGACGGCGGTAGCGCGGGCCTGATCGGCACCGGCGGCGCGGGCGGCGCCGGCTACACGCCGCCCGTCGCCGGAGTGGGCGATGTGACCGGCACCGCGGGTGGCGACGGCGGCCACGGCGGCATCGTCCTCGGTGACGGCGGCGCGGGCGGTGCGGGCGGCGGGGCGGGCACCTTCGTCGGCGACGCGACCGGCGGCGCGGGTGGTGACGGCGGCGGCGGCGGCATCATCGGTGCCGGCGGTACGGGCGGCACCGGCGGTGACGGGGCCACGATCATCGGCGACGCGACCGGCGGCGCGGGCGGCGACGGCGGCGAAGGTGGTCTTGTCGGCGGCGGCGGAACCGGCGGCGAAGGCGGCGACGGCGAGGTCATCCCGATCGGCGGCGCCACCGGCGTCGGCAACGGTACCGGCGGTGAAGGCGGCGAGGGCGGCGGCGGTGGTGTCGTGCTCGGCGACGGCGGAACCGGTGGTGAGGGCGGCTCCGGCACGGCCGGCAACGGCACGGGCACCGGCGGCGACGGCGGCGACGGCGGCGACAGCAACGGGGTGATCAGCAGCGGCGGCACCGGCGGCGAAGGCGGCGCGGGCGCGGTCGGCACCGGAACGTCTGACGGCGGCGACGGCGGCGAGGGCGGCGACGCCGGAGTGATCGGTGGCGGCGGCGTCGGCGGTGAGGGCGGCGACTCCGCCGCGGGTATCGGCACCGCAGACCCGGACATCGACACCGAAGGCGGCGACGGCGGCGAAGGCGGCCAGGGCGGTGGCCTGCTCGGTGGCGGCGGTGCGGGCGGCGACGCCGGCGACGCGACCGGCGGTCTGGCATCGGCCGGTGGTGGAACGGGCGGCGACGGCGGCAACGCGGGCGGCCTGCTCAGCAGCGGCGGTGACGGCGGCGACGGCGGTGACGGTGTCTCCGGCGTCGGCCTCGGGCAGGGCGGCGACGGCGGCGACGGCGGCTCACCGAACGGTAGCGGCGGTGCCGGCGGCGACGGCAGCGGCAACAACGACGGCAGCGACGGCGCCGACGACTAGCCGATAGCAACAGCAGGGGCCGGGACGTAATGTCCCGGCCCCCACTGTTTTCGGCTGTGTGCGTCGGCTACTTGTCCGACGACTTCTTCTTGGCCTGGCTGGCGGCGCCCTTCTCGGTGGAGGCGCCCTTGTTGGCCAACTGGCCGCCCGCGTTCTCCAGATGCGCTCGCACGAACCACTGGAACTTCTCGAGTTCGGCCGAATGACCGATCAGCATGTCCTCGGTCACCGGGTCGGCGTCCTCGGCCTCTTCGATGTTGTTGCGGGTGTCCTCGATGATCCCGTCGTACACCAGATCGAGCGCGGCGAGGTGCGCCTGCACGGTGTCACGGTCCAGCGAGTAGTCGTCCCAGGTCCGGTCGCTGATGATCGCGCCGGGCGTGCCCTTCGGTGAGAAGCCCAGCGTCGCGATGCGCTCGGCGACCTCGTCGGCGTATCCACGGACCAGCTCGACCTGTGGGTCGATCATCTCGTGGACGCCGATGAAGTTCGGTCCCACCACATTCCAGTGAATGTGCTTGAGGGTCAGGTGCAGATCGTTGTATCGGCTCAGCTGCTTCTGCAACAGCTCGGCCACCGTGGCCGCGTCCTTGTCGGTCATACCGGGAACGGTGTATTCAGATTGAGGCATCAAAAACTCCTTCGCACGCAAACGGTGTCGCCCATCCGACTACCCGCTGCCGGGGCGCGATAATCACCGACGCCGGCGACGTCACAGGTCGACGAGGTTCGGGATCGCCATCCGCGGACCGAACCGCGGCAGCACCGCCAGCCCGCTGGTCTCCAGGAGCCGCACGGCGCGGTGGCGGTGCGGGCGCAGCGGCGCGAGCAACTCGACCATCGCCGGATCGTCGATCGGATGGCCGAGCAGGCTCCAGCCCACCATCTTGGCCAGGTGGTAGTCGCCGACCGAGAGCGCATCGGGGTCGCCGAACGCGCGCTGGGCGGTCTCGGCGGCCGTCCACTCCCCCACCCCGGGCAGCGACATCATCGCGGTGCGCGCGCGGGCGGGTGAACGGGAGCCGAGCCGTTCCAGCGAGTCCGCGCGCTGCGCACAGCCGACGATGGTGCGGGCCCGGCCGGGGTCGACGTTGGCGCGGTGGAACTCCCAGGACGGGATGCGGGTCCACACGTCCCCGGGTGGGGGCACCCGCATGTGTTGGGGTGCCGGGCCGGGCGCCGGCGCCCCGAACCGCGTGACGAGCAGGCGCCACGCCCGTCGGGCGTCCTTGCCGTACACGCGCTGTTCGAGCACCGCGGGGACGAGCGCCTCCAGGACACGGTCGGTGCGGCCGAGGCGCAGATGCGGCACCCGGCGGTGCGCGGCCGCGATCGTCGGCTCGGCCGGGTCGAATCCGGTGCCGTCGTCGAACGCCCCGAGCAGCGCGGGCACGCGCTCGACGAATTCCCTCGCCCCGGCGCCCCACGCCTCACAGTCGACGGTGTCGACGGCCGGGCGGGTGAGCCGCGCGGTGACCGGACCGCTGCGCATCAGGCTGGTCCGCCAGATGGCGCCGTCGGGCGCGTCGTAGAAGCAGGGATCCTTGCGGCCGCGCCGCAGCGGCGCCAGCGTCAGCGCGGGGCTGACCGGCCCGGCGAAGCGGACGCTGACCGAGATGGACACCGGCCAAGGTTATGCCGGGTCATGGCCCGGCGACGGCGACGTCCGCCTTATCCGGGTAGAACGCGACGTGACCGGCGATCTGCTCGACGGCCGGGTACGGCTGCGGGTAGGTCCAGATCACGTCCTCGACGGTGCGGCCCGACGAGTCCACGACGTGGTAGTAGTCCGCCTCCCCCTTGAAGGGGCAGTACGTATGGGTGTCGCTGGGCCGCAGGCGCTCGGCGTCGACGTCATCGAGCGGGATGTACTGGACCGCCGGATACGCGGCTTCCTGCAGCGTCAACGCGCGGTCGGTCTCGGCGATGACCACGCCGTCGAACCGGACAGTGACGCGCGAGCCCGTCGCTTCCACGGTGATCGGATGCTCGGCGGTGGGTTCGAGTACTGGGCGGTCGCTCATGAAACCGCCAACGCACGAGGTGGCGCGAGAATTCCGACTTGTCACACGCTCCATCTAGTATCGAACGTATGTTCGGCTCGCAGTTCGCGGATGTTGACGACGCCGCTCTCGTCGCCGCGATCGCGGAAAGCACCCGCGCGGAGGCGCAGGCCGCCGCGCGACGGCTCGCCGCCACTGCGGAATTCGTTCGGCGCAAGGTCCGCGATCCCGACGAAGACGGACACGATCGGTGCGCGTTCGATCCGTGGGACAGCGTCGCGGCCGAGGTGGCTGCGGCGATGACGGTCGGTCACCGGCGCGCCTCCGGGCAGATGCGGATCGCGCAGGCATTACGTGAGCGGCTCCCCCAGGTGGCGGCGTTGTTCGAGCGGGGCGGAATCAGCGCGCGGATCGTCTCGACGATCACGTGGCGCACGCAGCTGATCGAGGACGCTGACGCGTTGGCGCTCATCGACGCGGTACTCGCGCAACGGGCGTCTCGGTTGGGGCCGCTCTCCGAGCAGCGCCTCGAATCGGCGATCGACGCCCTGGTCCTACGGTTCGATCCGCTCGCGGTGCGGAACACCGAAACGGCCACGCGCACCCGAGATTTCAATGTCGGTGACGTCGACGACCCGACGGCCACGACATCGGTGTGGGGCAAGTTGTTGGCCACTGACGCCGCGGTCCTCAAACGTCGGCTCGACGAGATGGCCAACGGCGTCTGCGACGACGATCCGCGCAGTCTGGCTGAGCGGCGGGCAGATGCGCTCGGCGCGTTGGCCGCCGGTCAAGACCGGTTGGGCTGCGCATGCGGATCGCCGACCTGCGACGCCGCCGGCCCGAAGACGTCGAATGTCGTCGTGCACGTGGTGGCCGACCAGAGCGCAATCGATGCTGCCGGTGACGCTGTCGAACCCGCCGACAAGCCGCGGGTCGCTTCCGAGCGCAGGGGTACGGCGGTGCTGTTGGGCCGCGGAGCCCTGCCGCCGTCCCTTTTACCCTCGCTGATCCGCGGCGGCGCGAAGGTCCGTCCCGTCGCGAAGCCAGGGAGTGACGCCGAACCGGGCTACCACCCGTCTGCGGCGCTGGCGTTGTTCGTGCGGGTGCGCGATATGTATTGCCGCGCACCGGGATGCGACGTGCCCGCTGAACTCTGCGACATCGACCACACCATCCCCTGGCCGCTGGGGCCGACGCACCCGTCGAACCTCAAATGTCTGTGCCGCAAGAACCACCTGATGAAGACTTTCCGTGGGGGACCTGACGGGTGGCGCGACGTTCAGTTGCCGGACGGCACCGTCATCTGGACCTCACCGAGCGGCCACACCTACACCACCCGTCCCGGCAGCATGGTGTTCTTCGACTGGGACACGACCACCGCCGATCTCCCGCCCCCACCGCTGGTTTCGCCGCCGCGGCCTGATCGCATGGCGAAGATGCCGAAGCGAAAACGCACGCGCGCCGCTGAGTTCGCCGCACGGATCAGGGCCGAGCGGATGCGCAATGCCGCCCCGACACCTTTCTGACCGACGTTACTATCGCGGCATGACCGAACGCGGAAATCCGTCCGCCCGTGCCGAGGTGAGCATCGACGCCGACGCCGCCACGGTGTACCGGATGATCACCGATCTGCCGACGATGGCGTCGCTGGCCGAGGAGGCGCACGCCATGGAGTGGTCGAAAGGCGACCGCCCGGAACCGGGCGCGGTCTTCAAGGGCCACAACCGCAGTGGTTCACGGACGTGGACGACGCGGTGCACCGTCACCGCCGCCGAGCCCGGCCGGGTCTTCGCGTTCGACGTGCGCAGCGCGGTGATCCCGGTCGCCCACTGGCGGTATGACATCGAGTCGACCGGTGAGGGGGCCTGCCGGGTCACCGAGAGCACCTGGGACCGTCGTCCGGGCTGGTTCAAGGTTCCCGCCGGCTGGGCCACCGGGGTGCGCGACCGTGACGCCGCCAACGCCGAGCACATCCGGTTGACGCTGCAGCGCCTGAAGGAAGCCGCCGAAGCGGGTCAGTGAGGTCGGCCGGCGATCTTGTCGGCAAGCACAGCGATCGGCGATGTCGTTGTGCGCCCGCGTGATTCGTGCCAGTCGGCCGCCTTGTAGGCCAGGTACATCCCGCGCACGCCCAGCCAGCGCAACGGTTCGGGCTCCCAGGTGCGCGACCGGTGCCCCACCCACGGCAGGTCGGTCAGCGCGCTGCGCCGGTCGAGCACCAGATCGGTCAGCGTGCGGCCGGCCAGGTTGGTGGCCGTGACGCCGTGTCCGACGTAGCCGCCGGCCCAACCGGACCCGGTGCGCGCGTCGAACGCCACGGTCGCCTGCCAGTCGCGCGGCACGGCGAGGACGCCGCACCATCCGTGTGCGATCGGGATGTCGCGGATCTGCGGCAGTAGGGAGTGCAGCACCCTGCTCAGGTGTCCGATGGTGCGCGGCGGCACCCGGCCGTCGCGGTCGATGCGCGAACCGAACCGGTACGGCACGCTGCGTCCACCGATCGCGATCCGGTCGTCGACGGTGCGCTGGGCGTAGAAGAACCCGTGCGCGGTGTCGCCGAGCGTCGCACGGTCCTGCCAGCCGATCGCCGCCCACCGCTGCGGCGGCAGCGGTTCGGTGACGATCATCGAACTGTTCATCGGCAGCCAGCGGCGCCGCAGCCCGGGCAGCGTCGCGGTGAAACCCTCCGTCGCGCGCAGCACTATCGGCGCGCGGACCACGCCGTGCGGGGTGCGCACCCGGCCCGTGTCGATCGCGACGGCCGGTGTCTGTTCGTAGATGTCGACGCCCAGCCGTTGTACGGCCTCGGCCAGTCCGCGTGCCAGCCGGGCCGGTTGGATGCGCGCGCAGTGCGGAGTGTGGTAGCCCGATACCACGCCGTCGAGCTGGATACGTTCGGCCACTTGGGCTTTGGACAGCCGCGTGATGCCGTCGACCTTCCATGCCAGTTCCTCGTCGACTTCGACGGACAGCCGGCTGGCTTGGGCGCGGTTGCGGGCCACGTGCAGTGTCCCGCCCTTGACGATGCCCGCGTCGATGCCTTCGGCGGCGGCGACGGCGATCACCTCGTCGACGCTGTCGTTGAGGGCCTGCTGCCACGCGATCACCGCGGGCTCGCCGTTGCGGCCGGACGCGCCGAACCCGGCGAAGCGCGCTTCGAGCACGCTGATCCGCAGCGACGGGTCGGCCTTCTTCAGGTAGTAGGCCGTCCACAGCCCGGTGTAGCCGGCGCCGACGATGCATACGTCGGCGTCACGGTCACCGGGCAGCGCGGGGCGCGGCGGCGGTTCTTCGGCGAACCAGTGCGAGACCGCGCCGTTGATAGGGGACACCGCCCGATTCTGTCAGCACCGGTGGTGTAATCGGCTGATGACGCAAGCGGCGGGGTTGGACAAGCGCGGCGCGGTGTTCGTGCTGACGCTCGGCGACGACGAGAACCGCTTCCACCCCGACCGACTGCGCGCGATTAACGCCGCGCTCGACGAGGTGGAGGCCGCCGACGGGCCCAGGGCGGTGGTGACGACGGGCGTCGGCAAGTTCTACTCCAATGGACTCGACCTCGACTTCATGGCGGCTCATCCCGACGCGGCGGAGGCGAACCTGGCGGAGGTGCACGCGCTGTTCGCGCGGGTGCTGGCGTTTCCGGCGCCGATCGTGGCCGCGGTGCAGGGCCACGCTTTCGCCGCGGGCGCCATGCTTGCGCTGGCCCACGATCAGATCGTGATGCGCGCGGACCGCGGCTACTTCTGTCTGCCCGAGGTCGACCTCGGCATCCCGTTCACGTCGGGGATGAACGCGCTGATCCGGGCGCGGCTGCCGATCGCGACCGCACACGAGGCGATGACGACCGCGCGCCGCTACGGAGGCACCGACGCCTGCGCGGCCGGTATCGCGGCTGCGGCGGCGGGTGAGGCGGAGCTGCTCGACACCGCGGTGGCGCGCGCTGAGGCGTTGGCGGCCAAGGCGGGCGCGGTGTTCGGGACGATCAAGGCGCGGTTGTACGCCGAGGTGATCGCCGAACTACGGGTTTCGTAGCCGGCCTGGCTGCCCGGGCGGCGCATCCGCGTCGCACCCCGCACCGAGCGTCGGAAGTTTGGCGCGAATTCGCCCAAAACCCACCAAAAACCCGACGCTCGGCGAACCCCGAAACCCGACGCCGCGGGACCATGCGCACCGTCGCCGACAACCAGACCACGCGACCCCGCACCGAGCGTCGGAAAATTGGCGCGAATTCGCCCAAAACCCACCACAAACCCGACGCTCGGCGAACCCCGGAGCCCGACGCGCCCCGCGCCGCAGCGGCCTAGTGTCCGGATGGCCGCATCAGCCGGCCTTGCTGCGGCGCCGCGCGTCGCGCAGACCGGCCCAGAACCGCGCCGCGTCGCGGATCGATTCCTCCACCGGGCGCGGCTGCCAACCGAGTTCGCGAACTGCCTTACTGTGGTCGACGGGCGCCTCGGCGCGCATCAGCCGCAGCGAGCCCAGCGACATCTGCTGGTCGGTGCCGGTCAGCTTCGCCTTGACCGTGCCGAGTGTGGCCATCGCGTAGGACAGCGGCAGCGGAATCGACCTGCGCGGCACCGGCATTCCGGCGGCCTCGGCGGCGATCCGCACCACCTCGGCGTTGCTGATCATCTTCTCCGAGATCAGGTAGCGCTCGCCGACGCGGCCCTGTTCGGCGGCGAGAACCATTGCGCGGGCAGCGTCGTCGACGCCGACGGCCTCGAGTTCGATCCCACTCATCACGAACGGCAGCTTGCCGAATGCCGCGCCGGCGATGATCGCGCCGTGCGGGGTGCGGCCCCAGTCTCCGCTGCCGTATGTGGTCGACACGCACATGGCGACCGCGGGCAGTCCACGCTCGCGCGCGTACTGCATCACCAGCTTCTCGGCCTGCACCCGCGAGCGCACATACGGCGTCAGCTTCTTCTCGTCGCCGATCACGTCGTCCTCGGTGGCCACGTGCCCGCGCCGACGTCCCACGGTGACGTAGCTGCTGGTGTACACGAACCGGTGAAGTCCTGCCTCACAGGCGATTTCGAGCACGTTTCGGGTGCCGTCGACGTTGGTGCGGAACAGCGGAGCCGGGTCCCGGAGCCAGCCGCGGGTGTCGACGACGCAGTAGTACACGTCGTCGACACCGTCCATCGCGGCGCGCAGCGCGTCGTCGTCCCAGATGTCGCCGTGCACACGCTCGACGTCCAGGTCGTCGATGCCGGTGGTCTTCGCGGTGGGTCGCACCATCGCGCGCACCTGATGGCCGTCACCCACGAGCAACCGTGTCACATGTGAACCGAGGAACCCGTTGGCCCCGATGACCAGCTTGGTCACTCGCCGCCTCCGTACTGCTTCATCCACGTGTCGGCCTCGGCGGGCAGCGTGCCGAGTTCGGCGGCCTTGCGGCACCACTTGAGCGTCGCCTTGACGAAGCGCAGCGGGTTGTAGACGTCTTCCTGGCGGCGCCACAGGCCGTCGCCTGCGTAAGTCAGGATCGAGATGTTGGTGGCGCTGATGACGCTGCCGTCGCCGGGGTCGCGCATGGGGTTGTCGAGTTCACAGATGATCCGGCCGGTGGCCTCGTCGATCACCGTCCACAGCGACGGGAACGACGTCATGTAGCTGCCGGGGAACGACTCCATCGTCCGCCAGATCCACGGCCGTACCTCCTCGCGGCCGCGCATCGTGCCTGCGGCGTGCTCGACGTAGGTGACGTCGGGGGTGTACTGGTCAACCCATGGATCCCAGTCGCGGGTCTGGGCGGCGCGGTCGACGGTCGCCTCGAAGGTCGCGAAGGCGGCGGCGAGTTCGTCCCGGCTGAAGGTGCTGCTCGTCACATCCAGAACTAGAACACGTTCTACCAAGGTTTGTCGAGGGTCAGAACGCCGTCAGCACCTGTCGCGCGCCGAGCGGGTTCTGCAGCGGGACGTCGACGGTGCCTGCGACGGCGATCAGGATGCAGGCCTGCCCGACGGCTTCGGGCAGGGTGCCGCTGCGCAGGTCGACGGTGACGGTCTCGGGGGTTTCGGCGACGGTGGCGTGCACGCCGTAGCACTGCGGCGTCCCGGTGGTGAAGTGCACCGCGACCGCCCGGTCGTCGGCGACGCGGCTGAACGACTCCGCGCGCATCGGGAGCGGGTCGACGATCGCGGGGTTGTCGGTGAACACCACCCCGGCGCCGCCGGGCCGCTCGGGCAGCACCGCGGTCTCCGCCGACGCGGCGGGTGCGGTCGACACGGCCAGCACAGCGGCGGTCAGAGCGAGCAGTGTGCGCATCACACAACCGTAATCGGCGGCTGGAACACCGCGGTCGGTTCGGCAGTTATACAGGCACTATGGCAAAGCAATACAACAGGAATCCGGCCGCGGTGAACGCGTTGTCGCCGGAGCAGTATTACGTCACGCAGAAAAACGGCACCGAGCGGCCGTTCACCGGCGAGTACTGGGACAACCACGAGCCGGGCATCTACGTCGACGTGGTGTCGGGTGAACCGCTGTTCGCGTCGACCGACAAGTTCGAGAGCGGGTCGGGTTGGCCGAGCTTCACCAAGCCGATCGAAGCAGCGAACGTCGTCGAGAAGCGCGACTTCTCGCACCTGATGATCCGCACCGAGGTGCGCTCGGCGCACGGCGACAGCCACCTCGGGCACGTGTTCACCGACGGGCCCCGCGACCGGGGAGGGTTGCGCTACTGCATCAACTCGGCTTCGCTGAGGTTCATCCACCTCGACGATCTCGACGCCGAGGGATACGGGGAGTACCGGAAGCTTTTCGAGACGGAGGAGGCGCAGGCATGAGCGAGCACAAGAAGGCGATCCTGGCGGGCGGTTGTTTCTGGGGTATGCAGGATCTGATCCGTAAGCAGCCAGGTGTGGTGTCCACCCGCGTCGGCTATACCGGCGGCGAGAACGACCACCCCACCTATCGCAACCATCCGGGGCACGCGGAGGCGATCGAGATCGTCTACGACCCCGCGCAGACCGATTACCGCGCGCTGCTGGAGTTCTTCTTCCAGATCCACGATCCGACGACGAAGAACCGTCAGGGTAACGACGTCGGCACCAGCTACCGCTCGGAGATCTTCTATCTCGACGAGGACCAGCAGCGCGTCGCGCTGGACACCATCGCCGACGTCGACGCCTCGGGGCTGTGGCCCGGCAAGGTCGTCACCGCGGTGAGCCCGGCCGTCGAGTTCTGGGAGGCCGAACCCGAGCACCAGGACTACCTGGAGCGCTACCCGAACGGGTACACGTGTCACTTCCCGCGCCCGGGCTGGAAGCTGCCGCGGCGCGAGAACGCCCAGGCCTGACACCCCGGCCCAGACACTGCCGAGCAGACGCGAACTGCCCTACTTTCGCGAGTTTTCGCGGCAGTTTGCGTCTGTTCGCGGTCAAACCCGGCGTCGCACCGTGATCTTGCCGCCGGCTTTCGGGGTGAACGCGATGCCGCGGAAGTGGACCTTCTCGTCGGGTGCGTTGTCGGTCTCAATCGTGAAGTGCGCCAGCACGGTTCGTAGGACGACGTCCATCTCGACGTTGGCGAACGCTGCGCCGATGCAGCGGCGGGTGCCGCCGCCGAACGGAATCCACGCGGTGGGCGTGCGGGTGCCGAGGAACCGCTCGGGGTCGAAGCGCTGCGGGTCGGGGAAGACGTCGGCGTTGGCGTGCACGTTGGCGATCGCGATCATCACCGTGTAGCCGTGCGGGATCCGCCACGGGCCCAGATCGAAGTGCGGCGCCAGCACGTGGCGGCCGGAGAAGTCGATGACCGTCCGGTGGCGCTGCACCTCCTGCAGAAACGCCTGCCGGTACTCGTTGGTCTCGCCGCGGTCGTTCTCCCCGACCAGCCGCGCCAGCACCTCGGGGTGGCGTCGCAACCGCTCGAACACCCAGGCCAGCGTCGACGCGGTGGTCTCATGACCCGCGCCCAGCAGGGTCAGCAGCTCGTCGGAGACGTCCTGGCGCGACATCGGCGTGCCGTCTTCGTAGGTGCTGCGCAGCAGCAGCGACAGGATGTCGGTGCGCTCCTCGAACCGCGGGTCGGCCTCGGCCTGGTCGATCAGCGTGAACACCGTGCGGTCGAAGTTGCGGCGGAACGACTGCAGCCGGCCCCACGGGCTGTAGCGGCCGGTCGAGAACGACGGTTCGGGCAGGGTGGCCATCCGCGATCCGAGCTTGGCCCAGGGCGGGATGATCTCGCGCAGGTAGTCGAGTTCGGCTCCGTCCGCGCCGAACACGGTGCGCAGGATGACGTTGAGCGTGACCCGGTTCATCGGTTCGAGCGTGGCGAACTCGGTGTGCTCGGGCCACGACGCCGTCTCGCGCAGCGTCTCCTCCTCGATCACCTTCTCGTAGTTCTTGATGCTCTGCCCGTGGAACGGCGGCGCCAGCAGCTTGCGGCGCTTGCGGTGTTCCGAGCCGTCGAGCGCGAACACCGAACCGGGCCCGAAGATTCGGCTGAGGTTGGGCTGCACGTTGATCAGGTCGTCGGTGCTGGCCAAAAACACCTGCCGCGCCAACGCCGGGTCGGCGACGACGACGCTGCGCCCGAAGAACGGCACGTTGATCGCGAACACCGACCCGTAGCGCTTGATCGCGTTGCGCAGGTACCAGCGGCGGAAGCCCGCCATCAGCACCATCTGCACCGGTCGGGGCAGCGGCACGGCGGGCGGCGGCCCGCCCGGCGTGACGGTCTCCGGTGTCGTGACGGCTGCGTTGGTCATCGGCCCTCCTCTGTCAGCGGGGTACCGCGGCGGTGCACGACAATGCGACCGCCGTCCTTCGGGGTGTAGGCCACCCCGCGGGAGTGCACCTTTTCACCGGGTGCACTGGTGGTTTCGATCTCGAAGTGACGCAACACTGTTCGTAACACCACGTCCATCTCGACGTTGGCGAACACCGCGCCGACGCAGCGCCGGGTGCCGCCGCCGAACGGGATGAACGCGAAGGTCGACGGCCTGGTCCCGAGGTGGCGCTGCGGGTCGAAGCGGTCCGGGTCGGCGAAGTCGTCGGCCCGGTCGTGCATCAGCGAGATGCTGGCCAGTATCGAATAGCCTCGCGGGACAACCCATTCGCCGAGCTCCACGGTCGGTGCGTAGACGTGCCGGCCGGCGAAGTCGATGACCGTGCGGGCGCGCTGGACCTCGGCGAGCACGGCCTGCCGGTAGTCGCCGTCGTCGGTCGCGGCCTCCTCGACGAGCCGCTTCAGCACCTCGGGGTGCCGGGTGATGCGCTCGAACGCCCACGCCAGCGTCGAGGCGGTGGTCTCGTGGCCGGCGGCAAGCAGAGTCAGCAGCTCGTCACCGATGTCGTTGCGCGACATGGCCGATCCGTCTTCGTAGGTGCTGCGTAACAGCAGCGCCAGCACGTCGTCGCGGGCATCGAGATTCGGATCTGCGGCCACCCGGTCGATCAGCCTGTCGATGACGGCGTCGTAGCGCTTGCGGTACTCGGCCAGCCTGCCCCACGGGCTGAACCGGCCGTAGGTGCGCGACGGCGCCGGCAGCGAGGCGACCCGCGACCCCAGCGTCACCCAAGGCGGGATGATGCGGCGCAGCTCGTCGAGCTGTTCACCGTCGGCGCCGAACACCGCGCGCAGGATCGCGTTGAGCGTGATCCTCATCATCGGTTCGAGGGTGGCGAACGCCTGACCCTGCGGCCAGTCCGCGACCTCGCGCAGCGTCTCCTCTTCGAAGATCTTCTCGTAGTTCTTGATGCTGCGGCCGTGGAAGGGCGGGGTGAGCAGGCGGCGACGACGCCGGTGCTCGGTTCCATCGAGCGCGAACACCGACCCGGGGCCCAGTACCCGCGACAGGTTCGGCTGGATGTTGCCGACGTCGTCGGTGTTGGCCATGAACAGTTGCTTGGCCAGTTGCGGTTCGCCGAGCACGACGGTGGGACCGAAGACCGGCAGGTTCAGCGTGAACGCCGACCCGTATCGGCGCGCGAACAGGGCGACCGTCCGGCGGCGTGAGATCGAGAATGCCAGCGCCAGAAGTGGTTTCGGTATCGGCGGGCGGGGCGGCAGCCGCACCGCGCGCGGCGGCGCGATTTCCTCGATGGGCGATTCGGCGGTGACGGATTCGCTCATGACGCTCCCAGGCTCTGGTACTACGATGTACCGCAGGTTCGTGTAGTACGGTACCGGTTGGTACCAGCGGCCGCAAGGGTCTATCGGGAGGCGCAATGAGCACAGCACTGGACAACGGTGCGCGCGCCGCCGCCGACCACCCGTTCCGGGACCGCCTCCTCGACGGGCTGGCCTCCTCGATCAACGAACGCGGCTACCGCGACACCACCGTCGCCGACATCGTGCGCGACGCCCGCACCTCCAAGCGCACGTTCTACGAGCAGTTCGCAAGCAAAGAGGAATGCCTGATCGAACTGCTGCGCCGCAACAACGACAACCTGATCGCCAGCATCGTCGCGGCCGTCGACCCCGAAACCGACTGGCGCGCACAGGTCCGCCAGGCCGTCACCGCCTACGTCGACTACATCTCCGCGCGCCAGGCGATCACGCTGACCTGGATCCGCGAGGCACCCGCGCTCGGCGCGGTGGCCCACCCGCTGCACCGCACCGCGATGGAGCACCTGACCGACATGCTGGTTGAGCTGACCGCCAACCCCGGCTTCCGGCGCGCCGGCCTGGCGCCGGTCTCTCGCCCGCTGGCCCTGATCATCCTGGGCGGACTGCGCGAACTGACCGCGCTGCTCGTCGAGGACGGTCATGATCTGCGGGGCATCATCGAACCGGCGATCACCGCATCCGAGGCAGTCCTCGGCGGACGCTGAGTCAGCCCAGGATCAACCGGGCCGATTTCTCCAGCCGTTCGGCGATGTCGCTGTACGACGCGTACCCCATCCCGGCACGCACCAGCGCACCGGAGTACAGCATCTCGAGCGTGTCGATGACGTCGGCGTCGGTGCCGGGCCCGAGCGCGGCGGCCAGCCGGTCCCGGATGTCGGCGCCGATGCGCTGCCGCAGCACCTCGACGTCGGGGTCGCGGCCGAGCAGCGCGGTCGTGACGGCGCCCGCGAACTCCGGTTCGTCGGCTACCAGGGCCGCGATGTGTTGGAGCACCTCGATCACGCGCGCGGCGGGGTCACCGGAGGTGTGTTCGGCCGGCGGAGATCCGGCCAGCCGACGCCAGAACACCTCGGCGATCAGGTGTTCCTTGCTGGAGAAGTACGTGTAGGCGGTAGCCGCACCCACACCGGCCTGCGCGGCCACCCGGCGCACGGTCAGGCCGGCGAAACCCTCCTGGTGCAGGAGGTCGACAGCTGCACGACCGAGGCGGTCGACGGTGTCGGCCTGCTTGGCGGTCAATCGGCGCCGAGTCGACTCCAAGGCCGTTTCGGACACATGTCCGGACGCTACTACACCAACCGGGCACCAGCAACGATCCGCTGCGGGCCGATCAGTAAGTTGGACGTCGATGCGCACCACTGAGGAACTCTTCGCCCTGGCCGAGAAGGTCACCGGTTTCATGCCCGCCGACGAGGGCCGCGCCCTGTTCGACGCCGCCGTGGCCTACCTCGCCGACGGCGTCGGCGTCGAAATCGGCACGTACTGCGGCAAATCGACCGTGCTGCTCGGCGCGGCCGCTCAGCAGACCGGCGGGGTGATCTACACCGTCGACCACCACCACGGCTCGGAGGAGCACCAGCCCGGCTGGGAGTACCACGACGAGTCGATGGTCGACGCGGTCACCGGGTTGTTCGACACGCTGCCCACCGCGCGGCGCACGCTGGACGCCGCGGGCTTCGATGACCACGTCGTCATGGTCGTCGGCCGGTCACCGGTGGTGGCGCGCGGGTGGCGCACTCCGCTGCGACTGCTGTTCATCGACGGCGGGCACACCGAGGAGGCCGCACAGCGCGACTTCGACGGCTGGGCCAAATGGGTGCAGGTCGGCGGCGCGCTGATCATCCACGACGTGTTCCCCAACCCCGACGAAGGCGGACAGGCGCCGTTCCACATCTACCAAAGAGCTTTGCGGACAGGAGATTTCCGCGAAGTGTCGGCAACCGGGTCGATGCGGGTGCTGGAACGGACCGCCGGGACGGCCGGGGAGGCGCTGTAGCGCTACCGGTCGCTGGTGGCGCACTCGCAGTCGTAGGAACCTTCGAGACCGCGCGGCAGGTCGACGCCGCGGAAGATGCCGCTCGCCGGCGTCGTGCGCGACAGTGCGTCGGCGGCCAGGATCATCGCGGCGCCGGTCCACGTCGTGCGTTCCTCGGGCCACCGCTTGCCGTCGGCGAACACCAGGCCGGTCCAGTACGACCCGTCGTCCTCACGCAGGTGGTGCATGGCAGTGAACTGTTCGCGGGCCCGCACCGAGTCGCCGACCGCGTCCAAAGCCAGGACCAGTTCACAGGTTTCGGCACCGGTCACCCAGGGCCGGTCATCCACGCAGCGGATGCCCAGACCGGGTACGACGAAGTCGTCCCACCGCTCGTCGATGCGAGCCCTGGCCGCCGCGCCGCGTATCGCACCGCCCAGGACGGGGTAGTACCACTCCATCGACCACCGGTCCTTGACCGTGAACGCCTCGGGGTGGTGCGCGATCGCGTGTCCGAGCCGACCGACCGCGACCTCCCACTCGGGTTGGGGGTCGTCGAAGTAGTCGGCCAGCGCCAGCGCGCAGCGGATGCTGTGGTAGATGCTCGCACAGCCGGTCATCAGCGCCTCGGGTTCGAGCCCGGAAGCGCTGCGTGCCCACGCGATTTCGCCCCCGCTGAGCTGCATGTCCAGCACGAAGTCGACGGCCTTGGTGACCACCGGCCACATCGTCTCGGCGAAGCGCCGGTCACCGGTCACCAGCACGTGGTGCCAGACGCCGGTGGCGATGTACGCGCAGAAGTTGCTGTCGCTGTTGGCGTCCTCGATCACGCCGTTGCGAAACTGGATGGGCCATGACCCGTCGGGACGCTGGGTCCTGCGTGACCACTCGAAGGCCGCGCGGGCCGGTTCGAGCAGGCCGGCCGCGGTGAGCGCCATCGCGTTCTCGACGTGGTCCCACGGGTCGGTGTGCCCGCCGTCGAACCACGGGAGCGCGCCGGTGGACTCCTGGGTCGCCGCGATGGACTGCGCGGTCTGCCGACACTGCGCAGGCGTCAGTACGCCCGGGACGCCGGGGATCTCAGAGGTCAGCACCGTCGGCCACCGGCTTCTCGAAATACAGCGCGACGCTCTTGCCGATCAACGGGTTCAGCAGTGACTCGGCCGTCCGCGTCAACCACGGCCGACTCATCATGTCCCACACCAGCATCCGGTGATAGGCCTTGACCGCGACGTGGTCGGGGTTCTCGGTGCCGACCGCGCATTTGAGCCACCAGTACGGCGAGTGCAGGGCGTGCGCGTGGTCGACGTGCGTCAGCCGCAGACCGTGTGCGAGGACTTTGTCGCGCAGTCGGTCGGCGTGGTAGATCCGGACGTGGCCGCCCTCGTTGGCGTGGTACTCGTCGGACAGCACCCAGCAGATCTTCTCCGGCAGCCAGCGCGGCACGGTGATCGCCAGCGCCCCACCGGGTTTGAGTATCCGCACCAGTTCGGCGATCGCCTCGTCGTCCTGCGGCACGTGCTCGAGGATCTCCGAGGCGATGACGCAGTCGAACGTCCCGTCGTCGTACGGCAGCGCGAGCGCGTCACCCTTGACGGTCTCGGCCCTGGCCGACAGCGGGGCTTCGCCCTCGGCGCGCATGGCGGTCAGGATCTCGTCGACGTCGTTGAGGTCCGAGGCGTTCTGGTCGAAGGCGATCACGTCGGCGCCGCGGCGGTAGGCCTCGAAGCTGTGCCGGCCCGCGCCGCAGCCCACATCGATCACCTTGGTGCCCGCGCCGACACCGAGCCGGTCGAAGTCGACGGTCAGCATGCGCCCACCCGCTGACGAGCCCGCTCGTAGACCGCAACCGTCTGCGCGGCAACCGATTCCCAACTGAACACCTCGAGCGCGCGCTTACGCCCGTTCGCGCCGAGCCGGGCCAGTTCGCGTGGGGAGTCGAGCAGTTCGCCGAGCACCGAGGTCAATTCGTCGACGTCGGCGGGCCGGACCAAGCGCGCGCACTCGCCGTCGGGGCCGACGACCTCGGGCAGTGCGCCCGCGCGGCTCGCGACGATCGGGGTGCCGCTGGCCATCGCCTCCACCGCCGGAAGCGAAAAGCCCTCGTAAAGCGAAGGGATACAGGCGACTTCGGCGGAGGCCAGCAGATCGGCCAGTTCCTGGTCGGTCAGCCCGCTGGAGCTGTGCACGATGTCGGAGATGCCCAGTTCGGCGATCAGCTTCTCGGTCGGCCCGTTGGGTTCGAGCTTGGCGACGAGCTGCAGTTCCAGGTCCCGCTCGACACGCAACCGGGCGACCGCGTGCAGCAGGTGGCTGACGCCCTTGAGCGGGACGTCGGCGCTGGCGATCGCGATGATGCGGTTGCGCACGCGTTCGGCGGCCGGTTTGAAGGCCGCGGTGTCGACGCCCAGCGGCACCACGTGCAGTTGGCTCGGCGCGACGCCGAAGTCCTCGGAGATGTCGGCCGCCGATGTCGAGGAGACCGTGAGCAGTTCGGGGATCTCGCAGGCGACCTGCTTCTGCATCTCGGCGAAGCCGTACCAGCGGCGCACCAGCGGCTTGCGCCACCAGGGTGCGGCGGCGACGTCGACCACCTTGTCGCGGGTGATCGGGTGGTGCACGGTGGCGACCAGGGGCAGTCCGAGCGCGGCGATGCGGCGCAGCCCAGTGCCCAGGCACTGGTTGTCGTGCACGACGTCGAACTCGTCGCGGCGTTCGGCCAGCAGGCGGGCGGCGCGCAGGCTGAAGGTGCGCGGCTCGGGGAAGCCCGCGGTCCAGGTGGTCAGCAGTTCGAGGGCGTCGATGGAGGTCTTGATCTCATTCGGCCACGGGATGCGGAAGGGGTCCGGTTCCCGGTACAGGTCCAGGCTCGGCACCTTCGTCAGCCGCACGCGCGGGTCGAGGCCGTCGGGGTAGGGCTGGCCGGAGAACACCTCGACGTCGTGGCCCAGCTCGACGAGTCCGCGGCTGAGGTAGCGGACGTAGACCCCCTGCCCGCCGCAGTGGGTCTTGCTTCGATACGACAACAAGGCGATGCGCATGTTCAGCTCACGACGGTGTGCAGATATCCAGGGCCGCTGAGCTGGACAAACGGTGTCACGCAGAAACTCCGAACCTTCTGGACATGTGTCCAGACTATAGTTTGACGTGCTATCGGACGCAACGCGGCCGTGCTGCTCTGACTATCACACAGTCGTCGTCGCCGCCTCGTCCCGGCCCGGTCATCGCGCCTGATCTTGAGGCGGCGGGAATCCGCCGGTGGCGACCGGACCCCAGCGCCGCGGACTGACCCGGATCAGGCACTTGCCCTGATCGGTCATCGCCTGGCGGTATTCCGCCCAGTCGGGGTGCTCGCCGGCGATCGCCCGGTAGTAGTCCACGAGCGGTTCGACCGCGTCGGGCAGGCCGATGACCTCGGCGTCGCCGTCGACCTGGACGTACGGGCCGTTGAACTCGTCGGAGAGCACGACGACGCTGGCCCGGCCGGCGCGCCGCACGTTGGCCGATTTGGCGCGCTGCGGATAACTCGCGATCACGATGCGGCCTGCGCCGTCGACACCGCCGGACACCGGTGAACTCTGCAGCGACCCGTCGGCGCGGAAGGTGGTCAGCACCATGCGGTGCCGGGGGCGGACGAACTCGAGGAGTCCGGCCAGGTCGACGGTCTCGGCGGTCGCGTAGGTGCGGGCCATACCGTCGACCCTAATCAGCGCGGCGGGACACCACCCTCGCCCGCACGCCCAGCAAGCACCTTTCGAGTTGCTCCGCGCTGACGTCCTGCTGCCCGCGGGGCGGCCCGGCCGGCGCGGCCCGTCGTCGCTGTACGCGCCGTCGGCGGTCGCAGCGCGACGACCCGTGATCCGCCGCCGAGCTGCCGGTCCACCGAGAAGCCCGGGACACCTGGGCTCAGCCCGGTCTCGCGGTCGGCACGCGATCCGGCGGCTGCCCGGCACCCCACTCCATGGGGCTTCAGCTGCACCGATCCCGGGTTTCGCGGATGGGGGAAGGCGCGGGTGCCGAAGAATGCGGAACTGCTGCCCCCGAGAGCCGCTTAAGATTGGCTGCGTGCATTCGGCCGATCGGCTTGACGTGAGACTTTGCCGCCCCAACCGCGTACCTAAGAGTTTGCTGTGTATCGTCCAGCACACTCGCGCGCCGGGGGGTGCGTGACGCGTGCGGCGTATCGGTGTGCTGTTGGCGGCGGTCCTGCTGGCCTTGGTGTCGGCCCCGCCCGCCGTGGCGATCGAGCCCCCGACCATCGACCCGGGCGCCGTTCCGCCCGACGAGACCGGGCCCGACCAGCCGATGGAGCTGCGCCGTGCGTGCTCGTCACCGCACGTGTTCCCGAACTCGAACTTCGCCGACCGTCCGTGGGCCAATGACTATCTGCGGATCAGCGAGGCGCAGAAGTTCGCCAACGGCGCCGGGATCACCGTCGCGGTGATCGACACCGGGGTCAACGGCTCGCCGCGGGTCCCGGCCGAACCGGGCGGCGACTTCGTCGACCAGGCCGGCAACGGCATGTCCGACTGCGACGCCCACGGCACGCTGACCGCGTCGATCATCGCGGGCCGGCCCTCCCCGACCGACGGTTTCGTCGGGGTCGCACCGGCCGCGCGCATCCTTTCGCTGCGCCAGACGTCCTCGGCGTTCCAGCCGGTCGGGTCGCGCCCGGACCCCAACGACCCGAACACCACGGTGACCGCGGGATCGCTGCGCAGCCTGGCGCGCGCCGTCGTGCACGCCGCCAACCTCGGCGCGCAGGTCATCAACATCAGCGAGGCCGCCTGCTACAAGGTGACCCGCCCGATCGACGAGACCGGTCTGGGCGCCGCGATCAACTACGCGGTGCACGTCAAAGGCTCGGTGATCATCATCGCCGCGGGAAACACCGGCCAGGACTGCACGCAGAACCCGCCGCCGGACCCGGCGGTGCCGTCGGATCCGCGCGGCTGGCGCGAGGTGCAGACAATCGTCAGCCCGGCCTGGTACTCGCCGCTGGTGCTGACCGTCGGCGGCATCGCCCAGAACGGCCAGCCCAGCACGTTCTCGATGGCGGGTCCGTGGGTCGACGCGGCGGCGCCCGCCGAGAACCTGGTGGCCCTCGGCTACGACGGCAACCCGGTCAACGCCCTGCAGGGCCAGGACGGACTGATCCCGATCAGCGGCACGTCGTTCGCCGCGGCGTACGTGTCCGGGTTGGCCGCGCTGGTCAAGCAGCGGTTCCCGACACTGACCCCCGCGCAGGTGATCAACCGGATCACCGCCACCGCACGGCATCCCGGCGGCGGCGTCGACAACTACGTCGGCGCCGGCGTCGTCGACCCGGTGGCAGCGCTGACGTGGGATGTGCCCGCCGGCCCCGAGCGCGCGCCCTACAAGGTCAAGGAGATCCCGCCGCCCGTGCACATCCCGCCGCCGGACCGCGGGCCGATCACCGCCGTGGTGATCGCCGGTTCGGTGCTGGCGGTGGTGCTGGGCCTGGGCGCCCTGACCCGACGCGCCCTGACCCGACGTCCCCAGGGGCGCCGATGACCGACGTGGCGGGGTGGTTCGGCCTGAGGTTCACGACCGGGCACGCGATCTGGGCGGCGGTGCTGATCCCGGCCGTGATTCTGCTGTTCGGTCGCCTCGACCTGCTGTGGCTGGGCATCACGCTGGCGGTGCTGATCGCGCTGGGGTCGGTGGTGACCGTGCGCGGCCGTCGGATCACCGGGTGGGTGGCCGCGGTGTTCGCCTGGCGGCGACGGCACCGCAACGTGCCCGACCGGCCGTCCGAGCCGGCGGTCGGAGCCACCGTGATGCCGGGCGACCACGTCGCGGTGCGCTGGCACGACGACCATCTGGTGGCCGGCATCGAACTGGTCCCGCGGCCGTTCACCCCGACGGTCATCGTCAACGGTGAGGCGTTCACCGACGACGTCGTCGACACCCGACTCGTCGAACAGCTGATCGCCGCGCACTGCCCCGATCTGGAGGCCGACGTCGTGTCGGCCGGCTACCGCGTCGGCAAAACCGCTCCGGCCACCCTGATTTCGCTCTACGAGCAGGTGATCGGGCCGTATCCGGCGCCGGCCAACCGCCGCACCTGGATCGTGCTGCGCGCCGAACCCGAGAGCACCCGCCGGTCGTCGCTGCGCCGCGAGGCCGGTGTCGCCGGGTTGGCGCGCTACCTGGTGGCCTCCGCGACACGGATCGCAGATCAACTGGCCAGCAACGGAATCGATGCACGCCCGCTGCGCAGTTTCGACGATCTCGACCGCGCCACCGAGATCAGCTTCGAACGCGAGACGTGGTCGGCGATCAAGGGGCGCAGCACGTTCACCGCCGCCTACAGTGCGCCCGGCGGGCCGGACGTGTGGTGGTCGGCGCGGGCGGACCACACGATCACCCGGGTCCGGGTGCGGCCCGGGACCGCGCCCACCTCGACGGTGTTGTTGACCACTTTGGCGAATCCGACGACACCGCGCGGGTTTTCGTGTCTGTTCGGAGGGCAGCGGGCGGCGCTGCACGGCATCAGCCCGGTCAACGACCGGCACTACGAACTGCCGATCGGGTCGGCGGGCGTACTCGTCGGGGAGACCGCGGACCGCTACCCGGTGTACCTGCCGTTCGACGACGTCGACGTCAGCATCAACCTCGGCGATGCCCGGCTGTTCACCCAGTTCATCGTGCGGTCGGCGGCCGCGGGCGCCGTCATCACGCTGCTGCCGCAGTTCTCCGAGTTCGCGGGATACGTCAATGCACGGATCGGGCAGGTGGCCAAGGTGGCGTGGCCGACCGCGACGACGTATCTGGGACCGCACCCGGGTGTCGGGCGGGTTGTGCTGCGGCACAACTTCATCGACACGCCGCGCCATCGGCAGTTGCCGATCCGGCTGATCAATCCGCGCGAGGAAAGCCGCTATCAGATGGCGCTCGAAGGCTGAGAGGACGGGGGTGTAGTCATTTCTGGTGAGCAGCGAGTGGTGCCCGAATCGCTTGAACGGCAAGCGAAAGAGATGGACGACGGCCAACCGTGGCACAACCCCGCTGCCGAGGCCGTCCAGCCGCCGGACGCGCTGCCGTCGTCCAGCGCCGCGGCGGCCAACCTCAACGCGAACGCCGAATCGCTGCTGGCGTTCCAGAATTGGGCCGAGGCGGAGAACAAGCGGATCGCCGAGATGCTGACGATCGCCGCGCAGGGGTACCGCAGGGTCGACGAGCAGTACGGGCAGGCGATGGACAACCCGGAGCGCAGGGCCGCGGTCGAAGCGATCACGCTTCCCGCCCCGTCCACCCCGCCGGCCCCGACACCGACGCCCGTCGGTTCCCCGCAGGCCTTGGACGCGGGCGGCTACAGCGACGTCTACAAGACGCAGGCCGATCTCACCTCCCCTGACGACGGCGCTTCGCTGAAGACGGCCATGCTGCAGTGGGCGCTGGCCTCGAAGCGGGCGGCCGACAAGACGCCCAGCCCGCCGCCGGGCGACTGGGAGGGCGAGGCCGCCGACGCCGCGTTCTCCCGGATGACCGAGTTCGCCGGGCATCTGCGCCAGCTGTCGGAAGCGTGGGAAGACCTGGCCGAGGCGGCGGCCAAGATCCTTGAGGCCCACACCTCCGCGAAGTCACGGCACACCGAGATCCACGCCGAGTACCAGAAACTCGATGAGCTCCTCAAGAAGGCCGCCGCGGAGATCACCGCCGAGAACGCCGCCGCGGTGCAGCTGGCGATGGAGATGATCCGCAAGCGGATGGAGGTGCTGCAGCGCGAATCCGACGAGGTGCGTGAGCAGTACGCGAATTCCGCGACGTTCTCCCCGGTGCGTCCCGAGTTGCCCAAGGCCCGCGGTGCGGACAGCCCCACCACCGCCGGGGGCGGGGGCGGCAGCGACGGCGGGCAGCCGACCGGTGACCCGAAGGCGATGGCCGAGAAGATGGCGCAGTCCCTCGGTGGGCCGTCCGCGGGCGCGCCTGCGAAGGCCGCTGGTGGGGCGCCCGCGGGTGGTGGCGCGCCGTCCGGCGGCGGTGGTGGTTCCCCGTCCGGCGGCAGCGGCTCCGGTGGCGGCGCACCGTCCGGGGTGCCCGGCGGACCGGCCACCCCGAAGTTGCCGACCGACCCGTCGCTGCGTCCGGCGGCGGCCTCGGGTGCGGGTGGCGGCGCCGGCGGCGGGGCCGGCGGGGGCGCCGGCGGTGGCGGGATGCCGGCCACCCCGATGTCGGCTCCGGTGACGGCCGAGACGGTGGCACCCGCGCCGACGGTGCCGGCCGCCGCGTCCGCGGCTCCCGCACAGGGCGGTGGCGGCGGCGCGATGGGCGGTATGGGCGGCGGCATGGCGCCGATGGGTCACGGTGCGGGCGCGCAGCAGGGCAAGGAGAAGAAGCGCGACGCGCGGTTGGCGCCCGATGAGGATCTCTACGTCGAAGACCGGCCGTGGACGGAGGCGGTCATCGGTAACCGCCGTCGCCGAGAGGCCGGCAAGGGTGACAGCGGCGAGGGCGGTGACACCAGATGAGCGAGGACATGCATCCCGAGGTGGCCGCCGTGTTGCGGCAGGCCCAGCGGCTGCAGTCGGTCATGGACGATCAGCTGCACCGGATGAACACCCAGACATTCACCGCCACAGATGAATCCGAGACCGTCGAGGTGACGCTGAACGGTCACCACCACCTCATCGGGGCGTTCATCGAGGACGGCCTGCTGCGGCTCGGGGTCGAGACGGTCCAGCAGCGACTCAACGAGGCACTGCAGAACGCGCTCGCCGCGGCGAGCGCCTCCATCGAGGCCGACCGCGAGCGCATCGACGCCGTCGTCGCCCAGATCACCGACCTTCCTCGCGAAAGCGGTTAACGCACCCCTTCTTTCGCGTACACCACCCTCAACACGTGGGCCACCTCCGGCCCCATCACGGTCTCGGCCAGCTCGCAGAAGGTGGCGACGAAGTGCGGCCCGTGCGGGGGCGGCACCGCGCTGAGGTGGTGCGCGATCTCGTGCAGGATCACCAGTTCGCGTAGCGCCCACCGGCTGTGGGCTTCGGGAACCGCGACGACCGCGCCTCCGTCGCTGAGCTCGTAGTGCGCGGCCGTCGCCCCGCGTCGAGCCCGGATGTGCAGGGGGCCGGCCCCCGGCCACCGCTGCCGCACCGCGGGCAGCGCGAGCACGTCGTCGACATAGCGTTGCACCGAGTCGATCGAGGCGAACCGCGCCTCGGGCGGCAGGGTCAGCGAGGTGCCGAAGAACTCGACGGCGCGCGAACCGCGCTCGGCGGCGCGGTCGAACAGGACACGCACGAACTCCTCGGCCGCGTAGACCTTGGCCCGCTGCGTGTCTCGTCGGCTCACGTGGTGCGGCGGCGCCGACCTGTCAGTGCCGACCGGGCGCCCGCCAGTTCGGTGCTGGGGCCGAGCTTGGCTTGCCGTCCCGCGCGATCACCCGCGCGCCGCGCGGCGGAGGAGTAGCCCGCCGTCGCGCTGGTGGCCCGCCAGGTACCCCTGGCCTCGGACGTCTGCCGGTAGAAGTCACGCAGCTCGAGATCCTTGTCGCGCAACGCGATTGCCGTACCGGGCTGCGAGTCGGCGCCTGCGGTGGCTGCCTGCCGGGCCTCTTCGCGGGCCTGGGCGAGCCGCTGGCCGATGCGGGCACCGAACGCCAGCTGGAAGTTGATCCGCGCCGTGATCGTCGGGGTGGGGCGGTGGGCACCCGAGGCGATGTACGCCTCGGAGGCCCGCACCATCTGCATCACCAGGCTGGCGTACAGCGCGTGGCTGGCGTCGATGTCCTCGGCGAAGCCGTAGGCGTAGACGAAGGTCGAGTTCGACGCCACGTCGCATTTGACGTCGTTGGCGAGCGCGATCACGGTGAACAGCTGGACATAGGTGCGCAGTCCCCTGGTGCCGGCGTTACCGATCGTGATGGTGCGCTGAACGGGCATCTGCGATTTGGTGCGCTGCTCCGAATGTGACCGGGCCACAGCGAGATCGATGGACGTCGCGGTGGCCAGCCGCTGCGCTGCCGCCATGAAGGCGTCCGCCTCGTGCGGATTGTCGGTGCCCTCGGCCTGGCGCAGCAGCGCCGCGATGCGCGCCAGCATCTTGTCGTCACTCATACCCGGTCCACTCCGTTGCCCTCATGCGAATCCACACTAGGGCTACTCCGTGACAAATCCGTCCAGTGCTTCGACCACCTGTGGAGAAAGCGGGGCCTGGGAGGCGTAGTTGGCGACGTTGTCGGTGGGGTCGTCGCGCAGGACGTGGTTGACGCCCTCGAGTTCGACCAGGGTCAGCTCGGTGTGGCCCAGCGCGTCGGCGAGGGGTCTGATCGCGTCGCAGCCGGCCTGGTTGTCGGAGTCCGAACACGTCAGCAGCACCGGGGTGCCCGCGGGCACGTCGGCTGCCAGCGCCACGGGGTCGATCTTGTCGGCCTCGATCACGGCGTTGACATTGCCAGGGTTGAGCACCGCGCCCAGACCCTCGGGCAGGTTCGGCGGCACCGTGCCGTCGGTGCGCACCTGTTCGACCGCGGTCAGCCAGGTGGACAGCGCCTCCGGGCTGGCGCTGGCCCGCACGCGGTTGGTGATGATGTCGAGGTAGCGGCCCGGCAGCGGCTGAAACAGGCCCAGCGAGTGGATCTTCGGCGCGCCCGCGGCGGTGTCGCCGGCCAACTGCAGGGCGTGGACGGTGCCCTCGCCCAATGCGTAGACCGAGATGCGCGCGTCGTCGGTGCGCGCCTGGTCAGCCAGGAATCGGGCCGCGGCCTTCGCGCCGGTGGTGTAGACCGCGCTCACCACCTCGGTGGGCCGCTGTGCGTACGGGCCGAGGCCGGTCTTGCCGGTGCCGATCTTGTCGTAGCGCAGGCTGGCCACGTCGCGGTCGGAGAGCAGTTCGGCGAGTTGACGCATGTTGCCGACGGGTCCGGCGACCTGGTTGTCGCCGTTGCGGTCGGTGGCGCCGCTCTCGGAGATCAGCAGGGCCGCCGGGCCGGGCGTCTCGGCGGACGAGTGGCGGTAGCTGCCGTGCAGGGTCAGCCCGTCGGCGGTGAAGGTGACGTCTTCGTCGACCCACTGGGCCTGCTCGTCCCGCGCACAGGCGGTCAGGGGTATGAGAGCCGAAATCAACAGGACCGCAATTGTTTTGGCTGGTTTCACAGCTTCGCCTCGATCCACGCGGTGACGTCGTCGAGCACGAGATCGCGTTCGGGCTCGTTGAACACCTCGTGGTACAGCTCGGGATAGACCTTCAGGTGCACGTCGGTGGAACCGACGCATTCGAGAAGCCGACGGCTGCCGGTCACCGGGATCAGCTTGTCCTGTTCACCGTGTACGACCAGCAGTGGCGCGGTCAGGGCGGCGGCGCGCTGCGGCATCGTCTGACCGACCCTGATCAGCGCCTTGGCGATTCCGGCGGGCAGCTTGCCGTGGTGCACCATCGGGTCGGCCAGGTAGGCGGACACGACTTCCGGGTCGCGCGAGACCGCCTCGGTCGGCAGTTGTTCGACCGGAAGCCCGGGTGCGATGCTGCCGAGGATCTTGGCGACAGCGATCATCACCGGTGACACCGCCTCCTGGGCGTAGACCGCCGGTCCGGACAGCACCATCGCGGCGTAGTCGTCGGGGTGCTCGACGCCGTAGGTGAACACCACGCCGCCACCCATGCTGTGGCCGACGACGATGCGCGGCAGATCCGGATGCTCGGCGGCGGCGATGCCCACGAGGTGGTGAAAATCTGCGGTGTATTCGGTGATGTCGCGTAGGTAGACGCGTTTGCCGCCGGAGCGCCCGTGGCCGCGCAGATCCAGCGCGTAGGTGATCAGCCCGGCGGCGCCGAAGCGCTGCGCGACATGGTCGTAGCGGCGGGCATGCTCGGCGTATCCGTGGCACAGCACGACCACACCGCGCGGATCTCCCTCAGGAGTCCAGACGTCATAGACGATGCGCACACCGCCGACACCGTCGAAGTTGCGTTCGCTGCGGGTAGTGGCCACCCAGCGAGACTAGCGGGCAGGCACCTACACCAGCCTGTCGGTTGCGTTCCGCTTGTCGGAGGCAGTGATTATGCTCGCCGCCATGACGGTCCTGACCCGCGAGGTCGATGACGGCAGCGCTGCAGACGCCTTTCTCGCCGATGCTCAGCAGTACCGCAGGGAACTGCTGGCGCACTGCTACCGGATGACGGGTTCACTGCATGACGCTGAGGATCTGGTCCAGGAAACCTATCTGCGTGCGTGGAAGTCGTACAACAACTTTCAGGGCAAATCGTCGGTGCGGACGTGGTTGTACCGGATCGCCACCAACACCTGCCTGACGGCGCTGGACAGCCGCCAGCGCCGGCCGCTGCCGACGGGGTTGGGGGCGCCGAGTTCGGACCCGACCGATGACATCGTCGCGCGCGGTGAGGTGCCGTGGCTGGAGCCGCTGCCGGACGATTCGACGGACCCGTCGAACATCGTGGGCTCGCGGGAGTCGGTGCGGTTGGCGTTCGTCGCGGCGCTGCAACATCTCTCACCGCGCCAGCGCGCGGTGCTGGTGTTGCGGGAGGTGCTGCAGTGGAAGGCGGCTGAGGTCGCGGATGCCATCGGCTCGTCCACCGCGGCGGTCAACAGCTTGCTCCAGCGGGCCCGCGCGCAGCTCGACGAGGTCGGGCCCAGCCAGGACGACGGGCTGCAACTGCCGGACTCCGCGGAAGCGCAGGATCTGCTGACGCGCTACATCGATGCGTTCGAGAGCTACAACATCGAGCAGCTGGTCGAGTTGTTCACCGCGGACGCGGTCTGGGAGATGCCGCCGTTCGATGGTTGGTACCAGGGCCCGCAGGACATCGTGCTGTTGTCGAAGACGCACTGCCCGGCGCAGGGCCCTGGGGACATGCGGTTCCTGCGGACCACCGCCAATGGTCAAACCGCTGCGGCGGTGTACCTGCTCAACAGGGAGACGGGTGTATTCGAGCCGCTGCAGTTGCACGTGCTGGCCATTGGCAGTGACGGGATCAACCATGTGGTGGCGTTCCACATGACGAGCTTCGAGAAGTGGGGCCTACCCGACACTCTTCCAGTGGCCACTTAAGCAGCGTCAACCCGCAAAACCCGCGCGACAACTGGCCACTCGCGAGAATTGGGCTTGCCCAACCCCCCGCCAGTGGCCACTTACGCAGCAAGATCCTCCAGAATTTGCGCGACAACTGGCCACTCGGCGCCGGCCTGATGCAGCGCCTGGCACACCCGCATCAGGATCACATGCGGCCTGAACCGCAGCATCTCAGCACTGACCCGGATGATCAGCCAGCCGCGTGCCTGCAACTGTGCTTGCCGCTCGATGTCCTTGGCCCGGATGAACGGGTCCGTCCAATGCTGGGCGCCGTCGTACTCGACGCCGACCTTGAACTCCTCGTAACCCATGTCGATCCGCCAGATGTCCACGCAGATCTGCGTCTGCGGTCTCGGCAACCCGCCCTCGATCAGCACCAGCCGCGTTCGCGTCTCCTGCGGCGACTCCGCACCGGTGTCCATCACCGCCAACGCGCGGCGCAACTGCACCAACCCTCGAACCCCCGGGTGGTCCTCGATCACGTTCCCCACAGCCGCCGGGGCCAGGCCGGTGGCGCGTCCGAGGGCATCCAGCCGCGTGACCGCTTCGACGTAAGGTCCCCACCGACCCAGGTCGAACGCCGTGCGTGCCGGCGTCGTCAGCTTGATGCCCCGCGCCGACGTCACTTCGTGGTCCAACAACTCATCGCGGTGGATCAGAATCCCGCGAGTCGGCTTGCCGTTGCGGCGGAACATCTCGGCGGGCAGGTGCTTGTCGATCCACTCGGTCTCGTACAACGCCGCCGCGGACAGACCGCCCATCGTCGCCTGCCGTCCCGACCACAGCCATGCCGCGACCGCCCTGCTGCTCGCAGTCAGCTCCGCGTCCTTCGACAGGTAGACGTCGCGGTAGATGCGGTCGTTTCGACTCAGCAGTGTGCGTGGCCCGAACAGCCTGCTCGTCAACGCCTCAGTCCCCAGAAACGGCTGGTCGCTTCTCATGGATCGACCGTCGCCGCCGGCACCGACAACTCCGCCCGACGAGCCAACAGTTATCCACAGGGCTAGGACGCCGAGTGGCCACTTATGCAGCGCGATCCCGCGAAACCCGCGCGATAACTGGCCACTCGGCCAAAAGTCAGCCGGCCAACCGTCCGAGCATCGCGTCCAGCACCTCTCCGAACGCCTCCAACTGCGTCGGCGACAGACCCTCGAACACCGTCGTCCGCACCAACTCGACGTGCCCCGCCGCCGCCTTCTCCAAGGTGGTGCGGCCGCCGTCGGTCAGCGAGACACTCGCTCCGCGGCGGTCGTCGCCGCTGTCCCGACGCTGCACCAGGCCGCGGCCGCGCATCCGGCGGATCTGGTGCGACAGCCGGCTCTGCTCCCACCCGAGCGTGTCGGCCAGCTCGTTGACCCGCTGCTCGCCGCGTTCGGACAGCGCGACCAGCACGTCGTAGTCTGCCAGCGACAGCTCGCAGTCCTGCTGAAGTTGTCGGTGCATCGCGGTCTGCAGCAGGCTCGTCGCCGCCAGATACTTCCGCCACACCTGCTGCTGCTGCGCCGTCAACCACACGGAATACATGACACATCATCTATGTTGTCGCGTCCAGTAGCCGCCCTTAGGCTGGGCCCTCAGAGCGAGAGGTACGCCATGACCGCCCCCACCATCGACATCCGCCGCGCCGACGAGCGCGCGAAGACCACTATCGACTGGCTGGACTCCAAGCATTCGTTCTCGTTCGGCAGCCACTACGAACCCGAGAACACCCACCACGGTCTGCTGCTGGTCAACAACGACGACATCGTGACACCCGGGCAAGGCTTCGACACCCATCCGCACCGCGACATGGAAATCGTGACGTGGGTGCTGCGCGGTTCGCTGGTGCATCAGGACTCCACCGGACACTCCGGAGTCATCTATCCCGGTCTGGCGCAACGAATGTCGGCCGGTCGCGGCATCTTGCACTCGGAGAAGAACGACTCCTGGACGCTGACCGGTGAGCAATCCCATTCCGAGCCGGTGCATTTCGTGCAGATGTGGGTGGTGCCCGACGAGTCGGGAATCGATCCTGGCTATCAGCAACTCGAAATCGACGACGAGCTGCTGCGCGGCGGCCTGGTGACCATCGCGTCGGGCATGCCCGAGCACCGCGACCAAGCCGCGATCGCCATCCGCAACAAGTACGCCGCGCTGCACGGCGCCCGACTGCAGGCCGGTGACAGCGTCGCGTTGCCCGACGCGCCGTATCTGCACCTGTTCGTTCCCCGCGGCGAGGTCACGCTCGAGGGTGCCGGCGTGCTGCACCAGGGCGACGCCGTGCGGTTCACCGCATCGGGCGGGCAGCGCGTCACCGCGACCGAGTCAGCCGAGATCCTGGTCTGGGAGATGCATGCGAGTCTTGCTGCGGCGTAACGCAATTGCCGGGTGCCTGCTCGCGACGACAGTGTTGGCCGCCTGCGCGACGAGCCCGGCCCCGCAGCAACCGTCACCCACCCCACCTCCGAGTACACCAGCGAGCACCGAAGACCTGACAACCGCGACGGTCGCCGTCGACCCCGCTCTCGCGCAGGCCCCGTTCGACGAGCCACGCAAGGCGCTGATCCCGGCCGGCTGGTCGATGTCGGTGTGGGCCCGCATTCCCCGCGCCAGGCTGATGGCGTGGGCACCCGACGGCGCACTGCTGGTCAGCCAGCCCAGCACGGGCACGGTCCTCCGCCTCGAACCCGGCACGTCGCCGCCGCGCCAGACCACCCTGCTCGAGGGCCTCGACCAACCGCACGGGTTGACCTTCGTCGGTGACACGCTCTACGTCGCAGAGAGCGACCAGGTCGACGCGTACGTCTACGTGAACGGCGCTGTGACCCAGCGACGCACCCTCGCCGACGGCCTGCCGGACGCGAAGAGCCCCGACCTCAAGGGCGCCTACGCCCACGCGCTCAAGTCGGTGGCCGTCGGACCCGACGGCAGCGTCTACTTCTCGATCGGCTCGACCGGCAACATCTCGGCCGAGGACCGCGACGCCGACCCGCCGCGCGCCTCGATCATGCGCATACCGCCCGACGGCGGGCCGGCGGAACCGTTCGCGACCGGCGTGCGTAACGGCACCGGCCTGGCCGTCGCTCCGGACGGCGCACTGTGGACCGCAGTCAACAACCGCGACAACGTTGCCGACCCCGCGACCGGAGAGGTCACCACCGAATACGTCAGCGGCCATCCTCCCGAGTCGGTGGCCAGGCTGACGCCCGGTCGCGAATTGGGTTGGCCCTTCTGCAATCCCGACGGCGGACCCGCCGATCTGCCGCTGATCCGCGACGTGCAGACCAACCCCGACGGTGACCGTCTCGACTGCGCGGCGCTCCCGCCGATCGAGCAGAGCCTTCCCGCGCACGCTGCGCCGCTCGGGATGACCTTCACCGACGGCGTGCTACCCGGGCCGTACGCCAGCGGTGCCCTCATCGGCGTGCACGGTTCGTGGAACCGTGAACCGCCGCTCGCCCCCGAGGTCGCGTTCTTCCCCTGGCGCAACGGCGAACTCGCCGACCAGCAGACGCTGGTCAGCGGGTTCCAGGCCGACGACGGATCCCGGTGGGGCCGTCCGGTCGCCGCGACCGTCGGTCCCGACGGCGCGGTCTACGTCAGCGACGACTACGCCGACGCGGTGTACCGACTGGCCCCACCCGGCCGCTAGCTACCGGACCGCGGTGCCGCGCGGCGTCCCGGTGCGCTTACCGGTGATGCCGACGTAGATCGCGATCAGCACGATTGCGACGATGATCCCGACCAGGAACGGGATCACTTCCCAGCCGCCGTTGGAATTCGAGTAGCCGACCTGGTAGGTAAGCCAGCTACCGATGAACGAACCGAGCGCGCCCAGCACGATCGTCATGATCAAGCCGATGTTCTGTTTGCCCGGCATGATGAGCCGAGCCAGCGCGCCGACGATCAACCCGACGACGAGCGCGCTCAGGATGGTGCCGATCATTTCTGCTCCCTCTGTTGTGCGGTCGCTGGCCGATTACCCGTTAACCCGGTAAAAAACGCTTCTCTTCAGGCGAGACCCGATTGTGATGTCGCTGTGACGAAAGTTGACAGTGTTCAAGGTGTGATTGATGGTGTCTCTATTTCTGCTGGCGTTCCGAAAGGGTCGACGGTGTCCTCGACAACCGCAAACATCCGGCGATTCGCGGTCTCAGCTGCGGCGCTGCTGCTGTGCGCGGTGATGTCGACGTCGGCGGGTGTGCCGACGGCGGCCGCGGCGGGCGCGCGCGAACTGCTCGCCAACGCGATCGCCGCGACCCGCGGGGCGTACCTGGTCTACAACTTCGGGTCCGGGCACCCCGCGCCGATGCTCAACGCCGGCGGCAATTGGTACGAGGCGAACGGCGGCGGCCGCCTGATGATCATCAAAGGCGCATCCAGCCGGCTGGCGCCCCGGTTGCTGGTCGACTCGCACCGCGGGTATCAGTCCCGCTGCGAGCGCGATCCGCGCGCCCGGACCGGTGAGGGCCTGTGGCAGGCGTCGGAGATCTTCACACCGCTGCAGGCGTGGCAGGCGCTCGGCCAGCCGACCATCGCGATCAACGCCAACTTCTTCGACGTGCGCGGCCAGAAGGGCGGCTCGTGGAAAACCACCGGCTGCAGTTCACCGCTCGGCGCCTACGTCGACAACACCCGCGGTCAGGGCAAGGCCAACGCCGCGGTCACCGGCACCATCGCCTACGCGGGTAAGCAGGGGCTCTCCGGCGGCAACGAGCACTGGAGGGCGCTGTCGACGATGATCATGCCGGTCAGCGGCGCCCCCTACGTGGTTCCGCCAAAGACTCCCGACGACTACGACGCGGCCTCACCGGTGATCCAGGACCTGGTCGACAAGGGCACGCGGTTCGTCGCGGTCGCCGGGATCGGGTTGCTCGCACCGGGCGACACCGGTCAGCTCAACGACGGCGGCCCCAGCGCGGCGCGCACCGCGATCGCCTACGCCCGGGACAAGGACGAGATGTACGTCTTCCAGGGCGGCAGCTACACCCCCGACCAGATCCAGGACCTGTTCCGGGGGTTGGGAAGTGACACCGCGGTGCTGCTCGACGGCGGCGGATCGTCGTCGATCGTGCTGCGCCGCGACACCGGCGGCATGTGGACCGGTGCGGGCGTTCCCCGCGGCTCGTGCGACACCCGTCAGGTGCTGTGCGACTCGCGGGAACGCGCCCTTCCCAGCTGGCTCGCCTTCAACTAGGCAGCGGCTCCGCCCGCGTCTCCGTCGTTGTCGGCGCCACCGTCGTCGTTCGAGTCGTTGTCCGCCTTGACTTGCTGCGGAGCCGACCCACCGACCGCCGTGGTGGACGCATCGTTGCCCTGCTTGGCGTCGTTGGGCCCGAACTTGTTGCCGCTCTTGAGATTTGCGCCCTCGTCCTCGTCGTCGGCGGCACCGTCGTCGGCGGCACCCTCATCGACGGCGTCCTCATCCGCGGCGTCCTCGTCAACGACGTCCTCATCGACGGCGTCCTCGTCAACGACGTCCTCATCGACGACGTCCTCATCGACGACGTCCTCGTCGTCGGTGCCGTCCTGGTCGGTGCCGTCCTGCTCGTCGCCACTCGAAGGCGGCGTCTCCGCTGCCGGCTCTTCTTCCTGCGCGGGCTCTTCCGCCGGCTGCTCCTCGTTCGGTTCCTCGTCGGCCGGGGCCTTGTCGTCGACGACGTCGCCGTCCTTCTCCTCACCGTCGGTGCCGTCGAGCTCGTCGCCGCCGAGCGACTCGTCACCGGTGCCGAGCGAGAGCATGCGTGCGCCCGAGTCAGGCAGCGACGACGCCTCGGCCAACCCGCTGCGCAGCGCCGACGCCTGCGGTGTGAGCCCACCGAGCAGACCTCCGAGCAGACCGCCCACCACGTCGTTGACGATGTCCTCGAGCCCGCCGACAAGTCCGCCGAGCAGGCCGCCACCGATCAGACCGCCGAGGCCGCCGCCGAGACCGCCGCCGCTCGGGGCGCCGCCGAGCAGACCGCCCAGCCCGCCGCCCGCGAGGATATTGAGCAGGTTGCTGATGACGTTCGGCGTGCCCGTGGTCGGGTTGCCGCTGAAGAACTCCTTCTGGATGCCGGCCACCAGCTGGTTGAACACCACGCCCGGCACCGCGCTCCAGTTCACGTTCGGGAACGAGAAGAACGGCGTCGGGATGCCCGCTTCGGTGAGCGTGCGCTCGTACGCGCCCGTCTCCGGGTTGAACACGACGTCGGTGTAGCCGAGGTTCACCAGACTGGTCAGCGCCGGCGCCAACGCGTTGGCCACCAGGCTGAACGGGTTCATCCGAGCCAGCGCGCCCAGCGTCACGATGTTGACGACGTCGGCGGCCAGGTACAGCGGTTCCAACAGCGGCAGCGTGGCCGACGGCAGTGTCAGGAACAGGTTGATCGCCAACGGATCCGGGCCGAGCACCGGGCCGAGGATGTCGTCGAGCTGCGAAAGGATCTGCTCGGTGACCGTGTCCAGCGTGATGCCGCGCAGCATGTAGGTCGGCAGCAGGCCCGCAGCGAGGTTGTTCAACAACGAGAACGGGTTCGGCCATGCCGCGAAGTCGGACAGGATGTCGTACTCGATCGCGCCGTCGACCTTGATCGGGATCAGGTTCGCGCCGCCGACCGACAGCCCGGTGTTCAGCAGCGGGATGCCGCCGGAGTGCTGCACCTCGGTGTCCGGCGTGACGGTGTCGATGCCGAACAGCCGGAACAGCGGGTACATCCGGGCGAGCAGACCGCCGTTCGCGCGGCCCGGGTTCTGCAGCAGGATCAGCGGAAGCACCGTGAAGCTGCCCAACAGCGCGTCCTGCGCGTTCGGGCCGAGCCCACCCGGCTGGTTCGCCAGGTTGTCGACCACCTGCTGGTAGGCATCGCCCGCGGCGAACGCGCCCATCCCGATGCCGACAGTGACCGGGACCCGCAGGTGCACGACGTCCGGAAGGTCGATCGGCGGATTGTCGAGGATGGCCTCCAGACCGCTCAGGATCGGGCCGAGCGTGACACCCAGCAGCGGGTTCTCCGACAGCACGTCATTGATCCGGCCGACCAGGTCGGCGACCAGGTCCAGGCTGCCGACGCCGAGGTAGGGGGTGTTGTCGATCTCGTCGGCGACCGAGTTTGGCAGCGACGGCACCCAGCCGAGGTCGACGCCGAGCAGTTTCAGCGCGGTGAAGATCGGGCTGGCAGTGATGACGTTGAGCCCGGGGATGTCGAGGTTGGCGAGGTTCAGCGGGTCGCTCAGGTCCAGACCGACCAGGCCGAGCAGGCCGAGCAGCGTGACCTCACCGTCTTCATTGGTGATCCCGAGAAGGTCCAGCACCGGGACGAGCAGGCCCGCGAGCACCGGGCCGAGGACCGTGTTGAGGACCGGCGTCAGATCGATCGGGACCGCGCCGAGGACTCCGCCGAGGATCTCGTTGAGGAGGAAGTTCGGGTCGCCGACCAGCTGGCCGAGCAGGCTGGGCAGGTCGAGCCCGGCGGCGTCGGCAAGCGCGGCCAGGTTGAAGTTCTCGACCACGGCGCGCAGCAGCAGGTCGCTGACGAACTGCGCGAAGTCGTAGCCGACGGTGCCCAAACCGCCGGTGATGTCGGGGATCTGGTCCGGGTCCGGCCACTGGTTGATCGCGGCCAGCAGGTCGACTTGCGCGTCAACTACACGCCTGACCTCGGGGTTTGTTGGGTCCGGGAGCGGCTCCGAAAGCGGGAGGGCGGTGACTGTCAGCGCGGTCGCGGTCGCGGTGGCGGCGCCGAGCGCAGCGAACTTCTTGGCTTGACCGCTGCGCTTGTGGTGCGTTCCGTGTCGTCCGGCCACGAGAGCATCCTTTCCGAGGCAAATTCGTATTGACGTGACCGTAACACTCCAGACCTGAAGGTATGGAAAAACCCGCAAATTCTTGCTAACACAAAGACGGCGGTGACGCTGCCCGGCAGGGCGCCGAGCAACCTCTCAGCGCGCCGCCGTCAACGCACTGCGCGCCGCGCCCGTCGCCTGCCGGGCGAAGCCGCCGCCGAACAGTGCGACGTGTGCGAGCAGCGGATACAGCTGGTGCAGGGCCGCCCGTTCGCGCCATCCCTCCCGCAACGGCTGTACCGACTCATAGCCGTCGAGCACCGCGTCGAGGTGCGGACACCCGAACAGCGCCAACATCGCCAGGTCGGTCTCGCGGTGCCCGCCGTGCGCGGCCGGATCGATCAGCACCACCCCGTCCGGCGTCCACGTGACGTTGCCGCTCCACAGGTCACCGTGAAGTCGCGCCGGCTGATCGGCGTCGTCGAACTCCCCCGCCTCGCAGCGATCCGCGACCGCGTCGACCGTCGCAACCGCGTCCGCGCCGAGACGTGCCGCCGCTCGCTTGGCCATCGGCCGCAGGCGCTCGCGCGCGTAGGGGGACCCCAGGAGTCATGCCCGCGCAGCGACATCGGCAGCGGCTGCTGCAGGGGTCCGAAGAAGCCGGGCCCGGT
This sequence comes from Mycolicibacterium flavescens, assembly GCF_001722335.1. Taxonomy (GTDB): domain Bacteria; phylum Actinomycetota; class Actinomycetes; order Mycobacteriales; family Mycobacteriaceae; genus Mycobacterium; species Mycobacterium flavescens. The sequence continues at coordinate 56,619 of NZ_MIHA01000014.1, forward strand.
CCATCCTGCGGGCGGTGCGCCGAACTGGTCGGCGCCCGCGTTGTGGGTGCGCGCCAGGCGCGCTCCGAACTCCGCGGCGGCCTCCCAGTCCGGACGCCCGCTCGGCAGGTGTTCGAGGGTCAGGCTGGCCTCGTCGTAGCCGATCACCCGTGCGCACGGGACGCCGTCGGGGGCGTTCGCCAGCCACTGCAACCCGGCGGCTTCACAGGCGAAGAACCCGGCCGGGGCGGCCTGGTTGCGTTTGACGAATTCGGCCGTCATCGGCGAACTCGGCTGCCGTGCCAGAGGATCGCGCCGCTGAGCGCGACCAGCGCTGCCGCCAGGGCGATCACGGGAGCGACGGTGAAGCGCGTCATCGTCGCGCCGACCGCAGCGCCTGCGCACATCGTCAGCACCACGCCGATCCGCAGGCGCTCGCGCTGACCGGTGCCGCCCGCCAGCCGGCTGTCGAATCCGATCCGCACAATCGTCGTGGTCAGCACCGTGGTCGACAGTTCCTGGATGCCGAACTGCTGCGCGGTCGAGTTCTGCACACCGAACGTCAGCGCCAACCCGCCGATCAGCAGCAGCTTGCGGTTGTCGTGGTAGTCGAGGATCCCGGCGCCGGCGAGGGCCGCCAGCGCGGACAGCATGACGACCTCGAAGCCCATCGTGATCGCCAACCAGCGGTGGACCTGCGCGTTGAGGTGCCGCGACAGCCGGCCGCCGATCACGGCGCCGAGAACGAAACAGACGAACGCGACCAGCGCGCCGGTGACGTCGACGCCGGAGTGCGGCACCAGCCAGAAACCGAGGAAGATGACGTTGCCGGTCATGTTGGCGACGAACACGTGCCCGAGTTCGAGCACGCTGACCGCGTCGACCAACCCGGTCGCGAACGTCAGCAGCAGCAGGCAGCCGACCGTCATCCGTTGCGACAGAGGCGATTCGACTGCCACGACCGGCTACAGCTGCGGCGTGAGATCCAGCGACGTGATCGTCGACATCCGGGTGATCAACCACTTCGCGTCGCGGCGCTCCATCGTCAACCGGTACGACAGATACCGCAGCGACGGGATGTTCTTGGTCAGCGGGCTGGTGGCCACCGAGTTGGTGTAGACGATCGCGGAGGCCTCGGTCGGGGTCAGCGTCTCGACTGCGGCGCCGAGCACCTGGGTAGTGTTGGTGACCTGTGCCTGCTTGTTCGACGCGACGATCGCGTCGATGTACTTGCGGTACTCGAAAGCGAAGTCGCCGCCGAGGAATCCGGCCGACCGTTCCGGCAGTTGTTCCATGTTCTCGGGTGTGTAGGTCCACAGCGTCGAGATCGCGCTGGCGGCGGTAAGTGCGACGTCGAGTTTGGTGTCGACCTCGGCGCGCTCGGCGAGGTACGGCTGCAGCGTTGCCGCCGCGAACCCGGCCGCGCCGACGAACAGGACCGCTGCGATCAACACCGCGACGGTCAGCCTGCGGCCCGCAGGCCGGTGCGGTACGAACCGAACCTCCTGCGGCGTCACCTCGTCGGTCTCAGGCTGCTCACCGTCTGTGGTCGGCTCCTCGACAACGTCCTCGGCCTGCTCCGGTTCGGATTTCGCGGTGCGGGCGGCCTTGCCCATCGGCATCTTCGGAGCGGGCGCAGGCTCTTCGGCGGCCACCTCCTCCGCCTCCGGGGTAACCGTGCGGCGCTTGAACCAACGGCGCCGACGCGGGGCTGCCTTGACGTCGTCGGCCGGGGTCTCGTCAGCGTCGGTGGTCAGATCACCTGGATCAGCTGGCTGATCTTCCACTGCTGTCCTTCCTTGATAGCCGTTGCCACCCAGCGGTTTCCGCTTTCGACCGTGGACTTGCCGTCCGGCGCCTTGGTGGAGATCTTGGTGGCGACCAGGATGTCGGCGCTACCGTTGTCGTTCCACCGCTGCACTCCCGCGGCCACCACGCTGCCGGTGGTGGGTTCGGCCTGGGCGACCTGGATCAGGATCTCGTTCTGCTTCTCCTTGAACGCCGTCGCGAACTCACCGGTGCCCTCCCCGAGGATCCGGTCCACGTAGGCGTTGGCGTTGAACGGATCCAGCGTCGTGTAGTTGGTCATGAACTCGCTGACGTAGCCCAGCGCGGCGGCGTCGCGGACCATCGCACGCCGGTCGGTCTCATGGCTGACGAGCATCAGCGCCGCCGCGGTGATCGCCGCGGTCATCAGCAGCGCGGTCACGACGGCCACCACCGGCAGGCCCCACCGCCGCGGCGCCGGTGGCGCCACCTCGAAGTAGTCCTGCTCGTCGGCGTCGACTCTGCGGCGCGGGCTCATTGCCCCTGCACATTCATCTGCGGCTTCTTCAACACGGTGAGATTCGCGACGCGCCACTGGCCGTCGCCGGACTTCTCGAACTCCACCCGCACCGTGGCGGTGATGAACTTGAGCTCCTCGGTCTTGTTGCCGCGCTGACCCTGCATGGCCAGCAGCATCTCGGCGGTGTCGGGCGCCGCGGCCAGTACCGCGCTGCTGACCGCCCAGTACTCGTTGGTGACACCGCCGGTCTCCTGCACCACTTTCTGCTGCGCTTCCAACTGCGGTCGGTAGCCGTCGGTCGTCAACGACTGGGCGCGCGAGAAGTCCTCCTGCAGCGACTCTTGGCGGTAGCTGAGCATCTCCTCGACGATCCGCGGTCCGTCTTCGGCGATCTGCGCGCGGGTGTTCTCCACGGCGCGCTCATGCCGGTAGACCACTGTGTAGCTCAACGCGATCGCCGCAGCGCACACGACGGTCGCGGCCACCAGCGCCGCCGCGGCGATCTTGCGCACCTGGCGCTGCGGCCGCGGAACGGAATGAACCTCGGTGCGCGCCAACAGATCCGCGAACGTGCGGTTGCGCCGCTCCCACAGCGGCCACAGCCAGCCGACGAAGAGCGCCGCGGTGTCCAGCAGATGCGCGATGTCACGCAACAGCAGCCGCCACACCCCCGGTGCGGACCCGCCGCGCCGACGCACCGCGATCCCGAGGACCGCGCGGCCCAGCGAGAACCCGGTGATCGTCGGCAGCACAAGGCGATTGACCGCCATCAGCAGAACCACCACCGCGGCGGTCACGGTGTAGCTCCACCACAGCGAACTGCGCACCGGCGCGGCCAACGCCACCAGCGCCAGCGTCGCCAGTACCGCCCACCCGAGCAGCACGTCGATGGCGAATGCGCCGGCCCGCGCGCCCCAGGAGGCGAGCGGGTCCTCGACGGCCCGTTCGGGTTCCGTCTCCTCCGGTGCCAGGGTCGACGTCGTGGTCACGACGTGACCTGGTCCAGCTTGGCGACCTTGTAGGTGCCCTCGTCGGGCGCCATCTGCACGCGCAACCGGTAGCCCTGCTCCTGATCGGCGGTGTCGGAGTTGGTGACTTTGACCCGGACGGCGACCAGCACGTCGAACGATCCGTCGTCGTTGTGCTTCTCCACTGCCGCCCGCATGTCCGCCACCTGCACGGTGACGTTGGCGGCCTGGTACGCGTCGACCAGCACCCCGGCGTACAGCGACGACTGCACGGCGAAGTCACCCGTCGAGCATTGGATGATCTTGGACTGGGCGGCAGTCATCGCGGCGGTGTCGGGGGCGTGGGTGGCCGCCACGCAGTCCTTGGCGGCCTGCAGCGCGGCTGCCTCGGCCTGTTCGGTGGCCTGGTTCTGCCGGTCGGACTTCAGCAGGAAATAACCTGCCACCCCGCCGGCCGCCGCCAGCGCCAGCAGCGTCGCGCAGATGCCGGCGGCCAGGCCGCGGCCGATCCGCGAGGGCCTGCGCTCGGCGGCCGGGGTCTCGTCTGGGGTCTGTTGTTCGTCTGTGTCCTGCTCCGGGGCTAACGGCTCGTCGGGCGTCTCATCAGCATCGGTGGGGTTCAGCTGGCGGGTGCCAGCATCTCCTTCCATCCGTCGTCTCCTGGGTTACTCGAGTTGCTGACGTTGTACCTCACGCCGTCAGGTCCGACCACCTGGCCGCTGGTCGGGCTGTACACCGCCGTGGAGCCGGGTGGCCCCGGTGCCGGAGTGTAGATGCAGGGGTTGGGCTGCTGTCCACTGCAGCTCACGCTGCCCTGCCCCGGCGGGCTCAGCGGATCACTGACCGGCGCCGTCGAGTTCGGCGGGGGCAGATCGCTGGCCGGTGCCGGGTTGCGGCCACTGTTGACCGACGGTGCCGGGATCACGCCGCGGCCCGGGTTGACCCCCTGGTCGCAGCGGGCGCCGGGCGCCGGGCACGACAGGATCTGGTTGGGATCGCCGTACCAGGGGTTGGTGCCCAGCGGAACGTAGGGCTCCTCGCTGCGGCACTCCATCGGGGTCGCCGCGCGCTTGCCGGGAACGTCGACGCACGGATAGTTGCGCGCGCCGCGCACCACGTTGCCCTGGTAGTCCTTCGGGATCTTGCAGTAGGTGCCGCGCGGCAGCGGCGCCATGCTGGTGTCGGCAGGCGAGCGCCACTCCGAGGCGGGCAGGAAGCCGGTCAGACACGGGGGCGGCTGGTTGATCGACAGCGCCAGCGGCAGCTGGCCCAAGTCCTCGAACAGCGTGCCGGCCTGGCTCGCCGAACTGCCCTGCGACAGCACCACCAGGGTCTGCTCGAGGCCCTTGTTGTAGCGCTTGAGCATGTCGATGACGACCGCGAGGTTGGCCAGCGTCTGCGGCAGCGACTCGCGCACCCCGCCGAACACCGAGTTCAGCTGGTCCAGCGTCGGCGGCGCCTGCTGCAGCCCGCTGCGCAGCGCCGCGTCCTGTTCGGCCGACTGCGAAGCGATCACGTTGAGGTTGCGCGACCACTGCTCGATGTTGTCGCCGGAGCGGACCTGGCTGTCGAGGATCGGCGCCGCGTTCTCGATGATGTCGTTGACCTGCGGCAGGTTCTCCTGGAAGCCCTGCGCGATCGCGGTGGTCGAGTCGACCAGCCGCTGCAGCGCCGGGCCCAGCCCGCCGACGGCCTGCGACGTCTCGGTCAGCAGAGCGTCGATTTTCTCCTTCGGCAGCACCGCCAGGCCCTCGTTGGCGGCGTCGAGCGCGGGCCCGACCTCGCTGGGCACGGTGCTGTTGGTGATCGTCGTCCCCGGCTCCAGGTAGGTGCCGGGGTTGCCGGTGGAGACCAGGTCCAGGTACTGCTCGCCGATAGCCGACACCGAGTGCACGTTGGCCGACGCGTCCGAGGGGATCTTGTAGCGGTCGTCGATGCTCATCACCGCCAGCGCGCCACGCTCGGTCGGCTCGACCGACGTCACCTTGCCGATCTGGGTGCCGCGGTAGGTGACGTTGGCCGTGCCGTACAGACCGCCCGAGCGGGGCAGTTCGGCCTTGAGCTCGTACTGGCCGATGCCGACCATGCTCGGGATCCGCAGGTAGTACCAGCCGAGCACGACGAGCGCGATGACCGTCAGGATCGTGAACAGCACCAGCTGAATCTTGATGAACCGGGTCAGCACCGCTCACTCACCCCTTTCCACCAGCGGACCGCCGGGTGCGTTGTGCGGGTTCGGCGTGAACCGGACGTCCGGGATCATCGTCGCCGGGTCGCGACCCCAGGCCTGCTCGAGCGCGCGCAGCATGCCCGAGACGCCGGTGCCGGTGAGGATGCCGTTGTCGATCGCCGACAGGGTCAGGTCGACCATCAGCGACACGTTCAGGTAGTCGCCGCGGACCACCTTCGGCACGTTCTCGATCGAGAACGGCGCGGTCAGCATCAGCTTGAGCGCACCGATCAGGTACGGCGACGCCCGGCCCAGCTGCTTGAGCGGCCGCTGCAGGTTCTGCAGGTTGGTGTTCAGGTTGTCGCTCGCCGGCGCCAGCGCGTCGTCGGCGGCCTTGCTGATCCGGCCCAGCGCCACGACCGCGTCGGTGAACAGCGCCTGCGTCTCGTTGAAATGTTTGATCAGCGGCGGGAACTCGGTCAGCACCCGGTCCAGCGTGTCGTTGCGCTGGGCGACGATCGACAGAAGCCGGTCGGTGGAGTCGATCGCGCGGGTGATGTCGGCGCGCTGCTGGTTGAGTTCGTCGGTGAAGACGTCCAGCTTGCCGAGGAACTCCTTGATCTGGTCGGCCCGGCCGTTGAGCACGTTGAAGATCTCGGTCTGGATGACCTCGAGGTTCTGCACCCCGCCGCCGCGCAGGATCGTCGCGATGCTGGCCAGCACCCGCTCGGTCGACGGGTAGGCGCTCGCATTCTCCAGCGGGATCGTGTCCCCGGAGCGCAACGCCTCCGACGACGGGTCCTCCGGGGTGTCCAGCTCGACGTGCTGGGACCCGAGCAGGCTGGTCTGGCCGATGCGGGCCAACGCGTTTCGCGGAAGCTCGATTCCCGGCTCCAGGTCCAGCGTCAGCGTCGGCACCCAGTTCTTCAGCTCGATGGCACGCACCCGCCCGACGTAGACGTCGGCGACGCGGACCCGGCTGTTGACGTTGAGCGCCAACGTGTCCGGCATCTGCACGTAGATCGTCATACTGTTCGACCCGGTGCCCGGACCGCCCGGCAGCGGGACGTTCGCGATGCCCTTCCACGAACTGCACGAGCTCAGCACGAGCGCCACGGCGCCCATCGCCAGCACTCGCTGCGCCACCCTGCGCCACCTACTCATCGCACACCTGCCTCTGCGGGTAGCGGCGGCCCGGCCGGGGCGGGGGCCGCCGGTGCGGGCGGACCGACGTAGGGCGCGGGCACCGGACCGGCCAGCGCCGCACCGCCCGGATCGCCCGGGATGACGCCCGGTGCCGGTGGCGGCGGCGGACCCGGCTGCGGGTACCACGGCGGGGGCAACGGGTTGTTCTGGTCGAACGCGTTCGGCGGACCGGGCAGGTTGCCGCCGCGGGTGGTGCCGAACGCCGGCGGCGCGGCCGGGACGACGCAGTTGGGCCCGCCGAGCAGTTCGGCCAGGCACTCCGGGGTCATCATGTTCGCGGTGAACGGCTGCACCTCGACGCCCTGCATGCCCGGTGCCGAAACCCAGCCCGGCTCGTGGTTGCCGTGGGAGAACAGCGTGTCGCGCGACCAGATGCCGGGCACCGTCGTGTCCTTGTACCCGGGCGGGGGCTGCAGCCGCGGTTCGGAGTAGGCGATCTGCTTGGGCAGCGTCAGCGCCGAGGTGAACTGGTTGAGGCCGAACGGCGGGAAGTTGAACTTGATCGCATCGAGGATCGGCGCCAGGTACTGCGCGCACATCTCCGCCGACTCCTGATAGCCGAGCCGGCTGCCGGCCTGGATCGAACTGCACACGAACTGCAGCGGGTTGGCGAAGTTGTTGATCACCGGGATGCTCATCACGCCACCGGTGTTCGGCGAGATGATGTTCATCAGGTTCGCGCCCAGCGTCGGGAACACGTGCAGCGCGGTTTCCAGGCCGTTGCGCGGTTCGGGCTGCAGGATCGCGGTTGTCGCCTCCGACAGGTTGTTGATGTCGTGGGTGAGCACCTCGGCGTTCTCGTCGAGGAAGGCGCGAGTCGTGCTCAACAGCTGGTTGAGGTCACGCAGCGCGTTGGCGACCTCGCGGTCGGTGTTGGTGAACGCGTTGGTGAACTCGGCCAGGTCGTTGTTGAGCGCGACGAACTGCTGATCGCTGCGGTGCAACGCGTTGACGAACAGGGCCAGACTCTTGACCACGCCGAAGAAGTCGTCGCGGCCCTCGTTGAGCGCGAACAGCGCCTCGGACAGGTTGTTCAGCGTCGCGTTGAGCTGCTTGCCCTTACCGGCGAAGCCGTCGGCCGCGGACTCGATGATGTCGCCGAACGGGCCCTTCGGCTGCTCCGGCGTCGGGCCCAGGTCGGTCAGGATCCGGCTGATCGAGTCGCGCAGCTCGTCGTACTCGACCGGCACCTGCGTGCGGTCCAGCGGGATCACCGCGTCGTCCTCGAGCAACGGGCCGCCGGTGTAGGGCGGGGACAGCTGGATCGTGCGCGAGGCCACGAGGCTGGGGTTCAGGATCGACGCGGTGGCGTTGGCGGGCACCTTGAACTTGTTCTCGTAGTGGAAGGTGACCTTCATCTTGTCGCCGGCCGGTTCGATCTTGTCGATCGAGCCGACCCGCACACCCATGATCTGCACCTTGTCGCCGGGATACAGCGCCAGGGTGTCGCTGAAGTAGGCGACGACGGTGTTCGTCGTCAGCTTCTTGTACAGGTTGTAGCCGACGAAGGCCGCCACCAGTGCGAGCACCACGATCAGTGCGCCGATGATGATCGTCGCGCGAGAAACGTTCGGCAGCTTCAGGCTTCGGACGTTGAAGATTGTCGACATCTGCTATCCCCCTATCCCTGCTGCGAACCCGGTGGGAGGAACGGCGGATTGCCCGGCAGTGGTGGCTGACCGGCAGGCGCCAGTTGCTGGCCCGGTCCCGGCACCGCCGGTGCGGGCAGCGCCGGTGGAAGCGGGGCGATGCCGGGGGTGAAGTCGGGGGGTAATGGGGGCTGCAAAGGGTCCTGCCCGACCGGCACGGTGCGCGCACCGGGCGGGGCGGGCGGTAACTGTCCGTGTGCGCCAGGCACATTCGGCGGCAGCTGACCGGGGATCGCCGCGGCGGGCACACCCGGTGACGGTTGCGGGCCGTGCACGTTCGGGTCCGAGGTCGCCACGTTCGGCGGACCGTACGCGGGACCACCGAACGGTCCGACCGACAGGTCCGCACACGGCAGCGGGTCGCCGGGCCGCGGGAGTCCGTCGGCAGGCGGGGTGTACGAGCACGGCGAGCCCTTGAGCACGGCCGGGCCCGGGTTCTCCGGGGTGCCCTCGATGGCGGCCGGCGACGGCGGCGGCGCGCCGTTCTCGAAGCCCTGGCCGTTGGGGTCCGGCCACTGGTAGGCGGGCAGACCGGCGTCGCGCCAGAACTTCTCGGGGTCGATTCCGCGTTTCTTGAACGCGGCGTCCACGAACGGCTGCAGGATCTGGCCCGGCAGCAGGTTGACCAGCATCACCTTGAAGTACGGCCCGGACGCGACCACCTCACCGAGTGAGGCGACGAAGCTGGCCACCGTGGTCAGCGTGTCCATCAGGTCGTACTGGCGGTCGCGCAGCACGTCGGAGACGACGCGCAACTGCTCGAGCACCCGGTTCAGATTCGGGTTGTCGTCGATGAATCCCTTGACCTGCGCCGAGAACTCGCCCACCCGCTCGAGCAGCATGCTCACCGCGTAGTTGCGCTCGTTGATCGCGCCGAGCAGGGACTGCGCGTTGACCAGCAACCGGTTGATCTGCTCGCTGCGGCTGCCCAGGATCCCCGCGATCTGGTTGGCGTTGCGCAGCAGCTTCTTGATGTCCTCGTCGCGCTTGCCGATGGTATCGGAGAACCGCGCCACCCCGTCGAGCGCGGCGCTCAGATGCGGTGAGGTCTGGTCGATGGTCTCGGACAACACGTTCAGCGACTCTTTGACCGTCTCGGTGTCCCAGTCCGAGGCCGCCTTCGTCACGTCGAAGAACGCGTCGTAGATCTGGTACGGCGTGGTGGTCTGGCCGAGCGGCAGCACACCGCTGGCGCGCAACGGGTCCGAGCCGCGCGGCTCGATCTCGATGTTGCGCCGCCCGAGGATGGTGTCGGTGCGGATGGACGCGCGGCTCTCGGTGCCGATCTGGGTGCCGTCGAGCGAGTAGCCGATCAGCACCTTGTCGCCGTCGATCTCCATGCTGCGCACCAGGCCGACGTCGACGCCGGCGATGCGCACCTTGTCACCGGTGTTGATGCCCCCCGTGTCGGAGAACTGCGCGTAGTACGTCGGCGTCGCGAACAGCATCGGCACGCTGGCGAAGCTCTGCCCGACACCGATCGCGACCACCAGGAGGATGATGCCCATCAACCCGTTTCGGATGCGGTTCGATCCCTCGAGCGTCCTCATTGCGGCGTGCACCTACCCGACGGCTGGCTGAACAGTTTCACGGTGCGCACCGGGCCACCCGGCTGCAGGCCGTTGAGCCGCAGCGAGATGTCGCAGGCGTAGAAGTTGAAGAAGTCACCGTAGATACCGCCTGCCCGGCCGATGATCTTGAACGCGGTTGGCAACCGGGTGAGCAAGTCGTTGAGCCCGTCTTTCTGGTCGACCAGCGGTTGCTGCACGGCCTCGAGATGTCCGACGGTGCTCTGCAGCAGCGGCCGGTTGTCTGCCAGCAGGTCGGCGACCGTACCGGCCGCGTCGCTGATCTCGGCGACCGAGTCCGCGATCGGATCGGCCCGGTTGTTGAGCCCGGTGATCAGCTTCTCGAAGTCCTGCACGGTCTCGTCGAACTCCTGCTGATGACGAACGGTCGTGTCCAGCACGGTATTCAGGTTGCGGATGACCTCACCGATGGCACGGTCGCGGTCGGCCAGCGCCGAGGTCAGCGACGCGGTCTGGTCGAGGATGTCGTTGATCGTGCCGCCTTCACCCTGGAACACCGTGATGATCGACTGGGCGATGGTGTTGACCTTTTCGGGGTCCAGCGCCCGGAACACCGGCCGGAACCCACCGATCAGCGCGTCGAGGTCGAGCGCCGGCTGGGTGCGCTCGATCGGGATGGTGCCGCCGCCCGGCAGCCGCCGGTCGCTGTCGCCGCGCTCGAGTTCCAGGTACCGGTCGCCGATGAGGTTGAGGTAGCGGACCTGCGCGGTGGTGCCCTCGAACAGCGGCAGTGAGCGGTCCACGTTGAACTCGACCCTGACCTGCGACCCGCCCTCGACCAGCTCGACGTTGGAGACCTTGCCGACCTCGACGCCCGACGCGCGGACGAACTGGCCGGAGCGCAGTCCGCTGGCGCTGGAGAAGATCGCCGAGTAGCCGGTGGTGCGGTCGAATCGCACCTGACCGAACACCACGATGATGATCGCGGTGAACAGCAACAGCACCAGCGAGAAGGCGCCGAGCTTGATGGCGGTTCCGGTGATTTTCATGGGTTGATCGTGTTCTCCCCAACCTGGCGACCCCAGACGTACTCGATCAGGATCGGCTGGCCCAGTTCGAAGTGGTTGTACGGCGCGATCGAGGCACCGGTGTCCATGACGAGGTAGGGCGCCGGCCACAGGTCGCGGGTCACCGGCTGCCAGCAGCCGGGCCGGCCCTCGGGGCCGCCGCGGGCGTTCACCCGCGGCAGGTTGTCCGGGTAGACGTAGGGGTTGCCCGCGCCCATCAGCTCCGACAGCGTGCGCAGCGAGTAGCCGTTACCACCCAGCGACGCAGCCACTTTCGGTTCCACGTCGTGGAAGTTGCGGATGGTGCAGAACAGCGCGGGGCTGTACTCGTCGAGGATCTTCGACGCCACCAGCAGGTCTTCGGCGCCGCGCACCAGGTACGGACCGCCGCGCTCGAACACGTCGCCGCCGCTGTTGCCGAACCCGATCGCGGCCATCAGTGCCTGGTCGATGTTGCCCTGCTGCTCGTTGAGCGTGGCCGCGGTGGTGACCGCGTTCTGCAGGCCGTCGAACAGGTCGGGCGCGGCGTTGGCGTAGGTCTCGCCGAGGTCGGCGAGCAGCTGGTTGTCGCGGCGGATCTGCGGCATCCGCGGGTTGATCTCGTCGAGGATCTCGTTGCCGTTGATGATCGACTGGCCGAACCGGTCCCCGAGTCCGTCGAGCGCCTCGGCGGTCGCCGACAGCGTCTGGTTCAGCTTGATCGGGTCGACCTGCTCGGAGAGCGACACGACTGTCTCGAACAAAGTGTTGAACTCGGTGGTCACCGTCGTCACGTCGATCACGTCATCGGGCGTGATGCGTTGCGGTGTCGGGTTTTCCGGCGACGAGAAGTTGATGTACTTGTTGCCGAACACCGTGGTCGCGTCGATGCTGGCGTCGACGTTCTTCGGGATCAGCCGCATGTACTTGGGGTCCACGTCGAGGATGATCTTGGCGCGCGGTTCACCGCCGACGTCGACGGCGTCGACCGTGGCCACCCGGCCGATCTCCACCCCGTTGTAGGTGACTTTCGCGCCGGGGTCCATCGACAGGCCCGACCGCGCCGAGATCATCGTCAGCTGTTCGCGGGGCAGGAAGTCGCCGCGGAACTGGAAGTACACCAGCACGATCGCGACGATCGTCAGCAGGCTCAGCACCAGGCCGGCCAGCTTGTACGGCGGGGTGCGCGGGTTGTTCAGCGGGGCCGTCATCGCTACACCGTGAGGTTGAAGTTGGGGTCGACGCCGTAGAGCGCCAACGAGGCGAACAGGACGACACAGACGATCGCGACCAGCGAGGCGCGCATCGAGCGGCCGACCGCCTCGCCGACGCCGACCGGGCCGCCGCTGGCGAAGTAGCCGTAGTAGCAGTGGTTGAGCATCACGATGACCGAGATGATGACCGCCTGGATGAACGACCAGAACACGTCGTCGGGACGCAGGAACGTGCGGAAGTAGTGCTCGTAGGTGCCGATCGACTGGCCGTAGAAGATCGTGGTGGTGACCTGCGCGGACAGGAAGCTCATGATGATCGCCATCGCGTAGAGCGGGATGATCACGATGAAGCCGGCCATGATCCGCGTGGACACCAGGTACGAGATCGACTTGATGCCCATCACCTCGAGCGCGTCGATCTCTTCGCTGATGCGCATGGCGCCGAGTTCGGCGGTGGCGCCGGCGCCGACGGTGGCCGCCAGCGCCTGGCCTGCGACGACCGGGGCGGCGATGCGCACGTTGATCAGCGCGGCGAAGAAGCCCGTGAACGCCTCGACCCCGATGTTGCCCAGCGAGGCGAAACCCTGGATGGCCACCAGCGACGACCCCGACAGGGTGACGAAGCCGACGATCGCGACGGTGCCGCCGATCACCGCCATCGCGCCGGTGCCCATGCCGATCTCGGCGATCAGGCGCAGCGTCTCCTTGCGGTAGTAGCGCAGCGCGTGACCGATCGATCCGATCGCGGTGACGACGAACCATGCGACGTGCCCGACGCTCTCGAGGAACCGGGCGGGCGCGGACGCGACGTTCTGTGCGCGGGAGAACCCCCGCGGGAACCGAGAACGCAGGACCGTTGTCGTCGACACGTCAGCTCCCCGTTCCGAACCGGACACCGATCGTCGTGAGCACGACGTTGACCGCGAACAACGCGATCACGCAGAGCACCAGCGTCTCGTTGACCGCGGTGCCGACGCCTTTGGCGCCGCCGGCCACGGTCAGGCCGCGGTAGCAGCCGACCAGACCGGCGATCAGACCGAACGTGCCGGCCTTGATGATCGAGATGATCACCTCGGGCAGACCCGTGATCAGGGTCAGCGTCGAGACGTAGGCGCCCGCGGAGACGTTCTGCAGGTAGACGCCGAAGATGAACCCTCCGACCAGGCCGACGGTGATGACCGCGCCGTTGAGCAGCACGGCGACGAAGGTGGAGGCCACCACGCGGGGAACCACCAGCCGGTGGATCGGGTCGATGCCGAGCACCTCGAGCGCGTCGATCTCCTCGCGGATGGTGCGCGCGCCGAGGTCCGCGCAGATCGCGGTGGAGCCGGCCCCGGCGACGACGAGCACGGTGACCAGCGGCCCGAGCTGGGTGACCGCGCCGATCGCGGCGCCGGCGCCGGACACGTCGGCGGCGCCGAACTCGGCCAGCAGGATGTTGAGCGTGAAGATCAGCAGCACGGTCAGCGGGATGGACACCGCCAGCGTCGGCAGGAACGCCACCCGCATCAGGAACCAGCTCTGCAGGATGAACTCGCGCCATTGGAAGGGCGGCTTGAACAACGCTTTCGCGACGAGCACGCACATGCGCACGAACCCGCCGACCGCCTCGAGGCCCGGCCGGACCTGGTCCCGTACGTAACCGGCCACGCCGGTCGACGCCGTCACCAGGGTGCTCCCGCGGCGCAACGGCGACTGTCGCGATTCAACGGCAGCCCCAGTCGCACGACCCCTCCTTGCCCCGACCTAGCAGTTGTGAGTGCCGTCTCCCTACCGGTGGGTAGTAAGACGGACCACAGGAATGTACCCGATGCCGTTCGTCGCGTGCAGGGCATCCGGCGGATTGAGCACGTAACCGTTAGCAAACGAGATCCGGGCACTCAATTCTCCTGTGCGGCAGTAGAAACCGTTGGCGCAGCGGAACTTTCGCCGGCGTCAACGGATTTTGCGGCGCCGAATCGCGTACGGAGTTCGGTTTTGAGGACTTTGCCGGCCGGGTTGCGCGGCAGCGCCTCCACCACCTCGAGCGCCTTGGGGTGCTTGTAGCGGGCCAGCCGCTCGGTGAGGAATTCGTCAAGATCACGCAGCTCAAGATCGGTTTCGCCGCCGGCGCCGAGCGCGCCGGTGTTCAATGCGACGACCGCGACCGGCACCTCACCCCAGCGCTCGTCGGGACGACCGATCACCGCGACCTCGACGATCGCCGGATGCGCGGCCAGCGCGTTCTCCACCTCGGCGCAGTAGATGTTCTCGCCGCCGGAGATGATCATGTCCTTCTTGCGGTCGACGACCCAGACGTAACCGTCCTCGTCCCTGCGGACCAGGTCCCCGGAGTGGAACCAGCCACCGGCGAACACCTCGGCGGTGGCCTGCGGGTTGTTCCAGTAGCCGGCCATCAGCGTGGGTGCGCGGTAGACGATCTCGCCGACCTCGCCGACCGGGACGTCGTTCATGTCTTCGTCGACGACGCGCGCGGCCACGGTCGGGATCACCTTGCCGACCGAGCCGAGCTTTCTGATCGCGTCCTCGCCGAGCAGCATGCAGGTCACCGGCGACATCTCGGTCTGGCCGAACGCGGCCAGGATCTGGCTGCCCGGGAAGGTCTCGGCCATCTGCCGCAGCAGGGTGTCCGAGGCCGGGGCGGCGCCCCACGACAGCACGCGCAGCCGCAGTTGCCGCGGCCGGGCCCGCTGTGCGGCGCACACCGCCTGCCACTGCGCGGGCACGAGGAAGATGCCGGTGACCTGTTCGGCCTCGAGGACGTCGAGCAGTTCGTCGGGGTTGAACGCGCCCAGCGGGTAGAGCACGGTCGGCCGGCCCAGCAGCAGGCCGGGGATCATGTTGCCGATCCCGGCGATGTGGAACAGCGGAACCCCGATGAAGCCGACGTCGTGGTTGAGGTCGGCGCCGTTGGTGAACAGGAACGTCAGCGCCTGACCGGAAATGTTGGTGTGGGTGAGCACCGCGCCCTTGGGGCGTCCGGTGGTGCCCGAGGTGTACATGATCAGCGCCGGCGCTTCGTTGGGAATGTCGACGACTGCGGCGGGCTCACCCGGTTCGGCGATCAAGTCGTCGTAGCCGATCACGTTCTGCTCGGTCGCCCCGCCCGCGACGATGACCGTGCTCAGGGCCGCGTCCAGGTCGCGCACCGCGGTCGCGACGTTGGCCAGCACGGCCTCGGTGATGACGACCTTGGCCTGGCAGTCGTTGACCAGAAACGCGATCTCGGGCGGGGTCATCCGGAAGTTGACCGGGACCGCGATCGCGCCGAGCTTGTTGACCGCGAGGAAGGACTCGATGAACTCGGTGCGGTTCAGCATCAGGATCAGCACCCGGTCGCCGGATTCGACGCCGCGCCGGCTCAGGGCGCCGGCCAGCGCGCTGACCCGCTCGTCGAGTTCGCGCCACGTGATGGTGCGCCCGAGGTAGCGCAACGCCGTGGCGTCGGGCTGCATGAGGGCGTGGCGGGCGAGTTGGTTGGTCCAGTTCTGCCTGCGGGCGAGGTACGGCTGGGCGGTCGGGTCCGGCTCAAGCAACGTCGAAGTGCTCCATCTGGGGTTGCGGGTCGGTTGATATTTGATCAAATATGTTGTCGCCCCGGTCACACTATGGCCTCGGCGGTTCGGCGACAAGTATTTCGTCAAGCGCTCGAAAGGACCGGAGAGCACCGTGAACACACCGGCCGCGACCCACCGCAAGCGGCGCGTCCGGCGTGAACAGCTGTCCGACGAGGTGGCCAACCGGCTGCGCGTCGACATCGTCACCGGCGCGCTGCGGCCGGGGACGTTCATCCGGCTCGACGAGACCGCCGCCGCGCTCGGGGTCAGCATCACGCCGGTGCGCGAGGCGCTGCGCACACTGCGCGGCGAGGGCATGGTGGCGCTGGAGCCCAACCGCGGTCACGTCGTGGTCCCGCTGTCGCGCGCCGACGTCGAGGACATCTTCTGGCTGCAGGCCACCATCGCCAAGGAGTTGGCCGCGGCCGCGGCCCAGCGGATCACCGACGAGCAGATCGACGAACTACAGCGGCTCAACGACGAGTTGGCCGACGCGGTGGCCCGGCACGCGACCGAGGAGATCACCGCCGCCGAGTTCGCGTTCCACCGCGCGTTCAACCGGTCGACCGGCCGGATCAAACTGGCGTGGTTTCTGCTGCACGTCGCGCGGTACCTGCCCGGACAGCTCTACGCGGGCGATCCGCGGTGGGGCGCCTCGGCGGTGGCCGGGCACCGGGAGCTGATCGCCGCGCTGCGCGGCCGCGACGTCGACACGGTGGTCCGGTTGACCGCCGACGAGTTCGCCGACGCCGCCGAGCGCCTACTCGCGCGCCTCGACCACCTCTGAAGCGGTCAGGTCGCGGCGAGTTGCTCGGCGCGGGCCTTGAGGTTGTCGGCCAGGTAGTCCAGCGTGTCGCCGATCGCCTTCTTCACCATCGGCTTGGGGATCGGCAGCTTGGTCTCGACGTCGAGGTCG
This sequence comes from Mycolicibacterium flavescens, assembly GCF_001722335.1. GTDB lineage: Bacteria > Actinomycetota > Actinomycetes > Mycobacteriales > Mycobacteriaceae > Mycobacterium > Mycobacterium flavescens. The sequence goes on from NZ_MIHA01000014.1 coordinate 73,140, forward strand.
ACGGTCAGCAGCGACGTCGGGCCCATCGAGACGACCGAGAACTTCTGCTCCTGCTTGTCGAAGTGGTCGCCCTGTTGGAGCACCGTGTAGATCTGGTTCTCGCCCGGGTAGTACACCGCGGTGATGAAGGTGCCCGATTGCCCCTGCACGACGACGTCGAGCCGCAGCTGGCTGGGCCGCCCGTCGTCATACCGGGCCAGCACCCAGCACCCTTTGATCTCTTCGTTCCACTGGGGGTAGGCCTCGAAGTCGGCGACGATTCCCATGATCGCTTCGGCGGAGGCCGCCACCTCGACAGTCTTGCTCACGAGCGGCATCGCACGAGCATAACGATCAGCCGGTCTGCGCCGTCTCCAGCAGGGCCAGCACCGCGTCGGGGATCGGGACGGGCCGGCGGTTCTGCCGGTCGACGTAGACGTGCACCCAGTGCCCGACCGCGGCGACCGGCCCGTCGGGCGCCCACAGCCCCAGCCGGTAGGTGACGCTGCTGTGGCCCAGCCGCACCACCGACAGGCCCACCGAAAGCGGTTCGGGGAACCGGAGTTCGGCCAGGTACCGGCAGCCCGATTCGGCGACCACGCCCAGCCACGGCACGGCCAGGGGGTCGATGCCGACGGTGGTGTTGATCCAGCCGTTGATCGCGGTGTCGAACAGCGCGTAGTACACCGCGTTGTTGAGGTGTCCGAACATGTCGTTGTCGGCCCACCGCGTGGTCACCGGCCAGTGCACCGGGAATTCCGACGGGCAGATGTCAGGCTCGGCCATGGCAGCAGTCTTACAGGAGGGGCAATCTGGTGGTCATGAAGATCCGCGGTGCTGTCCTCGAGGAGATCGGCCGCGAGCGGCCGTACGCCGAGTCGCGGCCGCTGTCGGTCGGGGAACTGGACCTGGCCCCGCCCGGCGCCGGTGAGCTGCTGGTGCGCATCGAGGCCGCCGGGCTGTGCCACTCCGATCTGTCGGTGGTCGACGGCAACCGGGTGCGGCCGGTGCCGATGCTGCTGGGTCACGAGGCCGCCGGCGTCGTCGAGCAGGTCGGCGGGGGCGGGTCCGACGTTCAGGTCGGCACCCGGGTCGTGATGACGTTCCTGCCGCGGTGCGGTGTCTGCGCGGCGTGTGCCACCGATGGTCTGACTCCGTGCGAACCGGGCAGTGCCGCCAACAATGCGGGCACCTTGATGACCGGTGAGCGCCGCCTGTCGCGCCAGGGCGTACCGGTGCACCACCATCTCGGGGTGTCGGGCTTCGCCACCCACGCCGTGGTCGACCGCCGCTCGGTGGTGCCGGTGCCCGACGACGTGCCCGCCGTGGTGGCGTCGCTGCTCGGCTGCGCGGTGCTCACCGGCGGTGGCGCCGTGGTGAACGCGGGCCGTCCCCGGCCCGGCAGCACGGTCGCCGTGGTCGGTCTCGGCGGGGTGGGCATGGCGGCGGTGCTCACCGCGCTCGCGCAGGACGATGTCCGCGTCGCCGCCGTCGACCAGGTGCCCGACAAACTCGACCGGGCCCGGCAGTCCGGCGCCCACGCGGTCTACACGCCCGAGCAGGCGCGCGACGGCGGCCTGAAGGCCGAGGTGGTGATCGAGGCGGCGGGCCATCCCGCTGCGCTCGAGACCGCCGTCGACCTCACCGCGGCCGGCGGCCGCACGGTGTCGGTCGGTCTGCCCCGCCCCGACGCGCGGGTCACGTTGTCGCCGTTGGGTTTTGTCGCCGAGGGGCGGTCGCTGATCGGCAGTTACCTCGGATCGGCGGTGCCGTCGCGCGACATCCCGCTGTTCGTGGAGCTGTGGCGGGCGGGCCGGCTGCCGGTGGAGTCGCTGGTGTCGTCGACGATTCCGTTCGACGGCATCAACACCGGCATGGATCGACTCGCCGACGGTGCCGCGGTGCGCCAGGTAATCCGGTTCGAGTAGTCCTCAGAACCACTCGTCGCGCATGTCGAGCGTGGTGCGGTCCAAGGCGGCGAGGAGATCCAGTTGCGGCGCCGTCTTAGGTAACTCGTAGCGGAAGAAGTACTGCGCTGCTTGACGTTTGCCGTCGTAGAAGTCGCCGGTGCGGGTGTGGGCGGCCAGCGCCTGCTGCAACCAGATCCAGGCGACGACGATGTGCCCGAACGCCTCGAGGTAGATCGCGCTGTTGGCCATCGCGGCGTCGACGTCACCGGGCGCGAACATCTCGGCCGTGACCGTGACCAGCCGCTGCCAGCTGGCGTCGAGTTGTGTTGCCTGCGCGGCGATTTCACCGCCGAGCGCGGCGGCCTGCTCGACCGTCGCACCGATCTCGGCGCCCAGCGCTGCCAGCCCGGCCCCGCCGCGCATGGGCACCTTGCGGCCCAGCAGGTCCAGGCTCTGGATCCCGTATGTGCCTTCGTGGATCGGGTTGAGCCGGTTGTCGCGGTAGTGCTGCTCGACGTCGTACTCGCGGGTGTAGCCGTATCCGCCGTGCACCTGGATCGCCAGATCGTTGGCGGCCAGGCACCACTGCGACGGCCAGCTCTTGCCGACGGGGGTCAGCATGTCGAGCAGCAGCGACACGCGGTCGCGTTCCTCGTCGCTCTGCGCGGTCTCCTGCAGGTCGACGAGCTTGCTACAGTACAGCAGCAGCGCCATGCCGCCTTCGGCATAGGCCTTCTGCGCCAACAGCATCCGTTTGACGTCGGCGTGCTCGATGATCGGCACCTGCGGGGCGGCCGGATCCTTGGCGCTGACCGGGCGGCCTTGGGGGCGTTCGCGGGCGTACTTGAGCGACTTGAGATAGCCGGTATAGCCGAGCGACACCGCGCCCATGCCCACGCCGAGACGCGCCTCGTTCATCATCGTGAACATGTAGGCGATGCCGCGGTGCGGTTCGCCGACCAGATGGCCGACGGCACCGGGCCGGCCGCCGGGAGTGAACGCGCCCTCGCCGAGGTTGAGCACGGTGTTGGTGATCCCCCGCTGGCCCATCTTGTGGTTCAGACCGGCCAGCACGATGTCGTTGCGCTCACCGACCGTTCCGTCGTCGCCGAGCACGTACTTGGGCACGATGAACAGCGAGATGCCCTTGGTACCCGCGGGACCGCCGGGGATCTTCGCCAGTACCAGGTTGACGATGTTGTCGGTCAGTTCGTGTTCGGCGCCGGAGATCCACATCTTCGACCCGAACAGCCGGTAGTTGCCAGCCTGAGAATCGTCGTCCTGGGGTTCGGCGCGGGTGGTGATGTCGGCCAGCGAGGAACCGGCTTGGGTCTCCGACAGCGCCATGGTGCCCGAAAACCGCCCGGCCAGCATCGGTTTGAGGTACGCCTCGATCTGGTCGTCGCTGCCGAAGCGGGAGAGCAGGTTGGCGTTGGCCATGGTCAGCATCAGGTAGCCGGTCGTGCTGACGTTGGCCGCCGAGAACCAGGCGAACGCGGCCTGGGCGACGGTGGCCGGCAGCTGGGCGCCGCCGAGCCGTTCGTCCATCGACATCGCGATCAGGTCGGCCTGCGCGAACGCGTCCCAGGCCTCCTTGACCTCGGGGATGACGGTGACCTTCTCGCCGTCGAAGGTGGGTTCGTTGGCGTCGCTCTTCTTGTTGTGCGTGGCGAAGTACCGCGTCGCCAACTGCTCGCACAGGTCCAGCACCGCGTCGTAGGTGTCGCGGGAGTGCTCGCTGAACCGGTCGCGCCGGGTGAGCTCGTCGACCCGCAGCCACTCGTAGAGCAGGAATTCGAGATCGCGGCGGGACAGCAGAAGCGACTTCACGTTTCCATCTTGCCCGTCGGCTCGTACGTTGGTGGTGATGCCGGCGACGACGGAACTGACCGAGCGGACGCGGGCCGGGCTCGTCACCTATGCCGCAGGTGACGCGCTGGGCGTCCCGTGGGAAGGGGTCGACCTGCCCCGGCTGCCGTCGCTGCGCCGGTCGCTGGGTTGACTGTCAGGCGGTGGCGGGGTCCGGTTCGCCGGGCAGCGCGTCGACGGGCACGCCCAGCGGCGAGTCGGTGCGCACGGTCTCGTCGCGGATCAATCCGCGCAGCAGCGCGGTGCTGAACTCGATCGCGATCTCCTGGGCGGTGCGCCTGCCGTGCGGGCGCAGCCAGCGGTACGCCCCCAGCGTCATGCCGATGTAGCCCAGCGCCAGCACGTGCGAGTCGCAGTCGTAGAACTCGCCGCTGGCGATGCCGCGGTCGATGACGTCGCGCACGTGCTCGTAGACCTGGGCTTCCTTCTCCCGGATGTAGGCCACCTGCTCCTCGGTGAACCACTCCCCGATGTAGGGGCCCTCCTGGAAGTACACCGCGGCCCGCTCGATGTCGCTGGCGATGCCGACCAGCAGCCGCCGGGTGAAGTGGTAGATGGTCTCGCGCGCCGACGCCGACGGGTCGTCGTGCAGCGCGTCGACGGTGAAGTCGGCCGCGCCCTTGTAGATGTCGTAGAGGATCAGCGACTTGCTGGCGTAGTAGTGGTAGACGGTCGCCTTGTTCAGCCCGACCGCTTCGGCGACGTCGTCCATCCGGGTGCCGTGATAGCCGCGCGCGGCGAACAGTTTGGTGGCGACAGCCAACAACTCCTCGCGACGGGACATCCCGTTGGATTCCGATGGCGGCATGGCGACTCACTATAGGCAGGGGTCCGGGTGCGGCCCAGACTTTCAATCAACTGGTTGGACAGTTTAGGTGCTGGGGGTGTCGCCGCTTGAACACCGGGTCTAGACTTGCCGAAGTCCAGCCGTTATCGAGAGGTGATCAGATGGATCCGAATCCGGACTATGACGCCAGCGACGAGCTGGAATACGGGATCAACTGGTTCGCCTGGATTCTGCGCGGCGTCTACCCGCCGCCCGCCTATCCGCCGGTCTAACCCGTCACCTGCCAGCGGTGCACACCCGCACCCTGCGCGTAGGACAAGTGCCCGCCCAGTGCGCCGCCCACTGAGACGGCGGTCAACCCCAGCACGCTGAACGCGCGCGCCGCGCCGATCCTGCCCCGCTTGTACTTGCGGTAGGCGATCAGGAACGCCGCCGCGCCGACCGCGTTTCCGGCCGCGTGCAGCAACCCGACCCGGCGTTGGCGCCGGCCCAGCGTCGGAAACTCCGCGAGCCCGGCCAGCACCGCGGGCGGCGTCGCGGCCAGCCCGATCGCGATCAGCCGTCGCGCGGCCTCGCGGTCCTTGAAGACCAGGTCCAGCACCGCCGACGACATCCACGCGCCGATCGGCAGCGTGACCATCAGCGGATGCGTCGGGTGCCCCAGCCACGACCCGCGCAGTCCGCGGGCCAGCGCCCCGTCGCCGAGGACGACGTCCACCGCGCCGGCGGTGATGTCCGCGGCGGTGTCCAGCCGGTCGGCCGATTCGGGCTTCTGTAGTAGCGCGTGCATGTCCATGCCAGCCCGATTACCCGACCGGCTCGTACTGAACCGCGTGCCCGCCTACGCCGCCGCGGCCTTGACCGCGCGGCCCACCTCCGCCCGCAACGCCGCGTACTCCGGTGAGCGCCGCAGATCGTCGGCGTCGACACCGGTGCGCGGCAACTCGACGGGGATGTCGAGCGCGACCTGGCCGGGCCGGCGGGTCAGCACCACGATCCGCGAACCGAGGAACGCCGCCTCGTCGGCGCTGTGGGTGACGAACACCGTCGTGCGCCCGGTCTCGGCGCTGACCTGCCGGACGTCTTCCTGCAGCAGTTCGCGGGTCAACGCGTCGAGCGCGGCGAACGGTTCGTCGAGCAGAAACAGCGGTGTCTCGGCGGCCAGGGCCCGCGCGATCGCGACCCGCTGCTGCTGGCCGCCGCTGATCTCCCAGATCTTGCGGCCCGCGGTGCCGCCCAGGCCGACGCGCTCGAGCAGCTGGTCGCGGCGTTCGGCGCGCCGCTCGCGCGGCACACCGGCGTACTTGAGCGCCAGGTCGACGTTGCCGCCGACGGTGCGCCACGGGAACAGCCGCGGCTGTTGGAACACCACCCCGGCGGTCACCCCGGGTGTCGGCGCCTCGCCGGCCACCTGCACCGAGCCCTCGCTGGGGGTCTCGAAGCCGGCCAGCAGCCGCAGCAGCGTGCTCTTCCCGCATCCCGACGCGCCGACGAGGACCAGGAACGCACCGGGTTCCACGGTCAGGTCGACCGGGCCGAGCGCGGTGACCTCGTCGCCACCGCGCCCGTACCGGTGCCGCACCCCGCGCACCTGCACCGCTCCGGGCACCCTGTCCCGCTGTGCGGCAACCGGTTCGATGTCACTGGGTGAGGACACCCGGCAGGCCCTTGGTGTAGATCGCCTCCTGGAACTTCGTCAGCGGCGCCGCTTGGGGGATCTGCTTCTGGTCGGCCAGGAACTGCGACGCGCTCTGCAGGTTGACCGCCAGGTTGCCCGGCTCACCGTCGAAGCCGAGCCACTCGGCCGACGCCACCTCCTGCGGCGTCGGGAACCCGGTCTGCTTGAGCTGACCCGCGACTTCCTCAGGCGTCAAACCGATTTCGGCGGCGATCGCCGTGGCCGCGGCGCCGGGATCGTCGTGGATGACGTCGAGTGCGCGGGCCTGCTGCTGGCGCCACACATCGACGACCTCGGGGTGCGCCGAGGCGAACTCGTCGGACACCACCGCGAGGTCGAGGGTGGCCTTGCCGCTGCTGGCCAACTGCCGGCTGGTGATCAGGTCCTTGCCGTCGCGGCGCAGCTGATCGAGGGTCGGCAGCCACGAGTACCCGGCGTCGATGTCGCCGCGGTCGAACGCCGCCAGGATCGCCTGGGGCTGCAGGTCGACGAGCTGAACGTCGTTGGGCGACAGCCCGTTCTGGGCGAGCGCGGCCAGCAGGCTGTAGTGCGCGGTCGACGCGAACGGGGTGGCCACCCGCTTGCCCTTGAGGTCGGCGACGGTGTTCACGCCGCTGCCGTTGCGGGCCACCAGCGCCTCGTTGTCGGCGGCGACGTCCAGCACGAACGCCACCTTGTAGGGGATGTTCAGCGGCGCGGACAGTCCGCGCGCCACCGGGCTGGACCCGAGCGCGCCGAAGTCGAGTTCCTTGGCGACGAACGCGGTGTTCACATCGGCGCCGGAGTCGAACTTCGTCCACTTGATGTTGTAGTCCGGCAACGCCTCTTCCAGCCACCGGTTGTTCTTGACGATCAGATCACCGCTCGGGAAGGTCTGGTAGCCGATCCGGATCGTGGGCTTGTCCGCGGACTGCCCGGAGTTGTCGACCGAGCAGCCCGCCAGCGCCAGTGCAGCCGTGACCGCGGCCACCACAAGGGTTTTGAACTTCATCTAGATTTTTCCTCTCCAGGGGACGCTGCGCCGTTCGACCGCACGCAGGAGACCGTCGATCAGCAGACCGGAGATGCCGATCGCGAAGATCCCGACCAGCACCACCGGGGTGTTGTTGTAGTTGCTGGCGTCCTTGACCAGGCCGCCGACGCCGGGGATGCCGTTGAACAGTTCGGCCGCCACCACCGACGAGTACGCCATACCGACCGCGAGCCGGATGCCGGTGAACGTCTCCGGCAGCGCCGAGGGCACGACGACGTCGCGGATCACCTCGCGTCGCGACGCGCCGAGCGCCCGCGCGGCCTCCTGCAGTCCGACCGGCGCCGCCAGCACCGCCGTCGTCGTGGCCACCGCGGCCGGGGGCAGCGCCGCCAGCGCCAGCAGGGTGATCTTGGGCGCCTCGTCGATGCCGAACCAGATCACCAGCAGGAAGAAGTAGGCCAGCGGTGGCAGCGCCCGCAGGAACGTCAGCCACGGTTCGAGCACGCTGCGCACCCAGCCGACCGAGCCCATCACCAGGCCCAGCAGCACCCCGAGCACGACGCCGATCACCACGCCGGCCAGCACCCGCCGCAGCGTCATGTAGAGGTGCTCCCACAGCAGGTACCCCGCGTATCCGCGGACCCCGTCGTGGGTGGTGGAGATGTCGACGAAGGCGCGCCACACCGTGCTCGGATAAGGCACGAAGGTCTGGTTCCAGATCCCGCTCACCGCAACCAGTTGCCAGACGGCGAAGAACACCAGCAGCGACAGCACCGGCAGCACGGCGCGGGCCACCCGGCCGCTGCGCCGGCGGTCGGCGGCGAGGGGTTCCTCGGGGGCGAGGTCAACGAGAGTGGACACGACGGGCGACTTCCTGGGCTCAGGGGCTGCGGGTGGACGCGGGGTTCAGCGACCGCAGCAGTGAAATGTCGCGCTCACCCCGGTATTGCTACCGGGTGGTGACCCGCTCACCAAGAGCTGCGCTCATCGCGAGCAAAACTCGCGGGCTCAGGCGGAGCGGGGCAGTGCGCGCAGCGCGGTGCGGATCGCGAAGTAGATCGCCGAGGAGGTGACCAGGAAGATCGGCCAGCCCATCGCGACGCGGGCGACGGCCAGCAGGCCGGCCTGATCGGTGTCGTAGAAGTGGTACTGCACCAGGAACCGCGACCAGGACGCGGTGGCCATCACCGCCGTCGCGATGTCGAATGCCAAGCGCACCCGCGCAACCGCCGCCAGGCGCCGTCGCGGCCGGTGATCCACGCCCACACCACGCCGACCAGGGGCCGGCGCACCGCCAGCGACACCGTGAACGCGATCGCCAGCCCGAGGTACATCCAGATGCCGGGCAGGTAGAAATCCTTGGCCCGCCCGGTGATCAGCGCGACCGCCGCGCAGGCCGCGACGCCGGCGAACCCGAACAGCGCCGGTCGGGTCGACTCCTTTTGCAGCAGTTGCCAACCCAGTATCAGAGCGGCGACGCCGACGGCCGCGCCGGTGGCGGGCAGCAGCCCGAACGCGGTCGACGTCGCGGCGAACACCGCGACGGGCATTGCGGAGTACACCAACCCGCGGATGCCGCCGGCGCGGGTCAGCAGCGCCTCGACCGGCGAACGTCGTTCGGTCATGCGGGTCGGTCTACCGTCAGAGGGCTTTGAGTTCCTCGATGACCTCGCCGACGGACTTCTTGGCGTCGCCGAACAGCATCGAGGTGTGGTCGAGGAAGAACAGCGGGTTCTCGATGCCGGCGTAGCCCGAGTTCATCGACCGCTTGAGCACGATCACTGACCGCGATTCGTCGACGTTGAGGATCGGCATGCCGTGGATCGGGCTCGACGGGTCGTTGCGGGCCGCCGGGTTGGTGACGTCGTTGGCGCCGATGACGAGCGTGACATCGGTGCGGTTGAACTCACCGTTGATGTCGTCCATCTCCTTCATCGTGTCGTACTCGACGTCGGCCTCGGCCAGCAGCACGTTCATGTGCCCGGGCATGCGGCCCGCGACCGGGTGGATGGCGTATTTCACCTCTACGCCCTTGCTTTCGAGCAGGTCGGCCATCTCCTTGACGGTGTGCTGGGCCTGGGCGACGGCCAGCCCGTAACCGGGCACCACGATCACCTGGTTGGCGTAGGCCATCTGGATCGCGGCGTCGGCGGCGGAGGTGGACTTGACGGTGCCCTGGTCCCCGCCGGGCCCGGCCACCGCGGCCGCGCCGCCACCGAACGAGCCGAACACGATCGCCGGGATCGACCGGTTCATCGCCACGGCCATCAGGTTGGTCAGGATCGAGCCCGAGGCGCCGACGATCATGCCCGCAACGATCATCGCGGTGTTGTTGAGCGCCAAACCGGCTGCCGCGGCGGACAATCCGGTCAGCGCGTTGAGCAGCGAGATGACCACCGGCATGTCGGCGCCGCCGATCGGGAACACCACGAACAAGCCCATCAGGCCGGCGAGCACCAGCACCACCACGATGGTCCACGGCGCGCTGCCGACGCCGGCGTTGAGGCCGATGTAGATCGCCGCAGCGGTCGCGCCGAGCAGCAGGACGACGTTGGCGGCCTGAAACAGCTTGGCGGAGGCGACAAGCCGCTTCTCGACGTTCTTCGGGATCGACTCCTGCAGTTTGAGGAACGCCACCAGCGAACCCCAGAACGACACCGACCCGATGATCGCCGCCAGCAGCGACCCGGCGACGAGCGCGACCGTCGGGTGCTGCTCGGGGGTGAAGTGCGCGAACCCGTCGGTCTCGATGAACTCCGCCCACGCGATCAGCGCGACGGTGCCGCCGCCGACGCCGTTGAACAGCGCGACCAGCTGCGGCATCGCGGTCATCTTGGTCTTCTTCGCCGGTGGCACACCGAGAATCACGCCCAGCGCCAGACCCGCGGCGATCAGGATCCAGTTGATCGGCGCGGTGTCGCGCACCTTGATCAGCGTCGCGACCACCGCGATGGCCATACCGGTCGCGGCGATCCAGTTGCCGCGCACCGCGGTCTTGGGGCCGGTCAGCCCGGACAGGCCGAGGATGAACAGCGAGAACGCGACAATGTAGAGAACAGTGACGAGGTAGTTCACTTGTCGGCCACCTCAACGGCTTTGGGTTCGGGTTTGCGGGACTTGAACATGCCCAGCATCCGGTCGGTGACCAGGAAGCCGCCGATCACGTTGAGCGTCCCGAAGATCAGCGCGACGAACGCGATGATCCGCACGCCCCACGGCGCGTCGGCAGGCAGCTCGCCGAGCACGATCAGCGCGCCGAGCACCACGATGCCGTGGATGGCGTTGGTGCCCGACATCAGCGGGGTGTGCAAGGTGTTGGGCACCTTCGAGATCACGGCGAAACCGACGAAGCCGGCGAGCACCAGGATCGCGAGGTTGGCCAGTAACTGGTCGTACATCAGTTCTCTCCTCGGGTGACGCAGGAGGCCGCCACGACCTCGTCGTCGAAGTCCGGTGCCAGCACACCATCGGTGATCAGCAAATCCAGCAGCGAGGTCACGTTCTTCGAGTACAGCTCGCTGGCATGTTCGGGCATGGTCGCGGGCAGGTTCAGCGGCGACGAGATCGTCACCCCGTGCTTGACAACGGTGCGGCCGGGTTCGGTGAGCTCGCAGTTGCCGCCGGTCTCACCGGCCAGATCGACGACGACGCTGCCGGGCTTCATGCCCTCGACCGCCGCGGCGGTCACCAACCGCGGCGCGGGCCGGCCGGGCACCAGCGCGGTGGTGATCACCACGTCGAAGCCGGTGATCGCGCGCTCGAGTTCCTTCTGCTGCTGGGCGCGTTCCTCCTCGGACAGTTCACGCGCGTAGCCGCCCTCGCCGGCCGCTTCGATGCCGAGATCGAGCCACTGCGCGCCGACCGAGCGGACCTGGTCGGCCACCTCGGGACGCACGTCGTAACCGGTGGTGCGCGCGCCGAGGCGTTTGGCCGTGGCCAGCGCCTGCAGACCGGCCACCCCGACGCCGAGCACCAGCACCGTGGCGGGTTTGACCGTGCCCGCCGCGGTGGTGAGCATCGGGAAGAACCGCGTCGACTCCCAGGCCGCCAGCAGCACCGCCTTGTAGCCGGCGACGTTGGCCTGTGAGGACAGCGCGTCCATCACCTGCGCGCGGGAGATCCGCGGGATCGCCTCGACCGCGAAGGCCTGCACCCCGGCCTCACGCAACGCGGCGATCTGGTTGTCGGCGTCGCGCGGGGCCAAAAACCCGACCAGGGTCTGCCCGGAGCGCAACCGGGCGACCTCCTCGGCGCTCGGCGGGGCCACCTTGACCACGACGTCGGCGGCCCACGCGTCGCCGATGGTCGCGCCCGCCTCCTCGTAGAGCGCGTCGGGCAACAGCGCCCGCTCCCCCGCTCCCGATTCGACCACCACCGACAACCCGGTCTTCACCAGCGTCGCGACCGCCTTGGGGACCAGAGCGACCCGGCGTTCGTCGGCGCCGGACTCGCGCACCACCCCGACCGTCGCGGCCGCCGGACCGGCGGCTTCGGCACTCGTCTGCGTCATGACGGAACACCCTAACCGCTACCGCAGGTCACAGCTATATCGGTACGGCTCGTCGCGGAACTGGCGGGCGCGGCGTGTCGCCGACCGAGGCGCCCGGAAATCAGCGCCTGCGTCATTAGCATCCCGTGGATGCCGGCAGACGCACCGTCGAAATCCCGCAGTCGACTCCGGGCGCAACTGGCGGGTGCCGGCACCGTGCTGATCATCGTGCTTGTCTACGCCGGTTCGCTGATCGGATACCGCTACGTGTCCGGGTCCGAAGCGTCGCTGGGGCCACCCGATCTCGGCGCGAGCGAGGACACCGTCGTGCAGGTGACGCTGCACTCGATCGACACGGTCGACAGCGCGGTCGAGGCCAAGGTGGTGGTCTTCCCCGCCGAAGACCATCTGCACCCGCAGCTCAACGTCGTCAACACCGACGTCGCGGTCCGGCTGTTCCTCGACGAGGTCAACCTCGCGCAGGACCTGGAGACACCCAGCGGCCGGTTGCCCGCGGAGATGAGCACGACGATCCTCGCCGAGGGCGATCCGGACAAGTGGCCCTTCGACTCGTACCGGATCGGGCCGCTCGGCGCCGACGTCCTGGTCGGATCCGGCGACGAGCGCACATTCGAACCGGCCCGGGTCGAGGTGACCGGCACCCTGAACGGGTGGGACGTCACCAGCGTGCGCAGCGGGCCGGCGACCCAGTCGTCGGGCGAGGGTGACTACGAGACGGTGACGCTCAGCCGGGCGCGCGGCGCGCTGGCCTTCGATCTGGGCCTGTGCCTGGTGCTGATCACCCTGCCCGCGCTGGCGCTGTTCGTCTCGATCGAGATGCTGCGCGGCCGGAAGAACTTCCTGCCACCGTTCGGCACCTGGTACGCCGCGATGCTGTTCGCGATCGTGCCGATCCGCAACTTCATGCCGGGCGCCCCGCCGCCGGGGGCCTGGATCGACCAGGTGCTCGTGCTGTGGGTGCTGCTCGCGTTGACCGCGGCGATGGTGCTGTACTTCGTCGCCTGGTGGCGGCGCTGCGACTGACCGGTCCTATGGTTAGTCCTCACTGTCCGACATCCTCGACCACGGGAGGCCACGGTGGCCGTCGACCGGCTTTTACCCACCCGGGACGCCGAAGATCTGATCGCGCTGACCCGCGACATCGCCGACAAGGTGCTCGACCCGATCGTCGACGACCACGAGAAAGCCGAGACGTACCCCGAAGGGGTGTTCGCGCAGTTGGGCGCGGCGGGGCTGCTGAGCCTGCCGCAGCCCGAGGAGTGGGGCGGCGGCGGCCAGCCGTACGAGGTGTACCTGCAGGTGCTCGAGGAGATCGCGGCGCGGTGGGCGTCGGTGGCGGTGGCGGTCAGCGTGCACAGCCTGTCGTCGCACCCGCTGCTGGTGTTCGGCAGCGACGAGCAGAAGCAGCGCTGGCTGCCCGGGATGCTGTCCGGTGAGCAGATCGGCGCCTACAGCCTGTCCGAGCCGCAGGCCGGTTCGGACGCGGCGGCGCTGCAGTGCAAGGCGACCAAGGCCGACGGCGGCTATGTGCTCAACGGGTCGAAGTCGTGGATCACCCACGGCGGGCGGGCGGACTTCTACACACTGTTCGCGCGGACGGGCGAGGGCTCGAAAGGCATTTCGTGCTTTCTGGTTCCGGGCGACCTGCCCGGGCTGAGCTTCGGCAAGCCCGAGGAGAAGATGGGGCTGCACGCGGTGCCGACGACGTCGGCGTTCTACGAGGACGCGCGCCTCGACGGCGACCGGCTGATCGGCGCGGAGGGCCAGGGTCTGCAGATCGCGTTCTCGGCGCTGGATTCGGGCCGGCTCGGCATCGCCGCCGTCGCGACCGGGTTGGCGCAGGCCGCTCTCGACGAGGCCGTCGCCTACGCCAACGAGCGAACGACGTTCGGGCGCAAGATCATCGACCACCAGGGCCTCGGGTTCCTGCTCGCCGACATGGCGGCCGCCGTGGCCACCGCCCGCGCGACGTACCTCGACGCGGCCCGCCGCCGCGACCTGGACCGGCCGTACTCGCAGCAGGCCAGCGTCGCGAAGTTGACCGCCACCGACGCCGCGATGAAGGTCACCACCGACGCGGTGCAGGTGTTCGGCGGCGCCGGCTACACCCGCGACTACCGGGTCGAGCGGTACATGCGCGAGGCCAAGATCACCCAGATCTTCGAGGGCACCAACCAGATTCAGCGCCTGGTCATCGCCCGCGGCCTGGTCACCTCTTAGCCGCCGCCCCTCCAACCGCGAGCAGACGCAGAATCGCACGTTTCAGGCGCTGTCGATGCGACTCTGTGTCTGCTCGCGAGGGGAAAGTTCACCCTCGGGCGGGGAGGTGGCGATGACCGTCGTGCCCTGCCCGGGGGTGGAGCGCACCTCCATCGACCCGCCCATCGCGTCGAAGCGGGCCAGCAGCGAGCCCAGCCCGATGTGCCCGTCGGCGACGTACCGGTCGACGACCGCGGGGTCGAAACCGCACCCGTCGTCGGCGACGGTCAGCACGATGCGGTCGTGCACCCGCGACAGCGTGACGCGCACCGTCGACGCACCCGCGTGCTTGCCGATGTTGGTGAGCAGCTCGCGTGCGGCCCGGTACAGCAGCTGCTGCGAGTCCGGCTTGCCGACCTCCTCGAGGTCCGCGTCGACGACGTGCTCGCCGCGAGCCTCGAACTGCCGCACCAACTCTCGTACCGCCGGCGTCAACCCGAGCTGGGCCAGCACCTGCGGGTGCAGCTCGGTCACCGTCGAGCGCAGCGCCGCGGCGGTCTGCTGCAGCGCGGTGTAGGCCGCCTCCAGTGCGGGATCGTCGACGCGTTCGCGCGCCTCGTCGAGGTCCAGGCGGGCGGCCAGCAGCGTCTGCAGCGGCCCGTCGTGCAGGTGTTCGGCGACCTCGCGGTTGTGCCGCTCGTCGGCCTGCATCGCCTCCGACACCAACTGCCGCCGCACGTCCTGCAGTGTGATGACGCGGGCCTGCCGTCGCACCAGCACCACGCACAGCGCCGTCATCGCGACCGCCGACCACAGCAGGAAGCCGAACTGGGTGTAGACCACGTTGGGCAGGCCGACCGAGTCGTCGCGTTTGGAGTAGACGATCCACACCGCCAGGTAGGCCGCCGCGGTCCCCACGCCCAGCAGCGCGGTCAGCAGCGGCCGGTCCTGAAACGCCACCGCGATCGGCAGCAGGAAGAACACCGGCAGCAGCGCCTCGGTGGCCCCGCCGGACACCAGGCACAGCACCACCACCACCAGCACGTCGATGCCCGTCGACGCCCAGTCCGCCCACCGCGGCAGCACCGGACGCCGGGTCACGAGCACCAGCCACAGCACCGCGGCCACCGCCCACACGCCGAGCACGACGATGTAGACCTCGGGCAGCCAGTGGTCGACCTCCCACACCCACACCAGCACGCAGATCAGCGCGATCAGCGGCAGCCGCAGCACCGCGGTGACGCGCACGGGCTCGGCGGCCAGCAGACGCGTGAGACGGTCCACAGCTCAGTCCAACAGCTTGCGGCGCATCGCCTCGGCGACGGCGGCGCCGCGGTCGTTGACGCCGAGCTTCTCGTACAGACGCTGAACGTGGGTCTTGACCGTCGACGGGGCCAGAAACAGCTGCTTGGCCATCGCCGGGATGCTGACGCCCGAGGCGATCAGGTTGAGCACCTCGCGCTCGCGGGGGCTGAGCGCCGCCCGGTCGGGTTCGGCGCGCTTGCGGATCTCGCCGGCCAGCCCGGCGGCCAGGCTCGGCGCGACGACGTCGCGGCCCTTTGCGCAGTCGAGCACCGCGTTGACCAGCTCGGCGCGGCTGGACTCCTTGGGCAGAAAGCCGGCCGCGCCGTTCTGCAGCGCCTGGTAGACGATCGCGGCCTCGTCGTGCGCGGAGATCAGCAGCACCCGGGTCGGCAATTCGTCGCGGGTGACCGCGGCCGCCACCTCGGCGCCGTCCATCCCGGGCATCCGGTAGTCGAGCAACGCGACCTGCGGGCGGTGCGCGCGGATCGCCTCCAGCGCGGCGGGCCCGTCGTCGGCCTCGGCCACCACCACGATCTGGCCGCTGTTGACCAGCGCACGGACCACGCCGTCGCGGAACATCGGGTGGTCGTCGCCCACCACCACCTGCACCCGGTCAACCACGCGATCAGCTTGTCACAGCAGGCGTTCCCCCGATCGGTGGACACGCGAATCCACCGGACCATCCCCCAGCCGGTCGACAGACCGCGCCGCCGCGATGCCGCATTCTTGGTTCATCACCGGAACACACCGGCAGACAGACCGAAAAGATCACCAGCACAGGAGGATTCGACATGAACACCAACACCACCCGCCGCATCGCCCGCTTCTTCGCCCTGCCGGCCGTCGCCGCCGGGATCGCCGCCGGAGCCCTCGGCTTCGCCGGTGCCGCCAGCGCAGGCACCTACACCCAGGACATGACGCCGCGACCCGGCATCGTCGCCGGCCCGGTCGTCAAGGCGCACCCGGCCCCCGAGATGCCGGCAGGCACCCACCACCACGGGCTGGCCTACGCGCAGGATCTGGCGGCCGGCCGCCGCTGATCATCAGGACCTGAAGCCCTCCCCGACGACGTGGCACTCCCGGGGAGGGCTTCGCCCTGTGCGGCTACCGTCGGAGGTATGTCGAACATCTCGAGCAATGACCTGATCGACGACGTGGCGCCCGGCGACCTCGTCGCCGTCGACCGCGACAACAGCACCCAGGCGGCCAAGGTGGTGCACAAGGAAGCCGTCGAGGACGGGTTCCTCATCACCTACGAGGCACCCGATGCCCAGACCTTCGAGGTGCGCTACCCGGCCGGCACCCGCGTCACGCGGTCGCTGGAGTCCAAGTGGGAATCCGACCAGAGCCCGACGCCCCACAAACCCGTCTGACCGGTTGTCATATCGTGGCGGGCATGGACTTCGCGATGTCGGCCAAGGCGGCGGACTACCACGACCGGCTCACCTCGTTCATGACGGAGCACGTCTTCCCCGCGGAGGCGGACTACCACGCCTACCGCGAGGAGAAGGGCCCCAAGGACTTCACCGTCCCGCCGGTCGTCGAGGACCTCAAGAAGCTGGCCAAGGAGCGGGGGCTGTGGAACCTGTTCCTGCCCGCCGAGTCCGGGCTGACCAACCTGGAGTACGCGCAGCTGGCCGAGCTGACCGGCTGGAGCATGGAGATCGCGCCGGAGGCCACCAACTGCGCGGCGCCCGACACCGGCAACATGGAGACGCTGCACCTGTTCGCGAGCGAGCAGCAGCGCAAGCAGTGGCTCGAGCCGCTGCTGGCCGGTGAGATCCGCAGCGCGTTCGCGATGACCGAGCCGGCGGTCGCCTCCAGCGATGCCCGCAACATCGAGACCACGATGCTGCGCGACGGCGACGATTACGTCATCAACGGCCGCAAGTGGTGGATCACCGGCGCCGCCGACCCGCGCTGCAAGATCCTGATCGTGATGGGCCGCACCAACCCGGACGCGGCCAGCCACCAGCAGCAGTCGATGATCCTGGTTCCGACCGACACCCCGGGCGTCGACATCCAGCGCTCGCTGCCGGTGTTCGGCTGGCAGGACCAGCACGGTCACTGCGAGATCGTCTTCGACAACGTGCGGGTGCCCGCCGAGAACCTGCTGCACGAAGAGGGCAGCGGGTTCGCGATCGCCCAGGCCCGGCTGGGACCAGGCCGCATCCACCACTGCATGCGTGCGATCGGCGCGGCCGAACGGGCGCTGGCGCTGATGGTCGACCGCGTGCAGAAGCGGGTGGCGTTCGGCAAGCCGCTGGCCGAGCAGGGCGTGGTGCGTGAATCGATCGCCAAGTCGCGCAACGAGATCGACCAGGCCCGGCTGCTGTGCCACAAGGCGGCGTGGACCATCGACGAGCAGGGCAACAGGAGTAAGGAGGCGCAGACGCTGGTGGCGCAGATCAAGTCCGTGGCTCCGCAGATGGCGTGCAACGTCATCGACCGCGCCATCCAGGTGCACGGCGGTATGGGCGTCAGCGACGACGTGCCGCTGGCCCGGTTGTACGCCTGGCACCGCGCGATGCGGTTGTTCGACGGCCCCGACGAGGTGCACATGCGCACCATCGCGCGCACCGAACTGGGCCGGGAGAAAAGCGCTTTCGCCGCGGCGGTGACGCAGAGGTGACCTCCGAGGTCGGGGAGCTGTCCGGGGCGTGGAATTTCCGTGACGTCGCCGCGGGCACCGGCATCCGGCCCGGCCGGTTCTTCCGGTCCAGCGAGCTGACCGGTCTGGACGATCCCGGCCGGGACGCGTTGCGCCGGTTGGCCATCAGTGACGTCGCCGACCTGCGCTCGGCCCGTGAAGTGGAGCGGCACGGTGCCGGCGCGGTCCCGCCGGGCGTCGAGGTGCACCTGCTGCACTTCCACGAACTCGCCGCCACCAACGGAGAGGCGCCGCACGAGACGGCGTTTCAGAAAATGATGAGCGAGAAGCCCGACGACGAGGACATGTCGGCGGCCGCCGCCCGCTTCATGACCGAGGAGTACCAACGCTTCCCGACGTTGCCCGGCGCGCAGCGGGCAATGCGGCAGGTGGTCTCGCTGCTGGCCGACGGGCGCCCCCTCATCGCGCACTGCTTCGCGGGCAAGGACCGCACCGGGTTCACCGTGGCCACCGTGCTCGACGCGATCGGCGCCGACCGGGACGCCGTGATGGCCGACTTTCTGCGCAGCAACGAAGCGGTACCGCAACTGCGCGAACAGATCCTGCGGTCGGTGCGTGAGCGCACGGAAACCGACGAGGAAGTCACGTTCGTCGAGGCCCGGCTGACCGACGCGGTGCTGGGCGTGCGCGAGGAGTACCTGCAGACGGCCCGGCGCGCGATCGAGGAGAACTACGGGTCGGTCGCGGGTTATCTGCGGGCTGCGGGGATCACCGACGACGACGTGCGTCGGCTGCGCGAGGCCCTGCTCGGCTAGTTCGCGTCCTTTTCGGCCTCGTACTTGGTGGTCATGTGCTCGATCGCCGACAGCTGGGTCTGCGCCAGTTCGTCGCGCACCTCGGTGGCGCGCGCCGCGGCGTCCAGCGTCGGCTGAGCCTGGCCCTGGAAGTGCGGCATCACTTCGGCGGCGAACAACTCCGCGGACCGGCGGGTGGCCGCCGGGTTGGCCCACTCGTGGCCCATCTGCAGCATGCAGCCGAAGCCGCCGGACTGGTCCCACAGCCGCTGCACCTGCGCGCGGGCCTGTTCGGGGGTGCCGATCACACCGGCGCCGGCGCCGTTGATGATGTCGATGACCTCGTCGATCCGGTCGCCGGGCATGGTCATCTGCGGGAACGCCGCGACCTTCTGGAAGTACAGGTACCAGGCCTCCAGCCCGAATCTGACGTCGGCGCAGGCCTGTTCGTAGGTTTCGGCGATGTGCATCGGGCAGACCAGCGACCAGTTGCGGCGGTCCACGGTGGTGCCGAACGCGGCGGCGCGTTCCTCGGCGATGCCCCAGTGGTGGGCGAGCGCGTCGAACCCCTCGACGACCAGCGTCGCGCCGATCGACAGCAGCCCGATGCCGTGCTTGCCCGCCAGCCGGGCGCCCGTCGGCGAGGCCACCGCCGCGACGGCCAGCGGGATGCCGTTCTCGGAGTACGGCGCCAATTGCAGTCGCGCGTCGACGAGTTCGTGGGTGGCGGTCTTCGCCGACACGGTCTCGCCGGCCAGTAGCCGCACGACGATGTCGAGGTTGGTCTCGAGCAGTTCGCGGGTGTCGGTCGGGGTCAGCCCGATCATCGCCGAGTCCGTCGGCAGCGATCCGGGCCCGACGCCGCCGATGATTCGGCCGTGGGTGAGGTGGTCGAGCAGCATCAGCCGGTCCGCGGCCCACAGCGGATTGTGGTAAGCCAGCGAGATCACCCCGGTGCCGAACCGGATCCGCTTGGCGCGCTGCGCGGCTGCGGCAATGAACACCTCGGGTGAGCTGATGATCTCGCTGCCCGCCGAGTGGTGTTCACCGATCCACGCCTCGTCGTAGCCGAGAGCGTCGAGGTGCTCGATGAACTCCAGATCCCGTTGCAGCGCGAGCGTCGGGTTGGTGCCCGCGCGGTGGAACGGTGCGATGAAGTACCCGAAGCGCAGCCTGGCCATGCCTGCAAGCTACTGCGTCAGGTATAGCCCCGTGACCCAAACGACGGTGGCCAGCAGCGCGCCGGCCAGTTCGACGCCGACCGACAACGCGACGCCCTTGAGCGCGTGCTTGGTCGACACCCACGCGATCCGCTGGTCGCGCCGGTAGGCCAGTTCGGCGAGGTAGATCCCGCCGACGAAGCCGATCGCCAGGCCCAGCACCGGGACCACGAAGAAGCCGATCACGCCGAGCACGGCGCCGGCGACCAGGCTGCGGGTGCGCACGTCGGCCTCACGCATGCGCCGCACCGGCCAGGTGTACTTGACGAACGCCGCCGCGCCCAGCAGCGCGGTCACCACGCCGAGCGTCACCCATGCGGTGGTGTTGTTCTCGACGACGGCCCACACCGCGATCGCGGCGAACACCAGCAGCGTGCCCGGCAGGATCGGTACCACGATGCCGACGATGCCGACCGCGATGGCCAGCGCGACCAGCACGACGCCGCCGGTACTCATGCGGCCAATCTACGCGACCTGCGATTTGTGAGTGATTTCGTTCGCTCGGCGAGCGTTTTCACTCACGAACCGAGCTGCGTGGCGAGGTCGCCGAAGTCGGTTGCCATGATGTCGAACTCGCCGTCGGCGATCTTGGGCGGGCGGCGCCTGCCCTCCCCGTACTCCAGCGGCCGGTCCACGTAGGCCGTCTTCAGCCGGGCGCTCTTCGCGCCGCGCAGATCGTTGGCGTGGGCGGCCACCAGCATCAGTTCGGCCGGCTCGACGTCGAGCAGGTCGGCGCAGCCGAGGTAGACCTCCGGGTCGGGTTTGTAGTGGCCGAACAGTTCGGCCGAGATCACGCAGTCCCACGGCAGCCCGGCGCGTTTGGCCATGTTGGTCAGCAGCGAGAAGTTGCCGTTGGACAGCGGCGTGATCGTGTACCGCGTCTTGAGCCGGGTCAGCCCCGCCACCGCGTCGGGCCAGGGGTCCAGGCGGTGCCAGGCGCGGTTGAGATGGTCGACGGCTTCGTCGGCCAGCCCGGTGATCCCCGCCTTCGCGAGCAGGTCGACGAGGATCATCCGGTGCAGGTCGTCGACGTTGGTCCACGGCAGCTCACCGCGGCGCACCCGGTCCATCGCGGGCGGGTAGCCGGCCCGCCAGTCGTCGGCGAAGGCCGCCCAATCCTGTTGTGCACCAATGCTGCGGCCGAACGCCTCGAGTTCGGCGATGATGCACGTGCGCCAGTCGACGACGGTCCCGAAGGTGTCGAACGCCAGCGCCCGGACGGTCACGGCTCCAGCACCACCTTGCCGAGGATCCCGCCGTCGGCCAACGTCTGCAGGGCGTCGGCGCCGTTGGCAAGCGGGAACCGGACCGGCGGGGGCGGCCGCAGCCCGGCCGTGACCAGTTGCGCGACCCCGAATTCGAACACCGACTGGGCGCCCGGTTTGCGGTTGAGGTACTCGCCGTAGCCGACCCCGATCACCGCCACGTTACGCAGCAGCAGCCGGTTGACCTTGACCGCGGGAATGCCGCCGCCGGAGGCGAATCCGAGTACCAGCAGCCGGCCCTCGACCGCGAGCGCGCGGACCGCGTCGTCGAACGCGTCCCCGCCGATCGGGTCGACCACCAGATCCACTCCGCGACCGTCGGTCGCGTCCTTGACCGCCTGCAGCCAACCGTCGGTCAGCGGCAGCACCACGTCGGCGCCCAGCGACTCGACGAATTCGACGGCGTGCGGCCGGTGCACCATCGCGATCACCTTGGCGCCCAACGCTTTCGCCACCTGGATGGCCGCGGTGCCGACGCCACCCGCTGATCCCAGCACCAGCACCGTCTCGCCGGGGCGCAGGGCGCCGCGCTTGGCCAACGCGAAGTACATCGTCTGGTAGTTGCCAAGCAGCGCAACCGATTCGGCGTCGTCGAGTCCGTCCGGCGTGGGCCGGACGCTGGCCGGCGGCACGGCCACCCGTTCGGCCCAGCCGCCGAGCATCGACAGCGCGGTGACCCGCTGGCCGGGCTTGAACTCCGACTCGTACGGCGCCGAGCGCACCACCCCGGCGACCTCCATACCGGGCACGAACGGCGGATCGAGCCGCATCTGGTATTCCCCGCGCAGCAGCAGCAGGTCGGGGAAGCTGACGCCGGCGGCACCGACGTCGACGACGACCAGATCGTCACCGCCGACATCGTCGACATCGGTGTACTCCAGACCGGATGGACCGGAGAGTTGCTGCGCGACAAGCGCTTTCATACCGGGCTCAGCCGATGCTGAAGGTGGCCCGCTGCGCCGCCGACAGATCGGTGATCTCACCCCACTTGGCCGCGATGTCGTCCACGGACGGCACGTCGGTGAACGTGATGCCCTCGTTCTGGAACAGTGCGGTGCGCTGCACCTTGCCGCCGCCGACGATGAACACCGACGCGGTGTCGGGCAGTTCCTCGGTCATCAGGTAGGCCACCACCGGGGCGACGTACTCGGGCGTCAGCTTCTCGAAGACCTCCGGCGGCAGGATGTCCTGCGTCATCCGGGTGGCCGCGATCGGCGCGACCGCGTTGGCCTTGATGTTGTACTTGGCGCCCTCCTGGGCCAGCGTGTTGATCAGGCCGACCAGGCCGAGTTTCGCGGCGCCGTAGTTGGCCTGACCGAAGTTGCCGAACAGCCCGCTGGTCGAGGTGGCCACCACGACGCGCCCGAAGTTGTTCTCGCGGAAGTGCGGCCAGGCCGCGCGGATCACGTTGTAGCCGCCGTAGAGGTGCACCTTGAGCACCGCGTCCCAGTTGCCGAACTCCATCTTGTGGAAGGTGCCGTCGCGCAGGATGCCCGCGTTGGAGACCACACCGTCGACCTTGCCGAACTCGTCGAGCGCGGTCTTGATGATGTTCTCGGCGCCCTCGGGTTCGGCGACCGAGTCGTAGTTGGCGACGGCGCGGCCGCCGGCCTCCTTGATCTCGGCGACCACCTGGTCGGCCATCGCCGAACCGGCGCCGGTGCCGTCCCGCGCGCCACCGAGGTCGTTGACGACGACGCTGGCGCCCTCCTTGGCGAGGGTCAACGCGTACTCGCGTCCGAGGCCGCCTCCGGCACCGGTGACGACGACGACGCGGTCCTGCACTCCTGGCATGAGTTTCCTTTCCACATTCCGCGATTTCGGTGTCGCCGGTTGCGCTGGCCGCCACCAACGACACCCAAATCGCTAAAACAGACGTTTGGCGAGCTTGAGAGCCTTCTCTGTATACGGGGGATAGATGAACGCGCCGACGTCGGGTCGGGTCGGCTTGGTCATCACCGTCTTCTTGTGGCTGAACTGCTCGAAGCCGTAGCGGCCGTGGTAGGCGCCCATGCCCGACGGCCCGACACCACCGAACGGCAGCTTGTTGGTGGCGAAGTGGAACAGCAGGTGGTTGACCACCATGCCGCCCGCCGAGACCTCCTTGATCACCCGTTCCCGGATGCTCTTGGTCTTGGTGAACAGGTACGCCGCCAGCGGCTTGGGCCGCGAGTTGACGAAATTGATTGCGTCATCGAGGGATTGGACAGTCATGACGGGCAGGATCGGCCCGAAGATCTCGTCGGTCATCAGCGGTTCGGCCGGGTCGGGGTCGACGACGACGGTGGGCTGGATGCTGATCTTCGACGCGTCGGAGCCGCCGCCGATGACCACCTCACCCTTGGTGGCGGCCAGCGCCGAGGTCAGCCGGTCGAAGTGCCGCTCGTTGACGATGCGCTTGCCGTCGGGGCTCTCGGACTCGAACGTCGTCACCGCCTCTTTGATCTTGTCGACCAGCCGGTCGCGGATCTTCGCGTCGGCCAGCACGTAGTCGGGGGCGATGCAGATCTGGCCGGAGTTGATCAGCTTGGTCCAGGCGATCCGCTTGGCCGCGACGTCGACATCGGCGTCGGCGGATACGATCACCGGGCTCTTGCCGCCGAGTTCGAGCGTGACCGGCGTCAGGTGCGGGGCCGCGCCCTCGTAGACCTTGCGGCCGATCTCCGTGCCGCCGGTGAAGCAGATGTGGTCGAAGCCCTGCGCGATGAGTTCCTGGCTGACCGCCCCGTCGCCCTCGATGACCGCGATCGCGTCGTTGTCGAGGTAGCGCGGCACCAGTTCGGCCATCAGCGTCGACGACGCCGGGCAGACCTCCGAGGGTTTGAGCACGACGGTGTTGCCGGCCGCGATCGCGCCGATCGCCGGTCCCAGCGTCAGCACGAACGGGAAGTTCCACGCGCCGATGACCAGCACGGTGCCGAACGGCTCGTACTCCACCCAGCCGCGGCCGGGCAGCTGCGACATCTCGAGCAGCCGGTACCGCCGGCGGGCCCACCTGCGGACGTTCTTCGCGGCGTCCTTGGCCTCGCCCGCGGTGCTGGCGATGTCGGCCAGCCACGCCTCGAAGCGGTTGCGGCCGAGGTCCTGTTCGAGGGCGGCCGCGATCGCGGTCTCATTCTCGACGACCAGCCGTTCCATGGCTTTGAGCTGGCGTTTACGCCATTCGAGGTCTCTGGTGCGCCCGGTCTTGAAGGTCTCGCGCAACCGGCGGACGGTGGCCGGGATGTCGTCGGCGGAAGACTGCGTCGGCGCGGCGATTTCTGTGGTCATGATGGGTGTCCTTCCTGACCCGAGGAATACCCGATCCTAACCAACCGGTTGGGCCGCGCAGTAGGCCCTCGAAGCTCAGCCCTTCCGGGCGATCACGAATGACGAGAACCCGCTGTCGTCGGAGAACTCCGGCGGCAGCACCCACCGGCCCAGTCGACGCATCTCCTGCTGCGAGGTCACCGCGCTGGACTGCCACCCGTGCGCGTCCAGCCATTCGGCGACGTCGGCGCGGTCCGGGTCGTTGTACATCAGCTCGGCGACGTCGACGGTCTCCTCGACGCCCATCTGCGCGCGGATCCGTTCGAACCGTTCGCGCATCTGCTCGCGGCGCTCCTCGGCCTGCACGCCCACCGTCTCCACCGACACCTGACTTCCCGGGGCGCTGAGCTCGGTGACGAGCTCGAACAGCCGGTCCTGCGCGTCGGCGGGCAGATACATCAGCAGGCCCTCGGCCAACCACGCTGTCGGCGCGGAAGCGTCAAATCCGGCTTCGCGCAATGCTTTCGGCCAGTCGACGCGCAGGTCCACCGCCACCTCGACCCGCTGCGCGGACGGCCCCGCACCATGTTCGGCCAGCCGCGCGGCCTTGTATTCGAGCACCTTGGGCTGGTCGATCTCGTAGACCACGGTGCCGTCCGGCCACGGCAACCGGTAGGCCCGCGAGTCCAGGCCGGCCGCGAGGATGACGACCTGGCGGATCCCGGCCTCGGCCGCGGCGCGGAAGTACTCGTCGAAGTAGTGCGTGCGCACCGCCTGGTAGTTGCCCATGTGCTCGAAGATCGCGGCGACCTCGGCGTCCGTCTCGGCGACCTGCGCGCCGACCTCGGGGTCGAGCATCTTCTCCCAGACCCCCGACCCGGCGCCGGCGACCAGCACCTGCGCGAACGGGTCGCGGATCAGCGCGTCGTCGCGCAGCGTCTCGGCGGCCCGGGCGGCGGCCACCATGACGGCCGTCGTGCCCACGCTGGTCGCGATGTCCCAGGTGTCGTCGTCAGTGCGCAGAGAACTCATCGCGCCATGTTAACGCGGAAGTTAGCCAGACTACTTTCGTGCCGGGTCAGCCCTGCAGCTGCCAGAGCTTGTTGGCCATCAGCAGCTCGAACTGGCGCACGACGGCCTTGAGTTCTTCGTGGGTCCCGACGAAACCGGCGTAGAAGCCCATCCCCCACATCACGGCGACCAGCATCTCGACCAGCGAGTCGACCTCCGCGTCGGTGGACAACTCGCCGCGCTGGATCGCGTCCTTGACCGCCCACCCGACGAACTCCCGCGAACTCCTCAGCGCGTCCTGATCGTCGCCGATCAGCTCGGGATGGCGCTGCGACTCCAGCACCGAGGTCACCAAAAACGCTGCGGCCGAACGGTCTTCAGATTCCGTTTGCATCGCCGCGGTGAAGTACGCCGACAGCCGGTTGAGCAGGCTGGTCTCGCCCTGCGCGCGCGCCCTGCCCGCGTTGACCACTGCGGCATTGGTCTGTTCGACGACTTCGCGCCACAGCACATGCTTGCTTGCGAAGTAGTGGTTGATCGCCGGCCGGGTCAGATCCGCGCGGATTGCGATCGCCTGGAACGTGGCAGCGTCATACCCGAGTTCGCTGAAGACTTCGCGAGCGGCTTGAATAATGCGCTCTCGCGTCTCGGCGGCCTTCGCTGCGGGGGGACGACCGGGTCCTCTACTAGCCGTATGCGGCACGGTCAAATTGTGCCACACGTCACTTGGGTTAACAGGCACCGGCTGATCGCGGCTGTCCGGGCATGTCGTTTGGGGAGAAAGGAACCGTCATCCGGCGAAGGCGCATCGGCAGAAATTCAACCTTGGAGCCGTTAATGTCGCGTCCCATGGCCAACGTCGTCTCTCGGGAGTCCTACTTCGACACGGGGCTCGAGATCCTCTCCGACCTCGGCTACGGCGGACTCAAGCTGGCCGAGGTGTGTCACCGCCTCGGCGTCACGACCGGCTCGTTCTACCACTATTTCCCGAACTGGGCGGCCTTCACCAAGGACCTGCTGGCCCACTGGACGGAGGTGCGCACCGTGCGCGTCATCGAGCAGGTGCACGCCGAACCCGACCCGCGGCGCCGCATCGACTCGTTGATCATGACCGGGCTGCACCTGCCGCACGGCGCGGAAGCCGCGATCCGGGTCTGGAGTTCGCTGGATCCGCACGTCCATGCGGTGCAGTCCGCCGTCGACCAGCAGCGCTTCGACGTCCTCTACGAATCGGCCTACGAGATCCTCAAGCACAAACGGCAGGCCCAGCTGTTCGCGGCGTGGGCGGTGTATCTGTTCGTCGGCTACGAACAGACCACCCTGACCCGTGATCCGGACGCGCTGCAGTGGATCGCCAACCAGCTGATCGCGGCCCTGGACGCCGGGGCGTTCGAGTCGGTCCCGGACAACCGCTAGCAACGGGCCGGTGAGGGTGACACGTCCCGGCATCGTCGCCCAGCTCTGGCAACGCGCGTCGGACCGCATCCGCACCCGCGACCCGGAACGGGATGCGCTGCGCCGCGCGACGCGGGCGGCGATCGTGCTGCCCGTCGCGGCGGCGGTCAGCTTCGCGGTCGGTGGAGGCTCGCAGACGCCGATGTTCACCATCTTCGGTTCGGTCGCGCTGCTGATCCTCGTCGACTTCCCCGGCAACCGGCCCGCGCGGGCGCTGGCCTACTGCGGGCTCGGGTTCAACGGCGCGCTGCTGATCACGCTCGGCACGCTGGTGTCCCCGCATCCGTGGGTGAGCGTGGCGGCGATGTTCGTGCTCGGGTTCGTCGTGACGTTCTCCGGTGTGCTCAGTGAGATCGTCGCCGCCGGCCAACGCGCCACGCTGCTGACGTTCGTGCTGCCGGCGTGTACGCCGCCGGGGCCCATCCCCGACCGGCTGTTCGGGTGGCTCATCGCGCTGGCGATCTGCGTGCCCGCCGCGCTGTTCCTGCTGCCGCCGCGCCATCACGACGAACTGCGCGGCGACGCGGCGCGGGTCTGCAACCGGTTGGCCGACTGCCTGCAGGGCCGCGCCGGCGCCAAGGACGCGACCCGGGCGATGAACCAGCTCTGGGTGACGTTCCTGAACACCGACTTTCGGCCCGTCGCGCTGACCGCGGGCAGCCGTGCTCTGGTGCGTGTCGTCGACGACCTCGGCTGGCTGGCCGACCGCATCACCGACGACACCGGGCGGTGGCTGGGCGACATGCGCGACCCGTTGGTGCGGGTGCTGCGCGACAGCGCCGCGGTGCTCGGCGTTCCCGACGTCGCCCGAAGGACCGCCCGCAGCCGCGACCTCGACGCCGCGCTGACCGAACAACGCGAGATCGCCCAGGGCCGCTACCGCGAGGACATCGCCGAGATCCTGGCGTGTTCGGACGACGCGGCCGCGGTCGCTGTGGGGCGGAAGCTGTTGGCGCGCCGTACATTCTCGGCGAGTGTCGGAGTCACCGGGCGCATCATCCGCAACGCCGCCGCGGCCGACGCCCGCCCGGTGTGGGCGCGGATCCTCGGCCGGGGGCTGCCGAAGACCGGCACAGCGGACTGGGTGATGCCCGAGACGACGGCCGTCGCGGTGATCACCCGAGGGTTCTTCGCCACCCGAGCCGTGGTGCTGCGCAACAGCCTTCGCACCGGACTCGGGTTGTCGATGGCGGTTACGGTGACCCATCTGTTCCCGCTGCAACAAGGATTCTGGGTCGTGCTGGGCGCGATGTCGGTGTTGCGCAGCAGCGCGTTGACCACCGGCACCCGCGTGGTGCGGGCGGTGGCGGGCACCGCGATCGGCTTCCTGCTCGGGGTCGTGCTGATCGAGCTGCTCGGGGTCGACCCGGTCGTGATGTGGATGCTGCTTCCGGTGGTGGCGTTCGGTTCTGCGTTCGTGCCGGAGGTCGCCTCGTTCATCGCCGGGCAGGCGGCGTTCACCATGATGGTGTTGATCATCTTCAACCTGATCGCGCCGACGGGTTGGAGTGTCGGTCTGATCCGGGTCGAGGACGTGGCGGTCGGCGCCCTGGTCGGCGTGATGGTCTCGGTGCTGCTGTGGCCGCGCGGCGCGCGCACCCGGGTGTCACGCGCCATCGACGAAGCTTTTACCGTCGGTGCGCAGTTCCTCACCGCCGCGGTGCGCAGGGTCACCCGAGGAGACTCCGAGGACGCGACGAACCGGGTGAACTCGTTGAGTCAGCAGGCGCTCAAGGCCTCGCGCACCGCCGACGACGCCGTCCGGCAGTTCCTCTCGGAGAGCAGCGGTCCCACCGACATCCGGGCGCCCGCGGTGCGCTCCGCCAACCGGGCGGTGCGGCTGCGGGCGGCGGCCGAACTGATCGCCGACGTCAGCCCGCCACCCCTGGGCGTGTACGAGCGCACGCGGCGGGTGCTGGAGGCGCACGCCGACGCGATCAGCGCACGGGCCACCGACGGATCCACCGACACGCCGGCGCCGATCAGCGACGACCTGGTGATGGCCTTGCGCGCCGAGGCCACCGACGACGGGCTCGCGGTGTCGGCGGCGCTGCCGCTGGTGGCCGTCGCCGCGCACCTCGGTGCGCTCGAACTGCTCTATCCGAAGGCCGTCAGGAGGCCGACGGACGGTGCGGCATGAGCGCGTCCGGCGGGACGGCGCCGAACCGCCCTGCCTGAAAGTCCTCGAACGCCTGGACCACTTCGCTCTTGCTGTTCATCACGAACGGGCCGTACTGGAACACCGGCTCGCGGATCGGCCGCCCGCCGAGCAACAGCACTTCCAGCGCCGGGCGGTTGGAGTCCTGATTCGCCTGCGCCGCAACGGTGATCCGGTCACCCGGGCCGAGCACGGCCAGCTGCCCCTGCTCGACGGGATGGCTGACCGGTCCGACCGCCCCGCGGCCCGACAGCACGTACACCAGGGCGTTGAAGTCCCGGTTCCACGGGATGTCGAGGCGGGCGCCGGGCTGAATGGTGGTGTGCGCCAACGTGATCGGGGTGTGTGTGGCACCGGGGCCGCCCCTGCCGTCGATGTCGCCGGCGATCACGCGCAGCAGCGCGCCGCCGTCGTCGGAGGACAGCAGGGTCACCTCGTCGCCCTCGATGGACTGGTAGCGCGGCGTGGCGAACTTGTCGGCGCGGGGCAGGTTCACCCACAGCTGGATGCCGTGGAAGAGGCCGCCGCGCTCGACGAGTTCGGCGGGCGGCGTCTCGATGTGCAGGATTCCCGACCCCGCGGTCATCCACTGGGTGGCGCCGTCGGTGATCAGTCCACCACCGCCGTGCGAGTCCTGATGCGCGAACCGGCCGTCGATCATGTAGGTGACGGTCTCGAACCCGCGGTGCGGATGCCAGTCGGTGCCCCTCGGCTCGCCGGGCTCGTAGTCGATCTCGCCCATCTGGTCCATGTGGATGAACGGGTCGAGGTCGCGTGCGCTCACCCCGGCGAACGCGCGGACCACGGGGAAGCCCTCGCCCTCGTAGCCGCGGGGGCCGGTGGTGATCGAGCGGACCGGTCGCTGGGTCTGCGACGGGGTAGCCGCCGCGATGCGGGGCAGTGTCAGGGTGTCGGCGGTGATGGCAGGCATACCCCTACTAACCGGACTGCAGTCCGCGACATTCCCGCCGTTGGCAGTGCCCGCGGTTATGGTTCGTACATGCGTTCGAATACAGTGGTTGACGTACTCACCCGAATCGAGTCGATATACAAGGACGTGGCCGCGCTGCGGCTGGACGGCCTGTCGCGGACCGAGCTCTATGCGCTGATCGAGCACCTCGACAAGTTGGATCAGCAGCTCGCGGCACTCGACCAGAAGTTGTTCGGCCGGCTGCTCGCCGACAGCGCCTCGTCGCCGCGGGACGTCGCGCGGCGACTGCGCATCTCGCCGGGCGAAGCGCAGCGCCGGTTGGGTCTGGCGGCCTCGTAGTCAGACTGCATAGTCAGACGGCCTAGTCAGACGGCCTTGGGCTTCAGCGTCCAGGCCGGGATCCAGTGCGTGACGGGCTTGCGCCGCGCGCCGTAGGCGATCTGGTACGTGACCAGCCCCCACCAGTAGCCCTGCTCGCAGAGTCCCCAGCAGGACAGTCGGCCCTCGACCACGGCGTGCATCTGCAGGCCCGCCGGGTTGTAGCCGCCGGCGGCATGCGGCTCGCGCGGGAACACCGCAGCGAGGTCGACCAGCACGGTGATCGGTGGATCCACCCGGCGGAAGGCCTGCTGGGTGGGCTGACCGTTGTACCCGATGCCCTTCAGCTCGCCCACTGTTCGATCATACGTTCGAACTGTGCGCGTCTCTAGAGCGCCCGGACGTCACGGTGCCGCTCCCTGATCGGCAGCACGAAGCCGAACGGCCGCGAGAAGCCGAGCCCGCGCAACCGGGCACCGCGGACGCTGTCGATCTCGATCCGACGGACCTGCCCGGACGACGGCTCGTACACGTCGAACCAGGCGTCGCCGACGCCGACGATCAGCACCCAGTGCCTCGGGACGCCCCGGCCGACGAGCATCGGCACCGGCCAACCGTCGGCGACCGCGTCGCGCACATCGGCCAACGCGTCGCCCCGGCCGCGGAACAGCCGCCAGCGGTACCGCGCGCCCTGGGCGCCCAACGCGCGGATCAGGCCGCGCGGCGTCGTACCCAGCCGGCGCGGCCAGACCCGGTTGGCCTCGGCGTGCACCCGCCCCTGTTCGGCCGCGAACCACGCCGCGTCGGCCATCGCGGTCCGACGGCGCGGGTCGAGCAGCATCCCGGCGACCAGGGCGACCGTCGGCCCGCACGTGATGCCGTCGCGCTGGCGCAGAACGGGACCGCTGACCTTCATGGCCTCCAGTGTCGCGCGCGCCACACCCATCCGGTCCAATTCGAGTCGCCGAACATGGGCAATCGGTTGCCGCCCTGCATGATTGCTGCCAACCGGCAATCAATTTCTGCCACCGGAATTAAACCTCTGACCTGACGGTTTACAAGATCAGCTGCAGCTACGAACCGCGACACACGCCACGGCTCGGATTGAAACGCAACACAAAAGAGGGCTCGAAAATGAAGAAGTTCGGGATCGCCACTATCGCCGCCACCGCCTTGACCGCGGGCCTGATCGGCCTGGCTGCGCCGGTCCAGGCTGCACCGTCGGGACCGGGCAATGCGCAGCAGACCATCAGCGAACTGCAGTCGCAGGGCTACCACGTGATCGTCAACCGCATCGGTAATGCCCCGCTGGAGAAGGCGTCGGTGGTGTCGGTACGCCAGGGACAGACGTACACCCAGACCGACTCACTGGGTAACGACAACGACATCGCCACCCGGGTGCTGAACAAGACGGTCTACGTCGACGTCAAGTAGACCCCCCGGACAGGTCCCCGCGATGCCACGGCATCCGGGGGCCTGTTCGTTTCAGCGAACAAGTGTTTCACCAACGATACGGCCGGTTAATCCCCCAGGGTGGCCTTCGACATCACGCCCACCGCGGCCCAGCATGACCTGGCGCAACGAACCCACGATTTCGCCGCCGACGTGGTCCGGCCCGTGGCCCTGGACTACGACCAGCGCCAGGAGTTTCCGTGGCCGGTCCTGGAAGAGGCCGCGCAGCGCGGCTTCTACAGCCCGCTGTTCTACCGCGACCTGATCGGCGACCCGACCGGGCTGTCGCTGCCGATCTTCATGGAGGAACTGTTCTGGGGATGCGCCGGCATCGGGCTGGCGGTGGTGATGCCCGCGCTCGCGCTCTCGGCGATCGGCCAGGCCGCCTCACCCGAGCAGATGCTCGAGTGGGCGCCCGAATGCTTCGGCACCCCAGGCGATCTCAAGCTCGCCGCGCTCGCGATCTCCGAACCCGAGGGCGGCAGCGACGTCCGCAACCTACGCACGACTGCGCGGCGCGACGGCGACGACTGGATCATCGACGGTCACAAGATGTGGATCGGCAACGGGGGCATCGCCAACGTCCACGTCGTCAACGCCGTCGTCGACCAGGAACTCGGGCACAAGGGTCAGGCGCTGTTCATCGTGCCCGGCGGCACCCCCGGCCTGGAGATGGTCCGCAAGCTCGACAAGATGGGCTGCCGCGCGTCGCACACCGCGGAGTTGAAGTTCGACGGGGTCCGGGTGCCGGCGGCGAACCTGCTCGGCGGCCAGGACAAACTCGACCACAAGCTCGCCAAGGCCCGGGAAGCCGTCGAGGGAGCCAAGCACTCCGGGTCCGCGACGCTGGGCACCTTCGAGCAGACCCGCCCGATGGTGGCCGCCCAGGCGCTGGGAATCACCCGCGCCGCAATCGAATACGCGACCGAGTACGCCAACCGGCGGGAGGCGTTCGGCGCGCCGATCATCGACAACCAGGGGATCTCGTTCCCGCTGGCCGAACTGGCGACCGGGCTGGACGCGGCGCGGCTGCTGACGTGGCGGGCGTCCTGGATGGCGGCCAGCGGCGTGCCCTTCGAACGCGGCGAGGGGTCGATGTCGAAGCTGGCTGCCAGCGAGCTCGCGGTCCGCGCCACCGAACGCGCGATCCAGACGATGGGCGGCTGGGGCTATATCAAGGACCACCCGGTCGAGAAGTGGTACCGCGACGCCAAGCTGTACACGATCTTCGAGGGCACCAGTGAGATCCAGCGCATCGTGATCTCCAACGCCCTCGGCGCGGCCGACGGGAAGCCGCCGCTGCACTTCGACCTCGAACCCACCGGTGGACCGTTCAACCGCACGTTCGGTCGCGGCACACCGCTGCGGGGACGCGCGGCCGACGCCGCGCTGGCCGCCAAGGACCGCGTCCCGGCGCCGATCATGCGGTTGGCGATGAACGTTCTCCGCCCACCCCGCAAGTGAGGAGCCCCCCATGGCCGTCCGGATGATGGATCTGTTCACCGGAAACCACGACGCACTGCGATTCGAGCCGACCGCCAAACGCATCCGGGTGTGCCGCGGGGGTGAACTGGTCGCCGACACCCAGGACGCTCTGCTGGTGTGGGAGCCGCGGCGCATCGTGCCGACCTACGCGGTGCCGTGGTCGGCCATCGCGGCGCACCTGGTACCCGCCGGCGCCGAATCCGGCGACGATGACGCCGACCGCCCGGGCACCTCGCACGCGTTGCTCGACCCGTCGGTTCCGTTCGGTCACCACTCCAGTGCGGGCACCGAATTCGACGTGATCGCCGGCGACGACACCGCCGGCGCGGCGGCGTTCCGGCCCGACGACCCCGACCTCGCCGACTACGCCGTCCTCGACTTCGACGCCTTCGAATGGCGCGAGGAGGACGAGCCGATCACCAGCCACCCGCATGACCCGTTCAAGCGGATCGACGTGCTCGCCGGCAGCCGGACCGTGCGCGTCGAGTTCGAGGGCACGCTGCTCGCCGAGTCGTCGCACCCCAAGCTGCTGTTCGAGACGATGCTGCCGGTGCGGTTCTACCTGCCGCGCGAGGACGTCGCGGTCCGCCTGCAGCCCAGCAACACGGTCAGCTACTGCGCCTACAAGGGTCGCGCGTCGTATTTCTCGGTTCCCGACGGGCCGCGCGACGTCGCCTGGAGCTACCGCGACCCGCTGCACGACGGTGAACCGGTCCGCGACCGGATCTGCTTCTTCGACGAACGGGTCGACGTCACCGTCGACGGTGTGCGCCGCGACCGGCCGTCCACACCCTGGAGCTAGAAGCGGATGTTGCGCAGGATGTCGTAGACGCTGGCGATCCACAGCAGCAGCGGGATCACCGCGGCAATCGCCGCGCCGTCGAGCAGTTCCAGGATCCGCTTGGTCACCGGCGACACCCGACGGACACCGGCGGTCGCCCCGATCACGATCAGCGCGACGGCGCCCAGCCCGAGGTAGCCGGCCAGCACCAGCCACGCGGAGTCCGGGTACCACAGGCACAACCGGACCATCACGCCCGACGGGATCACGACCACCGCCGCCAGAAGCGCCCACGCGCACCAGCGTTCGGCGTACAGCCGCGAGCGGAAACCGCAGATCGCGGTGACCAGAGCGGCGACGATCATGCTGTGCACGAAGAAGTGGCCCTGCACCACAACCGCTACCGCGCCGACCGCGAGCACCGACGCGCCCGCGGTGACGAAACCGATCAGCAGCCGCTTGGCCAGCTCGCTGCGCTCGTGCAGCCGCGCCGCGGAGTCGGGCACCGAGTCGATGATCGCCTGCCACGTCGGCGACTCCTCGTCGCTGACCGTCGTGGTCACCGGGTCGAGCAGTTCGTCGTTGGAGACGGTCTCACCCGGTGCGGGGATGGGCGGCAACGCGATCCGGGCCACCGCGACCGTCAGCTTCGCGGCGTTGGTGACGATGATCAGGCCGAACGCGATCGTGCCCGCGGCCACCCAGTACTGCCACCCGTAACCGAACGCGACGGCCGCACCGGTCACCGCGATGGAGACGACGGCGAGGAACGACGCCAACTCCGCGCGCCGCCGGGGCCCGCCGCGGGTCGCCAGTGTCACCAGCAGCACCACTGCGCCCGCCCCCGCGATCTGCGGTGCGCCCAGCGAGTCGACGCCGCGCGGCAGCGGCACGGCCAACGCAGTCGCGCCCGCCAACGTCGGCAGCGACGCGGCCAGCAGGCTCTCGGCCATGTCGAGGTTCTGGTAGCGGTTGGTGGCCAGCATGCTGGCGCCCAGCAGCCCGAGCCCGAGCACGCCGAGCGCGACGGCCCACCACCACTGCTGGCCGCCGCGGCTCCAGCCCACCAGCGTCATCACCGTGACGAGCAGGGCCACCGCGGGAATGGCCAGTCCGACAAAGCGATTCAGCGCCGAGCGGTCGAACTCCGGCGACTCGTCGAGCACCGCGATCGCGTCGATCACGTCCTCGACCAGCGGCCGGTACCGTTCGGTGCGGCTGACCGACACCAGGGTCAGCAGCGAGCCGTCCACCACTCCCGCGTCGTCGAGCGACTCGGTGGCCTTCAGCGGCGGGGCGCCGGGGCGCGCGAACGCCCACACCCCCTGCGCGGTGAAGTCGAAACCGGCCAGCACATCTTTCGGGGTGTCCTCGAGCAGTTCGGCCAGCACCGACACCGTCTCGTCGATGTAGCTCTCGATCGGTGCCGCCGCGGGCAGCACCAGGTCGGTCATCCGCCGTCCGGTCAGGATGGTGACCCGCGTCGTCGCCGGCCGACCCGGCGTGACGCTGGATGTCGATGCTGCAGCGGCGGTGGACGTCAACGCCGTTCGAGCCTGTCGAAGTCGTCGGACAGCGCCGCGGCCAGTTCGACGATCCGGCGCTGGAACGTCTTGCCGAGCAGGTCCAGCTGGATCTCGGTACCGGCCGCGATGTGCTTGTCGAACGGCAGCACGAGGACCCGGCCGGGCGCGACGTGGCGCTCGAACTGGGCGACCAGATCGTCCACGTCGATGTTCGGCTTTCCGGGCACGACGTGGTTGATCACCACGCAGGAGCGGCCGAGCAGATCCTGATATCCGTTCTGGCGCAACCAGTCCATGGTCAGCGCGGCCTGGCGGGCACCGTCGATGGAGGCGCTGGCCACGATCACCAGACCTGACACCGTGGACAGCACGCCGCGGGCCGCCGGCTGGAACAGCCCGGCGCCGCAGTCGGCGAGCACCAGGTTGTAGTAGCGCGACACGATGTTGGTCACGCCCTTCCAGTCCTCGTCGTTGAATTCCCGACGCGCCCCGCTGTAGTCCTCCGAGGACAGCACCTCGAGGTTGGCGGCGTTCATGCTCGTGTATGCGCGAATGTCGTTGTAACGCGCCAACTCCTGATCCGACAGCAGGTCGGAGATGGTCGCCGCGGACTGGCGGCCCGCGCGGTCGGCGAGGTTGCCGCCGTCGGGGTCGGCGTCGACGGCCAGGATCCGGTCCCCGCGCACCTTGCTCAACGCCGAGCCCAGCGCGACGGTGACCGCGGTCTTACCGACGCCGCCCTTGAGCCCGAAGATGCCGATCTGGTACGAATCGCGGGCGTTGCGGCGGATCCGGGTGTGCAGCTCCATCTCGTAGAGCTCGTCGGGCGACAGCCCGAGGTTGATCCGCGTCAGCATGTACAGCAGGTGACGCCAGCCGCGCTGCGACGGCATCTTCACCGCGGATTTCACCCCGACATGCGACAGCGCGTCGATGGCGCGGTGGTTGCCGATGGTGGCCGCCGACGTCGGCGCGGGCGGACCCGCCCGGAACGCTCCGCTGATCTCGGCCTGCGGCTCGGCGAAGTGCTGGCTCGGCGCGGGGGCCGGCGCCGGTCGCGGCGCGGGCGCGGGTGCCTGACGGGGCTGCTCGAAGCGGGCGCCCGCGGGGTTGGCCTTCGGGGTGCGCAGCATCGCGTTCGGTGGTCGCTGCGGTGTGGTCGACCGCGCGGGGGGCATCTGGGTGGTGACCTCGGTTTCGCGCGGCGGCGGGGCCGCGGCGGACTTGGTCTGTCCGGTGCTGGGGGGCGTGGCTCCTACCGGCATCGGCGGTGGCGTCACGTCGCTGCGGCCGGCGGGGGCGGGCGCCGCCGCGGCCGGGGGGGTGACGTCGCGGTCGGCTCCGTCGTCGGCGGTCTGCACCGGGTCGCCGCCGGAGTGGAAGAGCCGGTCATAGTCGGCCGACATGAGTACCTCTCATCGTCAAACACGAGACGACGCGCGCGGTGGGCGGGTGCCCTGTGGTCGACCCGCCCACCGGCGCACAGCGTCGTGTTATGCGAACATCCCGGTCACGCCGGCTTCGGTCTGAGCCATCGTCGCGCCGGCTTCACTGATCGTCTGCGCCAGGTTCTGCAGCGCCGCGTTGAGCTCGTTGGAGGTGCTGTCCCAGCGCATCTGCACAGCCTGGTAGGCCTCCGAACCGCTGCCGCCCCACACCGAGGCGAGCGCGGCCAGCGAGCCCTTGCCCTCGTCGAGCAGACCCGCGGTGGTGCCGACAGCACCCTGGATCTCGCTTGCGCCGCCTTCGATTCCGGCGAAATTCCAAACCTGTTCCGTCATGTCTTGATCTCCGTTTCTCAGTTGATGTTCGGCGGTCTCAGATGTTCATCGCGGACTGCAGCGTGCCTGCTGCGTCCTCGTCCGACGCGGTGTACTGGATGCCGGAGGTGTGGATGTTGGCCGAGATGTCGTTGAGCTCCTGGATCTGACGCGCCGCGGCCTCGTTGTAGCGGACCAGAGCGGCCTGCGCCGCGGTGCCGGCCTGGCCGACCATCTGGGCGGCCAGCGCGCCGGCGGTGGCCTCCACGTGCGAGATGACGCCCTTGAGCTCTCCGGAGATCCGCTCGAAGTTCGCTGCCTCCTTGGCGAGGACAGCGGCATCGGTATTCAAAGCTGCCATGCTGGATACTCTTTCTTTCTTTGCGTGTCCTCACCACATCGGTATGGCGAGTCTTTCCGGCCGGGTGACCGGGAAGTCTTGTGTTGACGAATTCTGTTGTTTACCAATCGTCTTCGTCGTCTTCACCAAGGTCCTGCGGCAACAGTCCCGGTGCCTTGAGACCTTGTTTGGAGCCGCCGCTGGTGCCGCGCTGGCCCATCCCGCCCATCGGCGCCCCGCCGCCTCCGGCGCCGACCGGGGCCAGACCGCCACCGCTGCCGCCCGCCGCCGCGCCGACCGGCTGCAACTTGTCGGCGCCGCCGAGCAGGTTGGCCATCAGCGGGGTCTGCGACAGCGTGCCGCCGGCGCCCGGCAGCGACGCCGCGCGCACCAGACCCGCGCCCGCCGCCGCACCCGTGCCGCCGGCCACCGGGTGGTTCGACAACGGGCTGGCGCCGATCAGCCCCATCTGCGCCTTGTCGGCGCCGAGCGACCCCATCTGGCTGAACATCGAGGTGACCTGCTGCAGCGGCTGGGTCAGCTGCTGCATCGGCTGCATCACCATCTGCGAAGCCTGCTGCGGCAACTGCCCCAGCGTCGAACCCAGCTGCGACGCCAGCTGCATGCCCATCTGCATGCCCTGCTGGGCCTGTTGCTGCGGGCCGAGCTGCTGCGAGTTCTGGGTGCGCTGGGTCTGGTTCTCGGCGTGCACGGCCATCTGGTTGGTCTGCGAAACCATCCGTCCGGTCATCAGCGCCGCCGACTCGACCGTGGCCTGCGCACCGACATGCGCGATCGAGGCGTTGCGCAGCGCCGCGGCCGGCGCACCCGCAGCCGCCTGACCCAGTGCGGCGCTCACCGCGCTCTCCCCGACCCCGGGGATCACGATCGGCTTCATCGGCATGATCGGTTCGAACAGCAGGTTCAGCGCCGTCTCCGCCTGGTAGACATCCATCGCCCCGGCCGCCTGGTTCCACATCCGCACGAAATAGTCGAACTCGTTGACACCGATCGGCACCGTGTTGATGCCCAGGAAGTTGGTGGCTTCCAGCACCGCGTGCGTGATGTGGTTCTGTTCGATCTCGGGCAGCGGCGGGGTGGTGGCCATCGCCAGGCTGTACGAGTTCGCCTGCGCGGTTGCCTGCAACGCCCGCTTCTGCGCCTGCGCCGCGACGGTACGCAGCCAGATGACCATCGGGGTGATCGCCGCGACGGCGCGTTCGGAACCGGCGCCGCTCCACGTCGACGACAAGGCAGCCAGACTCCCGGCCAGTTCGTCGGCCTGAGTCTCCAGGAGAATCGCCAAAGCCTCCCACCCGCCCGCTGCCTGCAGCATCGGCGCCGGACCGGCGCCAGCCATCAGCCGGGCGGTGTTCAGTTCGGGCGGCATCCCGTGCCAGAACATCGTCGACTACTTCCTTGAACGTGACGTGGAGTCGGCCGGGATCAGAAGTTCGCGGCGTTCGCGCTGTCGACCGCGGCGTAGATCCCGGCGATCTCCATGACCGCGGCACCGGCGCGGGCCATTTCCTCCTGGGCGAAGGTGTTCATCGCGAGGGTTTCCACACCCTCGGCCGCGAACGCCAGCGCCGCCTGCGCCGAGACCTCATCGGCGCCCGCAGGCACCAGCGCGGTCACCGCGGCGGTGGCCGTCGTGCCGCCCGCCAGACCCCGCGCGCCGTTTGCAACAACTTGCGCGCCGATGCCCACGGCGCCGGGATTGTGCTCCAACGGTTGCATTGCAAATGCTCCTCAAATGCCGAGATAACAAAGGTTATGGACTTGTGAACCGCATGCGCTGCGGTCGCCCGAAGCTAGGAATCGTCCCCCGACCCCTTTGCCGCTGACGCGATATGAAGTTTGCTGACGCGTCCGGTTAATATCTTAACCGCGCTCAGAGAGTGCTGGCTGCACTTCTTCTTCCGGTGGATCCACATACGCCGCCTGGATGACGTCCTTCCCGTCCGGCGAAACGAGAAATGCCTGGCCAGGAGGCCGACGCTTCAGCTTGATCTCGCTGGAAGGAAATTCCTGCTTCTCTCCGGAGAGGAACATCGTGGGGGACCCGGCGCCGTAGGCGGCGCCCACGAACTTGTCCATGGTGGCCCGGTGCGCCTGGCTCATCTGACACGTCACGATCAGGTGCAGACCGATGTCGGCGGCGGCGGGCAGCAGCGGGAACAGCGGCGCCATCGGCGGGATGACCCCGCTGGCCGCCACGATCATGTGCCAGTCGTCGACGAGCAGCACCACGTCGGGCCCGCTCCACCACGACCGCGCACGAAGTTGCGCGGTCGTCAAATCCGGTGGCGGCAAACGCTTCTGCAGGTTGAACGCCAACGCCTTGATCGCCTCTTCGAGCGTCGCGTTGTTGCGGTTGACCGCACCCGCGTCGAGCAGGTGGCTGTCGGGCACCGCGTCGAGCAGACCCGACCGGAAGTCGGCGAGCATGAACCGGACCTGCGCGGGGCTGTTGCGCGCGCAGATCGCCTGCGAAACCGCGTGCGCGATGCGGGTCTTGCCGGACTTGGGCGCCCCGAAGATCAACAGGTGCGGGGTGGTGTGCATGTGGTTGTAAGCCACCCCCATGTCGGATTCGCGCAGCCCCAGCGGCACCGTCCAGCGGGTGCGGTAGTCCGCATCCGGGCCGGGCGGGTTCGGATCGAGGTCGTGCAGGTAGATCCGCTCGGGAAGGACCCGCACCTTGGGTGCCTGGTCGGTGTGCTGGGCCCTGATCAGCGTCACCGCCTCCGACATCGCGGCGACCAGGTTCTCGGCGCTGTGCACACCGTCGAGGCGCGGCACCCCGATCATCAGGTGGTGCTTCTCCATCGACACCGCGCGCCCGGGCCGGTTGGTCGGGATCTCGCGGGTGATCCGGTCGATCTGGGTCTCGTTGACGTCACCGAGGCGGAACTCCACCTTGGTGCCCAGGTAGTCGCGCACCCGCGACTTGAGCTCGGTCCAGCGCGGCGTCGAGATCACCGTGTGCACCCCGAACTGCAGGCCCTGGCCGGCCAGGTCCTGCACGACGGCTTCGAGGTCGGGGAACTCCGCGACGAACGCCGGCCAGCCGTCGATCACCAGGAACACGTCGCCGAACGGGTCGGCGGCCAGCGGGTGGGAGGCGTCGTCGCGCATCTGGCGGTAGGCCGACATCGACCCGACCCGGTACTGCTTGAACATCGCTTCGCGTTGCCTCAGAACGGCTTTCATCTCGGCGACCACGCGGTTGACCCGGTCCGGCTCCGAACGGGTCGCGACCCCGCCGACGTGCGGCAGGTCCTCGAGGTACATCAGGCCGCCGCCACCGAGGTCCACGCAGTAGAACTGCACCTGCCGCGGGGTGTGCGACGCGGCCGCCGACAGGATCATCGTCTGCAGGAACGTGGACTTACCGGTCTGCGGTGCCCCGCCGACCGCGATGTTGCCGCTGGCCGAGGACACGTCGATGCCCCAGACCTCCTGGCGGTGCCTGCGCGGCTCGTCCATGATGCCCAGGCCGAACCGCAGCGGCCGCCGCTCGCTGTCGCGGGCGATCAACTCGTCGACCGGTGTCGGATCGGCCAAGGGCGGCAACCACATCCGGTAGGCGCGGCTCTCCCCGGTGGACAACTGGTCGAGGACGACCTCGCGCAGCACCCGCTGCTCGGACTCGACGCTCACGCTAGTTCACCCCCGTCGTGTCGAAGATCGGCGCCGCGGTGAACTCGTGGATCCGCAGCCGCGCCTGGCCGTTGGTCTTCGGTTTGACTTCGCCGTTGTCCTGCACCTGCTCGGTCGGCACGTAGTTCACGCCGGTGTAGACGCTGTGGAACTTGACCGGGTCCTCCATGCCGACCCGCAGGAAGCCGACACCGCTTTCCTTGTTGGTGATGTACTGCGCCTCCGGGGTGCCGATCACCGCCTTGGACTCCGCCGAACTCGTGGTGCGCAGCGCGATCCGGTAGGTCAGGTTCGGCTCGAGCTTGTCGATGCGCACCCCGCCGGTGTTCAACGACTGCGTGGCCAGCAGCAGGTGCACGCGCAGCGAGCGGCCGACGCGGCAGATCCGGTCGAACAGCCCGATGAAGTCCGGGTGGTTCTGCAGCAGCTCGGCGAACTCGTCGACGACCACGAAAAGCGTTGGCAGCGGCGGAAGGTCGGCGCCGCGCTCGCGGTGCTTCTCGTACTCGGCGACGCCGGACAGCGCACCGGCCGCCCCGACCTGGATGCCGGCCTGGCGCAGGATCGACTGCCTGCGGTCCAGTTCGCCGCTGAGCACTTCGCCCATGCGGCTGACCAGTTCGGCTTCCTCTTCCATGTTGGTGACGACGGCCGCGGTGTGCGGCAGCTTCTCCATGCCCAGGAACGTCGAGCCACCCTTGAAGTCGGTGAGCAGCAGGTTCACCTGGTCCGGGTGGTGGGTGGCGGCCAGCGACAGGATCAGGGTGCGCAGGAACTCGGACTTACCGGAACCCGTTGTGCCGATCAGCATCCCGTGCGGGCCCGCACCGAACTCGGCGCCCTCCTTGATGTCGAGGTACATGATGTC
The DNA here is from genome assembly GCF_001722335.1 of Mycolicibacterium flavescens. GTDB lineage: Bacteria > Actinomycetota > Actinomycetes > Mycobacteriales > Mycobacteriaceae > Mycobacterium > Mycobacterium flavescens. Next base: position 115,240 of record NZ_MIHA01000014.1, read on the forward strand.
GCCGGTCTTGAGCTCGTGACCGAACGGAATCCGCAGCCGGTCGCGGTCGGTGTCGCTGAACATCCGCCACCGCGCCGGGGTGACGTCTTCGATGGTCTGCGCGCCGACCAGCTGGTGCCACTCGGTGGCCACCTTCTTCTGCACCCGCACGCTCTTGTCGATGATCGTGCCGGTGATCGACCAGCCGGCCAGCTTGCGCGCGACGCGGGTGGCCTGCTCCGGGGTCATCTGGTCGACGGTCGAGGTGACAAGGCGGAACGTCTGATTCGGCAGCCGGTCGTCGGCGGTGCCGTCGGCGGCGACCCGGATCCGGTACACCGACCCGCGGTGGTTGCCGAGGGTGAGCACCGTGACGCCGGCCCGGCCGTCGACCGGGAACCCGGCCCGGCCGCCGGTGAGATCGACGACCACGACGTAGGGCCCGCTGGGCGCGCCGTCGGGGGTGTGCGGTCCGCGTGCGGTCAGGTCGCTGAGGCCGTCAGGCCGGGTGAACACCATGCGTGTCGGCCCGGCGGCGTCGGTGTCGGTCTGGTGCTGCACATGCGGTAACCACTTGAGCCAGGCCCATTCCGGGTCTTCCGGGTTGTCGGTCAGCACCCGCAGCTGCAGCAGGTCCGGCGGGTGGAACACCGCCAGGTGGCAGACCATCGCGGTGAGCAGACGCGCCGCGCCCTCGGGGTCGCCGCCGATCGCGATCGTCGGGAACGTCCGCAGCTGCACCAGTTTCGGGCAGTCGTGGATCAGGCCGTGGGTGCGCAGGAACTTCGTCACCCACATGTGGCTGACCGGTTCGAGGTGCGGCTGCGGCGCGCCCTGCGGCCCGGCGAGTTCGCCGCCGACCGCGGGCTTGAGCAGCCGGTCCACCGCCGGTTCGGCGCCCAGGCCGATCCGGGTGGCGGCGTAGAAGTCGGCGTTGGTCTGCCGCGACCACTGGCGGTTGGTGCCGATGATCGACAGCAGGTCCTCCGGGTGCGGCGCGTGGTAGTTGAAGAACGTCACCTGCGCGGCCGCCGAGGACGTCACCCGGGTGCGCAGCCCGGCCAGGTACCGCAGGTATTCCTTTCGGTCCGCGTTGATTTCGGGCACCCGCTTGCCACCGGGGCCGCCGCCTGCCATGAACCCGACCGTGGCCATCACCATCATCAGCGGCATCATCAGCATGTACGGCGACAGCTGCCGGATACCGGTGAAGACCATGATCACGATCATCCCGATCATGCCGCCGCCCATCACCCACGGCAGCGCCTTCTGGATGCCCGACGGCGGGATGTCCACCCCGAGATCGTCGGGGGGCGCGACGTTGATCTCACCGGGAGTCAGCCGCGGGCCGCGCTTGATGATCGGGGTGAACTTCTTGGTCGTCATCCGCCGCCTCCGGTCTGGGCTGTGGCCGGCTGCGCGGCGCCGTCGTCACCGACCTTGCGCGGGTTGGGATTCGGCGGCAACGTGTCATGCTCGATCAGCGCGGCCTCCTTCGACAGCACAGGCCCGTCGACGAGCAGGCTGACCACCTGCCACGGCGCGGTGCTGGGCCCGCTCAACCCCAGCGTGTTTCCGGTGTCCTCGTTGGGCAGCCCGTAGCGCACGCCCTGCGGGTCGATGTAGTACAGGCTTTCGCCGTAACGCGGATCCGGTGACTGCAGCCGGATGTACTGGCCGCCGTCGATGTACACCGTTGCGTCGCCGCCGATCTGCCTGATGCCGACGTTCATCGCCGACGCCGGTATCGGCAGGTGCCTGCCGGCGATCACCGTCGTCTTCGGGTTCTGGTCACCCGGTTCGCGCTGCCACGCCCAGCACAGCGTCGGCGAGTCCTCACGCAGCAGGATCTCCAGCGGCTCGTCGGGCAGCGGCGAGACGAACACCTGCTCGGGGATTCTGGCGACGACGCTGGCTTCCACCGACGGCGGGGTGATCAGCCCGTAGGAGTTGGTGGCGCGGATGGCCGCCGCGGTGGTGTTGTTGACCCGCGCGATCCCGTCGGGCAGCACCACGAAGTGTTGTTCGCCGTCTTCGGTGAGCGCCTTGAACACCGACCCGATCACCAGGTTCGGGGGCAGGCCGACGGTGTTGGGGGCGCCGGCCGCCGGGATGTCGGGCAGCCGCCACGGCCCAGCGTTGGGCAGCGCGTTGAACAGACCCTCGGAGATCGGTGTGGCCTTGGCGGTCACCGGGATCCCGACCGCCGAGGTGATGGCCCGGTTGGCCAGGTCGATGTCGTGGCGCCCGGAATCGGTGACCAGCGAGGTGTCGCCCTCATAGGACACCAGCAGCCCCTCGTCGGGGCGCATCGGCCCGACCGATGCGTCCATCTGCAGCGGCCGCACCACCACCGCGGTCTCCAGGCTGGGCACCACGCTCTCCGGTTTGGTGACGGTGTCGCACAGCGTCCACTGCGAGGTGGCGCCGCCGACCGGGGTGGCGTACGGCGCGCCGGGGATCCCGATCGGCTGGCCCTTGGGCATGCGGTTGAGTTCGTCGGATTTCACCGCCACCGGGGTGCCGGCGTTGCCCAGCACCAGCCGCGCCGAGGTCAGGTTGTAGACCGGGCGCAGCTGCCCGGTGCCGGGCATCGCGACGTAGAGCTGATTGGTGGTGCGGTCGACGAGAAGGGTGTCGCTGCCCCGCTTTCCGAGCGGTTTGAAGTACGCCAGCAGCGCGGCGCCCAGGCAGATCAGCACCGCGATCACCACACCCGCCGACACCGCGCGGCTGTAGAACTGCAGCGGGTCGTCGAACATGCGGGTGTCCCGGCGCACGATCGCGTGCTCGACGCGACGGAGCAGGAAGCGCCAACCGCTGACCTGCACCTTGGTGGTGAGCCGGAAATTCGCCATGCCGCTACTCGCCGATACTCAGACGTGCGTGCACCGCGGCGATCGCCGCGGCCATGTCCTCGCCGTTGATCTGGCTGAGCTGGTCGACGTCGAGGCTGTCGAAGTCCAGCGAGCGGGCCAGCCGCATGTCGCGGTTCTGTTCGCCGGCCTCGACGAGCTGGCGGGCGTAGCGGCCGTTACCGGCGATGTCGAGGGCGGGTTTGCCGCCGAGCGCGCGCTGGCCCAGCAGGGTCGCCGCCTCCAGCACCCGCTTGGCGGCGTCCTCGTCGAGCGCCGAATCATTGGCCTTGGCAATGACTTTGGCGATCTCGACGATCTCGTCCGGCGAGTAGGAGTCGAACTCGATGCGGGTGGCGAATCGGGACCGCAGACCGTCGTTGGTTTCGAGCAGCCGGTCGATGTCGGCGCTGTAGCCGGCGATGATCACCACCAACCGGTCGCGGTCGTTCTCCATCCGCGCCAGCAGCGTGTCCAGTGCCTCGGTGCCGAACGGGTCGGCGCGGCCGTCGCGCTCCTGCACCAGCGTGTACGCCTCGTCGATGAACAGCACCCCGCCCAGCGCCCGGTCGATGGTGCGGCTGGTCTTGACCGCCGACTGGCCCTCGTATTCGGCGACGAAGTCCTTGCGCGAGGACTCGACCAGCTTCGGTTCGCTGATCACGCCGAGCCCGGCCAGGATGTTGGCCACCACGCGGGCGATGGTCGTCTTACCGGTGCCGGGCGGCCCGGCGAAGATCATGTGCTTGGAGGTCTGGGCCACCTTCATTCCGCGGGCGGCCCGGATCCTGGCCATCTGCGTGGCCGCGCGGTACGCCTCGATCTGCTCCTTGACCCGGGTCAAGCCGATCTGGCGGTCCAGTTCGGCCTGCGCCTCGGCCAGCAGCCGGTCCCGCCCCGACGTGTCGGCCTCGACGCTGGCCGGGTCCCACGGGTCCTTGCGGGCGGCGATCTTCTCCGCGGTCGTGGTGACCATCCGGTACGACGGATCCCGAAGCGCCTGAGTGACTTTCGGTTCCGGGTGGGTGGCCTGCAGCCACTCCAGCAGGGCCACCGCGGCCTCTTCGTTGCCCTGGCTGCGGCGCGTCATCGCCAGGAACCACGCGATCGCGGGCGCACACGCCTCACCGGCCGGCGACGAGTTGGACTCGGTCAGCCGCCGCTCGGCCTCGGTGAACAACCCGAGGTTGGCCGCAGCCACGCCGTGCGCCACTCCCGCCGCGGCGGCCAGGAACTTGTCCGGCCAGCCACCCGCGCCGCGCACCTCGTCGATTACGTCGGTCCAGCGTTCGGCGGCCCCGTAGACGACCGCCTTCACCCAGGACACCAGGTGTTCGGCGCCGGCGGCCGGGACGTCTTCGAGCGCCTCCATCGCGTCGGCGTAGTTGCCGATCGCCGCCTCGTTGACCGCGAACCCCATGGTGATGGCCAGCGGCGAGTTGATCGGGTAGGTGATGTCACCGAACTGCCCGCCGATCGGGATGCGCGCGTTCAAGCTGTTCATCGAGATCTCGGCGGCGCCGGCGAGCTGCCCGAAGTTGGCCCGCGAGTACCAGGCGCGGAACAGGGTCACGCGGTCGGTGTCGCCGCAGCGGATGCGGCCCACCCAGGCGTCACAGGCGGATTCGTCGAGGTTGGTGATCTCGGTGAAGAGTTCGAACGAGCGGGCGGGTGCACTCGGCAGCATGCCGACCGCGCTGCCGAACAGGCTGGCGAGGTGCTCAGTCATGGTCACCCGCATATCTTGTCGCGAACACGCGAGCCCGTTCCTGCTGGGCTTGTTCGGGGGTGGGCAGATCAAGATCGCGGGTGAGGAAGTCGCGCGTCGTCGCGTCGTCGTGACCCTGTTCGCGCATCCCCTCCAGCATCACCGCGTACTGGGCGGAGCGGGCGTCCTGGGCGGCCAGGCCGGCGATCACCACGATCTCGGCGGCCAGGTCGCTCTCCGGCATCGCCGCGGCCCTGCCCGACAGCTCGATGCGGTGGACCCTGCCGTCCATGAACGTGCTCACCGTGACCGTGCCCGGCGGGTTCGTGACCGTGAAAACCGGTGCCCCGTCGGCTGATTCGTGCTCGGTCTCGGCCGGGTACGGGTCGAGCACGTCGAGGACGGACCCGCCGTCGCCGTCGTCGACCGGGTCGGCGACGAAGAAGTCGAGCGCGGCCAGGTCGTCGCGCCCGTCGTCGGGTTCGTGGGAGGACATCTCACCCACCATGCAGCGCCGTCACCTCAATTCCGGCCGGGGTCGCGGGCCTCTGCCGTGCTGTGGTCGAACCACTTGCCCGACGGCAGGAACTCGATCAGCCCGTCGAGTGCGCGTTGCAGGTTCTCCGGGCTTCCGGGCAGGAAGCTGCCGTACAGCTCGCCGCTGACCCGGCGGGGGATCGAGACGATGCGCCCGTGCCGGGAGTCCAGCACACCGGCGGCCACGTCGGCCTGGGTGAACGTGCCACCGGGGTGCCGCTCGATCGCGGTGATCTCCACCCAGCTCTCCGGTCCGGCGATGATGTCGGCGTAGGTGCGCGCCGACGCCGGCGCGATCCCGTAGGCCGCGATCTGGTTTGCGTCCCGGCATTCGGCCAGTTTGCTTGCCACCCCGGTCAGCGGTTCCACATCGGCGGCGGCGGCAGAGCCGAGCACCGTCGTCACCATGCCCGCCAGCCCGACCTGCGGAGCCACCCGCTGCAGTACCAACATGTCGCCGTCGCGTGCGGCAATGACATGGCGATCCCCCTTGCGACACACCACGAAGCGCACCATCTTGCCACCGACATCGCGCCGCCACCACCGGGCTTCGAGCGTGCGGTCGGCCCGGCTCAGCGTGTCGACCATTGCCGCGACTTCGGGGTGGGGTTCGCCGAACACGTCGAGCACGCCCTGCGCGGTGAGGTCGCGCGCGACCTGCTCCCACACCAGGTTGCGCAGGTGGGGTTGCGGAATGTTGAGCCGGATCCCGAGCGCGGTCGGGAACTCCACCAGGCCGAGCCGATCGGCGATCACCAGCATCCCGTCGATGGTGACCTCGACGCCGACGACGTCGTCGATGTGGGTGGCGTCCTGCCTCATGCGGGTCGGCTCCTCACCTGTCGTCGTGCGGTCCGGGCGGGCGGGCACAGACCGCTGTCGGGCCCACGCGCGGTCGCGTCGGCGACCACCCTGTCGAGTTCGCCGACCGCTCTCATATGACACCGCCTACCAGGTCTTTGCCGACCCGGGCGCGCGGCTGGGCTTGACCCATGTCCGTTGACCCCTTCGCCGAAAATCAGGGTACCAGCGGTCCACCCTTGCTCAAGACATCAATTTGCGGGCTCGCGGTCACCCGCTCCGCCGGGTCCCCATCCGTCTGCAGTTATCGGACAGGTTCACGCATCTCCCATGTCACGGGGTATTGAGCATTCGCTCAGCGAACCAGTTGAGGTGCACCGACACCGTGCCGGCCGTTTGGGTGGCGACCTTATTGCCCTGCCGCGCACCGGTGTCCGGCAGGCGTCCGCGCCGGTCGGTACGGCGGGGTCAGCCGTAGCACCCGGCGGACGTCGCGGGTGTTTGCTGGGTTGCTGGCGAACGTCGTCGGGGGGATTAGTTGATACTTGTGGAGGGGCCACCCACGACATTCGACAGGAGAGCGCTGTGACCGACCGCGATGACGCGTTGCGGAGAAAGCTCGGCTGGACCGGCCCCGAAGACCTCGGCTGGACCGGCTCCGAGGACAGCGACTTCGAACCGGCGTCCTCCGATCCGGAGCCGGCGACTCCCCCGCGCCCGACCGCCGCGCCCCGGCCTCCGGTCGTCCCCGAGCCCGAGCAGACGTCCCAGGATCCGCCCCCCGGGTTCCGCGACACCCAACCGTTCACCGAGGCCGACCGCGCGGTCGGCGCCCGTCCTCCCCTGCCCCGGTACGGCCCCGCGGGCGGGCGACAGGAGCAGGGACCGTGGGGCCCGCCGCCGGGTCGGCCGGCGCCGCCGCCTCAGCATCCCGCCCAGCCGCCGCAGCAGGGCCGCCCTCAAGCGTGGCCCGGTCCGGGGATGGGCCCGGTGGCCCGCCCGCCGCAGCCCCCGCCGGGTTCCTTCGCCGAGCGGATCCGCGCCGACGAGCTGGTACCGGCCCGTCGTGTCCCGCCGACGCGGGGTTGGCGGTTGGCGCTCTACCGCGCGACGTTCGGGCTGATCAACCCCGGCCCCGGCCCTGACGAGGTCCGCCAGGCCGAACTCGAGGCGCAGATCCGCTCGGGGCTGCGCGGGCACTACAAGGTCGGCGTGATGGGCAAGGGCGGGGTCGGCAAGACCACCGTGTCGGCCAGCATCGGCTCGGTGTTCGCCGAGCTGCGCCAGGACGACCGGGTGGTGGCGATCGACGCCGACACCGCGTTCGGCAAGCTCGGCAGCCGCGTCGACCCGCGGGCGCAAGGCTCGTACTGGGAGCTGGCCTCCGACCAGCACCTCGAGACGTTCGCCGACGTCCGCAGCCGCGTCGGCAACAACGCCGCCGGACTGTTCGTGCTGGCCGGCGAAGGCACCCCCGCGCGGCGGCGGGTGCTGGATCCCGCGATCTACCGGGAGGCGACGTCGCGGCTGGACCGGCATTTCACGATCTCGATCATCGACTGCAGTTCGACGATGGACAGCCCGGTCACCCAGGAGGTGCTGCGGGATCTGGACGCGCTGATCGTGGTGTCCTCACCGTGGGTGGACGGCGCCGCCGCCGCCGGGCAGACGCTGGACTGGCTGGCCGCCCGCGGGTTGACCTCGCTGCTGCAGCGCACCGTCATCGTCCTCAACGACTCCGACGGGCACGCCGACAAGCGGACGCGTTCGATTCTGGCGCAACAGTTTTCAAGCCAGGGCCAGCGGGTGATCGAGGTCCCGTTCGACGGGCACCTGCGCCCGGGCGGCGTCATCAACGGGACGACGGAGATGTCGCAGGCGACGCGTCGGCGGTTCCTCGAGATCGCCGCTGCACTCGCCGAGCACTTCCCCACCCACGACGACCGCAGCCGCGAACGCTTCTGAGCGTCACGCGAGCAGAGCCAGGAACGCCTCGAGCGCCTCGGTGACCTCGGCCGCGACCGGTTGCTCGGATTCGGCGGCCACCACATCGTCTTCGGAAACCCCTGCGGCCTGGGCGGTTTCGTCGATCGTCAGGTTGGCGCCGCGGCGGGCGGCGTACAGCCGCTGGCCCAGGGTGGGCCGCGCCGAACGCGCGGCCCGCAGCATCAGGTCGTCGTAGCGGGTGCGGACCGCGCTCAGCGCCTTGATCAGCGCCGGGGTCACCCGGCTGATGCGGGCCGCCTGCGCCGCGACCGCCTCGAGCTGCCGCAGATCGGCCAGGATCGCGGTGACCTTCGCCGGGAAGTCGGGATGCTCGGGCGACGGCAGCGCCTCGATCGCCGTGTCGAAGGTGCCCGCCGCTGTGATCACCGCCTGGGCGATCAGTGGCACGTCGTCGCCGGGCGTGGAGGGCGGCGCCTGTTGCGCGGTGCCGCCGCTCGGGGCCACGGGTTCGCCGCGCCGCAGCCGCGCGATCGCCCCGGGCGGCCACTGCAGGACTTCCTCGAGCTTCGCTCTGGTGCGCTCGCGCGGCCAGCTCCGGCCCTTCTCGAACGCGATCAACGCGCCGGCGTTGATGATCCCGTCGGCAGCCAGCCGGCGCTGGCTGATGTTGAGTTCGCGTCGGCGGGCAGCGGCCGCAGCACCCGCCCGCGCCATCCCCGGATCGACGGGCTCCGTCGACTCGGCGGTCGACTCGGGCTGGGTCATGGCGCGGCGGTCCTCGGGCGTCAGAGCGGTGAGCAGGCCCCGTAATCGTAGCGCTCTCTGTAGCGGGTGCTATGGCTTGGGTCGTTGCGCGTCGGAACCGCTGCGGTCCGCTACGACTAGCTGACCACCCGGGGTGGGCCCAAATAGATTTCCGGTCGCTGATCTGCGTGTATCACGGCCATGAGTTCTCACTCACGGTGGGTCACAGTGGGTTTCCGAACAGACAATCGCTACGGTTTGGCGCGCGCCGAGCAGCGAGATTTGGCACACGCGAGCGCATTCCTCATACAGAACTGTTGCATCGCTACGGTTCATGCGCTACGTTTTCGGCATCGCGGTGAACGAAGCCGCAGCGGTCGGGAGGAGAACGTGATGAACGAGTGGGACGAGATCCCCGTCGGCGCCTGCACCCGGGACCCCGAACGGTGGACGACGTCGGCCGACGAAGAGGCCAAGGCGATCTGCCGGGCGTGCCCGCGGCGGTGGCTGTGCGCCCGCGAGGCCTGCGAGCTGCCGCGCGCCGAAGGCCTGTGGGCGGGCATCTACGTGCCCGAGGCCGGCCGCGGTCGCACGTTTGCGCTGCGCCAACTCAAGTCGCTGGCCGAGCGAAACGGCTATCCGGTGCGCGACCGTCGGCTGTACGCAGAGTCCGCCTGACCGTCGGGTCCGCTCGCCGTCGGATCGGGGGATCGGCGGCGGGCGGCCCGGCTTGCTGGAATATCCCGCCCACCCCGGCGGTTGAGAACTGCGACGGTGTCGGGCATGCCCCGGGCCCCAACCACAATCGTCGCTTCGAGCGACCACTCGCCGAGAGGCGCAGGCGGCACCGTCCCCCAAACTCTCACCAGGTGTCGACGAATCGTCGACCGACCCGCTGCGGTGCCCGCGCGCACGCGGCGGCCAGCGTGTTGACGATGACGTCCCTGGTCTCGGCCGGGTCGATCACGTCGTCGATCTCGAACAGCGCGGCGGCGTTGAGCGCCTTGGCATTCTCCTGCGCGGCCGCGGTGGCTTCCCGCACCCGCTGCTCGCGTTCATCGGCGTCGGCGATCGCCTCGAGTTCCTTGCGCAGACCCAACCGCACCGCACCTTCGAGCCCCATCGGCCCCAGATGCGCACCCGCCCACGCCACCGTGAGCACGGGTTCGTGCATGCTGCCGCCGACCATCGCCTGCGCGCCCAGCCCGTAGCCGCGGCGCAGTATCACCGCGACCAGCGGAACGTCCAGCGAAGCGCCGGCGACCAGCATCCGCGACGCCCGGCGCACCAGCGCCTCCGACTCGGCGGCGGGGCCGACCATGTAGCCCGGGCAGTCCACCAGCGAGACCACGGGAAGGCCGAACGCATCGCACAACTGCAGGAACCGGGCCGCCTTGTCGGCCGCGCGGGCGGTGATCGCCCCGGCCATCACCATCGTGTTGTTGGCGATGACCCCGACCGCACGGCCGTCGATGCGGGCCAGCGCGGTCACCATCTCCGGCGCGAACCGCGGCCGCAGCATCGTCACCGAACCGGCGTCGGCGAGCGTCTCGATGATCGGCTGCACCTGATATGCGCGACGGGCCCGCTCGGGAACCATTGTGCGCAAAGGCTTCTGGTCGGATACCGGGCCGGGAGCCGTCGCCCCCTGGAAGTAGCCGAGCAGACGTTTGGTGACGGCGACGGCTTCGGCCTCGTCGGCCACCACGACGTCGACGACACCGTTGGGTTCCTGCACGCCGATCGGGCCCACCTCGTCGGGCGGCACGTCGCCGAGGCCGCCGCCGGCGATCATCGCCGGTCCGCCCATCCCGATCGAGGTGTTCTCGGTGGCGACGATCAGGTCGGCACACCCGGCGATCACCGCGTTGCCCGCGAAGCACCGGCCGTGGACCACGGCGATCCGCGGCACCACTCCGGACAGCGCGGCCCACAGCTTGAACGCCCGTGTCTGAAGCGACGAGACCGCCGGATAGTCGGTGTCGCCGGGCCGCCCGCCGCCGCCCTCAGCGAAAAACACTGTGGGCAAACGCATCCGCTCGATCAGCTCGAACAGCCGGTCCTTCTTGCGGTGTCCCAGCGCGCCCTGCGTGCCGGCCAACACGGTGTAGTCGTACGACAGCACCGCGCATGTGCTGGCGGCTTCGCCGAACAGGTCGCCGTTGATGCGGCCGGTGCCCCCGATCAGGCCGTCGGCCGGTGTCCGCGCGATCAGGTCGGCGAGATCGCGGCGCTGCCGCTGCGCGGCGATCGCGAAGCGCCCGTACTCGACGAACGAGCCGTCGTCGACGAGGTCGGCGAGGTTCTCGCGGGCGGTCCTGGCGTTGGCGGCGTGGCGCTTGGCGACGGCGTCGGGCCGGCCGGCGTCCTCGGTCAGCGCGCGGCGGCGCAACACCTCGGCGAGATCGTCGCGCAGCGGCTCATCACCCACGGCGTCCGATGCTATCCGCCACCGAGTTATCCACAGGCGCGGCTCGGGGGCCGGCGATTTGTCGGCCCGCGTCTTTAGCGTGCGGACATGACGAACTGGATCAACACCGTGAGCCGCGATCACGTCGAACTGGCGGTCCGCGGCCGCTTCACTCAGGCCAACCACGGCAAGCCCCATATGCTGCGCAGGATGGAACGCGGAGACTGGATCGCGTTCTACTCCCCGCGCACCGTCTACCCGAAAGGTGAACCGCTGCAGGCGTTCACCGCGATCGGCCGGATCGCCGACGACGAGCCCTACCTCGATTCGGCCGGCCCGGACGACCCACGGTGGCGGCGCAACGTCGACTTCCTCGAGTGCGTCGAAACCCCGATCCGCCCGCTGCTCGAGCAACTCGACTTCATCGAGGACAAGCAGCGGTGGGGTTACCGGTTCCGGTTCGGCGTCTTCCGCATCGACGACCACGATCTCGAGGTGATCAGATCGGCGATGACCCGCTGAGCCGCCGAGCCCGGCCTACGCTGGCCGGGTGAGCAACACCGACACGGCGCCCACGGAAGTCACCTGCGCGCCGTCGCCGTTCACCGGCGTGCTGCGGGCGCGGGAGGTTCCGCTCGGCGGGCCGCGCGCGATGCTGGTGCGACGGACGCTGCCGCAGCGGGAGCGCTCGCTGATCGGGGCGTGGTGCTTCGCCGACCACTACGGCCCGCACGACGTCCGCGGCGGCGTCGGGATGGACGTGCCGCCACATCCGCACACCGGCTTGCAGACGGTGAGTTGGTTGTTCAGCGGCGAGATCGAGCACCGCGACAGCGCCGGCGTGCACGCGATGGTTCACCCGGGGGAACTGAACCTGATGAGCGCCGGCGCCGGGATCTGCCACTCCGAGGTGTCGACACCGGCGACCACCGAGCTGCACGGCGTGCAGTTGTGGGTGGCGCTGCCGGAGGAGGCCCGCCACTCGTCGCGCGGCTTCGCGCACCACAAGCCGACACCGCGGGTGGTGGACGGGGCGACGCTGCTGGTGTTCCTGGGTCAGCTCGCGGGCGAGCACTCACCCGTCGAGACGTACACGCCGCTGCTGGGCGCGCAGATCGACCTGGAGCCCGGGGCGTCGGTGACGTTCGACGTGGACCCCGGTTTCGAACACGGCGTGCTGCTCGACCGCGGCGCCGTCCGGGTCGGCGGCACCACGCTCGACGTCGCCGACCTGTGGTTTCAGGCCGCCGGCAGCCACCAACTCACCATCGACAACCCGGCGGCCGAACCGGCGCGCGTCCTACTGCTCGGCGGCCCGCCGTTTCCCGAACAGCTGCTGATGTGGTGGAACTTCGTCGGCCGTACCCACGACGAGATCGTCGAGTACCGCCGCCAGTGGGAGGCCGGCGATTCCCGGTTCGGCGCGGTGACCGGCTACCGCGGCGCCGTCGACCGGCTGCCCGCTCCCCCGCTGCCCAACGCGACTTTGCGTCCGCGACCCAACCCCGGGGTATAGACACACCATGACCACCGACAAGACCGGAGCCCCGACCGAAGTCAGCGCCGACACCGACCGCTACACCATTGCGGTGGACGGGCAGAAGGTCGGCGAGGCCGAATTCGTCGACCGTGACGGCCAGCGGATCTTCACCCACACCGAGGTGAACAAGGATTTCGAGGGCCGCGGACTCGCGACCATCCTGATCGGCGAGGCGCTGCAGCAGACCCGCGACGCCGGGAAGCGCATCGTGCCCGTCTGCGAGATGGTGGCGTCGTACGTCGGCAAGCACGACGAGTTCGCCGACGCGGTCGACCCCGCCGACGACGACGTCCAGCGCTGGCTGGCGGATCGTTAGGGCAACTGGGCCGCTATCGTCGTCGCGGTGACCGCACCCTCGACGGCGTTCTTCACCCCCGACGGGGACGCGTTCGTCCCCCACCCGATCGCCCGGGGTCCGTGGGGTCAGACGATCAGCGGCAACTACGTCGGCGGCCTCCTCGGCCACGTCCTCGAACGCGACGCCGGTGAACCGGATTTCCAACCCACCCGGTTGACCGTCGACCTGTTCCGGCCCGCCGCGCTGGCAGCGGTGCGGGTCGAGACGTCGGTCGTGCGGTCCGGGCGACGGTTGAAGCTGGTCGACGCGCTGATGACCCAGGAGCAGACCCTCGTCGCGCGCGCCACCGCGCTGTTCCTGCGTCGCGGCGAACAACCCACCGACCCGATCTGGACCACCCCGGTCACCATGCCGCCGGTGCCCCCGACACCGGACCCGATTCCGCGCGGACTGTCGACGCTGGTGTGGACCTACGGCCGCGACGACCACACCCCCGGGCCCGGCGCCGGGCTGGCCGGCTGGCAGCACTCGGGACCCAAGCAGATCTGGGTGCGCGACGTGCGGCCGCTGGTCACCGGCGTCGAGCTGACCCCGTTCGCCCGGGCCGCGATGGCCGGCGACATGGTCAGCTCGCTGACCCACTTCGGTCCGAGCGGCCTGCAGTTCATCAACGCCGACTACACGGTGACGTTGTCGCGGCTGCCCGAGGGCCCGTACCTCGGGTTGACCGCGCTGACCCACTACAGCCACGACGGCGTCGCCACCGGCACCGCGACGCTCGTCGACGAGCACGGCCCGATCGGCAGCGGCATCGCCAACGCGCTGGCCAATCCGGGGTTCAGCGCGCCCAGCATGTAGACCGTGTCCTCGCCGAGTTCTACGCCCTCGCCGAGTTCTACGCCAGGGTCGTGATTTCGCGAATTCCGCAGCCCTACCGCCGATTTCGGCGCACAGCACGCGCCCAGCGCATAGACAGAGAAACACCCCGCGGTCTCCCGCGGGGTGTTCCCTGTGCCATCCGGAAAGTCAGCTGATGCCGACGACCTCCTGCGCGATGTCGGCCAGGCGCGTCTGCGCCGCCGAGATCAACCGCTGGCGGTTCTTGTGCATCTCCTCGTAGGCGATGATCGTGCGGATGTCGGACGGATCGTCGAGCTCCTTGACCGCCGCGACGGCGTCGGTCTGGTTGAGCTCGTCGTAGCCGTCGATCGGCAGCTCGTCGGCGTCGACGACACCGCCCTCGGCGCGCACCTTGTGCAGCGCGTCGGCCGCGTCGCCGGCGCCCTCACGGCGGACGACCTTCTCGGCGCTGCGCAGCGCACCGTCACGCGAGGCGGCGAGCGCCTTGAGCGTGATCTCGCTGGCCCGCTGGGCCCGCTCACGCAGGTCCTCGACGGCCGGGCCGGTCGAGCGCAGCAGCTCGGCGATGCGCTCCACCGACTGCGCCGACCACTGGCCGGGCATGTTGAACAGCTTGACCGCGGTGCCCGCGGCGGCCTGCAGCGGGGTGCGCTGCAGCGCGGCCGGCCCGCCGAGCGCGTCCTCGGCCAGCACGGTGGTCAGCCAGTTGACGGTAGCCGAGTGCGCCGTGATCAGGCGGTCGGCGAGCTCCTGGATGTCCGGCTTCTTGGCGGCCACGGCCAGCGCCTTGATGTAGCGGGCGCGGTCGAGCAGCTGGTCCTCGAGCGCCAGGTCGCCCAGCAGGGCCTCATCGAACGGCTGTGCCTGCTCGGTCAGCGCCTTGACCGCGGCGGCCGCACGGCCCAGGAACGGGCCGATGGTGTCCGGGAAACCGCCCAGGTCGCGGATCGCCTTCTCGATCGCCTCGGCGCGGATACGGCCGTTCTCGGCGTTCTCGGTCAGCTCACGACGCACGGCCTCGGTCCGGGCCTGCGCAATCCGGGTCTCGGCGACCTGGATCTCGGTATGCGTGAGGTCAAGCATCGTTCGCAACTGCGCGAGCAGCGTGTTTTCGGTAGTCATGTGGAAATCGCCCCTTAAGCGTTGACGGATTCGGTCGGCGCTGGGGTGCACCTGTCCCGTTGGCTACCCGAGTGCCGGGGGGAGTCGAACGCGTTTGGGGGTGTGAGATGAGTCGCAGTCGCGGCGTGTCGCGACCCGCGATCAGCGCCGCTGCAGTATGACGACCGGAATCTCCCGGTCAGCCCACGCCTGATAGGTGTCGAAGTCGGCGTACGCCTCGACCAGCTTGGGCCACAACCGCGCCTTCTGCTCGGCTGTTGCGGTCACCGCGCGCACCGGGCGCCGCTTCGAGCCGATCTCGACGAACGCCTCCGGATTGGCCACCAGGTTGCGGTACCACTGCGGATCGGTGTCGCGGCCGCCCTGTGACGCGACGACGATGATGTCGTCGCCGTCGTGGATGTAGACCAGCGGCGAGACCAGCCGTCGACCCGATTTGCGCCCGGTGTGCTCGAGCAGCAGCGTCGGCACGGGCTTTTTGAACCCGGCGCCCACCCGCCACGACGAGCCGATCCGGCCGCCGGTGCGGCGATACACCCATACGTGCGCCCTGCCGGCGTACTTCATCATCGTCGCGACGAACGGCGCGTTCAGCTGCTTGGGTTTGGCGTTGGGGTCCATGCGATCAACCTAGGTACTGGGCGGTGCTGCCGCCGACAGGCATCTCGGGCATCCCGAGTTTGCGGTGATCCCAGCTGCGGGTGCGGGTGGGCACCACGCGGATGCTGATGCGGTTGTTCATCATCTGGTCGACGAACGGGCGCATCTCGTCGGTGTAGGGGCCGGTGTAGCGCTCCCACACGCTGATGCCCACGCGCAGAGCGGTTTCGGGGTCGTCGACGATTTCGGCGTTGCCGTCGATCGACACCCCGCGCAGCGTGTTGTAGGTCAGCCCGTCCTCGATCATCACGGTGACCCGCGGGTCGCGCCGCAGGTTGACCGCCTTCTGCGATTTGGCCTTGGTCTCGAACCAGATCTCGCCGTCGATCACGGCGTACCACATCGCCACCAGGTGCGGCCTGCCGTCGGGGAGCAGGGTCGCCAGGGTCGCGGTCCGACTGCGTTCGATGAAGTCGGCGATCTCGTCGTCGGACATGACGATCTTCGCGCGTTCGTTCTTGCCCACGGTCGAAATACTGTCAGGTCGCTGCCGGTGCCACCGTCACCGGGATGCCGTTCAGCACGCCGCCGCCCGACAGGGCATCGCGATTCGTCGGCGAACGTGGATTACCCGCACGCACTTCGCGAGTTTTGCGTGCGGGTAATCCACTTTCGGCGTATGCGGATTGAAGCGGCCGGTCAGCTCATCAGCATGATGTACTGCGCGGCGGTCATCTGTTGTGTGACAAGCAGATTCGGCCCGCTGACCTCGAGCGCGTAGTTGTCGGCGGTGGCCAGGCAGTAGAAGCTGCCGTCGGTCATGCCCAGGCAGCGGCTGTCGGGCATGTTCGCCACCGGGTTCGCCGGTTTGGCGGTCGGGGACACCTCGGCGAAGAAGTCGTCGACGATCCGCTTCGCACCGTCGGCGTCGCGGGTGTCGTAGATGTTGGTGCCGGCCATCGAGACCGTCTCCATGCCGATGTCGGTGAACAGCGTCGACGTGCGCGACGGGTCCGACTGGAAGTGCAGCGCGCCGCGCGGTCCGTAGGTGGCGTTCTTGGTGAACGACGCGTCCGGTCCGTCCAGCGGCAACGTCCGGGCCAGCAGCCCGGTCGGGTCGATCGAGATGTCGGTGAACTCGCTTGGATCGGTGGCCCGGAAGCTGTCGATCTCGGGGGTCTGCAGGTCGATGCTTTTGACCACCAGTTCGGTCGCGGCCTCGACGCCCGCGGTGGCCTGGGCCAGCTGCATGAACACGTAGGGCCCGTGGGCGGTGAACGAGCGCACCGCTCCGAACGGGCCGCTGGCGCGGTCGACGCCGGTGTAGCTGGACGCGCGGGTGTCGGGGTGGTTGGGCACGTCGAGCTTCTGCGCGGGCCCGTCGCTGCCCTTCTGCTGCAGCGCGGTCTCGCCGAGGTCGTTGGCCGCCGCGGTGGCTGCCGCGTCGTCGGCGAAGCGCAGCACCGCGTTGAGCAACATCCTGTTGCCCTTCTCGATCCGGGCCGACGCGAAGCCGTTGACGAAGTTGTGCCGCCCGGCCGAGGCGGCGAAGTTGGCCGGCCCGATCAGCGCGAGCATGTCGGCGTGCGGCAGGACCATCGCGCCGAAACCGAACCAGCCCTTGAGCGCCGGGTCGACCTCCCAGGGGCCGATGACGTGGTCGGCCATCCGCTGGGCCTCGAGGATGACGCCGCGGCGCGGGTCGCCCGCGACGCCGAGCGGCTCACGGGGATCGGTCGGGAACCGGCCGGGGTCGAGCTGGTCGAAGTTCAGCGCGGGGGCCGCCGGCCCGCCGGTGCCCTTGATCGCCGAGCCCTCGACGGTGGAACTGCACGCCGCCGTCAGCAGCGCGACCGCAGACAAGAGCGCAAGGAGTCCGTGCCGCATACCCCAGAAGCTACCCGGGCGCCCCTGCCGCGGCCGCGAGGCGTGCCGACGCTCAGATCGGGCCGGCCCAGCCGGCCATGATCCACGCGATCGCGATCGCGACGACCTGGGCGATGCCCCCCGTCAGGGGCGCCCAGAAGGCGACCTTGCGGGTGGACAGCAGGTAAGCCGCGACGCCGAGGAACACCAGGCCGAGCGGCCCGGTGAGCGCCACGGTCGCCATGGCGTAGCGGATCCAGTCCTCGTCGCCGCAGTCCACGTAGGCGCAGTTGTCGGTGCTCATCGGCAACGCGATGAAGCTCAGGAACGCGACGAAGAACAGCCCGACCTGGCCCAGACACAGCACGCCGGTGACCACGCGGTCGACGATGAGCCCACGTCGGCTTTCGATCACGGGTGCGCGCATCACCCCAGTGTGGCGCCTGCTCGCCGACAGGTCCGAGGAGCGCTGGAAGTTACTGCAGCCCAGCGGATTCGCGCTCCCGATTGGGGTCAGGCGATGCAGCGGAAGCCGATGTGTGTGGTGGCGCTGTCCTGGGACTGCGGCGAGCGGGCGGCCGGGCGGTAGCGGTGGCAGTACTCCGGTGCGCACAGGTGCGACCCGCCCTTGAGGGTCTGGTTGACCGTCGGGTCGCCGGCCGGTGCCGGCGGACAGCAGCCGCCCTCGGCGGGCTGATCGAGTTGGTGGTGGCGGCTGTAGGGCGTGGTGGTCCACTCCCAGACGTTGCCAATCATGTCGACGAGGCCAAAGCCGTTGGGCGGGAACGCGCCGACCGGTGAGGTGCCGGCCCAGCCGAGGGCGCCGTCGTTGCGGTAGGGGAAGCGGCCCTGCCAGGTGTTGGCCATCAGCCGGCCGTCGGGCTGCGCCTCCTCACCCCAGGCGTAGGCGGCGGTGGAGCCGGCCCGCGCGGCGTACTCCCACTGCGCCTCGGTGGGCAGGCGGCGGCCGGCCCAAGCGGCGTAGGCCGCGGCGTCGGGGTAGGCGACCTGCACGACGGGGTGGTCGAGGCGGTCGTCGATCGAGGAGTCCGGGCCGAACGGGTGCCGCCAGCAGGCCCCGGGGATCCAGGTCCACCACTGCCGCCAGTCGCGCAGGTTCACCGGTCCGTCTGTCGCCCGGAACACCAGCGCACCCGGTGCGAGGTCCGCCGGAGGGACGTTGGGGAAGTCGGCGGGATCGAGCGGGCGTTCGGCGACCGTGACATAGCCTGTGGCGGCGACGAATTCGGCGAACTGCGCGTTGGTCACCGGGTGCCGCTCGATGGCGAACGGTTGCACTGTCACGGTGTGGACCGGGGCTTCCTCCGGGTAAAACGCGGTCGATCCCATGCGGAACGATCCGCCGGGCAGGTCCACGAGTTCGGTGAGCATCATCGACAGGCTAAGCGCTGGGGGCGCGGCAGATACGTCACCTTCATCACCGCCGCCAGCCGGTGTCCGATTTCGTTGAGTCGCCGAATCCTTCCACCTGACTCCGGCTACGGCCAAGTGCAGCCAGGTTGCAGAGCTCTTCCAGACAACTCCAACGCAGGCACGCTCCACGATGAAGCAGCGAGTAGATGGCAGAAGACTAGCCACCCAGAAAAACGCCGCGGGCCCGTCGTTCAACGGCCCGCGACACCTGTAGATACAGGCGGACAAAGCGCCACCCTGGTGCCTCGACGCCCCACGATCACGCCCCGCGCAGACCGAAAAGGCCACGACCCATATCTGGATCGTGACCTTTGTCGTCGCAGTCCGTAGAACCGCTCAGTTGTGTGCGGTACGTTTCAGCTGTTCAGAGCGCCCTTTGCGAAATCGGTTCCAGCGGTTTTCTGCGGAATCTCCAGCGATTTATCCGGCGCACGCAGCGCAAACTGGATGGCCCTGCGGTGCGGGCTGATGAGGCCAGCCACCGGCTCCTTGTGCGAGTTCCGCGCCGATGCAGGGTGGCGGATCTGCCGCGGGAGACGGGGCTGTCGGCGTTCTTCCCCTGACAGGTAATTTTTGACCGGGATTTATCTGGCGCATCGGACATGCCGCAGCGGGCCGACGTGGTGTTCGCGCGGCCCGCTGCGGTTGGGTCTCGTCAGGTCAGGGGCGGTGTCTTGGCGGGTTCGTGTCCGAGGTGGTCGCGGAGTTGGCGTCGGCGGATGTCGATGGATTCTTCGCGAGCCTGGCGTGACCTGTAGGTCTTTTGGATGCGGTGGTTAGTGCTGGCTACGGCGAGCGCCATGAGGAGCTTGACCATGGGTTCGCGTCGGGGACCCCACTTGAGGTCGACGAGCTTGGTGACGTGGGCCGACTTGAGGATGCTGAATGTCTGCTCGGTTCGAGCACGCGCTGCCTCGAAGTACAGGGTGTGTTCCCAACTGGCGCCGACGGGTCCCCATTGGGCCTTCTTGAGCTGACGGGGTGTCAAGGTGACGGTGACGATCGATTGGGCGCAGCATTGGCGATCGCTTGCTTGCCAGGTCGGCGCTGCTGTCGGGGCGCCGAAGGCGGCGCGTGTCATCGAGGCCGGTTTGAGTGGGCATTGGACGCGCAGCTGCACGGCAGGGCAGACCAGCTCCGCCTTCACGTCGAGTCGTGGTTCGACTCCCAGGGGTGGGCGTCCACGTGGTCGGCTCAGTCGCGGCCGGCAGTTCAGGCCCATCAGGAAGGGCAGGACACTTGCCAGGCGGCGGTCGTGCGCCTCCCACCCGTTGTTGGCCAGCAGGTCGCGGGTTTTGGGCATGTGGTGTTGGGCAAGTAGGTCGGCCGCGGCCGGACAGTAGAACGAGCCGGCGAACTGGATGGGTCCGGGCGGGACATCTGTGGTGGCGCCGGGTGGATTGGCCGCGGTATCGGTGAGTGTCCAGTGTTGTGGGTACCGCACCACGGCGGCGTACTGGTGGTCGAGCATGAGGCGTGCGAAGCCCTCTTTGGGGTTGTAGCCCATGTCGACGGTGAGGCGGGGTAGGCGTGCCCGTCCCGCACGCCGCGTGTCGAGACCATTGCGTTTGGCGTGAGTGATAGCGACGTCGAGTCCATCGACGCTGCCGGAGGTGGGTGGATGGACGTCCATCCCGATGATGACGGGCGCGACTGCGTTCAGCTGGTCCGGTGGTCCAACGCGTATCACGGCGGTCAGCCCGACACCGAAGCCCCGTTTTCCGCCGCCGCTGGCATCTTGATACACGGTGGTGGAGTGCTTGTCTCGGGAGTAGTAGCTGCCGAAGTATGCGGCTCCGCGCTGTTTATCGGGTTTTATCCCCAGTCCAGCTGAGGGGCCGGCGAGGTCGAAGATCGTCTCGTCTGCCACGATGTCGCCGACGGCCTCGGGTGGCCGCGGATCGACGATGGACCCGAAGACGATGCGATTCATGACCGTTCGCACGCGTTCGGTGGCTTCTACGCTCGCTGCGCGTTGTTCGGTGCTGCGGTGGGCGATGATGCGGCGGTGTTCGGCGTTGGTGATTCGTCGTGCAGGTTGGTCGGGGCTGGGATCCAGTGGTGCGAGGCGGCGGTTGAGCCAGGCGACGAAGCGAGCCCGTTCGCGGCGTTGCTCGGCGCGGTCGGCGAAGATACGGGAGGTGTCTTGTCCTGCCATACCGACTTCGGCGAGTTGTCGCGGGGTGAGGTCGCCGATGGACTGCTGGATGGCCTTGTAGGTCGGGGTTCGCCCCAGCATCAACAGTCCCAGCGCGGCGACGAGGACGGCGGAGATGGTGTAGGCGATTCCGGCGCAGTCCTGTCCACCGGCGCCGCGGTGCTGGTCATGGAAATCGTTGATCATCTCCGCCGCTTGTGATCGTTCGATGATGACCTTGGCCTCACGGAAGAGGCTGTCTGACAGGCGGTATGACTTTTCGAAGTCGGTGATCATGGTTCAGCCTTCCGTCATGAGGGCGATCGCGCGCTGAATGCCGTAGGTGGGGAGTTGGGTGCGTTGGTCGGCGAGGACTTGAACGTCGACCACGTCGGCGAGTTGCAGCAGAAGTGCTGCTGGGACGCGGACGGCGAAGTCGAGGATCCAGCGATTGCGCAGCGCGGCGGCGTTGATGTTCCCGTGACCGCGGGCACGGAGTTGCTCGCCGATGCGGTTGGTTGCGTTGCGCTCCACTTCTCCCTTCGCGGCCGGTAGCAGGTAGTCCGATCCCTTGCTCTGCGCAAGGGATAACAGACGGCGGGAGATGTCGGGATCGGTTACCGGAACGAGTCGTGTCCCGCCAGTTGTGTTCTGCAAGCGCACGATGGCGATGTGTCGGCCGTCGATGGTCTCGCTTGTGATGGAGGTGCCGCGCAAGGCCTTGAAGTCGGGCGGCCGCGCGCCGGCGCCGTAGCAGAGGTCCAGTAGGAGCGTGAGGCGTCGTCGGAGCCACTGCGGCAGGGTCGGTGCCAGGGTGTACCAGTCACGAATGTCTTGCGGCGAGGCCGCGTCGATTCTCTTGGCGCGTGGCGCAGGCAGGGTGCGCGCTTCGGGATATTCCCGGGGGTGCACCAATCGGCCGGCGTCATACAGGATCCACCTGATGGTGCGCATGGACCGGTTGGTTTTCCGGGTGGCGATGTACATGAGATGTCGGTCGACGTTGGCTCGGCGCAACGCTGTTCGGTAGTCGAAGGTTCCGACAAGTTCGGCCTCGAACGCCAGATAGCGGGCGAGATGCGCGGCCGAAATTCGGTCGGTCGACGGCGCGAAGTCGCCCAGACGGCACCACAGGCGTTTGGCTGATTCCAGCGCGGGCGCGAGGTAGCGCGGATCGACGCCTCTGATGGTGAGGCCCGCCAGCGCTCGATAGCGCTGCTCGTCGATGTCGTGGTGAAACGGCGCGAGTACGTGGCGTTGGCTGTCGGCTTGGTCGTGTTTGGCCTTGGATACCGGCTTCTCCGGCTCCGGGTCGTCGGCGGCCGACGCCATGGCGCCGTGACGGCCCATCAGCACACGCTCCGCGACACACCGGCGAAGCCGTTGACATGCGCATGCGAACACGATGAAATGAACAAAGTTCCTCCTGAGTGGATCTGGTGAAGGTTCCAAGGGAACGAGATCGCCGCGAATTTGCGGCGGACGGAGAGCCGGGTTGCCGCCCGGCTTTTCCCGTTTCTTACGGGTTTCCGACGAAAAGTGCCTTACGTCAACAGTTTCTGGAAGCTTCTCCTCCTCACTTCGAGACTTCTGGATGGATCCTGGGCGCACCGCGGGCGGCGGCGCGATCTAGTGGCACAGGTCTATAGCGTCCTTGTCGCAGCCGTCGTGGCCGATCTGGATAAGACGTGACCCGGCCTCGGACAGTGAGACATCCCAGTGCTGCGCACGGTCGTAGATCATCTGGGCCACATGGGGTGGCAGCCGCAACTCGACCCGGACCCGCTCCCGCACCCTGGTGGGTGGTCTGTCCATTGCCCGCCTCCGCTCGATTGCCGGTAGAGCACCGGCACGGCCTGAAGCTAAACCGGTACTTGCGATAATCGCGGTAGCCAGCATCTGCGCGTGTCTGGGCATCCGGCGCATCCTGAACTCAAAGCGGCACCCGCCAATTTCCCTCTGCAGGAAAGGTTTCCACCAAAGGTAATGTCGGCAGCAGGCTGACGTGCAGCGGAGTCGAAAGATGCCGGTTACGAAATGCAACACTGCCCGCCGCAGCAGAAGCGGGACCCGGAGATATCAAATCCGAGCACCGCCGACATAATGTGTTGTACATCACACTGTGGCCAGTAGGGTCGCGTGCCAACGGTTTTCCGCGGATAACCGCCCTGGCCTAGACGCGTAGCCCCTCAGTCCCCGTTAGCGTCGCACAATCATCAACGCTGCTGATCGACCGTCATCCACAGCAGCACGTCAAGGATCCGCAGATTCGACACCGCAGCAGGCACATTCGGGACAGCGCTGCGGATCTGAGTCAACCAGGTCCATATCGCGCGATCGTCGGCGGCGAGGACCGCTTGGAACTGTCGCCAGTAGTCAGAGGTGTCCAGTCCGGTGGCCTGCTCGACGAAGCTGTCCCAGATGGGTATAAGCCGTGGACGTTTGGCTGCGATGAGCTTGCTGGTCCGGGTTCTGCCCATTCCGTCGTTGCCTCGGCGGAGCAATTGCCACAGCAGGCTGGCAGGCCCACCGGGCACAAGGTCGTTGGGGTCGATGGTGATGATGTCGACGTCCACCGGGATTTGGTGCAGCAGAGCGGTGATCTCGTTGGCGTCGCGGCTCAGGAGGCGGATCGCCGCTTGGGCAGGGATGTTCACGCTGAGCATCGAGGCGGCGGTGAAGTCCGCGGGTCCAATCGAATTGGGATCGCTGTTCAGCGCGGCCATTGCCTCGAACTGCGACCCTGAATAGGCCGGTCGTCCGGCAGCGGTGACGGCGTAGTAACGCGTTAAAAGTTCGACGGCCTCGTCGGTACAGCGCTGCACCACAACTTCGGGCCACCGATGACGCCACTGCGTGTATTCGAACTCTGCCATTCTGGTTCTCCCCACAGACAACGCTCCGGTGGTAGGTAACCACGGCGGGCCGACACTGACGGGTCTTTTCCTCATCGGCGCTGCGTCAAGGTGATCTTGTTGCCCTCGGGGTCCGAGGTGCGCACGAAGTCCGGCAGGTCGCAGGTCCACGGCGCTCCGACGGCGTCCAGCCGCGTAACGGTGGCCGAAATATCCTCGACCACGAAGCCTAATTGCAACTGGCTCACCGGGCGCCGCGCAGTCGCCGGCCACAGCTGCAGTCCCAGTTCGCCGTCGTAATGGCGTGGATGTTCCGGCTCCTCGATGCAGTACAACGCCAATCCGATCGCTTCGTAGAAGCGTGCGGCCGCATCGACGTCGCGGACGAACAGCGTCAGTTCACGAAGATCAACGGCCACAGGCAACGCCGAACCACTCGATCCGATAGCACCGGGGATTCACTTCAGGGTTCCCCTGTCTGCCGATCCCGATCGAGCACAGCTGCCAATCGCTGGTCCAGGAAATCTTGGGCTGCTGATCCGCGTACATGGTTGGCGATCGCAGCCACCTCGCCCACTAATGCCAGCGCCACCGCTTTCCACCGTCCAGCAGTGTCTATCTCGTCGTCGACGACGACGAAGTTGTCCACAGCACTGCAATGAAAAGCCGACACCAATCGTCGTGCGGCGCTCCAGTCATCCCGCATCGGCGCCCCCTTTCCCCAGTGACCGCATCGGGCACCGTACCGGCCAGGACCGACAGACCTCCGAGCTCAGCTTTGGCGCGGTTGCTGCCTTGCGAGATATGCCTTGACTGCTGCACTACGACGATGGTCAGCCGGAACTACCCTGCCTGCCAGCTTGGCCGAGGCTTTCGTGGCTCGGCGGCCAGCGTTCCGAAGGGCCTCGTCCGACACGACAATCTTCTTCGGTTTTCGTTGTGCCACACAACACCTTTGCGAGTCAGTAGGGAGCGCCGACGGTACCACCGGCGAACGAGTTCCATTGCCCGACGGCACTCGTGTCAGCTCCGGCCGAAAAGTGAGCAGGTAATTCCGAAGCAGGCTGCTCAGAATTTTACCGGAGCCGACAACTCGTCAAGGACTCATTCCGAGTTAATCACCAGGCACCGCAATGGATTGCGGCTCACCGGTGATCCTCCTGACCGTCACCCGCTGCGCTTCGGTCAGCATGTCCTCGGTATAACCGTCGACCGCGAGAGCCCACCAGACCGTTCCGACGTTGGGGCAATTCGGGCAACAGCGGGGGCCGACGACGCCGAACTGGCCCATCCGCGGTGGATAGTCCCATCCGAGGTTGAATGCATCGCCCGGGGTCAGGATTTCCTCGACCCCGCATACTTCGCAGATGTGCCGCCATTGCGGTTCGGTGTCACTCACATGCGTCAGTCTCACCCGCAGGGGTGACACGTGAAAGGCAGCGGCCGCAGCCCCTGCTGTTCGCGATCTGTGCTCACGGCACGGTCTGAGTATCCGACTCGTATCTCCCACTCTCACAGCGGGATACTCCGCTTGGCCTGTCGCGATGGTCGATCCCCGCGCGGTACCTGAGGGCGGTAGCACATGGCAACGACCGCCTCGCGCGACCGCCGCCGGTACCCTGGGTATCGGTGAGGCAGTCACGGGCTAAGTCAGAAGGAGGTGGGGACGATGGCGTCCGAAACGCCTCCGGCATCACGCGAGTGGCGGACATGGCCCGACATAGCCGAATTATTCGATGGGCCCGAGGATTCCTGCTGGAACGTGGACCAAGACCGAGTCGGGCACGACGTCCGCGATCCATATAGCGACCATCGAAGCGGCACTTAGCTAATTGTGTTGAGTGACGCGAAGATGGTGTCACGACCGTTGGTCAGTCCGTTGCGTTGACGTCGGCCATTCCAGCGCACGTGGGCCCAAGACCTGGGGCAGCAACGTGAAATGCCCACCGGATCGCGTCCGCCAAACTGTGGACGTACTCCTGTGCGAGTGCGCTGTCGTGCTGGCGCTTGATCCAGGCGGGATGCTTGGCGAAGAGCGAGTAAGGCGAGCGCGGACTGCCGACCCCGCGGCGCACGGAATGGCCACGGAGAGACCCGCGCCGAGGGGTAGAAGAATGACAGAACACGTTTGGCGTCGACACCGAGCGCGATGACCAATCGCGGACGCACCAGCTCGAGCTCGCGATGCAGATATGACGAGCAGTTCACTATCTCGTGCTCATGGGACCCACGGTTCTTGGGCGGGTGACAATGCACGACGTTGCTGATGAATGTCTCGCCCTTGGCGCGGCCGGCACGCCTCAGACTTTCGTTCAGCAAGCTTCCACTTCCCTCGAAGAAGGGCTCCTGCGGCTTCATGCACTGCTCGCAGAGGCTTTGACCCACTATCACGACCGGGGAATACAGGTTGCCCCAGCCAGGCGCAGCTTGGGTCACGCCTTCCTTGTTCATACCCGCGCAGCGCGAACAACTGCGGATCTCGTCATCGAGTATGTTCTTCCGCTGCTTGAGGGACCCCTCCGAGTCCTTGCGGATTGTCATTTGGCTGCTTCCCCCAGAGTTACTGCGCGTCCCCGACACGGGGCGTGGCTGACGCCGAGCGTACGGCCCGCCACCGACGCCGGGTCGGCCATGCGTCTTGCTCGCCGGAGGGCGCGATTGCGCGCTGAGTGGTGCGGCGCCAAAAGTATCTGGCCGTGCCAACGGCTGCGCACTTGGGCGCTACCTCATCGCGAGGAGACCTTGACGACCGCACACAGCGCCGATGAAGGGGAGGACCATCCGGACCTCCCGCCTCGCCGCTCCCTGGTGGCGCCCACGTCTGGACGCCCCCGCGCGTCCAAAGACCTTTCGGGACCAACACCGCTGCAACACTTTTCATTACGGACCTAGCTGCCATGGCCCATGGCGAGGTGGGTACCGATATCGAGGGCCGACCATGTCGATTGACCGCGATCGAGGCGCAGGTGCGCTCGGTGACTTCCCACGTTGACCGAGTAACAGTCAGCCCCACCTTTCGTCCATTTCTGGAAACCCAGGCTGTTTAGGGACGTGCTCTGTGCCAGTTTGCTTTTCTGCTCCAGCCACTTCTCCTGCACCGTTGGGCCGAGCTTGTTGAGGGATTTCTCGAACTTCGGCGTTTCGGTGATCGCTGGGATACAGGTAAAGAAATCGATGTTGATCCCGAGCAAGCGCCGAAGATCAAACCGATCGCTGATCATGATCGGGCATCGAGTCCAGTCAATGCGGAACGGATCTGCGAAGAGCAGAAGCGTATCCATCGCCGCTGGCACCGGAGGCAGACCGGAAGCGTGCTGAACCTGTGTGGACAGGTCACGACAGCCTCTCATGTAGGCCGCTCGCGATCCGGCGTACTTGTAGGCCTCTTTGTATCCCGCGGGTTGCTGAATGGTGAAGCTCTTCAACGCAGGTGAAGCGCCGCCAGAGTTGGCAAGCAAGCGGCGTGGGTACTGGAAACCGCGGAGCATGTAGGCGTTTGCCATAGCTTCTTCGTGCTCGACGTACCCCTGTGCGTTGCGGTGCTTTTCCTTTGCCTTCCAGTACATCGCCGTGTCCGTCGCGAGTTCCCAGTTGGCCGACATGCAGTCCGCGGCGAAATGGAACAGTTCGTGGCGCAGGATGGCGTGGAAGGCGAGATTGACCTTCCGCTCGTCTGCTATGGGCAGATGATGAAATGCCCGGGCGGCCATGAGCAGCGCACCTTCGAGGGGAATGTGAACGCCATGCTGCGCCGTACGCTGGTGGAAGGTGACGTACCAACCGTATGCGTCGATGCCCCGGATCTCGTGCAGGCGACTCATCTCGGTGAGCGTGTCTTGTCCAAGAATGTGTTCGATATCGGCGTCGGTCACCTCGGGCGGAATTTCGAGAATGACGACCGGCCCATCTGATGCGCTGACGCCATCATCGATCGTCGGATCGGGGCTGTCCAAGGCAGCGAACTCTCTACCGAGGTCGGGCTCCGACACCCAGATTTCGACGGCAGGATCGGTTCCGTCGTGCGCATCCTCCGGCAGGGGATTGTCGCGAATCGCTCCGTCTACGCCCTCCAAAGCCACTCGTATCGCGTGCACCGAAGGGATGGCGAGTCCTGCTGTCATGGGCGAAATGATTGCATGTCAGCAACCACTGCGGCTTGCAGGGCTGGAGGCCCGGGTCCGCGATGTGCGCTACCCGAACCGACCTCGTGGCATACCCGCTTGCCGCAGTGGGCGAGGCGTGTCACAGCCGGGGAATACCCTGGCTGGCTGTGACGACCGACCCGAGGGAGCGCCTTCTGCGGATGGCGGTCTTGATGTGGAGTAACGCCGACCGAGCGGCTCGGGCGTGGCGGATGGGCGAGTGGGCGCTGCTGCATCAGGTCCGTGCCGATGGCAGCAGCAAGCCCCGGGATTCGTCCCGTTTTGTTCCGGACAGGGGAAGCAGCCTCGACCTCGATGACAGACACTGCTTACCCCAGCTTGGCGCGAACTTCGTCAGCTCGACGGCGCGGTTTCCTGTGATGAACGCGGCCGAGTGTCTTGTTGGGGCATCCCAGGCGTTCGGGGCATCGTTGGAGCAGAAGCGCACGAGCACACTGTCGACCGGGATCCTGTGCCGCAGCGCCATCGAGAGCGCCGCCAAGACTATCTGGCTTCTCGCCGACCCCAACCGCGCCGTCCGGCGCGCTCGCTCACTGGGCTACACCGAGCGCGAGATCGGCTACCAGAAGAAGTACATCGCCGTCGAGACGCGCTTTCTCGAGGTGCGCACTGACGAGCGCCGCGACGCCGCGCGCCAGAGTTTCGCCGAGACGGAGCAGCAATTTCGTGAGCGGTTGAACTTCCTGACGTCGCTACCGAAGGCAGCCCGACAGCGGCCGCCCTCAGACTATGAGTTCTTTGTCCGTTGGGCCGGGGAGTGGATCGATCAGAATCCTCCCCCGCACATCACTGATGCCGACGGATTGCCGCACGGGATGTCGATCGGGGCCGAGCGCTTCTACACCGTCGGTTCGAGCTTCGTACACGGATACAAATGGATGACCGCCTATCTTGGCACCGAAGAGAACGTCCTCACTCAACTCGCTGAGAGTCTTGCCGCGGCGGTAATCATGACCGAGTGCGCGGTGGCGCTATACGAGGCCCAGGCGACGCACCCCGCCCGAGCGCGAGTGCGCCGCAAGAATTACCCCGACCATCTGGACCCGACGGTGTCGCTGTGGGCAGACCGATACGGCCTACCTGCACCAGCAATGGGGGAACCCATTCCGATGATCATTCGACAGGAGGCGGAGGCCGGTCATGAGACAGTCTGAGCCGCAACGGATCACGGGTTGGTTCTACCTACCGGAAGATCCCAGCAACCGTGTGCCGGGAGTGCTGACCTGGGAACCGGACGACGGTGCAACCCTGGAGCTGATCGGCGGTTTCTCTCCGGGACCCGAGGTCCGCCGGAATCCGACCGGCGGACGGGTCGCTACTAACTTCGTGGGCGACGTGCGGCCGGGGACCGTCTACGGTGAAACAGTTGCTGGAAAACACATTTCTGTCTGGGACGCTCAGCGGGGCAGTCACACCGCAGGCTTTGACGGCGCAGTGCGTGAAGAGTTCTGGCATTCCTCCTGGATGTGCGTCGGTGCGCACATCATCAGCCCGCAGGAGCCGGCATTCGTCAAAGCCACCATCGCCATCGACGAGCTTTACTACCTCACCGACGACGGCAGGTTCTGCGCACCGCAGTGGGCGACGATCGAAGGCGTGGAACATCCGGGCGAAAAGCAGCCCGACGGCACATTGTTGACTCCGTACATTCTCCCAGTCGTCGGCGGCTACCGAGCTGAGTACGCGCGAGCTGACACCTCAGACGCTTCGTATGCGATCGGAACCACCGCAACGCGACCATGGATAAGTCCAGCGACAGAGGCCATGCCGGAACTGAAGCTCGACATGATGACGACCAACCTCCGCAGCGGCCCACAGGTTCGCCTACAGGTCGTCGCCCACGCCTGTATTGAACTGCCGGACAAAGCACCTGGGTCGGTGGCCGACTTCGCGGATCGGAAGCCAGCCGTCGACGACCTCGTTCAACTGGCTACATTCGAGTCCTGCGGTAGCTCGAACATCACCCTTCACACCGTCAGCGATGAGAGCACCTCCCTGCTGATGCACACCGGCCGGATCGCTCGCCCCGATGATCCGCACAAGCCGACGGCCATCGTGTTCACCCTCGCCGATGTCACACTCGAGGCATACCTTCAGACGCGGCAACGCTTCACCGACAGTCTCCAGTCAAGCTATGCATGGAGCGTCGTTGTGGGCCTCTGCGGACATTCATCACGCATCGTCGAGGAATACGTGAGCCAGGCGCTGGCCGCAGCCGAGGGCTTCCACCGCTGGTGCCTCGGCGCCCGAAGCAACGTCACGTTGAACACCCGACTCCAGGCACTGCACGACAGGCTCGCCCCCGAGGTGCAGGCGACACTCGGCCTCGACGTCGCTCATTGGGCAAGCTGGGCCGTGTGGGCACGTAACCACGTTGCACACGGCGGAACCCATGCGTGGCGGCCGCACAGTGACAGCTTTCAACTCCATTCGGTCGCCGAGTCAGTTCACCTCGTGACCTATCTGGTTGCACTGGAGGAGTTGAATGTGCCCGAGGCCAAGGTGAGAGACGCTCTGCTAAACCACCCACGACTGAGCGCACTCGTGGAGCGATGCTCGCAGGTCAACGATCTCGACGACGCCACTTGATCGGCACAAAGGTCGTCGTGATTGACATTCGTCACGAACTATCGATGCTGCAACCGCTGGCACTTGTGCAACTTTGTCACAGCGGTGGATGGCATCCATCGCCACCGCGGACACCTCGGCACCGCTGGAAGAGAAGGCGGTCTCTGACTCGAAGCGTGCTCGGCCGCCAGAGGACGAAGAGCGCGATCGCGGCATGTACATGTCGACGACCGCGGACGGGGCCCCGGCAGGCCTCTTCAATCGCGCAATGGAACCGGCTCCGGGTGCGTACAGTGCCGAGTGGTCTCGCCGGAACCACACGAGCAGGGATCATTTCGACCCGTTCGTGTTGGCAAGCCAAGTGGGTCAGTCTTGGTACTAGCGGTTATGTCGCATGCGTTGGTGATGTCGGCTGCGATCCACCAGAGATCCCGCGTAAAGGGCAGAATGAGCATGAGACTGAGACGGATCGACTCGACAATATCCAGCTTGACCCGGGAATTGGATCTGCCGGGGGCGAATCGAATCGCCCTGTCCTCACCTACAGTGATGTAGTCAGTCCGCCAGAGGAGCGCTTGCGCCTCTAGATTAGGATGCGTTGTGTCACACAACATGTCGTAGGTCTCTCGTGCATCCGGTACTTGCTTAACCAAGCGGTCGAGGCGTGTCAAGATGCTCTTGGCGAGCGGCCACCCGTGTTCGGGCCCATAGAACCTCGACCCCATCCGTGTCTCCCAAAGCAGGCGATACACCGCTGCCTCGCCGGAGCTCGACTCGGCCCGAATTCGACTTCGACTCCCGTGCACCTCACGCCACGAATCGAGCATCCTCGTGTGGCTGTCCCAACACACCACCCCCAGCTCGAACAGCGCGCGGGCTGAAACTGCGCTTGGTTGGAGGCTTCCCTGTACTAGGGCAGCCAGTGCCGCGGCGGCAAGTTCCGCGGCCTGGACCAACCGTTCAGCGCGATGCGCCACAAGGGCGGAGAGAAACGCTAGACGTGTGACGTCGCGTCGGTCCGGAGCGGTGTAGATGACGAATTCCGGAAGTCGGTGCCGCTTCAGCTCGTCGACCAGTTGCGACATGAGGCTGTCGATCAGGTGGAGTCGGAACTTTGATGACTTTTCGACGCCATGGGTGTCTCGCAGTATTGGCCCTAGCACGGCCGACCACGCGCGCCCGTCTGCGCGGTCGAGGACCCCGAAGCTCGGAAGCGCAGTCACGTCCATGCGACGCTGGCCTACGTTACTCAGGCATCGAGCCGTGATTTGAGGGCCGAGACCCCTGCGTCCAGATCGTCATGGCGAATCACGACCACTGAGTAACCACAGTCCTTGAGCTTCTCCCGGCGCACGGCGTCGATCTTTTGCTGAACTGCCTTGTCGTGGACCCCACCGTCGAGGAAAACCGCGATGTGCATGCCCTCGCCCACATAGTAGAGATCGGCAGACGCAACGGGCCTATCTGGTGGAAGCCCCTGGTGAGCGCTAGTGGGCGCGGGCAGCCCGGCAGCTCGCAAGGCTGCCACCATGGCTTCCTCCATGGCCGAGTCGAACGATGTGACGACCGCGTCCCATGACTCGGGCGCATGGTCGATGGCGATGGCCAACCCGGCGAGAAGGTCAACGAAGAAGTCGACGACCAACGTCCGGTCAAGGGTGTCGTGGTGCCATTGGTTGTAGAAACTGCGCAGACACTCGTAGCACGAGGCTTGGCATGCGTCCGACTGGTCGTTGCCCTGCGGGTCGACGTGAAGGATATCCAGAGCCCTTGCGGCAACCGCCTCCCACGCTGCTTCGTCGGTCATACGGTCAAGCACACCAATGCCGCCTTCATCCATTTCGTAGATCAGGATGCGACGCTGCTGCGGGCCTCCGCGACCGGGATAGACCTGCCCGGCGAGCTCGTCTTCGTTAATGCCGAAATGCGTGCCCATGGCGGCCTGTAGCGCATACATCAAGGTGTAGGCGTACATATCGACGTCGCTGCCGTCGGGCGCCGCGACATCGAGGACCATCATGTCGTGCCGGCCATCGTTGAACAGCACGATGTTCTCGATCAGGTTTTCGCTCTGCGGAAGACAGTCGCTACCTTGGCTGTAGTGATCGGCATCGGGGTTCCACTGCCGGCATCGTGCGCACAGGCTGAAGTTGCTGTCGGAGCGGACCAGGCCTGTATTGGCCTGCACGACATACCCGAGGTGCGCGGTGGTCAGACCGATTGTCGTCCCCGAAGCCGTCGTGAGAGAGCCATTTCGAGTGGAGATGTTCGGCAGTCGGTAGGCGGCCTCGACCCTATAGCCTTGGCGCAGGCGTTCTTCTAGGTCAGCGCCGACCGTGTCGCGTTGAATGGCGTATTGATCCATGACGGGCATGGCGCTGCGGAAAACCGTCTGGGTGTCGAGCGGCCGATCGCAGGACGGGCACTTGCTCGTCGTATCGACGGCGTCACCCCCCAAGTAGTACCCGCATTCGCACAGCGCGAGTTTGGACGTGATGTCTTCGGCGTTGCGTCCCGACGATGCCCGAGTGACCTGGTAGCGCTTGCCCAGGTGGTAAATCGAGTTTCCGGGAGCAAATTCGCGGAGTGCGATAGACCGGGATCTGACGCGTGCGCGTTCACGGTCGCTGAACCGCAGCAGTGCCGCAGCTCGGGGGAAAGCGTAGCTGGGCAAGAAGCCTCGTTGCGCCAGCCAGGACAGCGGATGGTAATCGCCGCGGCCGTTGTAGATATGGCCACGGATCGCTTCGACGGAGGACCGGCGGCGATCACCGCTGCGATCCAGTTTTCCCTTATCTCCTTTGGCATTGAGTTCGTCGAGCTCGGCTTTGAGTTCTGCGGCGTAGTCGACGAGCGCAGCCATGGCCGAATCTAAGTCCTGGACGAAGTGGTCGATGATCTCCGCGGCGTCCGCAGCTTTGACGGTCACCGCTGAGTCGATGACATCGGCGAAAGTGCTTGTCACGGCGGTGGTCAAAACGCTGCGGTGGGTATCGATGAAGGAACTCAGCTCCGTCTGGAAGTCAGCGGCCAGCCCACCCAGCCCGTCGTCGAGGCGAGTCCAGGTGCCCAGTTCGGAGGGCAGGTCGCCGTGAATGTTCACGTACTCACCGAGGACGATTGCGTGGGTATGTGCTGCCAGCAGTGCCTTGTTGTCCAGCAGGAACCGTGGTGTGGTGATTTTGCCGGCGATGATCCGTTCGGGACGTTTGAAGAAGTACTGGTCGTGGGATGCGGCCCGCCCCTGCGCTGAGCAGAAAGTCACGACGGTGGAGGGTTGCGCGGCGCGACCGGCGCGGCCCTGCCGTTGGGCGTAGTTGGCCGGTGACGGTGGAACGTTTCGCATGTACACGGCCGAGAGAGTGCCGATGTCTACGCCCAGTTCCATAGTGGGAGTGCAGACCAACACGTTGAGGGGATCGCCCTGTGCACGGAAGCGGCTCTCGATGAGCTTTCGCTCGTCACCGTCGAGGCTGCCGGTGTGTTCGGCGGCTTCGACTTTGACGTGTTCGTCTAAGGGTGCGGTGTAGGAGGCGCGGAAGTAGTCGTCGCGATCCTCGCGGTCAGGTTTGACGGCGGCTTTGACGCAGCGTGGACAGGACCGTTCCTTGGTGAGCAGCCAGCGCGCTGCACAGCGCATGCACCGGAATCCTTGGGGCTCTGCGGCAAACCAGTACAGCACATTTTCTTCGTTGACGACCCACCCGCCTTTCTCGTCAATCAGGTAGCCGTACTTCACCAGGCAGTGCGCAGCTTCCCGAATGATCTGCTTGGCGGCTTGGGTTCCGTGGGCATCGGGGTCCAGGCCGACTTCCTTCTTCACCCAACGGGTCAGCGCGGTGGTTTGAGGTGAGTCGGTGCCATCGGAAAGTATCTTGCCGGCCAGCCGCCTGTAGCTAGTGCGGCCCTTGGATTCCCTTCCTTCGTCGTAGAGGGTTCGGCGCAAGGGAAGTTCTGGGCCGGCGTGGAAGAACGCTGGATCGGCCAGCTGCTCGATGACATCGCTGGCAAATCGGTCGTGGTCGGTGAATGCCGCCGCCGGGCCGTCGTCGTTAGCGCTGACGATCGCGCGCTGGCGGCGCATGAGATCAAGGATCACCCGCAGCAGATCTTCGGTGAACCCAGGATCGGTTGCAGCGTAGGCCCGGATCATCACGCCCAGCCCATCGTCTTCTGCGACCGCGGCGGCGACCTTGCCGGGCGTGAATGCCCGGTAGTCGACGACGATCAGGCCGGTGTCCTCCAGGTTGGGTTGGGTCTGACGTGGACCGCCGCTAGTTTCCAGGAGAACCCCAGTTTTCAAGTAACGCAGATACCGGCCTTTGGTCTTGCTGGAGCTGTCGCCCGGATCGAAGCCACCCTTATCCTGGCCCGCGCGAGCGAATTTGGGCAGTGTCTTGGTGGCCTCCATTTGTTCGAAGGCCGCGTCGGCGAGGTCGGCGGTGTCGAGCGCCGCCTCACGGCTCAGGGCCCCCCGCGCATGCAGGGCGGTGATGAAGGCGCGACGAACGTGGAAACGCCGTGACATCGACCGCAGATGCGCGGCCTGGAATGACGAATCCTGTTGATTGTCAGTGAATGCCATGACCTGGGGTTTGGCCATGGCCGGGCCGTTGTCCTGTCCGTTGAGCATCCCTTCGACGAGCACGTCGGTGGCCGTCGCGCGGCCCACGGTCCCCACCTGGAAGAACTTGTTGTACTCAGAGTGGTTTCCGTCGTATCGGACGCCGCAAGACGGGCACAGCAACAGGGGGGCCGAGACGCTCACGACTTCGCGTCGGCGCTGATGCCCGCAGGTCGAGGCCATGTCCCCGCATTGCCCGCAGACCGTCATCGTCACGGGGACCGCTCCGGCACGACCTTTCTTCGGTGCGCCGCTCTTATAGACATCGCTGTCGAGCACGGGAGCGACGTCACGGTCCCATTCGTCGGTCATGACATAGACGGCGACACCGTCCTCGGCGGCAGCCAGGAAGTCCCGGGAGCCCAACCGGGTGGTCAAATCTTCAGCGACGTAGAAGTCCTGGCCGCAGGACTGGCAGAACACGACTGGAAACGCTGGCACATCTTCCAGGCCACCCTGAGCGCAAGTGCTGCAGGTGGATTCGCCTTGCTCGGATAGGTGCGGTGGGTCTTCGGAGACCAGGCAGCGGGTGACGGGCAGTCCCTGGGAGAAGAAGGCGTGGGCCTTGGGCGTGAGCAGCCCGACATCAGTGCCCTTCGGGCCGGGTGTTTTTACCGCGGCGCCCAGCATGACGGCGGCCTGAATCTCGGCGGCGGCCTGCTGGCGGGTAGCGCCGGGCCGGACATCGTTGAGGTAGCGGGTCTCGAGCTCAGTCATCGACACAGCCCCGGCCCATAGGGCGTGCTCCAGCCAGGCGACCGGCAGTGCGTGCCGAACGACGTCGGGGGTGGCGGGCTGGTCGAGCATCGCCTCGCCCAGAATTTCGGCCACCGCAGCATCGGATTCCGTGGCGGTCGCGGTCGCCACGATCGCAGGGTCGACGGGCTCGGCCGAAAGGTGGAGGTCTGAGCCCGTGGGATCGGCGGTCTCTTGCGGTCCGTAGGTTTCTCCGACCACGCAGTCTGGGTCGAACTCTTCCCCGAAGAGTTTGGCGGCGAACGCCGCGATCAGTTGGCGGGCTTCGGCGGGATCGCCCGAGTCGACGGTGGCCGAGGTGCCGATGCAGCGCAGGCTGCCGGCGGTGGCGGTGCGTCCTTTGAATCGGCGCACCAGCAGCGCCATATCGGCACCTTGGTGCCCGGAGTAAGTGTGCATCTCGTCGAGCACGAGAAACTGCAGTCGCCCGCCTTTGGCCAGGGTTTCGAACAAGGCGGCGTCACTGCGGCGCACCAACGCATATTCGAGCATCTTGAAGTTGGTCAACAAGATGTCACAGCCGTTGCTGTGCAGGGTGTCCCGGTCGATCACTTCACTGTCGAACGGTTGGTCTCGGCCGGTCAGCTCCTTGAAGTCTTTCATAGCACCCTCATGGGAGGACTTCAGCGTTCCGGTGTAGTTGCACACAGTCAGACCACTACCCGACAATCTGGCGGCGATGTCCTCGTACTGGCTGTTGGCCAGGGCGTTCATCGGGTAAATAATGACTGCGATGGGAGACCGAAATGCCGCGGGGTCCCTGGATTTCACAAGTGTCAATGCCGTCGACACTATCGGTATATAGAAGGTGAACGATTTGCCCGACCCAGTGCCGGTTGTCACGGCGGTGTTGTGGCCATCCATGACTTGGCGTATGGCTTGCTCTTGGTGGACGAAGGGTAAGATCGGACCACTGCTGGCGTCGCCGGGGATACGCGAAAAGACGGACAGCACACCGGCATCAACTACGCCCCCCTCGACGAGCGCCTCCAGTGAGGCACCCGATGCGAAGGGCTTAGCTAATGTCAGAAACGGCTCCCGGTACAGCAGTCGCCCTTCGCGCCGTTTCTGCTGCACCCAGTCGCGGATGGCCGGGTTCTTGTAGAACTGGAACGAATCTACGTAACGGGTATAGGTTTCCCGGAGTCCCGAAATCATTGACAGCGGATGCATTTAGGGTTTCCCTCCGATTTCTTCGAACGCTTCCAGTCGCAAGCGCTTGCTGCGGTACTCCCCGAGCGTCCGGGTTTCGATCTTCCCCAGTAGCTTGAAGTGATCCAACACGATCTCGTAATCCGCCGTCGATAGTCCGTAGGCCTTCGCGATTAGCGCATCACATTGAGCGTCCAAGGTGTCCCGTTGCTCCGGCTCCCACGGATACAACGGCAGCCCGACAGTTTCGGCCAGCCGCGTCGAGGTCAGACTTAGCCGCGCAGCAAGATCAGCTGCCTGCTTTGGGATTTCACAGGGCGCCGGTGCTGCGCACTGCGTCAGAACGGGGGTGGTCACGTGTCCTCCTGGCATGTGTACCCGGACAAGAAAGTCAAGAGTCATGGAATTCAGTAGCGCTGCAGCAGCGGTCACCCTGCCCATGGGGACGACCAATACTGGCAGTGTGTGCGTTGCAGGCAGCGGCTCCATGATTGCGACCCGCAGGGTCCGTCTGTTCGTCCAGACAGCACCAATATCGCGCAGGCCCATCGCCACATGGTCGTCACCAATAAGCGCGGCGCATCGGTCGGTGGCAACCGCTTCGTGCATCCAGTAGCGCGGCTCGACCTCGAACTGTGGGTCGCAGTGCTGTTCGTCTGTGACCCAGGGGATGTGAGGTTTGCGGCCGTATCGGTCCTTGCCGGTAAATCCCTCGTAGGTCCGGGCGCGGTGATCCCAACGATTGGCCATCTGGCCCTCATAGACGGGCACGGCGACCCGACCGTCGGCGTGCCGGTATCGCTTATCTCCGTCGAGGTGGAAACCTTGGTCCTCCAGCTTCGGTCCGCGGACTAGCTCACCCGACTCCTTTGCGTTCGAAGAGTTGAAGAGGGTCACATACTTCAAGCCCCAAGGGTTAGCACCATCTGGGTCAGCGAAGTCGAGCGTGCTAAAACGGTCCTGCAACATGAGCGCAAGGTCGATTTCCCGCTTATCCGCGGATGACAGCAGGTTGTTCGTGCGCGGCGACGCTGCACGCAGGTCGTCGCGGCTCCAACCGCGCAACTCCCCGACAGCGGCCTCTTGGACGCCGAAGTTCAACATGGATGCTTGGACTGGTACCGCCGAGGAATGGCCGAGATGCAGGATGCAGAAGCGTTCGACGGGGGCGACTGCCGGGAAAACACGCTTCCCAGTTCGGTCTTGATTGACCATGTCCAGAACTTCGCGGACGCGACTGTCATCAAGAAGTCTCTTCCACACCGGGGATTGGGAGGCGTCAATCGCGATGCCCGATTTCACGATGAGCCCGACGTGACTGCTGGAGTTGGCAGCAAGCTCGGTGAAGAGCACGTATGTGTTCACCTTGCCGGAGGTTCTGGTGAAGCGACCACAGGACTTGGCGTAGTGCGCCATCCGGCCCTGTAGGGATCGGTACTGGCTCCATCGCGCGAAGGTGTCGGGGGCGTCCGATTCAAGTGCAGCGATCGCCTGTTTACGGGTTTCACTGGTCATCGCCGCGATCGCCGGCTTGTGCTGTTTGAAGAACGCTTGCTCTCCGCTTTCGAACTGCTCCCAGGGAGGATTGCCGAGGACAAGATCGAACCCACCGGCGGCGTGGGCTTCTGGGAAAGCGAGTGGCCAGTGCAGGGGATTGATGTCGGTGAGCAGATCAGCCGCGGTTGCCGCTAGCTGCGGGTCGGGGTTGCCGTCTAGCGCCGCGGCGTATTCGACGCTGGTAGGTGGCGCGACTCCGCGACCGGTGTCGGCGGTCCAGAAGAACGCTGAGGTCCACAGGTCGGCAGTCTGTTTCCATCGGGCGTAGTCGGTACTGGCGATCCAGTCGCGGTATGCGGCGG
This sequence comes from Mycolicibacterium flavescens, assembly GCF_001722335.1. GTDB lineage: Bacteria > Actinomycetota > Actinomycetes > Mycobacteriales > Mycobacteriaceae > Mycobacterium > Mycobacterium flavescens. The sequence goes on from NZ_MIHA01000014.1 coordinate 154,056, forward strand.
CTTTGCGGCGCACTTGTTCCGGACTGTGTTCTTCCTCGTGCAACTCGGGGGGGAGAGTGAGAGTGAAATCAATGGCGCCCTGCTGGAACAGATCGCCGCCCGCGGAGTTGAATGCCTCGTTGCGTTGGGCAGCTTTGTTGAGCACCGATCGGTCTGCACCCTTGACCGACGGCACTTTGTACGCGGCGTCGGGGATCTGTTTGGGCACCTTGAGCAGTGGCCATCCCACCAGGCTGTCTCCGCAGACGATATGGTGGTCCAAGAACGTCAGCGGTTGGTCTGGCACCACGCAGTGGATCCAGAGGGCGACTTTGGCGAGTTCGGTTGCAAACGGGTCTTTTTCGGCACCGAAGATGCACCGCTGCAGCACATCTCGCCGCGCAAGGGCGAGGTCGGTATCCTTCGGCTCATGCGGGTCGCTACGCGCGCGGGCCAGCGCATACGCCAGGCGGTCAAGTGCACCAATCAATATCGCCGCTGAGCCGCAGGCCGGATCTAGAATCTTCAGATCGAGGATCGCCGCAGCCCGGGCTGCGGACTCGTCACCAGCGGCCGCGAGGGTCTGTTCGATCACCGGGTCCAGCGTGCGGGTCAACAGCAAATCGGTCAGGTCGACGGGCGTGTAGTAGGAGGCAAGGTCTGCGCGTTCGATGCTCAATGGCGCCAGATAGGCCTCCCCGGCACGCACTACACGGCCGTCAACGGATTGAGCCGTGGCGGCAATGGTCAGGGTGTAATCCAGTAGCGACTCATAGACAGCGCCGAGCTCCTCGACGCCGAGGTTGCGGTAGTCGATGTGCAGGCTGATCTTGCCGGTCTGCACGGTGGTCAGCGCTTCAATGGCGGCCGTGAGGTTCCAGTTGGCCATCCGCGCGTTGGTCATCATCGGTGTACGAGCGCCATCGAACAGGAATCCGTTGTACGGGTAGACGCCGAGTACAGCGGCATCGGCTTCGTTGCTGAACAATCGAAAGGTGGTCTTGAGGCCTTCCCACAGGTCCATTCGCCGGGGTTCGGCGAGGCCATCGACGGCAATGCTGCGCAACCGGGTCAGGCTGTAGCTCTCGCGGTAGAGCGCGTCAGCGCCTTTGAGCATTCCGCGTTGCTCGGCGAACAGCAGGAACAGGATTCGGTACAGGACGGTGAGCAGTTCGCGGTAGAGCTCCCGGCCAAGGTCGGGGTTGGTTTCCAACTGGCCGCGCAGTTCCGGGTTGGCGTCGATAACTCCATTGGCCAGGCTGCCGATGGCCGATCGGACCTGAGGTTGCAGGCGGCGCCCGGCGGCCACACCGGCGGAAACCGCTCTACTGTAAAGCGATTCCAGCGGTGTCGTCGACATCGTGTCGTCATCAGTGGCGCTGTCACCGTCGTCAGCGTCGTCATCCCCAGACGCAGCAGCGCTAGTGCCGGGCGAATCCGCGGTGGCAGTGTCGGCGCTGGGCCGGAAGCGTGAGACGTGGCAAAGCCGCCACAGCGCCAAGAAGTCCGGCCAGCTGGCGGCTTCGAAGATTGCGACGAGATCGAATTCGACATAGCCACGGGTGCGAGTGTGGTGGTAGTCGCGCAGTAGGCGAAGCACCCGGCCGTTGGTCAAGATTCCCCAACGCGCGTCGGAGGCATTCAGATAGCCCTGCAGCTCTTCATGTGGGCTTCGCTTGCGTTCACCGCGTTGGTCGAAATCCCCTGCGGCTACCGTGTGGATCGGAGGGCCATCCTCGCCCTGCCATCCGAGATGACTGATGTCCCAACTTTGCCCGCCGGCGGAAAGCTTCGCCCGTTGATATGCGGGTGAGAAGCCTAGTAGGTCAAGCAGTTTGATGACCAGACGATCTCGGATCCGGGATATGTCCATGCCGCTTTTGAGTTCGTCGCCGTAGGTCGACCACAGTGCTACCCCGGTGCGGAAGGCGGCTTCCTGGTCGCTGAGAAGTTGCGTCTTGGTTGGGACGGAACCGTTGAGGTCGGTGAATGTGGCTGCGGCAGTGAGAAATTTCGCGTCGCCATCTACGTCAGGGGCGCGCAGGCTGTCGGTGATGACGTCGCCAATGAGGCCGCCGCTGGTGTGGATGAGGCTGACATCGGTCATGGTTTCACCTGCGGGTAGAGCAGGGTCATTGCTACGAGGTCGGTTGAGGTGGGTTCGACCTGGGTTAGTCCGTTGGCCCATGTTGCGACCAGGCTGCTGTGCCGTTTGGCGAGGGTCGTTGCGCGTTGCGCCGCGACTGCGTGTAATCGGTCGCGCAGCTGGGGGTCGTCGAGGACGTGCGCGGTGTCTTCGAGGACGTCGTCGCGGTGCTTGCTGCCTGCGCCGGCTGCGGCGGCCAGCAACGGCGCGGGGTCTAGGGTGTCGCCGGTGCTCAGTTGGTAGCCGATCGGAACTAGTTCTTCGAGCAGGACCGGTGGTTCGGCGTGGGCGACGTAGCGGATCAGGGCGTGCAGGAGTACTGCGCGGCCGGTGGTGGTGTCGATGATCCGGGCGGCGACGCGGCCGCGGCACTCAGGCATGCGGGCTTCCTCAAGCGTCATGTCGATGAGGCGTCGCAGCAGGGGGTGGGCGAGGTCGATCACGTCGATGTCGGGGTCGTCGATGCCGATGGTTTGGTCGAACGTGAACCGGTAACCGGATGGGATCAGGTCCGTGAGGTTCGCAGGAGCGCTGCTGGCGGTGAATATCGCGGCGTCCTCGCTGACGGTGGTGTGGCGATCACGCAGGCTGCGTAACGTGAACTCCCGCACCTGTTCTGGGGTACCGGCCAGATCACGCGACGTGGACAGGGCTTCCTCGATGGCTTGTAGTTCGATTCCGGTCTGTCCGTAGAAGGATTCGTCGCGCACCCGTTCCAGGGTGTCGGTTTCGTCGACGCTTTGAGCGGTCAGTTCGGCAAGCTCACTGTCGAGGCTGCTCATATCCTCTTCGGCGTCCTGGGCGAACAGGTCAGCCAAGGACAGCTGCGCGGCGCTGGACCGGGCGGTCACCCGGCCGCGGAAGGCTGCCTGTGGGTCTGACAGGTGCAACAGGATGTCGGTGTTGGCCAGAAACGGCGGCACGAATCCGTAGTCGGCGCGCATCTGTTCGGCCTTGCGGACGATCAGATAGAGGAGGCTGGCATCCAAGGGATCGTCGAGCACCAGTGTGCGGATTCCGACGAACGGTTCACGCTGCAGGAACCTATCGATACGTCCGTTGCGTTGCTCGATCCGGTTGGGGTTCCACGGCAGCTCGTAATGTACGAGTTCGGCGCAGGCCCGTTGGAGGTTCACGCCTTCACTGATGCAGTCGGTGGCGATCAGAACGGCCGGGCTGGCTTTTTCGAACCTCGTGAAAACCTCGTTTCGTTGGGCGAGGTTCATCCCGCCGTGGATCGCGAGAACCTCGGTGTCCGCCGGCAGGCCGGCTTTCGCCTTGCCCACCGCCTTTTCCAGGTGAGCGACCAGATAGTCGAGGGTGTCCTTATATTTGGTGAACACCAGCACTCGGGGTGCACCGGGATGCTGTGCCATCCGTTCGGGCAGCAGTGTGAGCAGAGCCTGCAGTTTCGGGTCTTTGGCTGCGGTGACTTGCTTGGCGAGGTCGCGGATCTCGCGCAGGCGGCGCAGTTCGGTCGCTGCGTCCAGTCCGCTGGTCGCGGTCACGTGCGCAGCGTCTTGTTCGTCGTCTTCATCGAACATCGCGTCGGTTGTGGTTTCGGCGGCACGTTCAAGCGCGGTGGCGTTGGTTTCCAAGCTCGTACCGCGGGTCACGGCCGCGATCCTCTTGTCGATGCTCGAGCGCAGCGCCGCCGGGCTGGACAGCAGCCGTTTTTGCAGATGCGCGGCTAGCCAGCGGTCCACAGTGCGGGTGCCGCCGGCGTACAGGTCGCCGGCGTACTCGTTGAGTGCAGCCAGCAAGGCTTGCATCTCCCGCTTGCGAGTCAGGCTGACGAGTTGCTCATCGGCGCGGCGGTCCGGGAATGGCGATTTGGCGCCGCGCAGTCGATACCAGTCTTCGATGTCGGCGCGGCGTCGTTGCACGACGTGGTGTTCACGTGCGCGGCGGCGGTCCAGCCCGGCAAAGTCGGTGACCAGGGTGGGATCGAGCATCTGGAACAGCGAATGGAAGGAATCGGTGAACCCATTGTGGGGCGTGGCGGTGACGAGTAGCAGGTGCCGGCACCGGGCCGCGGCAGTGGAGGTGAAGAGGAATCGTTCCATGTCCGGGGTCGATCGACCGGCTTGCGTGTGTGGCTTGGCCGCGATGTGCGCTTCGTCGACGATGAGGCAGTCCCATCCGTAGGACAGGACCTCCTCGGTGCGGGTCTTGAGGTAGTCGATGCTTGCGATCACGATGTCGTGGGCGGCCCACACGCTCTGGCCCGGAAGCAGTCTGCGTTCCAGGGCCGGCAGCAGATGCCCGGCCACGATCGTGGCGTCGATGTGGAACATCCGGTCTAGCGCGTCGCGCCACTGATCGCGCAGGTTGGCGGGCACGGCGATCAGTATTCGGCGGGCGCGGCCACGGGCGAGCAGTTCGGACAGGATCAGCCCTGCCTCCACGGTTTTACCGGTGCCAACGTCATCGGCGATGAGGAGGCGGACCGGGTCGCTGTTGAGGGCCATCAGCAGCGGGACGAGCTGGTAGTCGGTGGGAATGGCTCGGGACCGCTGTAGGCCGAGGATGGGGGCGGTGCCATGCAGTAGGGAAAACTTGTAAGCGTCCAAGAGAAGCCGCTGCTGGCGGTCGTCGGCCAATGCACCGGGTTGGGGGAACGGGAGTTCGCCGGCCTCCGCGGTTTCCAGTCCGGTGTGAAACCTGGACGGCTGGGTGTAGCGGCCGTCGAGTGGTGTCACCCCGAAGGTTGTTCCGTCGCAATAGTCGACCCGCCAGAGCCGCGCGCGCAGCCGGACCACCTTGCCGGGTGTCAGGAGGTCGGCCGCCGTCGGTGTGGCCCCTACAGTGGTGGTCACTGGCGATCCCTTTCGAACAGTCTGTGGCTTCTTCTTGCGGTGCGGTGTGCTGCTTTTCCTTGCGCTGACCTGCTTCGATACTGATCGGGTCGGCGGCGCATCGGTTTGTCGGAGTTTGCGTTGTGGTGGACGTTCAATCTCCCCAGCTGCGATAAGTTCCTGGTGGACGATGCGGCGCAAGTTCGCTGAGTTTCTCAGGCTGCGAAGGTAGTCCATCTGGGCCTCGCGGTGTGTTAACGGCTCAGGTTCGCGCCGGATCTGCCTCAGCGCTTCCACCACCCAGTCGCGAGATTCTTTTGAGACGCGCAGCCAGGATTCACGCAATATCGGCCACGCAACACGAACGAAGTCCTCCCGAGGCCGTGCCCCGTATTTGCGGGCGAGCGCATCCGCGGGGTTGTCTCTGATTTGTTGCCCAAAGAGGTCGCGGCAGAGAACTTTGAGCAGGCCTGGGGGTAGGTTGGTCCACTTGAATCTGTACCGTGGCACCCCGCCCCCAATCACACCTTCCCCGGCACCCAACTGCTTACTCGGTGAGCACGCCAATCGGGCCAAACACCAACGTCCGCGCCAGTTCGTTCGTCTCAACGTATCCACCAGTGTGGTGTTTGTCTGCGTGATCGAAGATCGTCTTGGGAAGCCCGGTTCGGGTTTATTCCCACACCGCAATCGATTACGGGGTCGCGGATGCGTGCCATAGTTCCCGTTCGTCGTTGTGGGTGAGCGGTTTGCCGGCGGCCTGTGTCTGCAGACACGCAGCCGACCCATTGCACGCTGTCGGCGGATTCGGCTACGGTGGAGGCAATCGACCCCCTCCCAAGCCTCTCCACGATGCTCAAATGGGAGGGGCCTTTTTTGGTCTGAGGTGCCTGTTGAAGCCGAGCCTGTCGTGGGACGAGCAAGTCAACCTGCTGGTCCAGCGGGATCTGGTCGTCACTGATCACAGTGCGTGTGCGGCCTTCCTCGCGGCGAACAACTATTACCGGTTCTCTGGCTACATGCGCTACTTCCAGAAGGCGCCGCACCAAGGCGAGAACAGCTTCCAGCCCAACACCGCTTTTGACGACATTCGTGCGATCTACGACGCCGACGAGGCCCTGCGGTCACTACTCTCCCAGCGCCTCGCCCGCGTCGAGGTCCTCCTCCGTACCCACACCGCGCACGTCATCGCCAACGAATACGGGCCGTGCGGCCGGTACCTCGACGAGGACTTTTACACCGACGCCGCCAACTCGGAGCCAACCGTCGAGTCGTGCTTTAAGGACATAGGACGTAGCAGGGAACGCCACGTCTTGCGCTACACAACCGCTGGCGCAGGCACATCCGACTTGACCCGTCTGCCCGTCTGGTCGGCCGCCGAGGCGTTCTCGTTCGGCACATTGTCCAAGTGCATCGAGCGCGGCGGGCAGGGTTCTCTCGCGGATGCTGTCGCGAGCAGCATCGGGGTCGCCAAGGCTGGTTTCCCTTATCGGGTACGAGCGCTGGTCTACCTCCGCAATCGCTGCGCGCACCACAGCCGATTGTGGCACCACTCTGTCATTGACGCCGGCCCCACCCCGAACAACGTTCGCGTTAAGGCTAAGCGGCTCGCGGGGCAGTTCGACCCGCGGTCTGTGCTCGATGTCGTCGCATCGCTCGATGACATAGTCGTCCGCGGGCGGACTGGTGACCCCGTGCTACCGGAGCTGGTGCAGCAGCACGACCGGACCTCTGCGTTCTGGAAAGGGCTGGGCCATCCGGTCAACCCGCGCGACAGCGGGGCATAGCCAGGTACTGTCGCGTCGCCAGCGCAGTGGGAACATCCCAGATCCGGTGGGCGGAACGCGGAAAGCGACCTCGCCATTTCGGGATTTGCGCGGACAGGTCCCGAGACGACCCGTCCGGCACTCTCGAGTACGACAACCCGGCAAAAACAGAGGTCACGAACCGTTTCTGGTTCGTGACCTCTGTGCCTGGAGTTCGTAGAACTCCTCGTTGTGGGCGAAGGGGGACTTGAACCCCCACGTCCCGAAGGACACTGGCACCTGAAGCCAGCGCGTCTGCCATTCCGCCACTCGCCCCAACAACCGGGGGAGCCTATCACGCTGGGCGCCCCGCTCCTCAACCGTACCGGCTGCCTTCCGATCACCACAGCCGAGGTCTCACCGCCCCCGGCGCCAAGGCCCTGACCTGCCCTTATCGGGCGACTGGCGGCTGTCGTCCCGATTCTCACAATTCTGTTGGTCCCGCACCGGCGGCCTTGGCCGATACCATGCAGGGAAGCATCGTGGCCAGGCGACACGCTGGCACCCGCTGCGGGTGAGCAGCACCGATGGACGAGACGAGTGAGGCGGACGGTGAGATGGGTCTAGTCGACCGGATCGAGCGCAAGCTCGAGTCCACGGTCGGCGACGCATTCGCCCGGGTCTTCGGCGGGTCGATCGTCCCGCAGGAAGTGGAGTCGTTACTGCGCCGCGAAGCCGACACCGGGGCCCGTGAAGTGCTCGGCGGTCAAGTTTTGGCGCCGAACGAGTACGTCATTACCCTCAGTGTGCCTGACTATCAGAAGGTGAGCGCCGACCCAGACCTCACATCAGCGACTTTTGCCAAGCATTTGGAGGGGTACATCCGTGAGCAGGGATGGCAAACCTATGGTGATGTTGTCGTCAGATTCGAGCAGTCGTCCAACCTGCACACCGGACAGTTTCGCGCGCGTGGCGTGGTCAATCCCGACTCCACCACTGGCGAACCGGCCCCATCACCGAGAGACCGTGCGTCCAGCGCAGAATCAGGAGTACCACCGATGAGCGACAACCCGAGCTATCGCGGCGGCGGCCAGGGACCGGGGCGTCCGGCCGACGAGTACTACGACGACAGATACGGCCGTCCCGACGAGCGGGCCCCGTACCCGCCGCAGGACCAGGGCGGCTACCCGCAGGGTGAGCAGCCCGGCTACCCGCCGCGCCACGGCGGTTACCCCGAGCAGGGTGGCTACCCGGATCAGGGTGGCTACCCCGACCAGGGTGGCTACCCGCCGCCGTCGTATGAACAGCGCCCGCCCGCCGGCGGGTACGGCCCGCCCCCGCAGGGTGGCTACCCCGACCAGGGTTACCGCCAGCCTCCGGGCGGCGCCCCCGCCGGATACGGCCAGCCCGGTTACGGCCCCTCGGCCCCCGCCCCCGCGGGTGACTACGACTACGGCCGCCCGCCCGCGCCCGGGCGTCCCGACGACGGCGGCTACGGCCGTCCCGAGCCGCGTCCCGGCTATCCCGATCAGGGCGGCTACCCCGACCAGGGTGGTTACCCGGATCAGGGCGGCTACGGCGGGCAGCCCTACGGCCGCCAGGAACAGGGCTACGCGCCGCCGGAATACGGCCGCTACGGCGACGCTGCGGGCGCCGGTTACGCCGAGCCCGGCTACTCCGAACCCGCCGGCGCCGGCTACGACTACGGCCAGCAGGACTACGGGCAGGATTACGGCCAGCAGGACTACGGCCAGCCCGCCGGCTACGGCGGTTACGGCCAGGGCGGTGACTACGCGACCGCCGGTGCCACGGTGACGCTGCAGCTCGACGACGGCAGCGGCCGCACCTACCAGCTGCGTGAGGGCACCAACGTGATCGGCCGCGGCCAGGACGCCCAGTTCCGGCTGCCCGACACCGGTGTTTCCCGACGCCACCTCGAGATCCGCTGGGACGGTCAGGTCGCGCTGTTGTCCGATCTGAACTCCACCAACGGCACCACGGTCAACAACGCGCCGGTGCAGGAATGGCAGCTCGCCGACGGTGACGTGATCCGGCTGGGCCACTCCGAGATCATCGTTCGCGTGCACTGAGCGCGGCGCGGAGAGCGGTGAAGCTGGTCGCTTCCCGCTCATCTCGGTGACCGTACAAGTATCGTGACGGTGCCGAGGCTGGCTGCGTGGTGCCGACGCGACAAGTACGGGATGGAGACGGAGAGGACGTCAGATGCAGGGGTTGGTACTGCAACTGACGCGCGTCGGTTTCCTGCTGCTGCTGTGGCTGTTCATCTGGGCCGTGCTGCGGATCCTGCGCACCGACCTCTACGCGCCGACGGGCGCGGTCATGGTCCGCCGCGGCCTGCCGCTGCGCGCCTCGCTGCTGCCCAACCGCGGCCGGCGCAACGTCGCCCGGCAGTTGATCGTCACCGAAGGCGCTCTGGCCGGGACCCGCATCACGTTGGGTAGTCAACCGGTGCTGATCGGGCGCGCCGACGATTCGACGCTGGTGCTGACCGACGACTACGCCTCGACACGGCACGCCCGGCTGTCCCCACGCGGATCGGAGTGGTACGTCGAAGACCTAGGATCGACCAACGGCACATACCTCGACAGGGCGAAGGTGACGACGGCGGTACGGGTTCCGATGGGCACACCGGTTCGGATCGGCAAGACGGTAATCGAGCTGCGCCCGTGACGCTTGTGCTCAGGTACGCCGCGCGCAGCGACCGCGGCCTGGTCCGCGCCAACAACGAGGACTCCGTCTACGCCGGTGCCCGCCTGCTTGCGCTCGCCGACGGCATGGGCGGGCACGCCGCGGGCGAGGTGGCCTCCCAGTTGGTGATCGCCGCGCTGGCGCATCTCGACGACGACGAGCCCGGCGGCGACCTGCTGTCCAAGCTCGACGAAGCGGTGCGCGAGGGCAACTCGGCGATCGCCGCGCACGTCGAGGCCGACCCCGAACTCGAAGGCATGGGCACCACGCTGACGGCGATCCTGTTCGCCGGCAACCGACTTGGCCTGGTGCACATCGGCGACTCGCGCGGCTATCTGCTGCGCGACGGTGAGCTGACCCAGATCACCAAGGACGACACGTTCGTCCAGACCCTCGTCGACGAGGGCCGCATTACCGCCGAAGAGGCGCACAGCCACCCGCAGCGCTCCCTGATCATGCGGGCGCTCACCGGCCACGAGGTCGAGCCGACGCTGATCATGCGCGAAGCCCGCGCCGGGGACCGCTACCTGCTGTGCTCGGACGGGCTGTCCGACCCGGTCAGCCACGACACCATCCTCGAGGCGCTGCAGATCTCGGATGTGTCCGAAAGTGCCGACCGGCTCATCGAATTGGCGCTGCGCGGCGGCGGTCCCGACAACGTCACGGTCGTGGTGGCCGACGTCGTCGACTACGACTACGGCCAGACCCAGCCGATCCTGGCCGGCGCGGTCTCCGGCGACGACGACCAGCCGCCACCCAACACCGCGGCCGGCCGGGCGTCGGCGTTCAACCCGAAACGCAACGAAGCCAAACGCGTTCTGCCGGAACCGGAGGAGCCGCCGCGACCGCCGAAGTCGCGGCGGCGAATGTACATCGCCGCCGTGCTGCTGGTGCTCGTCGTGCTGGCCGGTCTGGCCGTCGGCCGGGAGATCATCCGCAACAACTTCTACGTCACCGCCCACGAGGACGTCGTGTCGATCATGCGCGGCATCCCCGGATCGATCCTCGGGTATCCGCTGCAGGAGCCGTACCGCCAGGGCTGCCTGACCGGTCGTAACGGCCTGACGCTGATCAGCCCCGGGCAGGAACCGCGCGACTGCGAACCGCTGCGGGTCAGTGACCTCAAACCGTCCGAGCAGCGCCAGGTGATCGCCGGGCTGCCGACCGGCACCGAGGACGAGGCCATCACCCAGATCAACCAGTTGGCCCGCGATTCGCTGCTGCCGGTCTGCGCGCCGGTGCCGAGCACACCGCCGCGCACCACCGCGCCGCACAGCCCCGCTCCGACGAATTCGCCTGGGCTGCCGAACAATCCGCCGACCCCCGGCGGGCGCGAGACCCCGGCACCGGAAACCCCGCGCACCGTGTCGCCGCCGCCGCCGGAACCGTCCGAGCCCGCGCCGCCGCCGGCCTCCCCCGCTCCCCCGCCGCCGGGCGCCCCGCCGCCGCCGGCTCCCGAGTCGACGCCCAAGCCTCCCCCTCCACCGACCGTCACCGCGCTGCCCCCGGTCCCCGAGCCGGGAATCAACTGCCGGGAAACGTCATGACCGGGCGAGCGAGGGCACTGGCATGACCACCCAGCCGCAGTCCGCCGTCGCTGTCACGCCGCCACTTCCCAACCGGCGCAACGCCGAACTGTTTCTGCTCGGCTTCGCCACCGTCATCACCACGCTGGCGTTGCTTCTCGTGGAGGCCAACCAGGAGCAGGGCCTGCACTGGGATCTCGTGCAGTACACGATCGCCTACCTCGCGCTGTTCCTCGGCGCCCACCTTGCGATCCGGCGGTTCGCACCGTACGCCGATCCGCTGCTGCTGCCGGTGGTCGCACTGCTGAACGGCTTGGGGCTGGTGATGATTCACCGCCTCGACCTCGCCTCCGGTGAGCTGACCCAGGACGGGCTCGGCGGCACCGCCAACCAGCAGATGCTGTGGACGCTGCTCGGGGTCGTCGGGTTCTCACTGATCGTGATCTTCCTGCGCGACCACCGGCTGCTGTCGCGCTACGGCTACGTCTGCGGCTCCGCCGGTCTCGTCCTGCTCGCGATACCCGCGGTGCTGCCGCGCTCGATATCCGAGCAGAACGGTGCCAAAATCTGGATTCAGTTGCCGGGCTTCTCGATTCAGCCGGCCGAGTTCTCCAAGATTCTGCTGCTGATCTTCTTCGCGGCGGTGCTGGTGTCCAAACGCAACGTGTTCACCGGTGCCGGGAAGCACGTCCTGGGCATGGATCTGCCGCGGCCGCGCGACCTCGCGCCGCTGCTGGCCGCCTGGATCGCCTCGGTCGGCGTGATGATCTTCGAGAAGGACCTCGGGACGTCGCTGCTGCTGTACGCGTCGTTTCTGGTGCTGGTGTACATCGCCACCGACCGGCTCAGCTGGGTGGTCATCGGGTTGGCATTGTTCGCGGTGGGAAGCGTTGCGGCGTACTACCTTTTCGACCACGTCAAGGTGCGGGTGCAGACGTGGATGGACCCGTTCGCCGACCCCGACGGCGCCGGCTACCAGATGGTGCAGTCGCTGTTCAGCTTCGCCACCGGCGGCATCTTCGGCACCGGGCTGGGCAACGGACAGCCCGGCACGGTGCCCGCGGCCTCGACCGACTTCATCATCGCCGCCGTCGGTGAGGAACTCGGGCTGGTCGGGCTGGCGGCGGTGCTGATGCTCTACACCATCGTCATCGTGCGGGGCCTGCGCACCGCGATCGCGGTGCGCGACAGCTTCGGCAAGCTGCTGGCCGCGGGGCTGGCCTCGACGCTGGCTCTGCAGTTGTTCATCGTCGTCGGCGGTGTCACCAAGCTGATCCCGCTGACCGGGCTGACCACCCCGTGGATGTCCTACGGCGGCTCGTCGCTGCTGGCGAACTATCTCCTGCTGGCGATCCTGGTCCGGGTCTCGCACGCGGCACGGCGGCCGCTGGTCGCCACCCCGCAGTCGTCGACGCCGATCGCCTCTGCGGGCACCGAGGTGATCGAGAAGGTATGAACACCTCCCTGCGCCGCGTCGCCGTCACGGTCATGGCCCTGATCGTGCTGCTGCTGGCCAACGCCACGCTGACCCAGGTGTTCACCGCCGACGGTCTGCGTTCGGATCCGCGCAACCAGCGGGTGCTGCTCGACGAGTACTCGCGCCAGCGCGGCCAGATCTCGGCAGGCGGGGAACTGCTCGCCTACTCGGTGTCGACCAACGGCCGCTTCCGGTTCCTGCGGGTGTATCCCGAACCGCAGGCCTACGCGCCGGTCACCGGCTTCTACTCATTGCAGTACTCGAGTACCGGGCTCGAACGCGCCGAGGACTCCGTGCTCAACGGGTCCGACCAGCGGCTGTTCGGCCGCCGGCTCGCCGACTTCTTCACCGGACGCGACCCGCGCGGCGGCAACGTCGACACCACGATCAAACCGCAGGTGCAGCAGGCCGCGTGGGAGGCGATGGAGGACGGCTGCGACGGGCCCTGCAAGGGTTCGGTGGTGGCGATCGAACCGTCGACCGGCAAGATCCTGGCGATGGTGTCGTCGCCGTCGTACGACCCGAACCTGCTGGCCACCCACGACATGGCCGCACAGTCCGAGGCGTGGCAGCGGCTGCGCGACGACCCCGAGTCACCGCTGCTGAACCGGGCGATCTCGGAGACCTACCCGCCGGGGTCGACGTTCAAGGTGGTCACCACCGCGGCGGCGCTGCAACGCGGCGCCAACCCCGACACCCAGCTCACCGCGCAGGCGCGCATCCCGCTGCCCGACAGCACCGCGACGTTGGAGAACTTCGGCGGCTCGTCGTGCGGCGGCGGCCCGACCGCGTCGCTGCGGGAGGCGTTCGCGCGTTCCTGCAACACCGCGTTCGTCGAACTGGGCATCGACACCGGCGCCGACGCGCTGCGCTCCACCGCCCGCTCGTTCGGTCTCGACGCGCCGGCCCCGGCGATTCCGCTGCAGGTCGTCGAGTCGCAGATCGGGCCGATCGCCGACGCGGCCGCGCTGGGCATGTCGAGCATCGGGCAGAAGGACGTTGCGGTGACCCCGCTGCAGAACGCGATGATCGCCGCGGCGATCGCCAACAAAGGGGTGGCGATGCGCCCCTATCTGGTCGATAGCCTGAGGGGACCTGACCTAGCCAACATCGCCTCCACGACTCCGCAGGAAGAGCGGCGGGCGGTGTCCGAGCAGGTCGCGGATACACTGACGGATCTGATGGTCGCCGCCGAGCAGGTGACGCAGCAGAAGGGAGCCATTGCCGGCGTGCAGATCGCATCCAAGACCGGGACAGCGGAGCACGGCACCGACCCGCGCAACACTCCTCCGCACGCCTGGTACATCGCCTTCGCTCCGGCCCAGGCGCCCAAGGTGGCGGTCGCGGTGCTGATCGAGAACGGCGGCAACCGGCTGTCGGCCACCGGAGGCGCGCTGGCCGCGCCGATCGGGCGGGCCACCATCGCCGCGGCGCTACGGGAGACACCGTGACGGCCCGAAGCCGAGCGAAGCGAGGCGAGCAATGACGGCCCGCGTGGGAGTGACGCTGTCGGGCCGCTACCGGCTGCAGCGGCTGATCGCCACCGGCGGTATGGGCCAGGTCTGGGAAGGCGTGGACTCGCGGCTCGGGCGACGGGTGGCGATCAAGGTGCTCAAGGCCGAGTACTCCACCGACCCGGAGTTCGTCGAACGGTTCCGCGCCGAGGCCCGCACCGTCGCGATGCTCAACCACCCCGGTATCGCCAGCGTGTACGACTACGGCGAGACCGACATGGACGGCGAGGGCCGCACCGCGTATCTGGTGATGGAACTGGTCAACGGCGAACCGCTGAACTCGGTGCTCAAACGCACCGGCCGGCTGTCGCTGCGGCACGCGCTCGACATGCTCGAGCAGACCGGCCGTGCCCTGCAGGTCGCCCACTCCGCCAACCTCGTGCACCGCGACGTCAAGCCCGGCAACATCCTCATCACCCCCACCGGGCAGGTGAAGCTCACCGACTTCGGCATCGCCAAGGCCGTCGACGCCGCGCCGGTGACCCAGACCGGGATGGTGATGGGCACCGCGCAATACATCGCACCCGAGCAGGCTCTGGGCCACGACGCGACCGCGGCCAGCGACGTGTATTCGCTGGGAGTCGTTGGCTACGAATCTGTTTCGGGTAAGCGGCCGTTCACGGGTGATGGTGCGCTGACGGTGGCGATGAAGCACATCAAGGAGACTCCCCCGCCGCTGCCCGCCGACCTGCCGCCCAATGTGCGCGAGCTGATCGAGATCACGCTCGTCAAGAACCCTGGCATGCGGTACCGCTCGGGCGGCGCGTTCGCCGACGCGGTCGCCGCGGTGCGCTCGGGCCGTCGCCCGCCGCGGCCGAACGCCGCGCCCTCGCTCGGAAGGGCCGCCCCCACCGCGGTCCCGTCGGCCACCCAGGCCCGCGCAGCCGCCGACATCACCGGCCGGGCCCCGGCGACCGCGGCCCGTCCGCGCCCGGTGACCGGCAGCCACCGTCCGCCGCCGCCGCGGCGCACCTTCTCCTCCGGCCAGCGGGCGCTGCTGTGGGCGGCCGGGGTGCTCGGCGCGCTGGCGATCATCATCGCGATCCTCATCGTGCTCAACGCCCAGGACCGCCAGGACCAGGCCCCGCAACCCCCGACGATCACCAACACGATCACCGAGACCACCCCGTTCGCGGCGCCCGGCGCGGCCGGGCCCGGGGATGATGCGAGACAATCGGGGGTAACCCCGTCGCAGACGATTGCGTCGCCGGCAATGGTGCCGGTGGCGCTTGCCCTGCCGGCCTGGCCCGGTGACCTGCGACTATCGGCTTCAGAACAGACATCCTCATGACATCCCCGCAACACCTGTCCGACCGGTACGAACTGGGCGACATCCTCGGCTTCGGAGGCATGTCCGAGGTTCACCTCGCACGCGACCTCCGTTTGCACCGCGACGTCGCGATCAAGGTGCTGCGCGCCGACCTCGCGCGTGACCCCAGCTTCTATCTGCGGTTCCGCCGGGAGGCCCAGAACGCCGCCGCGCTCAACCACCCGGCGATCGTCGCGGTGTACGACACCGGGGAGGCCGAGACGCCGACCGGGCCGCTGCCCTACATCGTCATGGAGTACGTCGAGGGCGTCACGCTGCGCGACATCGTGCACAGCGACGGCCCGATGGAGGCCAAGCGGGCCATCGAGGTGATCGCCGACGCGTGCCAGGCGCTGAACTTCAGCCATCAGCACGGCATCATCCACCGCGACGTCAAACCCGCGAACATCATGATCAGCAAGACCGGCGCGGTGAAGGTGATGGACTTCGGCATCGCCCGCGCGCTGGCCGACGCCAACAGCGTGACCCAGACCGCCGCGGTCATCGGCACGGCCCAGTACCTGTCGCCCGAACAGGCCCGCGGCGAGAAGGTCGACGCCCGCTCCGACGTGTACTCGCTGGGCTGCGTGCTCTACGAAATCCTCACCGGCGAGCCACCTTTCGTCGGTGACTCGCCGGTCGCGGTGGCCTATCAGCACGTCCGCGAGGACCCGGTGCCGCCGTCGCAGCGCAACCCGGCGATCAGCCCGGAACTCGACGCGGTGGTGCTCAAATCGCTGGCCAAGAACCCCGACAACCGGTACCAGACCGCGGCCGAGATGCGCACCGACCTGGTCCGCGTGCACAGCGGCGAACAACCGGACGCGCCGAAGGTCTTCACCGACGCCGAGCGCAACTCGCTGATGTCGACCCCGCCGGCGCATCAGCGCACCGAGCCGATCGAACCGGTGTCGCGCCCGCCGGCACCCGGGTACGCCGACCGTGAGCGTCGCGGCTCGGTGGGCCGCTGGCTGATCGCGGTGGCCGCGCTGGCGGTGCTGACCGTCGTGGTGACCGTGGCGATCAACATGTTCGGCAACGGCACCCGCGAGGTGCAGGTGCCCGACGTCAGCGGTCAGGCCTCGGCCGACGCGATCGCCGAACTGCAGAACCGCGGCTTCAAGACCCGCGAACAGCGCCAGACCGACTCCACGGTGCCTCCCGGCACGGTCATCAACACCGACCCGCGCGCGGACTCGTCGGTGGACGCGGGGGAGGAGATCACCCTCAACATCTCGGTCGGCCCCGAGCAGCGTGAGGTCCCCGACGTCAAGAACCTGACCTACACCGAGGCCGCACAACGGTTGCGGGAAGCCGGTTTCGACAAGTTCCGGCAGTCGGCGTCGCCGTCGACACCCGAGCTGAAGGACAAGGTGTTGGGCACCAATCCGCCGGCCAACCAGACCGCCGCGGTGACCAACGAGATCACGATCATCGTGGGGTCGGGACCCGACAGCAAGATGGTGCCCGACTGCGTCGGCCTGACCGTCGACGACTGCCGGCGCATCCTGACCGAGACCGGCTTCGCCAACAGCATCGACGTGCAGGTCGACAACATCAAGGCGGCCGGTCAGGTGGTGGGCACCAGCCCCGCGGTGGGCCAGAACGTGCCGGTGGACACCGTGATTCAGATTCAGGTGTCGCGCGGCAACCAGTTCACGATGCCCGATCTGCGCGGCATGTTCTGGACCGAGGCCGAACCGTATCTGCGCAGCCTGGGTTGGACCGGTGGGTTGATCAAACTGCCCAACGCCCAGAACAGCGGGGTTCCGAGCAACGGCGTGGTCACCCAGCAGCCGTCCGCGGGGACACCGACGACCTACGGATCGTCGATCACGCTGAGCTTCGCCCAGTAGCTAGGCGGTGCTGCGCGCGGCGCCGGCCGCCCGGCCCGCCTGCAGCGCGCTGGCGACCTCGTCTTCGAGTTGGCGCACAAGCGATTCGGCCGGGGCGCTGCCGCAGTAGCCCAGCCAGTTGGCCAGCATGCGGTGTCCGCCCTCGGTGAGGATCGACTCCGGATGGAACTGCACCCCGTGGATGGGCAGCTCGACATGGCGCACGCCCATGATGACGCCGCCCTCGGTGCGCGCGGTGACCTCGAGCTCGGCGGGCATCGTGTCGGGCAGGATGGTCAGTGAGTGGTAGCGCGTCGCCGTGAACGGCTCCGGAAGTCCTTTCAGGACACCGACATTCGAGTGGTGCACGACACTGGTCTTACCGTGCAGCAGTTCGGGTGCGCGGTCGACGGTGCCGCCGAACGCCACGCCGATGGCCTGGTGCCCGAGGCACACGCCCAGCAGCGGGGTGCCGGCCTGCGCGCACGCTTTGACGAGGGGGATCGACGCGCCCGCCCGCTCCGGGGTGCCGGGGCCGGGGGACAGCAGCACGCCGTCGAAGTCCGCGGCGGCCTTCGCGATGTCGGCGTCGGTGGCGAGGCGGTCGTCGTCGTTGCGCCAGACCTGCGCGTGCACCCCGAGCTGACCCAGATACTGGACGAGGTTGAACACGAAGCTGTCGTAGTTGTCGACGACCAAAACCTGCATCGGTCCAGGTTACTTGCTGCGGTCAGTATCCGATCGGGCCAGCCGGCTTGGCGAACTGCATCCGCACCGGATCGCCGTGCCCGACGAGTTCGACGTCCGAACGCGGCTCCTCGGCGTATCCCAGCCCGAACCGCACGACGTACTGCCGGTAGAGCGTCACCAGTGGCGCCGCCGCGAGCGCGGCCCGCATCGCGTCGGCGTCGCCGATGGCGGTGATCACATACGGCGGGCTGTAGGTGCGGCCGTTGAGCAGCAGGGTGTTGCCGACGCACCGCGGCGCCGACGTACCGATGATGCGCTGATCCTGCATCTGGATGCCCTCGGCGCCTGCGCTCCACAGCGCGTTGAGGACGGCGTCGATGTCCTGCTGGTGCACCACCAGATCGTCGGGTCTCGCGTCGCGGGGGAAGCGGCCCTCGGCGTCGCGCTGGGCATCGTTGAGCGTGACGACGAGGCCGGGCCCGCGCACCGGCGCCAGGCCGGACTGGGCCACCAGCGCGTCGGCGCGCGCGGTGATCGCGGCCAGCGCGGCGTCGGTGCCGGGGCTGGCGCCGTGGCTGGAGTCGGCCTCGGCCGCCAGGGCGTCGCGCTGCGCGCTGAGCCGGTCCACCGACTGCTGGGCCTCGCGGACCAGGTCGACCAGGCGCGGGGCGTCGCTGCGCCGGATCTCGCTGCCGTCGGAGACGGCGTGCGTGGCGGCCAGCAGCAGGCCCGCCAGCAGGCACACCACGGGCACGCCGAGGCGCCACCCGCTCCATCCGGCGCGCCAGCTCCGCATCCTCTTCCCGGCTTCCTGCCCCGCTGGCCCGACCACGCTGCGTCGGGGCTGCGATAGGCTCGTGCCAACATCGTCGCACCTAGTTGTCCCGAAGGTAACCATGCCCAAGTCCAAGGTCCGCAAGAAGAACGACTTCACCGCCAACGCGGTGAGCCGGACGCCCGTCAAGGTGAAGGCGGGCCCGTCGAGCACGTGGTTCGTGGCGCTGTTCATCGGTTTGATGCTGATCGGCCTGGTATGGCTGCTGGTCTTCCAGCTCGCATCGTCGGCGATCCCGTTCCTGCAGGACCTCGGGCCGTGGAATTACGCGATCGCGTTTGCCTTCATGATCACCGGCCTGTTGCTCACGATGCGCTGGCGCTGAGCCAGGCGAGCAAAGGGATGAATTCATTCTGGTCGCCGCGCGTTACCCGGTCAGCAACGTCGCGGTAACCGGATCACACGGATGTGATTCATCCCCATTGGGGATAGCACTTGTGGATAACCCCGTTCGCAGCGGTGAAAGGGTGTGGAGAGCGCATGCAGCAAACTCAGTGGAGTCCTCCCACCGGCGGCATCATCGCGAGCGGCATAGGTGGGATTATCTTGGCTGCCGCCGCTGTGAGCCTGATCACAGACCCTCCAGGACGTGTCCTGGCCGGCATTGCCGGGGTGGGCTTGATCTTGTTTGCAAGCCTGTCGTGGCGCGCTCGGCCGAAGCTGGCAATCGGAAACGACGGTCTGGTAGTCCGCGGTTGGGTGAGCACGCAGGTGCTCACCCGCGATGAGATCAAGCTGATCCGGATCACCGAATTCCGGCGGTTGGCCCGCAAGGTCCGGTTGTTGGAGGTCGACACGGCCGACGACCGGCTGCTGGTGTTCAGCCGGTGGGATCTGGGCGCCGACCCGCTCGAGGTCCTCGACGTGCTGGCCGACGCCGGATACGCCGGCGCCGGTCCTGAGCGTCGCTAGGCGATCGTGATGGAGTCCACCACCACCGGGTCGGTGGGGCGGTCGCTGCGGTCGGTCTCGGTGCCGGCGATCGCGTCGACCACCTTCTGCGACTCCGGATCGACGACCTCACCGAAGATGGTGTGCCGACGGTTCAGGTGCGGGGTCTTGCCGACCGTGATGAAGAACTGCGAGCCGTTCGTGCCCGGTCCGGCGTTGGCCATGGCCAGCAGGTAGGGCTTGTCGAACTGCAGTTCCGGGTGGAACTCGTCCTCGAACTGGTAACCCGGGCCGCCGCGGCCGGTGCCGGTCGGATCGCCGCCCTGGATCATGAACCCGGCGATGACGCGGTGGAAGATCACACCGTCGTAGAACGGGCCGGAAGTCCCGCCGGAGGCGTTCTCGCCGCTGTAGTCCTTGGTTCCCTGCGCCAGTCCCACGAAGTTGGCGACGGTCTTGGGGGCGTGGTTTCCGAAGAGAGCGATCTTGATGTCGCCGCGGTTGGTGTGCAGCGTCGCGGTCGCGGTCTGAATGGGGCTCGTCACGGAATGTGAGTCTGCCACGCGCCGTTCGGCGCCCAACGGGCACCGTGCGGCTGCGGCAGATGGCAGGCTGGGGTCGACCCCCACGAAGCGGCGAGGAAGGTGTGCGATGAGCCCGAAGACGGATGTCAGGCTGAGTCCCGGCCGGCGGCTGAACCGCGGCCTCAAGTACACCGCGCTGGGCCCGGTCGACGTCACCGTCGGCGCGCTCGGCCTGGGCGTCAACGGTGCGCGATCGTCGGCGTCGTGGGTGGGCGAGCGGTACCGCACCGGGCGGCTCAAAGCCGAACTCGCGAAAGAACTTGCCGCTGCGCAGGAGACCATCGCCCAGGAGCTGGCGGTCGCGCAGGAGGTGGTGGCCGGGCTGCCGGCCGCGGTGACGCGGGCCCGGTCG
Organism: Mycolicibacterium flavescens; assembly: GCF_001722335.1. Taxonomy (GTDB): domain Bacteria; phylum Actinomycetota; class Actinomycetes; order Mycobacteriales; family Mycobacteriaceae; genus Mycobacterium; species Mycobacterium flavescens. The sequence continues at coordinate 174,446 of NZ_MIHA01000014.1, forward strand.
CGGCGACGGCGCCGCCCGCTGGTGCTGGCGGCCGTCGGCGTGGTGGCGTTGGCCGGGGGAGCGGTGGCGTTCTCGATCGTGCGGCGCTCGAGCCAGCCGGACCCGTCGCCGTTGCCGCCGAGCGTGGAGGTCGCACCGCGGCCGTAACGTCCGCGCGGTGGCGAAACTGAAGATATTGACGAGTTCTGCGCCATCATTCGCGCACAAGCTCAGTTTCGACGCCCAAGATCCTCGTCGAACAGCTCCAGCCACGCGCGCGGAGTGTGCCTCGGGGCCGTGACCGTCCACGCGGTGGCGAAACTGAAGATATTGGCGAGTTCTGCACCATCATTCGCGCACAAGCTCAGTTTCGGCGCCCGAGCTCCTCGTCGAACAGCTCCAGCACCGCATTCCAGGCGCGCGGAGTGTGCCTCGGGTGATATCCGACGCCGGGCACCGTCGGCTCTGTGTGAGTGGTCCCCCCGGTAGGCGACCCGTCGGAGGTTGTCGGCTGGGCCCAGAAGGCGTGCTTGGCGCCGCCGTAGACATTCGCGCGCCAGTCGATTCCGGCGTCCTGAAGCACGCGGCCGAACGCCAGGACCTGCTCAGGAGTGCAGAGTGGGTCCTCGGAGCCGGTACACAGAAGGACAGCGCCGGTCAGGTTGGTCCAGTCCTCGGCGGTGACGTCTTGCAGGCCGGGATGGACGGCAGCGACGGCCTTGAACGGCACCCCCGCCCTGGCGAGCTCAAGGACGATGCGGCCGCCGGCGCCGTAGCCGAGCGCGAACAGCTTTCCGGCGTCGACGCCGGGCACCGCGAGAAGGACATCCAGCGCGGCACGGCCGATCGCCTGCATCCGCTCGACATCGGCCAGCAGCGGCATGACCCGGGCCAGCATCGCCTCCGGTCGGCCGGTGAACACCTGGCCCCCGTGATAGTCCATCGCCAAGGCCGCGTAACCGCGGGAGGCCAGGTCGTCGGCGCGGCGCCGCTGATAGTCGTCGAGGCCGATCCCGTCGTGTCCGATGAGCACGGCCGGCCACGGCCCCTCGCCCGGCGGCAACGCCAGATGGCCGACCATCGTCAATCCGTCGGCGTCGTATGTGACTTCACGCATTGCACTCATCGGCACACGCTATCGAGGACGGACGGTGTGCCATCTACTTGTGGAGCCTAGGAGAATCGAACTCCTGACATCTACCTTGCAAAGGTAGCGCTCTACCAACTGAGCTAAGGCCCCTGGATCGCCGACGGCGCGTCAGGCACTGTGTGCCACACCTCGGCGCCGGTGCGCGAGCGCCAGACCGCGACGGCGGCTGCGGCCGCGGCGACCGTGGCAAGCATCGCCACCAACTTCATGGTGAACCTTTCCGTGGGGCTAGGAGGACTCGAACCTCCGACCTCTTCGTTATCAGCGAAGCGCTCTAACCGCCTGAGCTATAGCCCCGTTACGCCGGTACGGCCGAGCGACGAGATTACCGCAATCGTAGGCTCCCGCCCAAACCGCACCTGTCGGCGGTGACCCTAGTCTCGATCGGCCAGCGTGACCTCGACCCCGCCGACCAGGTCGGTGGACAGGTTGTAGATGAACGCCCCGATCGTGGCCATCGCGCTCAGCAGCACGATGTTGACCAGCCCGATCAACGCCGCACCGCCGAAAATGGTTCCGCTGGAGACCAATTCACCACCCGCGCCGCCACCGGCGCTGGTCAGCAGGTCGCCGACGTTGCTGTTGAGCTTGCTCCACACGCCCATGCCGCCCAGCACCAGGTACAGGAACGCGACCGCGATCATCCAGACGAAGAACAGCGCCACCGACAGCAGCAGCGACACCTTCAGCGTGCTCCACGGGTCGATGCGGCGGATCTGCATGCTGGCGCGGACCGGCCCCTTGTGCCGGGTTCCGACCTGCACCCGGCTGCCGGCAGAGGGTCGGGCCGGTTCGCCGGCCGGCCGCTCGGCCGGTTTGCGCGGCGGTTGCTGCTGCGTCCGCGGCATCGGACCCGACAGATCGGGAATCTCGCTGGCGTATGCCTCGGGCCTGGCGCCGTCGGCGCGCTCGCGGGCCGGCACCTCCTCGGTCGGGGAGGCGCTCGGGTTCGCACCACCGCCGCCGACGAACCGGTTCAGCTGGTCACCGGTGCGCTCGCGACCGTCGTCGGCCCGGGGCGGTGTGGGTGCCCGCCGCTGCTCGGCCGGACGCGGCTCTGCCGGCCGCGGCCCGGGCTGGGCCGCACGGGTGGCCGGGCCGCGCTGCCAGGGCGGGACGTCGCCGGACTCGCCGGCCCGCGCGCCCAGCGACTGGTGGTTACCGCCCGAGCCGTTCGGCGCGTTGCCAGCGGGCCCGGCGCCGCTGGGCCCGTTGCCGCTGGCCGGGCTGTC
>NZ_MIHA01000015.1 GCF_001722335.1 Mycolicibacterium flavescens
TCTCAGCCCAATCCTCCACAGACAACATTCCCTTCTGGTCCTCCTGGCTCGACTAAAGCCAGGCCACCGGACCAGGGGGTCAATTTTCAGTTGCCGCGCCGGGGTCAGATTTCACGTGCCGTCGACACCGCACCCGCACCCGGGAGAGACCGAACTTGCGCAGGTGCCCCCGCGGCCTTCCGTCGATGGCGTCGCGATTCCGCAGCCTGACCGGGCTGGCATCCCGCGGGAGCCGTTGTAACGCAGCGACGGCCGCGGCACGTTCATCGGATGTGCCCCGGCGAACGGCATCTTTGAGTTCTGCCCGCCGCTGCGCGTACCGGGCAGCAGTAAGCTGTCGCTGCTCGTTCTTGGCGATCTTGGACTTCTTGACCATCAGCGCTCCTCGCGGAAGTCGACGTGGCGGCGGATGATCGGGTCGTACTTGCGCAGTACCATCCGCTCCGGGTCGTTACGCCGGCTCTTTCGGGTGATGTACGTGTAGCCTGTGCCAGCCGTCGAGCGCAGCTTGACGATCGGCCGAATATCGGTGCGCGCCATCAGAGTTTCTGCCCCTGCTTGCGAAGTCGCGCAATGACCGCCTCGATCCCGTCACGGTCGATGACCTTGATTCCTTTGGCGCTGACCCGAAGCTTGACCCGGCGGCCCTCCGAAGGCAGGTGATACGTCTTCGTCTGGATGTTCGGATTCCAGCGCCGACGGGTGCGGCGGTGTGAGTGCGACACGTTGTTGCCGAACCCCGGCGATCGGCCGGTCACCTGGCAATGAGCGGACATGTTCCTCCTTACCTCGCATACGCTAATGTTAATGATAATCATTTTCAAGAAGGAGGTCGTGTGCGTACTCCAGTGGTAATGGTCTGCGGTCAGGGTGATACCGACGGCGTTCGCGAGGTTCTGGTCCGCACTGCGGGCACCGCGGTGGTCAAACACGCCTACGACGGCCACGTGGTGGTGCGCACCGTGCGCATAGGAGCCTCGACGTCGGAATGGCCGCTGGAATTGGTCCGCGGTTGCGTCACGTGCACCGTCCGCGAAGACCTCCTCGTCCTACTTCGTCGGCTCCATCGTCGCAGCGACGTGAATCGTATTGTGGTGCAACTGATACCGTGGTTGGAGCCGGAACCGGTGTGCTGGGCGATCGACAACGTCCGTGTACGCGTCGGCCCCGGTTACATCGACGGCCCGGCAGCGCGCGACGTACGCGTCGACGCGGTCGTTACGACTGTCGACGCCGCCGTCTGGCTGAGCCAAGCCATCGGCGACGACGACCTCGAGGACGGACGCACAGTTGCCCAGGTGGTCGTCGGCCAAGCCGAATTCGCCGACGTGTTAGTGCTCACCGAACCGCATTCACAGACCCTGAAAGTGCTGCGCCGGTTGGCACCGCGGGCCCGATTGACAGTTGGGGCCGAGCGCGTCGAGATGGCACTGGCGAACCTCGAATCTGACAGCCGCCGCGGACGCAGCGACAGCCCGCACGATCCATTGCTCGCAGGCCAACCGTCGCTCGATGCCGACGGTGACGTCGGGCTTTTGTTGTTCTCCGCACGCAGGCCCTTCCATCCTCAGCGACTGCACAATGCGCTGGACCTGCTGCTCGACGGTGTGGTGCGCACCCGGGGCCGGCTGTGGCTGGCCAACCGATTCGACGACATCATGTGGCTCGAATCGGCGGGCGGCGGAATGCGTTTCGAGTATGCCGGACGCTGGCTTGCCGCGTTGAGCCCCCGCGAACTGGCATATGCCGATCCACATCGCTGCGCGCTTGCCGCAGCTGACTGGCACGACCGGTTTGGTGATCGCCACGTGTCGATCACCGTGCTGGTGTGCGGAGCGGAACCCGAAGACGTCGTCGACGCACTGCGTGGTGCGCTGCTGACCGACGACGAGTGGTCGAACCCGCACGACTGGCGGAGCTACCCGGACCCCTTCGGCGACTGGCACGAAGATCCGTGCGACGACATGGCCGAGCACATCGGCGAGTTGCGCACACGGCAAGAAGGTGAGGACCGATGAGAGAAGGCATCCATCCCGACTACCACCCGGTGTCGAATGGCACGACGGACGCGTGTACCCGCTCGGCCGGTCAGGTGGAGAAGTTCCGTCGCCGGTACGGGAGTGCCCACACCTAGAGTTGGCGCATGCGCCTCAAGCTGGGCCGGCCGGACCTGAGCGACTACGCGGGCTACCGCGACGCGCCACCGGCCACCGCGGATTCACCGCTGTCGGTGACCTGGGCCGGGGTCACCACGCTGCTGATCGACGACGGCGAGTCGGCGCTGATGACCGACGGGTTCTTCACCCGGCCAGGTCTCGCCGCGGTCGGACTGCGGCGGCTGGCCCCGTCGGCGCCGCGCATCGACGGCTGCCTGGCCCGCCTGGGCGTCGAACGGCTCGAGGCGGTGCTGCCGGTGCACACGCACTACGACCACGTCATGGACAGCGCCGTGGTGGCCGAGCGGACCGGCGCCAAACTGGTCGGCGGCCGCTCGGCGGCCCAGGTGGGGCTCGGGCACCGGCTGCCCGAGGACCGCGTTGTCGTGGCCACTCCCGGACGGGCGATCGAACTGGGCCGCTACGAGGTCACGCTGATCGAGGGGCACCACTGCCCGCCCGACCGGTTCCCCGGCGTCATCACCGCACCCGTGGTGCCGCCGGTCAAAGTGTCGGCGTACCGGTGCGGTGAGGCGTGGTCGACGGTGGTGCACCACCGGCCGTCGGGGCGGCGGCTGTTGATCGTCGGCAGCGCAGGCTTCATGCCCGGTGCGCTGGCCGGCCAGAACGCCGATGTCGTGTACCTGGGCGTCGGGCAACTCGGCCTGCAACCCGAGAGCTATCTCGTCGACTACTGGGCCGAGACCGTCCGCACCGTCGGTGCCCGCCGCGTGGTGCTCGTGCACTGGGACGACTTCTTCCGTCCGCTGCACGCACCGCTGCGCGCGCTGCCGTACGCCGCCGACGATCTCGACGTCTCGATGCGGGTGCTGACGCGATTGGCCGACGCCGACGGGGTCACGATGCACCTGCCGGTGCTCTGGCAACGCGACGACCCGTGGCGCTGACCCTGGCGCTGGCCGCGCTGGCGGTCGTGCTGGTGTTCGCGGTCGTGCGGCCGCACCGGTGGCCCGAAGCGGTGGTCGCGATGCCCGCGGCCGCGCTGCTGATCGGCGCCGACGTCGTCTCGGTCGACGAGGCGCTCGCCGAGGTCGGCCGGCTGCTGCCGGTGGTGGGCTTCCTGGCCGCGGTGCTGGTGCTCGCCCGGCTGTGCGCGGACGAAGGTGTGTTCCGGGCCGCCGGCGAGGTGATGGCCCGCACCGCCCGCGGCAGCCAGAACCGCTTGCTGGCAACGATTTTCGGGATAGCCGCGGCGACGACGGCGATCTTGAGCCTGGATGCGACCGTGGTGCTGCTGACCCCGGTGGTGCTGGCGATGGCGCGGCTGCTGCAGGTGCCCGCCGCCCCGCACGCGTATGCGACGGCCCATCTGGCCAACAGTGCCTCGCTGCTGTTTCCGGTGTCGAACCTGACCAACCTGCTGGCCTTCACCACCGCGGGGCTGTCGTTCCTGCATTTCACCGCGCTGATGTCGCTGCCGTGGCTGGCGGCCATCGCGGTCGAATTCATCGTGCTGCGTTGGGTTTTCCGCCGCGATCTGGCTGCCGCCCCGGTGGTCGAGTCCCGCGCCGAGGTACACACACCGGTGTTCGCGCTGGTGGTGCTCGGCGCGACGCTGGCCGGGTTCGTCATCGCCTCCATGCTCGGCCACTCCCCGGCGTGGGCGGCACTCGGCGGTGTGATCGTGCTGGGCGCGACGTCGTTGGCGCGCCGCCGCAGCACGGTCAGGCATCTGGTCGGCGCCGCCGACATCCCGTTCCTGGTATTCGTGCTGTGCCTGGGCGTGGTGGTGGACGCGGTCATGGTCAACGGCCTCGGCGACGCGATGCAACCGGTGTTGCCGACCGGCGACACGTTGCCCGCACTGCTCGGGATCGCCGCCGTCGCAGCGGTGTTGTCGAACCTGGTCAACAACCTGCCCGCGGTGCTGGTGCTGCTGCCGTTGGTCGCCGCGACCGGGCCCGCCGCGGTGCTGGCCGTGCTGATCGGGGTGAACATCGGCCCGAACCTGACCTACGTCGGGTCGCTGGCCAACCTGCTGTGGCGCGGTGTCGTCCGGCGCGACATGGCCGCGGGGCCCGCGGAGTTCACCCGCATCGGGTTGTGCACCGTGCCCGCCACGCTGGTGCTGTCGGTGGCGGGCCTGTGGGTCACCCTGCAGTTGTTCGGCACCTCATGACGCCGAGCAGACGCAAAGTGACCTGAAAACCCATGAAAGTAGGACACTTTGCGACTGCTCGCGGGGCTGAGTTAGCGGGTGCGGCGCTGGCGCGCGACCTCGGCGAGCACCACACCGGCGGCCACCGACGCATTGAGCGACTCCGTCGGCCCGGCCATCGGGATCGACACCACGGCATCGCACGTCTCACGCACCAGCCGCGACAGCCCCTTACCCTCCGAGCCGACCACCACGACGATCGGGCCGGACCCGTCGAGTTCGTCGACCGTGGTGTCACCGTCGGCGTCCAGACCGACGATCTGCAGACCCGCGTCGGCCCAACTCTTCAGTGCGCGCGTCAGATTCGGGGCCCGGGCGACCGGAACCCGCGCGGCCGCGCCTGCGCTGGTCCGCCAGGCGACCGCGGTCACCGACGCCGAACGGCGCTGCGGGATCAGCACGCCGTGCCCGCCGAACGCCGCGACCGATCGTACGATCGCGCCGAGATTTCGCGGATCGGAGATGTTGTCGAGCGCGACCAGCAGCGCGGGCGACCCGTCGGCGGTGACCGCCGAGAGCAGGTCGTCCGGGTGCGCGTAGGAGTACGGCGGGATCTGCAGCGCCAGGCCCTGGTGCAGACCGTTGGCGGAGAGCCGGTCCAGATCATGGCGCTGCACCTCGAGGATCGAGATGCCCGCATCGGCGGCCAGTTGCACCGATTCGGTGAGCCGCTCGTCGGCCTCGGTGCCCAACACGACGTACAGCGCGGTCGCGGGCACCTTCGCGCGCAGACACTCCAGCACCGGGTTGCGGCCGAGCACGATCTCGGTGTCGTCGGTCTTCTTGCCGCTCTGCCGTCGCGCCTGCGCCTTGTTCGCCCGCTTGGCCGCCGGATGGTTCGGGCGCAGATGGGCCGGCGGTGTCGCGCCGCGACCCTCCAGGCCGCGCCTGCGCACCCCGCCCGACCCGACCGTCGGCCCCTTCTTCGTCCCCGGCTTGCGGACCGCGCCGCGGCGCTTGGAGTTGCCCGCCATCATCTGCCTCCGCCGTCGAGCAATGTCCACTGCGGCCCGTCGGCAGTGTCGGTGACCTCGATGCCTGCGGCTTTGAGACGGTCGCGGATCGCGTCCGCCTCCGCCCAGTCCCGCCGCGCGCGGGCGTCTTCGCGTCGCTTGACCTCCGCGCGTACCAGCACGTCGACCGCGGCCAGGGCCGCCGACGTCTCGTCCTTGGACTCCCACCGCTCGTCGAGCGGGTCGGCGCCCAGGATGCCCATCATCGCGCGGATGGACCTCGCCTGGGTGAGCGCCGCCTCGTGGTCACCGGCGTCGAGTGCGCGGTTGCCCTCGGCGCGCGCGGCGTGCACCTCGGCCAGCGCGATCGGCACCGACAGGTCGTCGTCGAGCGCGGCGGCGAACTTCGGGGTCCACTCCCCGGGCTCCACCGCGCCGACGCGGTTGCGCACCCGGTGCAGGAAGTCCTCGATCCCCGAGTACGCCCTGGCCGCGTCGGCCAGCGCCGTCTCGGAGAACTCGAGCATCGAGCGGTAGTGCGCGCTGCCCAGGTAGTAGCGCAGTTCGGCGGCTCGAACGCGTTGCAGCACAGCGGGAATCGCCAGAACGTTACCCAGCGACTTGCTCATCTTCTCGCCGCCCATCGTCACCCAGCCGTTGTGCAGCCAGTACCGGGCGAACGGATCGCCCGCGGCCTCGGCCTGGGCGATCTCGTTCTCGTGGTGCGGGAAGATCAGGTCCATGCCGCCGGCGTGAATGTCGAACTCGGGCCCCAGGTAGCTCTCGCACATCGCCACGCATTCGGTGTGCCAGCCGGGGCGGCCGCGGCCCCACGGCGTCGGCCACGACGGCTCACCGGGTTTGGCGCCCTTCCACAGCGTGAAGTCGCGCTGGTCGCGTTTACCGGTCGCGACGCCCTCGCCCTGGTGCACGTCGTCGATCTTGTGGCCCGACAGCTTGCCGTATCCGGGTTCGGGGAGCAGGCTGGCCACGCTGAAGTACACGTCCCCGTCGCCGGTGTAGGCGTGACCGCGCTCGATCAGCCGCTCGATCAGCTCGACCATCTGGGTGATGTGCCCGGTGGCCCGCGGCTCCGCGGACGGCGGCATCACCCCGAGCGCGTCGTAGGCGGCCGAGAACGCGCGCTCGTAAGTCGCGGCCCACTCCCACCACGGCCGGCCCGCGTCGGCGGCCTTGTTGAGGATCTTGTCGTCGATGTCGGTGACGTTGCGGATGAACGCGACGTCGAAGCCTTTGGCCAGCAGCCAACGCCGCAACACGTCGAACGCGACGCCGCTGCGTACGTGGCCGATGTGGGGCAGTCCCTGGACCGTGGCGCCGCACAGATAGATCGACACGTGACCGGGGCGCACCGGCACGAAGTCACGGACGGCGCCCGTCATCGTGTCGTAAAGCCGCAGATCGGTCACGGGCGGCCAGCTTACCGGCCTAATCGCCCTCCACCACCAACGCGGTCGCGATCGCGGCCAGGCCCTCACCGCGGCCGGTCAGACCGAGACCGTCGGTGGTGGTCGCACTCACCGACACCGGCGCGTGCAGCAGCTCCGTGAGCACCGCCTGGGCCTCCGCGCGTCGCGGTCCGACCTTGGGGCGGTTGCCGATCACCTGGACCGCGGCGTTGACCACCCGGAAACCGCGTTCGGTGAGCAGATCGTGGACGTGGCGCAACATGGTCGCGCCGCCGGCGTCGCGCCACTGCGGGCGGCCGGTGCCGAAGACCTCGCCGAGGTCACCCAGCCCGGCCGCCGAGAGCAGCGCATCGCAGAGGGCGTGTGCGGCCACGTCGCCATCGGAGTGGCCGGCACAGCCGTCGGCATCGTCGAACAGCAGGCACAGCAACCAACACGGTCGCCCGGCCTGAATGGGATGTACGTCGGTGCCGAGCCCGACTCGCGGCAGGCTCGTCATCTCCGTCAGGAAGCGGCGGCGAGTGCCTCGTCGAGGATGGTCGCGGCCTTCTCGTCATCGGTGTTCTCGGCCAGCGCCAGCTCGCCCACCAGGATCTGCCGCGCCTTGGCCAGCATCCGCTTCTCGCCGGCGGACAGGCCGCGCTCCTGGTCCCGTCGCCACAGGTCACGAACGACCTCGGCGACCTTGTTCACGTCACCGGAAGCGAGCTTCTCGAGATTGGCCTTGTACCGCCGCGACCAGTTGGTCGGCTCCTCGGTATGGGGGGCGCGGAGCACCTGGAAAACCTTGTCCAGGCCCTCCTGTCCGACCACGTCGCGCACCCCGACATACTCCGCGTTCTCGGCGGGCACTCGAACCGTGAGGTCCCCCTGGGCGACCTTCAAGACGAGGTATTCCTTCTGCTCGCCTTTGATGGTTCGGGTTTCGATTGCCTCGATCAACGCAGCACCGTGGTGGGGATATACAACGGTGTCTCCGACCTTGAAAATCATCAGTTTCGAGCCCCTTTCACGACTCCATGTTACCACGGGACGCAGTCGGGGGTGAACCAACTGCGCAGGTCAGGGGCACCACGACCGTTTGCGGGGGGTTGACACACCGGCGGATCCATGCATCGCGGAGGCCCTGGCGAGGTAGCTGTCCTGCGGTGTTGATCATCACTTTCGGGTGCCGCTGTGATAGCTGCCGGGCCCCAGCGGGCGCTTGCGCCGACCTCAGCTACCGCGACCCGGACGCACCTACTACTCTGCATAGTCGAACACCGCGACCGCACCGGTCGCCGCGACGGTCGAGCAGGAGGCACGAGTGGTCCGCTTCAAACTGGTCGCCGGTGGGCTGGCCGCCGCAATCGCGCTCAGCGGGTGCAGCGCCGGACAGGTCTCGCAGACCGCCACCCAGGAGCCCGCGGTCAACGGCACGAGCGCCAACCTCGGCCCCATCGCGCTGCGCAACGTGCATCTGCAGGCTGAGCAGGTCACCGACTTCATCCAGCCCGGCACCGAGGTCGAACTGATCTTCCAGGCCTCCAACGACTCACCCGACACCGGCGACAAGCTGCTCGAGATCACCTCGGACGTCGGCACCGTGACGCTGACCGGGGAAACCACGCTGGCCCCCAGCGGTGCGCTCACCGTCGGCGCCCCGGACGGACAGATCACCCCGCTGGAGAGCGTGGAGGCAGCCGAGGCGGCCGAGGCCAAAGTCGAGCTGACCAAGCCGATCACCAACGGGCTGACCTACGACTTCACGTTCACGTTCGAGAAGGCCGGCGACGCCGTGGTGGCGGTGCCGATCTCGGCGGGTGAGACGCCCCGGCGCGAAGACCCCGCATCGGCCGGCGGACACGGCGGCGGGCACGGCGGCGGGCACTAGCCCAGCCGCGACACGGCCGCTGGTGGCCGGTTTCTGTCGGAGCCAACCGATACCGTCACTTCGTGGCTAAAGGTGGCACCAAAACGCATTCGCAGTACCGCTGTTCGGAATGCCATCACGTCACGCTCAAGTGGGTCGGGCGCTGCCCGGAGTGCGGCACCTGGGGCACGGTCGACGAGGTAGCCGTGCTTTCGGCGGTGGCCGGTTCCGCGTCGCGGCGCACGGTCGCCCCGGCGTCGCCCGCGGTGCCGATCAGTTCCATCGACCCCGGTCGCACCCGGCACTTCCCGACCGCTGTCGCCGAACTGGACCGCGTGCTCGGCGGCGGGCTGGTGCCGGGCTCGGTGACCCTGCTGGCCGGCGATCCCGGGGTCGGCAAGTCGACGCTGCTGCTGGAGGTGGCCCACCGCTGGGCGTGCGCCGGTAAACGCGCGCTGTATCTGTCCGGCGAGGAGTCCGCGGGTCAGATCCGGATGCGCGCCGAACGCACCGGGTGTACGCACGACGACGTCTATCTGGCCGCCGAGTCGGATCTGTCCACCGCGCTCGGGCATATCGACGCGGTGCAGCCGGGTCTGGTGGTGGTCGACTCGGTGCAGACGATGTCGACCACCGAGGCCGACGGCGTCACCGGCGGCGTCACCCAGGTGCGGGCGGTCACCACCGCGCTGACCATGGCGGCGAAGACCTCCGGCGTCGCGATGATCCTCGTCGGCCACGTCACCAAAGACGGCGCCATCGCCGGGCCGCGGTCACTGGAGCATCTCGTCGACGTGGTGCTGCACTTCGAAGGCGACCGCACCTCGTCGCTGCGCATGGTCCGCGGTGTCAAGAACCGGTTCGGCGCCGCCGACGAGGTGGGCTGCTTCCTGTTGCACGACAACGGGATCGAAGGAGTCGCCGACCCCTCAGGCCTGTTCCGCGACCAGCGGCCCAAGCCGGTGCCGGGCACGGCGATCACCGTCACGCTCGACGGTAAGCGGCCGCTGATCGGCGAGGTGCAGGCACTGATCGGGGCGACGGCGAACGGCACCCCGCGGCGGGCGGTCAGCGGAATCGACTCGTCGCGCGCGGCGATGATCACCGCCGTCCTGGACCGGCACGCCGGGCTGGCCGTGTCGTCACGCGACGTATATCTGTCGACGGTCGGCGGCATGCGGATGACCGACCCGTCCACCGATCTGGCGGTCGCCGTAGCGATCGCGTCCTCGGTGATGGACCTGCCGGTGCCCGCCGCGACAGTGGCCATCGGCGAGGTCGGCCTGGCCGGAGATCTGCGCCGGGTGACGGGCATGGACCGGCGGCTCGCCGAGGCGGCGCGGCTGGGATTCACCAGCGCGGTGATCCCACCCGGGGTCAGCTCGGTACCTGCCGGTCTGCGGGCGATCACCGCCGACAACATCTCCTCGGCGTTGCGGGTGCTGCGCAACATCAGCAAAGATCAGCTGCAGTAGACCGCTGACAGGAGGGGGCGCGATGGCCGTGAAGGGCGCCAGATCCGGCCGTACCGTCGTGCCGCTGGCCCGGCCCACGATGCGCGAGACCATCGCCCGGCTGGCGCCGGGGACCGCCCTGCGCGACGGTCTGGAACGCATCCTGCGGGGCCGCACCGGCGCGCTGATCGTGATCGGGTACGACGAGAGCGTCGAGACGATCTGCGACGGCGGATTCTCCCTCGACGTCCGCTACGCGCCGACCCGGCTGCGGGAGCTGTCCAAGATGGACGGCGCGGTGGTGCTGTCCAGCGACGGCAACCACATCCTGCGGGCCAACGTGCAGCTGGTGCCCGACCCGTCGATCCCGACCGAGGAGTCCGGCACCCGGCACCGCTCGGCGGAGCGCGCGGCGATCCAGACCGGCTATCCGGTGATCTCGGTGAGCCATTCGATGAGCATCGTGACCGTCTACGTCGCCGGGGAGCGGCACGTGGTGCCGGACTCGGCGACCATCCTGTCGCGGGCCAACCAGACCATCGACACCCTGGAGCGCTACAAGACCCGCCTCGACGAGGTCAGCAGGCAGCTGTCCACCGCCGAGATCGAGGACTTCGTCACGCTGCGCGACGTGATGACCGTCGTCCAGCGCCTCGAAATGGTGCGCCGCATCAGCCTCGAGATCGATTCGGACGTCGTCGAACTCGGCACCGACGGCCGTCAGCTCAAACTTCAGCTCGAGGAACTCGTCGGCGACAACGACACCGCCCGCGAGCTGATCGTGCGCGACTACCACGCCAACCCGGATCCCCCGTCGGCCGCGCAGGTCAGCGCCACACTGGAGGAACTCGACGGCCTCTCGGACAACGAGCTGCTCGACTTCACTACGCTGGCAAGGGTTTTCGGGTATCCGTCCACCATCGAGGCGCAGGACTCGGCAATGAGCTCGCGGGGATACCGCGCGATGGCGGGGATCCCGCGGCTGCAGTTCGCCCACGTGGATCTGCTGGTGCGCAACTTCGGTTCGCTGCAGGGGCTGCTCGCGGCCAGCGCCGGCGATCTGCAGTCGGTCGACGGCATCGGCTCGATGTGGGCGCGCCACATCCGGGAGGGACTCTCACAGCTGGCCGAGTCGACGATCGCCGACCGGCTGGCCTGACGTCAGCCCGCCGGTGGCGGCGGAGCGCCGTCCACGGGCGGCGGCGTCTGCGGGTTCTCGGCGAGGATGAACGGCACCGCCGCAGACCTCAGGTTGCCCAACTGCACGACCAGGTTGTACGTGCCGGGACCGATCGGCGGGCGCGGCAGCGGGCACCCCGGCGCCGAGCCCATACCGGTCCAGGTCACCTCGGTGGTCACCTGCTCGCCGGGCTGGAACAGTTTGACCAGCGTCTCGTTCGACGGCGCGCAGTCGAGGTTCGACCACAGCCGGGCGTTCTCCAACGAGTACACGTAGGCGGCCAGCACCGCGGCGCCGACGTCACGCTTGCACGCGACCAGACCGATGTTGGTGACGACCATCGTGAACTTGGGCTGCTCGCCGACCACGTACTGCGGCTGGTTCGTGATGCCCTTGACCGCCAGCGTCGAGTCCGGGCAGTCGTCACCCTCGTTGAGCACCGGCGGCGGGATGACTGCCGCCGACGGGGTCGGGGTCGGCGGCGGGGCGTCCTGCGCCGGCGGCATCACCGGGGTTTTCACCTCGGGGTTCTCCCCCGGCAGCGGGGTCGGCGCGGCCTCCGCGGATTCCGACGATTCGGCGTTGGTGTTCTGCGCGTCGCCCGAGCCGGTGTTCTTCACGACCACCAGCACAATCGCCGCGACCACGGCGATCACGAGGACCGCGATGCCCAGCGCTAAAGCCCTACGACGCCAGTAGATCTGCGTCGGCAGCGGGCCATGCGGTTCCAGGTCGAGCACAAGTTCACGATAAGCCCAGGTCACGCCATATCGGGCCAGGCGGCCCGGCGTGTCGTGCTCAGCCTTCGCCGATGTCGCCCAGGTGGTCGCGCAGCACCACCCGGCCGTCGGACAGCTGGTAGGTGACGCCGACGATCGCGAGATCACCCGAAGCGACCCGCTCGGCGACCGTGGTGGAGCGCGCCAGCAGCTGGGTTCCGGTCTCGGTGACGTGCCTGGCCTCGAACTCGTCGACCCGGCTCAACCCGTCCCTGCGGCCGAGCAGGATCGACGGCATCACCCGTTCGACGATGTCGCGCACGTAGCCGCCGGGCACCACGCCGTCGTCGAGCGCCGCCAGCGTGGCCTTGACCGCGCCGCAGCTGTCGTGGCCCAGCACCACGATCAGCGGCACGTCGAGCACCGCGACCGCGTACTCCACCGAGCCCAGCACGGCCGAGTCGATGACGTGGCCGGCGGTGCGCACCACGAACATGTCGCCAAGGCCCTGATCGAAGATCAGCTCGGCGGCCACCCGGCTGTCGCCGCAGCCGAACACCACCGCGGTCGGCTTCTGGGAGGCCGTCAGGCTGGCTCGGTGCTCGACGCCTTGGCTCGGGTGCACAGGCTTGCCGGCAACGAAGCGCTCGTTACCCTCCTTGAGTGCTTTCCATGCGGTCACTGGGCTGGTGTTGGGCATGACCGACATTGTGCCTCAGCTGGTCGACTGGTATGACCGCGAGCAGCGCAATCTGCCCTGGCGGCGCCCCGGCGTGAGTCCCTGGCAGGTGCTGGTCAGCGAATTCATGCTCCAGCAGACGCCGGTGGCGCGTGTCGAGCCGGTGTGGCTGGCGTGGGTGGCGCGCTGGCCGACCCCGTCGGCGACGGCCGCCGCCAGCGCCGCCGACGTGCTGCGCGCCTGGGGAAAGCTGGGGTATCCGCGCCGCGCCAAGCGGCTGCACGAGTGTGCGACGGTGATCGCCACCCGATACGACGACGTGGTGCCGTCCGACGTCGAGACCCTGCTGAGCCTGCCCGGGGTCGGGGCGTACACCGCCAGGGCGGTCGCGTGCTTCGCCTACCGCAGGCGGGTGCCCGTCGTCGACACCAACGTGCGGCGCGTGGTCGCGCGGGTGGTGCACGGCCGTGCCGACGCCGCGCCGTCGTCGTCGCCGCGCGACCTGGCCGACGTCGAGGAACTGCTGCCGGACGAGGCGCTGGCGCCCAAGTTCTCGATCGCGCTGATGGAACTGGGTGCGACGGTGTGCACGGCCCGCACGCCGCGGTGCGAGCTGTGCCCGTTGAGCGTCTGCGCGTGGCGCTCGCGCGGCTTCCCCGCCTCGACCGGGCCGGCCCGCCGCGTGCAGCGCTACGCGGGCACCGACCGCCAGGTGCGGGGACGGCTGCTGGATGTGTTGCGCGGCAACGATTCCCCGGTCACCCGCGCCGAACTCGACGTGGTGTGGTTGTCGGACCCGGCCCAGCGCGACCGGGCGCTGGATTCGCTGCTGACCGACGGCCTCGTCGAGCAGACCGCCGACGGCCGCTTCGCGCTGGCCGGCGAGGGCGACTAGGCCGGCATCATCTCGGTAGTGTCCGGCCCGGTTGCGCCGCAGGCGAACCGGCGCCGGTAGTCGGACGGTGTCACGCCGATGATCCGGCGGAAGTGGTGGCGCAGCAGTGTCGCGGTGCCGAACCCGCTGCGCTCGGCGATGCGGTCCACGTCGAGGTCGGTCTCCTCGAGCAGGGTGCGGGCGTAGAGCACCCGCTGATCGGTCACCCACTGCATCGGCGTGCGCCCGGTCTCCTCGACGAAGCGGCGGGCGAAGGTGCGGGCCGACATGTGCGCCCTGGCCGCCAGGGTGGCGACGGTGTGCGGCTTGTCGAGGTTGCCCAGGATCCAATCGAGATGCGGCGCAAAGCGTTCCGAACATCGGACCGGGATCGGCTGGTCGATGTACTGGCGCTGGCCGCCGTCGCGTTGCGGCGGAACCACCATGCGGCGGGCGATCTTGTTGGTCACTTCGCTGCCGAGTTCGCGCCGGACCAGATGCAGGCACGCGTCGATACCGGCCGCGGTGCCCGCGCTGGTGATCAGGTTGCCGTCGTCGACGAACAGCACGTTGCGGTCCACCTTGGCGGTCGGATACATCCGGGCCAGGTCGTCGGCGTGCATCCAGTGTGTGGTGCACGGCCGACCGTCGAGCAGGCCGGCGGCGCCGGCGACGAACGCGCCCGAGCACACCGTGAGGATGATCGACCCGGAGTCCGCGGCCGCCCGCACCGCGGCCAGTGCCTCCGGCAGGTAATCGGATCCGCCGATCGCGGGGATGGCCACCAGGTCGGCGCCCGCCAGGTCGTCGAGGCCGTGGTCGGGGGTCAGCGTCGCGCCCACCGACGTGCGCAGCGGCCGGCCCGGTTCGGGTCCGCACACCTTGAAGTCGAAGTTCGGCACCCCGTCGGCCGACCGGTCGATGCCGAAGACCTCGCAGATCACGCCGAACTCGAAAATCGCCAGCCCGTCGAGCACCAGCGTCGATACGCTCTTCAATGCCATGGCAGCATCTTATGCCAACGTGGCTTTCCTGCCACTGTTGGCGGGATCTTTGCTTACCAATGATTACTGCCATGACTACTGCACTGATCTTTCTCGCGATCGCGTCCCCGTTCGCGCTGACCGCGGGGCTGGCCTGGGCCGCCCACCGGTCGGGCTCGCTGCGGCTGCGCATCGACCAGTTCCGGATGGCCGCGCCTATGGCGGGCCGGGTGTTCGAGGACGACCGCGACATTGCGCGGGTCGCGCACGACCTCGAGGCCATCCGCACCCGGTTCGAACGCCACCCGGTCTGGCCGTCGTCAGGCGTGCTCGGGGAGCGTCGCTAGAAACTCCTCGACCGCCTGCCGGTAGACCTGTGGCGCGTCGTCGTGGATGAGATGACCCGCGCCGGGCACGTGCACATACGTCGTCCGGTGCCCGGTCGCGTGCATCTCGCGCATCTGCCCGGGCGGGGTCACCGAGTTGCCGGCTTCCAGCAGCAGCGACGGCACCCGCACGTCCTGCCATTCGCGCCAGTAGTCGCGGGTGCCCCATTCCGCGGCGATCTCGATCCACTTCTGCGGCCGGCCGTGCAGCCGCCAGCCGGTCGCCGTGCGGTCGAACGCCTCCAGGAAGTACTGGCCCGCGACCGGTCCGAACTCGTCGTAAACCTGTTGGGCCGAGCCGAATTCGACGGGCAGCGCGTGCACCCAGGGCTCCCACGGGCCGGTGGTGCGGCCGCGGAAGTCCGGGGCCATGTCCTCGACCACCAGCGCGGCCACCAGCTCCGGCCGCGACGCCGCCAGACACCACGAGTGCAGCGCGCCCATCGAATGCCCGATCAGCACGGCGGGCTCCCCGAGCGACGCGACCGCCTCGCCGAGTTCGTCGACGAACCGCCCGGTCCCGATCGGTTGCGGGTCGTCGACGTCGCGGCCGCGGTGCCAGGGCGCGTCGTAGGTGTAGACCCGGCCCAGCGCGCTCAGCCACGGCAGCTGCCGCGACCACGTGCTGCCGCGTCCCATCAGCCCGTGCACCAGAACCAGCGGCCGGCCGGCGCCGCCGCGCCCGGTCAGGTGCGATCGCATGCGAACATCATGCCGATCCGGGGTTCGGTAGCCTGATCCGCATGTCTGTGGTGAAGATCAACGCAATCGAGGTCCCGCCCGACGCCGGCCCGGAGCTGGAGAAACGGTTCGCCAACCGGGCGCATGCCGTCGACAACCAGCCCGGATTCCTCGGCTTCCAGCTGCTGCGCCCCGTCAAGGGTGAGAACCGCTACTTCGTGGTGACGCAGTGGGAGTCCGAAGAGGCGTTCCAGGCGTGGGCGACGGGCCCGGCCATCGAGGCTCACAAGGGTCAGGCGGCCAACCCGGTGGCCACCGGCGCGTCGCTGCTCGAGTTCGAGGTAGTTCTCGACGTTGCAGGCGCCAGTCGCTGAGCGCAGGCGCAACGCTCGGCGCGCGATCGGTTTGACGGTCGTGGCCGCGCTGGTCACGCTGACCGGCTGCGGCGCCGAGACCGCGCGCCCCGCCGACGCCGCCTACGGGGTGCCGATCGAGATCAACACACCGCAGGGACTGCGCGCCAAGCAGACGCTGGACATGCTCAACTCCGACTGGCCGATCGGCCCGGTCGGGGTGGGCACGCTGGCGGCGCCCGACGAGGTCGACGCGGTCACCGCGAAGCTCGACCGGATCTGGTGGGACCGCCCGTTCGCGGTCACCGATGTGCAGATCGGTGCGGCCCAGGCCACGGTTGCGGTGCGCAACAGCTACGGCGTCGACCAGGAGATCGAGTTGCACACCGACGACGGCGGCATGGTCGACGAACTCGATGTCAAGCTGCTGCCGCCGAAGATCGAGAAGTGGTCCGACATCGACGCCGAGATCACGAAATCCGGTGCGCGGTACTCGTATCAGTTCTCCAAGGTTTCGCCGGACAACACGCGCTGCGACGTCGTCGCCGGCACCAACACCGACCTGTCGCTGCCGCTGGCGTCGATCTTCAAGCTCTACGTCCTGCTCGCGGTCGCCGACGCGGTGAAGGCGGGCACGGTGAAGTGGACCGATCCGCTGACCATCACCAAGGAGGCCAAAGCCGTCGGCTCGGCCGGTCTCGAGGAATTGCCGCCGGGGTCCGAAGTACCGGTGAGAACCGCTGCGCAACAGATGATCTCGGCCAGCGACAACATGGCGACCGATCTGCTGATCAAGCGGTTGGGGCCCGGCGCGGTGGAACGCGCACTCGTCGCCGCCGGCCATCACGACCCGGCCAGCATGACGCCGTTCCCGACGATGCACGAGCTGTTCTCGGTCGGCTGGGGCCAGCCGGATCTGCGTGAGCAGTGGCGAAGGGCGGTCGAGCAGGGCAGCCAGCAGGTGCGTGCCCAACTGCTCAAGCAGACCAATGCCCGCCCCTACGAACCGGATCCGAAGCGCACCCACACGCCGGCCTCGAACTACGGCGCCGAGTGGTACGGCAGCGCCGCCGACATCTGCCGCGTGCACCTCGCGCTGCAGCGGGCGGCGGTCGGCGAGGCCGCGCCGGTGCGCGAGATCCTTTCGGCCATACCGGGAATCGATGTGGACCGGTCGAAGTGGTACTACATCGGCGCCAAGGGCGGAAACCTGCCCGGCGACCTGACGTTCAGCTGGTACGCCGTCGACCACACCGGTCAGGCCTGGGTGGTGAGCTTCCAGCTCAACTGGCCGAGCTACCGCAGCCCGACGGCGGCGGGGTGGCTGCTGTCGATCGTGCATCAGGCCTTCGACCTGGTGCCGGTCTGATCAGCGATTGGATCTGACGGTCCACGCGTGCCCGCGGAAGTGCATCACCGTGCGGCTCACCGGCGCAATGTCCATGCGCCAGAACGACTTCGCCGGCGCGTCCAGCACGATGAGAATCGCCGCGCGGATCACGGCCGGGTGGGTGACCGCGACCAGCCTGCCGTGCCGGGCGGACACCGAGTCCAGCCATTCGCGGACCCGCCCGATCAGGTCGACCACCGCTTCACCGCCGTGCGGCGCCCTGGTCGGATCGGTCAACCAGACCGCCAGGTCGGCGGGCAGCACACCGCCCAGCACGTCGCCGCGCCACCGGCCGCAGTCCAGGTCGGCCAGCCGGGTGTCGACCTCGGCCGCCAATCCGAGCAGTTCGGCGGTCTGGCGGGTCCGTTTCTCCGGCCCGCAGTACGCCGCGTCCACGGTCCCGAGCTCGACGGACGCGTCGGCCTGCCGGTGGCCGACCGGGTTGAGTGGCTCGTCGGTGGGGAAGCGTCCGGCCGACATCGCGTCGGTCATCGCATGTGACACGAGTGTCAGCCGGACGACCTCACTCACGCAGGCAGACTCTCCCGCCGGCGCTCGAGCAGCTTGGCCGCCATCGCGCCGAAGGCCAACGCAATCGTCGTGTAGATGACGACCTGGGTGCCCAGCGAGTAGAGCCGGAACTCGTAGAGCACGTCGGCCGGGAAGCCCTCGTAGACGATGGTTCCGGCGTCGTCGACCAGCGGGCCCGGGGTTTCCTGGATGCCGGGCAGCACCAGCATCAGCACCGCGACGGCCACGAGGTAGGCGCCCGCCGCGGCCAGCGTGGCGTTCCACGTCCCGAGCTTGCGCACCAGTTGCCTGCCCAGGTACACCGCGCCGACCAGCAGTGCGGCCGACAGCACGACCATCAGCAGGTACAGCAGCGTGCGCTGACGGATGGTCTCGTCCAGGCTCAGCGCCGGCGGGCTCGCGGGGTACTTGAGCGTTGGCACGATGTACAGGCTGATCAGCATTCCGGCCGCGATGTACACCGACAGCAGCCGCGCCGAGATGTTACCCACCCGGCCGTAGGCCACCGCGAACACGACCGCGAAGATCGCCGCGATCGCGAGGCTGAAGAGCAGCACACCGAGTCCCATGCCGATGTTCATCTGCACGGCGCGGTCGAAGCCGCCGCCGTGGTCGTGGCCGTGTCCGTGGGCGGCGTCGGCGTGGGCCGTCATCGCCTCATGCGCGGCGCCGACACCCTCCTCGTATCCGATCGCGAGGTCGATCTGCGGTTCGACGAAGATCCGGGCGAAGACGAAAGCCAGCACGCCGGCCAAGGCGCCGGCCAGCAGGCCGCGCCAGATGATCTGCTTTTCCATGTTCGGTTATCTCCTGCCGGTCGCTCAGTGGCAGGGGAAGCCGAGGAGGTGGCGGGCGTCGTGCACGAACTCGTGGATCGTGGTGTTGTCGGCGCCGAACACCGACGTCGCGCCCTGGTCGATCCCGATGAAGTACAGCACCAGCAGCGCCAGAAAAGCGGTGCCGGACAACCAGACAGCGGCTCCGGTCGCCGAGACGTCCAACGCGGGGGCAACGCTCTTGCGAGCTCCGGGAGAGGTCATGTCCAATCCTTTCGGGGTTCAGCGCCCCTTTTTCAGATACCTGCGGCGGACGTCGGGTCTGACTATCACAGTGGCGCGACCGTTCTGGAGTCTCACCAGATTCCGCCGCCCGCCGATAACATCGCACATCCTAACCAGCCGGTCCAGCGGAACGGCAGGTACATGGCAAAAAGCGGGCGGCCACCCCTTTCGGGGGACCGCCCGCTCTTGTCGCTCGGTTTACTCGGCGCTCGCGGCTCCGGCGGCTCCGGCCTGAGCCAGGTCCGGCTCCTCGACCTTGGCCGGCTTCTTGGTGCCCTTGAACGTGAAGACGGCGTCCTCACCGGCGCTCTCGCCGTCCCAGCCTTCGACGTCGACCGTGATGAGCTGGCCGGGCCCGATCTCGTCGAACAGGATCTTCTCCGACAGCTGGTCCTCGATCTCACGCTGGATGGTGCGCCGCAGCGGCCGCGCACCGAGCACGGGATCGAACCCGCGCTTGGCCAGCAGCGCCTTGGCCTGATCGGTCAGCTCGATGGCCATGTCCTTGGCCTTGAGCTGCGTGGCGACCCGGCTGACCATCAGGTCCACCATCTGGATGATCTCGTCGCGAGTCAGCTGGTGGAACACGATGATGTCGTCGATGCGGTTGAGGAACTCCGGCCGGAAGTGCTTCTTGAGCTCGTCGTTGACCTTCTGCTTCATCCGCTCGTAGTTGTTCTCGCCGCCACCCTGGGTGAAGCCGAGCCCGACGGCCTTGCTGATGTCGGAGGTGCCGAGGTTCGAGGTGAAGATCAGCACGGTGTTCTTGAAGTCGACCGTGCGACCCTGACCGTCGGTCAGGCGGCCGTCCTCGAGCACCTGCAGGAGGCTGTTGTAGATCTCCTGGTGTGCCTTCTCGATCTCGTCGAACAGCACCACGCTGAACGGCTTGCGGCGCACCTTCTCGGTGAGCTGACCGCCCTCCTCGTAGCCGACGTAACCCGGAGGGGCACCGAACAGCCGCGAGGCGGTGAAGCGGTCGTGGAACTCGCCCATGTCGATCTGGATGAGCGCGTCGTCCTCGCCGAACAGGAAGTTGGCCAGCGCCTTGGACAGCTCGGTCTTACCGACACCGGACGGGCCGGCGAAGATGAACGAGCCGGACGGGCGCTTGGGGTCCTTCAGACCGGCGCGGGTGCGGCGGATCGCCTTGGAGACGGCCTTGACGGCGTCCTCCTGGCCGATGATCCGCTTGTGCAGCTCCTCCTCCATGCGCAGCAGCCGAGTGGTCTCCTCCTCGGTCAGCTTGAACACGGGGATGCCGGTCCAGTTGCCGAGCACCTCGGCGATCTGCTCGTCGTCAACCTCGGCCACGACGTCGAGATCGCCTGAGCGCCACTGCTTCTCACGCTCGGCACGCTGCGCGACGAGCTGCTTCTCCTTGTCGCGCAGGCTCGCGGCCTTCTCGAAGTCCTGCGCGTCGATCGCGGACTCCTTCTCCCGGCGCGCGTCGGCGATCTTCTCGTCGAACTCGCGCAGGTCCGGCGGAGCGGTCATCCGGCGGATGCGCATCCGGGCGCCGGCCTCGTCGATCAGGTCGATCGCCTTGTCCGGCAGGAACCGGTCGTTGATGTAGCGGTCGGCCAGCGTGGCGGCCGCGGCGATGGCGCCGTCGGTGATCGAGACGCGGTGGTGCGCCTCGTAACGGTCGCGCAGACCCTTGAGGATCTCGATGGTGTGCGCGACGGTCGGCTCACCGACCTGCACCGGCTGGAAGCGGCGCTCCAGCGCGGCGTCCTTCTCGATGTACTTGCGGTACTCGTCGAGCGTGGTGGCGCCGATGGTCTGCAGCTCGCCGCGGGCCAGCTTCGGCTTCAGGATGCTCGCGGCGTCGATCGCGCCCTCGGCGGCACCCGCACCGACCAGCGTGTGCAGCTCGTCGATGAACAGGATGATGTCGCCGCGGGTGTTGATCTCCTTGAGCACCTTCTTCAGGCGTTCCTCGAAGTCACCGCGGTAGCGGCTGCCCGCGACCAGCGAGCCGAGGTCCAGCGTGTAGAGCTGCTTGTCCTTCAGCGTCTCGGGCACGTCGCCGTGCACGATGGCCTGCGCGAGGCCTTCGACGACGGCGGTCTTGCCGACGCCGGGCTCGCCGATCAGCACCGGGTTGTTCTTGGTGCGACGGCTCAGCACCTGCATGACCCGTTCGATTTCCTTCTCACGGCCGATGACGGGGTCGAGCTTGCCCTCCATCGCGGCGGCGGTCAGGTTGCGGCCGAACTGGTCGAGCACCAGCGAGGTGGACGGGTTGCCCGCCTCGCCGCCGCGGCCGCCGGTACCGGCCTCCGCGGTCTCCTTGCCCTGGTATCCGCTCAGCAGCTGGATGACCTGCTGGCGCACCCGGGTGAGCTCGGCGCCGAGCTTGACCAGCACCTGCGCCGCGACACCTTCACCCTCGCGGATGAGGCCGAGCAGGATGTGCTCGGTGCCGATGTAGTTGTGGCCCAGCTGCAGCGCTTCGCGCAGCGACAGCTCCAGCACCTTCTTGGCACGCGGCGTGAACGGGATGTGGCCCGACGGCGCCTGCTGGCCCTGGCCGATGATCTCCTCGACCTGGCTGCGCACGCCTTCCAGCGAGATGCCCAGCGACTCCAGCGACTTGGCGGCTACGCCTTCGCCCTCGTGAATAAGTCCCAACAGGATGTGCTCGGTGCCGATGTAGTTGTGGTTGAGCATCCGGGCCTCTTCCTGGGCCAGGACGACGACCCTGCGGGCACGGTCGGTGAATCTCTCAAACATCGGTGGTTACCTGCTCTCCATCAATAGGTCGGCGCCACGCGCGTCCCGATGTGTCCGAGCTACGCATTGCACCTGCCGTCCACTCTAATGGGCGGCGGTCCCCGGTGCCCCGCCTGCCGGTCCGCTCTGAGCGGACAAGCCGAGACACCGATCCCGCGTCGGGGTGAATACCCGACGCATATGCATTAGCAACGCAGCTGACGCGGATTTCGTTTCCCGGGTCGGCGCCGGCGGGTTCGCGGCTAGCGAACACCGCCCGACAGCCAACGAATTGATTGCCGAGCGAAATGGCGGATCTACGTCGCGGCGTGGAAAGCGTCGATCACATCGGCCGGAATGCGCCCGCGGGTGGACACATTGTGGCCGTTGCGGCGCGCCCATTCGCGGATCGCGGCGCTCTGCTCGCGGTCGATCGCCGCCCGGCCGCGGCCCGAACCGGCCGAGCGGCCACGTCGACGGCCACCGACCCGGCGGCCGGCCTCGACCCACTGTTTCAAATCATTACGCAACTTCGCCGCATTCTTCGACGAAAGGTCAATCTCGTAGCTGACACCGTCCAGCCCGAATTCAACCGTCTCGTCAGCCGCCCCTTCGCCGTCGAAATCATCGACCAACGTAACGGTCACTTTCTTAGCCATTGACCCACACGCCCTTCTGCACGGCACTTGATCCGCAATAAATCTCGAACCCCCGCGACCAATGTGCCATATATGCGGACGCTATTCAACAAGATCGATGTCGGGCAGTTCAGTTGCCGTGGCGCCGAACAATCGGGAACAAAACCGTCTCCCTAATCGACAGGCCCGTCAGGGCCATCAACAACCTGTCGATACCCATTCCGGTACCTGTCGACGGCGGCATCGCGTACTCGAGGGCCGCCAGGAAATCCTCGTCGAGCACCATTGCCTCGTCGTCGCCGGCGGCCGCCGCTCTGGCCTGCGCCTCGAAACGTTCCCGCTGTATTACCGGGTCGATCAGCTCGGAGTAGCCGGTCGCCAGCTCGAAACGGCGGATGTAAAGGTCCCATTTCTCGGTGACCCCGGCGATACTGCGGTGTTCGCGGGTCAAAGGTGTTGTCTCGACCGGGAAATCACGCACGAAAGTGGGGGCCCAAAGCTTATCGCCGACCGTGTGCTCCCACAGTTCCTCGACCAATTTCCCGTGCCCGTAGCCGCGGTCGCGGGGAATCTCGACGCCGAGTCGTTCCGCAATTGCCCACAACTTGTCAGCGGAAGTTTCCGGTGTGATCTCTTCGCCCAGCGCCTCGGAAAGTGACGGATACATTTCCACCGACTGCCATTCGCCGTCGAGATCGTAGACAGTGCCATCGGCCAGTGGCACTTGCCTGGTTCCGATCGCCTCGTCGGCAACCTCTTGAATAAGCTCACGCGTCACAACGGCGGAATCGTCGTACGTGCCGTACGCCTGATATGTCTCCAACATCGCAAATTCCGGCGAATGTGTGGAATCGGCACCTTCGTTTCGGAACACGCGATTCAACTCGAAGACACGCTCGAATCCACCGACCAGCGCGCGCTTGAGGAACAGTTCCGGTGCGATGCGCAGGTACAGGTCGGTGTCGAGCGCATTCGAATGCGTCACAAAAGGACGCGCCGCCGCACCGCCGGCGATGGTTTGCAGCATCGGCGTTTCGATTTCCAGGAACCCGCGCCGCTCCAGCGCCGAGCGCACCGCCCGCACCACCGCCACACGCTGGCGGGCGATGGTCCTGGCCTCGGGTCGCACGATGAGGTCGACGTAGCGCTGCCGCACCCGCGCCTCCTCGCTCATCTCCTTGTGCGCGACGGGTAGCGGCCGCAACGCCTTGGAGATGATCTGCCAGGAATCGGCAAGCACGGAAAGTTCGCCACGACGGGAACTGATCACCTCACCGTGAACGAACACGATGTCACCGAGGTCGACGTCGGCCTTCCACGCGTCCAGCGATTCCTGCCCGACCTTGTTGAAGCTGAGCATCGCCTGCAGTTGGGTGCCGTCGCCTTCCTGCAGGGTCGCAAAGCACAGCTTGCCGGAGTTGCGCGCGAACATCACCCGCCCGGCCACCCCGACGACGGTGCCGGTCTCGGTGTCGGCGGGCAGGTCCGGGTAGCTCTCGCGGATCTGCGCCAGCGAGTGCGTGCGCGCGACCTCGACCGGGTACGGGTGCCGCCCCTCGGCCAGCAGCCGCTCGCGTTTGGCCTGACGGATCCGGTACTGCTCCGGAATGTCGGGCTCGGAGTCCGCGGCGGCGGCGGTCTGGCGTTCATCAGGTTCGGTCACGTCGTGCCAGCTTAAATGAACTCATGGCGGGCCCCATCAACGCAGCGGCGGTGGCCGCGCTCGACGACGTACCGCTGGACTGGAGATTCAAGGGTCTGCCTGCGGGGTGGTGGGGCAGCACCGCCGCCCAGCTGCGTGCCCGGCGGCCGGATCTGTTCGGCGAGGGCGCGGTCGGCCCGGTGTGCGTATTGGACGCCAGGGCGCTGGAGCACAACCTCGCGGCGATGGCGACGTGGTGTGCCGCCTGCGGTGTCGAGCTCGCCCCGCACGGTAAGACCCACATGGCGCCGCAGCTGCTGGCCCGCCAGTTCGAGGCGGGCGCCACCGCGGTCACCGTCGCCACCATCAGCCAAGTGCGGGTGTGGCGGGCGTTCGGGGTCCGCGACGTGATCCTGGCCAATGAACTGGTCGATGACGCCGGATTGCGTTGGCTCGCAGGTGAACTGAACACCGACCCGGATTTCGGGCTGATCTGCTGGGCGGATTCGGTGGCGGGGGTGGCCGCGATGACGGCAGCGCTCGAGTCCGCCGACCGCGCGGTCGACGTGTGCGTCGAGGTCGGTATGCCCGAGGGGCGCACCGGCTGCCGCGATCGGCGCGACGTCGACGAGGTGGCGCGGGCGGTGGTGGCATCCCCGCGGCTGCGCCTGGTCGGGGTGGCCGGTTACGAGGCGGCGCTGGGCCACGACGTCAACCCCGCCGGGCTCGCGCGGGTGCGGTCGTATCTGGCCGAGATGCGGGCCGCGGTGCTGCGGCTGGGCCCACTGTTCGAGACCGACCGCGTGATCGCGACCGCGGGCGGCAGCACCTACTTCGACGAAGTGGCCGACGCGCTGACCGACTGGCCCGCCGGATTGCCGGTGCGCACCGTGCTGCGCAGCGGGTGCTATCTCACCCACGACGACGGGCTGTACCGGCGCACGTCACCGCTGCGCGAGGCGTTGCGCCCGGCGCTGAGCGTGTGGGCGCAGGTGATGTCGCGGCCGCAACCCGACCTGGCGCTGCTGACGATGGGCCGCCGCGACGTGTCGTTCGACCAGGACATGCCGGTGCCACGCGCGCTGCCCGCGGCCCGGGTGACCAAGCTCAACGACCAGCACGCCTACCTGAGGCTCGGCGGGCAGAGTGTGGGGGTCGGCGACTGGGTGCAGTTCGGGATCTCGCATCCGTGCACGGTTTTCGACAAGTGGCCGATGATCCCGATGCTCGACCACGACGGCCGCGTCGTCGAGTTGATCCGGACGTTCTTCTAGACCGAGATGCCCTTCTTGACGCGGCCGCGTTGGCTGTCGCGGTTGCGGTCGAACACCAGCCGCAGCCCGTCGAGCGTCAGGTGCCGGTCGTAGTCGGCGACGGTGTGCACATCGGGCAGCACCAGCGGCGCGGTGTGCCCGGTGGCCACGACGACGGCGTTGTCGCCGTCGAATCCGTCGACGTCCTCGCGGATCCGGTTCACCAGGCCGTCCACCAGCCCGGCGAACCCGAACACCGCGCCGGACTGCATGCATTCGACGGTGTTCTTGCCGACCACCGAACGCGGCCTGGTGAGCTCGACGCGACGCAGCCCCGCCGACCGCGCGGCCGCGGCGTCGGAGGACACCTGGACGCCGGGAGCGATTGCGCCGCCGAGGAATTCACCCTTGGCCGAGACCACGTCCACGCAGATCGACGAGCCGAAGTCGACGACGATCGCCGCGCGACCGTACTTGTGGTACGCGGCGAGGCAGTTGACGATCCGGTCCGCGCCGACCTCCTTGGGGTTGTCGACCAGCAACGGGATGCCGGTCCGCACCCCCGGCTCGATCAGCACGTGCGGCACCGACGGCCAGTACTGCTCGAGCATGACGCGGACCTCGTGCAGCACCGAGGGCACCGTCGACAGCCCGGCCGCGCCGGTCAGCCGTTCGGAGTCGTCGCCGATCAGCCCGTCGATGGTCAACGCCAGCTCGTCGGCAGTGACCTCGGGTTCGGTGCGGATACGCCAGTGCTGCACCACTTTCGCGTGATCTCCGGTACCCGAGATCAACCCGACGATGGTGTGGGTGTTGCGGACGTCGATCGCCAGAAGCATGGTGGCCGCCTATCGCGGCGACATGAGCTCGGCGGCGTCCGCGGGCACGAATGCGGGGTCGTGGCCGAGGTCCACCTGACGGTTGTCGGCGTCGACGAACACGATCCGCGGCTGGTACTCACGCGCCTCGGCGTCTTCCATCGTGCCGTAGGCGATCAGGATCACCAGATCGCCGGGATGGATGAGATGCGCTGCGGCGCCGTTGATCCCGATCACCCCGCTGCCGCGTTCACCGGTGATCGCGTAGGTGACCAGGCGCGCGCCGTTGTCGATGTCGACGATCGTCACCTGCTCACCTTCGAGCAGGTCGGCAGCGTCCATCAGGTCGGCGTCGATGGTCACCGAGCCGACGTAGTGCAGGTCGGCCTGCGTCACCGTGGCCCGGTGGATCTTGGACTTCAGCATCGTTCGTAACATCAGTTCCTCCAGGGCAGTTCGTGTTCGTCGAAGGGGACCTCCGGACCGGGCCCGGACGGCACCCCGATGTCGATGGCGATGTTGTCGAGCAGTCGGGTGCGGCCCAACCGGCCGGCGATCAGCATGCGGGCCGCGCCTACCGTGGGCGCCGGTCCGAGCATCGGGTCGCGGATCTCCAGGTAGTCCAGTTCGATCGTCGGCACCGCCTCGAGGACCGCTCGCGCCGCGTCCAGCGCCGCCGCGACGCCCTCCCCCGCCGCGTACATTCCGGCCAGCAGTGCGGCCGACAGCGCTCCGGCGTTCTCGCGCTGCTCGTCGGTGAGGTACCGGTTGCGCGACGACATCGCCAGCCCGTCGGCTTCGCGCACGATCGGCACACCGGCGATCTGCACGTCGAGGTTCAGGTCGGCGACCATCTGCCGGATCAACGCCAGCTGCTGGTAGTCCTTTTCGCCGAAGAACGCGCGGTCCGGGCGCACGATGTTCAGCAGTTTGAGTACGACGGTCAGCACACCGGCGAAATGCGTTGGGCGGACCGCGCCTTCGAGTTCGGTGCCCAGCGCACCGGGCTGCACCGCGGTGCGGGTCCCGTCGGGGTACATGTCGGCGGCGGTGGGTGTGAACGCGATGTCGACGCCTTCGGCGCGCAGCGCGGCCAGGTCGTCCTCGAGGGTGCGGGGGTAGGCGTCGAGGTCTTCGTTCGCGCCGAACTGCAGCGGGTTGACGAAGATCGACACCACCACGACCGCGCCGGGCACCCGTCTGGCCGCGCGGATCAACGTCAGGTGGCCTTCGTGCAGGGCACCCATCGTGGGCACCAGCATCACGCGCCGGCCCGTGGCACGCAGCGCCTTGGTGACCGCCGAGACGTCGGCCGGCCGCGAGTACACGTTCAGCTCACCGGCGGTGAACTGCGGTGCACGTGTGGTTGTCATCGTTGTTCTCCTGGGCCGGTCAGTGCCGCGAATACCTCGGCGGGAGCGTGCGCCCGTTGAGCCGTGCGCAGCGAGTTCGCCCGATACGCTTGCGCCGATTCGGGGTTCACCTCTGTCAGGGCGGCCAGATGGGCCAGCACCGCGGCGGCGTCACCGCGGGCGACCGGGCCGGTCAGCGCCGCCTGCCCGCGTTGCAGCGCGTTCTCCAGCGAGGCGCGGGCCAGCGGTGCGACGACGCGTTCGGCGATGCCGCCGGGAGCGTCACCGACGATCTCCTGGCCCAGCAGTTCCTGACCCCACAGCGCCGCGCGCAGCGCCTCGACGGCGTCGAGCAGCACGGTCACCAGGTGGTTGCTCGCGTGGGCCAGCGCGGCGTGATACAGCGTGCGGGCGTCCTCGCGGACCCGGAACGGTTCACCGCCGATCTCGAGCACCAGCGACTGGCCGATCGCGTAGCCGACCTCGTCGGCCGCGGTGATCCCGAAGCAGGTGTCGGCCAGCCGGTCGATGTCCTCGTCGGAGCCGGTGAACGTCATCGCCGGGTGGATCGCCAGCGGGACGCAGCCCTGCTCGGTCAGCGGAGCGAGGATGCCGACGCCGTTGGCCCCGGAGGTGTGCACGACGATGGTGCCGGGCCGGACCGCGTTGGTGGCGGCCAGTCCGGTGACCAGTTCGGGGAGCACCGCGTCGGGAACGGCGAGCAGCAGCAATTCGGCGCGGCCGGCGACCTCGTCGACCGGCAGCACGGCGGTGTCGGGAAGCCGGCGCTGCGCCCGGTCGCGCGAGGCCCGCGAGACAGCGCTGCACGCGATCACGACATGTTCGGCGCGTTCCAGCGCGACGCCCAGCGCGGACCCGACCCGACCTGCGGAAACGACACCCACCGAGAGCCGCGCAGGGCGGAATCCGTCGGGCGTCGACATGCGAAGTGACCTCGCTGAAGTCAATGGTTTCTACGTTCCGGTCCCGCGGTGCGGGTACCGGACGGCCGCTGAAAGCCTAACTCACTCTTCGCGGCGCCTTCGACGCCCGCCCGGTGTCGGGTTTGCCTGCAACCGCGCGAGCAGCTCGGCGACCGACTGACCGCCGGTGTCGGTGTCGTCGGCGCTGCGGCGCCGGGGACGCTCGGGCGGCGGTTCGGGAGCCGCCTCGGGCGCCGGGGCGGAATGGCGTCCGCGGCGCGGTTCGGCGGGTGGTTCCGGGGGTGGCCCGTCGTCGCCGGGTTCGGGCGCGCGTCGCCGTCCGACGTATTCCTCGGCCGCGGCCGGACGCACCCAGTTGCTGCCGGGGGTGCCGGGCGGCAGCCACTGTCCTTCCGCCGGTGCGGGTTGCCAGTCCGAGGCCGCCGGTTCCGGCTGTGGTGGCGGAGGCGGCGGCGGTGGCGGGGGCGGAGTCCATGCCGGTGCGACCGGTTCGGGACGGGCGACCGGTTCGGGCGGGGGCGGCGGCTGCGCCGGCGGGGGCGGTGGTGGTGGTGGTGGTGGAGGAGGCGGGGGTGGTGGTGGAGCAGGTGACGACCACGGCGAGGGGCCTTCGGCTGCGTGCCTGCGCGCTTCGCGCTCGACGTCGGCGGCGCGTCGGTGCGCACCGCCGCCCGCGCCCACCGATGTCCAGTCCTGTTCGGGCGGTTGAGGTTCGGCGGGGACGTCGATGATGGGGCTTTCCTCGGTGTGCAGGTCGACGTCCGGGGTGAAGTGGTCGGCCCGGAAGTCGGGCTCCGGCGGGTAGTCGTCGATGCGGCTGCTGGTCACGCGGCCCGTCGTCTCCGAATCGCCGGCCCAGTCGCGGTAGGCCCGCACCGTGGTGCGTTCGGTCTCGAGCGCCGGTCGGTGCGACAGGTCGGCGTCGAACAGGATCTCCAGGTTGGCCCGCAACGCCGCCAGCTCCGCGCGCAGCGCGGCCGCCTCGTCGGCGGCCTGCGCGCGTACCTCTCCGGCCAGCTCGCGGCGCAGCTGGCTCTCCAGCGACAACTCGTATTCGCGCCGCGCGGCGATCTCGCGGTCCAGCTGCAGGTCGTAGACGAGTTTGAGGTCGCGGACCTTGGCCGCGTCCACGTCGCTCTGCCGTCGGTAGATGACCGAGACGAACGCGCCGACGACCGCCGCCCACAGCGCGAGGATGACCGCGAGCTTGAGCAACTCGACCCGATCGGTGAACACCAGCGCGCAGCTGGCCGCGATTGCGAGCACCAGCAACGCGGTCAGCAGCATCCATCCCGGCCGGCGGCCGCTGCGCCGGGACCGGGCGCTGCGACTCGGATCGGTCATGGGGGCGACTGTACCTAACACAGGTCATTCCGCGTGTCGACCTCATCGGCGATTCGACCGGCGGACCTGGAGAATCGGCTAATCCGTTGCCCCGTCGGCATTCTCCGGCGGCTCGTCGGGCGATTTGCAGCAATGTTGCAACCACAGCGCCGCGACGACGAGGGCCAGCGCGCAGGCCGCGGCAACGACCGTGCCCGCGGTGTCGTCGGCCGCGACACGCATCGTCGAGCGGCGCGGCAACAGGTAGACCAGAACGCCGACCCACCAGCCGAGCACCGGCGCGCCCACCCACGCCGACGCCTTGGCGATCACCACCGACCGCGCGACGGCCAGCGGGTGCACGCGGCCCGACCCGACCCCGATCTCGCCGTCGTTGATCTTGTTGCGGATGTAGAACCCCCAGGCGGCTTCGGCGGCGGCGACCGCCAGCAGCGAGACGCCCGTCCACAGCGTGATCGGCGGGAACCAGCGGTAGAGCAGGAGCAGCGCCAGGTAGCCGGCGACGGCGGTGGTCACCGCGGCGACCGCCAGGTCGCGTTTGCGGGTCGGTCCCATCAGCGCAGCACCAGGTCGGTGCGCCGGACACCGTTGCGTTCGGCCGCATCCAGCGCGGCGATCAGGTCGTCGACCCGGCGCACCCGGCCGTCGACGGACAGCACGGCGTCGGGTTCCACCGCCAGCCAGGGCACCAGCACGAACGCGCGCTCGTGTGCGCGCGGGTGCGGCAGCGTGAGGGTCTCGTCGTGCGAGATCACCTCGCGGCCGTCGGCGCGGCAGGCGACGATATCGACGTCGAGCGTGCGCGGGCCCCACCGCCGGGCGCGCACCCGCTCGGCGGCCTGTTCGAATTCGTGTGCGCGGCGCAGCCATCCGGGGGCGTCGAGCGCGTCGTCCTCGGCGACGACGACGGCGTTGAGGAACGGTCCCTGCTCGACCCCGCCCCACGGCGCGGTCTCGTACACCGGCGACACCTCGCGCACCGCGTCGCCGAGCCCGTCGACCACCGAACGCAGCATCGCCAACCGGTCCCCGAGGTTGGAGCCGATGGACAGCACCGCGCGGGTCATGCGCCCTCACCGCGGGACCGCCGGGCGACCACCGCGACGTCGGCGAACGTCAGCGGGATCGGCGCCGACGGTTTGTGCACGACGACCTCGACCTCGTCGACCCGCTCGTCGGACATCACGCCGTCGGCGATCTCGGCGGCCACGGTCTCGATCAGGTCGCGCGGCGGTCCGGCGACGATGTCGGCGGCGCGCTGGGCCAACTGGCCGTAGTCCAAAGTGTGTGTCAGGTCGTCGGTGCGCGCGGCCTGCCGCAGGTCGGTCCACACCGTGATGTCGATGACGAAGTCCTGCCCGTCGCGGCGTTCGTGCTCGTAGACCCCGTGGTGGCCACGCACCCGCAGTCCGCGCAGTTCGATCCGGTCGCTCATGTTCAACTCCCCCGCCCGGCCGTCCACGCCTCGGCCACTTTGATCGCGTCGACAGAGGCGCGCACGTCGTGCACCCGCACACCCCACGCGCCGTGCAGTGCGGCCAGCGCGGAGATCACCGCGGTCGCGGTCTCGCGGCCGTCCGGTGGTCGCGGCGCGCCGTCGGCGCCGGCCAGCAGGGTGCCCAGGAACCGCTTGCGCGACGCCCCGACCAGAACCGGGATCCCGGTGCCGACGAACGCGTCGAGCGCGTGCAGCAGCGCCCAGTTGTGCTCACCGGTCTTGGCGAAGCCCAGGCCGGGATCGATCACCAGGTTGGCCTGGTCGACTCCGGCGGCCACCGCGGTGTCGACCGCGGCGAGCAGTTCGGCGCGCACCTCGGCGACGACGTCGCCGTAGTCGGGCACCCGGTGCGGCTGCTGCGCGTCGAGCCTGCGCCAATGCATCAGTACCCAGGGCACCTTCGCGTCGGCGAGCAACGGTGCCATCTGAGGATCGGCGCGTCCGCCGGACACGTCGTTGACGATGTGCGCACCGTTTTCCAGCGCGGCGCGCGCCACCTCGGCGTGCATGGTGTCGATGCTGACGACGACGCCCGCGGCGGCGAGCTCCCGGACGACCGGCAACACCCGCGACTTCTCGACCTGCGGGTCGATCCGGGTGGCGCCGGGCCGGGTGGATTCGCCGCCCACGTCGACGATCGCCGCACCGTCGGCGACCAGTTCCAGACCGTGCTCGACGGCGCGGTCACGGTCGAGGAACAACCCCCCGTCGGAGAAGGAGTCGTCGGTGACGTTCACGACTCCCATGACTCGCACCTGCGTTCGCGACGGGACCATGGGGTTCAGGTGTTCACTTCCGCAGGATGAGATCCAGCGCCTCGGCTCGGGATGCCTTGTCGGTCTTGAACTGTCCGCGCACGGCCGAGGTGGTGGTGATGGCGCCCTGCTTGCGGATCCCGCGCATCGCCATGCAGAGGTGCTCGGCCTCGATGACGACGATCGCCCCACGCGGGTTGAGTTTGCGCATCATCGCGTCGGCGATCTGACCGGTCAGCCGTTCCTGCACCTGCGGCCGCTTGGCGTACAGGTCGACCAGGCGGGCGATCTTGGACAGGCCGGTGACCCGCCCGTCCACCCCCGGGATGTAGCCGACGTGCGCGAAACCGTGGAACGACACCAGGTGGTGCTCGCAGGTCGAGTACATCGGGATCTGCTTGACCAGGACCAGTTCGTCGTGCTGCTCGTCGAAGGTGGTGTCCAGCACCGAATCCGGATCGGTGTAGAGCCCGGCGAACAATTCCTTGTACGCCCGCGCCACCCGGGCGGGCGTGGCTTCCAGCCCGTGCCGGTCGGGGTCCTCACCGACCGCGATCAGCAGTTCGCGGACCGCGGCCTCGGCGCGCGGCTGGTCGAACTTCGCCGGGTTGAAATGAACCTGGTCGTTGACAGCGGTGTGCTGCGTCAATGGAGCCCCTCCTGTTGCACCTGCCGGCCGGTCAGTGCCGGTTGTTGTCCTGACCCTGATCCTCGTTGGGATTGTGCTGGCCACCCTGCGGTGAACCCTGCTGCGGGTAGGGCTGATACGGCGGGTACGGCTGGGGCTGTTGCCATCCCTGCGGTGGTGGATACCAGTAGCCGTGCGGCTGCTGGGCCGGCTGCTGCTGGTGATGCGGCTGCTGCTGCTGGGGCGGCTGCTGAGGCGGCCAACCCGGCGCGTGCCAGCCCGCGGGCGCGCCGTAGTCCGGCTGGGTCGGGGCGGGTGCGGCGGCGCCGTTGCCGTTGGCGCCGTTCTGCCGGCCCTCGGCCCCCCTGGTGGCCTCGGCGGCCTTGCTGGCCGCGGCGATCGCGGCCTTGAACGCCGGCTCGGGCGCGGGTTTCGGCCACTCCTCGCCACGTTCGATGGCCAGCTCGCCGGGCGTCTTGATCGGCGGCTTGTCCGACGGCACGCGGCCGCCGAAGTCGTCGAACATGGTCAGCCGCGGGCGCTTCTTCACCTCACCGAAGATCGCTTCGAGTTCGGCGCGGTGCAGCGTCTCCTTCTCCAGCAGTTCGCCGGCGAGCACGTCGAGCACGTCGCGGTACTCGGTGAGGATCTCCCACGCCTCGGTGTGCGCGGCCTCGATCAGCTTGCGGATCTCGTCGTCGATGATCTGCGCGACCTCGTGCGAGTAGTCCGGTGAGGTGCCCATCGTGCGGCCCAGGAACGGGTCGCCGTGCTCGGTGCCGTAGCGCACCGCGCCCAGCTTGGAGCTCATGCCGTACTCGGTGACCATCGCGCGGGCGATCTTGGTGGCCTGCTCGATGTCGGACACCGCGCCGGTGGTGGGCTCGCGGAACACCAGTTCCTCGGCGGCCCGGCCGCCCATCGCGAACACCAGCCGGGCGATCATCTCCGAGCGGGTCATCAGACCCTTGTCGTCCTCGGGCACCGCGACCGCGTGGCCGCCGGTGCGTCCGCGGGCCAGGATCGTCACCTTGTAGATCGGCTCGATGTCGGGCATCGCCCACGCCGCCAGCGTGTGACCGCCTCCGTGGTAGGCGGTGATCTTCTTCTCCTGCTCGCTGATGATGCGGCTCTTGCGGCGCGGCCCACCGACGACGCGGTCGACGGCCTCCTCGAGCGCGAGGCCGGTGATGATCGT
Source organism: Mycolicibacterium flavescens (assembly GCF_001722335.1). Classification (GTDB taxonomy): domain Bacteria; phylum Actinomycetota; class Actinomycetes; order Mycobacteriales; family Mycobacteriaceae; genus Mycobacterium; species Mycobacterium flavescens. Next base: position 33,650 of record NZ_MIHA01000015.1, read on the forward strand.
GCCGTTCTCGCGGGCGGTCAGCAGCGCAGCCTCGTTGATCACGTTGGCCAGGTCCGCGCCGGACATGCCGACCGTGCGCTTGGCCAGCCCGTCGAGGTCGGCGTCGTCGGCGATCGGCTTGCCCGCCGAATGCACCTTCAGCACGGCGCGGCGGCCGGCGAGGTCGGGACTGGTGACCGGGATCTGCCGGTCGAACCGGCCCGGCCGCAGCAGCGCGGGGTCCAGGATGTCGGGGCGGTTGGTCGCCGCGATCAGGATGACGCCCTGGCGGTCGCCGAAGCCGTCCATCTCGACGAGCAGCTGGTTCAGCGTCTGCTCGCGTTCGTCGTGGCCGCCGCCCATACCGGCGCCGCGCTGGCGGCCGACCGCGTCGATCTCGTCGACGAAGATGATGCTGGGGCTGTTCTGTTTGGCCTGCTCGAACATGTCGCGCACCCGAGAGGCGCCGACGCCGACGAACATCTCGACGAAGTCCGAGCCGGAGATCGTGAAGAACGGCACCCCGGCCTCACCGGCCACCGCGCGGGCCAGCAGCGTCTTGCCCGTGCCGGGCGGTCCGTAGAGCAGCACACCCTTGGGGATCTTCGCGCCCAGCGCCTGGTAGCGGCTCGGGTTCTGCAGGAAGTCCTTGATCTCGTAGAGCTCTTCGACCGCCTCGTCCGCACCTGCGACGTCGGCGAAGGTGGTCTTGGGCATGTCCTTGGTGAGCTGCTTGGCCTTGGACTTGCCGAAGCCGAAGCCCATCCGGCCGCCGGTCTGCATGCGGGAGAACATCACGAACAGGGCGACCAGCAGCAGCAGCGGCAGCAGGTAGATCAGCAGCGAGCCGAGCATGCTGCCCTGGTTGACGACGGTGTTGGTGGCCGCGCCCTTGGCCTGCAGGGCGTCGAACAGCGTCGCACCGTACCCGGTCGGGTACTTGGTGATGATCTTGTCGCTGTCCTCGGTCTCGCCGTTGCCGTTCTTCAGATCCAGCCGCAGCTGTTGTTCCCGGTCGTCGATCTGCGCGCTCTTGACGTTGTCGCTGTTGATCTGCGCGACAGCGACCGTGGTGTCCACAGGTTTGTATCCGCGCGTGTCGTCACTGAAGTAGTAGAACGACCAACCCAGCAGCAGCACGACCGCGATCACGGTCAGCGTGCGGATCACATTTTTCCGATTCATCAACTATCCGTCGTCGTCCGGCCGCGCCCGGCCGTGCAGTTCTGATGTGCGTAGTTCTGATGTGCGCAGCTCAATAGTTCAGGCTACCGCTAGACCAACGAACCGAGGTTCCCGACGGTGCTCACCCCGGGCGGTCATGATGGGGGCGTGACCGCGACCGAGCGCTTCGTCGAGACCAACGGTGTGCGGCTGCGGGTGCTGGAGGCGGGCCGCCGCGGCGCACCGCTGGTGGTCCTCGCCCACGGCTTCCCCGAACTGGCGTTCTCGTGGCGCCATCAGATCCCGGCGCTGGCCGAGGCGGGCTTTCATGTGCTGGCCCCCGATCAGCGCGGCTACGGCCGCTCGTCGGCTCCCGAGGCGGTCGAGGCTTACGACGTGGTCGCGCTGTGCGGTGACGTGGTCGGCCTGCTCGACGACGTCGGTGCGGAGAAGGCCGTGATCGTCGGACACGACTTCGGCGGGGTGGTGGCGTGGGCGGCGCCGCTGCTGCACCCGGACCGGTTCGCCGGCGTGATCGGGGTGAGCGCACCGCCGGTGCCGCGGTCGCGGGTGCCGACGACGCAGGCGTTCCGGCGCATCTTCGGCGAGAAGTTCTTCTATGTCCTCTACTACCAGCAGGTGGGCCCGGCCGACGCCGAGCTCAACCGTGACCCGGCGACCAGTATGCGCAAGCTGTTCGCCTCGACCGCCGAGAGCAGCGGCGGGCTGGTGGCCGAGCAGATGACCCGGCCGGGCCCGGAGGGGTTTCTGGCCCGGCTGCCCGACCCCGGCGGTCTGCCCGAGTGGATCAGCGACGACGAGTTCGACGTCTATGTCACCGAATTCACCCGCACCGGGTTCACACCCGCGCTGAACTGGTACCGCTGCTTCGACCGCAACTGGGAACTGACCGCCCCGGAACGCCTACCCGCGGCCACCATCGCCGTGCCTGCCATGTTCGTCGGCGGCAGCGAGGACCCGACGCTGGCCTACACGCCGCGCCACCGCGCCCGCGAGATCGTCGTCGGCGAATACCGCGAAGTGTTGATCGACGGTGCCGGACACTGGGTTCCGCAGGAACGGCCCGCCGAGGTGAACGCCGCGCTGGTCGAGTTCCTGACGCGATCGCAATGGTGAACGTCTTGATCCGCGCGGCGGCGGTAGGGTGCCAGCCATGCCTTTCGCAGCGCGGGTCAAGACGCCCACCCGAGTCCTAGCCGCCGCGGCGCTGGGTCTGATCGCTGTCCTGGCGGGTTGCGACGCGTCGCCCAGCCCGATCGTCTCCGGCAGCGACACCGAGGTCCGCCAGGTCACCGTCGTGGGATCCGGCGAGGTGCAGGGCACCCCGGACACTCTGACGATCACCGCGGCGATGGAGGTCACCGGGCCCGACGCGGCCGCCGCGCTGAACCAGACCAGCCAGTTGCAGCGCGGTGTGATCGACGGCCTGGTCGACGATGCCGGCATCGACCGCAAGGACATCAACACCTCGCAGGTCAGCGTGCAACCGCAGTACGCCGGTCCCGGCGGTGGGCCCAACATCGCCGGCTACCAGGCGTCGAACACCATCGACATCAAGGTCCGCGAGCTCAACAACGCGGCGCGGGTGTTCGACATCATTGCCGGCACCGGCGGAAACGCGACCCGGATCAACAACGTCACCCTCGGCATCGAGGACGACTCGCAGCTGGTCCGCGAGGCCCGCGCGCGGGCGTTCAACGACGCCAAGAGCCGCGCCGAGCAGTACGCGCTGCTGGCCGAACTCGATCTCGGCAAGGTCATCTCGATCTCGGAGGTGCCGTCGTCGTCGCCGCCCACCCCGTACCCGGGCGCCCGCGGCGGCGCGGCCGAGATGGCGTCGGTGCCGATCGAACCCGGTCAGCAGACCGTCGGGTTCAACGTGACGGTGGTCTACGAGCTGACCTGACCCGCCGAGCAGACGCAAAATGCCCCATTTGCGCGGGTTTTCCGGGCACTTCGCGCCTGCTCGCGCGCGGACTCAACCCGCCGGCGCGATGTCGACCGGGATCCCGTTGAGCACCGCGGTACCCGACAGCGGGTCCAGCACGCCGCCGTCGTTGAGCTGGTTGACGTTCACTCCGGGCTGACCGGCCGCCAGCCGCTGCCCGGTGCCGTCGCGGTCGTGCCCCCAGCCGTGCGGCAGCGACACCACACCGCGGCGCATGCCCGGCGCCAGCTCGATCGGCGCCAACAGTTCCCCGCCGGGACCCTTGACGACGGCGGTGTCGGTCAGCCCGAGATCCGCCGCGTCGTCGGGATGGATCTGCAGCGTGCACCGGTTCGACCCGCCGGCCAACGCGGGCAGGTTGTGCATCCAGCTGTTGTTGGAGCGCAGATGTCGCCTGCCGATCAGCACGAACCCGTCGCTGCGCGCGCCCAGCGCATCCCGCAGCCGGGCGGCGTCGTCGATCAGCTGGTGCGGCGCGAGTTCGACTCGGCCCGTTGGGGTTCGCAGCACCTCGGCCAGCCGCGGCCGCAGCGGCCCGAGGTCGACGCCGTGTGGCGCGTCCTTGAGCTTGGCCAGCGTGAGACCGTCGGGCCGGGTGCCGAACGCGTCGCCGTAGGCGCCGAGCCGCAGCATCATGTCGAGGCGCCGCTCGTAGCCGGGACCGGCGGTCAGCATCGCGACCAGTTCGTCGACAGCGCGGCCGGCGACCGGTGACTGCGGGTCGGCGGTCTCCTTGGCCAGCGTCGCCGCGATCACCTGCTCGTCGACCAGCGCCGGATCACCCTCTACCCCAACGCCGTAGAACACCAGCGCGATCCGCGACAGGATCTCGGCCTCGTCCGGGCGGCCGTCGAGCGGCAACGCGGGCGGCGAATAGCGGGCGTTGTTGCGCACCGCGAGCGCGTTGAGCGCCAGGTCGAAGTGCGCGCTGCGCGACGGCGGAGGCGGCGGCAGGATGACGTCGGCGTGCCGGGTCGTCTCGTTGAGGTAGGGGTCGACGCTGAGCATGAACTCGACGCCGGCGAGCGCCTTGTCGAGGCGGTCGCCGTCGGGCGCCGACAGCACGGGGTTGCCCGCGATCGTGATGACCGCCTTGATCTGACCGTCGCCGGGGGTGTCGATCTCCTCGGCGAACGCCGCGGCCGGAAACTCCGAGAGCGCTTCGGGATACCCCGACACCCGGCTGCGCCAGCGCCCGATCGCGAAGCCGCGGCCCGGTTTCGGCGGTCGCGGTGCAGGCGCGATCGGCGAGAGCGGGAACATCGCGCCGCCCGGCCGGTCCAGGTTGCCGGTGAGGATGTTCACGACGTCGACCAGCCAGCTGCCCAGCGTGCCGAACTCGACCGTGGAGGTGCCGATCCGGCCGTAGACCGCCGCCGACGGCGCCGCGGCGATCTCGCGGGCCAGCGTGCGGATGTCCTCGGCCGGCAGCCCGCAGTGGTCGGCGACCACGTCGGGGGAGAAGTCCGCTGCGAGTGCCGCGACCTCTTCGACGCCGTTGACGTGGCCCGCGAGGTGTTTGAGGTCCACGAGGTCCTCGTCGAACAGCACATGCACGACGGCCAGCAGCAGCGCCGCGTCGGTGCCGGGCCGCGGCGCGAGATGCCGGTCGGCCAGCGCGGCGGTGCGGGTGCGCGCAGGGTCGATGACGACCAGCCGGCCGCCGCGTTTGCGCAGCGCGCGCAGCTTGCCGGGGAAGTCCGCCGCGGTCGCCAGGCTGCCGTTGGACACCAGCGGGTTCGCGCCGATGACGACGAGGTAATCGGTGCGGTCGAGGTCGGGCACCGTGAACGCGACCGGGCTGCCGAACATCAGGCCCAGCGCGACGTGCTTGGGCATCTGGTCGAGCGTGCTCGCCGAGTACACCTGTCGGGTGCCCACCGCCTTGACCAACACCGGCGTGTACAGCCCGCCGGCGACGGTGTGTGCGTTCGGGTTGCCCAGGTAGAGCCCGACCGAGGCGCCGCCGTGCTCGGTGATCACCCGCTGGAGCCCCTCGGCGGCCGCGGCGAACGCCTCGTCCCAGCCGACCTCGGTCAGCACCCCGTCGCGGCGCACCAGCGGCGCGCTCAGCCGGTCGGGGTCGTTGTCAAGTTCGGCGAAGCTCGCGCCCTTGGGGCAGATGAAGCCGTGGCTGAACACGTCGTCCAGATCGCCGCGCGCCCCGGTCACCCGGCCGTCGTCGATGGTCAGGGTCAACCCGCAGGTCGCCTCGCAGAACGGGCAGATGCGCAGCGCGGTGTCGCTCATGCCCTCATCTTTACGCCGTTCAGTGCTGCTCGTACACCTTGGGATCGAGAGTGCCGATGTAGTTCAGGTCGCGGTAGCGCTCGGCGTAGTCGAGGCCGTAGCCGACGACGAACTCGTTCGGGATGTCGAACCCGACGTGGGCGATCTCGACGTCGGCGCGCACGGCGTCGGGTTTGCGCAGCAGCGCGCACACCCGCAGCGACCGCGGATGACGGGTGGCCAGGTTGCGCAGCAGCCACGACAGGGTCAGGCCCGAGTCGACGATGTCCTCGACGATCAGCACGTCGCGGCCGTTGATGTCGCGGTCGAGGTCCTTGAGGATGCGCACCACCCCCGACGACGATGTCGAGGATCCGTACGAGCTGACCGCCATGAACTCCAGCTGGGTGGGCAGCGGGATCGCCCGGGCCAGGTCGGTGACGAAGAACACCGCTCCCTTGAGCACGGTCACCAGCAGCAGATCCTGGCCGCCTGCGGCGACGGTGTCGCGGTACTCGTCGCCGATGCGGGCGCCGAGTTCGGCGATCTTCGCCTGAATCTCGTCGGAGGACAACAAAACCGACTTGATGTCGCCGGAGTACAGCTCGGCGGGTTGCTCAGGCACGAGCACAGTTTTCCATGTTGCCGACCGGCTCGGTGTGCAGGGTCAGCATGCCGTCGCGGCGACCGGCGAACAGCCGCTGTCCCCGCAGCGCCGACGGCACCGCGACCCCGCCCTGACCGCGCCACGCCACCACCAGCGCGTCGACGCCGCGGATCTGCTTGTCGGTCAGCCCGGTGGCCCCGCCGCCGATCAACCAGACGCGAATCACCCTGCGCCGCACTGCTTCTGGAAGTTCACCGAGCCGGTCGGCGTCCAGCGCGCCGCCGACCCGCAGCGCCCCCAGCGACCGGTCGGCCAGGTCGTCGAGGGTGTCGGTGTCGACGCGCAGCGCGGCCGCGGTCCTGGCCAGCGCCTCGGCGACGCCGCCCCCGAGGACGTCCTCGAGCAGCGGCAGAACCTCGTTGCGCAGCCGCACCCGGGTGAACCGGCGATCGCTGTTGTGCGGGTCCTGCCACGGCGTGAGTTCGAGTTCGGCGCACGCCGCGCGGGTGTCCGCCCGTCGCACCGCCAGCAGCGGCCGGCACCACGGCGGATCGTACGGGCACATCCCGGCGATCGAGCGGGGGCCCGAGCCGCGGCCCAGTCCGAGCAGGACCGTCTCGGCCTGGTCGTCGAGCGTGTGCCCGAGCAGGACGGGGGCGCCCGCTCGCGCGTCGTCCAGCGCCGCATACCGGGCGCGGCGGGCCGCCGCCTCGGGCCCACCGGAACTGCCGACGTCGACCCGAAGTACCTGTGCATCAACACAACCCAGATTCAGCGCCTGCTCACGTGCGGCGGCGGCCACCGACGCCGAGCCGGGCTGCAGTTGGTGGTCGACGATCAGGGCGGTCGTCGGCCGCAGCGCCGCCGCCGCGGCGGTCAGCGCCAGCGAGTCGGCCCCGCCGGACAGTGCCACACACCAGCGTTCGGCGCCGAGGTCGGCGGCGAAGGTCGTGACCGCGGCCCGCACCGCGGCTAGAGCACCCGGTCGATCCATCGTTGCGGTTCGTCGATTTCGGTTGGCAGCGGCAATGTTTCGGGCCCGGTCCAGATGGTGTTGAACTGCGCCATCCCGACCTTGGCGACGACGGCGTCGACGAACGCCTTGCCGCGGGTGTACTGGCTGAGTTTGGCGTCGAAACCCAGCAGCGCGCGCACCACCCGCTGCAGCGGGGGTTGTTTGCGTTGGCGACGTTCGTCGAACCGCCTGCGGATGGTGGCCACCGACGGCACGACCGCGGGCCCGACGGCGTCCATGACATGGTCGGCGTGGCCTTCGAGCAGCGTGCCCAGCACCAGCAACTGGTCCAGCGCCTCCTGCTGCGGCGGAGACTGCACGGCCCGCAGCAGCCCGACCATCCCGCCCGAATTCGGTTCGCTCGCAGCGTCATCGGGGTCGCGGCGGCGGCGTACGAAGTCGGCGAGCCGCGAAACCACCTGGGCGATGTCGTCGCTGCTCTCCTCGGTGAGCACGCCGAGTGCACGCGACATGTGTTCGGCCAGCCACGGGTTGGCCCGGAACTGCACCCGGTGGGTGACCTCGTGCAGGCACACCCAGAGCCGGAAGTCGTACGGCTGCACCCGCAATTGCCGCTCGACCGCGATCACGTTGGGGTACACCAGCAATAACTGCCCGCCGGGCTCCTGCCCGCCGGCGAACGGGTCGTACTGTCCCAGGATCCCCGACGACACGAACGCGAGCACCGCACCGGTCTGCGCGCCCGTGATGCGTCCGCTGATCGACCCGGGCTTGGCGTCGTCGTCACCGCCGCCCGTCATCACCCGCATCGAACGGGTGGCCGCCCGAACCCACTGCTGCCGGTCCACGATTCGCGCCTCGGGGATCTCGCCGCCCTCGTTGAGCCCGGTGACCTCGCGCACCGGCAACTCCGCCGACCGCGACGCCTCGGCCAACTGGTCAATGACCTGGTTGCGGGTGTAACCGGTGGTCGCGGGCCCGGGCCGGGCCAGCTTGGCGCCGATCGTGGCCGCGAAGTCCCAGTCCACCGCGCGACCCACCGACAGCGAATCCCGGCTCATGCGCTGCACCCGCACGAGCGCAGCACCGCGGCCAGGTTGTCCAGCGCGATCCGCCCGGTCGGGCCCGCGTTGTTGGAGATCAGCGCGAACGTCAACACCCGTCCGTCCTCGTCGGTGACAATGCCCGACAGCGAATTGGTGCCCGTCAGCGAGCCGGTCTTTGCGCGCAGAAACCCTGCCGAATCCTTGTGCGCCCCTTCGAGATAACGGTTCGACAGCGTGCCGCTGCCGCCGGCCACCGGCAGCAGGTCGACCAGCGGACGCAGCGCCGGATGCTCGTCACCGGCCGCGGCTTGGGCCACCTCGTCGAGTGTCTTCGCGGTGAGCCGGTCGTCGACCGACAGCCCACTGGAGTCCAGCAGCCGGGCCCCGGTGGTATCGATGCCGGCGTCGGAGAGCGCGCTCAGCGTCGCGCGCGCGGCGCCGTCGAAGCTCTGCGGCCGGTTCGCCTGCGCGGCGACCTCACGGCCGATCGCTTCTGCCATCACGTTGTCCGAGGCGTACATCATGTCGCGCAGCCGCGAGATCAGCGGCGGCGACTCGACAGCGGCGATCTCCTCACCGTTGGCCGCGCCCGGCAGCACGGTCACCGTCGCCGGGTCGACCTTCAACGCCACCGCCAACGCCCGCCCGGCGTCGAGCGCCGGCGTGTGCGAACGCACCGAGTCGTAGCTCACCGGCTGGGTGCGGCCGCCGTCGAGCATCACCGACTCCATCGGCGCGATGTCGCCGTAGTCGATGTCGAGCGGGTCCCAGCCCGGCGCCAGTGTCGGCCCGCTGTAGGTGCTGACGTCGACCACCACCCGGGTGACCTCCATACCGCTGCCGCGGACCTGCTCGGCCAGATCGCTGATGCGGGCCGCGTCGCGGTACCAGGTGTCCTCACCCGGCGGTGCCGCCGACAGCGTCGGATCTCCGCCGCCTTTGAGCACCACCACCCCGCGCTGGCTGCCGCGCAGCACGCGGGTGGTCAGCCGCGCGTCGCGGTCCAGCGTCAGCAGCGCCGCCGCGGCGGTCAGCGACTTGTTGGTCGACGCCGGCTGCATCGGCACGTCGGCGCGCTGCGCCCACAACTCGGTCCCGGTGAGCGCGTCGGTGATCCGGCCGCCGAGGTCACCGAGGTTCGGGTCGGCCAACGCGGGAGCCAGCGCCGCGGCCAGCCGCGCGGTGACCGGTTTGGGCGCCGATTCCGACACCGGGACGACGCCCGGGTTCGCGGTCGCCGCGGCCGGCGCAGGCTTGACGGCCGCCGCCTCGGTCGACTCGCGGGTGGTCAGCACGGCCGCCACCGCGACCACCACCGCCACCAGCAGCAAAACCGCCACCCCGACCACCACATGCGTGGATCGCCGCCACTGCGTGGGCCGCATAACTCTCCTGTGCACTAGACCGCCCCCGTACAGCAGCGTATCGCTCGTTTACAGTTGACCCTCGTCGTCGACGAGACGATCCCCAGACCAGCACAGGGCAAGGAGCCACTGCGGTGCAGTTTGACGTTGTCATCGAGATCCCCAAGGGGTCGCGCAACAAGTACGAGGTGGACCACGAGAGCGGCCGCGTGAAGCTGGACCGCTACCTGTACACGTCAATGGCCTACCCGACCGACTACGGCTTCTTCGAGGACACCCTCGGCGAAGACGGCGACCCGCTCGACGCGTTGGTACTGCTGCCCGAGTCGGTGTTCCCGGGCTGCATCGTCGAGGTCCGTCCGGTCGCGATGTTCCGGATGACCGACGAGGCCGGCGGCGACGACAAGGTGCTGTGCGTGCCCGCCGACGACCCGCGCTGGGAGCACATCCAGGACCTCGGCGACGTGCCGGAGTACGAACTCGAGGCGATCAAGCACTTCTTTGTGCACTACAAGGACCTCGAGCCGGGCAAGTACGTCAAGGCCGCCGACTGGGTCGGCCGCAAGGAGGCCGAAGCCGAGGTCGAGGCGTCGGTCGAGCGGTTCAACAAGTCCGGTCACTGACCGGCCGGCGAACTCCCGCTTTATTTTTCTTCGCCGTAACACGGCGTAACCCGCGTGTTCTCTGCGCCTTTGATCATGTCTTCTGTGTTGATGCATCAGGGGATCGGCCTCGAGGCGTTCAACGCAATGCCGATGCGCAGAGCGGTGCACGCGGTCTACGAGTGCTGTTGCAGCGTGCCGTTGGCGGCCGACGTGGCCCGCGGCCGACCGTATTCCGACCACGAAGCGCTGTTCCGGGCTGCCGACGAGTCGCTGTTCGGTCTCGGTGAGGAGTCGATCGACACCATCCTGCAGGCCTACCCCGACGTCGGCCGACGGCCCGGCAGCGAGAAGTCGGCCGCCGAGCAGTGTGCGATCTGGTGCGACCGGCCCGAGATGATGGAACGCCTGGCCCTGGCGTCCAAGCAGTACCTCGACCATTTCGGGTTCGGCTTCGTCATGTTCATCAACGGCTACGACGCCGAACAGGTGCTCGCCACGATGACCGACCGCCTGCACAACGACGTCGACACCGAGCGCAAGATCGTGCGCAACGAACTGGCCCGGATCAACCGCACCCGGCTGGAACGCATGCTCGGCCCCGAGGGCGGCTACGACAACTGGTGAGCCGCTCCACCACCGCGGTCTACGAGGCCCTGGGCTGAGCCCGCGCCGCCAGCCTGTCCAGCACATCGCGCCCAACCGCGCGGACATCCTGCCGCGGTGACGCCGGCAGAAGGGTGACGCCGTCGGCCACGTCGGCGAGTTCGATGTCGGAGATCAGCCCCGCCAGCCCGTCGACCGTGCCGCCGTAGCGCACGCCGTCAACCGGATCGAGGGCGTCGCGCACCGACCGGAAGTCGGCGGCCACCGCCACCGTGACGTCGAGGATCACGGCGACGTCGTCGGCTGTCTCCCGGATCCGGGCGCGCACGCGGCGGGCCTGCTGCAGATCGGTCGCGGACACCCGGACGGGCGGGCGGCCGCCGTCGGTCAGTTCACTCCAGCCGTCGGGGGTGTCGGTGACGAATACACGCACCGGTCGACCGTAGAAGCGGGCACCCAGCCGAGTCGACGGTTGCGATCAGCGCGAATCCAACGTGCCGTCGGCGGCCTTCTTCACGTCGTGCACGCGGGTCTTGTACAGGCTGGCGATGGTGGTGATCGCCAGCGTGACGATGATGACACCCAGCGACAACAGCGTCGGGATCTCCGGTACCGGCACGTGGTTGCCGCCGTTGATGAACGGCACCTCGTTCTCGTGCAGCGCGTGCAGCAGCAGCTTGACCCCGATGAAGGCCAGGATGAACGCCAGGCCCTGCGACAGGTACACCAGCCGCTTGAGCAGATCGCCGAGCAGGAAGTACAGCTGACGCAGCCCCATCAGCGCGAACACGTTGGCGGTGAACACCAGGTACGGCTCCTGGGTCAGGCCGTAGATCGCCGGGATGGAGTCCAGCGCGAAGATCAGATCGGTGGTGCCCAGCGCGACGATGACGAGGAACATCGGCGTCATCAGCCGCTTGCCGTTCTCCTTGACCCACAGCTTCAGACCGTCCCACTTGTCGGTCATGCTCAGGTGGTTGCGGGCGAACCGGACCACGATGTTGTCGCCGTCGTCTTCGTGGTCGGTGTCACGGGCCAGGCTGATCGCGGTGTAGATCAGGAACGCGGCGAAGATGTAGAACACCCAGGAGAACTGGTTGATCGCCACCGCGCCGAGCGCGATGAAGATGCCGCGGAAGATCAACGCCAGGATGATGCCGACCAGCAGCGCCTGCTGCTGGTACTTCCTGGGCACATTGAAGCTGGCCATGATGATCAGGAAGACGAACAGGTTGTCGACCGACAGGCTGTACTCGGTCAGCCAGCCGGCGAAGAACTCCAGTCCGTACTGGCTGCCGTGGAAGAACCAGGTCCACAACCCGAACGCGATGGCCAGGCTGACGTAGATCCCCAGCGCGGTGCCGGTCTCCTTCTTCGACGGTTCGTGCGGCCGGCGGCCGATCACCACGACGTCGAACAGCAGGATCGCGATCGTCACGCTGAGCGTGATGATCCACTCGAGTTGGGAAACGTTCACTTATCCTCCGGTCGTCAAAAGCGCCGGAGGTCTCTTCCACCGCACGTCGCCGTGTCGGCCCGCAGCACCGGTCGTCCGATGACGGCCGACGTGATGACGACGCCGCGGCGAAGGAATACTCCCCTCCGCCGACGATTCTGCCAGCCGAGCACGGAATGACCGAAATCGGCGGCGCCGAAACCCGGCCCGACATGCCGCCCATCCCGCGGTCGGGGGTGGCGCTGAGTAACTTTGTAGCCGTGACTGGGGATTTTCGCTCGAGCGAGGCGCCGTCGACCACGTCGCCGCTGCTGCCTCAGTACCTGCTGTCGGCGTTCGCGCCCGCGCCGCGCACGCTGATCGACATCCTCTACGAGACCGCCGAGCGCTACCCCGAGGCGCCCGCCATCGACGACGGCACCGTCCAGCTCACCTACGCCGAACTGATCGCCGACATCGAGGACAGCGTGGCGTGGCTGGCGGCGCGCGGCATCGGCCGGGGCGACCGCATCGGCATCCGGATGCCGTCGGGCAGTTATGCGCTGTACGTGGCGATCCTGGCGGTGCTGGCCACCGGCGCCGCCTATGTCCCCGTGGACGCCGACGATCCGCCGGAGCGCGCGGACCTGGTGTTCGGCGAGGCCGACGTGGTCGGGGTCATCACCGAGGCCGGGCTGGTCCGCGGTCCGGGTTCGTCCCGCGGCTGGCGCGCGACGTCGCCGCTGGGCCGCGACGACGCGTGGATCATCTTCACCTCCGGCTCGACCGGCACGCCGAAGGGCGTCGCGGTCACGCACCGCAACGCCGCCGCCTTCGTCGACGCCGAGGCGCGAATGTTCCTGCAGGACAACCCGCTCGGGCCCGGTGACCGGGTGCTGGCCGGGTTGTCGGTGGCGTTCGACGCGTCGTGCGAGGAGATGTGGCTGGCCTGGCGGCACGGCGCCTGCCTGGTGCCCGCGCCGCGCTCGCTGGTGCGCAGCGGGATGGACCTGGGGCCGTGGCTGATCGCCCGCGACATCACGGTGGTCTCGACGGTGCCGACGCTGGCGGCGCTGTGGCCGGCCGAGGCGCTCGAGGCGGTGCGGCTGCTGATCTTCGGCGGCGAGGCGTGCCCGCCCGAACTGGTCGAACGGCTCGCCTCCGGGCCGGACGGAGACGGCCGCGAGGTGTGGAACACCTACGGGCCGACCGAGGCCACGGTGGTCGCGTGTCTGGCCAAACTGGGCGGCGCCGGGCCGGTGAGCATCGGGTTGCCGCTCGACGGCTGGGATCTGGCGGTCGTCGACGAGCGCGGCGAGCCGGTCAGCCCGGGCCAGGTCGGCGAACTCGTCATCGGCGGTGTCGGGTTGGCGCGCTACCTCGACCCGGACAAGGACGCCGAGAAGTACGCGCCGATGCCGACGCTGGGCTGGTCGCGGGCGTACCGCAGCGGGGATCTCGTGCGCCTCGAGCACGACGGGCTGTACTTCATGGGCCGCGCCGACGATCAGGTCAAGGTGGGTGGGCGGCGCATCGAGCTCGGCGAGGTCGACGCCGCGCTGGTCAACCTGCCCGGCGTCAGCGGCGGTGCGGCCGCGGTCCGGCGCACCGCGAGCGGCACTCCCCTGCTGGTCGGCTACGTCGCCAGCGCCGACCCGGCGTTCGACCTCGCCGGGGCGCGCGCCGCGCTGGCCGAGACGCTGCCCGCCGCGCTGGTGCCGCGCCTCGTGCTCGTCGACGAACTCCCCACCCGCACCTCGGGCAAGGTCGACCGCAACGCGTTGCCGTGGCCGGTGGACGACGGCTCGGTCGCCGACGGCCCCGAGCTTGCCGGCACGACGGGGTGGGTGGCCGGGCTGTGGCGCGACGTGCTGGGAGCTCCGGTCGACGGGCCCGAGGCCGACTTCTTCGCGCTCGGCGGCGGATCGCTGTCGGCGGCGCAACTGGTCGCCGCGCTGCGGCAGCGCTACCCGCAGGTGACCGTCGGCGACCTGTACGACCATCCGCGGCTGGGCTCGCTGGCCGGCTACCTCGACGAACTCGAGGCGCCGCCGCAGGTTCAGACCCGGGTGGTCAAGCCGACGCCGCGGCTGACGCAGCTCGCGCAGGTTGCGCTGTCGGTGCCGCTGGCCACGCTGACCGGTCTGCAGTGGGTGGTGTGGCTGGCGCTGCTCAACAACCTCGCCGCCCCCTTCGTGTCGTGGGCGGCGCCGCTGAACTGGTGGTGGGTGGCGGTCGGTCTGCTGCTGTTCGTCACGCCGCTGGGCCGGATGGGCATCGCCGCGCTGTGCGCGCGGATGCTGCTCGGCTCGCTGCAGCCCGGCACCTACCGGCGCGGCGGCGCGGTGCATCTTCGGGTGTGGCTCGCCGAACGGCTGGCCGAGGCCAGCGGCGCGGAAAACCTCGCGGGCGCACCGTGGTTGGTGTACTACGCCCGCGCTCTTGGCAACCGGGTCGGCAAGGGTGTCGACCTGCACTCCACACCGCCGGTGACCGGGATGCTCAAGCTCGGGCACCGCAGTTCGGTCGAACCCGAAGTCGATCTGTCGGGGCACTGGGTCGACGGCGACCTGTTCCACGTCGGCACCATCACCATCGGCAACGACGCCACCGTCGGCGCGCGCACCACACTGCTTCCCGGCGCGGTGGTCGGCAAGAACGCCGACGTCGCACCGGGTTCCGGGGTGGTCGGCAAGGTCAAGAACGGTCAGTACTGGAAGGGTTCGCCCGCCGTGAAGTCCGGCAAGGCGCGTCACCCGTGGCCCGATCACCGGCCGGCGCGGGCCCCGCTGTGGGTGGCCGTCTACGGCGTCACCAGCGTCCTGCTGTCCGGATTGCCGCTGCTGGCCATCGGCGCCGGACTGGCCGTCATCGGGTACGGCGTGCGGGACGCCGAATCACTGACCGACGCGATCCTGCCCGCCGCGCTGTGGACACCGGCCGCCACGCTGGTGGCCGCGCTGGTCTACGCGGTGCTGACGGTGCTGGGCGTGCGGGTGCTGGCGGTGCGGTTGCGCGAGGGTTACCACCCGGTGCGCAGCCGGACCGGCTGGCAGATCTGGGCCACCGAACGGCTGATGGACGCCGCGCGCAACTACCTGTTCCCGATCTACGCCAGCCTGCTCACGCCGGTGTGGCTGCGGGTGCTAGGCGCGAAAGTCGGCGCCGGAACCGAGATCTCGACGGCGCTGCTGACGCCGAAGTTCACCGTCGTCGAGGACGGCGCGTTCCTGGCCGACGACACCATGGTGGGCTCCTACGAGCTGGGCGGCGGCTGGATCCACATCGCCAAGGCGACGATCGGCAAGCGCGCGTTCCTCGGCAACTCCGGGATCACCCAGCCGGGCCGCCGGGTGCCCGACGACGGTCTGGTCGCGGTGCTGTCGGCGGCCCCGCACAAGGCCAAAGCCGGCTCGTCGTGGCTGGGCAGCCCGCCGGTTCGGTTGCGCCGCAAACCGACCGCGGCCGACGCGCTGCGCACGTTCCACCCGTCGAGGCGGCTCAAGCTGCTGCGCGGGATGGTCGAGACATGCCGGATCATCCCGCTGATCGTGACGTTCGCGATCGGGGTGGCGGTGCTGCTGGGTCTGCAGTGGCTGGCGCTGACCGTCGGCTGGGGGTGGACGGCCGTCGCGGCGGGGCTGGTGCTGCTGGCCGCGGGCGCCGTCGCCGGGTTCGTCGCGGTGATCGCGAAATGGATTGTGGTGGGCCGGATCAGGGCCGTCGAGCATCCGCTGTGGTCTCCGTTCGTGTGGCGCAACGAGGTGTCGGACACGTTCGTCGAGACGGTGGCCGCGCCGTGGTTCGCCCGCGCCGCCAGCGGCACACCGGTGATGAACCTGTGGCTGCGCGCGCTCGGCGCCAAGATCGGCCGCGGGGTGTGGTGCGAAACGTACTGGCTGCCGGAGGCCGACCTGGTCGAACTCGGCGACGGCGCGACCGTCAACCGTGGCTGCGTCGTACAGACCCACCTGTTCCACGACCGCATCATGCGAGTCGATTCGGTTGTGCTGGAACCGGGTTCGACGCTCGGCACGCACTGCGTCGCGCTACCCGCGGCGCGGATCGGTCAGGGCGCGACCATCGGGCCCGCGTCGCTGGTGATGCGGGGCGACGAAGTGCCCGCCTCGACGCGGTGGCAGGGCAACCCGATCGCGCCGTGGCAGTCCCCGCGCAAGAAGCGACGCGCCCGAACGACACCTTCGACCCGAGAAACGGCCGCGTGACAAGAACCAAGAAGAAGTCCACCCCGGTCATCGACCCCTACCTGCCCACCAGCGGGAACTTCGGCTACCGGGTGTCACGCTACGAACTCGACCTGGCCTACAAGGTGGCGATCAACCGCCTCGCGGGCACCGCCACCATCACCGCGACCACGCTGGCGTCGCTGCGCACCTTCACCCTCGACCTGTCGCCGGCCCTCTCGGTGTCGAAGGTCGCCGTCAACGGCGCGCGCCCGCAGTTCCGCACCGCGTCGGGCAAGCTGCACATCACGTTGCGCGACGCGCTGCCCGCCGGCGCGGCGATGACGATCGTCGTACGCTACGGTGGCAGCCCCCGCCCGATCCGAACCCTCTGGGGCGACGTCGGTTTCGAGGAGCTCACCGAGGGTGCGCTGGTGGCCGGCCAACCCAACGGCGCGCAGTCGTGGTTCCCCTGCGACGACCACCCCGCCGCCAAGGCCAGCTTCCGCATCCAGGTGGCCGCCGAGAGCCCGTACCGGGTGATCGCCAACGGGGAACTGGTGTCGCGCCGGGACCGCGCCGGAATGACCACCTGGATCTACGACCTGCCCGAACCGACGTCGACATATCTGGTGACCCTGCAGATCGGGATGTACGGCAGGCACCGGATCGCCAAGAACGGCGTCGCGATCCACGCGGTGCTGCCGGACCACCTGCGCGACACGTTCGAATACGACTTCGCCCGGCAACCGCAGATGATGAAGCTGTTCGTCAAGCTGTTCGGCGACTACCCGCTGGACGAGGGCTACACCGTCGTCGTCACCGACGACGACCTCGAGATTCCGCTTGAGGCGCAGGGCATCTCGATCTTCGGAGCCAACCACTGCGACGGTGAACGCGGCGCCGAACGGCTGATCGCGCACGAACTCGCCCACCAGTGGTTCGGCAATTCGGTAACCGCGCAACGCTGGCGGCACATCTGGCTGCACGAGGGGTTCGCCTGCTACGCCGAATGGTTGTGGTCGGAGAACTCCGGCGGACGCAGCGCCGAGGCGTGGGCGCAGCACTACTACCGTCGGCTCGCGCAGTCCCCGCAGGATCTGGTACTGGCCGACCCGGGTCCGGGCGACATGTTCGACGACCGGGTGTACAAACGCGGCGCGTTGACCCTGCACGTGCTGCGCAGGCACATCGGGGATGAGAACTTCTTTGCGCTGCTGCGGGATTGGACGCGGCGCTACCGGCACAGCACGGTGGTGACCGACGACTTCACCGGGTTGGCATCACACTACTGCGACGACTCGCTTCGCCCGCTGTGGGCGCAGTGGCTGTACTCGACCGCGCTGCCCGAGTTGGACGCCTCGCCGTGACCGATGCGGGCGCGCCGCTGGGGGCGGCCGGTCCGTCGACGGCCGGGCCCGTCACCCGCGGCAGCGTCGTGCGGGTCGGATCGGCCACCGCGGTGTCGGCGCTGTGCGGATACGCGGTGCTCTACCTGGCGGCCCGCGATCTCGAACCCGCCGGTTTCTCGGTGTTCGCGGTGTTCTGGGGGGCGTTCGGGCTGGTGACCGGCGCGGCGTTCGGGCTGCTGCAGGAATCCACCCGCGAGGTGCGGTCGATGACCTACGTCGACATCGCGGTCGGTCCGCGCACCCACCCGCTGCGGGTGGCGGCACTGGTCGGGGTGGCGGCGGCCGCGGTGATCGCGGTGAGCGCGCCGCTGTGGTCGGGCCGGGTGTTCGTCGAATCGCGGTGGTTGTCGGTGACGCTGCTGGCCGTCGGGCTGGCCGCGTTCTGCCTGCACGCCGCCCTGCTGGGTGTGCTGGCGGGGCTGGACCGGTGGTCGGCCTACGGGGCGTTGATGGTGACCGACGCGGGCCTGCGGGTGGTGGTGGCCGTCGCGACGTTCGTGGTCGGGTGGGGCCTGGTCGGCTATCTGTGGGCGACGGTCGCCGGGGCGGTCGCGTGGTTGATCCTGCTCGCCACGTCGCCGGCCGCCCGGCAGGCCGCGGCGTTGTTGACGCCGGGTGGCACCGCGACATTTCTGCGCGGGGCCTCGCACTCGATCGCCGCGGCCGGCGCCAGCGCGATCCTGGTGATGGGTTTCCCGGTGCTACTCAAGGCCACCGCCGGTGACCTGGGCGCCGCCGGCGGGGTGGTCATCCTGGCGGTGACGTTGACGCGGGCGCCGCTGCTGGTGCCGCTGACCGCGATGCAGGGCAACCTGATCGCGCACTTCGTCGACCAGCGCGCCCACCGGATGCGGGCACTGGTCGTGCCCGTCGCCGTGGTGACCGGGGTGGGCGCGCTCGGCGTCATCGCCGCGTGGGCGATCGGACCGTGGTTGCTGCGCAGCGCATTCGGCGCCGACTACCACGCCGACGGTGCGCTGCTGGCCTGGCTGACCGGCGCGGCGGTGGCGATCGCGCTGCTGACGTTGACCGGCGCGGCGGCCGTGGCCGCGGCGCTGCACCGGGCGTACTCGCTGGGCTGGGTGTCGGCCACGGTCGCGTCGACGCTGCTGCTGCTGCTGCTGCCGCTGGACCTGGCCACCCGCACCGTCGTCGCGCTGCTCTGCGGGCCGGTGGTGGGCATCGTCGTGCACCTGTGCGCGCTCGCCGGCAGACGCGCGCTCAGAACATGAGGTACGCCGATCCGTATGCTGGCCCCGTCCGGCGGCGAGGGGATGTGACATGACGTGGCTGGTGACCGGCGGTGCCGGATACATCGGCTCGCACGTGGTGCGGGCGCTGACGGCCGCCGACATGCCGGTGGTCGTCATCGACGACCTGTCCACCGGGCTGGCGCGGTTCGTGCCCGACTCGGTGCCGCTGGTGCGGGGCAGCCTGCTCGACGCCCGGTTGGTCGCCGAGACGCTGACCGAGCACCGGGTCTCGGGCGTCATCCACGTCGCAGGCTTCAAGTACGCCGGCGTCTCGGTGCAGCGGCCGCTGCACACCTACGAGCAGAACGTCTCGGCGATGGTGACGCTGCTTCAGGCGATGGAGGCGGCAGGCGCGGACAAGCTGGTGTTCTCCTCGAGTGCGGCGACCTACGGCACCCCCGACGTCGACCTGGTCACCGAGCAGACACCGACCGCGCCCGAATCCCCTTACGGCGTGAGCAAATTGATCGGCGAGTGGATGATCCGCGACGCGGCCCGGGCGTCGGGACTGCGCCACACCAGCCTGCGCTACTTCAACGTGGTGGGCTCGGGTTCGGCGGAATTGTTCGACGTCAGCCCGCACAACCTGTTCCCGGTCGTGTTCGACATGCTGTGCCGCGGCGAGACGCCCCGGATCAACGGCGCCGACTACGCCACCCCGGACGGCACCTGCGTGCGGGACTACGTGCACGTCGCGGACCTGGCGCTGGCGCATGTGGCCGCCGCGCGGCGGCTGGACGCCGGCGAGTCGCTCGAACCCGTGTACAACCTCGGCAGCGGCAGCGGCACCTCGGTGCGCGAGATCATGACGACGATCCGCGACGTCACCGGCTTCGACTTCGAACCCCACATCGGTCCGCGCCGGCCCGGTGACCCCGCGCGCATCGTCGCGGCCGGACACCTGGCCGCCCGCGACCTCGACTGGAAGATGCGGCACACGCTGGAGGACATGGTCCGCTCAGCGTGGGCGGCGCGCCGGCAAGCGGGAGACGCGTATCCGCGGTAACTCCTGGGTCGCCCGCACCGCCGCCGCACTGATCGTCGTGCAGTTGGTGGTGCGCGCCGTGCTGGCGTTCGGCGGCTACTTCTACTGGGACGACCTGATCCTGATCGGCCGGGCCGGCACCCAGAACCTGCTGTCGCCGGCCTACCTGTTCGACGACCACGACGGCCACGTCATGCCCGCGGCGTTCCTGGTCGCCGGCGCGATCACGCGGTTGGCGCCGCTGCAGTGGGCCGGCCCGGCGATCAGCCTGCTGGTGCTGCAGGCGTTGGCGTCGCTGGCGCTGCTGCGCGCCCTGCACGTCATCCTGGGGTGGCGACCAGTGCTGTTGGTGCCGTTGACGTTCGCGCTGTTCACCCCGCTGGCGGTGCCCGGGTTCGCGTGGTGGGCGGCGGCGCTGAACTCACTGCCGATGCTGGCCGCGCTGGCGTGGGTGTGCGGTGATGCGATCCTGCTGCAGCGCACCGGGAACCGGCGCTACGCGGTGACGGGTCTGCTGGTGTACGTGGGCGGGCTGTTGTTCTTCGAGAAGGCCGCTGTGATCCCGTTCGTCGCGTTCGCGGTCACGGCGCTGCTGGCGTACGTGACGGGTACGGCGCCACTGGCGACCGTGTGGCGCAGAGGTATTCGGCTGTGGGTGCCTGCCCTGGCGGTGACGGCGGCGTGGGTCGCGGTGTATCTGGCGGTCGTCGACCAGAAGCGGTGGAGCTTCGATCTGTCGATGACGACCGAGCTGCTGGCGCGGTCGATCAGCCACGGCATCGTCCCGGGGCTGGTCGGCGGCCCGTGGGAGTGGCAGCGGTGGGCGCCGGCATCGCCGTGGGGCACGCCGCCGGTCGCGGCGATGGTGCTGGGCTGGGTTGCGCTGGCGGCGATGGTCGCGGTGACGGTGCTGCGCAAGCAGCGGATCGCGGCGGTGTGGATGGTGGCGGTCGGGTATGCGCTGGCGTGCCAGATCCCGATCTACCTGATGCGTTCGTCGCAGTTCACCGCGCTCGAACTGGCGCAGACCCTGCGCTACCTGCCGGATCTGGTCGTCGTACTGGCGCTGCTGGCCGCGGTCGGGTTGTGCGCGCCGAACCGGGAGCGGGCGCGGTGGCTCGACGCGTCGCGGGCGCGCACGGCGGTGGTCACCGTCGCGGTTACGGCCTTCGTGGTGAGCAGCCTGTATTCGACGGCGACGTTTTTGACCAGTTGGCGCGACAACCCCGCGCAGCCGTATCTGCAGAACGCGGTCGCCGGGTTGGGTGCGGCCGCGGCGGCATCGGATGCGCCGATGCTCGACCAGGAGGTCGACCCGATGGTGCTGCAGCGGGTGGTGGGCCCGGAGAACCGGATCAGTCACATGTTCGCGCTGGTTCGCGAGCGGCCCGAATTTGACTCGGCGACAACAGATCTGCGAATGCTGGACAGTACCGGTGCGGTGGTGGACGCGAAGGTGACCTGGGTGCGCAGCATCGTGCCGGGGCCGGCGCCGGACTGCGGGTACCTGGTGCAGCCGGAGACGCCGGTGCGGATTCCACTCGACGGTCCGCTGCTGCCCGCGGACTGGACCGCCGAGATCAACTACCTGGCCAACAGCGACGGCTCGCTGACGATGGCGCTGTCGGAGGGCCCTGAGGTGAAGGTGCCGGTGCGGCCGGGCCTGAACCGGGTGTTCGTCCGGCTGCCCGGCGCCGGCGACGCGATCACGGTGGCGGCGAACACCGCCGCGCTGTCGGTGTGCATCGCGGCGGGCCCGGTCGGATTCGTGGCACCGAGGTAGTCAGGCCGCTGCGATAATCGGACGGTGGGTTCGATCGATGCCTTCCTCGCGACCTGGTCCAGCGCACGCCAGACCTACGGCGAGGGCACACCGCAGACCGGCGCCCAGTACGACAACAGCAGCCGGCTGACCGCGCTCGCCTCTGACCTGGAGGGCGCCGCACCGGGCTCGCGGTGGACCGGCAGCGCGGCGGACAATTACGGTGCCGTCAAAACCGAGCACCGACGGGTGATCGGTGCACTGGCTGACCTCGACCGGCGACTCGCCACCGAGGTCGACAACTCGGCGCGATCGGTTGACGCGGGCCGGCGCAATCTCGAGGAACTGCGCACCTGGGTGATCGACGCGGCCAACAGCGTGCCGCCCGGCAAGAACGCCGAGACCCTGCGTATGGCGATCGCGCAGAAGGGTCTTGCGCAGCTGCAGGAGATCGTCCAACAGTCCAACACCGAATCCAACGCCACCGCCCAACGCATTCAGGCGCTGAAGGGCGAGTTCGAGGCGCTCGGCAATCAGAAGTTCGCCAAGGAAGGCGGCGGGGGCGACGTTCTCGACGACAAGGCCGCTGAAGACACGAAGAAGCGGGCCGAAGAGGACGTCGAGCAGGCGCTCAAGGAAGGCGACAAGGACGCGGCGGGTCGCGTGCAGGCCGTGTTGGACACGATCACTCCCGAACAACTCTCCGGAGCCACGCCGCTGTCTGCGGAACAGAGCGCCTATCTGAGCCAGATGCAGCATCAGCAGAAGGACATGAGCGTCGCGGACCTGAAGGCCGCCGAGGACCGACTGGGTGACAACGGGCGGATCATCGGCGACTCGTGGCAGCTGATGACCAACGACGACATCGATTTCCCGAACGCCGAAACCGGTCAGATCGCCCCCGATGAGAAGAAGTTCGAGAACCTGCCGCAGAGCGTGCAGGACGCGATCAAGTCTCCCGGATTGCTGCACGACCGCCAGATGTCGGACATCGCCGCGATCGTCAAAGACGGGGACGCGAAGTTCCAGAACGGCACCGAAATCGATCGCGAGATGATGCGCAAAGCCGACCGCATGATGGATGCCCCGCTGTTCGAGAAGAGTACCGGCCAGCCGGGCGACGGCTCACGCCCACAATATGACGTTGTGCTGCAGGACATCTTCGACTCCGCGGGCCGTGACCACCAGATCGTGCACGACCACATCACCGGCACGCACGGCGACGACGGCCAGGACTTCATGATGGATGTCAGCACGCATGAGTGGAACGATGACGGGAAGGCCGCCGGCGGGCTGTTCGAATGGACGAAGGACGCGAACAACCCGATCGCCGCCGAGACGGCCAACGTCTACGCCGAATTCCTGGGGCGCGAGAGCGACAACCTGCTGGCGATCGACGGCAACCGCCAGATCGGCGACATCAATCCCGAACTGGTCAAGGCGTTCTCCAACGGTTTGATGCCGTACCAGGAGGAGTTGGTCGAAGAGAATCCTTCGGTGGACACCGCCTTCGAGCCGCTTGACGATCTCGGGAGCTCGATGGACAAGACCAAGGGCCTGTTCGCAGTCATCGACTCGCAGCCTGATGCAGCGCGCGAATTCAACGAGGCGGCGTACAGGAAGGCCTTGGCCATGCAGGAGTCGTTCGCACAACTGGCTCGCGAGAATCCCGGCCTCACCGGATTCGACAAGCGACTCGACGACCTGCAGAGCTCAGCAAGGATGCTTTCGGTGATCGACGGTGGCATGCATCAGGAAACGTTGTCGAACATCGAGAACGGAAAAATGAACGCAGAGCAGGCGCTGGAGAATGCGAAGCAGTCACACGAGTTCAAGAAGGACATCTTGCGCAGCATCTTCTCCTACGGCCCAGGTGGGGATCTGGTGACCAACTCGATGGCCGACCTACTCGCTGGTCGTGAGCCGGATCCCGCGGATTTCAGATTCAACCCCGATGGGACAGTGAGCGATATCGGACTGTCCCAAACACAGCTGTCGGTACAGCATCAGATCACCAATGCTCAGTACACCGTCGCGAACCAGTTCATCGAACAGGGGAATCCGTTCATCGATCCGCAATTCTTCAACGCCGATGGTTCGCTGAAGTCGCCAGGACAAATCGATCCCGGCAGCTGGAGTCAGTATGACGCACAGCTGACCGCGGCAATGGCCCAGTACACGCAGATCAACAGCATGCTTGGCAAGTTTGCCGACACGTTCGGTCTCATTGGCGGTCCGCAGAAGTGACATCCGTAGCCCGAGTGCGGCCGCTGAGAATTCTGCTCATGATGATCACAGCGTCGGGTCTGGTCCTCGGGTGCACATCGCACCACGAGCCCGAGTTGCCGTCGAGCACGGACACCGCCGCCATCGCTGAGCGCGTCACGGGGTCTGACGGTCCCATCTTTCTGCGGGACATCGCCTCCACTGAATGGCAGGATGACGGCCGTCGCGCTGGAGATCTCTTCGCGTGGATTCCGCAGAATGCGCAGTCGAGCGATCGCCAGACTGCGACCCGTGCCGGAGAGTCGGCACACGCAATCGCGTCGTTCATCGCCGACGAGAAGGATGCGCTCGACGGTGCGCCCGCTAATTCCGCTCTCTGGCAGAGCTTTGCCCGCAGTCTGACGCCTTACCTCGGTGCGATGGTGGGAGACGAGCGAGGCATCGCCGGCTTTCCTCCGCTCGATGGTCTCGACTCGGCGATGCGCCGCACCGCCGCCGTCTTCGCGATGATGCACAGAGATCCCGAAGCCATCCGGCTCTTCACCGAAGCCGCTACCGAGCGTGCGCACACATTCGAAACTGGCTTCGCTGAAACAGCGGCGGCAGAACCGACGCTGACTCGCAGCGGCGATGCCCTAGAGGACCTGATGCGGGCAGCTCGGTTACGAGGCCTTCTCGCCGCCGGTGCCCATATCGCCGATCCGGAGTCGCCCGTAGCGACGCCGATGCACGCGCAGACCGAAGTGATGTATCAGGTGGCCTCGCGGTCCGCGCGCCCCGGCAACCCGCACATCAGTCCGGAATTCTTCCGCGACGGGCGGCTGCTCTCACCGGAGGAGATCCCTGAAAGCAACTGGAGTATCTACGACAGCCAACTGACCGTGTACCTGGCGCCTTTCAGACAGATCAGTGACGCGATCCGCCAGTTCGGCCAAAGATTCGTCGTCGTCGCCGACCAATGAACGTCATGCGACGTAGCGGAAAGTGGCTCGCGGTTCTGACCGCCATGGCGGTGCTGAACGGCTGTCAGCTGTTCGACTTTGGCAGGCCCAATCTTCCTCCGAGCGGAGATCCTGCCGCCGTCGTCGACCGCGTATCAGGCCCAGACGGTCAGCGCTTTCTACTCGAAATCACCTCCGCATCATGGGAAGACAACGGCCGCCGTGCGGGCGAGCTATTCGCCTGGATACCGCGCGGTGCCCAGTCGGACGACCCCGCTACCTCGGCCCGCGCCGCCGAGACGGCGCATGCCATCGCGTCGTTTCTAGCGGACGACCGCGACCAGATTGCCGACTCTCCAGACAATCCCGCGCTGTGGCGGTCCTTCACCGACAGTCTGATTCCGTACCTCGGGGCAATGGTCGGCGACGACCGAGGCATCGCGGGCTTCGCTCCGTTGGACGGTCTCGAGTCTCCGATGCGTCGCACGGCTTCACTGTTCGCAGCGATGACCAAAGACAGCGAGGCCAACCGCGCCTGGGTCGACGCCGCCGACGCCAAAGCGCTCGAGTACGAGCAGGCGTTCGCCAAAGCCGCAGTAGCCGAACCGTTGCTTGCCGACAGAGGCGTTGCCCAGCGAGACCTATTGCGGGCTGCCCGGCTCCGGAGCCTGGTCGCGACCGGTGATCACCTCACGAATCCGGAGTCCCCGACACCGATCTCGACCGCGGGAGAAATCGAGATCAAGTACCAAGTGGCAGCATTGACCGCTCGTGATGACGACCCGCACATCAATGAAGAATTCTTTCGAGACGGCCGCCTCCTGCCACTCAGCGACATACCGGACAGCTATCGGAGCATCTACGACAGCCAACTCACCGTGTACCTCACGCCGTGGCCGCGCATCCGCGAAGCGGTAGCCCAATTCGGACGTACCTACAACAGGATCGCAAACGGACAGTGATGCAGGATGGGTACCGGTACCTGTATGCGTGCACCCGGTTGGATAACTGCCGCCGTCGCTCTGGTTGGCCTGATCGCTGCCTGCACGTCGGACCGTGCGCCCGAACTCCCACCGAGCAGCGACACGGCGGTCATTGCCGCCCGCGTCATGGGCGCCGAGGGGCAGGCGTTTCTATCGGACCTCCTTGCCGCGTCGTGGGACGACGACGGCCGCCGTGCGGGTGAGCTATTCGCCTGGATCCCGCGCGACGCTCAATCTGACGACCCCGCTGCGGCGACCCGTGCCGGCGAGACAGCGCACGCGATCGCGTCGTTCCTGGCCGACGAACGCGACACCATCGCGGAGACCCCAGCCAATTCCGACCTGTGGCGATCCTTCGCTGACAGCCTGATCCCGTACCTGGGTGCGCTCGTCGGCGATGACCGACGCATATCCGGCTTCGCCTCCCTGGATGGGCTTAACTCTCAGATGCGCCGCGCAGCCTCACTGTTCGCAGCGATGACGAAAGACAGCGAGGCCAACCGCGCCTGGGTCGACGCCGCCGACGCCAAGGCGCTTGAGTACGAGCAGGCGTTCGCCAAAGCCGCGGTAGCCGATCCTTTGCAGGCGGACAGCGGGGATGCTCAACGAGACCTATTGCGGGCTGCCCGACTTCGGAGCCTGGTCGCGACCGGTGATCGACTGGCGAATCCCGATGCGCCCCGGCCCGTCCCGACGTACGCCGAGACCGCGGTCATGTATCAGGTGGCGTCGTTGACGGCCCGTGATGACGACCCCCAGATCAATGAAAAGTTCTTCCGCGACGGGCGTCTGTTACCGATAGACGAGATACCGGAAGAAGACCGATCCATCTATCGCGCCCAACTCAGGGTGTATCTCGTCCCTTGGCCACAGATCGGCGCCGCGATCGAGCGGTATGCGCGCACCTACAGCACGATCGCCGACGGACAGTGAGGTACTTGCTCGATCGCCTGCACCGAAATCATCTGCCGCAGGCGCATGCCACGCTGTCGGTATGACAGATGTGCGCGAACAAGGGCTTCAAGTTTTCCGTGAATTGCTTCCGGGCGTCCTACCCGACGGTGACGTCGAACTGCCCACCGGCAACTTCGCCGACGAGATGTTCGGGCTGGCCCTGGACAGCGTGTTCGGGCGCCTGTGGACCCGCGACGGGTTGAGCCGCCGCGACCGCAGTCTCGTCACCCTCGGTGTCCTCATCGCCCTGCGCGCCGACGAAGAACTGAAGCTGCACTTCAAGATTGCCCGCACCAACGGCCTCAGCGACGCCGAGATCGCCGAAGTCCTCTACCACTGCACCGGCTACACCGGCTTTCCGGCCGCCACCTCCGCAATGAAAATCGCCGAGGAAACGTTGCGCGAGACATGAGCATCGCACCGGTCACCCATCACCGCGTCGCCGTCGACGGCATCGACACCTTCTACCGGCAGGCGGGTCCGCCCGACGCGCCTGTTGTTCTGCTGCCCCACGGCTACCCGGCGTCGTCGTACGTGTACCGAAATCTGATGGCCGCACTCGGCAAGCGGTGGCGCCTCGTCGCACCCGACCTGCCCGGATTCGGTTACAGCGCAACCCCTTCAACCGATGACTTCGGCTACACCTTCGAGGCGTACGCGGCGTTCCTGCGGTCGTTCGTCGACACCCTTGGCCTCCAGCGCTACGCCATCTGGCTGCACGACTACGGCTCGCAGTTCGGTTTCCGGCTGGCGATGTCCGCACCTGACCGCGTCGCCGGACTCGTCATCCAGAACGGCGACATCTACGCCGACGCGTTCGGCCCGAAATACGACTTCCTCAAACCACTGTGGGAGAACCCCGGACCGGCCTCACGCCGCCGCATCGCCGCGCACGTCACCCTCGCCGGGTTCGAGAGCGAGTTCCGCGGCGAACTACCCGCCGACGTCGCCGACCGGATCAGCCCCGACCTGTGGACGCTGCACTGGTCGCTGATGAACACCCCCGACCGGCTGGCCAACCTCATCCGTCTGCTCGAGGATCAGCCCACCACGCTGGGCTGGTTCCCCGACGAACAGGCCTACCTGCGCGAACACCAGCCACCGACGCTGATCGTGTGGGGCCCGCACGACGGCTACATGCCCGAGGAGTCGGCACGCGCCTACCACCGCGACCTGCCTGACGCGCCGCTGCACCTGCTCGGCGGCGGCCACTGGCTGCTCGAGACGCATCTGGACGAGGTGGTGCCGCTGGTCGACGAATTCCTGCACCGGGCGTACGGCGCAAAAGACGAGAGCCACCTAGGAGAATCGAACTCCTGACCTGCTCATTACGAGTGAGCCGCTCTACCGACTGAGCTAAGGTGGCGTGCCCCTACGGGCGGGACGAGTCTACGGCAGTGCCCGCCGCGGACCCAACTCGCCGGATCAATCGCGCAGCGCCTGCCCCACCGTCGCGACCATCGCGTCGACCGCGAACTTGGGCTTGACGTTGACCGCCAGCGCCTCGCGGCACTCCAGCACCGCTTCGATGCAGCGCAACAACCGCTCCGGCGCTGCGTGCGCAGCCAGCCGGGCCACCTCGTCGCCCATGTCCGGGTGGTTCTGCTGCACGCCGGCGGCCCCCGAGGCCACCAGCAACGCGTCGCGGAAGTAGGTCGCCAGGTCGATCAGCGCACGGTCCAGGGAATCGCGCGAGGCTCGGGTGCGGCGCGACTTCTGCCGTCGCTCCAAGGCACTGAGCGCACCCGCGGACCCGCGCAGCGCCCCGGCCGCACCCTTACCGGTACCGCCGGCACCCAGCGCGGTGCGCAACTCCTCGGTCTCGGCCTCGTTGCGCTCGACGGTCAACGCGACCGCCTCGTCCTCGGCCGTCTTCACCAGCTCCTCGGCCGCCGCGTAGGCCCGCGACGGCGTCGCGGCGTCCCGCGCCAGGCTCAGCGCCCGCTTGCGGCGCTCCCTGGCCTGCTCGTCGGTGGCCAGCCGTCGCGCCCGGCCGACATGCCCGCCGCTGACCGACGCCGCCCACCGCGCGTCCGCCTCGTCGAGCCCGTCGCTGTCGATCAGCACGTCGGCGATCGCGTCCACGGCCGGGGTCACCAACGCCACATGCCGACACCGCGACCGCAGCGTGATCGCGATGTCCTCGGGGTCCACCGACGGCGCGCACAGCAGGAACACCGTCGACGGGGGCGGCTCCTCGACCACCTTGAGCAGCGCGTTGGCCGCGCCCTCGGTCAGCCGGTCGGCGTCCTCGATCACCACGATCTGCCAGCGCCCGGTGCCCGGCCGCCGCGAGGCGATCTGCACGATGGCGCGCATCTCATCGACACCGATCGACAGCCCCTCCGGAACGATGCGGCGCACATCGGCGTGCGTTCCTGCCATCGTCGTCGTGCACGCCCGGCACTCCCCGCAGCCCGGGGTGCCCTCCGACGTGCACTGCAGTGCCGCCGCGAAACACAGCGCCGCCACCGACCGGCCCGACCCCGGCGGCCCGGTGATCAGCCACGCGTGTGTCATGGTCCCGACGACGCCGCCGCTGTGAGCGGTATCACCGCGCGCGGCGCGGGCCGCGGCCACCAGCTCAGCCTCCACCGCATGCTGGCCCACGAGCCGCGCGAAAACACCAGACATCGCAGATAACAGTAATGCTGCGAACCGACACGTCCGTCTCACACCACCCTTCTGCGTCCCCGACGCCCGATACGGTTGACGCGTGGACATGGACGCGAAACCCATCGGGCGAATCGGTGCATTCGTCCGCTGGGCCGCGCGCACCCCGTGGCCGGTGTTCACGCTGGGCATGGTGCAGGCCGACATCATCGGCGCGCTGCTGGTCCTGAGCTTCCTGCGGTTCGGGCTGCCGCCGGAGGACCGCATCCAGCTGCAGGATCTGCCGGCGTTCAACCTCGCGGTCTTCCTGGGCTTCCTGTTCGTCTCGTTCACCATCGCCGCTTACTGGAGCCTGCGGCTGCTGATCCCGGTGATGCGCTGGCAGCGCCGCGACATGCTGCTGGGCGAACGCGACACCGAGGACACCGAGGTGGCCCGCACCCGGGCGCTGAAGATGCCGTTCTACCGCTCGGTGATCAACGTCGCGAACTGGTTCCTCGGTTCGGTGGTGTTCATCGTCGCCAGCTGGCCGGTGGCCAGTAAGTCGGCGCCGGTCGTCGCGGTCGCCACCGGCCTGGGTGCGACGGCCACCGCGATCATCGGCTACCTGCAGTCCGAGCGCGTGTTGCGTCCGGTGGCGGTCGCGGCGCTGCGCGGCGGTGTCCCGGAGAACTTCCGGGCGCCGGGGGTGATCGCGCGGCAGGTCATGACGTGGGTGCTGTCGACGGCGGTACCGATCATCGCGATCGTGCTGGCGCTGGTGGCCAGCAAGTTCGAAATCCTCACCGCCCCCGCCGACCGGCTGACCACCCCGATCCTGATCCTGGCGATCTCGGCGCTGGTGGTGGGACTTGCGGGCACCGTGCTGGTGGCCATGTCGATCGCCGACCCGCTGCGCCAGCTGCGCTGGGCGCTCGGTGAGGTGCAGCGCGGCAACTACAACGCGCACATGCAGATCTACGACGCCAGCGAGCTGGGCCTGCTGCAGGCCGGTTTCAACGACATGGTCCGCGACCTGGCCGAACGGCAACGGCTGCGCGATCTGTTCGGCCGCTACGTCGGCGAGGACGTGGCCCGCCGCGCGCTGGAGCGCGGCACCGAACTCGGCGGTCAGGAACGCGACGTCGCGGTGCTGTTCGTCGACCTGGTCGGCTCGACGCAGCTGGCGTCGACCATCCCCGCCGCCGACGTGGTCAACCTGCTCAACGACTTCTTCCGCGTGGTGGTCGACACGGTCAACCGGCACGGCGGCTTCGTCAACAAGTTTCAGGGCGACGCGGCGTTGGCCATCTTCGGCGCGCCGATCGAACACCCCGACGCGTGCGGTGCGGCGCTGGCGGCCTCGCGCGAACTGCACGACGACCTGATCCGGGTGCTGGGGCAGACCGAGTTCGGCATCGGGGTGTCGGCGGGACGCGCGATCGCCGGGCACATCGGCGCACAGGCCCGCTTCGAGTACACCGTGATCGGCGACCCGGTCAACGAGGCGGCGCGCCTGACCGAGCTGGCGAAGCTGGAGGAAGGCCACGTGCTGGCCTCGGCGATCGCGGTCAGCGGTGCGCTCGACGCCGAAGCGCTGTGCTGGGACGTCGGCGAGATCGTCGAACTCCGCGGCCGCATCGCACCGACGCAGCTGGCGCGCCCGGTGAACCTGGCCTCCGCCGAAAGCATCCGCAGCGAAGCCAACGGCGAACGCGAGGGCGCCGACGTCCGCGAGCAGCCGGCCTAGCTCTTCTTGGCGGCCTTCGACGCGGTCTTCTTGGCCGCCTTCTTCGCCGGCGACTTCTTCGCGGTCTTCTTGACCGCCTTCTTCTTGACCGGCCCCCGCGCGCGGCGGTCGGCCAGCAGTTCGGCGGCCCGCTCGTCGGTGATCGACAGCACGTCGTCGCCCTTGCGCAGACTGGCGTTGGTCTCACCGTCGGTGACGTACGGGCCGAACCGGCCGTCCTTGATCACCATCGGCTTACCGGAGGCCGGGTCGTTGCCCAACTCGCGAAGCGGCGGGGCCGCGGCCCGTTGTCCGCCACGGCGTTTGGGCTCGGAGTAAATCTTGAGCGCCTCGTCGAGCGTGATGTCGAACATCTGCTCTTCGGTGGCCAGCGACCGGGAGTCGTTGCCGCGCTTGAGGTACGGGCCGTAGCGACCGTTCTGCGCGGTGATCTCCTCACCGGTGTTCGGGTCGACGCCGACCACCCGCGGCAGCGACAGCAGGCGCAACGCGTCGTCCAGCGTCACCGTCTCCAGGTCCATCGACCGCAGCAGCGAACCGGTGCGCGGTTTGGGACCCGTGGGCTTCTTGCCCTTCTTCGCGGCCGTCCCGGCCTCGCCGTCGTCCGGCGGCTCGGGCAGGATCTCGGTGACGTACGGGCCGTAGCGGCCGTCCTTGGCGACGATCTCGTGCCCCGTCGCCGGATCGATACCCAGCGAGCGGCCCTCTTGCGGTGTGGAG
The DNA here is from genome assembly GCF_001722335.1 of Mycolicibacterium flavescens. Taxonomy (GTDB): domain Bacteria; phylum Actinomycetota; class Actinomycetes; order Mycobacteriales; family Mycobacteriaceae; genus Mycobacterium; species Mycobacterium flavescens. Next base: position 65,389 of record NZ_MIHA01000015.1, read on the forward strand.
AACAGCTTTTCGGCCAGCTCGAGGGTCAGCTCGTCGGGGGTCAGACCCTCCTTGAGGTTGGCCCGCTGCGGTTTGAGTTCACCGTCGGCGCTGTCGGGGTCGACGACCATCCGCTCGAGGTAGGGGCCGTTCTTGCCCACCCGCACGTAGATCGGACGACCCTCGTCGTCGTCGAACAGCTTGATGGAGTTGACTTCTCGCGCGTCGATCTCTTCGAGGTTGACGCCGACGAGCTTCTTGAGGCCACCTGCGCGGGCGATCGAGTCCTCGACCCCGTGATCGCCACCGAAGTAGAAGTTGTTGAGCCAGTTGGTCCTTTGCTCGCTACCCGAGGCGATCGCGTCGAGCTCGTCTTCCATCGCGGCGGTGAACCCGTAGTCGACGAGCCGGCTGAAATGCTGCTCGAGCAAACCGATGACGGCGAACGCCACCCACGACGGCACCAGCGCGCTGCCGCGTTTGACGACATAACCGCGGTCCTGGATGGTCTTGATGATCGACGAGTACGTCGACGGCCGGCCGATGCCGAGATCCTCGAGCGCCTTGATCAGCGACGCCTCGGTGTAGCGGGCCGGCGGCGAGGTGGTGTGCCCGTCGGCGGTCAGGTCCGCGGCGTCGACACGCTGCCCCTGCTGCAGCTGCGGCAGCCGGCTCTCGGCGTCGTCGGCCTGGCCGCCGGCCAGCTCGTCGATGCTCTCGACGTAGGCCTTCAGGAAGCCGGGGAACGTGATCGTGCGACCGGAGGCGTTGAACACCACCTGCTCACCGGAACTCGCGGCACCGGAGATGCGCAGCGACAGCGTCGTCCCCCGCGCGTCGGCCATCTGGGAGGCGACGGTGCGCTGCCAGATCAGCTCGTAGAGCCGGAACTCGTCGTTGTCCAGCGCACTGTGCAGCTGGCCGGGCGTGGAGAACACGTCGCCGGCGGGCCGGATCGCCTCGTGCGCCTCCTGGGCGTTCTTGACCTTGCGGGTGTACTGGCGCGGCGACGGGTGCAGGTACTCCTCGCCGTAAAGCTGGCGGGCCTGGTTACGCGCGGCGTCGATGGCCGACTGCGACAGCGTGGTCGAGTCGGTGCGCATATAAGTGATGTAGCCGTTCTCGTAGAGCCGCTGCGCGATGCTCATCGTGCGCTCCGAGGAGAACCGCAGCTTGCGGCCCGCCTCCTGCTGCAACGTCGAGGTCATGAACGGCGGGTACGGCTTGCGGGTGTAGGGCTTCTGCTCCACCGACGACACCGACAGCTGCGCGCCCCGCAGCCCGGACGCCAGCGCGGTCGCCGCGGCCTCGTCGAGCACCCGCACCTCGTCGGGCTTGCGCACCGCGCCCAGCGAGTCGAAGTCGCGGCCGGTGGCCACCCGCAGACCGTCGACGGTGTTGAGTTTGGCGGTGAACTTCGGCGGCGTGGCCTGCGGATCGGACACGCTGGCGTCCAGCTCGGCGGTGACGTCCCAGTACGCGGCGCTGCGGAACGCCATCCGCTCGCGTTCGCGCTGCACGATGATCCGGGTCGCCACCGACTGCACCCGGCCCGCCGACAGCTTCGGCGCGACCTTCTTCCACAGCACCGGGCTGACCTCGTAGCCGTAGAGCCGGTCCAGGATGCGGCGCGTCTCCTGCGCGTCGACCAGGTCGTTGTCCAGGTCGCGGGGGTCTTCGGCGGCGGCGCGGATCGCCGGCTCGGTGATCTCGTGGAACACCATCCGTTTGACCGGCACCCGCGGCTTGAGGGTCTCGAGCAGGTGCCACGCGATGGCCTCGCCTTCGCGGTCACCGTCTGTGGCCAGGTAGAGCTCGTCGACGTCCTTGAGCAGGTCCTTGAGCTCGGCGACCGTGCTCTTCTTCTCCGGGCTGATGATGTAGAGCGGCTCGAAGTTGTGGTCGACGTCCACCCCGAGGCGGGCCCACGGCTCGGATTTGTACTTCGCGGGCACGTCGGCGGCGTTGCGCGGCAGGTCGCGGATATGCCCGCGAGACGACTCGACGATGTAGTTGGAGCCCAGGTAGCCGGCTATTTTGCGCGCCTTGGTGGGCGACTCGACTATGACGAGCCGCCGCACGTTGCCGTTGCGGCCGCTACCGCGGTCCTCGTCTGCTGCCACCTTCGCGCACGCTCCACTTCTTTCACTGCCGTCAGGGTCGAGGATGCCCGTTCCCACGGACCTTCGATCCTGTCGGCAACTGACAATTTGGCACCCCGCGCGGGCCGACGCAAACTGACCCCCCTGTTTACGCCCGTCAGACGTGCGGCCACGCAGCGAACGCCGCCGCGCCCGCCGGAGGTTCCCCCACGTTCTCTACCAGGCGCGACAGCCGTCGTCGCCCGCTGATTCGCAGCGCGGGCCGCGACCCGCGAGTGCCGATCAATGTCGGGGCGATCCCGACCCGCATCATCGCCGACGCCAGCGCCGCGTGCGTGTCCGGTGCGTGCGGATCCAGGCCGAGCAGGTAGCGGTCCGCCTCCGGGGCGCCCGCCGCCAACGTCCAGGCGCGCAACTCGCGCGGGCCGGGCAACCACTGCGGCGGCACGGTCTTGACCGCGCCGCGGGTCCACGCCCCGGCGATGCGGACCAACCGGTCGTCGACCGCGGTGCGCACCAGCGGGGTGTTCTCGTCGGTGCGCGCAATCTCGGGATCCAGGCCGGCGTCGAAGATCATCTCGGCCAGCGCCTCGGCCCGCCACAGGTCCTCGACCACCACCGACAACCGGGCGCCCGAACCCACCAGCACCACTTGCCCGGGGGCGGCGAGCAGCCCTGTGAGGTCGGCGACCGCGGGCGGCACCGACTCTGCCGAGAAGAACGACAGCTGACTCACAGACCGACAGTAAGCCAGTGGCCGGGATCTTCGGCGGCGGCGGGCCGGGACAGGCCCGAATAGCGAAACACCCCGCGGCGACCGGGTCTGGACGCGCGCGGGGTGTTACCTCAGCTTGGGGGTCTAGCTAGACGGCCCGGACACCCGTGGCCTGAGGCCCCTTGGGGCTCTGGCCAACCTCGAACTCGACCTTCTGGTTCTCCTCCAGGGTGCGGAAGCCGCTTCCCTGGATCTCCGTGTAGTGGACAAATACGTCAGCGGAGCCGTCCTCCGGGGCGATGAAGCCGAAGCCCTTCTCCGCGTTGAACCACTTCACAGTTCCCTGTGGCATTTCCTGTTGTTTCCTTCTCTTATTCACCGGGTGCGGTCCACCGTGTTCGGTACACCGGGCCGGTTCCGACCGCTCTCCTTCGTGGAGTGTTCGGAACTGACCCGACCTACAACCCTCGCAGGAACCGCGATCGCAACATCGATCCTGCGAGTGCGAGTACACGAACACAGAAGCTGCGACCGCGCTAAGTCAATCACGTTCGGAGCTGCCGCGACAGTCTGGCGCAAACAAGTGGGGAACAATTCACCGCAGAAGTGCTTTCGGAAGGGATTATCGATGGCTGATTTCGGCCGCGAGCTGCTCGCGTGCGCGGTCGACGGCACCGGCGGCGGGGCCGATGGGCCGGATCCGTTGCGGCACGTCGCGGATCTGCCGCCGCGGCCGGGCCGGGTGCGTGACTGGCCGCGGTGGGCTGACCCAGATGTGGTGCGGGCGTTCCTTGATCGCGGTATCGAGGCACCGTGGTCGCATCAGGTCGCGGCCGCCGACCTCGCCCACGACGGCCGCCACGTCGTGGTCAGCACCGGCACCGCGTCGGGCAAATCGCTGGCCTATCAGCTGCCGATATTGACGACGCTGAAGGCCGATCGGCGGGCGCGGGTGCTCTACCTGTCGCCGACCAAGGCGCTCGGCCACGATCAACTCCGGAATGCGGTGGCGCTCACCGAAGCCGTGCCGCTGCCCGATGTCGCGCCGTGCTCCTACGACGGCGACAGCCCCACCGACGTCCGCCGTTTCGCGCGCGAACGGTCGCGCTGGATCTTCTCCAATCCCGACATGATCCATCTGTCGCTGCTGCGCAACCACGCCCGCTGGGCGATGTTCCTGCGCAACCTGCGTTACGTCGTGATCGACGAATGCCATTACTACCGCGGCATTTTCGGCTCCAACGTGGCGATGGTGCTGCGCCGCCTGCTGCGGCTGTGTGTGCGATACTCGCCGGATGCGTCGATGCCGACGGTGATCTTCGCCAGCGCCACCACCGCCGCGCCGGGCCAGACCGCCTCAGAGTTGATCGGGCAGACGGTCGTTGAGGTCTTCGAGGACGGTTCCCCGCAGGGCGCCCGCACGGTGGCACTGTGGGAACCGCCGCTGCTCGACGATCTGGTCGGCGAGAACGGCGCGCCGGTGCGGCGTTCGGCGGGCGCGGAGGCGGCCAGCGTGATGGCCGACCTCGTCGCCGAGGGAGCGCGGATGCTGACCTTCGTGCGGTCCCGGCGCGGTGCGGAACTGACCGCGCTGGGTGCGCGGGCCCGGCTGGAGGAGATCGCCCCAGACCTCGCCGACCGGGTGGCGTCCTACCGGGCGGGGTATCTCGCCGAAGACCGGCGCGTGCTCGAACGCGCGCTGACCGACGGGGAGCTGCGCGGGCTGGCGACGACGAACGCGCTGGAACTCGGTGTCGACATCGCGGGTCTCGACGCCGTCGTGCTCGCCGGATTCCCGGGCACCGTCACCTCGTTCTGGCAGCAGGCCGGCCGGTCGGGCCGCCGCGGTCAGAGCGCGCTGATCGTGCTGATCGCGCGCGACGATCCGCTGGACACCTACCTGGTGCACCACCCGGCCGCCCTGCTCGACCGGCCGATCGAACGCGTCGTCATCGACCCGACGAACCCGTACGTGCTCGGCCCGCAACTGCTGTGCGCGGCCGCCGAACTGCCGCTGACCGACGTCGAGGTCCGGATGTGGGACGCCGAATCGGTGGCCGACGCGCTCGTCGACGACGGCCTGCTGCGCCGGCGCGCGGGCGGCTACTTCCCCGCGCCGGGCATCGATCCCCATCCGGCGGTGGACATCCGCGGCTCGATGGGCGGACAGATCGCGATCCTGGAGGCCGGCACCGGGCGAATGCTCGGCAGCACCGGGGCGGGGCAGGCACCGGCCTCGGTGCATCCGGGCGCGGTGTACCTGCACCAGGGCGAGAGCTACCTGGTGGATTCGCTGGATTTCGAGGACGGCGTCGCGTTCGTGCACGCCGCCGACCCCGGGTACACGACCACCGCGCGCGAACTGACCGACATCGCGGTCACCGGCGAGGGGGAACGGAAGACGTTCGGCCCGGTGACCGTCGGACTGGTGCCGGTTTCGGTGACCAACACAGTGATCGGTTACCTGCGCAGGCAGTTGAGCGGCGAGGTGATCGACTTCGTCGAACTCGACATGCCCACCCGCACCCTGGACACCACCGCGGTGATGTGCACGATCACCCCGGAGACGTTGCAGCACAACGGACTCGATTTGCTTCACCTGCCCGGCGCGCTACATGCCGCAGAACACGCCGCGATCGGGCTGTTGCCGTTGGTCGCCAGCTGCGACCGCGGCGACATCGGCGGGGTGTCGACGGCCGTCGGTCCGGTGCAGGGGTTGCCGACGATCTTCGTCTACGACGGCTACCCGGGCGGCGCGGGTTTCGCCGATCGCGGCTACCGCAAATTGACGACCTGGTGGACAGCAACCGCGGATGCGATCGAGGCGTGCGAGTGCCCCGCGGGCTGCCCGTCGTGCGTGCAGTCGCCCAAATGCGGAAACGGCAACGATCCGTTGGACAAGGCGGGGGCGGTCCGGGTTTTGCGGTTGGTGCTCAACGAGATTGCTGGGCGGTCACTTTGAGGGCGACGGGCGCTGAAACGCGAGGGGCGACCGACCCCTCGAACGGTCGCCCCCCACGTGTTCCGCAGCTTGGGGCGCAAACTCGGCGCCGAGCGCAGACTCATAAAGCGGGAACGGTCCGGACGACTCGATCCGTTCCAGCCCGGCGAGAGCCGGGTGTAGAGGCAAAATACCTCGCAGACAAACCGCTTGCAACCTCCGCGTCCGTCATCTGACGGCGTTCAAAACGGCGGTCGCGACGACGTTCTACGCAATTCGTTGCCCACCGGAGCGCGCGGGCCGCGTCGATAGAATGCACCCATGGTCCACGACTGGCTGCTCGTGGAAACGCTGGGCGACGAGCCCGTGGTGGTCGCCCAGGGGCGGCACACCGTCAACCTGGTCCCGATCAGCGGGCTGTTGAGGCGCAGTCCGCACCTGATGGCGATTCAGACCGCGATCGGCGAGACGGTGCGCGCCCGGCAGGGACTGAGCAGCATCACCCCGAAGAACGACCGCGTGATCCGCACCGAGGTCGTCGCGATGACCGACGGCCCGATTCACGGGGTCCATCTGTGGATCGGCCCGCCGGACATGGAACCGACCGAGCGGCCGGCGCCGGGTGCGCTGCTGTGGGACCTCGACCATGGCGTCGCCACCGGTACGCCGGAGTCGTTGCTCAACAGCGGCTGGGCGCCGGACAGCGAGGTCGCGCCGTACCGGACCTTCGCCGACGACCTGCCGCGGCGGGATCTGAACCCCAGCGAAGCCACGGTGCTGGGCATGGCGATCACCCGCGAACCCGGTCGGGCGTTCAGCAGCACGTGGAACGTCGTGGACCACAACGGCGAACCGGTCACGGTCGGTTTCGTGATCCGCGTGGTGCGCGAGGCGCAGGACGACGGGTCGCATCGGCTGCTGTGCCGGGCGATGAACTGGCGCAGCGAGCCGGACCCGGCGACCGCGCCGCCGGATCACCTCGCGCAGCGGATTCTCGAGGGTCTCGCGCAGCCGGGTGTGCACCGCGCGCTGGTGGACCTGTCGAGTTGGACGCTGCTCAAATGGCTCGACGAGCCGCCGGCGTTCTTCGACTGGCGCACCAGCATGGCCGGCGACCGTGTCATTCACCCCGACGATCGCGGCGAACTCGTCCGCATGGCAACGGCTTTCGAGTCCGGCACCGCGTCCGTGGTGCTGCGCATGAGCGCGGCCGACGGCTGGGCTCCCGTGCACGTGACCGTCAACCGGGTGGAGATCGGCGACGGTGTGTTCGCCGGCCTGGCGACGCTGCGACGCGCGACCGGTGACGACCTCACCGATCCGCGCTGACCGGTCCCGCCCGTGCGGTTGCGCCGGCGGGCCCGACGCCGAAACGGCCGAGGGTGACGCTGACCTCAACGGCGACAACGACATCGAGTTCGGCCAGCCGGCAGCTGCGCAGGCGTGCGCCCATCGACTGCGTCACCGCCGACGCCTCGGCGCACGCGGCGGCGCGGCCGTCAGCCCGCGCCGCGGCCGCCAGCGCGCCCAGATCGGCGGCCGCCTGGGCCCGGTGCCGCGCGATCACCGCCGCCCCGAGGTAGCCGGCTGCGGCCGTGAGGCTCAGCAGCACCGCGATCATCACCGCGGCGAGCACGGTGGCCGCACCGTCGTCAGCCAGGTTCGACCGCGGCGACGGCGCGCGCCGCGATGGTGAGCCCCGGCAGCAGCGCGGAGCGTGCGGTGACGGTGGCGACGACGTAGCCGCCGTCGCGGGCAAGTTGCACCGCGGCGCCGTCGGGTGCCAGCGTGCGCGCCACCGCGGTGCCGTCGTCTCCGCGGGCCGCCAGCCGGGCCGCCTCCCGGGCGGCGTCGACGCAGCGGATCTGCGTCGACAGCGCGGTGAGCCCGGCCGCACACAGCACCAGCACCGCGACCAGAGCCGCGACCGCCAACGCCGCCTCGACGGTGGCCGCGCCACGGTCACCGGCTAGACGTTGGTGTTCAGCGCGCGGCTGATGATGTTGGTCAGCGCGCTGACGATCGAGTCGCCGGTGACGACCGTGTACAGGATCGCGCCGAACGCGGCGGCCGCGATCGTCCCGATGGCATATTCCACCGTGGACATGCCGTCGTCCTCGACCATCACCATGGTCAACCGCGCCTGAATCGCCCGAAAGCTGTTGGCAATACTCACTTCTCCCCCTCACTGGTTATACGATCCCGGAACTCAACACGTCACCCGCCAGACCGGCGACCACCGGTACGACGCCCAGGCACACGAAGGCGGGCAGGTAGCACAGCCCCAGCGGGCCGGCGATCAACACCGAGGCGCGTTCCCCGGCCGCGCGCGCCGCGTCGGCCGCCTCGTCGCGGTACCGCTCCGCTAGCTCGGTGATCCCCTGCGCCAGCGCGGTTCCCGAGGCCGCCGAGCGCCGCGCGAGGCGCAGCAACGCGTCGACGTGCCGGTCGGGCTCGGCGGGATTCGACCAGGCGGTCTGCGGATCGGCGCCCAGCGCGAGCAGGTCGGCCGCCCGCGCCAGCACCGCGGCCAGTGCGGGCGGCGCCGTCGGAACTGTCGCGGCCGCCGCGGTCGGCACCGCCATCCCGGAGTGCAGGCAGGCGGCCAGCACGTCGAGGCTCGACGCGAACGCCATCGGGTCATCCGGGTCCGCCGCTTTCCTCGGCGGCGGCGCCGCCGGCCGCCCCGTCGAGAGCCGCCGCCGCACCGGCGGAGCACCGACGAGCAGCGCACACGCCAACAGAAGCGCCGCGACGCTCATGCGGCGGCCTCGCCGATGATGCGGTCCGACCACACCAGGCCCACGCAGGACAGCGTCGCGCCCACCACGAGTAGCCACTGCCCCCCACCGTCGGCGAGCAGGAAGCGCAACGGATCGGCGCCCACGAGTTGCCCGAGGCCGATTCCGAGTAGCGGCAGGCCCGCCAGGACCGCCGCGGTGGTCCGCGCACCGGCCATGGCTGCCGACACCTGGCTCGAAAACCGTTCCCGGGCAACGATGTCGCGTTGCGCTGTGCGCATCAGGGTCGCGATCGCCAAACCGTGGGATGCGGCCAAGGACCAGCAGCCCGCGAGCCGTTCCCAGTGGGCCGGCATCGCCGAGCGGCGCGCGACGGCGTGCAGACCGGCGGCCACATCGGCACCCATCCGCGCCCGCGCCGACACCGTCCGCAGCGAAGCCGCGACCGCACCGTCGACCTCGCCTGCGGCGGAGGTGAACGCGACCACCGGGTGCGCGCCGATCCGCAACTCGCCGGTCAGCACGTCCAGCGCCGACTGCAGGGTCGCCGCCTCCTTCGCGGCGGCACGGTCCCGTCGGCGGCGCCGTCTTCGGGTGTCGACGGTCAACGCGACGACGGCGGCCGCGAGCGCCAGCCCGATCGGCCCGACGGCGGCGAGAAACAGCACACCGGCGATCAGCGGCGCCGTCACCGGGATTCGGACCGGCCCTCGGGCGCGGCCGGCGGCGAGGCGGTGACGCGGCGATCCCGGCGCGACCAGCAGTGCCAGCGCCAGAACGAGCGCCGCGGCCGTCATCGTCGGCTCCGGACGAGCTCGGCCAATCGTTTCGCGCCGTCGGCGAATCCGCCCTCGACGTGCCACGCCGTGACCGCCCGCACCATTCCGTCCGAAGACGCTGTCAGCACTGCGATCTCGCGCAGCCGCCGAGCGCCCGACGTGTCCCGCCCGACGTGCAGGACCACCTGGACCGCGGCGGCCAGTTGGCTGTGCAGCGCCGCGCGCGGCAGCCCGCCGAGCGCGGCGAGGGCTTCCAGGCGCGCCGGCACCTCGGCGGGGCTGTTGGCGTGCACGGTGCCGGCGCCGCCGTCGTGGCCGGTGTTCAGCGCGGTCAGCAGGTCGACCACCTCGGCGCCGCGGACCTCGCCGACGATCAATCGGTCCGGGCGCATCCGCAGGGCCTGCCGGACCAGGTCGCGCACGGTGACCGCGCCCGCACCCTCGACGTTGGCGCCGCGCGCGACGAGGTTGACCAGATGCGGGTGGGTGGGCGCCAGTTCCGGCGCGTCCTCGACGCAGACGATGCGCTCGTCGGGGCGCACGGCACCCAGGATCGCGGCCAGCATCGTCGTCTTGCCCGCGCCGGTACCGCCCGTGATCAGCAACGCCAGCCGGGCCGCGACGATGTCGCCGATCAGTTCGGCCGCCTCGGGTTCGATCGCGCCCGCGCGGATCAGCGAGTCCAGGTCCTGGGTGGCCGGGCGCAGCACCCGCAACGACAGACACGTTCCGGCCGCGGCGATCGGCGGCAGCACGGCGTGCAGTCGCACGCTGAAGGGGCCGAGCCCGGTGAGCTGTCCGTCCACCCAGGGCTGCGCCTCGTCGAGGCGGCGCCCCGCGGCCAGCGCCAGGCGCTGCGCGAGCCGGCGCACGGCGTCCTCGTCGGTGAACCGGATCTCGCTGCGGCGCAGACCGCCGCCGTCGTCGACCCACACGGAGTCGGGCGCGGTGACGAGCACGTCGGTGGTGCCCTCGGCGCACAGCAGCGGTTCGAGCACACCCGCGCCGGTCAGTTCGGTCTCCAGGCGCCGCAGACCGGTCAGCACGTCGCTGTCACCGAGCAGTCCGCCGGATTCGGCGCGGATCGCGGCGGCCACCACGGTGGGCCGTAGCGGCGCGGACTCGGCGGCGAGCCGTTCGCGGACGCGGTCGATCAGCGAGGCGCTCATGCGGCCTCCTCCGCGGGGTGCCGCCGCAGCACGGAGAGCACCTTGCCCGCGGCGTCCGCCAGTGGCGACCACCGCCGGATCCGCAGTCCGCCCTGTTCCAGATGCTTCGCGACACCCGGCTGCGGGCGCATGGCCGCGAGCAGGGGCAGTCCCACGATGTCGGCGATCTCGGACGACCCCAGCCCGCCCGGCGCGGGGCCGCGGACCACCACCCCGCAGTTGGGGTTGATCGCCGTGATCCAGGCCGCGACCGACGCCGACGCCGCGGCCGAGCGCACGTCGGCGGTGGTCATCAGGACCGTGAGATCGGCTGCAGCCACGGCTGTTTCGACGGTCGCCACCGGCCGCCGCGGTACATCGCACACCACGGTCGCGCCGCCTCGGCTGCCGGCGTCGATGACGGCGGCGAGCGGATCGGCGGCCACCTCACCCCCGCGCCCGGCACCGCCGCGGCCTGCCGACAGCACGCCGACCCCCTGCGCGTGCGGGAGCGCATCGCGCAGTGCGGCGTAGTCGACCCGCCCGCGGCCCAGTTGCAGTTCCGGCCAGCGCAGCCCGGACTCGGACTCGGCGCCGAGCACCAGATCGATGCCACCGCTCCACGGGTCGGCGTCGATCAGCAGCGCGTCGGGGTTCTGTCGACCGGCCACCCGGGCCAGCGCGGCGGCGAAGATCGTCGCACCGGCGCCTCCGCGGCCGGCCATCACCGACACCACCGCGCCACGGTCGGCGACGTCGCGCAGTGCCTCGGCGGCGTCGGCGAGCTCGGCCATCAGCACGCCGTCCTGGGCCGGCAGCGTGACGACCCGTTGGGCGCCGACCGCGATCGCGGCCTGCCAGTGCGCGGCGTCGGGTTCGCGGTCCGCGACCAGGACCACGTGGGGCCGGCGGGGCAGCGCGCGGGTCGCGCAGTGCTGCGCGGCGGCCACGTCGCACACCACCGCGACCGCGGAACTCCACACGCGGCGGTTGGACGGTTCACCGGTGTGCACCGCGGTGATCCCCGCGGCCGCGCCCACCCGGTCGACCTCTTCACACAGCGTCGGGTCACCGATCAGGCAGAGAAGTCCGGGAAACGAAGTCACGATTCCAGCGTGCGAACAGCGGCCGGGAAACACCAGGGCGCATCGCGGATCTGTGCATGAACACGGGCTTGGGGATGAATCCGGGGGCCGCGGGAGGCTGAGAACAGCGTTCCGCAACTATTGCGACGAATTCGGACTTATCCGGTTTGCGAAAGGTCCGGAAAAGGGACGACCCCCGCCAGGGGGGGAGGAGGCGGAGGTCGTCGTGTATCAGCCCCGGGGGGTCGGGCTGATGCACCCCCGGCATAAGCCGGGTAACGCTCACTATACACACGGCGGTCGGCCCCGGCGCAAGTGCTCGTTGCTTACGAAATGACCACGGTGGCCCAAACGTTGCGGTTTGCGACACGTGTCATAACCTGCCATTTTGTACACACTCCCGCGAATTGTCACGCGCCTACTCCTATGCTGACGCTGTGACCGGATCCGAGCCGACGGCCGACCGTCAGGAAACGCCGCAAACGATTCCCGCGGCCGACAACCCGACCCGCACCGCGGCGTTCTTCGATCTAGATAAAACAGTGATCGCCAAATCCAGCACATTGGCTTTCAGCAAACCCTTCTTCGATCAAGGGCTAATGAATCGGCGGTCGGTCCTCAAGTCCACCTACGCGCAATTCCTGTTCCTGATGTCGGGCGCCGATCACGATCAAATGGACCGGATGCGCTCCTACGTCACCACCATGTGCACCGGGTGGGACGTCGAACAGGTGAAGTCGATCGTCGGCGAGACCCTGCACGAGATCGTCAACCCGTTGGTCTTCGCCGAAGCCGCCGAACTGATCGCCGATCACAAACTCTGCGGGCGTGACGTGGTCGTGGTGTCCGCATCCGGTGAGGAGATCGTCGCGCCGATCGCCCGGGCGCTGGGCGCCACCCACGCGATGGCCACCCGGATGGTCGTCGAGGACGGCAGGTACACCGGCGAGATCGCGTTCTACTGCTACGGCGAGAACAAGGCGGCAGCGGTCCGGGAGCTGGCTTCCCGTGAGGGTTACGCGCTCGAACACTGTTACGCCTACTCCGACTCGATCACCGACATCCCGATGCTCGAGACGGTCGGTCACCCCGCGGTGGTAAACCCCGACCGAGCCTTGCGCAAAGAGGCCGCGCTCCGCGGTTGGCCGGTGCTGAACTTCTCCCGACCGGTGTCTCTGCGGGACCGGATCCCGGCGCCGTCGGGGGCGGCCGTGGCAACCACCGCGGCGGTCGGCGTGAGCGCCCTGGCGGCCGGCGCACTGACCTATTCGCTGTTGCGGCGCTTCGCTTTCTAGCCCACCTTTCGCGATTCACCGTAACAATCCGGAACCGGCACGGTTTGGGCCTTGATGTGACCGTCGTCACGGGGTACAAAGGAGGCACGGAAGCTAGGAGAGGCCAAGGCCGAGTCGGAAGAGAAGGCTCGGACTCCCGATCCCAGCTCCCTAGCACGGATCCCGGCACCCACGCGGAGCACATGCCGCGAAATAGGCAAAAGTGTTGCGGGCCTGCGTATTTACGAAAAGCGGACGGCGGGAGTCAGTTCGTCGAGAACACATCCCACGCGGCCCCTTGGGTGGGGTTGCAGTCGAAGCGCATCGTCAAGACGCCGAGGCCACCCACGCAACCCACCGGAGCACGCTTGGTAACCGGGTCTCCGTGCTAGCGGGCGACGAGCCGAATGCGAATTCGGAGCGTCGCCCGCTTCGCGTTACGAGGCATCCTGCGCAATCGCCAGCGCCTCGCGCGCACCGGCGTGCAGTGCCCGGCAACTCAGCAGGATCCACGCCGTCAGCCCGTCCGGGGTGCCCGACGCGAACCCGCGGGCCGCGCTGCGGTAGTCACCGGACTGCCGCATCCAGTAGACCTCCGGCACGCCGAGCCCGTGCGGGTCCAGACCGCTGCTCATGGTGACCAGCCGCGCGGCCGCGCGGGCCACGATCCCGTCGGCGGTGCCGAACGGGGCGAGCGTGAGCAGTTCGCCGTGCACGACGGCGGCCAGCACCGGCGCGGGCACCGAGGTCCTGCCGGTGACGATGTCGCCCAGCAGTGTCAGCCGGGCGCTCATCTCCGGGTCGAGACGTGGGCGGCCGAGTTGGTCGTCGTCGGCGAGGTCGGCGGCCGCCAACGCGTGCAACCGCGCCAGCGCCTGCAGCGGCGCCCGCCGCCACACACCGACCAGGGCCGTCTCGCCACCCTCGACCGCCTCGGACACCCGCAGCGCCCCGGCCAGGACCGGGTCCGGGGTGCCGTCCTCGGACAGCTGCAGCGCGCCGCCGTCGAGCACCGACGACGCCCTGGCCGCCCGCAGCGCCGACTCGGCCGCGTTCGCCGGCCAGCCCCGAAGGTTGGCCCGGTGCCGGTGGGCGCGGCCCAGGGCTTCGCGGGCCTCCTCGGCGGCGTCGGCCACGCCGGGTAGCTGCGCCAGCGGCGCGAGCGGGTCGTTGGCGAAGGCACCGGTCACGGCAGCACACGCTAGCCGACCGTTGGACCCGCCAGCCATGACGTTCGGCGCGGCAATCTGACCGCACACGGAGTCCGGTGTGACTTGCCAGTGTGGTTGCCGCGCTCGGTGACTACCCTCACATATATGGCAGAGACATCGGCGAAGCACACCCACGGTCCGTCCGTCTATCCACCTTCCGAGGAGTTCGCCAAGCAGGCGAACGCCACCGAGGATCTGTACAAACAGGCCGAGAAGGACCGTTTGGCATTCTGGGCCGAACAGGCCAACCGGCTGGCGTGGGAGACCCCGTTCGACGAGGTGCTCGACTGGTCGGAGGCGCCGTTCGCCAAGTGGTTTGTCGGCGGCAAACTCAACGTCGCCTACAACTGCGTGGACCGCCATGTGGAGGCCGGAAACGGTGACCGGGTGGCGATCCGCTGGGAGGGCGAGCCCGGCGACAGCCGCGAACTCACCTACAGCGACCTGCTCGCCGAGGTGTCCAAGGCCGCCAACGCGCTGACCGACCTGGGCCTGAGCGCGGGTGACCGGGCGGCGATCTACATGCCGATGATCCCCGAGGCGATCGTGGCGATGCTGGCGTGCGCGCGCCTGGGCGTGCTGCATTCGGTGGTGTTCGCCGGCTTCTCCGCGTCGGCGCTCAAGGCCCGCATCGAGGACGCCAACGCCAAGCTGGTGATCACCAGCGACGGGCAGTACCGCCGCGGCCAGGCGGTCTCGCTCAAGGAGTCGGTCGACGAGGCCTGCGAGGGCCAGGACTCCGTCGAACACGTTCTGGTGGTGCGCCGCACGGGAATCGACACCGCGTGGACCGAGGGCCGCGACCTGTGGTGGCACGAGACCGTCGACAACGCCTCGGCCGAGCACACGCCGGAGGCGTTCGACTCCGAGCACCCGCTGTTCCTGCTGTACACCTCCGGCACCACCGGTAAGCCCAAGGGCATCGTGCACACCTCGGGCGGGTTCCTGACCCAGGCCTCGTACACGCACTACTACGTGTTCGACATCAAACCCGAGACCGACGTGTACTGGTGCACCGCCGACATCGGCTGGGTGACCGGCCACACCTACATCGTGTACGGCCCGCTCTCGAACGGCTGCACGCAGGTGGTGTACGAGGGCACCCCGAACTCGCCGAACGAGCACCGGCACTTCGAGGTCATCGAAAAGTACGGTGTGACCGTCTATTACACCGCCCCCACGCTGATCCGGATGTTCATGAAGTGGGGCCGCGAAATTCCCGACGCCCACGACCTGTCCAGCCTGCGTCTGCTCGGGTCGGTCGGTGAGCCGATCAACCCGGAGGCGTGGCGCTGGTACCGGGATGCGTTCGGCGGCAACCGGACTCCGGTGGTCGACACCTGGTGGCAGACCGAGACCGGGGCGATCATGATCTCGCCGCTGCCCGGTGTCACCGAGGCCAAACCGGGGTCGGCGATGCAGACGCTGCCCGGCATCTCGGCCAAGATCGTCGACGAGGAGGGCGCCGAACTGGTGCCCGGCGCCGACGAGGCCGAACACGTCACCGGCTATCTGGTGCTCGATCAGCCGTGGCCGGCGATGCTGCGCGGCATCTGGGGCGATCCGGAACGGTTCAAGGAGACCTACTGGTCGCGGTATGAGAAGCAGGGCTGGTACTTCGCCGGTGACGGCGCCCGCGTCGACTCCGACGGTTCGATCTGGCTGCTCGGGCGCATCGACGACGTGATGAACGTGTCAGGGCACCGCATCTCGACCACCGAGGTGGAGTCGGCGCTGGTCGGCCATTCCGGTGTCGCCGAAGCCGCGGTCGTCGGCGCCGCCGACGACACCACCGGCCAGGGCATCTGCGCATTCGTGATCCTGGAGTCGCACGCCAAGGACAGCGGCGAGGACATGGTGGCCGAGCTTCGCGAGCAGGTGGCCAAGGAGATCGGAAAGATCGCCCGCCCCAGGGAGATTCACGTAGTGCCCGAGTTGCCGAAGACCCGCAGCGGCAAGATCATGCGGCGGCTGCTGCGTGACGTCGCCGAGGGCCGCGAACTCGGTGACACGTCGACGCTGGTGGACCCGAGCGTGTTCGAGGCGATCAGCGCCGCCAAGTAGCGCGCTCAGGCGGCGGAGCCGACCGGGACGAAACCCGTTCCCGGTCGGTTCTTGGCCGTGATGTCGGCGAGCTGGGTGTTGAACGACATCGTCACCGCGGGCGTGTGCAGCGGGATGAACTTGACGACGCACGTCGGCAGAACTTCGGAGAACGCCCCGTGGATCATGCCGACCAGGCGGTTGTTCACCGTGACCGGCGCCCCCGAGTCGCCGGGCTGCCCGCACACCTGGTTGACGATCGTGCCGGGCTCCTGACCGGGTCCCCACGTCACGCCGCACGAGTAGCCGGTGGTGCGGCCGAGCTTGCAGGCCACATCGCCGACGACGGGGTCGGGGCCGAGCCCGTCGATCTGAAAACCGTTGACGTTGTTGGTGGGGCGCACCTTCTGCGGGTCGAACTGGATGACCGCATAGTCCAGCGCGTCGTTGCCGGCCACCATCGTGCCCACCACCCCGGCGGCCGGTGCGTCTTCGGCGGCCACCGAAGCGCCGGGGCCGCCGCAGTGCGCCGAGGTGAAGCCGACGAGTTCGCCGCGGTTGTCGTTGCCGATCGCGGTCAGCGTGCACATCGTCTCGCCGTTGACGATCAACCCGGACCCGCCGCCGAGGGTGACCGGGTCCTGGGCGTGGGCGACGGGCGACCCGACGGTGAGCGCGGCGAAGACAGCGGTGCCGATCGTGGCGGCCAGCAGGCCGAGCCGGTGGCCGGTGGACCTCACGTGAACAATCCCCTATCGACGCGCCCCGACCTGCCCTGCGATGAACCCGATCAGTCTATCGTCGGCCGGCATCGTTTCAGTGCCCGCCACATGGCAACATGAACCGCGACCGAGACAGACAATCCGGCCTACGCGGGAGGAACCGTCCGTGAGCGATCGCAGGAATGGCGTGCCGAGCACCGTGACATCGATACCGCTGGTCGATCCGCACGCCCCGAAGGCCGACCCGTCGATCGGTGACCTGGTCAAGGACGCGACCGCGCAGGTGTCCACGCTGGTGCGTGCCGAGGTGGAACTGGCCAAGGCCGAGATCACCCGCGACGTCAAGAAGGGTCTCACCGGCAGCGTCTTCTTCATCCTGGCGCTGGTCGTGCTGTTCTACTCGACGTTCTTTTTCTTCTTCTTCCTCGGCGAACTGCTCGACCTGTGGCTGGTCAAATGGGCCGCCTACCTGATCGTGTTCGGGCTGATGGTGGTGGTCACGCTGGTGTTCGCGTTCCTGGGCTATCTCAAGGTGCGCCGCATCCGCGGACCGCAGAAGACGATCGAGTCGGTGCGGGAACTGCCCGAGGCGTTGACGCCCGGCCACGACAGGGACAAGCAGGCCGCCACGGACAACAAGCCCGCGTCGACGGCCGATCCGTCGGGCTGGTAGATGCCCCCACCGGCTCCGTCGGTCGTCCGCATCGACGGACCTTGGCGGCATCGGGAGGTGCACGCCAACGGAATTCGCTTCCACGTCGTCGAAGCGGAGTCAGACGGCGCGCGGCCCTCCCCCGAGCGGCCGCTGGTCATTCTGCTGCACGGGTTCGGTTCGTTCTGGTGGTCGTGGCGCCACCAGTTGCGCGGGCTGACCGGCGCCCGGGTCGTCGCTGTCGACCTGCGCGGCTACGGGGGCAGCGACAAACCGCCGCGCGGCTATGACGGCTGGACCCTGGCCGGCGACACCGCGGGCCTGGTCCGCGCGCTCGGGCACAAGAGCGCAACGCTGGTCGGGCACGCCGACGGCGGGTTGGTGTGCTGGGCGACCGCGGTGCTGCATCCGCGCGCGGTGGAGGCGATCGCGGTGGTCAGCTCACCGCATCCGGTGGCGCTGCGGGCCTCGGCGCTGCGGCGGCGCGATCAGGGGCGCGCGCTGCTGCCGTCGATGCTGCGCTACCAGGTGCCGCGGTGGCCCGAGCGGGTGCTGACCCGACGCAACGCCGAGGAACTCGAACGCCTGGTGCGCAGCCGGGCGGGCGCGGAATGGGTTGGTACCGAGGACTTCTCACGAACCGTCGAGCATCTGCGCACGGCGATCCAGATTCCCGGCGCCGCGCATTCGGCGTTGGAGTATCAGCGCTGGGCGGTGCGCAGTCAGCTGCGCGGTGAGGGGCGACGCTTCATGCGGTTGATGAAGCGGCCGATCGGCGTGCCGGTGCTGCACATGCGCGGCGAGCATGACCCGTATGTGCTCGCCGACCCGGTGTACCGCACTCAGCACTACGCCCCGCGCGGCCGGTACGTATCCATCTCCGGCGCCGGTCATTTCGCTCACGAAGAGGCGCCGGAGGCGGTCACCGAGCAGCTGAACCGTTTCGTCGGGCAGGTCTACGGCTAGGTGATGCAGGCGCCGGTCGGCACCGGCTGGGTGTCACCGAGCTTGGTGAGTTGCTGCGACACCTCGTTGGTGGTCAGCACGAAACCGGTGTCGGCGTCGTCGACGGCCGCGCCGAACACCACGCCGAGTACCCGGCCTTCCCGGTCGATCATCGGACCACCCGAGTTACCTTGGCGCACACTGCCTCTGATCGTGTACACCTCCCGCTCGACCGTGGTGGTGCGGTAGATGTCGGGCCCGCTGAGCTCGATGATCTCGCGGACGCGGGCCGGTGTGGCGACGAAGTTGCCGCCGCCGGGGTAGCCCATCACGACGGCGTCGGTGCCGGTGGTCGCCGGGGTTTCGGCGAACTGCAGCGGCGCCGACGGCAAATTGGGGACGTCGAGGATCGAGATGTCGGCCTGCGGGTCGTAGGACACGACGACCGCGTCGTAGCTCTGGCCGTCGACCTCGACGGTGACGCTCTCCGAGCCGGCGACCACGTGCGCGTTGGACATGACGCGGTTGGGTGCCGCGACGAACCCGGTGCCCTCGAGCACCTTCTGGCAGCCGGGCGCCACCCCGCGGATCTTGACGACGCTGGGTCGGGTGGCGGCGACGACGGGGTCGGCGGCCAGCGCGGCGTCCGGGGCGTCGACAGCGACGATCGGGGTGCGCCCGAACGGCTGCAGCACGTCGGGCAGACCCGAGGTGTCCAGCAGCGCCGACAGCCGGGTCGGCACGGACCGCAACCAGTCCGGTGCGACGCCGTCGACCTCCTTGAGCACTTTCGAACCGCGCACGGCCGCAGCGAGGTTGGGCTGGTCGGACGTCTGCAGCGGGTAGGTCAGCATCCACGCGGCGACCAGCACCGCGACGATCTGGATGGCGACGCCGATCAGTGAGTCGACCGAGCGCAGCGTGCGGTTGCGGATCGCGCTGCGCACCGCGCGGCCCAGCACCACACCGGCGATCTCACCGACCACCACCAGCGCCAGAATCAGAAACAGCGTGACGAACAGCTTGGTGCGGGGGCCGTCGATGTTGGCGACAAGATGCGGCGCCAGCAGCACACCGGCGACCGCGCCCAGCACCACCCCGAGGAACGACAGCATCGAACCCAGCGCGCCCGAGCGCCACCCCGAGATGCCGGCGACGAACGCGATGCCGAGGACGATCAGGTCGACCCACTGAGACGATGTCATGGTTGTGCAACACCGTAACCGTCTTGGCCGCCGACGAGCGCCATTGCGTCGTCCAGTTCGCGCACGTCGTCGGTGTTCCACGGTTGCGCCCACCCGGCCACGTCGAGCATCGCCGAGATCACCTGGCCGGTGAATCCCCACACCAGCATCTCGTTGAGCAGGAACGCCGGGCCGGCGAACCGGCGGGTGTTGGCGCTGCGATACACCATGATCCGGTTCTCCGGGTTGATGAACGCGCGCAACGGCACCCGGGCCACGATCGCGGTCTCGGCCTCGTCGACGACCGCGACCGGACCGGGATCCGGGGAGTACGCCAGCACCGGCACCACGTGGAACCCGGACGGCGGGATGAACAGTCGCTCCAGCGTGGCCAGCGGGCTCAGCCGCATGGTGTCGACACCGGTCTCCTCGTTGGCTTCACGCAGCGCGGTCTGCACCGGGCTGTCATCACCCGGGTCCACGGCGCCGCCGGGGAACGCGGCCTGACCGGCGTGGTGGCGCAGCGTCGAGGCGCGGACGGTGACCAGCAGGTCGGCGTCCTCGGGAGGCCCGCCGGTCGGCGAGTCCGGCGGCCCGGAGAACAGCACCAGCACCGCGGCCTCACGTCCGGCCGGCGGGGCGCCGAGCTTGTCGCGTTCGGCGGTGACCATGGCGAACACCTCGGGCGGCACCCGCCGCCGATACGCCTGCTTGACGTCGGAGGCGTTGTCCAGCAGCGGTTTGAGCCAGGACGGCGCGGCGCCGGGATCCAGGCCGCTGCCCTCGCTGACCCAACTCACCCGGGGGCTCCTATCTGTGGGTTCACCACGGCGGCGATCTCGTCGGCGCTGGTGAACGCGCGCGGCAGGACGTCGGCCACGCTACCGTCCGCGCGCAACACGACGGTGGCAGGCATGACGTTGGGTACCCGCAGCGCCGCGGCGATCCGGCGCCTGCCGTCCTGCAGCGTCGGCAACTTCACCCCGAGCTCGGCCAACCGCAGCAGCGCCGCGGTCTCATTCTCGTCCTGGTGGACCGTCAGCACCGTCACCGCGGACCCCATGCGCCGCTGATATTCGGCCAGCGCGGGCAGTTCCTCGGCGCACGGCGCGCACCAGTAGGCCCACAGGTTGAGCACCACCGCGCGCCCGGCGACGGCCCTGGCGACGTCGACCGGCGCGCCGTCGGACACGCATTCCAGCGTGATGCCGCGCAGCGCTTCGGGTCCGGCGCCGGCGCCGGACGCCGGGCACGGCGGCAGGTCGGCGGCGGCCCGCGGACCCGCCAGCGCTTCGGGGGTGTCGGCGTCGCGCCGGTCGCGCGACTCGCCCGGCTGGGCCGAACCGGGCCGTCCCGCCGGGGTGTCGGCGCCGCGCTGATCCAACTGGTCCCACAGCGCCCACCCGAGCGCCACCACGACGACGAGCACCACCACGGTCCAGCGGGTCGAAGTGCGCACGAGGGTGGGTTAGAGGCCGGCCAGCGCCAGCAGGTGCTCGGTCTCCGGCCCCTTCACCAGCGGCGCGGCCTGCAGCGGATCGGTGGGGCCGAGGCCGAACGACGGGCAGTCGGCGGCCAGCACACACACCCCGCACGCCGGCTTGCGGGCGTGACAGACGCGGCGGCCGTGGAAGATCACCCGATGGCTGAGGTCGGTCCACTCGCTTCGTTCGATCAGCTCGGCGACCGCGAACTCGACCTTGACGGGGTCCTCCTCCTTGGTCCAGCCCCAGCGGCGCACCAACCGGCCGAAGTGGGTGTCGACCGTGATGCCCGGGATGTCGAAGGCGTTGCCGAGGATGACGTTGGCGGTCTTGCGGCCGACGCCGGGCAGCGTGACCAGCTCGTCCATCGTCGCGGGCACCTGGCCGTCGAACCGTTCGACGAGCTCCTGACCCAGCCGGATCAGCGAGTTGGCCTTGTTGCGGTAGAACCCGGTGGGCCGGATCAGCTCCTCGAGTTCGGTGCGGTCGGCCTGCGCGTAGTCCAGCGCGGTGCGGTACTTCTTGAACAACGCCGGGGTGGTGAGGTTGACCCGCTTGTCGGTGCTCTGGGCCGACAGGATGGTGGCGACGGTCAACTCCAACGGGTTGGTGAAGTCCAGTTCGCAGTACACATGCGGAAACGCCTGCGCGAGCGTGCGATTCATCCGGCGCGCGCGGCGGACCAGGCCGATACGGGTCTCCCCGTCCCGGTTCTTGGCACGTTTCACCGTGCGCGGCTTTTTTGCCGACGTCTCGCCCGCGGTCACACAGGCCAGCGTACTGAGACACCCCGACATCGCTACGCGGACCGGTGACAATTCGTGATCCCGCTGAGACCTTCGCCGTGTTTACTTCAGCCTTGTGTCGTGGTTGCTGGTCGGGTTGATCCCGGGGTTGCTGATGGTGGCGACTTTCGGGCTGCAGCGACTCGAGGCGGGCCTGCAGCGCGACACGGTCTCGGCGACCGACGTCGCGAAGTTCCTCGAGCAGGTCGGCGCCCAGACGAGCCCGCAGAAGGCGCCGGTCAGGGCGTCGACGCTGCCGGTGCGCAACTATCCGCCCGCTGCGGTGAATACGGAGTTTCAGCGGACCCGACATGCCGATCGTGTGTAGCGTGAGCAGGTCACGAATCCGGGTACCTCTAGACTGATCTCGCTAACCGATAGAGGTCGGCTTCACCCAACAGCTTAAGAGGGGCAACGTGGACGAGATCCTGGCGAGGGCCGGAATCTTCCAGGGGGTCGAACCCAGCGCAGTTTCCGCGCTGACCAAGCAATTGCAGCCTGTCGACTTCCCCCGGGGACACACCGTGTTCGCCGAGGGCGAGCCCGGGGATCGGCTGTACATCATCATCTCCGGCAAGGTCAAGATCGGCCGCCGGTCGCCGGACGGCCGGGAGAACCTGCTGACGATCATGGGCCCGTCGGACATGTTCGGCGAGCTGTCGATCTTCGACCCGGGTCCCCGCACGTCGAGCGCCACCACGATCACCGAGGTGCGCGCCGTGTCGATGGACCGCGACGCGCTGCGCGCCTGGATCGCCGACCGGCCCGAGATCGCCGAGCAGTTGCTGCGGGTGCTGGCCCGCCGGTTGCGGCGCACCAACAACAACCTGGCCGACCTGATCTTCACCGACGTGCCCGGCCGGGTGGCCAAGCAGCTTCTGCAGCTGGCGCAGCGGTTCGGCACTCAGGAGGGCGGGGCGCTGCGCGTGACGCACGACCTGACCCAGGAGGAGATCGCCCAGTTGGTCGGCGCGTCGCGCGAAACCGTCAACAAGGCGCTCGCCGACTTCGCGCACCGCGGGTGGATCCGCCTGGAGGGCAAGAGCGTGTTGATCAGCGACAGCGAGCGGCTGGCCCGCCGAGCCCGATAGCGATTTGGGTGTAGTTGGTGGCGCTCAGCGCATCCGACTACACCGAAATCACCCGCGCAGGTAGTCGAGCTGCGCCTGCACGCTCCATTCCGCGACATCCCACAGCTTCTCGTCGACGTCGGTGTAGACGTGTTCGACGACCTGGCGGGTGGTGGCGTCGTCACCGAGTTCCCGCAGCGCCGCCCGGACCTGTTCGAGCCGCTCGTCGCGGTGCTGCAGATACATCGCGCTGACCGCTTCGAGGTCCTCGAGGTCGGGGCCGTGCCCGGGCAGCACCGTGCGACGGCCCAGCCCGCGTAGCCGGCGCAGCGAGTCCAGGTAGGCGGCCAGGCTGCCGTCCTCTTTGTCGATCACGGTGGTGCCGCGGCCGAGCACGGTGTCGGCGGTCAGCACCGCGTCGTCGAGCACGAACGACACCGAGTCCGCGGTGTGCCCGGGGGTGGCCATCACCGTGATCCGCAGGCCCGCGGCGTCGATCGTCTCACCGTCGGTGAGCGGTCCGCCGAGCCCGCGCAGGAAACCGCTGCCGACCGACCGGACCACCGCGCCGGTGCGGTCCACGATCTTGTCGATCGCGCCGGTGTGGTCCTCGTGTTTGTGGCTGATCAACACCAACGGGATCGGGCCCAGTTCGGCGATGCGCGCGATGTGTTCGTCGTCGTCGGGGCCCGGGTCGACGACGACCATCTCGTCGCTGCCCGGCCCGCGCAGCACCCAGGTGTTGGTGCCCTCGAGCGTCATCAGGCCGGGGTTGTCGCACAGCAGCACCGACGCGGTGTCGGTGACCGGTCGCAGCAGTCCGTACGCGGGATGTTCCAGGGCTACCGGACCTCGACAATCAGCTCGACCTCGACCGGCGCGTCGCGCGGCAACTCCGAAACCCCGACCGCCGACCGGGCGTGCGCGCCGGCTTCGCCGAACACCTCACCCAGCAGTTCCGAGGCACCGTTGACCACACCCGGTTGTCCGTTGAAGCCGGGCGCAGACGCGACGAAGCCGACCACCTTGACCACCCGGGTCACCGCGTCGATGCCGACCAGCGAGTGCACCGCCGCCAGCGCGTTGAGCGCGCACACGCGGGCCAGACCGTGGGCCTCTTCCGCGGTGACGGCCGCGCCGACCTTGCCGGTGGCCGGCAGCTCACCGCCCTGGATCGGCAACTGGCCCGCGGTGTAGACGAGATTCCCGGTCCGCACCGCGGGCACGTACGCCGCCAGCGGCGCGACCACCTCGGGCAGTTCGATGCCGAGTTCGGTCAGCCGCGAGGAGACACTCACTTCGGCCGTTTCAGGTAGGCGACGTGCTGCTCGCCGGTCGGGCCCGGCAGCACCGAGACCAGCTCCCAACCGTCTTCACCCCACTGGTCCAGGATCTGCTTGGTGGCGTGGGTCAACAGCGGGACGGTGGCGTACTCCCACCGGGTCGGTTCGGTCATGGGCCCGAGCTTATCGGTCACCGGAAGTCCCCCGCGGACCTGCGGAGGTCGAAATCGCTTTAGCTAGCATGCACGGGTGGCTTCCACTACCAATGACGGTAGATCCGTCGGCTGGCCGTCCCGGTTGAGCAAAGCTCGCCTGCATTTCGTGACCGGCAAGGGCGGCACCGGCAAGTCGACGATCGCCGCCGCGCTGGCGTTGGCCCTGGCCGCGGGTGGCCGCAAGGTACTTCTCGTGGAAGTCGAAGGGCGCCAAGGCATTGCGCAGCTGTTCGACGTGCCGCCACTGCCCTACCAGGAGGTCAAGATCGCGACCGCCGAGGGCGGCGGTCAGGTCAACGCGCTGGCCATCGACACCGAGGCCGCGTTCCTCGAGTACCTCGAGATGTTCTACAACCTCGGGCTGGCCGGGCGCGCGATGCGTCGCATCGGGGCCGTCGAGTTCGCGACCACGATCGCGCCCGGCCTGCGCGACGTGCTGCTGACCGGCAAGATCCGCGAGATCGTCACCCGCGCCGAGAAGGGCAAGCAACCGGTGTACGACGCGATCGTCGTCGACTCGCCGCCCACCGGTCGCATCGCCCGGTTCCTCGACGTCACCAAGGCCGTCTCGGACCTGGCCAAGGGCGGCCCGGTGCACGGGCAGGCCGAGAGCGTGGTCAAGGTGCTGCACTCGGACCTGACCGCGATCCATCTGGTCACCCTGCTGGAGGCGCTGCCGATCCAGGAGACGCTCGAGGCCATCGACGAACTGCGCGACCTCGGCCTGCCCATCGGCAGCGTCATCGTCAACCGCAACATCCCGGCGTACCTGCCGGCCGGTGCGCTCACCAAGGCCGCCGAAGGCGACGTCGACGCCGACGCTGTCCGCGCCGGACTCGACGAAGTCGGAATATCGCTGTCCGACAACGATTTCGCCGGACTGCTCACCGAGACCATCCAGCACGCCACCCGGATCCAGGCACGCGCCGAGAGCGCCGAGCAACTCGATGCGCTCGACGTGCCGCGACTGCAACTGCCGCAGATCGCCGACGGCGTCGACCTCGGGAGCCTCTACGAACTCGCAGAAGAACTCGAACGCCAGGGGGTCCGCTAGTGAGCGCCACACCGCCGGCCCTGGACATGGGCTCGATTCTCAAGGACACCTCCAACCGGGTGGTGGTGTGCTGCGGCGCGGGCGGCGTCGGCAAGACGACCACCGCCGCGTCGATGGCGTTGCGCGCCGCCGAGTACGGCCGCACGGTCGTCGTGCTGACCATCGACCCGGCCAAGCGCCTCGCCCAGGCGCTCGGCATCAAGGACCTCGGCAACACCCCGCAGCGGGTGCCGCTGGCGCCCGAGGTCTCCGGCGAACTGCACGCGATGATGCTCGACATGCGCCGCACGTTCGACGAGATGGTCATCCAGTACTCGGGACCCGAACGGGCACAAGAGATTCTGGACAACCAGTTCTATCAGACCGTGGCCACCTCGCTGGCGGGCACGCAGGAGTACATGGCGATGGAGAAGCTCGGCCAGCTTCTCGGCGAGGACCGGTGGGACCTCGTCGTCGTCGACACCCCGCCGTCGCGCAACGCGCTGGACTTCCTCGACGCCCCGAAGCGGCTGGGCGGCTTCATGGACAGCCGGCTGTGGAAGCTGCTGCTCGGCCCGGGTCGCGGCTTCGGCCGGCTGGTCACCGGCGCCATGGGCCTGGCGATGAAGGCGCTGTCAACCGTGCTGGGATCTCAGATGCTCGGTGACGCAGCGGCTTTCGTGCAATCGCTGGATTCGACGTTCGGCGGCTTCCGAGAGAAGGCGGACCGCACCTACGACCTGCTCAAGCGGCGCGGCACGCAGTTCGTCGTCGTCTCGGCCGCCGAACCGGACGCGCTGCGCGAGGCCTCGTTCTTCGTCGACCGGCTCTCCGAGGAGCACATGCCGCTGGCCGGGCTCATCCTCAACCGCACCCACCCGATGCTGTCGGAGCTGCACGCCGAGAAGGCGGAGGAAGCCGCCGAGGAACTCGAGAAGAAGGATCCGGAGTCGCTGCCTGCCGCGGTCCTGCGGATCCACGCCGACCGGGCGCAGATTGCCAAGCGTGAGATCCGGCTGCTGTCGCGGTTCACCGGCGCCAATCCGCACGTGGCGATCGTGGGGGTTCCGTCGTTGCCGTTCGACGTCTCGGATCTGGATGCGTTGCGGGCGATCGCCGACCAGATCACCGGCGAAACGAGCCCGGCGGCCTAGACCACCGGGCGGGCGTCACACCGCGCTGCGGTGCTTGCGCTGGGCGGCGAAGAAGTCGGCCCAGGAGACGACCTCGGGGTGCTGCTTGAGGAGGGCGCGGCGCTGACGTTCGGTCATTCCGCCCCAGACGCCGAACTCGACACGGTTGTCGAGGGCGTCGGCCCCGCACTCCAGGATGACCGGGCAGTGCCGGCAAATCACCGCGGCCTTGCGCTGGGCGGCGCCTCGGACGAACAGCTCATCGGGATCGGTCTGGCGGCAGCGAGCCTGCGACACCCAGGCGATGCGGGCCTCGGCCTCAGCACCATGTACGACGCTGCTCGCCGATGACGTCATCGCGGTCCTGCGTGGGGCTGTCCTAGTAGCTGACACCAGCGTTCCCTTCGATCCAGCCGCCCCCCGGTGCGACCCGGCACGGCGTGTCCTCCGGTGTAGAACGCAGATGCGATCTACGCCACAGTGCAAGGGGTCAGTGTGACCTGCATCGCACTGTCCGACCAAATTAGATGGTCAAAGGCGTTCTGCGCAATACGTTGAACCCCCCTATTTTGGGACGACCGTGCCGACGGGCGGAAAAATTGACGTCCATGCCGTTCGGCACGGTATCCGGATGTGCTGATCGACCATGAGAAGCTGCGATTTTGCGCCGTCGTTAGTCTGTAAGTCATGCCCGAGCGCCAACCGTCTGCGCCGCCTCGCGCGGTGACGGTCATCAAGCTCGCGTGGTGCGTCGTGCTCGCCAGCGTGATCGCCGCCGCGCTGATGTTTCCCGTCGTCGGCGGTATCGGGCTGATGTCCAACCGCGCCTCCGATGTCGTAGCGAACGGTTCGGCGCAGTTGGTCGAGGGCGAGGTCCCGCAGGTCTCGACGATGGTCGACGCCAAGGGCAACGTGATCGCCTGGCTGTACAACCAGCGCCGGTTCGAGGTGCCCAGCGACCAGATCGCCAACACGATGAAACTGGCGATCGTCTCGATCGAGGACAAGCGCTTCGCCGAGCACAACGGCGTCGACTGGCAGGGCACGCTGACCGGCCTGTCGGGGTATCTGTCCGGCAACCTGGACACCCGCGGCGGGTCCACCATCGAGCAGCAGTACGTCAAGAACTACCAGCTGCTGGTGGTGGCGCAGACCGACGCCGAGAAGCGCGCCGCGATCGAGACCACACCGGCGCGCAAACTGCGCGAGATCCGGATGGCGCTGACGCTGGACAAGACGTTCACCAAGTCCGAGATCCTGACCCGCTACCTGAACCTGGTGTCGTTCGGCAACGGCGCGTTCGGCGTGCAGGACGCCGCGCAGACGTATTTCGGGATCAACGCCTCGGAGCTGAACTGGCAGCAGGCGGCCCTGCTGGCCGGCATGGTGCAGTCGACCAGCACGCTGAACCCGTACACCAACCCGGACGGCGCGCTGGCGCGACGAAACCTGGTGCTGGACACCATGATCGAGAACATCCCGAGCGAGGCCGAGGCGCTTCGGGCCGCCAAGGAGCAACCGCTGGGGGTGCTGCCGCAGCCCAAGGAGCTGCCGCGCGGCTGCATCGCCGCCGGGGACCGGGCGTTCTTCTGCGACTACGTGCTGGAGTACCTGGCCCGCGCGGGCATCAGCAAGGAGCAGGTGGCCCGCGGCGGCTACCTGATCAAGACCACGCTGGATCCCGATGTGCAGGGCCCGGTCAAGTCCGCGGTCAACCAGTTCGCCCCCGCCGACGCGAACGGGGTGGCCAGCGTGATGAGCGTGATCCGGCCCGGCAAGGAGTCGCACCCGGTGCTGGCGATGGCCAGCAGCCGCAACTACGGCCTCAACGGCGACGCCGGTGAAACCATGCAGCCGCAGCCGTTCTCGCTCGTCGGCGACGGCGCCGGGTCGACGTTCAAGATCTTCACGGTGGCCGCGGCGATGGAGATGGGGATGGGCATCAACGCCCAGCTCGACGTACCCGCGCAGTTCCAGGCCAAGGGTCTGGGCAGCAGCGACACCCCGGGGTGTCCGGCGGCGACCTGGTGTGTGAAGAACGCCGGCGGCTACCGCGGCACGATGAACATCACCGACGCGCTCGCCACGTCGCCCAACACCGCGTTCGCCAAGCTGATCTCGCAGGTCGGGGTGCAGCGCAGCGTGGACATGGCGGTGCGGCTGGGGTTGCGGTCCTACGCGCTGCCCGGCACCGCGCGCGACTACGACCCCGAGAGCAACGAGAGCCTGGCCGACTTCATCAAGCGCCAGAACCTCGGCTCGTTCGTGCTGGGCCCGATCGAGGTCAACGCGCTCGAGTTCTCCAACGTCGGCGCGACGCTGGCATCCGGCGGGGTGTGGTGCCCGCCGACGCCGATCACCCAGGTCCTCGACCGCGACGGCGAAGAGGTCGCCGTCACCACCGAGACATGCGAGCAGGCGGTGCCCGAGGGGCTGGCCAACACGCTGGCGACCGCGCTGAGCAAGGACGACAAGGGGTCCGGCACCGCGGCGGCCGCGGCCGGTTCGGTCGGCTGGGATCTGCCGATGTCCGGCAAGACCGGCACCACCGAGGCGCACCGGTCGTCGGCGTTCCTCGGGTTCACCAACCAGCTCGCCGCGGGCAACTACATCTACGACGACTCCACCTCGCCGGGCGAGCTGTGCTCGTTCCCGCTGCGCAAGTGCGGTTACGGCGACCTGTTCGGCGGCAACGAGCCGGCCCGGACGTGGTTCGCGGCGATGAAACCGATCGCGACGAATTTCGGCGAGGTGAACCTGCCGCCGACCGACCCGCGCTACGTCGAGGGCGGACCGGGCTCGCGGGTGCCCAGCGTGTCGGGGCTGACGCAGGACACCGCCCGGCAGCGGCTGCGGGACGCCGGCTTCCAGGTCGCCGACCAGGCCAGCTCGGTGAACAGTTCGGCGCCGACCGGTTCGGTGGTCGGCACATCGCCGGCCGGTCAGACCGTGCCCGGCTCGATCATCACGCTGCAAGTGTCCAACGGCATCCCGCCACCACCGCCGCCACCGCCGGCGGGGATCCCGGGCATCCCGGGGCTGCCCGCGCCGGTCGGGCAGACGGTCGTGCAGATCCCGGGGCTGCCGCCGATCACGGTGCCGGTGCTCGGGCCGCCGCCGCCCGCGCCACCACCACCGCCGTGATGTGCAATTGCGCACGCCGGGTGGGTGGAACGCGCTGACTGACGGCCGCTGGCAGTAGGCTCGGCACATGTCTGCCCGTTCGACGATCCTGAAGAACTCCGCCGCGGCCGCCACCGGCGCGCTGGTGGCCGGCATCGGTTACGCCTCGCTGATCGAGCGCAACGCGTTCGCGCTGCGCGAGCTCACCATGCCGGTGCTGTCGCCGGGGTCATCGCCGCTGAAGGTGCTGCACATCAGCGACATCCACATGCGGCCCGGACAGCGGCGCAAGCAGGCCTGGTTGCGCGACCTGGCCGGCCTGGAGCCGGACCTGGTGATCAACACCGGCGACAACCTCGCGCACCCCAAGGCGGTGCCCGCGGTCGTGCAGTCGCTCTCCGAGCTGCTGTCGGTGCCCGGCCTGTTCGTGTTCGGCAGCAACGACTATTTCGGTCCGACGCCGAAGAACCCGCTGAACTACATCACCCGGCCCACCCACCGGATCCACGGTGAGCCGCTGCCCTGGCAGGACATGCGCGCGGCGTTCACCGAGCGCGGCTGGCTCGACGTGACCCACACGCGCCGCGAACTCGAGGTGCGCGGGGTGCACATCGCGGCGGCCGGCGTCGACGATCCGCACCTGACCCGGGACCGCTACGACACGATCGCGGGACCCGCCAGCGCGGCCGCGGATCTCAAGCTGGGGCTCACCCATTCGCCCGAGCCGCGGGTACTCGACCGGTTCGCCGCCGACGGCTATCAGCTGGTGATGGCCGGCCACACCCACGGCGGTCAGCTCTGTCTGCCGTTCTACGGTGCCATCGTCACCAACTGCGAACTGGACCGGTCGCGGGTCAAGGGGCCCTCGCGGTGGGGTGCGCACATGCAGCTGCACGTTTCCGCGGGCATCGGCACTTCGCCGTACGCGCCGTTGCGGTTCTGCTGCCGGCCCGAGGCGACGCTGCTGACGCTGGTCGCCGCGCCGACCGGCGGCCGCGACGCCGACACCCGGGCGGGCAAGTCGCATCCCAGCGTCGCGCTGCGGTGAGCCGGCCGGCGTCGACCAGCGCCAGCCGCAGCCAGCCACGCACATGGGTGGACAACGCGGTCCGGCTGATCGAGGCCGACGCCCGCCGCAGCGCCGACACCCATCTGCTGCGGTATCCGCTGCCGTCGGCGTGGGGTGAGGGCTGCGGTCTGCAGCTGTATCTGAAGGACGAGACGACCCACATCACCGGCAGCCTCAAGCACCGGCTGGCACGGTCGCTGTTCCTGTACGCGCTGTGCAACGGCTGGATCGGCGAGCACACCACGGTCATCGAGGCGTCGTCGGGTTCCACGGCGGTCTCCGAGGCGTATTTCGCGGCGCTGCTGGGTCTGCCGTTCATCGCGGTGATGCCGTCGTCGACCAGCGCCAGCAAGATCGCGCTGATCGAATCACAGGGTGGGCGTTGCCATTTCGTCGCCGAATCGAATCAGGTCTACGCGGAGGCCGAACGGCTGGCCGAGGAGACCGGCGGCCACTATCTCGACCAGTTCACCAACGCCGAGCGAGCCACCGACTGGCGCGGCAACAACAACATCGCCGAGTCGATCTTCGAGCAGATGCGCGACGAGGCCCATCCGGTGCCGGAGTGGATCGTCGTGGGCGCGGGCACGGGCGGGACGTGCGCGACGATCGGCCGCTACATCCGCTACCGCAGGCACGCCACCCGGTTGTGTGTCGTCGACCCGGAGAACTCGGCGTTCTTTCCCTCCTACGCCCAGAACGATCCCGAGATGGTGACCGGCCGGTCGTCGCGGATCGAGGGGATCGGCAGGCCGCGGGTGGAACCGTCGTTTCTGCCGGGGGTGGTGGACCGGATGGTGGTGGTGCCCGATGCCGCGTCGGTGGCCGCCGCGTGGCATGCGAGCAAGGTGCTCGGGCGGCGGGTGGGACCGTCGACGGGGACGAATCTGTGGGGGGCGTTCGGGCTACTGGCGGAGATGAAGGCGGCTGGCCTCAGCGGTTCGGTGGTCACGCTGTTGGCTGACAGCGGAGACCGCTACGCGGACACCTACTTCTGCGACGACTGGCTGAGCAGCCAGGGGCTGGAACCGTCGGCGTTCGCGTCGGTGTTGGCCGAGTTCGAACGCTCGGGCCGCTGGCCCTGATCGTCGGCGCCGCCGGTCAGCGGACCGTCGGAGGTGAGGAAGAGCCACAGCGCGGCGAGCGCGAAGAAGCCCAGGTAAATCGATGCGCCCAGACCAGTCATGATGTCCTCGCTTCCTCGGTTGTCACTCATGATCACCAACGCCACCGACAGGTCGATGCTTCCCTGCGCCGCGCGTGACGTCCGCCGCACGACACGCGGTTCAGCGATCTTCGTCTCACCAGTTCTGCGGGAGGGTCGTTGATGGCGTACCGGTCGCAGCCGTAGCGCGGATCTCGACGATCGGACCGCGAAATCTGCAGGAGGGTCGCGATCGAACGCCGACCCACAGCCCTGGCGCAGATCTCGACGCTCCTGGCGGCCGGCGACGCCGTTAGCCGTTTGGCTTCGCACCCTGCCGGTGCGATACGCTGTCGTGGCTTCACGCGGGGTGTGGCGCAGCTTGGTAGCGCGCTTCGTTCGGGACGAAGAGGTCGTGGGTTCGAATCCCGCCACCCCGACTCGCGTGATCGCAGGTAGAAGGCCCTGACTGGTTCTCCAGTTCGGGGCCTTCTTTCGTTCCAGTCCGCAGTTGGTCCGCAGCAGCTTTCAGGGACTTGGTTCGCGCATCGTCCAAAGCCGCGGAAACCATCTCCAGATCGTCCGGGAACAGGTCGGCGTAAGTGTCCAGGGTCAGCACCGCCGAGGCGTGCCCCAGCATGGTCTGCACGGCTTTGACATTGGCGCCGGCACTGATGGCCAGGGATGCGGCGGTGTGACGGAGATCGTGCGGAGTTACGACTGGGAAGGTCGCATCCTTCTCGAGGAGCCGCTTGACCGCTTTGTTGAAGACTCGGCGGCGCCAGTTCGACACTCTCAGAACTCCGCCTTCGGGCGCGGCGAAGATGAGGTCATCGGGCTTCTTCCCAATCATCAGGACGGCCAGTTCGTCAGCAAGAAACGCGGGGAAAGGCACCATCCGCTGCTCGTAGGACTTGGGTGACGACCACTCCAGTTGCCCTTCGACCTCCGTCACGGATTCCCGCACGTGGACGCGACGTCGAAGCATCTTCGCGTCACCGACGCGCAGCGCCGCCATTTCTCCCCAGCGCAGACCGGTGTAGGCCAAGAAGCGCACGACCGTCGCATCCGTCCCGACTTCAACAGCGAGCTGCTCCACCTGGCGGTGCGTCA
The DNA here is from genome assembly GCF_001722335.1 of Mycolicibacterium flavescens. Lineage (GTDB taxonomy): Bacteria > Actinomycetota > Actinomycetes > Mycobacteriales > Mycobacteriaceae > Mycobacterium > Mycobacterium flavescens. The sequence continues at coordinate 98,362 of NZ_MIHA01000015.1, forward strand.
GGTAGCCGCGTGGTCGCCGCTTGCGGCGGGGAAGCTTGATCCCCGTGCACGGATTGCGCGCGATCCGTCGGTCCTCGACTGCCATCTCCAGAATCTGACGCAAGATGCCGACGGCATTCTCAACTGTGGCGGCACCAGCACCCGAGGACGTCATTGACTGGACCCAGGCACGCACGTCCGTCGTCTGCACGTCGGCGACAGCCACCGCAGACCAACGAGGCTCGACGTACACCGGCCAGGTGTACCTCCGAGTCGACGCGGTGGTCTTCTTGAGGTGGCTCTGCGTTCCGACCCATTTCGCATACAGTTCGCCGACGCTCACACGGCCCGCCTTCGGAGCGACGTAGGCGCCGGTCACCTGCATGGCAGTGATCTCATCGAGCCAGGCTTGGGCATCCACTTTGCGATCGAAGGACCTGGTGTTTTCTTGCCCCTGGTCGTCGACGTAGCGGGCCAGCCAACGACGCCCCGTGTTGGCCCGCGCCGTTGGGCTGCCATCTGCCCGCCGCCAACGATCTTCGACACCAGCGCGACGATTACGTCTCTGCATAGTCCCCTCCTCCGTAACAGCGAGTGTGCCATTGAGAACCGACAACTACTGAAAAGAAACGAATTTCACCAATTTCCGATCGAAGTTGCCCATGGTGGTGGACTCATCAAGTCGTGGAGTGTCACTGTTGGTTCGATTGAACCGACCGCAATTCAGGAGGAATGTGATGGAACTGCTTGGAGCTAAACAGGTATCGGAGCTGATCGGCGTTCCGGTCGGCACGCTGCGCTACTGGCGGCACTCCAATATCGGGCCGGCGAGCTTTACGCTGGGACGCAGGGTCGTATATCGGCGGGACGAAGTTCTGCGCTGGATCTCGCAGCGGGAGAGTGCAACCCGCCGCGGCGGCGGCGACGCCGCATGACGTCCACCCACGAAAAAGACCTCGGGGACTAGCCGAGGTCTTTCGTTCGAACCACCCGATTACTCAGCACGGAGATTCCACATGAGGATAGCGCGGTATGCCCGTACACAACAGCACCATGGGCAGGAAAACCCATGAGCGGCAGAGGTGAATCAGACAAGAAGTCAGTAGCGGCACGCTTAGTCGACATGGCCCGGGAACGCTACCTTCTCGGCGTGTCCGAGGATGGCGAGCCATTTGGCGCCGAACGCAATCGACCGCACCTCGCGATGCTCCTGCGTGGCGGCCGCGCTGGCCTACGGGCCGATCTCGCGGCACGCTACTTCACCGAAACCGGCGCGGTCGCCGGCGGCCAAGCACTTACCGACGCCACGCTGATCTTGGAAGGCCTGGCAGCCACGCAGGCACCTGAGAAGTTGTACCTACGCGTCGCCGACCACAACGGAACGAGCTACATCGACACCGGAGATCCAGACGGCCATGTGATCAAAATCCGCGATGGAAGGTGGTCGATAGCTTCCGCTGCGCCGGTGAGGTTTCTCCGCAACAAGAAGCTGACGGGGGCGATGACGGCACCGCACTCAGACGGGGACGTGACGAGGCTTTGGGAGTTCGTCAATGTCGCCGTTGAGGATCGCCCGGTTCTTCTCGCATTTCTGGTAGCTGCTTTGGTTCAGTGCGACGTTCCGCATCCGGTACTGGCCCTCTTCGCCGAGCAAGGTAGCGCGAAAACCACAACGACGCGGAACCTGGTCGAACTCATCGACCCCTCACCCGCCCCGTTTCGCCAAGCGCCACGCGACGCGGATTCGTGGGCGACTGCCGCGTCTGGATCGTGGGTTGTTGCTCTGGACAACTTATCGGGCATCCCGCCGTGGCTGTCGGACTCGTTATGTCGCGCTGCGACAGGCGACGCCACGGTGAAACGGTCTCTATATACAGATGCCGATCTCGCGGTGATCAAGTTCCGCCGATGCGTGATCATAAACGGAATCGACGTTGGTGCGATCAGACCTGATCTGGCAGAGCGACTAGCGATTGTGGAGCTGCGACGCATCGATCGCAGCATGCGACAGTCAGAGGCCGAGATGCGACAGCGGTGGGAAGCCGCTCTACCAGGTATCTTCGGCGGACTACTCAATTTGGCTGCCACCGTTCACTATCTGTTGGAGACCATCTCAGTTGAAGACCCGCCCAGGATGGCGGACTTTTGTCGCACGCTGGCGGCTGTGGACGAGATCTTGTCGACTGATGGCGTACGACGCTACACGTCGCGCGCCAATCATTTGTCAGCGGACAGCTTGTCATCTGACCCGTTCATGGAACAGCTTCGCTCGCGCACTCGAGAACCTCTCGTTGGTCAATCCGGCGGCGATTTGCTGACGCTACTCACGCCGGTCGACGACAACTGGCGACGGCCAAGGGATTGGCCGAAGAACGGTCGCGACGTTTCAGGGTTACTGCGGAGGCATGCCCCGGCGCTTCGCACCCTCGGATGGGTGGTCGAAGACGATGGTGCACGCAACCACAGGAACGTTCTGCAGTGGACCATCTATCCGCCGTACAAAGATCTTGTGGCTCATCGAACCTCGCAATCCTCGCGTGCCGCGCTGACGCAGATCGGCGGAAATGCGAATGCCACCGGCAATTTCCAGAAAGCGCCGGAAGCCGGCACTACAGCAGGCGATGGTGTCACGGCGGAAGCGTCGTGACCTACGGCGCTCACAGGGGGTCAGGTGCCAAGATGCTTCGTCGCGTCCCGCCTCATCTGATCTGACAATGCTTCGACACCGGCGGAGAGCCGACGCGTGGCAGCTCGCCGAGATCGGTCGGTTGGGTCCTGAGCTTCGTCCTGAATCGGCAGCAGGAGAGCGATCGCATGACCGTCAGCCGCGCGGATCTCGAATGGTTCTCCTCTCTCAACGCTCGACAGCACCTCGTCGAAGTCGCGCAGGAGATCAGGCACCGCAATGATCTTCATCATCTTGCTCCAAGACTTCGAGGTCATATCCGGTTCAGTCGCGAAAGGGCTGCTGGGCGATTACCAGCTTGTCGTGTTTGGGATTCGGCCTTCAGCCACGCACATTCTGACACCATGCGCGATATCCGATGTGGCAGTCCAGCACTGCGAGGCCCGACGGACTGCCCGCAAGTTGCATTCGCGCGGGTGCCCCGTAGCTGCCGGTGAGTCGGTCAAGGCATGACAGGGCACCAAACTTTCTGGGCTGCTCTGCAATCCGCGACTGAGTTCGGATCTACCACCTCGATGTCACGAAGCACGGATTTACAATCCTCCACTGAGCACCCGAAGTCGGTCAGTGCTTTCATCCAACTCACCAGAACTGCCGTCGAACGGGATCTATCCTCGGATGATCCGGTTGCCCACGCACGACCGAACGTGGCCGCCACGCTGTCACGAAACGCTCTGTACACCAACCAATATGCTTTGTCGAACTCTGATCGAGAGAACCAACTGTATGCAACCAGCTGCGGTACACCGAATTCGCGCTCGATGATGCTTGGATTCGCAAGGCGAAGGGCAACGCTCCACTGTTCGCGAGCGGTAACTATGTGGCCGTGCGGCGAAGTGGGCTGAAGCAGCAGCACGTATCGGCCACCTTCCGAGTAGTCGGCCCATCGCCGATTTGGGCCACACGAAGGTAACGATGGAGCTGAGGGCGAATACAGGGTCGTGCGATCCCAGGTCGATGACGGAGACTGTAGCGAAGCGTTTGCACAGATGATCTTTAGCTTCGAGCTGATCCGCTCCAGCCTGTTCGCGTAGTTAATCAATGGATAGCTGACCGGCAAGGAGTCGTTTCCCCACAAATCATCCCCAGTCCGAACGTGAAACTCGCGGGCCCATGCAGACGCCTGATCGACGACGTTCACCAGATGCGCATGCAGCCGCTCCAGCTCGGCCCGCCAAGCTTCACCATCTACACCATGAGAAACGGAATCCATTCTCCGAAATCACGCTCCTGCGGCGTCGAAAAGATCAGTGATCCAACCGGTTCCGCGACCGTCAAGGTAAGCATGTGCTGCGGCGTAGATCATGTCTTCCATCGGCAGATCCGCCGGCACTGCCCCGCTGTTGCCGTCAGCAATCCACCCCAGGACCACCTCAAGCGCCCGGCAAATGAGCCATTGCGCCCGGTACTCTGTGCAGGCGCTCTCAGTGGGTTCGTCGTCCCAACCCGGCTGCACCATTCCAATGCTGAACCATTGCTGCTGAACCGCTTCGGCAAACTGGGCACGGTCCGCGGCATCTATCCTGCCGTCAGCCGCCACCGGCCATACCGAATCGAAGTTCGACGGAATCCGAGGGGCATCAGCGGTGACGATCGCGAGGCGCGCGTCGGAAACGATCGCTTCGGTGATCAGTCTGGCTGCCCGATGGGTGAGCCCTCTAGCACGAAGTTGGGCTACACGCTCGAAAAGTTCGGGGAACTCTCGCTCCAGTCGGTGCGGAGCATCCTCGTCAGAGATGGCGGCCAGCTTTTCGATCGAGGCGGGCATGGACATGCCGGAGCAGGTGGCCCATTCAGTGCCCCAGCGCTGCGCGGCAGTCATCAGCGCCGCTACCTCCGACCAGGTGGTCGCTGCAGCGGCCAAGCGCCAGCCAGCCGGCTCCGCGGCCTTGAGTTCCGCGTAGGCCGCCAGCGTTGCTGCCGGATCGAGATTCCCGGTCCACCGGCTACGAAAGCCCTCACCAATAGCTTGGTCGGACCAAAGCATCCGCACGCCTCGACGGATCTCGACCCCCGCTGGTACGTAGCCTGCACCGTGGTGGGTCAGCGCAACAATAAGCCGATCCCCGGTTGCTGAATACATCAAGCCAACCGCCCAGAGCGCGAAAGAACGACAAGTCTCGGTGGCGTACAGCAGTTCCCATGCCAACCGCTTGACCATTTGTAGATCGCTCGACTCGTTGCGCTGCCGTTCCAAGTCGCGGGCTGCGGCGGCCGCTACCCGCGACGGCAGCGTCGCGGCCGGAGTTGTCAGTGCTGCTGCTGCGATGGATGCGGTGGCAGGGGTCATTGACGCATGAGCACCGCCAACCGACGGACCAGCACCCGTCGCCGGCGCAATGGCGGCCGAAGCCGACGGCGGCGGACCCAGCGGGCCTGGGGGCAGCAAGGACGCTGCAACCGGGGAATGGGGACCACCGCTAGACACGGCCTGCGGCCCAGCAATAGACACTGGTACCGCACCCGTGGTCGCCGCAATAGGCGGCTGCGATGTACCACTCGGCGATGGCGCCTGCATTGCCGCCGACGCAGCGGCTGGGAAAGGAGCAGGGGTTGTTGTCTGGGTGCCGGCCACCGAGGACAGCGGCGCCGGAGCACTCGCGTGCATGACCCCCTGCAGCGCGACGGCAGATGGCGACGATGCGGACGCTGATGGTCGTACGGAGCCTGCGTGCGACATTCCTCCAGCGCCCGATCCCGATAACGACGATGCCGAACCGCCGAGCGCGGCCATCGAGCCTGCGGATGACCATGGTCCTGTACCGGTGAGGCAGGCCCCACTGCTTCCGATATCTGCCACAGCGGCGCCGTACGCGGGACCGGTGCCCTGCGCCGAGAGTTGCGATGACACCGAGGAAGAACCAGGGGTAGGCCCGGTGCTGACTCTCGGCGCATTGTTGCCAGACGACAGGTTGGCATCAGGCGGGTCTGGCGCCGAATGACGAGTCTGCGTACCGCCGGTCTCTACTACTGCGTCGGGCGGACGCTCGGGCGATTCGTCGGATCGCTTATCGGTCGACCGATCGTCATCGCCAGCACCGACCGGATCGCCACTCGGCGGCCCCTCCGGCAATGGCGCAAATCTCTGCCCGAATTGCACGGTAAGAGCGCGAATCTCATCGGCCGCACCGACAGCGGTCGCTCGTGTCCGCGCAGCAGCACCGGTGATGATGCCGATCGCGATGGGACTTCTGCTCGGCACATGGACAAGTTGCTGATGTGCCTCAGCATCGATCGTGTCGATCATCAGCTCAGCACTCATCTGGATCGCGGCAACACTCTGCATCAGATCAGCCGCGGCACCGTCCGCCTCAGCCTTGTCGTCGGCCCGGACTTGAATACGTCTGTAGGCAGCGTGCATTGCTTCGAAACCACTTGACTGCGCCACACCGGCAGCCTGCAATCCGTGCAAGGCGACCCGGTGAGCATCTACTGCGGCCGCGGTCGCAGTCGCCAGATGACGTTGAGCCGCAGCCCTGCCTTCAGATTCTTCGCGCGTGGTCGGCCATACGTCAGGCGCCACGATAAAGCGTGAATAGGTGCGAGCAGGTAGCGAAGCGGCCATCAGCCGGCTCCCGCTGCTTCGCAGACAGTTTCAGCGGCCTGGAGTGCACTCGAATACCGATCGATCATGTCGTTCGAAATCGAAGCGGGTTCGCGCCGCAAGTCAGCATCGACGACAGCGACAATCGACTGCCGAACGTCAACGAGCGCATCAATTATCTCTCGTGGTACCTCTGGACCCAGCCGAGTTTCCAGATAGTTCAACTCTGCACCCACCGCGCTGAAGTAATAGCCCTGTAAACCGAGGCTTTGCGATGACTCCCAGTCATTGGCCCGGTCGACTCGATCGATAAACGCGCCACGCGCAATCCCAACACCGCTCTTGAAATTCCCGAGGCCGGCACACGCCTCAAGTGCTGCACCCTGCTTCTCCGCTGACTCAACAACAGACGTAGCTGAGGTCGCCGGCGTCGGCGAGTGTTCAGCCTGCCCACGCATGGAGGTAGTGAGACTGACGGCGAGCGACACGATTGCAGCGGCAGCGCCAACAACCGCGAACGGAAATGCCGCCCTGCTCACAAATCACTCCACCACGGCGCGAAGTTGTGCGGCGTTGGATTTATCAATGACGACAAGGGAATTAACCGCTGCGGCCGCTGTGGCGCTCAATGCTTCAACCCGCAGGAGCAGCCCCGCCGCATGACCCCGCTGGGCAGCGACAGAAGTGAAGTCTGCGAGGCCAGCTGCGGCGTCGATGATGGACAGCCTGCCTGTGGCGACCGGACCGGCAGGTTCGACAACCGAGGCGTCTGCACCCGCCACGCCAGCGGCTGCGATTTCACCCCAGGCGGTGGCCGGCTGCAGATCGAGACGTTCCATGGGGCATAACGTACCGCTTTCCAATAACATTTCGCCACAGCTGAGCACATATCCGTACGCGACATATTTGCAGTTCATAGCGCTGATCTGCAGCTTTGAGCAAACAATACATTGGTCGCGGCGTCATGTCCGGAATGCTTGTTTCCGGCCGCGCTCTTCTAGATGTGCGGATCCAGTCACGACGGGATCGATGCCGCCTTTTCGCGTCGGGCTCCTCGTGGGCGGCCACTATGAATCGAATGCACGCGGACACCGAGTGCGTGCCACCTGACGGACAGCAAAAGTCAGGGCACATTAATTTCGATTCGGATAGACCGCTCTGGCGAGTTCGCGAGCGACCTCGAAGGTGCTGCGGTCCAATTCTTTACGCCGCGCCCGTTCAGCGACACTCGACAACAAGATCTTCATGGCGTCGGCGTTGTGGAGAGCCAGTTCGACCGCTTCGCAGACGGAACGAATCTCCGAAGCAGTGGCGCCATCGTGCTGTGTCCGCAGTTCACTGCCGCCAGCAGCACGAGGAACCTCGACGACGCGAATAGGTTCTCCATGGCGCTGGGCGGCTGTGCGTGCTGCTGAGGCGTCTCTGCGGCACGTGTCAGAGCAATAACGGCGCGGACGCCCCCTCCGAGACGTGACTTCAGGATCCAGCATGACGGCATCGCAACGGACGCACCGAGTTGGATCGAACGTCGAGTCGCTATCTGCTCCCATCGACCGATGATCAACATCAACTGCGCTGTGGCTTCGCAATGTTGCGCCGTTCGCGCCCAGGCCGCCGGCATTACGGGACTTGGTTACACGCTGCGCACCGCCGTCACCGGCACGCGCTCTGCGGAGCACATTCTGAAGGTCGCGAGCACCGACTTCAGCGAGATCGGCGATCGATGCAATAGTTTGACCGCGGTCCCTCATCCGCCCGATAACGGTTTGCAGGTTGACGAAGTGGCTCATGCGCTTGCATGCCGCATCCCTGCGGACGTTCTCAGTCACTTGATCGAGTCGCACACTCTCCCAAGCATCAACGGCTCCCACTCGCTGCAGCAGCACACGAATCGAGGCGGCATCGTCTACGTTTGCGCGTGCATCGCTTGCGCGCTTCTCGTTCGCCCTGCGCTGCGCTTCTCGCGCACGCTGGCGCGCCCGCAACTTGTCGCTTCCGCTCATGGACGCAAACGTAGAACAGGCCGCGAGTTATCGTCCACCACCGCAGCCACATTCGCGCGTATCGCGGATGCCTTTCTCGATATCCAGCTTCACGAACGCCGCAACGCCGTGTAGACCCTCAGAGTCACCATCAGCAACGAGCCGTTGGACTCTCAGTCGTCGACGCTTGGCGCGCCTTCTCTGCGGCCGGTGTAGTTGTCGCGCGCCGCGTGCCTTTCTGCGTCGGCGACGTCAGCGTTGAACGTGGCGGCGAAATCGGCGTACTTGGCATCAAGCAGATGCTCGTCAGGCGCCGCGGGGTGCACGGCGACCGGTCGGGACTCGTTGGATGGACGTGACGCCATGTCTCCAACGATAGGCAGCCGCTGCTCCGCCAACGAACGGGGTGCGCCAAGTTGATGGGGCATCGGGCCCACAGAGCACCCCGCAGGCCTCTTCGCGATTGCGAAACTGTTCTCGCGCAGTCCCCAGTAAGCGTCACAAATCCTGGCATCTCTTTAGCCCGACGGCTGCTTTCCCCGCCTGACTCCGATAGCTACTCCTCCTGCCATCCGCACCGCGACCTTCGGCCGCCCCCGGTCCGAACTCGCTGTTCAAAGGCACGACCCACACACCTCTTGCATTCTGGGCGGTGATCCGCTGATTTTCGACGGACGAAATTCGTTCTCCGGCGCACGCGGCCGAGGTGGCCGGCGTGAATGCATGTACCGCTCGAACCCGCTGTAGCTAGACGCCGTGGTTCGGCACCGAGATTCGCACACCGTGGCCCACTATGGGCATCGAGAGTCGTCGGGCAGTCGGAATCCCTCTGCGGGCACGTCAATGGCGCAACCTGCCACACGAAGTCGGCGCACCGGCGCTGGTGAACCCGGCGCCCTATTTCTCGGTCAAGACGGCTTGCGGCGGGGACGTCCCGGGCTGTCTACGGGCGGATCCTCCGCCGATATGGTTGACGTCCCGGCAACTATTCAGGGATCAAACCGTTCCGTTGTCGAACGTACTTCTTGCCTGCGATCGGAGTTGGGTTAAACAGCTCCGCCGTGTGCATTCAGGGTCGCTGCGGTTGCCGACAGAGCCGCCCCGTGCCGGTATCAGGTGACTATCTGTCTAGACGGACGGCGCGCCCCGTCCGACCGCCGCGTGCTCCTGGGCTTCACCCGGTCGCCGCCGTCTTCCACGATTTTGCGGTGGGCGGCGAGGAAATCGTCGACGATGTTCGCGCAGTCCTTGTGGGTTACGGTGCGAATCCCGGTCATGCGTGCGAAGGCCAGCGGGCCGACGAGTTGGCACAGCGCCAATTCAAGGTCGAAGTCGTCGAGTTCGGCTCGAGCTTTATCGCCGTTGAGTAGCGCGTCGAACGGTTGTCGGTACTGGTCGACGACTCGGGCCCGCAGAGCCCCGGATGCGTGGCGATCGTCGGTCTCGTCTTTGGCGCCGGTCGGCCCGAGTGAGAGCCATGCCAGGGTGGTGACGTGCAGCGGGGCGTCGTTGAACAGGGCGGCTTGGCGGCTGAGCAGCTCAATCAGTTGATCACGCAGGGAACCGCTGGTGGGTGCCGGTGTGGTCACCTGCGGCAGTAGCCGCTCGAACGTGGCGGCAAGCAGATGCGACGAGCTCTGAAAATGCCGATAGAGGGTGGTGCGGGCAACCTTGGATGCTTTGGTGACGGCATCGATGGTGACGGCCTCGACGCCTCCGGTGCTCAGAAGTGTTGCGGCAGCGTCCAATAACCGGTTGCGTGACCGTATCCGCCGCGGGTCGATGTCGTCGTCATCGTGCAGGGATGGCTGACTGCTGTCGCTCACGGGGTCACCTCGGCGGTCGATTTCAGGCGATGTCGCGCACGACAGTCTAGCAGTTGTGGTACCAAGAGTATCGCAGCGAAACTAGATGTACCGGGAGTGTCCTCGTGCCAGAAACTGCAGTACCGTCCGAACGGCTACCTTCGCACACCCCGACGTGCATGGGGTGCGGCCCGGCCAACCCGCACGGCCTGCATTTGGAGGTCCACCGCAGTGCGGATTCGGTGTATGCCGATGTTACGTTCGACGAGCGTCACATTGGAGCCCCAGGCTTGGCGCATGGTGGGGCGGTGGCCGCCGCCTGCGATGACGTGCTGGGCTTCACGTTGTGGATCGCCGGTACGCCGGCGGTGACGCGCACGCTGACGGTGGAGTATTTGCAGCCAGTGCCGTTGCACCAGCCCCACCGGATCACCGCGCACATCAGCGCCCGTGAGGGGCGGGCGCTGCATATTGCGGCGACCGGGACCTGTGAGGGGGTCACCCGGTTCACTGCGAGCGCAGTGTTCGTTGTGGTCGACACCGCGCATTTCGCCGCTCACGGCGACGTCAGCGGTTTCGGTGAGATCTTCGAGCAGCTCTCGCGCCGCAGCGGCGTCAACGGCCAAACGCCATGAGTGTCGCCAGCACTCGCGTGAGCAGCAATCCCGCACAGAATCAGGGCAGTTCAGCTGCCGACCAGGTCCACGCAGCTGAGGTGCCGCGTTCGCGTGCCTCAGCGCGTCGCCGCGAAGCGATCATGGATGCCGCGCTGGCTGTTGCTGCCACGGGCGGTTACGACGCGGTCCACATGCGGACAGTCGCCGAGCGAGTCGGTATCGCCGTGGGCACTCTATACCGCTATTACCCCGCCAAAACCCACCTGCTGGTGGCAGCGCTGACCCGAGAATTTCAGCGCCTCGACGTCTCCGGCGACTGGTCAAGCGGTGCCGGCACACCGCAACAGCGATTGGATCGACTGACCGCCCACCTACACGACCGGTGGCAGCGCGACCCGCTGCTGACCGACGCCATGACCCGGGCCTTCGCCGTTGCCGACACCCGCGCCGCTGCGGAGCTCGACCGCGCCGCCGCAACGATCGAAATCCTGCTGGCCCGCACCCTCGGAGGTGGCGAGCCGACACCGGCAGATCTGTGTGTCGCCGGCGTTATCTCCGACATCTGGCTGGCCAACCTCGTTGCCTTCATCAGTGGGCGCGTGTCGGCAGCCGATACCCGCGACCGTATCGACCGGGCCACCCGCAGAGTCATCGACAGGGCGGCCCCGAGCACAACCGCACCGTAACGCTACTTCTGGTATCGCAGCGATACCTGTCGTACTCTTCAGGTACGGCTCAACGATGCGTCGAAGGAGAAGGCCATGTACACCCAATGGATTGAAGACTGTGTCGTGCAACGTGTCTCTGTGCGCGACGGCTTGGTGTTGGACCTTGACGACTACAACGAGGTCGTGATCTCGCGCCCCTTGCTGCTCACCCTGCCTGCGGCCGGCCGCTTTCCCACCGAGGCGGTACTCATCAACCCCTTGCGGATCTCGGTGCATGAGCGCCCGCTGCTCAATCTGGCCGGCGCTGTGTGCACCCAGGCCTGGTCTGGTGACGACGGAGGTCTGCATCTGGCCTTCTCCCGTGGGCACCGCATTGACGTCCATCCCGACGAGCAGGTCACCGCATGGGAGCTGTACGGAAAGCGACATGGATACATGGCTTGCCTACCTCAGGGGCGAGTCCGTGTGGTCCGGCACGACATCCCCGACGACGACGACGCCAACATCGTGAACCGACGATAGGCCCGCTCCAGCTGGCGCCGACCAACTGCGAACCACTTCGCTACATGCTGTAGCGTAGCGATACTGATAGTATCGTCGACCAGGGGAGGTTCGGTGACCGACCGCACGACAGGCTCCTCGACAGCACCTGCCGCCCCAACTCGCCGGCGTGACAGCCCTTCCGCCGATCCCCCACACAGCCGCGAGTACAGCGCCCGGCTGGCGGCGCTGGGCCGATTCACAGTGCGGCACAAAGCACTAACCATCGGGGTGTGGATCGGCGCCGCCATCATCCTGGCGCTGCTGTTCCCCCAGTTGGAGACGGTGGTTCGGCAGCAGTCGGTGGATCTGATACCGCGCGACGCCCCGTCCCTGCAGACGGTGGAGCGGATGAGCACGGCCTTCGGCGAGCAAGGGTCGAAAACCGTGCTGATTGTGGCCATGGAAGATCCTGCCGGGCTGACCCCTGCGGCCCAGCAGCGCTACGACCGCCTTCTGGAGCGGCTGCGCGCCGACAGTGAGCACGTGTTGCTCGTGCAGGATCTGCTGGCCGATCCGGTCACGAAAACCCAAGCCGTCAGCGCCGACGGCAAATCGTGGTATCTGCCGGTCGGAGTGACCGGCACGCTGGGTGACCCCACGGCCGCCGAGTCAGTCAAGGCGGTGCGTGACATCACCGCCGAGGTGTTCAGCGACTCCACCACCACCGCGCACGTCACCGGACCGCCGGCGACGTTCAGTGACATGATCGCCTCCGCCGAGCACGATCTGCTGTTGATCTCGATCGCCACCGCCGGCATGATCGCCCTGATCCTGCTGATCGTCTACCGGTCGGTGTTCACCGCACTACTGCCGCTGCTGGTCATCGGACTGAGCCTGGCCGTCGGGCGCGGCGTACTGTCCGCGCTCGGCGAGATGGGTATGCCGGTGTCCCAATTCACCGTCGCGTTCATGACCGCGATCCTGCTCGGCGCCGGCACCGACTACACCGTGTTCCTGATCAGCCGCTACCACGAGCAGCGCCGCGCACAGGTGCCGGCGGATCAGGCCATCATCCACGCCACCGCCAGCATCGGCCGCGTAATCCTGGCCTCAGCAGCCACTGTCGCACTCGCCTTCCTGGCGATGGTGTTCGCCCGCTTGAGTGTGTTCGCCGCCCTGGGCCCGGCGTGCGCCATCGCAGTTCTCTTCGGTTTCCTGGCCACAGTCACCCTGCTGCCACCAGTGCTGGCGCTGGCAGCTAAACGTGGCATCGGTGAACCCAAATCCGATCGCACCCGTCGCTACTGGAACAGTGTCGCCGTGGCGGTGGTGCGCCGCCCGGTGCCGCTGCTGATCGTCAGCCTCGTCACCCTGCTCGCACTGTCCGCGGTAGCCGTGACCATCAAAATCAGCTACGACGACCGCAAAGGCCAACCTGCCACCACCGCCAGCAACCAGGGCTATCAGCTGCTGGACCGCCACTTCCGAAAAGACGTCGTCATCACCGAATTCCTCGTCGTCGAGAGCCCCACCGACATGCGCACCGGCAAGGGACTGGCCGACCTCGACGAAATGGCGTCCCGCGTCTCCCAGGTTCCCGGTGTCACCAAAGTCTCGGGTGTCACCCGCCCCACCGGGGAACGCCTCGATCAAGCGCAACTGGCCTGGCAAAACGGTCAAATTGGAGACAAGATGGCCGGCGCAGTCGCCGACGGCAACGCCCGCCGAGACGACCTCACGAAACTCACCGACGGCGCCGATCAACTCGCCGGCGGACTGGCCCAACTCGACACCACCGTGCGCACCGCCCTAGCCCCCCTGGCGGGAATCCTCACTCAAGCCCAATCCGCTGGCACTCAGGTCAACCAGTTCCGACCACTGCTGCAACAACTGTCAGCGACCGCCCCTGCGGTCGATCAGGCCATCCAATCCGGCCCAGGACTACGCCCCCTGGCCGACCAGGCACAACACGCGATCACCACTTTGGAGCCGCTCGTGGGTGCCCTCAACACCTCGCCGTGGTGTGCCACCACACCCCAATGCGCCCAGATCCGCGACCAAGTACAGATCCTGATCACACTGCGCAACAGCGGATTCTTCAACCAGATCGCCGACCTCGGCGACCGCTATGACCCCGCCAGCAATGCCACCGTCGCCGGAACACTCACCAACGTCCAGAACGCCGTCACCTCGCTCGACAAGGCCTTCGGGGCCCTCGGAAACCCCGCTGACCTGGCTGGCAACCTGCGCCGCCTACAAGACGGGATCGGCCAACTCGCCTCCGGCGCCCAAGCGTTGGCCACCGGTGTGCGCACCCTGGCCGACAGCAACATCGACATGCTCTCCGGGATGAGCCAGATCGCCACCCAGCTACAAAACTCCGCACGCGCGGCCCAGGACTCCGACTCATCAAGCGGTTTCTACCTGCCCGCCAACGCCTTCGAGAACCGCCAATTCACCGACGTCGCCAAGCAATTCCTCTCACCCGACGGCAAAACAGCACGGTTCATGATCGAAACCAGCCACGACCCCTACAGCGTCGAAGCCATGGACCTCGCCAACCGCATCACCAACACCGCCAACACCGCACGGCCCAACACCTCGCTTTCTGACGCCACCGTCTCTGTCGCCGGCTTCCCAGCCGTCAATTCCGACATCCAACGGCTCCTGTGGGCAGACTTCGCCCAACTGGCCCTCGCCACCACCGTCATTGTCGGCATCATCCTGGTGCTGCTGCTGCGCGCACTACTGGCACCGATCTATCTTCTCGGCACCGTCCTGCTCAACTACCTCGCCTCGATCGGATTCGGCGTCCTGGTATTCCAATGGATCTTTGGGCAGGAAATCGCCTGGCCCGTACCACTGTTGGCATTCATTATCCTCGTCGCCGTCGGAGCCGACTACAACATGCTGCTCGTCTCCCGACTACGCGAAGAATCCGGAAGCAACATCCGCGTCGGCGTGCTGCGCACCGTCGCCAACACCGGCGCCGTCATCACCTCCGCCGGCCTCATCTTCGCCGTCAGCATGTTCGGCCTCATGGTTGGCTCGGTGGCCATCATGATCCAAGCCGGCCTCATCATCGGATTCGGACTACTGCTCGACACCTTCCTCGTACGCACCCTCACCGTGCCCGCCATCGCCACACTCCTACGCGAAGCCAGCTGGTGGCCCACCAAACCAAACACCAGCACAACCTGAACACCGCTTCGCGCCGTCGCCCATACGCGGGAAGTCAACAGGCATACGAATCAAAAAGGTGGCGACCGGCTGCCAACCAAACCCGTCAGCGTGGAATTCGCCCCGCCCGAATATGACCCCTACGCCAGTACAGCAGGCCGCTTATCGACGGACGATATTGCGTCCACACCCAATCGGGCACTGCGCAAGACACTGTTCTGCGAGGATTGCGAGGGCAATCAGCGGCATCGGTCCTTGCATTTAGAAGGTGCTCGTGGCCGGCGTCGTTGTAAGGGCGGTGCCGCGGAGTTCGTTATCGCAAGGGTCGCCCGCAGACATGAGCGGTGCAGCGATGCGATGGGTGGCGTCTGAGTCCTGGAAATTCGGGATTGACGGAAATGTTGACGAAACCGTCCGCCAGCAGCTGCTGTTTAACCGATACGCGGCGATGACCGCACAGCCGGGCGACTGAGTCCGAGTCGGACACCGAGGTTGACCACTGATACATCGGCACCTGGAAACTTGGCTCTGTTCACAGACGCAGATATCCACTGCCGAGGCAGCGTCGCTCCGGCGACAGCGATGTCAGTGCGGAGCTGTCGGCCATCAGTGAGACGATCACGATTGCGCCAGACATGCGCCAGGGTTTGGACCCCGCGGCGATACCCCGCCGGAGGCTGAACTCCGCCTATAGGCTTAGGCGCTCGACTGAGGTAGGGGGACACCATGGCACTGACCACCTCGCTGGCGGGTCGAGTCCGGAACACAAGCCTGCCCAAGAGTCACGCCCTGCTACCGCTCCTTGAGGCGATAGTGAACAGCATCCAGTCGATCGACGCACGGCCCAAAGACCCAAACCGTCCAGGGCGGGTCGACGTGAAGGTGCACCGCGACGCCCAGGCGGAGTTTGACTTCGGCGCCGCGGGTCCCGGTCGTGCTCCCATGAAGCCGATCGTCGGATTCACCGTGAAGGACGACGGCGTGGGATTCACGTCGGCGAACCTCTCCTCGTTCGAGACCCTGGACAGCGACTATAAGTCAGACCTCGGCTGCCGTGGCGTGGGACGGCTCCTCTGGCTCAAAGCATTCGACAGGGTATCGGTGCGCAGCACGTACGAGGACGAAACCGGCACACTCCGGGGTCGCCAGTTCAGGTTCTCGATCGACCGCGAGGTTGAGGACGACGGCGATACGGACGGGTTCACACAGCCCGGAGCTGAAGTGCACCTCGATGGGTTCAAGAAGACGTTTCAGCAGTACGCGCCGAAGGGTGTCGATGCCATTGCGCGTGAGGTGCTCGAACACTGCATCTGGTACTTCCTCCGGCCCGGAGGCGCGCCCGTGGTGGTGGTCGCGGACGACGACGAGGCGGTGTCCCTGGCCGACCTGATGGACGAGTTCGTGGACTCAAAGATGTCGTCGTCAACAATCGAGGTCGAGGGGCAACGGTTCGACATGCTGAACCTGCGCCTCAAGCCTTCCGCGCGCACCTCCGTCCCTCGCCTCCACTGGTGCGCGGCGAGCCGTGTCGTCATCGAAGAGAACTTGAACGGGAAGGTCCCAGGGCTTCATGGCAGGCTCAAGGACGGGGAGTCCGGTGAGTTCGTCTACGCGTGTTACCTGACGTCGGGCTACCTCGACGAACGCGTTCGGTCCGACCGGACGGCGTTCGATATCGCCGACCGTATTGAGGGCGACCAGCTCGGCGACGACCTCGCGCTGGACGACATCCGGGCTGCCGTGCTCCAGGAAATCGGGAACATGCTGAAGGAGCCGCTTGATTCAGCCCGCACACAAGGCAAGCAGCGGGTCCACGACTTCGTGAGCACACGCGCCCCGCGGTACCGGCCGGTGCTGGCCAGGATCGAGGAGCGCGGCATTACGGTCGACCCCTCGGTGAAGGATCAGGACCTCGAGCTCCAGCTCCATGGGCATCTACAGAAGATCGAGGCGGAAGCGTTCGTGCAGGGCCAGCAGATCTCCGCAGAGGCCGATTCCGAGCCGGCGGAGGATTACGCGGAACGTCTTGCTGCGTACCTCAGCACCGTCAGCGAGATCAATCAATCTGACCTGGCCGCATACGTGTCACGCCGCCGGACGGTACTGGATCTACTCGCGCGTCTGATCCGGGCGGACACGGACGGGAAATACAGCCGCGAAGACGCAATCCATTCACTGATCATCCCGATGCGAACGGAGTCCAACGACATCGCCACCGACGCGTCCAACCTGTGGATCATCGACGAGCGACTTGCCTTCCACGACTACCTCGCCTCTGATAAGACGCTCAAGAGCATGCCGATCACTGGGGACGAGTCCACCAAAGAGCCCGACATCCTCGCGACGCGGCTCGTCGACTCACCTGTACTCGCAGCTGAAGGAGAGAGACTGCCCCTGCCGTCGATCGTTGTGGTCGAGATCAAGCGCCCCATGCGCAAGGACGCCACCGAGGACAAGAACCCGATACAGCAGTGCCTCGACTACGTGAAGAGGGTTCGCGCCGGTGGTGTACTAACGGCGACCGGGAGGCCGATCCCGCCGACTCAGGACCCGCCGGCGTTCTGCTACATCGTCGCGGACCTGACGGACAAGATGATCGAGCGGTGCGAGGTCTCCAACCTGCGGCCGACCCATGACGGCCTCGGATACTTCGGCTTCAACGACAACGCCAAGGCCTACATCGAAGTCATGAGCTTCGACGGGCTGGTCAATGCGGCGACCGAGCGGAACCGCGCCTTCTTCGACAAGCTGGGCCTACCCTCGAGTTGACGACCCTGTAGCCCACGGTCGGGCGGCACCAGCTCTCACAGGCCATCTCCAACGATCCGTCAAACAGACGGATTCGGATGTGTCGTCGGACTCCAAGGACGGCGACACACCATCGCGTCGGTTAACTGGCCGCCGCGAACTTCTCTTGGCGGGCGTTCAGTTGGCGTCGAGTGCGGCATGGGCGCGTTGAAAAGACGGCTCGGGGGATTAGGTGGGCACTCACGCGAACTCGATCGAACCGCAACTAAACATCACCGCGGCATCGAAATCATTGATCCGGCCAATCATTGCTCGGGGTACCGGGACGCGAGCTCCTCAGCCCACTTCCAGGCGTAGCTCTTGTTCTTGCGGAAGCGAACCTTGTTGGCTACCTTTGGTATCCGCGAGATCAACTCCGAGGCTTCAAGATCCCTGATCGGGTCTTGAATGCTGCTCAGATACTCAAATCCCAGTTCGTCAGCGAGCTCGGAGAGGGCGAATTCTTTCCCGCCGCGGGCAATTCCCACCATCACCGACAGACGATGGGCCTGGCCGAACAACACGCGCGACAACTGCCGCAATTCGTTGCTTTCAGCCAGTGACACGGTTAGATCGTAACTGCAGCAATAACTACGCGTGACGCGTAACGCGTAGTAACTTTGAGCGCATGGACCAGCCGCTTCTGACCCCGAATGCGGTCGTACTGGTTGCGGTCGACGCCCTGCGGCGACACGCCGAACAGGTCGGCGCTGAATTACGCCGAGATTCATGGATTCGTCAAGCACTCATCGAGGAAGTGCTGCAGGCGCTTCCCTCCGGCCTTGCTCAACGGGCGTTACGCCGGTTAAAGCCTGACAGTCGCGGGGTAACCGAATCAGCCGCCGATGCCGTCTTCGACGACTTGACGCTGAACGGCTGGCTCGTCCCGAGAGGCGTGAGCCCTCAAGCAACGTGGGAAATCGACAGGAGCCGGCGGGATGAAATCGATGGATTGTCGGCGGCGCTCACCGAGTCAGAGCGGCGAGCAGTGGAGCGAGCAGCTCAGCGGACGATGGCCCTATCTGTCGCCTGGTCGAACAAGCTACGGGCACGGGATGAATCAAGAGCTTCGACATCGAGGTCGGCCAAGCCATAGCGGCGCCATCCATTGCCGCTGTTGATCTGCGTCGATAGACGGAATCCGCCCTTGCGTCGCTGAACGGCCTCAACGCGGACGCGGCGGCCGCGGTGGTGGCGGAACGGCGCTTCCCATCGAAGCGTGTCGGTCTCCGCCCAGTCGATGACACGGGCTCTAGACAGGGCATTGTCCATCTCGCTTGCAGTCTGAAAGCGTTGGCCGGGAACAGAATGCAAGGACTTGTTCAGGATTCGACGCAGTGATCGCGATGCCCAGATGGGGTGGCTACGCTCGGCCATCGACAGCGGAGAGACGCCTCGCAGCAGACGACGCACGACGTCAGACTTAGGGTACGCGTCATAGTCGAATCCGCCTTTGAGCAGCTCGAGCAGCACGAGCCCCATCGGATACAAGTCGCTTGCCCGGGTAAGAATGCCTGTTCCGACCAGTTCGGGCGGGCTGTACAGGGTGGGGATGTCCAGTGCCGGGGTGCGCCCGTCCTCGCCGATGCGGCCTGCGCAACCCAAGTCTCCTATCCTGGCGAGGAATTCGTCCTCGGTCAACAGGATGTTGGGGCTCTTTATGTCGCGGTGCAGGATGCCATGCACCTCGTGGAGGTGTCCCAACCCGCGCAATGCGGCTTGCACGATGCGTACTGTTTCCGTAGGGCCGAATCGCTCGCCGCGGATGAACGCGTCGGTCAGGCTGCCCCGTTTGTAGTACGGGGTGACGATCTCGATCACCCGCATCGGTTGCGGAAAGCCGTCTACAACCGGCGCAGCGAGGATCGGCACCACGTGGTCGTGCCGAATCTGTCGCAGGATTGCTGGCTCCGGCAGCACGTCATCGAGATTTGAGAGGTCGACCCGCTTTCCGACCTGCTCGCACTGCAGATTCTCATCCCACCAGACGCGCACCGGGTTGGAGCCTTCGGGCAGCGTCTGCAGGCACTCGAAGGCCAAACGGAGTGGACGGGAACGCTCGAGGCTCGGGATGTTGGGTTCACTCGGCATCTGAGCAGGCGCCGTCACGTCGTGCCTCCGACCAATGTGTAGGCAGCGGCATACGCCTCAGCCAATCCTGTCGTCCAGAACCTCGGCCGTTGGTCGAAGCCCAGCACGGCGAAGTTGAATGTGCCGAGCGACTTCGGTGGGCAACTGACCGCCGTTCCAATCGTCTCCGTGGTCAGGGTTTCATAGCCGACATTCAGCTCAGCGGCCGCGAACATGACCGCGCAGATCGCTGTTACCCGGGCGTAGACCTGGTTGTAATGCAGATTCCTGAACGCGCGCGTATGGACGAGCCCCACCGCATCTACCCGTGCGGCCTGGAGTTCCTGTTCCACCCGCTTGGCGAGGTCGCGGAGACTCTGCGCTTCGGGCAAGTCTGCAGGCGTCAGCTTAGGAGTCGTAACGGGCACTGGCGTCGCCGGTCCTTCATCGGAGCGTTCCACGACGGCCAGCAGCAGCGTCCCTGCCTCGACGTTGAACCCCGCAGCCCGCACAGATCTATTGTCCATGCCGTCAACCGCTCCGTGGTGCCGACTGGCTAACGAAATGCCACCGTGTTCTGGTCACCGCTCGAGCGAGTAGATGCTGACACGCCACCCCGGCGGGCGCGATCATTCATCGGAAATTTTGATCACTGTCGCGGTAGACGCGACCGCCCTTACTACTAGGAGTCCGGCTTGAGCGGATTGCTTCGACGTGTACGTACGTCTCGCACGTGACGTGCACCTCACACTGCGGGCTCAGAGGATGAAGTGGGACTGCTTGTCCGACTTCTCCTGATCACCAAAGCGTCGGCCATTGTCGATCAACTCCATTCGCTGTGGTCCGCAGTCAGTCCGCAGTTGATTCACATGCCGTCCGTGACACCCAACCCAACCAACACCGCTGACCTGCAGTTCCTCACGCTGCCCAACGACGTCAACTCAATCAAACTCGCTGGTGTCGTGGTTCGGGACGAAGAGGTCGTGGGTTCGAATCCCGCCACCCCGACTCGTGTGCCGCAAGTGAGAGGCCCCGACCGGTGCTCTGGTTCGGGGCCTTCTTGCTGTCAAAAATTGGCGATCAGCCCCGCCTCAAGCCTCAAAGGAGGCGTCAGGTGGAAGTCAGGCCAGGATGCCGACGCCGGGGCCGGGTTTGTTCTGCACCTTCGTGTAGACAACCACCGAGCTCAGCTCGAACACACCGATCAGGACCAGCGGCCAGACCGCGCCCCCCACGAGGCTGAGCAGAATCGGGTGCTCGCCAGGTGCGCGGTCGACCGCGAAGCGCCTACCGGCGATGTACAGGCCCTGTGAAACGATCACCCAGCCGCACAGATACAGACCTACAAAGAGTTCAACACTGAACATGTCATCGCCCCCTCGGCACACGACGTTGTAGGCGACTTACCCGCCCCACTTTAAATCCAAACCACCGCTATTGCCGCACGTCCGTGCCGTGACCCGCTGATATGGGTTTGACCGGCGCATACCCGGGTATCGAACAGGCGTGACTCTTCCGTCGACGCTTGTCGAACCTGCCCTGCCGAAGGCCGTCGGGCCGCTGTCCGCCGCGATCATCGAACTGCTGCAGCGCGGCCGCCCGTCCCTGCCTCTGCGTCCGATCGACGTGCCGATGTTCGACGCCGACCCGTACGGTCTGGACCTCCAGCTCGCGCTCTACATCTGCTACGAGTTGCACTACCGCGGTTTCGCCGACGTGAGTGCGCGCTGGGAGTGGAACCCCGCGCTGCTGCACCTGCGCGGCCGGTTCGAGGAGGCGTTCCTCGACGCGGTCCGCCAAGACGTCGGCGAGATCGGGCCCGACGAAACCGCCGAGGCCGAGATGGACAAGCTCTCGGTCGAGCCGGTCGACGGTGACGGCCCGTCCTACTACCTGCGCGACAAGGGCACCTGGGAGCAGATGCTCGAGTACTTCGTGCACCGCTCGGTCTACCACCTCAAGGAGGGCGACCCGCACGCGTTCACCATCCCGCGGCTCGCCGGCCACTCGAAGGCCGCGTTCGTCGCGGTCGAGTTCGACGAATTCGGCGGTGGCCGTGGCGATTACGTGCACCAGCACCTGTACGCGCAGCTGATGGACGCCGCCGGCCTGAACTCGTCGTACCTGGGCTATCTGGACAACGTGCCCGCCGACGCGCTGGCGTCGGTCAACCTGATGTCGCTGTTCGGCCTGCACCGCGAGCTGCGCGGAGCGTCGATCGGCCACTTCGCGTCGACCGAGATCACGTCCTCACCGGGGTCGCGGCGTCTGGTCGAGGCACTCAGGCGGATGGGCGCCCCGGATGCGTGCGTGGCCTTCTACCAGGAGCACGTGGTGGCCGACGCCGTCCACGAGCAGATCGTGCGCACCGATGTGGTGGGCGACCTGGTCGCCAGGGAGCCGCACCTGGATCGTGACGTGGTGTTCGGCATCCGCGCCCGCGATGTCGTCGAGGACCGGCTGGCCGATCACATGATGAAGTGCTGGACCGGGAACCGGTCCTCGCTACGCCGACCGCTCGACTGACGCGGTGGCCGACGCGTTCCGCTTGGCGGGCGCGTCGGCGCGTTTGCGGCACCGGTGACTGGTGTCGCACATCGGATAGTCCTTGCTGCGCCGGCACGTACAGATCGCCACCATGAATCGGTCCGAGGACACGACGCTGCCGTCGGGCATCTCGATGCGCACCGGGCCCTGCACCATCAGCGGGCCGTTGGGCACGACCCGCACGGTGCGCGGTTCGGCGTCGCTCACGGCTTGTCCGCCCGGATGACCAACAGCTCCTCCTCGCGGCGGCCGGGTTCCAGCCGGCCCGTCTCCTCCAGCCACTCGGCGCGCGAGGTCAGCACCGGGCCGAACGGGATCCACTGCCGGGCAACGATTTCGGCGTCGAGGCCACAGCTGGCGAGCGCGCCGAGCGTCTGGCGCGGATCGGAGAACTCCGATTGCACCAGCAGCAGCGAGCCACCGTGGTTGAGCAGCTGCGGCACCGACGCGCACAACGGGTCGAGCACGAGACGGCCATCGTAGCCGGCATCCCATGCCCGGGGCGGGCCCACGTACGACGGCAGCGGGTCGCAATCGGCCGACGGATCGTGCGGCACGTACGGCGGATTGCATGTCACCAGATCGAACGGGCCGAATTCGACTGCCCGCGCCCATGATCCGAGATGGACGTCGATATCGGCGCCCGCGGCGAGCGCGTTGGACCGCGCGCATCGCACGGCCTTGGGGCAAATGTCGAACGCCGTCACCGACGCGGCGCCCTGGCCGGCGGCACCGATCGCGACGACGCCGCTCCCGGTGCACAGGTCGACGACGTGCCGACCGCGCGCCAACCCGGCGCTGTCCATGACATCGATGAGCAGACGCGAATCTTCTTGGGGGACGTAAACGCCCTGGTCGGCGATAACCGGATCGCGGACATCGGTGTATGCGGTTGTCACGTCGGCCTTTCGACAAAATCTTCTGCTGCGCACAACCCGATGCGGCGCAGCACTGCCCCGAATTAATGCCCCCGTCGCGGTGAGGCTAAACGCGAGCCGCCGTTTTACCAGGCGATCCGACGGGCACCCAGCTACCGTGCAAGCCTCCGACATCGCCGCCCTGCCGATCCGTTTCGGCGCCGCCCTCCGTAGCCGCCGACTGTTCCACCCCTCGGGGGTGATGGCCGAGGGAATCCTCGAACGGGTCGCCCCCGAAGGCGACGGGCTGCCCATGCAGTCGTGCGACATCCTCGCGCGCGTCTCCAAGGGCGTCGGGTTGCCGGGCGCAGCCCCGGACGTCGCCGGGCTGGCCTGGCGCATCCCGCCGCCACCGGATCTGCGGTCGTGCGGACCGTGGGATGTGCTGTTGGCGTCCACGCTCGCAGGCAGTCGCATCGCCCTCGCGCCGGCGGCGTCCTGGACCGGCGCGACGTTCTCCAGCCTGATGCCGTTGCGCTACCACGACCGCTTGTGGTGGGTGCGGGCCCGGTTGGCGTCCGGGGTCGACGGGCCCGGGTTGTCGCTGGCCGCCATCGAGGAGGCGATCGCGACGACGAACGTGACGTTCGCGGTCGACCAGGCGCCGTCGACCGGCGGGTTCCGTCCGCTCGCGCGGCTGACGCTGCGCCACGTCGACCCCAGCTGTGATGACATCGCGTTCGACCCGGCCATGCACAGCGACCCCGAGGTCGAGTTGGCGCCGCGGTGGCTGGGCGACTTCCGCCGCTCGGCCTACCGGCGCAGCAGGCAGGGCCGCGAGGCCGAATAGATCAGGCGGTCGGTTCGCCGCCGGACTCGGCGACGTCCGGGGCGTTCTCCCGCGTCGCCATGCCGCCCTCGCCGCCTTCGTCGGTCGGGCCGGTGCGCTGAGCCTTCTGCTTGGCCCGCTCGTCGGCGTTGTCGTCGTCGTAGATGCCTTTTCCGGTGGGCATGGTCGGTCCCTTCTAGTTGGCTGCGCTGCGCAGCTTGTCGAGCAGCGGAGCGGCCGCTTCCTTGAGGAACTGCTCCTGGCCTTCGTCGCCGATCTGCACCATCGCGATGTCGGTGAACCCGGCCTCCCAGTACGCGCTGACCGACTCGACGATCGCGTCGAGGTCCGGCCCGCACGGAATCGACTCCGCGACGTCCTCGGGGCGCACGTACTGCGTCGCACCGTCGAACCCGGCGGTGGTCGGCAGGTCGGAGTTGACGGCCCAGCCGCCACTGAACCAACGGAACTGGTCGTGCGCCCGCGCGACGGCGGCGTCGCGGTCGGTGTCCCAGCAGATCGGGATCTGCCCGACGACGCGCGCGTCGCCGGGCAACCCGGTGGCCCGGCGGGCGTCATGCCATGCGTCGACGAGATCCTTGTCCGGTTGCACGGCGATCAGGTGGTCCGACAGCGGTGCGAACGTCTCGACCGACCGCTCACCGGAGACCGCGGTGGCGATCGCCACGGGTGTCTCGGGCAGATCCCACAGCCGCGCGGAGTCCACCTCGAAGTACTCGCCCTTCCAGTCGACGAGTTCACCGGTGAACAGCTCGCGGATGATCTGGATCGCCTCGCGCAGCATCTCCTGGCGGCGCGCGACGGTGGGCCACCGTTTACCGACCACGTGTTCGTTGAGGTTCTCGCCGGTGCCGAGCCCGAGTGTGAAGCGGCCGTCGGCGAGGATCTGCAGAGTGGCGGCCTTCTGCGCGACGACGGCCGGGTGGTAGCGCATCGTCGGGCAGGTCACGTAGGTGAACAGTTCGACGCGTTCGGTCGCGTGAGCCACCGCGCCGAGCACCGACCAGGCATACGGCGCGTGTCCCTGCGACGACAGCCACGGGAAGTAGTGGTCAGAGGAGACTTCGAAGTCGAATCCCGCCTCCTCCGCCGAAACCGCGTAGCGGACAAGCTCTTTAGGGCCGCTCTGCTCTGTCATCAGGGTGTAGCCGAACCGCGTCATGTGCGCGGGGTACCCGAGCCTTCGACGGCGAAAACGACTGCCGGTTCCTCACAGCCGGGCTTTGACCGCCGCCGACAACCGGGCGCCGTCGGCCTTACCGGCGGCGATCGCCGTCGCGGCCTTCATCACCAGGCCCATGTGTTTTGTGCCCGGCCGCTCCCCGATCTCCTCGGCGACCTGGGCGATGGCGGTGTCGGCCACGTCGGCGAGTTCGGCCTCGGTCAGCGGCGTCGGCAGGTACTCGTCGATGACCCGGGCTTCGGCGTGCTCGTTGGCGGCCAGTTCACCGCGGCCGTTCTGGGTGTAGATCTGGGCTGACTCGCCGCGCTTCTTGGACTCTCTGGCGAGCACCTTGAGGACGTCCTCGTCGGTCAACTCGCGGGACTCCTTGCCGGAGACCTCCTCGTTGCGGATCGCGGACAGCAGCATCCGCAGCGTCGCCGTGCGCAGCTTGTCCTGCGATTTCATCGCTGCCGTCAGGTCCGCCCGCAACCGCTCCTTGAGATCCGCCATGAGCCCAAGTTACGCCGCGCCCGACCGCCACAGGCCCTTGACGACCCCCCGACGACGTTGTCAATTCGCACCGTCCTCGACAGGATGGTGCCCATGAGTACCGACGCCGGCGGGTCCGGGACCCCAGGCCCGCCGTCTCAGTACCCACCACAACCGAACCCACCACCGGGTTACTGGCCGCCGCCGCCCGGATACGGATACGCCCCGCCTCCCGGCTACGGGCCGCCTCCGAGCTACGGGCCGCCTCCGGGATACGGGTACGCGCCGCAAAGCTGGACCCCGCCGCCGCTGAAGCCCGGCATCATCCCCCTGCGCCCGTTGACGCTGTCCGACATCTTCAACGGCGCGGTGTCCTACATCCGGGCGAACCCGAAGGCCACCCTCGGCCTGACCACGATCGTCGTGGTGATCACCCAGCTCCTCGCGCTCGTGCTGTCGGCGGGGCCGCTGGCGGCGGGCGGCGAACTGGCGCCGACGCTGACCGGCGAGCAGGTGTCGACGGGTGTGCTGATCAGCTCGTCGCTGTCGAGCCTAGCGGCGGTGGTCGCGACGGGGCTGGCGTCGATACTGCTCAGCGGGCTGCTCACCGTCGTCGTCGGCAGGGCCGTGTTCGGTTCGGGCATCACGATCGGCGAAGCGTGGCAGCGGCTTCGCAGCCGGCTGTGGGCGCTGATCGGGTTCTCTGTGCTCGAGGTGGTCGCCGCGGTGCTGCTGCTGGCCGTCGCGGTCGGATTGATCTTCTGGGTTGGGTTCGCCGCCGGTGGGCTGGCCGCCACGGTGATCGCGATCCCGGTGGTGGTCGCGACACTGGCCGCACTGCTGTTCTTCGGCACCATGCTGACCTTCGTGCCCGCGATCATCGTGCTGGAGCGCCTCGACATCATCAGCGCCGTGACCCGGTCGTTCAAGCTCGTCAAACGGGACTTCTGGCGGGTGCTGGGGATCCGGTTGCTCGCGATGATCGTCGCCCAGCTCATCGCGAGCGCGGTGGCGATCCCGTTCAGCCTCGGCGGGCAGATCATGCTGCTGTCCGTCGAGACCACCGCGCTGGCGATGCTCGCCCTAACGCTGCTGGCGGTGGGCGGCGCGATCGGCCAGATCATCACCGCCCCGTTCAGCGCCGGGGTGGTGGTACTGCAGTACACCGACAGCCGGATTCGCAGCGAGGCGTTCGATCTGGTACTCCAGACCGGTGCCGCTCACGGTCCTGCCGCCCCGTCCGATTCCACCGACCATCTCTGGCTGACCCGCCCGAACTGACGTGCCGACCATAGACATCGACAGCGATGCCGCTCATGACGCAGCGCAACGCGAACTCGCAAAGCCGATCTATCCCAAGCCTTCTCTGACCGACCGCATCGGCGAGTGGATCGACGACCTGATCTACCGGCTGGCCTCCGAAGGCGCCTCTGTCCCCGGCGGCTGGGTGACGCTGTCGGTGCTCGGTGTGCTGCTGGTGCTCGCCGTGCTGCTGGCGATCCGGACCGCACGACGGGCGGTGCGGTCCAACCGGAGCCGACCGGCGTTGTTCGACAGCCACGACATGTCCGCGGCCGAACACCGCGCCGCCGCCGAGCGCTGCGCCGAAGCGGGTGACTGGGCCGCGGCGATCCGGCACCGGCTGCGGGCGGTCGCCCGCCGCCTCGAGGAAACCGGCGTGCTCGACCCGGTGCCCGGACGCACCGCCACCGAACTCGCCCGCGACGCGGGCCGCGAACTGCCGCACCTGAACGCCGAACTCGCCTCGGCGGCGACGGCGTTCAACGACGTCACCTACGGTGAGCGGCCGGGCACCGAGACCGCCTACCTCGCCGTCGCGGACCTCGACGACCATCTCGGCACGCGCGCCGTCGCACCCACCACCGCGGACGCCGTAGCCGCCGCACCCGACGCCTGGGCCGAGGTGCGATGAGCGGACACACCGAAGCGATTCCTCGCACTCAGCGGTGGCGCACCACCCGCTGGGTACTTCTCGCGCTGGCGGTGATCATCGGATTAGGCGCTGTCACAGCGTATTTCACTGCACCACGCCCCGGCGGACACATGGACCCGACCGCGACTTCGCCGAACGGCGCGCGGGCGCTGATCACGCTGCTGCGCGAGCACGGTGTGGAGGTCGTCGAGGCCGCTGACATCGCGGCCGTCGAGGCGGCGGCGCGACCGGACACGCTGCTCGTCGTTGTGCAGACCTACCACCTCGTCGACGAGGCGATCCTCGATCGCCTCGCCGCACTGCCCGGCGACCGCCTTCTCGTCGAACCGATGTCACGCACCCGCGAAGCGTTGGCGCCGCAACTGAAACTGGGCAAGGGTGCCGCGTTCGGCGGCGGCGGACACCTGGACTGCGCCCTGCGCGAGGCGCAGCTGGCCGGCGCGGTGCAGTTCGGCGGCGCCAACGCCTACGAGGCCGACGACGACATCGCGTTGATCCGCTGCTACGGGGGCACCCTGGTCCGATTCAACGCCGACGGGCGCGACGTGACCGTCGTCGGCAATTCCGAGTTCATGACCAACGGCGGCCTGCTCAAGGAGGGCAACGCCGCGCTGGCGATGAATCTGGCCGGCACCAACCCGCGGATGATCTGGTACGCACCGCAATTCACCGAGGGCGCGGCCCAGGGTGGCGGGACGCTCGCCGACCTGATTCCCGAGCAGGTGGTCTGGCTGGGGTTGCAGCTGGTCGTGGTGGTGCTGCTGCTGGCCGTGTGGCGGGCCAGGCGGGTCGGCCCGTTGGTCGCCGAACCACTTCCGGTGGTGGTGCGGGCGTCCGAGACGGTGGAGGGCCGCGGCCGGCTGTACCGGTCGCAGCGGGCCCGCGACAGCGCGGCCGAGGCGCTGCGTGCCGCCGCACTTCAGCGGATGGCGCCGCGCCTGGGCTTCGGCGCCAACACCGACGCCGCCGCGATCGTCCAGCTGATCTCGAACCACAGCGGCGTCGATGCCCAGATCGTGACGCATACGATGTTCGGCCCGGTCCCCGCTGACGACGCCGAACTCGTCGCCCTCGCACGTGAACTCGACAACCTCGAAAGGCAGGTCGCACAGTCGTGACGGAGCCCACCCCAGACCAGGATCTCCCAGCAGAGGACGTCCCCGAGCAGGATCTCGCAGCAGAGGACGCGCCGGAGCAGGAACCGGAGGCGGATCAGGCGCCAGCGGATCAGGAGGCGGCGGATCAGGAGGCGGCGCGCACCGCGCTGCTGGCGCTGCGCGACGAGATCGCCAAGGCCGTCGTCGGCCAGGACGCCGTGGTCAGCGGGCTGGTCATCGCGCTGCTGTGCCGCGGCCACGTGCTTCTCGAGGGGGTGCCCGGCGTCGCCAAAACCCTGCTGGTGCGCACGCTCGCCGCCGCGCTGGCTCTGGACTTCAAGCGGGTGCAGTTCACTCCCGACCTGATGCCCGGCGATGTCACCGGCTCGCTCATCTACGACGCCCGCACAGCCGAATTCGAGTTCCGCTCGGGCCCGGTGTTCACCAACCTGCTGCTCGCCGACGAGATCAACCGCACGCCGCCGAAAACCCAGGCGGCGCTGCTGGAGGCGATGGAGGAGCGTCAGGTCAGCGTCGAGGGCGAGGCCCGCCTGCTGCCGGAACCGTTCATCGTGGCCGCCACCCAGAACCCGGTCGAATACGAAGGCACCTACCAGCTGCCGGAGGCGCAGCTGGACCGGTTCCTGCTCAAACTGCACGTCCCGCTGCCGAACCGTGAGCAGGAGATCGCGATCCTGGACCGCCACGTCGCCGGATTCGACCCGCGGGACCTGTCGACCGTGCAGCCGGTCGCCGGTGTCGCGGAGCTCAACGCCGGCCGCGAGGCCGTCCAGCAGGTCCTCGTGGGCGAGGAGGTACTCGGCTACATCGTCGACCTCGTTGCCGCGACCCGTAAT
This sequence comes from Mycolicibacterium flavescens, assembly GCF_001722335.1. GTDB lineage: Bacteria > Actinomycetota > Actinomycetes > Mycobacteriales > Mycobacteriaceae > Mycobacterium > Mycobacterium flavescens. Next base: position 127,979 of record NZ_MIHA01000015.1, read on the forward strand.
TCGCCGTCGCTGCAGCTGGGTGTCTCACCGCGCGGAGCCACAGCGCTTTTGGGCACCGCCCGCTCGTGGGCCTGGCTGTCGGGCCGCAACTACGTCACCCCCGACGACGTCAAGGCGATGGCCCGGCCGACGCTGCGGCATCGCATCCAACTGCGGCCCGAGGCCGAACTCGAGGGCGCCACGCCCGACGGTGTGCTCGACGGCATCCTCGCGGCAGTGCCGGTGCCGCGGTAGTGGTTCTCACCGGGCGGGCCGCGCTGGTCGCAGGACTCTGCGTCCTGCCGATCACGGTGTCACCCTGGCCCGCAACCACTTTTGTCGCGCTGCTGGCCGGTCTGGCGCTGCTCGTCGGGTTCGACGCGGCGCTTGCCGGCAGCACCAGGCGGCTGACGTTCACGCGGTCCGGGGACGTCACCGCGCGGCTCGGTCAGCGGGTCGACGCGGTGCTGCTCGTCGAGAACACGGGGTCGCGGCGGGTGCGTGGGGTGATCCGCGACGCGTGGGCGCCGAGCGCGCGCGCCGAACCGCGCACCCACCCGGTGAAAGTTGATCCGGGTCAACGGGTTTCGTTGACCACCACGCTGTACCCGCTGCGGCGCGGCGATCAGGAGTCCGCGGCGGTCACCGTGCGGTCGATCGGGCCGCTGGGCATCGCGGGCCGGCAGAGGTCGCACCGGGTGCCGTGGCAGGTGCGGGTGCTGCCACCGTTCCTGTCCCGTAAGCATCTCCCGGCGCGGCTGGCCCGGCTGCGGGAGCTCGAAGGCACCACACCGGTGCTGATCCGCGGTCAGGGCACCGAGTTCGACTCGCTGCGCGAATACGTGATCGGCGACGACGTGCGCTCGATCGACTGGCGCGCGTCGGCGCGGCGCGCGGACGTGGTGGTACGCACCTGGCGCCCCGAACGCGATCAGCGGGTCGTCATCGTGCTCGACACCGGCCGCACCTCGGCCGGCCGCGTCGGTGTGGACCCCACCACCGACGACCCGTCGGGATGGCCGCGGCTGGACTGGTCGATGGACGCCGCGCTGCTGCTGGCGGCGTTGGCGTCGCGCGCCGGCGACCACGTCGACTTCCTGGCCCACGACCAGGTGCTGCGGGCCGGGGTGGTCAACGCCTCGCGCGCCGAACTGCTGGCCCGCCTGGTCGAGGCCATGGCGCCGATCGAACCGGCGCTGGTGGAGTCCGACGCCGCCGCGATGGTCGCCGCCGTCCAGCGGCGGGTCCGGCGGCACGCGCTGGTGGTGTTGCTCACCGACCTCAACGCCTCGGCGCTCGACGAGGGGCTGATGACCGTGCTGGCCCAGCTGACCGCCAGGCACAGCGTGCTGATCGCCGCGGTCGCCGATCCGCGGGTGGCCGATCTCGCGGCGGGCCGCGCCGACGCACCGCAGGTCTACAACGCGGGTGCGGCCGAGCGCAGCCGCAACGAACGCGCCGAGCTGGCGTCGCGGTTACGGCGCCGCGGCGTCGACATCGTCGACGCTGCGCCCGAGGACCTCGCGCCGGCGCTGGCCGACCACTACCTGGCGCTGAAGGCGACCGGGCGGCTCTAACCGGTCGGCACCAGGTCCGGTGCGTCCTCGAGGTCACCGGACTCACCCGCACGGGCGGCGCGGCGGCCCAGCACGAACACGTACACGAAGAAGCCGACCTCGGCGGCCACGCCGATCGCGATGCGGACCGCGGTGGGCAGCGGCGACGGCGTCACCAGCGCCTCGATCAGCCCCGAGATCAACAGCATCGCGACCAGGCCGCCGGCCACCGCCGCGATCGCGCGGCCCTGTTCGGCGAGCACCTGCCCGCGCGGCCGGTGCCCCGGCGAGATCACCGTCCACCCCAGCCGCATCCCGGCACCCGCGGCGACGAACACCGCGGTCAACTCGAGCAGACCGTGCGGGGTGATCAGGCCGAGGAAGATGTCGCCCTTGCCCGCGCCGAACATCAGCCCGGCGTTGACCCCGAGGTTGGCGGCGTTCTGCAACAGGATGTACGGAATCGGGATCCCCAGCACCACCGCGAAACCCAGACACAGCAACGCGATCCACGCGTTGTTCGTCCACACCTGCAGCGCGAACGACGCTGCGGGATGCTCGCTGTAGTACGACGCGAAGTCGTTGTTGACCAACTGGTCGATCTCGTCGGGGGTGCCGATGGTGGCGCGTACCTCCGCGCTGCCCGCCACCCACACCGCGATCACTGCCGACAGCACCAGGAACGCCGCGCCGGTGCTCAGCCACCACCATCGCGCGCGGTAGGCCACCACCGGGAACGACACGGTCCAGAAGCGGGCGAACTCACGCCACAGCGGTGCGTGCGCCCCGGTGACCGCTGAGCGCGCCTGCGCCACCAGGCCCGAGAGGCGGCCGACGAGCGCCCCGTCGGTGGAGTTGGTGCGCAGCACCGACAGGTGCGTCGAGACCCGCTGGTAGAGGTCGACCAGTTCGTCGACTTCCGCGCCGGTCAGGTGTTTGCGCCGCTTGACCAACTCTTCGAGCCGGTCCCAGGTGGGGCGGTGCGTCAGCACGAACGCGTCGACATCCACGCCTTCGGATCCTAGTAGCGTGGATGCCTATGGCCCGCCAGCAGGAACCCGTGGTGACCGGTGACGCGGTGGTCCTCGACATCCAGATCGCCCAACTGCCGGTGCGCGCGGTCTCGGCGCTGATCGACGTCACGGTCGTCGTGCTGCTGTATGTGACCGGCGTGCTGCTCTACACGCTGACGCTCACCCAGTTCGACACCGCGCTCTCGGCGGCGATCCTGACCATCTTCACCGCGCTCACCCTGCTGGGCTATCCGCTGATCTTCGAGACGGCCACCCGGGGGCGCTCGCTGGGCAAGATGGCGATGGGGCTGCGGGTGGTGTCCGAGGACGGCGGGCCGGAACGATTCCGCCAGGCCTTCTTTCGCGCTCTGGCCGGGGTGGTGGAGATCTGGTTGCTCACCGGCGGACCGGCAGTGATCTGCAGCCTGCTCTCCCCGAAAGGCAAACGCCTCGGCGACATCTTCGCGGGCACCATCGTGATCAGCGAACGCGCACCGCGAATTCCGGCCCCGCCGCCGATGCCGCCGCAACTGGCCTGGTGGGCGTCGTCGCTGCAGCTGTCCGGGCTTCGCGCCGAACAGGCCGAGCTGGCCCGCCAATACCTCACCCGCGCCGGGCAATTGGAACCCACGGTGCGCGATCAGATGGCCTACCGGATCGCCTCCGACGTCGTCGCGCAGATCTCACCGCCGCCGCCCCCGGGTGCGCCGCCGCAACTCGTGCTCGCCGCGGTGCTCGCCGAGCGGCACCGCCGCGAACTTGCCCGCCTGCAGGGGCCCGCCCCCCAGCCGCCGCAGTGGCCGAGCGCGCCACCGCCCTCGAGTCCCGCACCGGCGCCGTCGCCGGGCGGTTTCGCCCCGCCGGGATGAGTCACCACATCTGCAGGCCGACCAGCATCAGCGCGGCGCCCAGGACGCCGGTCGCCGTGCGCACGGGGTTAGCTACCGCGCGCGCTCAGGCGGGGATCCAGTTCCCGTGGAAGCCGTACGGAACACGCTGGGGTAGCTGGATTCTGGCGACCGGCGGCCCGGCGAAGTCGGTGGCGTCGATGATCACCAGATCGCTGCCGTCGCGCGCCGGGTCGTAGACGTAGCCGAGGTACCAGCCGCTGCTCTCGTCGGCCGGTCCCGACGTCGACGGCACGAACACCGCCTCGCCGGGGCCGCCGGGCGCGTCGGTGGTGCCGAAGGCGTGCTCGACTGAGTCTCCGGTGCTCAGGTCGTAGCGCACGAGTTTCGCGTCGCCGACGGTGACCGCGTACCGGGCGGGCAGCGTCGCCAACCGGTCGTCGATGCGGGGGAACTCGACCGCGCGGTCGTCGAGTTGACGCTCGGTGACCGCGCCGGTGGCCAGGTCGATCGTCCACGACCACAGCACCGCGTCGGCCTCGAACCCGCCGTTGTTCCGCCACAGCTCCGGGTAGCGGACTGCCTGCAGCACAACGGTATTGCCGACTTCGTAGGCGTTGGCGACGTGGAACACGTAGCACGGGTCGATGTCGAACCACCGGACTTCGCCGAACGGGTCGTCGCGGCGCAGCAGGCCGAACCGGGCGCCGTAGTCGTCGTCCCAGCGGTACGGCATGTCGTCGCCGCCCTTCATCGCGATGTCGAGGTCGAACACGATCGGCAGGTCCATGAAGATCGCGTACGACGGTGTGAGCGCGAAGTCGTGCATCATCGTCAGCGCCGGCACGTCGAGCGGACGGTTGACCGTCAGGTTCCCGTCGGCGTCCGCGCGGTGATAGGTGACGTGCGGGGCGAAGATGTTGCCGTAGCCGAAGAAGTGCAGTTCCCCGGTCGTCGGGCAGATCTTCGGGTGCGCGGTCATCGAGTCGGCGAGCTTGCCGCCGAAGTCGTAGGCGCCCACCGTTTCCAGGTCGTTGGTGATCTCGTAGGGCAGCGACGACTCGACCAGCGCCAGCGTCTTGCCCGCGTGGTTGACCACGTGGGTGTTGGCGACGCTGGCGCGCAGGTTCCGCGTGCCGTCGGCGTTGTAGAGCGGGAAGTCCTCGATGAAGCTCTCGGTGCGGACCCACCGGTTGCGGTACCACTTGGCCCGACCGCCTTCGATCCGCACACCGTGGATCATGCCGTCGCCGGTGAACCAGTGCGCGCTGGCCTGGCGCGGATTCGGCCCGTTGCGCAGGTACCAGCCGTCGAGTTCGGCCGGGATCGCACCCTGCACCGGCAGGTCGTGGGCGGTCAGTTCATCGGGGACGGGCGCGTAGTTGCCGCGTTCGAAGAACTTGTCGGTGCCGAACAGGGTGGAATCCGTGGTGTCGGTCATGGTGGCTCCTCACGTCGATAGGCCGACACTGACATGTCACAACTGACATGTCAAGAGTGGAGCTATCATCGGCGGGTGAGTTTGCGAATCGCGGCGCTCGGCCTGCTCGCGCAGCAGCCGGGCAGCGGATACGACCTGTTGCGGCTCTTCGAGCAGTCGATGGCCAACGTCTGGCCGGCCACCCAGAGCCAGCTCTACAGCGAGCTCAACAAGCTCGCCGACGGCGGGTTGATCGAGGTGTCCGCGATCGGCCCGCGCGGGCGCAAGGAGTACCGCATCACCGACGCCGGCCGCGCCGAGTTGCGGCGGTGGGTGAACAACCCGGCCGACGACCCGCCGTTCCGCAGCCCGCGGCTGCTGCGGATCTTCCTTCTCGGCGAGGTGTCGCCGTCGCAGGCCCGCGAACACCTCGCCGAGTTGGCCGGCCGCGCCGACGGCGAGATCGCCCGCCTCGAGAAGTTGCGAACCGAGATCGTCTCCGAAAATCCCGACGACGGCTTGTTCTACGGGCTCGCCGCCCTCGACTACGGCCTGCGGCTCAACGCGATGGAGGCCGAGTGGGCCCGCTCGGTGATCGACGCCATCGACGCCAGGTGATCCGGGATCACTCGACGTCGACCCAGTCCAGGGTCCGCTGCACGGCCTTGCGCCAACCGGCGTAGGCGAACTCGCGCTGTTCCTCACTCCACTGCGGGGTCCAGCGTTTGCCTTCCTGCCAATTGGCGCGCAGGTCGTCGGTGTTCTCCCAGAAACCGGTCGCCAGTCCTGCCGCGTACGCGGCGCCCAGGGCCGTCGTCTCGGCGACGACGGGCTTGACCACGTCCACACCGAGCACGTCGGCCTGGATCTGCATGCACAGGTCGTTGGCGGTGATGCCGCCGTCGACCTTGAGTACCTCCATGTGCACCCCGGAGTCGGCCTCCATCGCGTCCACGACGTCGCGGCTCTGGTAGCAGATCGCCTCCAGCGTCGCGCGGGCCAGATGCGCGTTGGTGTTGTACCGCGACAGCCCGACGATCGCGCCGCGCGCGTCCGAACGCCAGTACGGCGCAAACAGTCCCGAGAAGGCCGGCACGAAGTACACGCCGCCGTTGTCGTCCACCTGGCGGGCCAGCGATTCGCTCTGCGCAGCGCCGCTGATGATGCCGAGCTGGTCGCGCAGCCACTGCACCGCCGAACCGGTGACCGCGATCGAACCCTCCAGCGCGTAAACGGGTTTCGCGTCGCCGAACTGGTAGCACAGCGTGGTCAGCAGACCGTTGTCCGACCGGACGATCTTCTCGCCGGTGTTGAGCAGCAGGAAATTGCCGGTGCCGTAGGTGTTCTTGGCCTCACCGGCGTCCAGACACACCTGCCCGACCATCGCGGCCTGCTGGTCACCGAGGATCCCGGTCAGCGGCACCTCCCCGGCGACCGGCCCGTCCTGGCGCGTCGTCCCGTACGGCTGCGGGCACGACGACGGCCGGATCTGCGGCAGCATCTGCCGAGGCACGCCGAAGAACTCCAGCAGTTCGTCGTCCCAGTCGAGGGTCTCCAGGTTCATCAGCATGGTGCGGCTGGCGTTGGTGACGTCGGTGACGTGCACGCCGCCGCGGGTGCCGCCGGTCAGGTTCCACAGCACCCACGAGTCCGGCGTGCCGAACAGCGCGTCACCGTTCTCGGCGTCGCGGCGCACCCCGTCGACGTTCTCCAGGATCCACTGCAGCTTGCCGCCGGAGAAGTACGTCGCCGGCGGCAGACCCGCCTTGCGGCGGATGACGTCGCCGCGGCCGTCGCGGTCGAGCGCCGAGGCGATGCGGTCGGTGCGGGTGTCCTGCCACACGATCGCGTTGTAGTACGGCCGCCCGGTCTTGCGGTTCCACACCAGCGTCGTCTCACGCTGGTTGGTGATGCCCAGCCCGGCGAGGTCGGTGGCCGACAGGTTCGTGTTGTTGAGCGCCGACATGATCACCGCCGCCGTGCGCTCCCAGATCTCGACGGGGTTGTGCTCGACCCAGCCCGCCTTGGGCAGGATCTGCTCATGCTCGAGTTGGTGGCGTCCGACCTCGGCGCCGCCGTGGTCGAAGATCATGCACCGCGTGCTGGTGGTGCCCTGGTCGATCGCGGCGACGAAGTCGGCCAACGTCCACTCCCCTCTTGTCGGCGGTCCGTCGTCCATCATGGACTACATGACACGGGCGCCCGCTGAGATCGAACGGATGCCGCGGGGCGGGCCCGACGCCTCGTGCCTGGACCGGTTGTTGCAGACCGATCGCCCCGAGTACCTCGACAGCGCGTCGGACGGCGCGCGCAAGCGCGCGGTGATCGAGGCCCTGGAGCGCACCGGTGAGTGGTTCGGCAACACCGCACGCTTCGCCGAGATCGCCATGGCCGAGGTGGCCGACGTGCCCGATCCGGTGATCCTCGAACTCGGCGCCGGCCACGGCGGGCTGTCGCGCAGGCTGCTCGACTGGCATCCGACCGCACAGCTGACGGTGACCGATGTCGACGACTCCTCGGTCGCGGCGATGGCCGCCGGTGAGCTCGGGACGCACCCGCGCGCGACGGTCCGGCGGATGGACGCCGTCGCGATCGACGCTGGTGACCGCGAGTTCGACCTGGCCGTGTTCGCGCTGTCGCTTCACCACCTGTCGCCGTCGGCGGCCGCGCGGGTGTTCGCCGAAGGGACGAGGGTGGCGAGCACGCTGTTGATCATCGATCTGCCGCGGCCGCCGTCGCTGCTGCACCTGGCGCGGTTGGCCACGATGCTGCCACTCGCGCCGCTGGTGCCTTTCGTGCACGACGGCGTGATCAGCTCGCTGCGCACCTACAGCCCGTCGGCGCTGCGGGCGCTGGCCGAATACGCCGACCCCGCGATCGAGGTCGACCTGCGCGGCGGTCTGTTCAGCCCTCAGGTGGTGCTGGCCCGGCGCGGCGACGCCGAGGCGTCCCGGCCGAACGGCCAACGCTGATAACCGAACTCGATGAGGGCATCGAGCACGTCGTACAGACCCGGGTGCCGAACCAGCAGAGTTCCGATCAGCTTCACGGTCAAGGTCATACCCGCGAAGACGCCGGTCAAACCTGTTGCGTCCGCGGTCGGGTCAACCGATGCAGCAGCCATGCGGCCGGAATCGTCAGCGCGAGTGTCACACTGAACAGCACAACCACCGAACCGGTGTACAGGGGCCAGCCCAGCACCGACACCATCACGATCTCCATCACGATGACGTGTAACAGGAAGATCTCGTAGGAGATCTCGCCGAGCCACACCATCGGCCGGCTGCTCAGGATCCTGGAGTAGACACCCTTGTCACCCAGTGCCAGCGGCGCGACCACCAGTGTGGCGATCGCCGCGTAGCACATCACCTTGACCACGTCCTGGCCGAGATCGAGTGCGGGCGCGTCGATTCGCCCGCCGATCGGCGTCGACACCACCAGGTAGGTCACCACTGCCAACGGCACCGCGGCGACCGTGTAGCAGCGAAATCCTGTGCGCGCGAGCACAGTCAGTGCCATGCCGCCGACGAACCACACCAGGTAGTGCGGCAGCCACAGCCCGGCTCCGGCGGGCAGCCAGTCGGTGGTGTGGAGGACGACGAGCCACAGCGGGCTCAGCGCGCCGAGCAACGCCAACCCCGCCAGAAGCACACCGGGTCGCCAGCGGCGCCGGCACAGCAGCACCAGCAGCAGATACGCCAGCGCGGGCAGCGCCGCGTAGAACGCCACCTCGACCGCCAGGCTCCACATCTGCGTCAGCCCCTGGTGCAGGGTCGGTGTGCCGTAGATCTGGGTCAGGGTGAGGTGGCGAACCAGCCCGGTCCAGTGGTGGCCGGGATTGGGGTCGATGTCGCGGAATTCGTAGAGCAGGTAGGCCAGCAGCACCGTCACCGCATACGCCGGCATGATGCGGCGCACCCGGCTGCGGGCATAGCGGCGCACCCTCGGCGCGGGCGCGTCCGTCGCCGCGGCCCGCACCCACCCGGTGAACAACAGGAATCCCGACAGCACGAAGAAGATCGCGACACCGATCTCCATGCGCGCGAACATCATTCCGAGGTAGCCGCGGTGATACGCCCCGGTGCCGTAGGCGGCGTGGGTGCCCATCACCAACAGCGCGGCCACCGCCCGGATACCGGTCAGCGACGCGACCCGGTCGACCCTCGAGACCTGCTCGAGCCCACCCTGGTCGACGTCGCCCGGCGACGAACTCACCCGGCCAGTATGCCGGGTGGCCATCGAACCACCGCTCTAGACGACCACCGATGAACCTCGCTCGAGTTCGATGATCCGGTCGGCGAGCCCGCGACGTTTCATCTCCTCGACGAAGTCCGACAGCGGGGACGCGAACACCCCGTAGTCGTCGAAGTGCACCGGGATCATCCGCGGCAGGTCGAGCAGTTCGACGACGTCGGCGCCCTGCCGGCCGTCCATCGTCACCGTCAGCCCGAACGGCAGATGCCTGCCGAACGGCAGCCGCGTGCCGCCCAGGTGCAGCACGCCGACGTCGATCGAATCGAACCGCACTGGGATTTCCCGCAATTCGTCGACCATCAGCGTGTCACCGGAGACGTAGAGCCGGCAGCGGTTGGTGCCGTCGCTGAACTCGATCAGGCTGCCCATCACCGGCGGCAGGAACCGGTCGACCGGCGTGGGGGCGTGGCGGCCGGGCAACGCGGTCACGGTCACGGTGACCTCGCCCTTGGTGATGGTGTGGTGCTGCCAGGTCTGCAGGGCCAGCGCCCGGTCGAAGCCGCGGCGGATCAGCCGCTTCGCCGCGTGCGGGGTGGTGACCACCGGCAACGCGTGGTCGAGGCGGCTCTGCGAGACCCGGTCCCAGTGGTCGCCGTGCATGTGCGACAGCACGACCGCGTCGATGGCGGGCAGTTGGTCGATGTCGAGCGCGGGTCCCTTGAGTCGTTTGGACAGCAGGCCGTAGCCGAGGTAGGCGTGCTGGCCTTCGTGCAGGAAGTTCGGGTCCGTCAGCAGCGTTATCTGCTCTTCGCGCGAGCGCTCATCGCCGCCACCCCGGCCGCCGGAGATCAGCGTGGTCGCGGTGCCGATGAAGGTGACAGTGACGTCCATGGCCTCCGACTACCCCGGGTGCGACGGTTTATCCCGCTCGTCGGGCCGCGAACGTGCGCGAATGTCGACGAATCGCGGCGTGTCGGGGTGCAAACCCGCACGCTCGCCGACAATGGGGCGTGTGGGCGAGGAATTGAAGGGCACCGAGTTCAGCGGCGCGCATCGCCGCGAGTACCGCCGCAAGGTCCAGCAGTGCCTCGACGTCTTCGAGACGATGCTGGCGCAGTCGAGCTTCGACTTCGAGCGGCCGCTGACCGGTATGGAGATCGAGTGCAACCTCGTCGACTCCGCCTACCAGCCGGCGATGAGCAACGCCGAGGTGCTGCGGGCCATCGCCGACCCGGCCTACCAGACCGAATTGGGCGCCTACAACATCGAATTCAACGTGCCGCCGCGGCGGCTGCCCGGCCGCGCGGCGCTCGAGCTGGAAGACGAGGTCCGCGCCAGCCTCAACGCCGCCGAGGCCAAGGCCAACCGTCATGACGCGCACATCGTGATGATCGGCATCCTGCCGACGCTGATGCCCGAGCACCTGGCCGGCCGGTGGATGAGCGAGTCGACGCGCTACCAGGCGCTCAACGATTCGATTTTCACCGCCCGCGGCGAGGACATTCAGATCGACATCGCCGGGCCCGAGCCGCTGAGCCTGCAGACCGAGTCGATCGCGCCGGAGTCCGCGTGCACCAGCATGCAGCTGCACCTGCAGGTCTCGCCCGCCGACTTCGCGCAGAACTGGAATGCCGCGCAGGTGCTGGCGGGCCCGCAGCTCGCGGTCGGCGCGAACTCGCCGTACTTCTTCGGCCACGAACTGTGGTCCGAGACCCGCATCGAGTTGTTCACCCAGGCCACCGACACCCGGCCCGATGAACTCAAGGCCCAAGGCGTGCGGCCGCGGGTGTGGTTCGGCGAACGCTGGATCACCTCGATCTTCGACCTGTTCGAGGAGAACGTCCGCTACTTCCCGTCGCTGCTGCCCGAGATGTCCGACGAGGACCCGGTCCGCGAACTGGCCGAGGGCCGCACCCCGAAGCTCGCCGAGCTGCGGCTGCACAACGGCACCATCTACCGCTGGAACCGGCCGGTGTACGACGTCGTGCACGGCCGCCCGCACCTGCGGGTGGAGAACCGTGTCCTGCCCGCCGGGCCCACCGTCGTCGACATGATGGCCAACGCCGCCTTCTACTACGGCGCGCTGCGCACCTTGTCCGAGGAGGACCGCCCGCTGTGGACGAAGATGAGCTTCGCGGCGGCCAAACACAACTTCCTCGAGGCCGCGCAGCACGGGATGAACGCGCGGATGTACTGGCCCGGGCTCGGTGAGGTCACCCCCGACGAACTGGTGCTGCGCCAGCTGCTGCCGATGGCCGAGGAGGGACTGCGCCGCTGGGAGGTCTCCGCCGAGGTGCGCGACCGCTACCTCGGCGTGATCGAGGGCCGCGCCAAGACCGGCCGCAACGGCGCCACCTGGCAGGTGGACACGGTGCACGCGCTGCAGCGCGACGGCCTGGCCCGGCCCGCCGCGCTGGCCGAGATGCTGCGCCGCTACGGCGAGCAGATGCACAGCAACGAGCCCGTGCACACCTGGGGCAGCTAGTGTCGTGAGTCGTTAAATCGGGTGCAGTACATCGTCATGGGTCATCTGGGCCGCGAAATCTGCTTGAGGGTCGTTACCAGCGCGGTTTCACAGCCCTCGTGCAGATCTCGAAGAACGTCGACACCATGTGGCCGGTCCGAATCCCGCGCACTGCTGTGTCTGAACTTTCGACTCAGGACACCAGGTCAGCAGCGCCGCGTTCAGGCGCTGACCGCCGCCAGCGCGTCGACGAACCGGGCGACATCCTCGTCGGTGGCGTCGACGTGCGGCGTCACGCGCAGCACGGGTGAGGTCATCTCGAACGGTGCCCGCTCGACCCCCGCATAGGTGGTCACGATTCCGTGATCGGCGATCAGCCGCTTGCGCACCGTTTCCGGATCGGCGCCCCCGGTCGGGACCAGCGTGGTGATCGCCGAGGGCTCGTCGACCGGTTCGACGACCCGCCATCCCGGCAGGTCGGCGACCGCGGTGCGCGTCATCCGGCCCACCTCGGCGAGCCGCTCGCGCACGAGGGCCGGCCCGGCCGCCAGGTGCTCACCGAGTGCAACCGAGAAGCCCAGGCGCGCAGCGATGTTCGCTTCACCGTGCTCGAGACGCTGAAGCACCGACAACGCCGTGGGCCACTGCGGCGGAGGCAGGCGCGGCTGGAGTCGCTGCGCGAGGTCGGGCCGGACCGCCAGGAAACCCACGCCGCGTGGGCCGGCGATCCATTTGCGTGATGCCCCGAAGATCGCCGCGGGCGCGGTCGCGCAGTCCATGTGGCCGAGCGCCTGGGCGGCGTCGACCACCAGCGGCAGATCCAGGTCGGCGCAGACTTCGCTCATCGCGGCCAGCGGTTGCACCAGGCCCCGGTGGCTGGCCAGCGGGGTCAGGTGCACCAGGGCGGGCCGGTCGGCGGCCAGTGAGCGGGCGGCGCCCTCGACGTCGAGCCGGCCCGCGTCGTCGACGGGCAGCGGCCGCACCGCGAAACCGTTGCCGGCCATGATCGCCAGGTTCGGCCCGAATTCGCCGGGCAGGCAGGCGATCGTCCGCTCACCCGGCCACGCGGTGAGGAGCAGATCGAGCGCATGGTTGGCCCCCGTGGTGAACACGACGTCGGAGCCGGCGAGCCCGGTGAGCGCCCCGACCGCGGCCCGCCCGGCGTCCAGGGCCGGCGCGGCCGCCTCGGCGGCGACGTACGCGCCCACCTCGCCCTCGTGCCGCGCGTGCTGCACCGCGGCGTCGATGGCGGCCAGGCTCTGCCGCGAGCACGCCCCGCTGTCGAGATGCACACCTGCCACGGGTGGGCGCGCTTCGCGCCACCGCTGCGCGAGGCTCATATCGTCGACAGCGACAGGCCGAAATCCCCGGCGGCGTCGGTCCACCAGTGAGTGCGACGCAGCCCGGCCGCGGCCAGTTCGGCAGCCACCCCGTCGGGCCGGAACTTGCAGGACACCTCGGTCAGCATCTCCTCGCCGGCGGCGAAATCGACGGTCAGCTCCAGTGCGCGCACCACCACCCGCTGAGCGTCGGTGGCGCGCAGCCACATCTCGATCCGCTCTTCGTCGGCGTTCCACTTCGCGACGTGGTCGAAGGCGCCGAGGTCGAAATCGGCGTCCAGTTCACGGTTGAGCACCGCCAGCACGTTGCGGTTGAACGCGGCAGTCACGCCGGCGGAGTCGTCGTAGGCCCGCACCAGGCGGTCGGTGTCCTTGACCAGGTCGGTCCCCAGCAGCAACGTGTCGCCCGGTCGCAGCGTGCGGGCCAGCGAGGCGAGGAATTCGGCGCGCGGGCCCGGGGTGAGGTTGCCGATCGTCGAGCCGAGGAAGGCCACCAGTCGGCGGCCGACTTGCGGGATCTGCTCCAGGTGCTGCTCGAAATCACCGCAGACCGCGGCGATCCCGATGCCCGGGTACTCGGCGGCGATCGCGGCCCCGGCGGCGCTGAGCACGCTGGCGTCGACGTCGAACGGGATGAACCGGCGCAGCGAGCCGTGCTCGCGCAATGCGTCGAGCAGCATCCTGGTCTTCTCCGACGTGCCGCTGCCCAGTTCGACAAGCGTGTCGGCACCCGAGGCCGCGGCGATCTCGGCCGACCTCTCACGCAGGATCGCGGCCTCGGTGCGGGTCGGGTAGTACTCCGGCAGTCGGGTGATCTGATCGAACAGATCGCTGCCGACGGAGTCGTAAAACCACTTCGGCGGCAACGACTTCGGTGACTGCGTCAGCCCGTCGAGCACATCGCGGCGCAGCGCCGCGCCCGCCGAGTCGGCGGACAGGTGGTTCGACAGCGACAGGGTCATGTGGATCCTTTCAACGGGATCAGTTCGACTCGGTTCTCGGTGACCTCGACCAGGTGGCGGTCCGGGATCTCCTGCCACGCCGGATCGTCATCGTAGGGTTCGCTGGCCAGCACGACGCCGTCGCTGCGGCGCAGTATCGACAGAGTGTCTCCCCACGTGGTGGCCAGCATCCGAGACCCGTTGCCCGCCAGGATGTTCAGGCGTGCATTCGGGTCGGCTGCGGCCACGTCGACGATGGTGTCACCCAGAGCGTCGAGGCCGCGCTCGAAGATCGAGGCGGCCAGCAGCGCGCTGTCGTTGGTCGACTCGGCGGCTTTGGACGGTGGCAGCACGGCCCGGTCGACGAGCCCGTTGTGCGACAGCAGCCACCGCCCGTCGGTGAACGGCGCCGACGCCGTCGCCTCGATCGGCATGCCGATGCTCGCCGAGCGCACCGCGGCGACAATGCATCCGCTGCGAAGTGCCGGCGCCACCGACGCCAGCGATGCGTCACCCCATATCGGGGTCGCGCTGCGCCACCGCCGCGGTGTGGCACCGTCGAAGAACCCGACACCCCAGCCGTCGGCATTCATCAGGCCGTGCTTCTGCCGACGAGGCGAATATGATTGCACCAGAAGGCCGTTGGCGGGTTCGAAGATCAGCGAGGCCACCGACGCCGGTTCGCCGAGCCAACCGAGATGCCGGCACATCAGGTGTCCCACGCCAGCCGGACACCGGCGAAGATCTGCCGCCGGACCGGGTGGTCCCAGTTACGGAAACTCGGCCGCAGGATGCCCGCCGCGACCGCCCACGACCCGCCTCGCAGCACCTGGTAGTCACCGTCGAAGAAGGGTTGCGTGTAGCGGTCGTAGATCATCGGCGTGAAGCCGGGCCAGGGCCGCAGCGGCGAGCTGGTCCATTCCCAGACGTCGCCGAGCATCTGTTCGGCGCCGTAGGCCGAGGCGCCGGCCGGATACGCCCCGACCGGCGCGGGACGCCGCGCGTCGCCGCCCAGATTGGCCAGTGCGGCGGTGGGTTCAGAGGACCCCCACGGGTAGCGGCGCCGCGCACCGAGCGCCGGGTCCCAGGCGCAGGCCTTCTCCCACTCCACCTCGGTGGGCAGCCGCGCGCCCGCCCACGCCGCGTACGCCTCGGCCTCGAAGTACGTCACGTGCTGCACGGGTTCGTCGGGCGGGATCTGCTCGACGTGACCGAACCGGGTGCGGGTGCCGACCAGGTCCACCGAGAGGTTCCAGAACTGCGGTGCACTCAGATCGGCCTCGGTTCGGTGCGCCCAGCCGCGGTCGGACCACCACCGCCGCTCGTCGTAGCCACCGTCGTCGACGAATTCGCGCCATTCGGCGTTGGTGACGGGCACCCGCCCGATCCGGAACGCCGGCACGTCGACCACATGGGCGGGGCGTTCGTTGTCCAGCGAGTGCGGTTCGGTGACCGCGTCGACGCCGAGCACGAATTCGCCACCGGGCACCAGCACCGATGTGCCCGCGACGCCGGGCCGGCCCGCGGGCAGGGCCGCGCCGGAGTCCAACAGCGGCGGGCCGGCGCGCAGGTTGAGCGCCTGCAGCATGGTTTCGTCGTGCTGGTTCTCGTGGCTGATGACCAGCGCGAAGTTGAAGCCGGGGTCGTCGTCGGGCAGCGCGTCGAGGGTGTCGAGCACCTTCTCGCGCACCGTGCCGCAGTAGGCCCTGGCGTCCGACGGCGGCAGCAGCGGCAGGTCCACCCGGCTGGCGCGCGAGTTGACGAACGCGTCGTAGAGCCGTTCGACGTCGGGCGCGAGCATGCCCGGTCGGCGCGGGTCACCGTCGCGCAGCAGCCACAGCTCCTCCTGCTGACCGATATGCGCGAGATCCCACAGCAGCGGGCTCATCAGCGGACTGTACTGGCGACCCAGTTCGGCGTCGTCGAAGGCGACGAGCCGCAGCGTGCGCTCGCGGGCCTTGGTGAGTTCGCGCGCGATCGTTTCGCGTGACGTCACAGTTCCCCTCGTGCCAGTTGCGTGACCGCGGCCGCGATCCCGTGGTGGACGGCGCGGTCGCTGAAGTCGTCGGCCGGGCTGCGTCCCTGTTCGACCGAACGCACCAGCCGCTGCATCGATTCCTGCAGTTCGGTCGGCGCGCGCTCGGCGGCCGCGTGCACGCAGGTCTGCGCGGCCGAACGCAGGTGCCGGTCGGCGAGCCCGAGTTGGGCGGCCCGGTCCCATGCGGTGGCCACCGGTTCGGTGGCCAGCGCGGCGACGGCGGCGGCGTCCGGGTCGTCGAGCAGCGTGGTCATGGTGAACGCGACGGCGGGCCAGATGGCGTCGGGCACGCTGTCGAGGTAGCGGATCTCGAGCCACTGCCGCGGCCGGACCGGCGGGAACAGGGTGGTCAGGTGGTACTCGAGGTCGGCTGTCGTGGGCCGGCGCCCGGCCAACAGCACCCGGCCGTCGGCCCAGTCGGCGAACGGCACCCAGTCGGTGACCGGGCACGCGTCGGCGTCGGGATTGTTCACCAGCATCACCGGCGCCTTGAGCGCATAGCGGGCCCAGTCGCTGGCCGGGTCGTCGCCGCTGGTGCCGAGCACGGGCCCGCAGCGGGCCGAATCCAGTTGGCCCCACACGTGTTGGCGGGTGGACTGCCAACCGGCGAACCGACCGCCCAGCAGCGGCGAGTTGGCGGTGACGGCGATCATCGTGGGGCCCAGCGCGTGCGCGAGGCGGACCCGGTCGGCCCAGCCCTCGCGAGGCCCGGCGTCGAGGTTCACCTGGATCGACGCGGTCGACGTCATCATCGCCGCACCCGCCGCGGGAGTGCCGCTGGCGTCGAAGAACGCTTCCATCGCGCGGTACCTGGCGCCGGGGTTGACGCGCTGCGGCGGTCGGAGCGGGTCAGCGCCGAGCAACACCAGGCCGAGGCCGGCCCGGGCGAACGCCGCCCGCAGCACCGCGCGGTCGGCCGTCATCGCGGTGATCGCCGCGAGCACGCCGTCCAGCGGCGGTCCGGACAGTTCGACGGCGCCGCCGGGTTCCAGCGTGATCCGGCTGCCGCCGGGCAGCGGCCCGAGTCCCGCGATGACCTCGTTCAGCTGCGCCCAGTCCGGCCTGCGCATCGGATCGCGCAGGTCATAGCAGTGCGCCTCGATCTCGAGACCGACCCGGCCGACGGGTCCGTCGCGCAGGGAGCCGCCACCGGCATGCAGCGCGGCGCTGTAAGCACTGGTCAGC
Source organism: Mycolicibacterium flavescens (assembly GCF_001722335.1). Taxonomy (GTDB): domain Bacteria; phylum Actinomycetota; class Actinomycetes; order Mycobacteriales; family Mycobacteriaceae; genus Mycobacterium; species Mycobacterium flavescens. The sequence goes on from NZ_MIHA01000015.1 coordinate 144,957, forward strand.
TCGACGGAGTCGGCGCGCGGTGGGTGCGCGTCGGCCACCTCGGACGTGATGGTGAAAGTCATTCCAACCATCCCCTTCCGGGTCTGGACCGCTCGCCCCCTCGTACATATCTTCCAGATGGCACCGACAAAGTCGCGCGTTTTTTGGATGACGCGTTCGTTACATGCCCGTGCCGTTATTGGCCGAGCGTGTTCTGCATCGCCCCGGCCAGCACGTTCACTGCCGGTCCACCGTTGCCGGATTGGCACACTTTTGCTTGGAGCAGAACATTTTCCCGCTTGCGGGTGGTGGTGAAGCAGCGCCGATCGGTGCCCGCTTCCTGCTTGACCCAGTCCGCCTCGGCGCCGGTCGTCGGCCCGGCGGTGAACGTCCACACCTGGGTGGTCAGGTTGTCCAGATGCATCGCGGTGGTCTGGCCGCTGCAGCCGGCGGTGCGGTCGACGACGCGGCGGAACGCGCGGTCGGCGGCGTCGGTGGTGGCGTACACGCCGACCGCCTGCTTGACCAGATGCGTCGCGTCGGACGGCGACTCCTGGGCGACCGCACCGTTGAACGACGCGAGATCGGGGTCGGCGTAGACGTCGGGCAACCCGATGTCGGCCCAGTTGTTGCAGGCCGGGTTGTCGACGGAGAAGTTCTGGCCGGGTTCGGTGAACGTCGACTCGAAACGCAGTGTGGCGCCGACGATATTGCTCACCGAGCCCTTCGGCAGCACGGCGTAGTTGACCACGCCGGGATCCGAGGGCCGCGCGGAGGCGGTACCCAGCGGCGCCACCGTCGACAGTGCGACGGCCGCCGCGGCGGTGACGATGGCGACCGGGAAGGCGGCCGGGCGCACTGCCCGGCCGCCCCGTGACCGCACGGCTTAGACCTTTGCGGCCAGCGTGACGTCGATGTTGCCGCGGGTGGCCTTCGAGTACGGGCACACCTCGTGTGCCTTCTTCATCAGCTCGTCGGCCGCGCTCTGCTCCATACCGGGCAGGTAGCCGATCAGGTGGGCGTTGATGGCAAACCCACCGGCCGGGTCCTTGCCGAAGCCGACCTGGGCGGTGATGCCGCTGGCGTCGTCGATGTCGATCTTCTCGTTCTTGGCGACCAGGCGCAGCGCGCCGAGGAAGCAGGCGGCGTAGCCGGCCGAGAACAGTTCCTCGGGGTTGGTGCCCTCACCGCTGCCACCCATTTCCTTCGGGTGGTTGGTGTTGAGGTCGATGCGCCCGGTCGAGGACTTCACGTGGCCCTCGCGGCCGCCTCCGCTTGCGGTGGACTCTGAGGTGAAAACGACTTCGATGCTCATGGGTCTGATCATGCCAGCCTCCGCGCGGACGGCAAGACGCCCCCGTCTAGGGCCGGGCCGGTGCGGTGGTGGTCGGCGGTTGCTCGGCGCCCGGGCCGTCGGTGCCACCACCGAACGGCGGACGGTTGAACTCGCCGCGCGGGCCCATCGGAAACATCGGCGGGGGTCCGCGGTGGAACATCACCGCGTCGCGGTCGTGGCCGCCGTGGTGGCCGCCGCGGTGACCGGCGGACTTCGCGCCCAGGACGAATCCGGAGAAGAAGATCACCGCGACGATGAAGACCACCCCCGCGACGATGCCGACCCAGGCCGCCACGCTGGTCAGCCGCGACGGTCGGTTCGGTGGGACGACGACGGGGGTGGTCGCCGGTTCGGGTGATGACGTTGTTTCGCTCATGACCGATATCGTGCGCGCATTTCTGATGTGCCGGACATGTGCCGCCTGTGAGCGAGCTGTGAGATGCGCTGATTGACATCGCCGGGCGGTGCGGCATAATTTTTGACTACACGCGTTGTCAACGAGCGGAAGTGAGGCGATGAACCGTCCCATCCCTGCGCGCCACCCCGATCGCCCCCGCCCGGTACCGGTCGCAATCCGGACCATGGCCCGCCTGCTGGGCATCGGCGCCCCGACACCGCAGGAGTGGCAGCGACTCGGTGAGCGGCTGACGGTCGGCGACGAACCGATCGACCGGCTCGTCGAGTGGATGGCCGGTGTCGGCATCTCGCAGACCCGGCCGCTGTTCGAGCAGGCGCTCGCCCACGGCATCGCGGCCGTACCGGACGCACCCGCGCCCCTGCGCGAGTTCTTCGCCGAGGTCGAGACGATGCCGGACTGGGTCGACCCGGCGAAGCTGCGCCGGGGTCAGCGCGCGCTGCGCCGCGGCGGGGCCGACGGCATGTACGTCGCGCGTGACGTGTCGCTGCTCGGCGGTTACCAGTTCTCGGGATTCAACAAGACCCTGCTGCGCACCGGCGCGCTGGAGAAGGGATCCAACAAGCGGTTCGCCGAAACCATGCAGTGGGCGATGGACGTCATCGCCGAGGGCGGGCTGGACCGGTTCGGGTCCGGGTACCGCTCGACGCTGCGGGTCCGGTTCATCCACGGCCTGGTGCGTCGACACGTCGGCGCGATGCCGGACTGGCGCGCCGACGAGTGGGGCGTCCCGATCAACCAGACCGACATGGCGGCGACGTTGATCGGCGCGCTCGTCGCACCCGCTATCGGCGCGGCCGGCATGGGAGTCGTGTTGCGGCCCAAGGACTACGATGCCGTCGCGCATCTGACCCGCTACGTCGGGTGGCTGATGGGAGTGGAGGACGAATGGCTGCCCCGCGGTTTCCGCGACAGCATCCGGGTGCTCTACCACACGCTCGGCGCACTGGCCGAGCCCGACGAGTCGTCGAAGCAGTTGGCGATGCCGATGGCCGACGATCCGATGATCTGGCACTACGACAACATGCCTGCGCTACGCCGGAGACTTGCCCGTGCGCAACATCTTTCGATCACCAGCGGCTTCCTCGGCCCGCGCACGATGCGCTCGCTGGGGCTGCGCCCGCACGTGCCGTGGTACCCGGTGTTGCGGCTGCCGGTCAACGTGGCCCGCAGCGTGGCCGCCGTCGCGGTGCCCGGCGGCCTCGAGCGGGCCACCGCCCGCGGCGAGCGTGAGCACCGGGCGCTGATGCGCAGGATCGTCGGCGACGACACCGCCACCATCGGCGAATCGGCCGAACACGTCAGCACCCTCGCCTGATCACGGTTTGTGCGGGTTGACCGCGAACTGGATGACCCGGTACGGCGCCCCGCCGCGCGGGCCGGTGTTCCACTGGCTGACGAACACCCGCACCTCGTCGAGCGTCGACCCCGGCGAGATGTAGCCGCCGTACGGTTGGGCCAGCCGGTTGTTCTCCGGCGGGCCGAGATGCTCCACCGGGTCGGGCCATTCGGCCGCGACGACGACCGTCGTCACCGGCGCGGAGCCCAGCGCCGTCGGGTCACCGGCCACCCGCATCTCCATGTTGCCGGTCGTGGCGTTGAAGTACGACAGCACGGTCTTGCCGTCGATCTGCCGGATGCTCATCTCCCCGATCCGGTCCGCCCACAGCGGCGTCGGCGGATGCCCCCACCCGGCCTGCGCCGACCAGCCCTGCCAGCTGCCGCGGTCCGGGAAGTCCTGCGGGGTGGCCCGATACAGCACCAGCGGTGCGCTGCGGTCGAAGTTGTTGGCCACGACGTACACCCAGCCGCTCGGCGAGTCCGGCCGCGGTATCGGATCGTAGTAGCCGCTGATCTGCGACTGCCGGCCCTCGGCGTAGGAGGCGTCGCGCACCGAATCCGGCACCGTCAGCCAATTGCCCTGCCCCGGTTCGGCTTTCACCAGCCGCGACGTCTGCGGGTCGAGTTCGCGGACCGTGGTGACCATCAGGTAGTTCTGCCGGTTGATCTGCACCACCCCGGCCGGCAGTTGCGACATTCCCGGCGGCGCCGGGTCGGCCAGCAACGGGGAGTCGATTCCGGTCACCCCGTCGTAGCGCACCCCGCCCGGATCGTCGATGGATTCGGTCTCGACGTGCAGCGCGATCGGCGAGTACCAGCCGCCGTACCCGACGCCCTGGCCGGCGAAGCTGTCGCCGCAGACCTGCAGGATGCCGCTCGGAAACTCCATGAACTCGCACAGATCCGTGGCGCCGACACCGTAGTCGCGGGTCAGCGTGCCGGTCCCGGCCGTCGGCCCGATGCGGATGACCTGTCCGGGCGCCAGCGGGCCGAGCACCGGGTCCGGCACCGGGACGGGTTGCGCGTACGCGCCGACCGCCGAAACGGTATTCCAGCAGAGAAAGATCGAGAAGAGCCCTGCCGGAATGCAGTTTCGGCGCAACTCAGGCGGAGGTCAGCGCTGGGCGAGCAGCTCGGCGATCTGAATGGTGTTCAGCGCCGCGCCCTTCCGGAGGTTGTCGCCGGAGACGAACAACGCCAACCCGCGACCGTCGGGCACGCCGGGGTCCTGGCGGATCCGGCCCACCAGGCAGTCGTCGACGCCCGCGGCGGCCAGCGGCGTCGGCACGTCGACCAGCGTCACGCCCGGCGCCGAGCCCAGCAGCTCGTTGGCCCGCTCAACCGAAAGTGGTTGCGCGAACTCGGCATTGATCGACAGCGAGTGTCCGGTGAACACCGGAACCCGAACGCAGGTGCCCGACACCAGAAGCTCCGGAATGCCGAGGATCTTGCGGCTCTCGTGGCGCAGCTTCTGGTCCTCGTCGGTCTCACCGGAGCCGTCGTCGACATACGAGCCGGCCAGCGGAACGATGTTGAACGCGATCGGCGCCACGTACTTGTTCGGCGCCGGGAACTGGACCGCCGACCCGTCGTGCACCAGCTGCTCGGCGCCGTCGATGACCGCGCGCGCCTGGGTGGCCAGTTCCTCGACACCGGCGAGCCCGCTGCCGGAGACCGCCTGGTAGCTGGACACGATCAGGCGGGTCAGCCCGGCCTCGTCGTGCAGCGGCTTGAGCACCGGCATCGCGGCCATCGTCGTGCAGTTCGGGTTGGCGATGATGCCCTTCTTCAGCGTCACGCCCCGCACGTCGCGGTCGAAGTTGACCTCGCTGACCACCAGCGGCACGTCGGGGTCCTTGCGCCACGCCGACGAGTTGTCGACCACCACGGCGCCGGCGGCGGCGAACCGCGGCGCCTGCACCCGCGACATCGTCGCGCCCGCGGAGAACAGCGCGATGTCCAGTCCGGACGGGTCGGCGGTCTCGGCGTCCTCGACCTCGATCTCCTGCCCGCGGAACGACAGCTTCTTGCCCTGCGAGCGTGCCGACGCGAAGAACCGCACCGACGACGCGGGAAAATCGCGTTCCTCCAACAGGGTTCGCATCACCTGGCCGACCTGTCCGGTCGCGCCCACCACTGCAATGTTGACCATTTCTATCGTCCCGTTCCCGCGTACACCATGGCCTGCTCGTCACCGCCGAGGCCGAACGCCTCGTGCAGCGCGGCGACCGCCTTGTCCAGGTCGGTGTCCTTGACCAGCACCGAGATCCGGATCTCGGAGGTGGAGATCAGGTCGATGTTGACGCCCACCTCGGCGAGTGCCTCACAGAACTTGGCGGTCACGCCGGGGTGGCTCTTCATTCCCGCGCCCACCAGCGACACCTTGCCGATCAGGTCGTCGTAGAGCACCTTGGAGAACCCGATCTCGTCCTGCAGCGCGGTCAGCTTCTCCACCGCGCCCGGCCCGCTGGCGCGCGAGCAGGTGAACGTGATGTCGGTCTTGCCGTCCTCGACCTTCGAGATGTTCTGCAGCACCATGTCGATGTTGACGTCGGCGTCGGCGACCGCGCGGAACACCTTGGCGGCGTATCCGGGGACGTCGGGCAGGCCGACAACGGTGACCTTGGCCTCGCTGCGGTCGTGGGCGACTCCGGTCAGGATGGCATCTTCCATGGGGATGTCCTCTATCGATCCTTTGACGAGGGTGCCGGGCTTGTCGGTGTACGACGAGCGCACGTGAATCGGAACGTTGTAACGGCGGGCGTATTCCACGCAGCGCAGCATCAGCACCTTGGCGCCGCACGCCGCCATCTCGAGCATCTCCTCGAACGTCACGGTCGAGAGGTGCTTGGCGTTGGGGACGATGCGCGGGTCGGCGGTGAAGATGCCGTCGACGTCGGTGTAGATCTCGCAGACGTCGGCGTTCAACGCCGCGGCCAGCGCCACCGCGGTGGTGTCGGACCCGCCGCGGCCCAGCGTGGTGACGTCCTTGCTGTCCTGGCTGACGCCCTGGAACCCGGCGACCAGCACGATCAGCCCCTCGTCCAGCGCCGACTGCAGCCGGCCGGGGGTGACGTCGATGATCTTGGCGTTGCCGTGTGTGCCGGTGGTGATCACGCCGGCCTGTGAGCCGGTGAACGAGCGCGCCTGGGCGCCCAGCGAATCGATGGCCATCGCCACCAGCGCGTTGGAGATCCGCTCGCCGGAGGTGAGCAGCATGTCCATTTCCCGCGCGGGTGGGGCCGGACTCACCTGTTTGGCGAGATCGAGCAGGTCGTCGGTGGTGTCACCCATCGCCGAGCAGACCACGACGACGTCGTTGCCCTGCTTTTTGGTCTCGACGATCCGCTCGGCGACGCGACGGATCCGCTCGGCGTCGGAGACCGAGGATCCGCCGTACTTCTGCACGACGAGCGCCACTGAACAAGCCTTTCAACCGTGGGGAGGATCCCACCAAGGATAAGGGCTGCGCGCTCCTGATTTTCCCCGCCGGTCGCGGGGCCGGCCGGAAAAGCCCGTGATCAGGGCACTCCGAGGAACGGGAACGGGTCGGCGGGCTCGAACCGCGCGCTGGCGTCGCCGGCGTAGATCGTCTTCTCGCCCTCGCCGAGCGACAGCCGCAGGGTCGGGGCGCCCGGCGAGAAGTCGAGGTTGCCCAGTTCCACCCAGAACGTGTTCGGCGACAGCGCGGATTCGAAGAAGTAGCGCAGCGCCTTGTGGTCGACGACGGTGCGCCACCGGGTGGTCGAGATGTTGGGCTCGTCCTCGGTGGCGATGCCGTACGGCACCGACGCGTTGCGCACGACGCTGAACACGGTGGCGGCCGACAGCAGCGGGTCGTCGGTCTTGGGCACGGTGTTGATGTAGAACGACGCCCGCACGAACCGGTCGGCGGCGCGGTTGGTGCCCGGCAGCATCACCGTCCCGCCGATCTGCTCCCAGTACTCGGTGATCGCCAGTTGCTGGTCGAAGGTCGGCGAGTTCGTCATCACCTGGTACTGCCTGCCGTGGTGGATGACCTGCTGCCCGTCGATGTACTCGACGATCGCGCTGTCGCCGGTGCGGTCCGACATCGCCAGGTGCAGGGTGGCCATCCGGCCCTGGCCCGGCACCTCGGCGGTGGCGACGCGCAGCGGTGTCGCGCTCAGCGCCTGCACGGCCTCGGCGACGGTGGCGTAGTTGTCGAGCACGTACTGCCCCCACAGCGCCAGCGAGACCGCGGGCCCTTCGGCGGTCTCGGCCGGGTACTGCGATTCGGCCAGCCACAGCAGGTTCACCGCGAGTCCGGCCTCGTTCACGCCGTCGGTCGTGCTGATGTCGTAGCCGGTGGCCACCACGCTGCCGTACTTCGCCGTCCACTGCGCGGAGTTCGCCCCGGCCTGACCTGTTCGCTGGACCCCGCGGGGCAGCGCCCACAGGTTGGTGCCTATCTCGGCCTTCCAGTCCATGGAGCGGCCGGTGATGATGCGGTCAGAGGTACCGAGGTAAACGACGCGGGTGCACACGGTAAGTCAGCTTAGGTGGCCGATCAGCCGGCGCAAGCATTTGCCAACTCACCGAGCCGTCGCTGCAGCTGATCGTCGAGCGCCGACATCTCGTAGACGATCTGGGGCGCCGGCCCGCCGGGTGCCTGCGCGGCGGCGTCGGCCCGCAGCTGCGGCAGCTTGCGCACGAACGCGCCGGCCAGGTCCGCGGCGTCGATCGCGGTGAACCGCAACCCGGGGTCGTCGATCTTGCGGGCGCGCTCGGCCAGCCCGTCGGCCCACTCCCGGTAGGCGAGCTCGTCGGCCGCGGTCGGCAGGTCCTCGGCGTTCTCGCTCTTCTCGCGGATCAGGTCGCCCTGCGCGGTGTTGAATTCGAGCAGCTCGATCACCGGCCCGCACTCCGCGGGCGGTTTCTGCAACTGGGTGTAGACCAGCGCTACGACGGCCAGCACGGCGAAGCCGATCGCGATCCACCACCGGCGGTTGAGCCTCTTCACCGTCTGAACTCTAGCCAGCGGCCGATTTCGCCCGGTTTGGTGAGGTCGAACCTGCGGAGTACAGTTGGCCGGGTGCAGCGGGTGCTCCTTCTCGGCAGCCGCGACGGGGTCTGATCAGACCGGCTTCCCGTCGCGGGTGTTCGCGATGCGCCGGTCGAGTCCCCTCTCAGAACTCCCGGAGCGATCACCGTGACTACTTTCTCGAAAACCACGCCGGATTCCCCTGACGCGTTCAGCTGGAACTCCGGTGCCCGCCAGATCACCAAACCGGCGGGCCCACCCCATCCCGGCCAGCCGGGCTGGAACACCCAGCGCGGCTCGGCGATGCCGGTCAGCCGCTACCGCAGCTTCGCCGACGAGGTCGAGCGCATCACGCTGCCCGACCGCACCTGGCCCGACAAGGTCATCGACACCGCGCCGATGTGGTGTGCGGTCGACCTGCGCGACGGCAACCAGGCGCTGATCGACCCGATGAGCCCGGTGCGCAAGCGCCGCATGTTCGATCTGCTGGTCCGCATGGGCTACAAGGAGATCGAGGTCGGGTTCCCGTCGGCCAGTCAGACCGACTACGACTTCGTCCGCGAGATCATCACCGAGGGCGCCATTCCCGACGACGTGACGATCCAGGTGCTGACGCAGTGCCGGCCGGAGCTGATCGAGCGCACCTTCGAAGCGTGCGCAGGCGCGCCGCGCGCGATCGTGCACTTCTACAACTCGACGTCGATCCTGCAGCGCCGCGTGGTGTTTCGCGCCGACCGCGACGCGGTGAAGAAGATCGCGACCGACGGCGCGCGGATGTGCGTCGAGGAGGCCGCGAAGTACCCGGACACGCTGTGGCGCTTCGAGTATTCGCCGGAGTCCTACACCGGCACCGAGCTGGAGTACGCCGTCGACGTGTGCAACGCCGTCGCCGAGGTCGTGCAGCCGACACCCGATGTGCCGCTGATCGTGAACCTGCCCGCGACCGTGGAGATGGCCACCCCGAATGTCTACGCGGATTCGATCGAGTGGATGCACCGGCACCTGACCCCGCGCGACAGCATCATCCTGAGCCTGCATCCGCACAACGACCGCGGAACCGCCGTCGCCGCAGCGGAATTGGGGTATCAGGCCGGTGCGGACCGGATCGAGGGCTGCCTGTTCGGCAACGGTGAGCGCACCGGCAACGTATGCCTGGTGACGCTGGGCATGAACATGTTCTCCCGCGGCGTCGACCCGCAGATCGACTTCTCCAACATCGACGAGATCCGGCGCACGGTCGAGTACTGCAATCAGCTGCCGGTGCACGAACGTCACCCCTACGGCGGAGATCTGGTGTACACCGCGTTCTCCGGCAGCCACCAGGACGCGATCAACAAGGGCCTGGACGCGATGAAGGTCGCGGCGGACGAGGCCGACGCCGATGTCGACGACATCCTGTGGCAGGTGCCGTATCTGCCGATCGACCCGAAGGACGTCGGCCGTACGTACGAGGCCGTGATCCGGGTGAACTCGCAGTCCGGCAAGGGCGGCGTCGCCTACATCATGAAGGCCGACCACGGTCTGGTGCTGCCGCGGCGGCTGCAGATCGAGTTCAGCCAGGCGATCCAGGCGATCACCGACGGCGAGGGCGGGGAGGTGTCCCCGAAGGAGATGTGGGACGTCTTCGCCGAGGAGTACCTGGCGCCGGTGCGGCCGCTGGAGCGGATCCGGCAGAAGGTCATCGCGGCCGAGGTCGACGGCGGCACCGACACGGTCGAGGCGGTCGTCAAGGTCGACGGCGTGGAACGCGAGATCGTCGGCGCGGGCAACGGCCCACTGGCGGCGTTCGTCGACGCGCTGGGCGCGATCGGGTTCGACGTGTCGGTGCTCGACTACTCCGAGCATGCGCTGTCGGCGGGTGAGGAGGCGCAGGCCGCCGCCTACGTCGAGACGTCGATCGACGGAAAGACCGTGTGGGGCGTGGGCATCGCGACGTCGATCACCACCGCGTCACTGCGGGCGGTGGTTTCGGCGGTCAACAGGGCCGCACGCTAGCTCTCGGGACTCGCCGAGCGTCGAAACTTTCGCGCGAAAACGGCCGAAACCCACCACAAACCCGACGCTCGCGGTGCAGGGGCCGCACACCGAACGCTAGAACAGCGCGAACTGATCGCCGGCCAGCGTGGTGTCGGTGAACTCCTCGATGCCGGTGCCGCCGACCACACCGTCGAGCAGCGCCAACAGTTCCTCGTCGGCCAGCAGCGGCACGCCGAGCTCGCAGGCGTGGAATCCCTTGCCCTGTTCCGGCCGGGGCTCGTTGCACACCACCAGCGACGTCTCCACGTCGACGATGTCCGTGTAGGCCAGCCCGGCGTCCAGGATCCGCTCGATGAGCTCCTCATGGGTGCGCTTGACCTCCGACGAAAGCGCCACCCGCATGCCCTGCACCAGCGGACGCCCGGCGATGTAGCGCCCCGGATTCAGATACGCGCACGGCAACCGCGACGCCACCGCCTTGAGCGGGCGCAGCTCGTCGTGGGTGATTTGTCCGTTCGGCCAGCTTCGCCGCGTCACCGGATGCACCGGCAACCACACCTTGCGTTCCCGGGCGCGCACCAGCACCGGCTTGAGGATCTGCGCGAGCACCAACGCGTCGTCGAGCGCGTCGTGCGGTTTCATCTGGTCGACGCCCCAGTGCGCGGCCAGCGTCTCCAGCCGCAGGTTCGCGGTCCCCAGATCCAGCCTGCGCGCCAGTTCGACCGTGCACATCACGGTGTCGGTGGGCAGCTGCCGGTTCACGAGTTCGGCCTCGGCCGCCAGAAACGCGTAGTCGAAGCCGACGTTGTGCGCCACCAGCGTGCGCCCGTCGAGCAATTCGACCAGGTGGTCGGCGATGTCGGCGAACGTCGGCTGCCCGTCGAGCATCTCCGCGGTCAGGCCGTGCACATGCGTGGGACCCGGATCGACGCCGGGGTTGAGCAGGCTGTAGAGGCTGTGTTCGACGTTGCCGTCGTCGCCGAGGGCCAGCGCCGCGATGCTCACGATGCGCGCCTGTCCGGGCCGGAACCCCGACGTCTCGACGTCGACGACCGCCCAACCCGACCCGGCGTCCTGCGCCGGCCGGCCCCAGGACGGGGTGAGCCGGCGACATCCGGGCTGGATCTGGCTCACCTCGTCAGGATGGCACGGTGCTGTGACAAACCCGGGACCTCGTCGAATCGCCTGCCAGCGTGTCGGCTACCTAAACTGCCGGGGATGGTCACCACTCGAGCACGGGTCGCTCTCGCCGCCGGCGCGGGCGCGCGGTGGGCGTCGCGGGTCACCGGCCGCGGGGCGGGCGCGATGATCGGCGGCCTGGTCGCGCTGGCGCTGGACAAGTCACTGCTGCGTCAGCTCGGCGGCGGCCGGCGCACCGTCGTCGTCACCGGGACCAACGGCAAGTCGACGACGACCCGGATGGTGGCCGCGGCGCTGCGCACGGTCGGTTCGGTCGCGACCAACGACACCGGCGCGAACATGGATGCGGGTCTGGTCGCCGCGCTCGCCGGGGCAAGGGACGCCCCGCTCGCCGCGCTCGAGGTCGACGAGATGCACGTGCCGCACGTCGCCGACGCCGTCGACCCGCAGGTGGTCGTGCTGCTGAACCTCTCGCGCGACCAGCTGGACCGCGTCGGCGAGATCAACCACATCGAGCGCACGCTGCGCGGCGGGCTGGCCCGGCACCCGTCGGCAGTCGTGGTGGCCAACTGCGACGACGTGCTGATGACGTCGGCCGCCTACGACAGCCCGAACGTGGTGTGGGTGGCGGCGGGCGGCGGCTGGGCCAACGACTCGGTGAGCTGCCCGCGCTCCGGCGAGATCATCGTGCGCGACGGGCGCGACTGGCGTTCCACCGGAACCGATTTCAAGCGGCCCAGTCCGCAGTGGTGGTTCGACGAGACCAATATCTATGGTCCCGAAGGCCTTTCACTTCCGATGACGCTCGCCCTGCCCGGCACCGTCAACCGCGGCAACGCCACCCAGGCGGTCGCCGCGGCGGTGACCATGGGTGCGGACCCGGCGGCCGCGGTGGCGGCGGTCTCCGCGGTCGACGAGGTCGCGGGCCGGTACCGCACTGTGCGGCTCGGCCAGCACACGGTGCGCGTGCTGTTGGCCAAGAACCCCGCCGGCTGGCAGGAGGCGCTGTCGATGGTCGACAAACACGGTGCGGGCGTGGTCATCTCGGTCAACGGTCAGGTCCCCGACGGCGAGGACCTGTCGTGGCTGTGGGACGTGCGCTTCGAGCACTTCGACGACACCCAGGTGGTCGCGGCCGGTGAACGCGGTACCGACCTTGCGGTGCGGTTGGGGTACGCCGGCGTCGAGCACACCCTGGTACACGACACGATCACCGCGATCGCGTCCTGCCCACCGGGTCACGTCGAGGTGATCGCGAACTACACCGCGTTCCTGCAGTTGAACCGCGCCCTGGAACGGCGGGCTGACCATGGCTGAGTCGACGGTGCGGATCGGGCTGGTGCTGCCCGACGTGATGGGCACCTACGGTGACGGCGGCAACTCGCTGGTGCTGCGACAGCGCCTGCGGCTGCGGGGAATCGACGCCGAGATCGTCGAGATCACGCTGGACGATCCGGTGCCCGCCGAACTCGACCTGTACACCCTCGGCGGCGCCGAGGACTACGCGCAACGCCTGGCCACCAAGCACCTGCTGCGCTATCCGGGGCTGCAGCAGGCGGCCGGCCGGGGTGCGCCGGTGCTGGCGATCTGCGCGGCCATCCAGGTCCTCGGACACTGGTACGAAACCTCGTCGGGGGAACGCGTCGACGGGGTCGGCCTGCTCGACGTCACCACCTCACCTCAGCAGGAACGCACGATCGGTGAGCTGGTGTCCGAACCGCTGCCGGCCGGGCTCTCCGACCGGCTGACCGGCTTCGAAAACCACCGCGGCGGAACGACTCTCGGTCCCGATGCGGCTCCGCTGGCGAAGGTGGTCAGCGGTGCCGGCAACCGCGCCGGCGACGGGTTCGACGGTGCGGTGCAGGGCAGCGTCGTCGCGACCTACCTGCACGGGCCGTGCCTGGCCCGCAACCCGCAGCTGGCCGACCACCTGCTGGCCCAGGTGGTCGGGGAACTGGCGCCGCTGCACCTCGACGAGGTCGACCAGCTCAGGCGCGAACGGCTGGCCGCCCCCCGCCGCGTCTGATCACGCGGCGAACTCCACGAAGCAACCGCGCCGGGCCAACGCCACCTCCACCCGTTGCAGCCAACTCTCCACCGACTCCCACTCCGGCACGCGAATCACGATCCAGCCCAACGCCTCCAGCATCCTCTGCTGGGCCGCGTCCTCGGGGGCGAACGTCAACGCCACCCGGTACTCCGGCCACCCGATCTCGAGGTGCGCGACGGGCAAGGTGTCCACCAGCACCGGCACCTGGGTCTGCGGTTGCGGACATCCCGCATCGATCAACAGCAGCCGCGCGTGGCTCTCGACGGGTCGGGCCGCACCGCCGTCGACGAGCGGAAGCAGCTCGCGCAGTTGCTTGGTGCCCGACGCCCGCGGGTAGCGCCGCATCAGGGCGCGTATCTCGTCGAGCGGCAGCGGCCGATCCCACATCATCGCGTCCAACCGGGCCAGCGCCGCCCCGCGGTCGAGACGGCGCCCGATGTCGAACGCGGTGCGCGCCCGCGTCGTCACCGGCAGCCCTCCGATGCGGATGACCTCGTCGTCTGCGAAAACCTCTCTGCGGGGCAGCAATCCGGCCTGCGCGCCGCACCTCGCACCCAACACCTCGATGGGATGCGCCGGATCCACCCACGCCGCGCCGTGCAGCGCCGAGGCGACCACCCCGGCGACCACGCCCTTGCGCCTTGCCGCCAGCCACGCCGCGATCGCCCGGTCCCGCAACGTCAGCTCGCGCCCGTTGGCGGCGTAGACACCGCGAAACACCGGACGGTACCGCGATCTCAACTCGTGGCGGGTCACCCGCCCCGCCGCGACGGCCTCTCCGCCGATGATGACCTCGACCATGCCTGCATCTTGCCCGCCGGCACCGACACCTCCGCGGCAGAAACCTCAGAGCCCCAGGTCGCGCAGGAACTCCGGCTTGTACGTCTCCAGGAACATGTACTGCGGAGCCGGCGGCGCGACCTCGGGTGCGTCGTCGGGCACCTCCCGGCCGGTCTGCGGGTCCACCCACTCCTGGGCGGCGCCGTCCCAGCGACTCACGCGCAACCGCGCGTCGACGCCGTCGTCGGCGACCAGCGCGCGCACGGTGCGCTCGGCTTCCTGCGCGTCGGCCAGCGTCTGGGTGTAGAGCTGGATGCGGTCCCCGTCGCGGGTGACGGTGACCCGCGAACCGAGTCGCTTTCGGGCGTCGTCGTCGACGTCGAGGGTGCGCAGCTTCTCCCAGAACGAGAGGTGCTGATCACCACCGAGTTCGACCTCGACCTTGAACTCGTCACCCGGCATACATGCCCTCCTCAGGCCATTGCGCGCCGGCCGGCCAGCGCGCGGCCCAGCGTCAGTTCGTCGGCGAACTCCAGATCGCCACCCATCGGCAGCCCGGAGGCGATCCGCGTCACGGTCAGCCCCGGGATGTCGCGCAGCATCCGCACCAGATACGTCGCGGTGGCCTCACCCTCGGTGTTCGGATCGGTCGCGATGATCACCTCGGTGACGTCGACGCCGTCGACGCGTTCACCGATCCTGTTGAGCAGCTCACGGATTCGCAGTTGTTCGGGCCCCACCCCGGACAGCGGGTCCAGCGCGCCGCCCAGCACGTGGTAGCGGCCGCGGAACTCACGGGTGCGTTCGACGGCCTGCACGTCCTTGGGTTCCTCGACCACGCACACCAGCGACGCGTCGCGCCGCGAGTCCGAGCAGATGCGGCAGCGGTCCTCGTCGGAGACGTTGCCGCACACCGCGCAGAACTTCACCCCGTCGCGCACCTTGTTCAGCACGGCGGTCAGCCGGTCGATGTCGGGCGGCTCCACCGACAGCAGGTGAAAGGCGATCCGCTGCGCGCTCTTGGGCCCGATACCGGGCAGTTTGCCGAGCTCGTCGATCAGATCCTGGACAGGTCCCTCGAACAATTACATTCCCGGCAGACCGAGGTTGCCCATCCCGCTGGCCAGCGGGCCGAGCCGGTCGTGGGCGAGGATGGTGACCTGCTTGGCGGCGTCGGCGATGGCGCCGACCACCAGGTCCTGCAGCGTCTCGACGTCGTCCGGGTCGACGACCTTGGGATCGATCGCCACCGCGACCACCTCGCCGCTGCCCTTCATGGTGACCTGCACCAGGCCGCCGCCGGCCTGACCGTGCACCTCGGCGTTGGCCAGCGCCTCCTGCGCCTCCATCAACTGCTGCTGGACCTGCTGCGCCTGCGCGAGCAGCGCCGACATATCGGGTTGGCCCCCTGGTTGCATGGCTGGTCCCCTTGCGTGTTCGTTGCGGTCCGGTATCGACTTGGTCTCGCCTGACCCGCGAGCGGCGGTTTGATCTTCCAGCGTAGTCGCGAATGCCGTTACGGTGACGCCCGTGCCCACCCGCCTGCGTGTCGGCCATTTTCTGGTCGCCGGTCTGCTCATCGTCGCGTCGACCCTCGTCGTCCCGGCCCCACCGGCTTCGGCCGCACCGACAAGCATCGCGGGCAAGATCGTGTTCCTCGACCCCGGCCACAACGGCGCCAACGACGCCTCGATCAGCAAGCAGGTGCCGACCGGGCGCGGCGGCACCAAGGACTGCCAGGCCAGCGGCACCGCCACCGACGACGGCTTCGCGGAGCACACCTTCGCCTGGGAGACCACGCTGCGGGTCCGGCAGGCCCTGCACAACCTCGGGGTGCGCACGGCGATGTCGCGCGGCGACGACACCGGGGTGGGGCCCTGCGTCGACGAGCGCGCGGCGATGGCCAACTCGCTGCGCCCCGACGCGATCGTCAGCATCCACGCCGACGGCGGACCGCCGACCGGTCGCGGGTTCCACGTGCTGTACTCGTCGCCGCCGCTGAACGACGCGCAGGCCGGACCGGCGCCGAGGTTCGCCGCGATCATGCGCGACCAGTTGCAGGCCTCGGGTTTCGTGCCGTCGACCTACATCGGCTCGGCGGGGCTCAACCCGCGCTCGGACATCGCCGGGCTCAACCTCGCGCAGTACCCGTCGATCCTCGTCGAACTCGGCAACATGAAGAACCCGGTCGACTCGGCGCTGATGAAGACGCCCGCCGGCCGGCAGAAGTACGCCGACGCGGTGGTGCGCGGAATCGCCGGCTTCCTCGGGGCCGGTTGAGCGCCGGTCAGCGGCTCTCGACGTGCTTCTTGAGGTTCTCGAGCACCTCGGCCTGGATCTTGCGCAGCCCCAGCGGCGCGAATGTCTTCTCGAAGAAGCCGCCGATGCCGCCGGCGCCCTGCCATGACGTCTTGACCGTGACCGTCGACCCCGTACCCGCGGGCGCGACCGTCCAGTTCGTGAGCATCGACGAGTTCGCGTCCTTCTCGATCACCGTGTGACCCGCCACGTCGACGGTCGCCTTCACGTCACGCACCCGCGACTTGGTCGCCTGCAGCTTCCAGGCCGCGACGGTGCCCGCGCCCTGCCCGCCCTCGAGCACGTTGTACCCGCTGTAGTGCGACGACAGGATCTTCGGACGCACGGTCGCGTAGTCGGCGACGGCCGCCAGCACGGTCTCCGGCGGCGCGTCGATCGTCACGGTGCTGGACGCGCTGACCTGTCCCATGTCCTGCAAGCTCCTCGTTCGAAGGGGGTTGTGCGGTCGCATCGGGTGCCACCGCGGACTAGCGTATATGCGTGTCTGTTGCCCGAACCGACGCACGTGCTGTTCAGGCCGAGGGCGTACAGCGGCTCCTGGACAGTTACCGTGCGATACCGCCGGACGCCACCGTCCGCCTGGCCAAACCCACCTCCAACCTGTTTCGGGCCCGCGCCGCGACCACCGCCAAGGGGCTCGACGTCTCCGGGCTGACCGGGGTGCTCGACGTCGACCCCGATGCGCGCACCGCCGACGTGGCCGGGATGTGCACCTACGAGGACCTGGTCGCGGCCACGCTGCCGTACGCGCTGAGCCCGCTGGTGGTGCCGCAGCTCAAGACGATCACGCTCGGCGGCGCGGTCACCGGGCTCGGGATCGAGTCGGCCTCGTTCCGCAACGGCCTGCCGCACGAGTCGGTGCTCGAGATGGACATCCTCACCGGCACCGGCGAGGTGCTCACCGCATCCCGGGACCGGCACCCCGACTTGTTCCGCGCGTTCCCCAACTCCTATGGCACGCTCGGCTATTCGGTTCGGCTGAAGATCGAGCTGGAACCGGTCAAACCGTTCGTGTCGGTGCGCCACCTGCGGTTCGGCGACCTCGACGAGTTGACCGCGGCGATGGAGCGCATCGTCGAGACGGGCAGCCACGACGGCTCACCGGTCGACTACCTCGACGGTGTGGTGTTCAGCGCCGACGAGAGCTACCTGACCCTCGGTGTCCGGACCGCGACACCCGGACCGGTCAGCGACTACACCGGCCAGCAAATCTACTACCGCTCGATCCAGCACGACCAGCACGAGAAGCAGGACCGCCTGACGATCCACGACTACCTGTGGCGCTGGGACACCGACTGGTTCTGGTGTTCGCGCGCGTTCGGTGCGCAGGACCCGAGGATCCGGCGGTGGTGGCCACGGCGCCTGCGGCGCAGCAGTTTCTACTGGAAGCTGATCGCCTACGACCAGCGCTTCGACATCGCCGACCGCATCGAGATCCGCAACGGCCGCCCGCCCCGCGAGCGCGTCGTGCAGGACGTCGAGGTGCCGATCGGGCGGTTGCCGGAGTTCCTGCGATGGTTCCTCGACAACGTGCCGATCGAGCCGATCTGGTTGTGCCCATTGCGACTTCGTGACAACGGCGGGTGGCCGCTGTATCCGATCCGACCCGACCACACCTACGTCAACGTCGGCTTCTGGTCGTCGGTGCCGGTCGGCCCCAGCGAGGGTCACACCAACAGGCTCATCGAACGCAAGGTCAGCGACCTCGACGGGCACAAGTCGCTGTACTCCGATGCGTACTACAGCCGCGACGAGTTCGACGAACTCTACGGCGGCGAAATCTACAAGACCGTAAAGAAGGCCTACGATCCTGATTCACGGCTCCTCGACCTGTATGCGAAGGCGGTGCAACGAAGGTGACGACATTCAAGGAACAGGGAACCTCGACGCAGTCCAGGAAGTACACACTCGCCGAGATCCTGGAGATCTTCGCGGGCGGCCGACTCCCCCTGAGGTTCTCCGCCTACGACGGCAGCACCGCCGGACCTGAGGACGCGCCGCTGGGCCTGGAGTTGCTGACGCCGCGCGGCACAACGTATCTGGCGACCGCCCCGGGTGATCTGGGACTGGCGCGGGCGTACGTGTCCGGCGACCTGGCCACGCACGGTGTGCATCCAGGCGACCCCTACGAGTTGCTGCGCGCGCTGGCCGACAAGATGGACTTCAAGCGCCCGCCCGCACGGCTGCTGGCCAACATCGTGCGCTCGATCGGCATCGAGCACCTCAAGCCGATCGCACCGCCACCGCAGGAGGCGCTGCCGCGCTGGCGTCGGATCGCAGAGGGGTTGCGGCACAGCAAGACCCGTGACGCCGAGGCGATTCACCACCACTACGACGTGTCGAACACGTTCTACGAGTGGGTGCTCGGCCCGTCGATGACCTACACGTGTGCGTGCTACCCGTCGCAGGACGCCACGCTGGAGGAGGCGCAGGACAACAAATACCGCCTGGTGTTCGAGAAGCTGCGTCTGCAACCGGGCGACCGGCTGCTCGACGTCGGCTGCGGCTGGGGCGGCATGGTCCGATACGCCGCCCGCCACGGGGTCCGCGTGATCGGTGTGACGCTGTCGAAGGAGCAGGCGTCGTGGGCGCAGAAGGCGATCGCCGAGCAGGGCCTGACAGATCTGGCCGAGGTGCGTCACGGCGACTACCGCGATGTACCCGAATCCGGTTTCGACGCGGTGTCGTCGATCGGGTTGACCGAGCACATCGGTGTGCACAACTACCCGTCCTACTTCGGTTTCCTGCGCTCCAAACTGCGCACCGGGGGGTTGCTGCTCAACCACTGCATCACCCGCCCGGACAACCGGTCGATGGCGGGTGCGGGCGGTTTCATCGACCGTTACGTCTTCCCCGACGGTGAGCTCACGGGTTCGGGCCGCATCATCACCGAGGCGCAGGACGCCGGCCTGGAGGTGCTGCACGAGGAGAACTTGCGCCACCACTACGCGATGACGCTGCGCGACTGGTGCGCCAACCTCGTCGAGCACTGGGACGAGGCGGTCGCCGAAGTGGGCCTGGCCACCGCGAAGGTGTGGGGCCTCTACATGGCCGGGTCGCGGCTCGGCTTCGAGACGAATGTGGTTCAGCTGCACCAGGTTCTGGCGGTCAAGCTGGACAGCGACGGCAGCGACGGCGGGTTGCCGCTGCGGCCGTGGTGGACGCCGTAGCGGGACGTCAGCCGTCGATGCGGCGCGCGCCCAGTTCGGTCTGCAGCAGCTCCAGCGCGGCCTCCTCGGGGTCGCGGCGCGGCGTGTCGGATGTGTCGGCGCTGGCCTCGGCCAGCATGTCCTCCTCCTCCTGATCGCGCTGCGGCGCGTCGGCGGTGGCCGCCTCGGGCGGTGGTTCGGCGGCCGGCGGCGGCGCCGCGCCGGTCTCGCAGCGGATCTTCCAGTTCACGCCGAGCGCATCCTTGAGCGCCTCGCGGATGACGTCGGCGTTGCGCTGTTCGGACAGCCGTTTGGCCAGCGGCGCCGACTCGTGGCTGAGCACCAGGGTGTCGCCCTCGACGGCACGCACGATCGCCCCCGACAGCATCACCTCGGTGGTGCGGCTGCGCTCGCGGACCTTGTCGCGCACCGTCGACCACATGCTGCGCACCGCAGCGGCGTTCGGTTCACCGGTGACGGTCGCGGGCGGCGGAGCGGCCACCACGGGGTCCGACGGCGGGCGCACCGGCGGCGGTGACGGCGGCTTGGGGTCCTGCGCGGGCGGCTTCGGGTCCTGCGCGGGTGGCGGCGGTTCGGCCCGCGGCGGCGGCGGTGGCTCGGGGGCC
>NZ_MIHA01000016.1 GCF_001722335.1 Mycolicibacterium flavescens
CGGAAAACGCAAAGACGGCCGCACCGAATGGCGACCCCCACCGCAGTTGGACACCGGCCAGGCCCGGGTCAACAACTACCACCACCCCGAGCGTTACCTGATCCCCGACGACGGCGCCCACGACGCCGGCGGCGATGACGACGGCGCCGAAAGACCCGACCCCACCGACACCGACCGCGACGCCAGCTGACACCGCGGAACCCCACCACGCCGATAACCGCTATACCGGTCAATTTGTGGTAACCGCTTGACGAAGCGTTGGGTTTTCCTAACAATGCTTTGTATGAGTCCGGTGAGAAGGGGCAAGGCGCTCCCGATCTACAACCGCATCGGTGTGCTGCGCGCCGAGCGACGGATGACGCGGGCCGACCTCGCGGCGCTCATCGACGTCAACCCGCAGACCGTGGGGGCACTCGAACGTGGTGATCACTACCCGAGCCTCGATCTGGCGTTCCGCATCTGCGACGTGTTCGGCCTGCCCGTTGAAGCGGTGTTCTCCCGTACGGAGTTCACCCCGTTGTCCACCGAGCTCTACCGAAATCCGCGACCGCAAGGAGGCGACCGAGATGTCCCAACCGACCCGGCAACCTGATCGAAACCTGATCGACCGGTATCAGGACTTCCGCACCCGCCGATTCCTGAAACATGAACGCACATACGCGAATCTGTTTCCCCGCTGGCGGACGCAGTCGCGACGCCGCCTGCTCGTGGTGGGCCTGGCGATCACGTTCGCGTGCATGTTCGTCGTGAGCGTGTTGAGCGCAGTCAACATGCGGTGGGCTCCGCTGGCCTGGCTCGGCGCCTGCATCGTGTTCCTGCCGCTGTGGACGATGCTGCAGATCGTGTCCGGTCGGCAGGGCGACGCTCCCGAGGCGGCGCTCGACGAGTACGAGGTCCAGCAGCGCAACAGTGCGCGGTCAATCGGCCTGACCATCACCCAGTACCTGATGCTAATTCCGATCGGCTACCTGCTCATCGCGTCGATCTACCTGCAGGACACCGACGCCGACGTGGCCTACGCCGGCGCGCTGATGTCGCTGGCCGTGCTGGTGTTCGGCGGGTGCGCGCCGGCGATGATCCTCGGCTGGAGTCGACCCGACCCCGAGCAATGACTCTATGGTGGTCAGCGACAACCGTAGAGAGGAACACGATGCTCGCCCTGACCACCTGGACCGGAGGACTGCTCGTCGCGACAGGGGTGATCGCGTACATCGCCAGCGGAGCGGTCAGCGTCACCGCGCTCATCCCCGCGTTCGTCGGCGTGCTGCTGCTCATCGCCGCGCTGATCGGGCGTCGCTCCGACCAAGCCCGCAAGGTCGCCATGCACGCCGCCCTCGTGATCGCCCTGCTCGCGGCGCTCGGCGCGCTGCGCAATGTGTTCGGCCTCGGCGACGTGTTCGCCGGCACGGCCGAGCGACCCGCCGCGGTCATCACCAGCACCATCATGTTCGTGCTGCTGGTGGCCTACCTGATCGCCGGCGTGCGGTCGTTCGTCAAGGCCCGCGCCGCGCGCTGATCAGGCCGGCCGGCCCCGCTCGGACCGGTAGCGGCGCACCAGCGCGTCGGTCGACGAATCCGACTGCTCGGGCGGCGCGTCGCCGGCGGTGATCACCGGCAACAGCGCCTTGGCCTGCGTCTTACCCAACTCGACGCCCCACTGGTCGAACGAGTCGATGCCCCACACCACACCCTCGGTGAACACCTGGTGCTCGTAGAGCGCGATCAACTGGCCCAGCACCGACGGCGTCAACTTGGTCGCCAGGATCGACGTGGTGGGCCGGTTGCCCGGCATCACCTTGTGCGGCACCACATCCGGCGGCGTACCCTCCGCCGAGATCTCGTCGGCGGTCTTACCGAACGCCAGCACCTGCGTCTGCGCGAAGAAGTTGCTCATCAGCAGATCGTGCATGCTGCCGGTGCCGTCACCGGTCGGCAGATCGTCGGTCGGCTGCGAGAACCCGAGGAAGTCGGCGGGCACCAGGCGGGTGCCCTGATGCAGCAGCTGGTAGAAAGCGTGCTGGCCGTTGGTTCCCGGTTCGCCCCAGAAGATCTCGCCCGTACTGGTGGTGACCGGCGACCCGTCGGCGCGCACCGACTTGCCGTTGGACTCCATGGTCAGCTGCTGCAGATACGCCGCGAAGCGCGCCAGATCATTCGAATACGGCAGCACCGCACGGGTTTCGGCACCGAAGAACTCGTTGTACCACAACCCGATCAGACCCAGCAGCACCGGCACATTGGATTCCAGTGGCGCCGTTCGGAAATGCTCGTCGACGATGTGGAACCCGGACAGGAACTCGGCGAACCGCTCCCGACCGATCACCGCCATCACGCTCAGCCCGATCGCGCTGTCCACCGAGTAACGACCGCCGACCCAGTCCCAGAACCCGAACATGTTGTCGGTGTTGATGCCGAAATCGTCGACCAGCTTCTTGTTCGTCGACACCGCCACGAAATGCTTTGACACCGCAGCATCACCCAGAGCGTCGGTCAGCCACCGCCGCGCCGCCATCGCATTGGTCAGCGTCTCGAGCGTCGAGAACGTCTTCGACGCCACGATGAAAAGCGTTGTCGCCGGGTCCAGTCCGTCCAGCGTGGCCACCAGATCCGCCGGGTCGACATTGGACACGAACCGCGCCGAGATCCCGGCATCGGCGTAGTGCCGCAGTGCCAGCGTCACCATCGCCGGGCCGAGGTCCGATCCGCCGATGCCGATGTTGACGACTGTCTTGATCGGTTGCCCTGTCGCACCGGTCCATTCACCGCTGCGCAACCGGTCGGTGAAGTCGCCCATCCGGTCGAGCACCTCGTGCACGTCGGCGACGACGTTCTGCCCGTCGACCACCAACTCGGCGTCCCGCGGCAACCGCAGTGCGGTGTGCAGCACCGCGCGGTCCTCCGAGGTGTTGATGTGCGCGCCCGAGAACATCGCGTCGCGGCGCTGCTCCAGCCCGGCCGCCCTGGCGAGCTCGACCAGCAACCCGAGCGTCTCCCGCGTGACCCGGTGCTTGCTGTAGTCGATGTAGAGGTCGCCGACCGTCGCGGCCAGCTCGGTGCCGCGCGCCGGGTCCTGGGCGAACAGCTCGCGAAGATGTTTGGAGCCGATCTGCTCGTGATGACGGTGCAGCGCCTGCCAGGCCGGGGTCGAGGCGATATCGCTACTCATGTGCACGACCCTAATGCGGCGAAATGGCCAAAGGTGTAAGAGGGAGTTATGGATACCGCGAAGCTGCTTGCGTCTGTGCCCACCGGACTGTGGATCGGTGGTGAGGAGCGCCGGCCGATCGCCGACAGCTCCGCCACCTTCGACGTGCTCGACCCCTCCGACGACCAGGTGCTGGCCACCATCGCCAACGCCGGCGCCGAGGACGCGATCGCCGCGCTCGACGCCGCGTGCGAAGTGCAGGCCGACTGGGCGGCCACCCCGCCGCGCGAGCGCGGCGAAATCCTGCGGGCGGTGTTCGAGAAGATCAACGACCGTGCCGAGGACATCGCGACGCTGATGACCCTCGAGATGGGCAAGGTGCTGCCCGAGAGCATGGGCGAGGTCAAATACGGCGGCGAGTTCTTCCGCTGGTTCGCCGAGGAGGCGGTGCGCATCGCCGGCCGTTACACCCCCAGCCCGGCGGGCACCGGCCGCGTGCTGGTGACCAAGCAGCCCGTCGGCCCCTGCTACGCGATCACACCGTGGAACTTCCCGCTGGCCATGGGCACCCGCAAGATCGGCCCCGCCTTCGCCGCCGGGTGCACGATGATCGTCAAACCGGCCCAGGAGACGCCGCTGACCATGCTGCTGCTGGCCAAGCTGATGGACGAGGCCGGCCTGCCCAAGGGTGTGCTGTCGGTGCTGCCGACCAAGAGCCCAGGCGACGTCACCGCCGCCCTCATCGACGACGGCCGCCTGCGCAAGCTCACGTTCACCGGCTCCACCGGCGTCGGCAAGGCACTGGTCAAACAGTCCGCCGACAAGCTGCTGCGCACCTCGATGGAACTCGGCGGCAACGCGCCGTTCATCGTGTTCGACGACGCCGACATCGACGCCGCCGTCGACGGCGCGATCCTGGCCAAGATGCGCAACGGCGGCGAGGCCTGCACCGCGGCCAACCGGTTCCACGTCGCCAACTCCGTGCGCGAGGAGTTCACCGAGAAACTCGTCAAGCGGATGAGCGAGTTCACGCTCGGCAAGGGTCTCGACGAGTCGGCCACCCTCGGCCCGCTGATCAACGCCAAACAGGTCGCCACCGTTGAAGACCTGGTCTCCGACGCGGTCTCGCGCGGCGCGACCGTCGCCGTCGGCGGCGTCGCACCCGGCGGACCCGGCAACTTCTACCCGGCCACCGTGCTGGCCGACGTGCCCGCCGACGCCCGCATCCTCAAGGAGGAGGTGTTCGGCCCCGTCGCCCCGATCACCGGCTTCGACACCGAGGAGGAAGGGGTCGCTGCCGCCAACGACACCGAGTACGGGCTGGCCGCCTACATCTACACCCAGTCGCTGGACCGTGCGCTGCGTGTCGCCGAGGGCATCCAGTCCGGCATGGTCGGCGTCAACCGCGGCGTGATCTCCGACCCGGCCGCGCCGTTCGGCGGAGTCAAGGAGTCCGGCTTCGGCCGCGAGGGCGGTCTGGAAGGTATTGACGAGTACCTCGAGATCAAATACATCGCTCTGACGAAATAGTGGAGCCGTGACCAAGTAAGCCGAGACACGCCGCCGCGCCTGCCGCCGCGGGTCTGCTCGGACCGGCAAGATTTCCCGAGTGAATGCGCGTCGCTCCGTCGCGCCCGCTGATCGCCGCCCGGGTCGGCGTGGCGAGATTCCCGCCCTGGACGGCATCCGCGCCGTCGCCGTCGCGCTCGTGCTCGCCGACCACGGCGGCATCCCGGGAGTCTCCGGCGGGTTCCTGGGCGTCGACGTGTTCTTCGTGCTGAGCGGATTCCTGATCACCTCCCTGCTCCTCGACGAGCACGCCGGCAGCGGGCGAATCGGCCTGCGCGACTTCTGGATCCGTCGCGCCCGTCGGCTGCTGCCCGCGCTACTGGTGATGGTGCTCGCGGTCGTCGCCGCGCGCGGGCTGTTCGCCGCCGAGTCCGTCGCCACACTGCGCGACGACGCCGTCGCCTCATTTTTCTGGATGGCGAACTGGATGTTCGTCGCGCAGCAGACCGACTACTTCGCCCACGGCGCACCGCCGTCGCCGCTGCAGCACACCTGGTCGCTCGGCGTCGAGGAGCAGTACTACGTGCTGTGGCCGCTGCTGCTGATCGTGCTCGCCGCGGTGTTCTGCCGGCGCGACCGGCACCGGCTGCGCTGGGCGGTGTTCGCGGTGGCGAGCCTCGGCGCCGTCGCCTCGGCGGCCGCGGCCATCGTGTTCACCAACGCGGACACGCTGAACCGCATCTACTTCGGCACCGACACCCGCGCTCAGGCGCTGCTGATCGGCGCCGCCGCGGCCGCGCTGCTGGTGCACGACTGGACGACCGTCACACTCGGCGGGCCGGTGATCCGCACGCGCTGGCTGCGCGGGGTCGCCAGGGGACTGTCGGTCGCGGGTGTCGCGGTGCTCGGGTACTGCGCGCACACCGCGACCGGCAGCGTCGACGACTTCCGCGGCGGCCTGCTGGTCGTGGTGGCCGTGGCGGCGGTCCTGGTGATCGGGGCGGTCGCGCTGGACCAGGAGGGGCCCGTCGCGCGGGTACTGGCGTGGCGGCCGCTGGTGTTCCTGGGCGCCATCTCCTACGGCGTCTACCTGTGGCACTGGCCGATCTTCCTGGCGGTCAACGGTGAGCGGACCGGCTGGTCGGGGTGGTCGCTGTTCGCGGTGCGCTGCGCGGCGACGCTGGCGGTGGCCGTGCTGTCGTGGTGGCTGCTCGAGCAGCCGATCCGGCGCTGGCGCCCGGTGATCGTGCCGATGCTTCCGCTGGCCGGTGCGACGGCGGCGACGGCGGCCGTCGTCACCATGACCGTGCTCCCGGTCGGGGTGCCGACCCAACCGGTCGAGCAGTCGAACATCGACTCGGCGGCGCTGATCGCGCCCGAGGTCCCGGTCGAGGTCCGCAGGCCCACCGCGCGCGAGCCCGGCACCCGCAGCGTCGCGGTGTTCGGCGACTCGGTGGCGTGGACGCTGATGCGGTATCTGCCGCCGACGCCGGGCTTCTCGTTCTCCAACTACACGACCATCGGGTGCGGGATCGCGCGCGGCGGGCCGTACCGCTACGTCGGGCAGACGCTGAACCAGAAACCCGAATGCGACACCTGGCCGAGCCGGTGGTCCCAGCGCATCAGCCACGACCGGCCCGACGTGGTGCTGCTGGTCATCGGCCGCTGGGAGGTCGTCGACCGGATGAACGAGGGCCGCTGGACACACATCGGCGAGCCGGCCTACGACGCGTACCTGCGCGGAGAGCTCACCCGGGCGCTGGACATCCTGTCGTCGACCGGCGCGCGCATCGTGGTCACCACCGAGCCCTACAACCGGCGCGCCGAGAAACCCGACGGCAGCCTCTATCCCGAAGACGACCCCGACCGCACCGACGACTGGAACGCGCTGGTGCGCAGCGTCGTCAAGTACCGGCAGAACGTCACGGTGCTCGACCTGAACCGCAAACTCGGGCCCAACGGGGGCTACACCAACCGGATCAACGGCATCAAGGTGCGCGCCGACGGTGTGCACCCGACGCCGGAAGCGGTCGAGTGGCTGACGCCGTGGCTGGTCGACGCGCTGCGCTAGCGATCTCGGTGCGCGCAGGTGCGCTGAGCGCAACCAACGACGCCGAAATCGCTCAGGAGTGGCCGAGGCGGCTTCGTCAGGAATGGCCCAGGCGGCTTCGTCAGGAATGGCCCAGGCGGCCACGGCCCAGCCGCAGCAGCAGCATCGCGAGGTCCTTGCCCTCGGGGCCGAGTTCGCTGTAGCGCTCGATCACCTTCATCTCGCGGCTGTGCACGAGGCGGGTCCCGCCGGACGCCATCCGGGCCTGCCCGATGAGCTTGGACACCTCGGTGCGCCGTTTGACGGCGGCCAGGATCTCGGCGTCGAGCCGGTCGATCTCCTGGCGAAGATCATCGATATCAGGCACGGTCTCGGTTTCGATCGTCATGGCATTCTCTTCACTCTCGTTGGGTGGGGTCCGAGGGCGCTTCCGGTCGGGCCTCACACAAGAGACGAGCCCCGGATCCAGAAGCGGACCGCGGGGCTCTCGGGGAAGCAGCTACACCACGGGCACCGCGGACCGGTACCCGTAGAAAAATCGCCGCTTGTCGAGCACGAGAGAAAGTGTGCCACCAACGCCAGCGTCAACGCAAAGGTTGTCGCAGTGCAGCGGTAGGTTTGGAGACGATATGTCTGTTTCATCTCCGGCCGCCGATACCGACCAATTGCTCGACGGGCTCAACCCGCAGCAGCGCCAGGCCGTGCTGCACGAGGGCTCGCCGCTGCTGATCGTCGCCGGCGCGGGCTCCGGCAAGACCGCGGTGCTCACCCGCCGCATCGCCTACCTGCTCGCCGCCCGCGACGTCGGGGTCGGCCAGGTGCTGGCCATCACGTTCACCAACAAGGCCGCCGCCGAGATGCGCGAGCGCGTCGTCGGGCTGGTCGGCCCCCGCGCCCGCAGCATGTGGGTGTCGACGTTCCACTCCACCTGCGTGCGAATCCTGCGCAATCAGGCCTCGTTGATCAAGGGGCTGAACTCCAACTTCTCCATCTACGACGCCGACGACTCCCGGCGGCTGTTGCTGATGATCGGCAAGGACATGGGCCTGGACACCAAGCGGTACTCGCCGCGGCTGCTGTCCAACGGCATCTCCAACCACAAGAACGAACTGATCGGTCCCGAACAGGCCGCCGCCGAGGCGTCCGAGGCCGGTGAGGAACTGCCCGGCATCATCGCCGAGGTCTACGCCGAGTACCAGCGCCGGCTGCGCGCGGCCAACGCGTTGGACTTCGACGACCTGATCGGTGAGACGGTCGCTGTGCTGCAGGCGTTTCCGCAGATCGCCCAGTACTACCGCAGGCGGTTCCGGCACATCCTGGTCGACGAGTACCAGGACACCAACCACGCGCAGTACGTGCTGGTGCGCGAGCTGGTGGGCGTCGAGACGGTTGACGGTGTGCCGCCCGCCGAGCTGTGCGTGGTCGGCGACGCCGACCAGTCGATCTACGCGTTCCGAGGCGCGACGATCCGCAACATCGAGGACTTCGAACGCGACTTCCCCAATGCCACAACGATTCTGCTCGAACAGAACTACCGCTCGACGCAGAACATCCTGAACGCGGCGAACTCGGTCATCTCCCGCAACACCGGCCGCCGCGAGAAGCGGCTGTGGACCGACGAGGGCGACGGCGAGCTGATCGTCGGCTACGTCGCCGACAACGAGCACGACGAGGCCCGCTTCGTCGCGCAGGAGATCGACACGCTCGCCGATCAGGGCTACTCCTACAACGACTTCGCGGTGTTCTACCGCACCAACAACTCCTCACGCGCGATCGAGGAGGTCTTCATCCGCGCCGGCATCCCGTACAAGGTCGTCGGCGGCGTGCGGTTCTACGAGCGCCGTGAGATCCGCGACATCGTCGCGTACCTGCGGGTGCTCGACAACCCCGGCGACTCGGTGAGCATGCGGCGCATCCTCAACACCCCGCGCCGCGGCATCGGCGACCGCGCCGAGGCGTGCGTCGCGGTGTACGCCGAGAACACCGGGCTGTCCTTCAACGACGCGCTGCAGGCCGCCGCCGAAGGCAAGGTGCCGATGCTCAACACCCGTGCCGAGAAGTGCATCTCGGCGTTCGTCGAGATGCTCGACGAGCTGCGCGGGCGCCTCGACGGCGAGTTGGGCGAACTGGTCGAGGCGGTGCTCGACCGCACCGGCTACCGCACCGAACTCGAATCCTCCAGCGATCCGCAGGATCTGGCCCGGCTCGACAACCTCAACGAATTGGTCAGCGTCGCACACGAATTCAGCATCGACCTGGCCAACAACCAGGCGCTCGCCGAAGACGAGGCCGTCGACGAGGACATCCCCGACACCGGGGTGCTGGCCCAGTTCCTGGAGCGGGTCTCACTGGTGGCCGACGCCGACGAACTGCCCGAGCACGGCGCCGGGGTGGTCACGATGATGACCCTGCACACCGCCAAGGGTCTGGAGTTCCCGGTCGTGTTCGTCACCGGCTGGGAGGACGGCATGTTCCCGCACATGCGCGCGCTGGGCGACCCGACCGAGCTGAGTGAGGAACGCCGGCTGGCCTACGTCGGCATCACCCGCGCCCGGCAGCGGCTGTATCTGAGCCGGGCCAAGGTCCGCTCGTCGTGGGGCCAGCCGATGCTGAACCCGGAATCGCGCTTCCTCAAGGAGATTCCGCAGCACCTGATCGACTGGCGGCGCACCGATCCGACCCCGTCGTACAGTGCGCCGGTGAGCGGCGCTGGCCGCTTCGGTACCCCCCGCCCGTCGCCGACCCGCACGGGTGCGGGCAAACGCCCGCTGGTGGTGCTCGAGCCGGGCGACCGGGTCACCCACGACAAGTACGGGCTCGGCCGCGTGGAGGAGGTCAGCGGGGTCGGCGAGTCCGCGATGTCGCTGATCGACTTCGGCAGTTCCGGACGCGTGAAGCTGATGCACAACCACGCGCCGATCAGCAAGCTCTAACCCGAGCGCTCCCAGCGGCCGGTGGCGGGCAGCGCCGCCAGCACGATGCAGGCCACCGGCAGCAGCGGGATCGCGTACACCACGGCGGGCAGCTTGGCGCCCGCGACGAACAGGCTCGAGAAGATCAGCAGGGCCACCACCGCGCCGACGACGATCAGCAGCCGGCTCACCCACCGTCGTAGCAGCAACCCGATCAGCCCGGCGATCAGCGCGGCCGCCGAGATCGCGGTCAGGAAGCCGACTGCCACACAGAACAGCCGGTCGGTGCGCCACCACCCGGTGATCAGGTCGGTGGCGATGACGGCCGTCGTCCAGCCGGTGAGGATGGCCACCACCGCGGTGGCCATCGCGGTCCCCGGTTTGGCCGGGGCGGGCTGGGTCGGGCCGACGGTGACGGGCCGGGCCCGCGGGATGTACTGGGTCTGCGGCTCACCCTGAGCGCCCAGCTGCGTGGGCACGTCCGTGAGCTGGGTCGGCGGCTCGGAGGCGGGGAACGCGCCGGTGGGGTGACGACGGATGATGCTCGTCTGCGGATCGGGGGAGTCCCCGGTGATCTGCTCGTCGCTGGCCACTCAGCCAGACTAGTTGCCGGGTGAAATCCCGCGTTTGGCCAGCCAACCGACCGGATCGACGCGGGCCGTGCCGCCCTGCAACACCTCGAAGTGCAGATGCGGACCGGTCGAGTTGCCGGTGTTGCCCATCTTGGCGATCTGGTCGCCGGCCCACACCCGCTGACCGACCTCGACCTGCCAGGAGCTCAGATGGCCGTAGAGCGTCACGGTGCCGTCGGAGTGGCGGACCTTGACCATGTTGCCGTAGCCGGCGTACGGGCCCGCTGAGATCACCACACCGTCGGAGGCGGCGAGGATCGGGGTGCCGATGGAGTTGGCGATGTCGATGCCGCCGTGCAGCACGCCCCAGCGGTATCCGAAGCCCGACGTCCACACACCCTTGGTGGGCATCACGAACATCGGCCGCTGCAGCCGCGCCTCGCGCTCGGCGCGCTCCTGGGCGTAGGCGGCGGCCTTCTGGATCTCCTCGGTGTGCAGCGCCGTGCTGGCCGCCGGGGTGACCGCGACGACCTGCATGCCGTCCGAGGAGCCGCCTGCCGGGTCGGCGAGGGTGGCGTGGTCGACGGCCAGCGTGGCGGTCGCCGACGAGTCGTGGGTGGCGTTGGCCATCGAGTAGGCGCCGGCGGCCGTCGCACCCACCGCCATCGCCGCCACCATCAGCCGGCCCTTCACGGGCACTTCCTGCTTGCGGTGCGCGCCGCCGCGGGCGCTGCCGATGTTGATCACATCGGTGGCGGCCATGCCGTCGCTGGTGTCGGTGTAGCTGTCGCGGTAGGCGCGGGTCCGTCGCGTCTGGGCGGGATCGGCGGCGAACTGCGACGGCACCGCCAGCGGCTGCGGGGTCTCGTCGCAGTCGTGCAGGTCGTCGAGTTCGGGTGCATCGATCACCGCGGCCTCGCGGTCGAAGGCGCTGTTCTCGCGGAAGTCGAGGTCGTGCAGCCCGCCGAACTCGTTGAACGGGATGATGTCGGTGACTTCGGCGGGACTTTCGGTGACGCGACCGTCTATTTGCCGATTCGTCGCTCTATGAAGAGATCTCGACGAACGGTGCGAAGCCAACCTGAAGAATCCTTTGAGTCGTGACCTAAACGTGATCTAGACCAGAGGCACGTTAACCAAATTCCAATGATGGCTGCAACCCGGGAGGTCATTCCCGCGCCGATTGTGACTTGTATCACGATGCCGGACCGGTGAGATCTACCACATGAGTGGTGGGCGGTGTCAGCCTACGGCAGGCGGGTGGATAAAGTTCCCCCGAGCCTTCGGCCAACCACTTCCGCAAATCGACGCGCTAGAGACAGTGAGCTAATGGATCTCTTCGAATACCAGGCGAAAGAGCTCTTCGCCAAGCACAACGTGCCCACCACACCCGGGCGGGTGACCGACAACGCCGAGGACGCCAAAGCGATCGCCGAGGAGATCGGCAAGCCGGTGATGGTCAAGGCCCAGGTCAAGACCGGTGGTCGCGGGAAGGCGGGCGGCGTCAAGTACGCCGCGACCGCCGACGACGCGTTCACCCACGCCCAGAACATCCTCGGCCTCGACATCAAGGGCCACATCGTCAAGAAGCTGCTGGTCTCCGAGGCCAGCGACATCGCCGAGGAGTACTACATCTCCTTCCTGCTCGACCGCGCGAACCGCACCTACCTGGCGATGTGCTCGGTCGAGGGCGGCATGGAGATCGAAGAGGTCGCGGCCACCAAGCCGGACCGGCTGGCCAAGGTCCCCGTGGACGCCACCAAGGGCGTCGACGAGGCGTTCGCCCGCGAGATCGCCAAGAAGGGCCACCTGCCCGAGGAGGTGCTCGACTCCGCGGCCGTCACCATCGCCAAGCTGTGGGAGGTCTTCGTCAAGGAGGACGCCACGCTGGTGGAGGTCAACCCGCTGGTGCGCACGCCCTCCCGCGGCGAAAACGATCCAGGTCAGATCCTGGCGCTCGACGGCAAGGTCACCCTCGACGCGAACGCCGACTTCCGGCACGAGGACCACGCGCAGTTCGAGGACCGCGACGCCACCGATCCGCTGGAGCTCAAGGCCAAGGAGAACGACCTCAACTACGTCAAGCTCGACGGCGAGGTCGGCATCATCGGCAACGGCGCCGGCCTGGTCATGTCGACGCTGGACGTGGTCGCCTACGCCGGTGAGAAGCACAACGGCGTCAAGCCCGCCAACTTCCTCGACATCGGCGGTGGCGCCTCGGCCGAGGTGATGGCCGCCGGTCTCGACGTGATCCTCAACGACTCTCAGGTCAAGAGCGTGTTCGTCAACGTGTTCGGCGGCATCACGAGCTGCGACGCGGTCGCCAACGGCATCGTCAACGCGCTGAAGATCCTCGGCGACGAGGCGAACAAGCCGCTGGTGGTCCGGCTCGACGGCAACAACGTCGAAGAGGGGCGTCGCATCCTCGCCGAGGCCAACCACCCGCTGGTGATCCAGGCCGACACCATGGACGCCGGTGCAGACAAAGCCGCCGAGCTGGCGAACAAGTAAGGGACGCGAGTCATGTCGATCTTTTTGAACAAGAACTCCAAGGTCATCGTTCAGGGCATCACCGGCGGCGAGGGCACCAAACACACCGCGCTGATGCTCAAGGCCGGCACCCAGCTGGTCGGCGGCGTGAACGCGCGCAAGGCCGGTACGACGGTGTCGCACAAGGATGCTGACGGCAAGGACATCGAGCTGCCGGTGTTCGGCTCGGTCGCCGAGGCGATGAAGGAGACCGGCGCCGACGTGTCGGTGGTGTTCGTGCCGCCGAAGTTCGCCAAGGACGCGATCATCGAGGCCATCGACGCCGAGATCCCGCTGCTGGTGGTCATCACCGAGGGAATCCCGGTGCAGGACAGCGCGTATGCGTGGGCCTACAACGTGGAGAAGGGGCAGAAGACCCGCATCATCGGCCCGAACTGCCCGGGCATCATCACCCCCGGCGAGGCGCTGGCCGGTATCACCCCGGCCAACATCACCGGCTCCGGTCCGGTCGGCCTGGTGTCGAAGTCCGGCACGCTGACCTACCAGATGATGTTCGAGCTGCGTGATTTCGGCTTCTCCACCGCGATCGGTATCGGCGGCGACCCCGTCATCGGCACCACGCACATCGATGCGATCGAGGCGTTCGAGAAGGACCCCGACACCAAGATCATCGTGATGATCGGTGAGATCGGTGGCGACGCCGAGGAGCGGGCCGCCGACTACATCAAGGCCAACGTGACCAAGCCGGTCGTCGGCTACGTCGCGGGCTTCACCGCGCCGGAAGGCAAGACGATGGGTCACGCCGGCGCCATCGTGTCCGGCTCGTCGGGCACCGCCGCCGCCAAGAAGGAGGCGCTGGAAGCCGCCGGTGTGAAGGTCGGCAAGACGCCGTCGGAGACCGCCCAACTGGCCCGCGAGATCCTGCAGAGCCTGTAGCTTTCTCTGCCGAGCAGACGCGAAGTGCCCCAATTGCGCGAGCTTTTGGGCACTTTGCGTCTGCTCGCGCGGGTTACTAGAGGTGCTTGGCGAGGAACCGCTCGACGGCGCGGTACATGTCGATGGAGTTGTCCGGGTTCAAGAATCCGTGTCCCTCGTCCTCTTTGACCATGTACTCGACCTCGACCCCGCGCTCGCGTAGTGCCGCGACGAGGTTGTCGGACTCGGCCTGCACAACGCGGGTGTCGTTCGCGCCCTGCACAACCAGCAACGGGGTGCGGATCCGGTCGACGTGGGTGATGGGGGAACGGGCCCGCATGTCGGCTTCCTGCGCCGGATCCGACGGGTCGCCGACGTAGAGGTGCCAGTTGTTGGCCAGGAACGGCCGGGCCACATTCGGCAGGGTGCGCATGAAGTTGGCCAGGCTCGAGATGCCCACGTAGTCGACAGCCGCAGCGAACACGTCCGGGGTGAATGTGACGCCCACCAGCGCGGCGTAACCCCCGTACGAGCCGCCGAAGATCGCGACCCGGTCCGGATCGGCGTAGTCCTCCTTGACCGCCCACTCGACGGCGTCGATCAGGTCGTCGTGCATCTTGCCCGCGAACTCACCGATGGCGGCCTTGGTGAACGCCTTCCCGTAACCGGTCGAACCGCGAAAGTTGATCTGCAGCACCGCATACCCGCGGTTGGCCAGCAGCTGCACATCGGGCTGGTAGTACCAGCAGTCCCTCGACCACGGGCCGCCATGGACCAGCAGGACCATCGGCAGCCCGACTGGTTCCACGCCCACCGGCAGGGTGAGATAGCCGTGCAGCGGCAGGTCGTCACGAGCCCTCAGGGCCACCGGTGTCATCGGCGCCAGCATGTCGGGGTCGAGCTGCGGGTAGGGCCGGAACAGCAGCCGGCTCTCACCGGTCGCGTGGTCGTAGAGATAGGTGACACCCGGGTCGCGGTCGTGCAGGAAGTCGACGATCCACCGCCTCCCGCTGCAGTCCGACGAGATGCCCGACAGGTCACCGTCGGAGAGCGCGCTGAGCTTCTCCAGCACCGCGGCGAAATCCGGGTCGAGAGCGTGAATCACCTGTCGCTCACCGTAATAACGGGCGCCGATCAGGTCGCCGGTCGTCGCGCTGAGGATCAGCGGTGACGGCAGCGTCAGCTGCGCTGCGAGGTCGAACTCCGGATGGCTGTCGACCTCGGTCTCCTCCCCGGTGGCCACATCCACGCGGACCAGCCGGGTGCGGTCACTGCCCCGGTTGGAGCCCAGCCACAACCCGCTGCCGTCGGGGGTCACCACGACCGGGAAGATCCCCAGCGGATAGTCGGTGCCGTCGTCGGTCACGATCGTGCGCAACGACGCGTTCGCGCTGTCCCACTGCGCGATGTCGATGTTGCCGTCGGCGGTCAGCGTGTTGGTGAACAGGCCGCCGTTCGGGT
Source organism: Mycolicibacterium flavescens (assembly GCF_001722335.1). GTDB lineage: Bacteria > Actinomycetota > Actinomycetes > Mycobacteriales > Mycobacteriaceae > Mycobacterium > Mycobacterium flavescens. The sequence continues at coordinate 15,055 of NZ_MIHA01000016.1, forward strand.
CGCTGATCCAGTGCACGACGTTGCCGGGGTTCTCGGCGACCATCGTGAGATCGCCGGTGGCGATGTCGAGTTCGTAGGCGTCGAACAGTTGAGGGTTGCGCTTGTTCATCTGAACGACGGCGGTGCCCGGCCGTCGCTCCGGCAGGTCGAACACTGTCCGCACGCCGGGGAACGGCGTGAGGTCCACGGCGTCACCGGACGGGTCGTCCGGGTCGACGCGGTAGAGGTGCCAGTTCTCGTCGCCGCCGTTGTCCTGCAGGTACAGCAGCCACCGGGAGTCCTGGCTCCACCGGTAGATATGGACGCTCCGGGTCCTGTCGGCCGTCACGCATCGTGGCTCGTCGTTGCCGTCGACGTCCTGCACCCAGACGTTGAGCCGGTCGTGCCACGGCGCCAGGAAGGCGATGCGGGTGCCGTCGGGCGAGATCGTCGCGGCGGCCCGGGCCGGCGGACGAAAGAACTCCTCGACGGTGATTTGGGGTGGCAGTGCCATCATTTCCCTTCGTGGGGTTGTGATTCAGTGCGGGACGGGCCCGCCGAGACGTCCGTTGGTGGCGTCCCTGATTGCGCGGTCGATGAGCGCGAGGGTCTGCTCCTGGGTGACTGCCTCGCCTTCGACGATGACCGCGCGGCTGACGTCCTCGTCGACGACGCGGAACGCGCCGGTGACCGCGGCCGCACACAGGCGGACGGTCAGGTCGTTCTCCTCGAGGTTCAGCCGATCTGCCACCACCGGGATGAAGCCGTGCTCCATCCGGTCGTGGACCATCAGGTAGGCGGTGCGCAGCGCCGGTTCCGACTCGGTCATGGTGGCGATGCGCATCGCGCTGATTTCGTCGGCGATCTCCTGCGGGTCCACCGGCTGCGAGAGCGTCTCCGCCGCAAGATGTTCGGCGAGTGACAGATCGTGCGGCCACCGGTGCAGGATCGCCACGAACCGGTCGGCCGACCGGGCCAGCAGCGGCTCTACACAGCTCTCCTTCGACCGGAAATAGCGCCAGACCGTCCGCGTGGAGACACCCGCCGCCGCGGCGATGTCGTCACCGCTGGTATCGGCGACCCCCCGTTCCCAGAACAGCCGGCAGGCGTGTCGCGACACCTCCAGACGCGCCAGGACCTGCTTCTCACCGCCCATCCCACCTCCTTTTGTCACTAAGTGACAGCCTGACTATGTCACTAAGTGACAGAACGGTCAAGCCGATGCAGGAATCGGCCGGCGCGTCCATTAGCCTGTCGAATTAACAGTCGTCAGGAGGTCTGTAATGGTCGATCCCCGGACCCCCGTGATCGTCGGCGTCGGGCAGTTCACCGAGCGTATCGACGATCCGGACTACCGCGGCATGTCGGCGGTGGAGCTGGCGACCGAGGGAGTGCGCGCCGCGCTCGCCGACACCGGCGTCGACGCCGCGAAGGTAGCCGAGGCCATCCAGACCGTCTATGCACTCCGTCAGTTCGAGATCTCCGGGCCGATGCCCGCGACGCTCGGCAAGTCCAACAACTACCCGCGCTCGGTGATGCGCCGCGTCGGCGGCGATCCGGCCCGGGTGGTGCTCGAACCCGTCGGCGGGCAGGGACCGCAGAAGCTGGTCACCGAGGCCGGCGCCGCGATCGCGGCCGGTGAGTTAGACGTCGCGATGATCATCGGCTCGGAACCGGGGTCGACGGCACGCTTTTGGCGCCATGCCGCCGAATCAGGACGGGACAAGCCCGACTTCACCGAGCACATCGAGGGCCAACTCGAAGACCGCGGTCACCAGATCCACCGGTACTTCACCGAGTACACCGCCAATCACGGGCTGACCGGCGCCGCCGTGCAGTACGGGCTGCTGGACAACGCCCGCCGCGCCCAGCTCGGGCTCAGCGTCGCCGATTACCGGCGTCAGATGGCCGAACTGTTCGCCCCGATGTCGAAAGTGGCTGCCAAGAACCCGTTCTCGTCGTCACCGGTGGAGCGGACAGTCTCCGACATCGTCACCGTCAGCGACGACAACCGGATGATCTGCGATCCGTACCCGCGGCTGCTGGTCGCCCGCGACCAGGTCAACCAGGGCGCCGCCGCGATCATGATGTCGGTGGAGTCGGCGCGCAGACTCGGTGTGCCCGAAGACAAGTGGGTGTACGTCCACGGGCACTCGGACCTGACCGAGCAGGGCCTGCTGGACCGGGTCGACCTCGGCGCCAGCCCGGCGGCGGTGCACGCCGCCCGGGAAGCGTTGCGGGTGGCCGGAATCAGCGTCGATGACGTCGCGACGTTCGATCTGTACAGCTGCTTCCCGTTCCCGGTGTTCGTGGTGTGCGAGGCGCTGGATCTGGCCGCCGACGACCCCCGCGGGCTGACCGTCACCGGCGGGTTGCCCTACTTCGGCGGGCCCGGCAACAGCTACTCGCTGCACGCGATCGCCGAGACCGTCACCCAATTACGGGACAAGCCAGGCGAGTTCGGCTTCGTCGGTGCCAACGGCGGCACCATGAGCAAGTACTCGGTCGGTATCTACTCGACGACGCCGGCGGACTGGCGGCCCGATTCCAGCGCCGAACTCGACGCGCAGATCGCGGCGTTGCAGACCGTGCCCGTCAACGAGTGGCCCGAGGGCCGCGGCACCGTCGAGACCTACTCCGTGCGCTACGACTGGCCCACCCGCACCGGGATCATCGTCGGCCGCGCCGACGCCGACGGGTCGCGGTTCATGGCGATCACCGAAGACCCCGACCTGCTGGCGCTGCTGACCGGTGGCGACCCGCTGGGCGCGGCGATCGACGTGCGTCGCGACGAGAAGGTCAACCGCGCGACACTGGCCTGATGAAGGCGTTATTCGGTGTCCTGCTGCTCGTGCTGGCGGCCGGGTGCGCACCACGCGACGACCCGTCGACGCTGGTGGTGTTCGCCGCGGCGTCGCTGTCGGAGGTGTTCACCGAGATCGGGCAGGATTTCGAACGCGACCACCCCGGTGTCACGGTGGAGTTCTCGTTCGCCGGATCCGCCGACCTCGTCACGCAGCTGACCCAGGGCGCCCGCGCCGACGTGTTCGCCTCCGCCGACGCCCGCAACATGGCGCGCGCCGCGCAGGCCGGGCTGCTGGCCGGGGATCCGGTCGACTTCGCGACCAACACCCTGACCATCGTCGTCGCACCCGGGAACCCGCACGGCATCAACGGGTTTGGTGACCTGGCCCGGCCCGGACTCGATGTGGTTACCTGCGCGTCGCAGGTGCCGTGCGGGGCGGCCACCGAGGAGGCCGAACGCGTGGCCGGGGTGCAACTGGCCCCGGTCAGCGAGGAGTCATCGGTCACCGACGTGCTGAACAAGGTCGCCGCCGGACAGGCCGACGCCGGCGTCGTCTACGTCACCGACGCCAAGGCGGCGGGTGATCGGGTCACCTCGGTGCCGGTACCCGAGATCGCCGACGTCGTCAACACCTATCCCATTGCGGCGCTGCAGGATTCACCGCGGCCTGACCTCGCACGCCAGTTCGTCGACGCCGTCGTCACCGGGCGGGAACTGCTCGACGAGGCCGGGTTCGGCAGGCCCTGATCAGACCAGCGCGGCCAGCTTGCCTGCAAGCCGCTCGACATAGGCGGCGACGTCGTCGGGGGACTTGTCCGGCAGCCCGAACAGCACCTCGGTGACGCCGAGATCGGCCCAGCGGGCCAGCTTCTCGGGATCGGGCTTGAAGTCGAGCGCGACGATCTGCGGTGCGCCGTCGCGGCCGGCGGACGCCCAGGTGTCCTGCAGCAGCTTGACCGGGGCGTCGATGTCGAAGTCGCGCGGCGTGGTGATCCAGCCGTCGGCCGAGCGGGCGATCCACTTGAAGTTCTTCTCGGTGCCTGCCGCGCCGACGAGCACCGGGATGTGCGACTGCACCGGTTTCGGCCACGCCCAACTCGGCCCGAAGTTGACGAACTCGCCCTCGTAGGACGCCTCCTCCTCGGTCCACAGCGCGCGCATGGCCTCGAGGTACTCGCGCAGCATCGTGCGGCGGCGACCGGGGGGAACGTTGTGGTCGGCCAGTTCGTCGGTGTTCCAGCCGAAGCCCACGCCGAGGCTTACCCGCCCGCCGGACAGATGGTCGAGCGTGGCGATCGACTTGGCCAGCGAGATGGGGTCGTGCTCGACCGGCAGCGCGACGGCCGTCGACAGGCGGACCCGCGAGGTCACCGCGGCCGCGGTGCCCAGGCTGACCCACGGATCCAGCGTGCGCATGTAGCGGTCATCCGGCAGCGACTCGTCACCGGTGGTGGGGTGCGCGGCCTGCCGCTTGATCGGGATGTGGGTGTGTTCGGGCACGTAGAACGTGGTGAAGCCGTGGTCGTCGGCGAGTTTGGCGGCGGCCGCCGGGGTGATGCCGCGGTCGCTGGTGAACAGTACGAGCCCGTAATCCATCCCAGAATTAGAACGTGTTTCAGTTCGGAGGGCAAGGCCCGTGCGATTCGATGCGGGCGGCCGGCAGCGCCGGCTGACGAGTTTGCGTCAGCGCGATCCATACCGGCGACGGCACCGCGCGCGAGCGCTGAGATGGCACACCATGACGACCGAACGCATCGCCGAGCAGGTCAAGTTCGCCTACTGGGTGCCCAACGTCAGCGGCGGGCTGGTGACCAGCGACATCGAACAGCGCACCGACTGGAACTACGACTACAACGCCAAGCTCGCCAGGACCGCGGAGAACAACGGCTTCGAGTACGCGCTCAGCCAGGTCCGCTACGAGGCCAGCTACGGCGCCGAGTACCAGCACGAATCCACCAGCTTCAGCCTCGCGCTGCTGCTGGCCACCGAGCGGTTGAAGGTGATCGCCGCCGTGCACCCCGGGCTGTGGCAACCCGCGGTGCTGGCCAAGCTGGGCGCGACGGCCGATCAGCTCAGCAACGGCCGGTTCGCGGTCAACGTCGTCTCCGGCTGGTTCAAAGACGAATTCACCCATCTCGGTGAGCCGTGGCTCGAGCACGACGAGCGCTACCGCCGCAGCGCGGAATTCCTGCAGGTACTGCGCAAGATCTGGACCGAGGACGACGTCGACTTCCGCGGCGACTTCTACCGCATTCACGACTTCACGCTCAAACCGAAGCCCGTCAACACCGCCGCGCGACCCAACCCGGAGATCTTCCAGGGCGGCAACTCCACCGCCGCGCGCCGCAACGGTGGCCTCTACGCCGACTGGTACTTCTCCAACGGCAAGGACTTCGACGGCGTCACCGAGCAGATCGTCGACGTCCGCGACCACGCCCGCACCGTCGACCGCGAGGTCCGCTTCGGGCTCAACGGCTTCATCATCGCGCGCGACACCGAGAAGGAGGCCCGCGATGTGCTGCGCGAGATCGTCGACAAGGCCAACCGCCCCGCGGTCGAAGGATTCCGCGCCGCCGTACAGCAGGCCGGCAACTCGACCGCCGACAAGCGCGGCATGTGGGCCGATTCCACGTTCGAGGACTTGGTGCAGTACAACGACGGGTTCCGCACCCAGTTGATCGGCACGCCCGAGCAGATCGCCGAACGCATTGCGGCGTACCGCAAACGCGGCGTCGACCTGATCCTGGGCGGCTTCCTGCACTTCCAGGAGGAGATCGAGTACTTCGGCGCCAAGGTGTTGCCGTTGGTCCGCGAAATCGAGGAGTCCGAGCGGGATTCGGTGGGCGAACCCGTGCTGGTCTCGGCATGACCCACCGTGCGCTAGCGTGGTTTCGAAGCCCGCCCGAGCACAGGAGAGGCCATGTCGTACCCCTCAGGACCGCCCGGTAATTCCGGATACCCGCCCGCACAGCAGCAGACCAATCCGTTCGCCGCCCAGACACAGCAGTTCGGTAAGCCCGAACCCGGGGTCGACGCGCCCAACAAGCTGCCGACCTATCTCGCGGCGGTGGTGGCAGTTCTCGGCATCGCCGTCTACCTGTCCAGCTTCGCGCCGCTGTTCACGATCTCGGCCTCCGACTTCCCGGGGCTGGGCAGCATCAGCGGAAGCTCCTTCGGCCTGGTGCTCGCGGTCGGGGCGGCGCTGCTGGCCGGGCTGCTCGCCGCGGCCAGCCTGCTGCCCCGCCAGACCGTGTCGACCGCGGTGTACGCGGTGCTCTCGGTCGTCGCGTTCCTGCTCGTGATCGCCGAGGTGATCAACAAGCCCGGCCAGGCGGCCATCGACTGGGGTCTCTACCTGATCATCGCGTTCTCGCTGTTCCAGGCGATCGTGGCGGTCGCGGTGCTGCTGTTCGAGTCCGGGATCATCAGCCCGCCGGCCCCGCGGCCCAAGTACGACCAGCCTTACGGCCAGCAGTACGGCGCGCCGGGCCCGTACTACGGCCAGCCGGGCCAGATCCAGGGCGGCTACGGCGGCCCGCAGCAGCAGCGGCCGGGCTATCCGTCGACCTACCCCGGTACGTATCCGGGTGGTCCGTCGACCGGCGGGCACCAAGCCCCACAGCAGCAGGGGCAACCAGGTCAGCAGGGCCAACAGGGCCAGCCGGGTCAGCAGGGGCAGGGCGGCCAGCAGACCGGGCCCCCGACCCCGCCGACCGGTTTCCCGACCTACGGTCAGCCGCCGTCGGGCTCTTCGCCGACGACGCAGCAGGCGCAGCCGTCGTCTTCCTCGCAGTCCGGCCAGTCCACCTCGTAGTCTGAGCTGCGCATGCGGCAACCGCGCATGCGTGAGCTTGTGCGAGGAGCGGCGCCACCTGTGAATCAACGGCCAGTCGGCACACGCCAGGCGCGTGAGCTGCTCAGGGTCGCGTTCGGGCCGTCGGTGGTGGCGCTGGTCGTGATCGCGGCGATCGTGCTGCTGCAGCTGCTGATCGCAAACAGCGACATGACCGGCGCGCTCGGCGCGATCGCCAGCATGTGGCTGGGTGTGCACCTGGTGCCGGTGTCGATCGGCGGCGCGGAGCTCGGGGTGATGCCGCTGCTGCCGATGCTCGCGATGGTGTGGGGCACCGCGCGCACGACGGCCGCGGCCACCGCACCCGTCGGCGCGGGCGTGTCCTGGTTCGTCACCCGCTGGGTGGTGGCCTCCGCGCTGGGTGGGCCGCTGCTGATCGCGGCGATCGCGCTGGCCGTCGTGCACGACGCCGCCTCGGTGCTCACCGAACTGCAGACCCCGCACGCGCTGCGCGCGTTCCTCAGCGTGCTGGCCGTGCACGGGATCGGCGCGGTGATCGGGGTGGGCTCGCGCGTCGGCAGGCGGCTGATGGCCGCCGCGGGGCTGCCCGGCTGGCTGCCCGACTCGATTCGGGCCGCCGCGGCCGGGCTGCTGGCGCTGGCGGGCCTGTCCGGTGTGGTGATGGCCGGTTCGATGATCGTGCACTGGTCGACGATGGACGAGCTGTACTCGATCACCGGGTCGCTGTTCGGGCAGCTCAGCCTGACCGTGCTGTCGGTGCTCTACATCCCGAACGTGATGGTCGGCACCGCCGCGGTCGCGGTCGGGTCCAGCGCGCACATCGGGCTGGCGACATTCAGTTCGTTCACCGTGCTCGGCGGCGACATCCCGGCGCTGCCGGTACTGGCGGCGGTGCCGACGCCGCCGCTCGGGCCGGTGTGGGTGGCGCTGCTGATCGTGGCCGCGGTCTCCGGGGTGGCGGTCGGTCAGCAGTGCTCGCGCCGGCCGCTGCCACTGCTGCCCGCGATGGCCAAGGTGCTCGTCGCCGCAGCGCTGGCCGCGGTCACCATGGCGGTGCTCGGGCACGCGGGCGGGGGTCGGCTGGGCAACTTCGGCGACGTCGGGGTGGACCAGACGACGTTCGGTCCCGCGGTGTTCCTGTGGTTCGCCGGGATCGGCGCGCTCACCGTGGCGATGGCCGGCGGCGTGACGCGTCGGCCCCGCAAACCGAAGCCTGCCCCTGACCCTGTGCCCGATCCCGACCCCGAGCCCGGCCCGGAACCCGATCTTGACGCCGAGCCTCCGGCGGAGCCGGAACCCGAGCCTGACCCTGCGCCCGAACCGGAGCTCGAAGCCGAGCTCGAAGCCGAGCCGAAAGCCGCCGCCGCGGCCGATCCGCACGTCGTCCACGACCCCGAGGAACACTTCATGGCGGACGACGACGGCCCCTCGGGCACCCATTAGGCTGCCAGGCGTGCAGCAACCCCTCCGCGTACCGCCGAAGGCGCCTGCACGGGTCGTTGTGCTGGCTTCCGGCACGGGGTCGCTGCTGCGCTCGCTGCTCGACGCGACCGCCGGTGACTATCCGGCGAAGATCGTGGCCGTCGGCGTCGACCGCGACTGCCCGGCCGTCGACATCGCCGCGGCCGCTTCGGTGCCGTCGTACACGGTGCGGCTGCGCGACTACCCGGACCGCGACGCCTGGGACGCGGCGATCACCGAGGCCACCGCCGCGCACCAGCCCGACCTCATCGTGTCGGCCGGGTTCATGAAAATACTTGGCCCGCACTTTCTTTCGAAGTTCATGGGCCGCATCATCAACACCCATCCGGCGTTGCTGCCCGCGTTCCCCGGTGCGCACGCGGTGCCCGACGCGCTGGCCTACGGCGTGAAGGTGACCGGATGCAGCGTTCATCTGGTCGACGCGGGCACCGACACCGGGCCGGTGCTGGCCCAGGAGGCGGTCCCGGTCCTCGAGGACGACGACGAGGCGACGCTGCACGAACGGATCAAGGTCGTCGAGCGGCGACTGCTGGTGGATGTACTGGCCGCGGTGGCAGTCCGCGGCGTGACCTGGACGGGACGAAAGGCGAGACTGGGATGAGCGACGGCAAGCGGCCGATTCGGCGGGCGTTGATCAGCGTCTACGACAAGACCGGCCTGGCCGACCTGGCGCGTGGGCTGCACGACGCCGGGGTCAGCATCGTCTCGACCGGGTCGACCGCGAAAACGATAGCCGCCGCGGGTGTTCCGGTGACCCCGGTGGAGGAGGTCACCGGTTTCCCCGAGGTACTCGACGGCCGGGTCAAGACCCTGCACCCGCGGGTGCATGCGGGTCTGCTCGCCGATCAACGTAAGCCCGAACATGTTTCGGCGCTGAGCGAGCTCGGCGTGGAGGCGTTCGAACTCGTCGTGGTCAACCTGTACCCGTTCACCGAGACCGTCGCCTCCGGCGCGAGTGAAGACGAATGCGTCGAGCAGATCGACATCGGCGGGCCCTCGATGGTGCGCGCCGCCGCCAAGAACCACCCCAGCGTCGCGGTCGTGGTCGACCCGATCGGCTACGACGGGGTGCTCGCTGCGGTGCGGGCCGGCGGGTTCACGCTCGATGAGCGAAAGAAGTTGGCGGCGTTGGCGTTCCGGCACACCGCCGAATACGACGTGGCGGTCGCGTCGTGGATGGGTGCGGTGCTGTCGCCCGAACAGGACGGTGACGCGTCACTGCCGCAGTGGGTCGGCGCGACCTGGCGGCGCGACACGGTGCTGCGTTACGGCGAGAACCCGCACCAGACCGCCGCGCTGTACCGCGACGACGCGGCGTGGCCCGGGCTGGCGCAGGCCGAGCAGCTGCACGGCAAGGAGATGTCCTACAACAACTACACCGACGCCGACGCCGCCTGGCGCGCCGCGTTCGACCACTCCGAGACCTGCGTGGCGATCATCAAACACGCCAACCCGTGCGGCATCGCGATCTCGTCGACCTCGGTGGCCGACGCGCACCGCAAGGCCCACGAGTGCGATCCGCTGTCGGCGTTCGGTGGGGTGATCGCGGCCAACACCACGGTCAGTGTCGAGATGGCCGAAACCGTCGCCGACATCTTCACCGAGGTGATCGTCGCGCCGGCGTACGAGCACGGCGCGGTCGAAGTGCTGGCCCGCAAGAAGAACATCCGGGTGCTGGTGGCCTCCGAACCACAGCCCGGCTCCACCGAGTTCCGTCAGGTCAGCGGCGGGCTGCTGGTGCAGCAGCGCGACGAGTTCACCGCGCCCGGCGACGATCCGGTCAACTGGACGTTGGCCACCGGTGAACCGGCCGACCCCGCCACGCTGTCGGACCTCAAGTTCGCCTGGCGGGTTTGCCGGGCGGTGAAGTCCAACGCGATCGTCGTGGCCGCCGACGGGGCCACCGTCGGGGTCGGGATGGGTCAGGTCAACCGCGTCGACGCCGCCCGGCTGGCCGTGCAGCGCGCCGGCGACCGGGTCCGCGGCGCGGTCGCGGCCTCCGATGCGTTCTTCCCGTTCCCCGACGGGCTCGAGGTGCTCATCGACGGCGGCGTGAAAGCCGTCGTGCACCCCGGCGGATCGGTGCGCGACGAGCAGGTGACCGAAGCCGCGGCAAAGGCCGGGATCACGCTGTACCTGACCGGAGCGCGCCACTTCGCGCACTAAACCGGGCGCGAACGGGCAGGATGAAGTCCGTTCCTGTCGCCCCGCCCCGGAGGGTCAGCACCGTGGCCGTGTTCATCAGCTACTCGAGCCGCGACGCGGACGTCGTCGGGCACCTGGCGGGCGCGCTGCGCCGCGGCCACCACGATCTGTGGATGGACGACGAACTCAGCGGCGGCGACGCCTGGTGGCGCGCGATCCTCGGCAAGATCCGCGACTGCGATGTGTTCCTGGCCGCGCTGTCGCAGAACATGCTGGCCTCCAAGGCCTGTCAGGCCGAGATGCGGTACGCGCTGGCGCTGGGCAAGCCGATCCTGCCGGTGCTGGTCGGCCCCGTCGACAGCATGCGCACCAACCCGCTGGCGGGTATGCAGGTGATCGACTTCCAGCAGCGCAGCATCGAGGCGTGGATGGAGCTCGACGAGGCGGTCCGCGCCAAACAGGCGTCCGCGCCCGCGCTGCCTGACCCGCTGCCGGCCGAGCCGCCGATGCCGTTCGCGTATCTGATGCGGCTCGGCGGGCAGATCAGCGGATCGGAGCTGACCCCCGCGCAGCAGACGGTGATCGTCGCCGAGCTCAAGGCCGCGCTCGAGGACGACGGCGACGACGCCGGCGCGCGCCGCGACATCTGCGCGCTGCTGCGGCAACTGCGCGACCGCCCGGACGTCACGTACCGGACCCGCACCGACGTCGACGCGCTGCTGGGCCAGTTGGAGCCGGTTCCGACGGCCGTGCCCGCGGAACCGGACACGCCGCGGCGCGGCCGTCTCGGGCTGATCCTGGCCGGGGTCGCGGTGGCCGTCGTGCTCGTCGTCGTGACGGTCCTGGTGGTGGTGAACAGCGGTTCCGAGCCGGCGCAGAACGCCCGCCCGGCAGCGCCGTCGGCCGCCGCGCAGCCCGGCGCACCCGCGCCGCAGGGGGCCGGTGAAACCGTCGCCGCCGGGGTGTCCGACGGCGGCGCCTGCACGGCCACCGACCAGCCGCTGTCGGTCATCCCGACCGACCCCGACGAGCCGGTGCTGAAGATCCCGCAGCCGCCGGGCTGGGAACGCAACACCTGGATGGAGTCCGACGGCATCTTCCGGTTCGCGCTGTACAACAACGCCATGATGAGCCCCGACGGGGTGGCGGCCAGCGCGTTGGTGTCCCTGGACGAGGAGCGGTCGCTGACCCCCGCGGACAGCCTGTTCATGCTCAAGCGCGGCGCGCTCTCGGCGATCGGGGCCACCGACGTCACCGCCGAGAAGCACACCGTGTGCGGACTACCCGCCGAGACGGTCCGCTACCAGACCGGCGCGATCGCCGGGCTGGCGCCGCATCCGGCGACGCTGCTGCTCGTCGTGCTGCAGACCACCGACCGCACCTACACCGCATCGCTGACGATTGAGGCCGCCGACGCTCGGAACCCGGCGTTCGAGGCCGATGCCTCCGCGATGCTGACGGGCTTCCAGATGCTCCCACCCGCGGGCCGTTGACTCTCTGCGCCTGAACGTGCGCCGTTTCGCGTGCGGGTAACCCACGTTCGCGCCACACGTCGTAGCTTGGAGTGGTGACTCAACCGCAAGATCTGCCGCGCACCGTCGGCGAACTGAAAGCTTCCGGCCACCGCGCGCGGGGCGTCAAGGACGAAATCCGGGAGAACCTGCTCGCCGCGCTGGCCGAAGGCCGCGACCCGTGGCCGGGCATCTTCGGCTTCGAGGACACCGTCATCCCACAACTGGAGCGCGCGCTGATCGCCGGCCACGACCTGGTGCTGCTCGGCGAGCGCGGACAGGGCAAGACGCGGCTGCTGCGCGCGCTGACCGGCCTGCTCGACGAGTGGACCCCGGTGATCGCCGGATCCGAACTGGGCGAGCACCCGTTCACCCCGATCACCCCCGAGTCGATCCGCCGCGCGGCCGACTCCGGCGACGACCTGCCGATCACCTGGCGCCACCGCAGCGAGCGGTACACCGAGAAACTCGCCACCCCCGACACCAGCGTCGCCGACCTGGTCGGCGACATCGACCCGATCAAAGTGGCCGAGGGCCGGAGCCTCGGCGACCCCGAGACCATCGCGTTCGGCCTGATCCCGCGCGCACACCGCGGCATCGTCGCGATCAACGAGCTGCCCGACCTCGCCGAGCGCATCCAGGTGTCGATGCTCAACGTGATGGAGGAGCGCGACATCCAGGTCCGCGGCTACACGCTGCGGCTGCCGCTCGACGTGCTGGTCGTGGCCAGCGCCAACCCCGAGGACTACACGAACCGCGGGCGGATCATCACCCCGCTCAAGGACCGGTTCGGCGCCGAGATCCGCACCCACTACCCGCTGGAGCTGGCCGCCGAGGTCGGCGTCATCCAGCAGGAGTCGCACCTGGCCGCCGAGGTGCCCGAGTACCTGCTGCACGTGCTGGCCCGCTTCGCCCGCTACCTGCGCGAGTCGCGGTCCATCGACCAGCGCTCCGGCGTCTCGGCCCGCTTCGCGATCGCGGCCGCCGAAACCGTCGCCGCGTCCGCACGGCACCGCTCGGCGATCCTCGGTGAACAGGAGGCCGTCGCCCGGGTGGTCGACCTGTCCACCGTGGTCGACGTGCTGCGCGGCAAGCTGGAGTTCGAGTCCGGCGAGGAGGGCCGCGAACAGGCCGTCCTCGAGCACCTGCTGCGCCGCGCCACCGCCGACACCGCGCAGCGGCTGCTCGGCGGGATCGACGTCGGGCCGCTGGTGGTGGCGATCGAGAACGGCTCGGCGGTCACCACCGGCGAACGGGTGTCGGCTCGCGACGTGCTGGCCGCGGTCCCCGAGGTGCCCGCGATCGCCGAGATCCAGAAGCGGCTGGAGGCCACCACCGACGGGCAGCGGGCCGCCGCGGTCGAGTTGGCGCTCGAAGCGCTGTATCTGGCGAAGCGGATCGACAAGGTCTCCGGTGAGGGCGAAACAACCTATGGCTAAACATGTCTCGCGGTACTCGCGATACACCGGCGGGCCCGACCCGCTGGCGCCGCCGATCGATCTGCGCGACGCGCTCGAGCAGATCGGTCAGGACGTGATGGAGGGCAGCTCGCCGAGGCGGGCGCTCGCCGAGCTGATGCGTCGCGGCACCAAGGACATGCGCGGCGCCGACAAGCTCGCCGCCGAGGCCAACCGTCGTCGTCGAGAACTGTTGCAGCGCAACAACCTCGACGGGACCCTGGCCGAGATCAAGAAGCTGCTCGACGAGGCGGTGCTGGCCGAGCGCAAGGAACTGGCCCGCGCGCTCGACGACGACGCGCGGTTCAACGAGATGCGCATCGAGTCGCTGCCCCCGTCGCCGGCCAAGGCGGTCCAGGAGCTCTCCGACTACGACTGGCGCTCACCGGAAGCCCGCGAGAAGTACGACCAGGTCAAGGATCTGCTCGGCCGCGAGATGCTGGATCAGCGGTTCGCCGGCATGAAGGAGGCGCTGGAGAACGCCACCGACGAGGACCGGCAACGCGTCAACGAGATGCTCGACGACCTCAACGACCTGCTGGACAAGCACGCCAAAGGTGAAGACACCCAGCAGGATTTCGACAACTTCATGGCCAAGCACGGCGAGTTCTTCCCGGAGAACCCGCGCAACGTCGACGAACTGCTCGACTCGCTGGCCCAGCGCGCTGCGGCCGCGCAGCGGTTCCGCAACAGCCTGAGCGCCGAGCAGCGCGCCGAACTGGATGCGTTGGCGCAGCAGGCATTCGGATCTCCGTCGCTGATGAATGCGCTCAACCGGCTCGACTCGCACCTGCAGGCAGCCCGGCCGGGCGAGGACTGGACCGGGTCGTCGAAGTTCTCCGGCGACAACCCGCTGGGCATGGGTGAGGGCGCGCAGGCGATGGCTGACATCGCCGAGCTCGAACAGCTCGCCGAGGCGCTGTCGCAGAGCTACGCGGGCGCGACGATGGAGGACGTCGACCTCGACATGCTGGCCCGCCAGCTCGGGGAGGAGGCCGCCGTCGATGCCCGCACGCTCTCGGAGCTCGAACGCGCGCTGATGGATCAGGGTTTCCTCGACCGCGGCTCCGACGGCCAGTGGCGGCTGTCGCCCAAGGCGATGCGCCAGCTCGGGCAGACGGCCTTGCGCGATGTGGCGCAGCGTCTTTCGGGTCGGCACGGGGAACGCGACACCCGCCGCGCCGGCGCGGCCGGTGAGCTGACCGGCGCGACCCGGCCGTGGGCGTTCGGCGACACCGAGCCGTGGAACGTGACGCGCACGTTGACGAACGCGGTGCTGAGGCGGGCCGGGAATCCGGAATCGAGCCTGGGCTCACCCATTCAGATCACGGTCGAGGACGTGGAGATCTCCGAGACCGAGACCCGCACCCAGGCCGCGGTGGCGCTGCTGGTCGACACCTCGTTCTCGATGGTGATGGAGAACCGGTGGCTGCCGATGAAGCGCACCGCGTTGGCGCTCAACCACCTCGTCAGCACCCGGTTCCGTTCCGATGCGCTGCAGATCATCGCGTTCGGCCGCTACGCGCGCACGGTGAGCGCGGCCGAGCTGACCGGTCTGGAAGGCGTGTACGAGCAGGGCACCAACCTGCACCACGCGCTGGCCCTGGCCGGGCGGCATCTGCGCAGGCACCCGAACGCCCAGCCGGTGGTGCTCGTCGTCACCGACGGGGAACCGACCGCGCATCTGGAGCACTACCCGAGTGACGAGGGCGGGCCTGCGGTCTTCTTCGACTACCCGCCGCACCCGCGCACCATCGCGCACACCGTCAAGGGCTTCGACGAGATGGTCGGCCTCGGCGCGCAGGTGACGATCTTTCGGCTGGGCAACGACCCGGGTCTGGCGCGGTTCATCGACCAGGTGGCGCGCCGGGTCGAGGGCCGCGTGGTGGTGCCCGATCTGGACGGGCTGGGCGCCGCCGTGGTCGGCGACTACCTGAGGTCCCGTCGCAGGCGCTAGGCCGCCTTGCGCTTCTTGCGCTTGACGCCGACGCTGCCCCACAGCGCGAAGCCGCGGATACACACGCACGGTGCGCCCGGTGAACCCTCGCCCGCCACCGACTGGTCGAAGGTGCCCATCACGCCGATGCCGCGCAGGTCCACGTTGACCTCCGGCGGCACCAGGATGGTCTGGCCGCCGAAGATCGAGTACGAGTGGATCTCCACCTCCGGTGAGGTGAAGTCGGCGTACCGCAAATCGACCACCCCGCCGCCGAACAGCGCGAAAGTGGTCATCCGCCGCGGCACGTTCCACCGGCCGCGGCGTTCGAAACCGCTCATGATCGCCAGCAGCATGGTCGACGGCGCCGGCCGGCACGGCCCGCCGGCCCGGCCGCGGGTCACCGCGCCGGGGAGATCGGCCGACAGCCGGTCCAGCTCGTCGTAGGTCTGCGCGGCATACGCCTTGGTCAGGCGGTCTTCGTATTCGGGTAGCTGCAGGCGGCCCTGGGCAGCGGCGTCAGTGAGCAGCTGCGCGACCTGTATCCGATCGGTGTCGCCAGCACGCATCGAACCGTTCCGCGACGCTGAAGTGCTCATCGTTTACGAGCCTACGACGAACCGTGGCACATGCAAGCTCGTTGTCCAAACTGTGCCCTCATCACTCACGGCGAAGAATGTAGACGAGCAAACTTTATGCCGGGGAACCGGGGGCGCCGCCCAGGTAGTCCGCGAAGCCGACCGTGCCGACCGGGTTGTCCGGGACCAGGTTGGCGCCCGCCCGCAACGCCGCCGCGGTGCGCCCGGGCACCGGTAGCGCAACCACGCGGCGACGGCTGCGGCGCGCGTCGAGGTACATCTGCGCCAACTCCGCGTGGGTGTGGACGGTGGGACCGCCGATGTCGGGTGCGCGTCCGACGGGCGGTGCGTCGGCGAGCTCGACGAGCCGGGCCGCGACGGCCGCGGTGTCGATCGGCTGGAACCGGACACCGCGCAGCGCCCACAGCACCGGGGAGTAGCGCTGCACCGCGAACATCGTGCGCAACAGTTCGTGGAACTGGGTGGCGCGCAGCACGGTGTGGCGGACGCCGGAACCGGTGAGGACCCGCTCGGCGCCGAGCTTGGCGCGGTAGTAGGGCAGCGGGATGCGGTCGATCCCGACGATCGACACGTGCACGATGTGGGCGACTCCCGCGCGGGCGGCCGCCGCGACCAGGTTGCGCATGCCGTTGACGTCCTTGCCGCCGGTCGGCTGGGTCGCGCAGTTGACGACGACGTCGATCCCGTCGAGCGCGGCGTCCAGACCGGTGCCGTCGAGCAGATCACCCTGGGCCCAGTGCACGCCGGTGTAGCCGACGTGGCTGCGGCGGCTGAGCGCGCGCACCCGGTGCCCCGCCCCGACGGCTTCGGGGACCACGCGGTGTCCCAGCGTGCCCGTCGCCCCGGTGACGAGGATGGAGTGCGGCATCAGCCCATCCAGCGCGGTGGTCGCTTCTCGAGAAACGCGAGCATGCCTTCGCGGGCCTCCTCGGAGACGAACAGCTCGGCGGACTGCCGGGTGAGCTCGTCGGCGTGCTGATCGAAGGTCTCCAGAATAGGCCGTGTCGTCAAGGCTTTCGAGGCCGCCAGGCCCTGCGGCGACGCCTGCCCGATGGCGGCGGTGAGGTCGGCGACGGTGGCGTCGACGTCGTCGGCGGCGACGCTGACCAGCCCGGTGTCGGCGGCCTGCGCGGGCCCGAACTTCTCGCCGGTGAGGAAGTAGCGGCCGGCCGCGCGGGCGGTCATCTTCGGCAGCAGGGTCAGCGAGATGATCGACGGCGCGACGCCGATGCGCGCCTCGGTCAGCGCGAACGTGCTCGCCGGGCCCGCGACGACGATGTCGCACGCCCCGACCAGGCCGAGCCCGCCGGCGCGGACGTGGCCGTCGATCGCGCCGATCACCGGGACGGGCAGCTCCAGGATGCGGCGCAGCAGGCGGGTCATCTCACGCGCCCGGTCGACGGCCAGCTCGCTCGGGTCCTGGCCCGCCGCCTCGCCCAGATCAGCTCCGGCACAGAAGGTTCCGCCGGTGTGGCCGAGCACGACGACCCGCACGCCGGGGTCGTCGACCGCCGCGGTGAGGCACTGGTGCAACTGGTCGACCAGCGCGGTCGACAGCGCGTTGCGGTTGGCGGGCGAGTCCAGCGTGATGCGCGCGACCGGCCCGTCGACCGCGTACCCGACCAGCGCCGTCATCAGTACGACCGGGGCAGGCCCAGCGAGGTCTGCGCGACGAAGTTCAGGATCATCTCGCGGCTGACCGGGGCGATGCGCGCCAGCTTGGACGCCGTGACCGCCGCGGCGATGCCGTACTCCTTGGTCAGGCCGTTGCCGCCCAGCGACTGCACGGCCTGATCGACGGCGCGCACCGAGGCCTCGCCGGCGGCGTACTTGGCCATGTTGGCCGCCTCCGCGGCGCCGACGTCGTCGCCCGCGTCGTAGAGCGTGGCCGCCTTCTGCATCATCAGTTTCGCGAGTTCGATCTCGATGTGGTTCTGCGCCAACGGGTGTGACAGGCCCTGGTGGGCGCCGATCGGCGTCTTCCACACCTGCCGGGTCTTGACGTAGTCGACGGCCTTGTCGATCGCGAACCGGCCCATGCCGACGGCGCTGGCCGCACCCATGATCCGCTCGGGATTCAGCCCCGCGAACAACTGCGCGATCGCGGCGTCCTCGGAGCCGACGAGCGCGTCGGCGGGCAACCGGACCTCGTCACAGAACAGCTGGAACTGGTTCTCCGGGCTGACGATCTCCATCTCGATCTTGGTCCAGCTCAGGCCCTTGGTGTCGGTCGGCACGATGAACAGTGCGGGCTTGAGGTTGCCGGTCTTGTGGTCTTCGGTGCGGCCGACGACGAGCACGGCCTGCGCCTGGTCGACGCCGGAGATGTACACCTTCTGCCCGGACAGGATCCAGTCGCCGCCGTCGCGGCGGGCGGTGGTGGTGATGCGGTGGCTGTTGGAACCCGCGTCGGGTTCGGTGATCGCGAACGCCATCGTGACCGACCCGTCGGCGATGCCGGGTAGCCAGCGCTTCTTCTGCTCCTCGGTGCCGAACCTGGCGATGATCGTGCCGTTGATGGCGGGGGAGACGACCATCAGCAGCAGCGGGCAGCCCGCCGCCGACATCTCCTCCATCACGATGGCCAGCTCGTACATGCCGGCGCCGCCGCCCCCGTACTGCTCGGGCAGGTTCACCCCGATGAAGCCGAGTTTGCCTGCCTCGCTCCATAATTCGTCGGTGTGCTGGTCGGCGCGGGCCTTGGTGAGGTAGTAGTCCTGGCCGTAGTTGGCGGCCATGGCGGCGACCGCCTTGCGCAGCGCCTGCTGCTCCTCGGTCTCGACGAATCCACTCATGGTTCTCCTTCGGCCGGGTCCTGTACCCGGGCTAGTACGTAGCCGACGTCGACCTGCTGGCCGACCTCGACGTTGAGTTCGGTGAGCACGCCGTCGGCCGGCGCGGTCACGGTGTGCTCCATCTTCATCGCCTCCAGCCACAGCAGCGGCTGGCCCGCGGTGACCGCGTCGCCGACGGCGGCGCCGACGCGCAACACCGATCCCGGCATCGGCGCCACCAGCGAACCGTGCGCGACGCCGGCGTCGGGATCGCCGAACCGCGGCACGGTCACGAAGTGCGCGGGCCCCGAGGGCGAGTCGACGAACACCTGGTCGCCGTAGCGGGCGACGTCGAACGGCCGGTCGACGCCGTCGACGGTGAGCACGACGCGGTCCGGCGCCGCGGAGGCCAGGGCGACACCGTCGTGGCCGGGCAGTTGCAGGCCCGAGCGGTCGAACCGGTAGCGCACCTCGTGTTCGGCGCCGGCGTCGTCGGTGTACCGCTTGACCAGGAAGCCTGACGCCAGGTTGCGCCAGCCGCTCGGAGCTGACGCGAGAACCGTTGCGTTACTGCGGTTGTCGGCCGCATCGCTGAGCGCCGCGGCGACTGCGGACAGCGCGACCGTGCGGTCGTCGGTGATCGGCGCGGCCAGTGCGGCCAGGCCGTGGGTGTCGAAGAACGCGGTGTCGGTGGCGCCGTCGAGGAACGCCGGGTGGCGCAGCACGCGGACCAGCAGGTCGCGGTTGGTGCGCACCCCGTGGATCCTGGCGCGGGTCATCGCGTCGGCCAGCACGGCGGCCGCGCGGCGCCGGGTCGGTGCATAGGAGATCACCTTGGCCAGCATGGGGTCGTAGAAGACGGAGACCTGCGAGCCGTCGACGATCCCGGAGTCGACCCGGACACCTATGCCGCCGAGCGTGGTGAACGCCGCTCGCGCGGTGGGGATTTCGAAGTGGTGCACGGGACCGGCCTGCGGCTGCCAGTCTTTGGCGGGGTCCTCGGCGTACAACCGGACCTCGATGGAATGTCCGTGCGCGGGCGGCGGTTCCGGGCCGAGCCGGCCGCCGTCGGCGACCAGCAGCTGCTGCTCGACGAGATCGAGCCCGGTGGTCTCCTCGGTGACCGGGTGTTCGACCTGCAGCCGGGTGTTCATCTCGAGGAAGAAGAAGTCGCCCGCGCCCGGACCGTCCGGGGCGGCCATGAACTCGACGGTGCCCGCGCCGGTGTAGCCGATGGCGGTGGCGGCCAGGCGGGCGGCTTCGAACAGCTTGGCGCGCATGCCCGGTGTGCGCTCGACCAGCGGCGAGGGTGCTTCCTCGACGATCTTCTGGTGGCGGCGCTGGATCGAGCATTCGCGTTCGCCGACCGCCCACACGGTGCCGTGCCCGTCGGCGAGCACCTGCACCTCGACGTGGTGGCCGCTGGCCAGGTAGCGCTCGCAGAACACGGTCGGGTCGCCGAACGCCGCCTGGGCTTCCCGGCGCGCGGCCTGCACCTGCGCGGGCAACTCGGGCACGTCGCGCACGATGCGCATCCCGCGCCCGCCGCCGCCCGCGGACGCCTTGATCAGCACCGGCAGTTGCTCGGCGGTCACGGTCTCGGGGTCCAGTTCCTCGAGCACCGGCACCCCGGCGGCGGCCATCATCTTCTTGGCCTCGATCTTGGAACCCATCGCCGTGACCGCCTCGACCGGCGGGCCGATCCAGACCAGGCCGGCGTCGATGACCGCGGCCGCGAATTCGGCGTTCTCCGAAAGGAACCCGTAGCCGGGATGGATCGCGTCGGCACCCGATGCGCGGGCCGCGGCGATCAGTTGGCCGGCATCGAGGTAGCCGTTCCTGCCGTCCAGCCGGACCCGCGCGTCGGCCTCGGCGACGTGCGGGGACGCTTCGTCGGGGTCGGTGTAGACCGCGACCGTGCCGATACCCAGGCGTCGGCAGGTGGCGAAGACGCGCCGGGCGATCTCGCCGCGGTTGGCCACCAGAACTCGCGTGATCATCGAAGCCTCACATCCGGAAGACGCCGAAGTTCGACGTCCCCTTGATCGGGCCGTTGGCGATCGCCGACAGGCACATTCCCAGCACGGTGCGGGTGTCGCGGGGGTCGATGACACCGTCGTCGTAGAGCCGCCCGGACAGGAACATCGGCAGCGATTCGGCGTCGATCTGCGCCTCGACCGCGGCCCGCAGCGCGGCGTCGGCGTCTTCGTCGACGGTCTGGCCGCGGGCCTCGGCGGCCGCGCGGCTGACGATCGAAAGCACCCCGGCCAGTTGGGTGCCGCCCATCACCGCGGACTTGGCGCTCGGCCAGGCGAACAGGAACCGCGGGTCGTAGGCCCGCCCGCACATGCCGTAGTGGCCGGCGCCGTAGGACGCGCCGATCAGCAGCGAGATGTGCGGCACGGTCGAATTGGACACCGCGTTGATCATCATCGAGCCGTGCTTGATCATGCCGCCCTCTTCGTACTTGCGGCCGACCATGTAGCCGGTGGTGTTGTGCAGGAACAGCAGTGGGGTATCGGAGCGGTTGGCGAGCTGGATGAACTGGGTGGCCTTCTGCGACTCCTCGCTGAACAGCACACCGCGCGCGTTGGCCAGGATGCCGATCGGATAACCCCACAGCCGCGCCCATCCGGTGACCAGCGACGAGCCGTACATCGGCTTGAACTCGTCGAACTCCGAACCGTCGACCACGCGGGCGATCACCTCGCGCGGGTCGAACGGGATGCGCAGGTCGGCGGGCACGATGCCGACGAGTTCCGCCGCGTCGTAACGCGGTTCGACGACGGCCGTGGGCGTCGGACCCTGCTTGTGCCAGTTCAGCCGCGCGACGATGCGCCGCCCGATCCGGATCGCGTCGGGCTCGTCGAGCGCGAAGTAGTCCGCCAGACCCGAGGTGCGGGCGTGCATCTCGGCGCCGCCGAGCGACTCGTCGTCGGCCTCCTCCCCGGTGGCCATCTTGACCAGCGGCGGGCCGGCCAGAAACACCTTCGAGCGTTCCTTGATCATCACCACGTGGTCGGACATGCCGGGAATGTAGGCGCCGCCGGCGGTCGAGTTGCCGAACACCAGCGCGATGGTCGGTATCCCGGCCGCCGACAGCCGGGTCAGGTCGCGGAACATCTGCCCGCCGGGGATGAAGATCTCCTTCTGCGTCGGCAGGTCGGCGCCGCCGGACTCGACCAGCGAGATCACCGGCAGCCGGTTCTGCAGAGCGATCTGGTTGGCGCGCAGGATCTTCTTGAGCGTCCACGGGTTGCTGGTGCCGCCCTTGACCGTCGGATCGTTCGCGACGATCAGGCATTCGACGCCTTCGACCGCGCCGATCCCGGTCACCGCGCTGGCGCCGACCGCGAAGTCGCTGCCCCAGGCCGCCAGCGGGCTGAGTTCGAGGAACGGCGCGTCCGGGTCGAGCAGCAGCTCGATGCGTTCGCGTGCGGTGAGCTTGCCGCGATCGTGGTGGCGCTGAACGTATTTCTCGCCGCCGCCGGCCAGCGCCCTGGCGTGCTCGGCTTCGAGTTCGGCGAGTTTGGCGGTCATCACCGCCGCGGCCTCACCGTAGGCATCCGAGGCGGGATCCAGTGTCGAGCGAAGTGCGGTCACGACCGAGACCTTTCTGCCGCCGAGTGTGAAACCAGTGCGATTTTTCGGCCGATTTCTCGCCGTGGCTTCACACTCGGGAAGATCGGCACCGTCATGATTGATATCCCAACGTCTTGGCGGCCAGCGAGGTGAGGATTTCGGTGGTGCCGCCGCCGATGCCCAGGATGCGCATGTCGCGGTACTGGCGTTCGACCTCGGATTCGGCCATGTAACCCATCCCGCCGAACAACTGCACCGCCTGGTTGGCCACCCACTCACCGGTCTCGACCGCGGTGTTCTTGGCGAAGCACACCTCCGCGATCAGCCCCGCCTCACCCGTTAGTTGCCGTTCGACGACGTTGCGCGTGTACACCCGCGCCACGTCGATGCGGCGGGCCATCTCGGCGAGCGTGTTCTGCACGGACTGGCGCGAGATCAGCGGCCTGCCGAAAGTCTCACGGTTGCGGCACCATTCGACGGTCAGGTCCAGGCAGCGCTGCGCGCTGGCGTACGCCTGGGCGGCCAGGCCCACCCGCTCGGAGACGAACGCGCCGGCGATCTGCACGAACCCGGAGTTCTCGGCGCCGACGAGGTTCTCCGCGGGCACCCGCGCATCGGTGTAGGACAGTTCGGCGGTGTCGGAGGACCGCCAGCCCATCTTGTCGAGCTTGCGGGTGACCTCGAAACCGGGCGTGCCCTTGTCGACGACGATCAGCGAGATCCCGGCCGCCCCCGGCCCGCCGGTGCGCGCAGCGGTCACGACGTAGTCCGCGCGCACCCCCGACGTGATGTAGGTCTTGGCGCCGTTGAGGACGAACCCGTCCCCGTCGCGGACGGCGCGGGTGCGGAGGTGGCCGACGTCGGAGCCGCCGCCGGGTTCGGTGATGGCCAGGCTGCCGATCTTGTCCCCGCGCAACGTCGGTCGCACGTAGGTGTCGATCAACCGCTCGTCGCCCGACGCGATCATGTGCGGCACCGCGATCCCGGAGGTGAACAGCGACGCGAACACCCCGCCGGGGCACCCCGCGTAATGCAACTCCTCGCAGACCACGACCGCGTCGGCGCCGTCACCGCCACCGCCGCCGACCGACTCGGGGAATCCGGCGCCCAGGAGCCCCGCGTCACCGGCCTTGCGGTGCAGATCGCGTGGTAGTTCGCCGCCGCGTTCCCACTCGTCGACGTTCGGCAGGATCTCCCGTTCGGCGAACGCGCGCACGGCTTTACGTAGCTGTTGACGCTCGGCGGTGTCCCAGATGCTCATGCCAACCACTCCGTCGGTATGTCGACGACCCGGCTGCGCAGCCATTCGCCGAGTCCCTTGGCCTGCGGGTCGAAGCGGGCCTGATATGCGACGCCCTGCCCGAGGATGTCCTCGATGACGAAGTTGACCGCCCGCAGGTTCGGCAGCAGGTGCCGGTGCACGGGCAGGCGGGCCGCCTCGGGCAGCAGTTCGCGCAGCTTGTCGACGGTCAGAAGATTTGCGAGCCAACGCCATTGGTCGTCGGTGCGTACCCAGACCCCGACGTTGGCGCTGCCGCCCTTGTCGCCGCTGCGCGCGCCCGCGATCATCCCGAGCGGCGCCCGGGTGGTCTCGCCGTAGGTGAGGGGTTCGGGCAGGGCCGGCGGCGCGACCGGGGCCAACTCCAGAACCTCGGGGGCAGGCGCGATCTCGACGCGGGTGCCGTCCGCGTGCACGGCGACGTGTTCGACCGCGGCGGCGGGCACGTACGCGGGGGCGAACACACCGTAGACCTGCCCGGCACCCGGCGGGCTGGTCGCGTGGAACCCGGGGTAGCTGGCCAGCGCGAGTTCGACTGCGGCCGAAGAGAATCGGCGTCCGACCTTGTCGGGGTCCCGGTCACGCACCACGCAGCGCAGCAGCGCGCTGGCGGCTTCCTCGGTGTCGGCGTCGGGGTGCTCGGTGCGCGCCAGGGTCCACGTCATCTCGGCGGGCCGGTCGGTCAACGCGGCCTCCAGCTGCCGCCGGACCAAATCCGCCTTGGCCTCGATGTCGAGCCCGGTCAGCACCAGCGCCATCTCGTTGCGGAAGCCGCCGATGCTGTTGAGCGAGACCTTCAGCGTCGGCGGCGGCGGTTCGCCGCGGACTCCGCTGATGCGCACCCGGTCGGGGCCGTCGTCGGACAGCTCCACGGAGTCCAGGCGCAGCGTGGCGTCCGGGTTGGCGTAGCGCGCGCCGCCGATCTCGTAGAGCAGCTGGGCGGTGACCGTGCCGACGGTGACCGCGCCGCCGGTGCCCGGGTGCTTGGTGATCACCGAGGAGCCGTCGGCGGAGATCTCGGCCAGCGGGAAGCCCGGACGGGTCAGATCGGGGAGTTCGGTGAAGAAGGAGTAGTTGCCGCCGGTGGCCTGCGCGCCGCATTCGATGACGTGGCCGGCGGCGACCGCGCCGGCCAGCCGGTCGTAGTCGGTGCGGGCCCACCCGAAGTGCGCGGCCGCGGGCCCGACGGTCACCGAGGCGTCGGTCACCCGGCCGGTAACCACCACGTCGGCGCCGGAGTTCAGGCATTCGGCGATGCCCCACCCGCCCAGGTAGGCGTTGGCGGCCAGCACCCCGTCGAACCCGAACTCGGCGGACCGGTCGAGCAGGTCGTCGCCCGCGACAGCGGCCACCGAGACGCTGAGCCCGAGCCGCTCGGCGAGCCCGCGGACCGCGTCCGCCAGTCCCGCCGGGTTGAGCCCGCCGGCGTTGGTGACGATGCGCACCCCGCGGTCCAGCGCCAGTCCCAGGCACTCCTCGAGCTGGGTCAGGAACGTCTTGGCGTAGCCGCGGTCGGGCGATTTGGCGCGGTCACGCGCCAGGATCAGCATGGTCAGCTCGGCCAGATAGTCGCCGGTCAGGTAGTCGAGGTCGCCGCCGGTCAGCATCTCGCGCATTGCCGAGAGCCGGTCCCCGTAGAAGCCCGAGCAGTTGCCGACGCGGACGGCGTCACCAGTCACGCAGGCTCCCTTCACACCGGCCGCTCAACCAACCGGTAGGTTACGCGTTACCGCCGGTATCGTGTCAAGGTTTTCGGCGGCCGACTCCGCTGTTTTGGAGGCTACCCAGGTCGTTGGTTATCCTGAAGAGCACTTGCCGGCGCCCCGTGCTGCGCGCGGTGATGCCAGAACCGCCGGTCCGCCGGCGCAGACTTACCCCGTCAAGAGGAGAACCCGATCATGGCTGTGCCCAAGCGCAGGATGTCGCGCTCGAACACCCGTAGCCGGCGCGCGCAGTGGAAGGCCAAGGCCACCGGACTGGTCAACGTGAACGTCGCCGGTCAGCAGCACAAGGTGCCGCGTCGGCTGCTCAAGGCCGCTCGTCTCGGCCTGATCGACCTCGACCGCCGCTAGATCGTTTCGCGCCTCTCAGGTCACTCTCAGACAGGGGGCCGACACTGTGGCCGTGCGCATTCTTGTCGTCGACGACGATCGCGCGGTGCGTGAGTCGCTGCGTCGCTCCCTCTCCTTCAACGGGTACTCGGTCGATCTGGCCCAGGACGGTGTCGAGGCTCTCGAGGCCATCGCCAGCGACCGGCCCGACGCGCTCGTGCTGGACGTGATGATGCCCCGGCTCGACGGCCTGGAGGTGTGCCGGCAGCTCCGCAGCACCGGTGACGACCTGCCGATCCTGGTGCTGACGGCCCGCGACTCGGTGTCCGAGCGGGTGGCCGGCCTCGACGCGGGCGCCGACGACTACCTGCCCAAGCCGTTCGCCCTCGAGGAGCTGCTGGCCCGCATGCGGGCGCTGTTGCGCCGCACCAGCCTCGACGAGGGCGCCGATTCGGCGGCGTTGACGTTCTCGGACCTGACACTGGATCCGATCACCCGCGAGGTCACCCGCGGCGATCGGCAGATCAGCTTGACCCGCACCGAGTTCGCGCTGCTGGAGATGCTCATCGCCAACCCGCGTCGCGTGCTGACCCGCAGCCGCATCCTCGAAGAGGTGTGGGGCTTCGACTTTCCGACGTCCGGAAACGCCCTCGAGGTGTACGTCGGTTACCTGCGTCGCAAGACCGAAGCTGAAGGAGAGCCGCGACTGATCCACACCGTGCGCGGGGTGGGTTATGTGCTACGCGAGACGCCTCCGTGATGACTGGCTCGAACGGGACTGGGCCTCAACCGGTTTGGCCCCACCCGCAGCCGAGGGCACGGTCGGTGACGCTGCGCTGGCGGGTGATGCTGCTGGCGATGTCGATGGTCGCGATGGTCGTGGTGCTGATGGCGGTGGCGGTCTGGGCGGTGGTGTCGCGCGCGCTGTACGACGACGTCGACGACCAACTGCGCAGCCGGGCGCGGCTGCTGATCGAGAGCGGCTCGCTGGAGGTCGACCCGGGCAAGGCGATCGAGGGCACCGCGTACTCCGACGTCAACGCGATGCTGGTGATCCCGGGGCGGGCCATCTTCACCGCCAACCAGCAGGGCCAGACCCTGCCGCTCGGCGAACCCGAGAAGGCGGTGCTGCGCGGTGACCTGATCATGTCGCTGCGCACCGCCAACCACCAGCGGGTTCTGGCGATGCACCTGTCCAACGACAGTTCGCTGCTGATCTCCAAGAGCATGGCGCCGACCAGCGAGCTGCTCGGGAGGCTGGGCACCGTGCTGCTGATCGTCGGCGGCATCGGGGTGGCGGTGGCGGCGATGGCCGGCGGTGCGGTGGCCCGCGCGGGCCTGCGGCCGGTCGGCCGGCTGACCGAGGCTGCCGAACGCGTGGCGCGCACCGACGATCTGCGGCCGATCCCGGTGTTCGGCAGCGACGAGCTCGCCAGGCTCACCGAGACGTTCAACATGATGCTGCGCGCGTTGGCCGAATCCCGGGAACGCCAGGCCCGGCTGGTCACCGACGCCGGTCACGAACTGCGCACCCCGCTGACGTCGCTGCGTACCAACGTCGAGCTGCTGATGGCGGCGATGGCGCCGGGCGCGCCCCGGCTGCCGGACCAGGAGATGGAAGAGCTGCGCGCCGACGTGATCGCGCAGATCGAGGAATTGTCGACGTTGGTCGGCGATCTCGTCGACCTGACCCGTGACGACGCGGGGGTGGTGGTCAACGAGTCGGTGGACCTCGCCGAGGTGGTTGACCGCTCGCTGGAACGAGTTCGCCGCCGCCGCAACGACATCGAGTTCGACGTGTCGGTCTCGCCGTGGGTGGTCCACGGGGATGGCAACGGCCTGGCCCGCGCTGTGCTCAACCTGCTCGACAACGCCGCCAAGTGGAGTCCGCCCGGCGGGCGGGTCGTGGTGCGGCTGGCCCAGATCGCGCCGGGGCATGCGGAGTTGGTGGTCTCCGACTACGGTCCGGGCATCCCGCCGCAGGAACGCTCGCTGGTGTTCGAACGGTTCTACCGCTCGACGACGGCGCGGGCGATGCCCGGTTCCGGCCTGGGGCTGGCCATCGTCAAGCAGGTGGTGCTGCGCCACGGCGGCTCGCTTCGCGTCGCGGACACCGTCTACGGCGGACAACCGCCCGGCACGTCGATGCACGTGGTGCTGCCGGGTCAGCCCGGTTCCACGCTCGACTACGACGAACCCGCCGAGCCGACACGCGCCCGCTGATACCCCGGCGGGCCCCGTCGTCGGCGATGATTGGCGGGGGCGGGAAGGGGAAATGAAGTTTGGGTGTGTTTCGAAGGTTCTCTAAGTGGATTCTCAGCCGCACTGGGCACTGTTGAGCACGCATGAACGTTGAGCAGTTATCGGACCCTATGACAGAAAGAGCCCGAGCGACATGACGAACCACCCCAGGTATACCCCGCCTCCGCCGCCCGGCCGCAGTCCGGTCGGTCAGCAGCAGGCGGGTTATCCGAGCGGTCCCCAGCGCCCCGGTGGCTACCAGCAGCAGTACGACTGGCGGTATGCCACCACCGGGCAGCACCCGACGTCGGCGCAGTTCCGTTCACCGTACGACCCCTATCGCGGTGCGCCCCAACCGATGCCGGGGCAGCCGCCTCAAAAGCGTTCCCGCGCAGGAGCATTGGCTGCCGGCATGCTCGCCGTGGCGGTCGTCTCGGCGGGTATCGGCGGCGGCGTGGCCACGCTGGTAGCCGGTGACGGACCGTCGTCGTCTTCCATCGGCGGGGCAGCCCCCACCGTGCCCGCGGCCAGCCTGCCCGCGGGCTCGGTCGAGCAGGTCGCGGCCAAGGTGGTGCCCAGCGTGGTCAAGCTCGAGACCGACATGGGACGCGCCTCCGAGGAGGGCTCGGGAGTGATCCTGTCCTCGGACGGGCTGATCCTGACCAACAACCACGTGGTCGCCGCCGCCGGTCAGGGCGGACCGGGCGGGCAGACCAAGGTGACGTTCTTCAACGGGCGCACGGCGCCGTTCACCGTCGTCGGCACCGATCCCAGCAGCGACATCGCGGTGGTCCGCGCCCAGGGTGTCTCGGACCTGCAGCCGATCACGATCGGTTCCTCCGCGGACCTGCGGGTCGGCCAGGACGTGGTGGCGATCGGTTCGCCGCTCGGCCTCGAAGGCACCGTGACCACCGGCATCATCAGCGCGCTGAACCGTCCGGTGGCCGCCGGCGGTGACGCGCGCAACCAGAGCACGGTGCTCGACGCGATCCAGACCGACGCCGCGATCAACCCCGGCAACTCCGGCGGCGCGCTGGTCAACATGAACGGCGAACTGATCGGCGTGAACTCCGCGATCGCCACGCTGGGCGCCGACGCCGGCCCGCAGGCCCAGAGCGGCTCGATCGGGCTGGGTTTCGCGATCCCGGTCGACCAGGCCAAGCGGATCGCCGACGAGCTGATCAAGAACGGCACCGCCGCGCACGCCTCGCTGGGTGTGCAGGTGGGCAACGACGCGGCAGTGGACGGCGCCCGCATCGTCGAGGTCAACCCCGGCGGCGCGGCCGCAGCGGCCGGCCTGCCGAGCGGTGTGGTGGTGACACGGGTCGACGACCGGGTGATCGGCAGCGCGGATGCGCTCGTCGCCGCGGTGCGGTCCCGGGCGCCCGGCGACAAGGTGACGCTGACCTATCTGGACCCGTCCGGTCAGCCGCAGAGCGTGGACGTCACGCTCGGTAAGGCCCAGCCGTGAGCACGCCGACGGATCAGGTCACCTTGAGAGTGGTCGCGCCGGCGTCACTGCCCGCATATACGGTTGCAGTCATGGAACAGCCAGGGGAGTTGGTGGGCCGGGCCCTCGTCGTGGTCGTCGACGACCGCACCGCACACGGTGACGAGGAGGACCACAGCGGTCCGCTGGTCACCGAACTGTTGGGGGAGGCGGGGTTCGTCGTCGACGGGGTCGTCGTGGTGTCCTCCGACGAGGTCGAGATCCGCAACGCCCTCAACACCGCGGTGATCGGCGGCGTCGACCTCGTGGTGTCGGTGGGCGGCACCGGCGTCACCCCGCGTGACGTCACACCAGAAGCCACCCGCGACCTCCTCGACCGCGAACTGCTCGGCATTTCCGAGGCGCTGCGCGCGTCCGGGCTCTCGGCAGGCATCGTCGACGCCGGGGTCTCCCGCGGACTTGCCGGAATCTCCGGCAGCACACTCGTGGTGAACCTCGCCGGCTCCCGCGCTGCGGTGCGCGACGGTATGGCCACCCTCGGTCCGCTGGCGGGCCAGGTCATCGGCCAGCTCTCCAGCCTCGAGATCTGAGTGAGTAGCAGCCACCAGTGGCACAGAATGTGATCTTCATCACAACGGAGCGGGTCCGTGGGTGACCCGTCCGGTCGCCCGCGCCGGGCAGTTAACGACGTGTTCGGGGAGGAACTGCCCCGGACATCGGCTGACGAGCGCGACGATTCCACGCCCGAAGACGAGGCCGAGCGCGACCGTTGGTTGCGGGAAAATCGTCCGCCGCACCATCTTTGATCGCTTCGGACCGCTCGTGTGAGGCGGATCATCTTCTCACCCCGGTCGTGAACTTAGCCGCATCTGTAGCCGGCGGATTCCAGCGTGCGTCGTCACCGCCCGGTGACAGCGCCGTGACCAGTGCCGCGGCACGCTCCCTAGCAAAGCGGCAGCTGGCGTAACGGTGGGCGACATCGGGCCGATGTTCGCGTTGCCGGGCTGAAGCACGACCGTTATGTTCCTCCTGTTTAGGATGAGCAGAACGTAAGAGCCGCATGTGAGGTCTCTCATTTGCGCCACATGAGGCTCCTGCGTCGTGTGTGGTGTACCGGTAGGGCCAGGCACGAACACAAAGAACACGGCGAGCCAGGTGGCTGGCCGTCGACATAGCTAGGGAGAACATGAAGGTAATCAGTCGGGTGCTGATCGCGTTGGTCGCGGCCATCGCATCTCTGTTCGTGAGCACTGGCACCTCTCACGCAGGTCTGGACAACGAGTTGAGCCTGGTCGACGGCCAGGACCGGACTCTGACCATCCAGCAGTGGGACACGTTCCTCAACGGCGTGTTCCCCTTGGACCGCAACCGGCTGACCCGCGAGTGGTTCCACTCCGGGCGCGCCAAGTACATCGTCGCCGGCCCCGGCGCCGAGGACTTCGAGGGCACCCTGGAGCTGGGCTACCAGATCGGCTTCCCGTGGTCGCTGGGTGTGGGTATCAACTTCAGCTACACCACCCCCAACATCCTGATCGACGATGCGCCGATCACGAACCCGCTGAGCTCGATCATCACCCCGAACCTGTTCCCGGGTGTGTCGATCAGCGCCGACCTCGGTAACGGCCCCGGCATCCAGGAAGTCGCGACCTTCTCGGTCGACGTCGCCGGCGCTGAAGGCGGCGTGGCGGTCAGCAATGCGCACGGCACGGTGACCGGTGCCGCCGGCGGCGTGCTGCTGCGTCCGTTCGCTCGGCTCATCTCCTCGTCGGGTGACAGCGTCACCACCTACGGCGAACCTTGGAACATGAACTAACGCTCTCCCAGGCAAACGAAACGGCCCCCGGACTCCCCGGGGGCCGTTCTCGTTTCCAGGCCAGCACATGGCCGCCCGGTTTCCGGTTGGTTACACGAAGATGACCCGGCGCAGTGATCTTGAACACAGCCCCCGGCAGCGCGTTGACCGGTGTGTTCGCTGCGGAGGATGCGGCCGGGCCGGGTCCGGACGCCGTAACGCGAGCTTGGCGGCCCAGCCGACGGCCCACGGAACAAAAACCGTGCTGACGCAAGCGTTAACGGCGCCGTGCGCAAAACTCAGCAACGCGTCCGCGGGCCCTTGAGAAGTTCACCCCCCGCGTTGCCGGGGCGCCCCGGCGCCGTTATGTTCCTCGTGTCAACAATGAGTAGAACGTAAAAGCAACATGTGAAAGCTCTCATTTGAACCACATGGAGTGAGCGCGTCAGACCACCTCAGTGCAGACCCAGCGGGGGTCCGCATCGACATGGCAAGGGAGAACATGAAGGTAATCAGTCGGATGCTGATCGCGATGGTCTTGTCGGTCGCGGCCGCCGTCGCATCTCTGTTCGTGAGCAGCGGTACTTCTCACGCAGGTCTGGACAACGAGTTGAGCCTGGTCGACGGCCAGGACCGGACTCTGACCATCCAGCAGTGGGACACGTTCCTCAACGGCGTGTTCCCGTTGGACCGCAACCGGCTGACCCGCGAGTGGTTCCACTCCGGGCGCGCCAAGTACATCGTCGCCGGCCCCGGCGCCGAGGACTTCGAGGGCACGCTGGAGCTGGGCTACCAGATCGGCTTCCCGTGGTCGCTGGGTGTGGGCATCAACTTCAGCTACACCACCCCCAACATCCTGATCGACGATGCGCCGATCACCGACCCCTTCAGCTCGATCATCACCCCGAACCTGTTCCCGGGTGTGTCGATCAGCGCCGACCTCGGTAACGGCCCCGGCATCCAGGAAGTCGCGACCTTCTCGGTCGACGTCGCCGGCGCTGAAGGCGGCGTGGCGGTCAGCAATGCGCACGGCACGGTGACCGGTGCCGCCGGTGGCGTGCTGCTGCGTCCGTTCGCTCGGCTCATCTCCTCGTCGGGTGACAGCGTCACCACCTACGGCGAACCCTGGAACATGAACTGACACAACCAGACACGCGAACGGCCCCCGATCGCTCGGGGGCCGTTTTCGTTGCTCAGTCCCTGTCGGCGCTGGTGAACTTCGCGGTGTCCGGGCTCGGGCCGGTACCGGGCCCGGCGGCGTGCGCGCCGGCCGATCCGTTCGTCTCGGCGAGGATGTTGCGGATCTCGGTCAGGATCGACAGCTCGGTGTCTTGGGCCTGCTCGACCTCGCCCTTCTTACGGAGCCGGTTGTAGGGCACCATGATCAGGAAGTACACCACCGCGGCGACCAGGAGAAAGTTGATGGCCGCCGACAGCAGCACGTTCAGGTCGATGGCCTGGCCGCCGCCGATGCTGATCCGCAGGATGCCGTAGTCGGCCTCACCGCCGGCGCCGATCCGGCTGATGAGCGGTTGGATGATGCTGTCGGTGAAACTGGTGACCAGGCCGGTGAAGGCGGTACCGATGACCACCGCCACCGCCAGGTCGACGATGTTGCCTCTCGCCAGGAATTCCTTGAAGCCCTTGAGCATGCTGTCGCGAACCTCCTCACTCGTGTCCGGCCACGGACGACGGCCGACAGCTAAGCACGTTAGCCGCGCGGCTCGCGCCGCAGGGCGAATCCGGGCGCGTGTTCAGTGCAGCGTGACGGTGACCGCCTGCACCAACGCGGCGGCGGCGACCGCGTTCGCCGCGTGCGCGGGCAGCGCCACCAGCACCACCCGGTCGGCGCCGGCGGTCGCGCCGGCCCCCTTCGGCGACACCAGCACGACGATCGCGTCGGTCGCGACGACCCGCGCATCGGCTTCGGCCTCGGCGCCCGCGGCCAGCACGTCGACCACGTCGCCGGTGCGCAGCAGGTCGAGCACCGCGCCGTCGTCGAGCGTCAGCGGGACGATCCGCGCGTTCGGCCCGGCGGTCGCCTCGACGAGGCGCGGGCTGAGCAACCGGACGTCGGTCAGCGGCTCACCGCGCCGCACCGGACCGGCCGGCCGGCGGCCGAGCACCGCGGACGCGTCGGCCTGCACACCATCGGGAACCGCTGTCGCACTGGCTGTTTCGATCCGGACGTCGTCCTCGGTGAGCGCGGCACCGGGCGTCAGGTCGCGGGCCGCGACGACCACGGCGACGCGCTCGTCCGCCGGGTCGGGGCGCAGTGCGGCCACGGCTGCGAGGACGACGAGGGCGGCCGCGGCCACGCGGCGGGCCGCCATGGTGCGCGTCCAGTCGGGGCGGGCCAGTTCGGCGAGCCGGTTCAGCGGCGACGGATTGAGACGTTCCCCCATCCCGCCAAGTTAGGCAGGGCAGAGCCGCGATGGGGCGACGGACGCTCGCCCTGTGGATAACCCGGGGGTCAGCTGGAGGCCGCGGCCGGCGCGGCCGACGACGAGGTGCTCGAGCTCGACTCGCTCGAGGAACTCGACTTCTCCGACGAAGACTTCTCCGACGACGACGAGCTCGACTCCGAGCTGCTGCTCTTGGCGTTCACCGAGCTCTTGCCGGCCTCGCGGCTGTCGGTGCGGTAGAAGCCGCTGCCCTTGAAAACCACTCCCACGTTGCCGAAGAGCTTGCGCAGGCGGCCGTTGCACTTGGCGCACGTGGTCAGCGAGGCGTCGCTGAACGCCTGAACAGCGTCGAACCGATCGCCGCACTCAGTGCATGCATAGGAATAGGTAGGCACGAAAACCTCCGAGGTGGTCAAACTTGTTAGCACTCTACCGGCTCAAGTGCTAGAACCGCCAGGTGGCGTACGTCATTCCCCGGTACCCACTGCCACGAGACCGCCACCCGGCGTGAGTACATGGGTCATCGGCACATCATGCGGCTCGGCGGGCAGCTCGTCGACCAGTTCGTCGTCGCGCACCACCGCGATCAGCCGCGCGTTCGCAGACGCCATCGGCAGCGACCGGTCATAGAAGCCGGCGCCCCGGCCCAGCCGCACCCCGGACCGGTCCACCGCCAGCGCGGGCACCAGAACCGTCGCCGCGTCGGCGACGGCCTCGACCGGCTGCGTCGGCCCGGCAGGCTCCAGCAGGCCGAACCGCGCCGCCACCAGTTCACCGGGAACGTAGGCGCCCCAGCGCAGCGGTCCGTCGCCGTCGACCACCGGCAGCAGCACCTGAACACCGTCCGCAACGAGGACATCGAGCATGTCGAGGGACCCGGGCTCGGACCCGACCGGGACGTAGGCGCACACGATCTGGCCGGCGTTGCCGAGCCCGACCATATGCCCGGTCAGCGCCCGCGCCTCCGCGTCGCGCACCCGCGCGGGGACGGCGCGCCGGCGGGCGATGACCGCGGCGCGCAGCTCGGCCTTCGTCGCGCTCACCGACTCGCTTCCAAACTCCGACCTCACCCGGTTGAACCTGCCCAATGAGGTTAATGTGTGAGCGATGAGGCCAGAGGTACCGATTCCCTACACCGCTGTGGTCCCGGCGGCAGGGCTGGGCACCCGCTTCCTGCCCGCCACCAAGACCGTCCCCAAGGAGCTGCTGCCGGTCGTCGACACCCCCGGCATCGAGCTGGTCGCCGCCGAGGCCGCCGAAGCCGGGGCGGGGCGACTGGTGATCGTCACCTCCGAGGGCAAGGACGGCGTCGTCGCCCACTTCGTCGAGGACCTGGTCCTGGAGGGCACGCTCGAGGCGCGCGGCAAGCAGTCGATGCTGGAGAAGGTCCGGCGCGCGCCTGCGCTGATCAAGGTCGAGTCGGTGGTGCAGGCTCAGCCGCTGGGCCTGGGGCATGCGGTCAGCTGCGTGGAACCCAAGCTCGGCCCCGACGAGGACGCGATCGCGGTGCTGCTGCCCGATGACCTGGTGCTGCCGACCGGCGTGCTGGAGACCATGTCGAAGGTCCGCGCCAAACGCGGCGGCTCGGTGCTGTGCGCGATCGAGGTGCCTCGCGAGGAGATCAGCGCATACGGCGTGTTCGACGTCGAGGCCGTGCCCGACACCAACAATCCGAATGTGTTGCGGGTCAAGGGCATGTTCGAAAAGCCGAAGGCCGAGGACGCCCCCTCGCCGTTCGCGGCGGCCGGCCGCTACGTGCTCGACCGCGCGATTTTCGACGCGCTCAAACGGGTGCCGCGCGGCGCGGGCGGGGAGATCCAGCTGACCGACGCGGTCGCGCTGCTCATCAACGAGGGCCATCCGGTGCACGTGGTCGTGCACCGCGGATCTCGACACGACCTCGGAAATCCCGGCGGGTACCTCAAGGCTGCGGTTGACTTTGCACTGAAGCGCGATGACTACGGGCCGGAACTCCGGCGGTGGTTGGTGGAGCGACTGGGGCTGATCGACTGCTGATCTCGCGCAGGCAATCCACGACGGCCCTGACGCGGAGATAGGGGCACGGTGCGTTCGGTCGAGGAACAGCAGGCACGAGTCGCGGCTGCGGCGGTGGCGCCGCGTCCGGTGCGAGTGGCGATCGCCGAGGCGCAGGGGCTGATGTGCGCCGAAGAGGTGGTCACCGAGCGGCCGCTGCCCGGGTTCGACCAGGCCGCGATCGACGGTTACGCGGTGCGCAGCGTCGACGTGCTCGGCGTGGGCGACGACGGCGACGGTGAGGAGCCCGCCGAACGCGAGATCAGCCTGCCGGTGATGGGTGTCATCGAGGCGGGCGCCCGCACGCCGAGCCGGCTGCAGCCGCGGCAGGCCGCGCGGGTGCAGACGGGCGCGCCGATGCCGACGCTGGCCGACGCGGTGCTGCCGCTGCGCTGGACCGACGGCGGCGACGCGCGGGTGACCGTGCTGCGCGGCGTGCGCTCGGGCGCCTACGTCCGCCGCACCGGCGACGACGTACAACCCGGCGACGTCGCGGTGCGCGCGGGCACGATCATCGGACCCGCGCAGGTGGGGCTGCTGGCCGCCGTCGGGCGGGAACGCGTGCTGGTGCATCCGCGGCCGCGGCTGTCGGTGATGTGCGTGGGCGGCGAGCTGGTCGACATCTCCCGCACCCCGGGCAACGGGCAGGTCTACGACGTCAACTCCTATGCGCTGGCCGCTGCCGGCCGCGACGCCGGCGCGGAGGTGAACCGGGTCGGCATCGTCGACACCGATGCCAAACAGCTGCGCGAGGTCGTCGAGGGGCAGATCAGCCGCTCCGAGGTGGTGGTGATCGCCGGCGCGGTCGGCGGCGCGGCGGCCGAGGCGGTGCGCTCGGTGCTGGCCGAACTGGGCGAGATGGAGGTGACGCGCATCGCGATGCACCCCGGGTCGGTGCAGGGGTTCGGCCAACTGGGTCGCGACGGCGTGCCGGTCTTCCTGCTACCCGCCAATCCCGTCAGCGCGCTGGTGGTGTTCGAGGTGATGGTCCGGCCGCTGATCCGGCTGTCGCTGGGCAAGCGGCAGGCGCACCGGCGGATCGTGCAGGCGCGCACGCTGTCGCCGATCGAATCGGTCGCCGGCCGGCGCGGCTATCTGCGGGGTCAGCTGATGCGCGACCAGGACACCGGCGAGTACCTGGTGCAGGCGCTCGGCGGCGGGCCGGGGGCGTCGTCGCATCTGCTGGCCACCCTGGCCGAAGCGAACTGTCTGGTGGTCGTGCCCAGCGAGGCCGAGCAGATCCGGACCGGCGAAATCGTCGACGTCGCGTTCCTGGCGCAGCGCGGCTGACCCGTACCGGCGTGTCGAGATGAGCTTCTGGCGGTCCAGTGCCCAGCACCCGGGATGGCCGCGGCCCGCGGGTCCGCTCGGGGTGCGGGCGGGGGTGGTGCGGCTGCGACCGGTGCGGCTGCGCGACGGCGCGCAGTGGAGCCGCATCCGGCTGGCCGAGCGCGCGCACCTGGAGCCGTGGGAGCCGGCGACCGGGGTCGACTGGGA
The DNA here is from genome assembly GCF_001722335.1 of Mycolicibacterium flavescens. Taxonomy (GTDB): domain Bacteria; phylum Actinomycetota; class Actinomycetes; order Mycobacteriales; family Mycobacteriaceae; genus Mycobacterium; species Mycobacterium flavescens. The sequence goes on from NZ_MIHA01000016.1 coordinate 51,889, forward strand.
GACCCGCCACGCCATCACGTCGTGGCCGGCGGTGTGCTCGGGGCTGCGCGCGGAAGCGCGGAAGGGCCGCATGGTGCCCTACGTCATCGAGGTCGACGGCGAGTTCGCCGGACAGCTGACGATCGGCAACATCACCCACGGCGCGCTGCGCTCGGCATGGATCGGATACTGGGTTTCCAAGGCGCTCAACGGAGGTGGCGTCGCGACGGCCGCGCTGGCGCTCGGTGTCGACCACTGCTTCGGACCCGTCGCGCTGCACCGGGTGGAGGCGACGGTGCGGCCGGAGAACGCTGCGAGCCGGGCGGTGCTCGGCAAGGTCGGCTTCCGCGAGGAGGGGTTGCTGCGGCGCTACCTCGAGGTCGACGGCGCCTGGCGCGATCATCTGCTGGTGGCGGTCACGGTCGAGGAGATCGAGGGCTCGGCGGCGGCCACGCTGGTCCGGCAGGGGCGGGCGTACTGGACGTGACGAGGGTGTGCGCACCTGTTCGTCGAGTTCTGCCGGAGGGTCGTTCGCGGAGCAAAAGCACGACCCCGGCGCAGAAATCGAGGGTGCCGAACGCGTCAGCTTGTTACCAATGTGACATTTGTGACTGTTGGTGCTTGTCTGCCGTGAATTACAGGTGTGTAATTGTCTCGGCGCGCCGCTCACGGATGCGCAGGTCACAGACCTAGCCTTATCGGGGAAAGGAGCAGGCGACATGCCAAGCATCCCCCAGTCCCTCCTGTGGATCTCTCTCGTCGTTCTCTGGCTTTTCGTGCTCGTGCCGATGCTGATCAGCAAGCGCGACTCCGTGCGGCGGACCAGTGACGTGGCGCTGGCGACCCGGGTGCTCAACAGCGGGCGCAACGCGCGGTTGCGCAAACGGCACGGCCCCGCCGCCGGCCACGCGCATGACCCCGACTGGCGCCCGTCCGAGGACGAGTTCGACGACCGCTTCGACGACCGCTTCGACGAGGAGGAAGCCCCCGCGGAGCGGACGCTCGTGCGGGCGGCGGCCGTCACGGCCGAGTCCGAGGCCGAGACCGACTATCTCGACGTGGACGTGGTCGCGGAGGCCGCGCTGCCCGCCGGCGCTTCGGCGACGGTCGAAAACGACGAGCTGACTCTGCAATTCGACGAAGAACCGGAAGTCGCGGAGCCGGTCGCCGAAGTCGAGCCGGAACCTGAACCAGAACCCGAACCAGAGCCCGAACCCGCACCGGAGCCCGAGGACGAGCTGGACGACGAGTACGAGTACGTCGACGACTCGTCGGGTCTGGAGGCGCCGGAGGACGACCGGGAGCTGGCCGACTCGTTGTCGGCCGCGCGCCGGCGACGCTACGAGTCGAAGACCGCGGCCGCGGTCAGTGAGCGCAAGTACAAGTTCCGCAGGCGGACGCTGACGGCGATGGCGGTGCTGCTGGTCGGCACGGCCGCCGCGGCGTTCACCGTGTCGCCCGGGCTGTGGTGGGCGTGCGGCGCGGTGTGCGCGGTGACGGTCATGTATCTGGGGTATCTGCGCAGGCAGACACGGATCGAGGAGCGGTTGCGGCGTCGGCGCGCGCAGCGGATCGCGCGGTCGCGGCTGGGGGTGGAGAACACCGACGACCGCGAGTTCGACGTCGTCCCGGCGCGGCTGCGGCGGCCCGGGTCGGTGGTGCTGGAGATCGACGACGAGGACCCGATCTTCGAGCATCTGGACTACGCACCGTTCGCGCGGCATTTCGACCTGCCGCGGGCCGCGGGCCAGTAGGCCTCGATTTTCGGGGGCCGTCCGATGGCTGGTAGCCTGCTACCGGTATCAGGGGCTATGGCGCAGTTGGTAGCGCGACTCGTTCGCATCGAGTAGGTCAGGGGTTCGATTCCCCTTAGCTCCACCACGATTGTCAGGCAGCAGAACGTGAGCCGGACACGGACCCCGCTACCGTAAAATTCTCCCCATGGCAGCGACTCTGCGCGTCGCCCCCTCGACACTGCGTGAAGTGGCCGCGGCCCAAACCGACGTCAGCTCGTACGTCTCCGGCATGGGGACCGGAACCCAGTTGGGCACCGCCGCCGCCGGACTCACCGAACTCGAGAGCGCCGCGGCCTGCCAACTGGCCGCCGAACTGCTCGACAAGACCGCCGCCGTCGTTTCCAAGGAGCTCAGCGCACACGCCGAGCGGCTGACTCAGGCCGCGGAGCGGTACACGGCCACCGATCAGTCGCTGGCCCAGCGCCTGCGCAACATCGCCGAGTGAACCCGTGCCGGTGACGATCCCTCAGGTTGAGGCCGCCCGCCCCGAGGGACTGACTTCGGCCGCCGCCGAGCTCTCGCGGCAGGCATCCGGACTCAACCAGCAGATCACCGCCCAGCAGGCCGCGCTGGAGAACCTCCGACAGGGCTGGAACGGAACCGCGTCCGACCGGGCGCAGGCGAAAGCCGCTCCGACGCTCGAACAGATGCGTCGGCTGCACGAGACCATGACCACTCTGCAGACGACGCTGCAGAACGGCGGAGCCACGTTGTCCGCCAACCGCACCAGCGTCTTGCAGACCTTCGACCAACTGCAACAGCAGGGCTGGCAGGTCGGCCCCGACGGCAGCGTCTCGGTCAAGCCGGGAAGTCCGCTCGACCAGTACGCCAAGGCCAGCGCGGTCAACGCCATGCGCGTCGATCAGCTCGCCGCGGCCAACAACCTCGCCATGAAGACCGCGCTCGCCAACTTCGACACGGCAGACCGCCAACTCAGCCAGGGGGTGCGCACCACGGTCGCCGGGCTGTCCGACACCACGATGCAGGCGTTCGGTCCCGGCGGCCCGTTGCCGCAGACACCCGCACCGCAGACCGGTCCCAAGATTCCCGACACCAAGGACCCGGTCGAGGTGAAGGACTGGTGGGGTTCGCTGTCAAAAGAGGAGCGCGACAGGCTCATCCGCGAACAACCCGAAAAGATCGGCGGCCTCAACGGTGTCCCGGTCGAGGCTCGCAGCCAGGCCAACAAGACGGTCATGCAACGCGACATCGACCGCGTCGAGCAGCGGGCGAACGTCACCGGCGCCACGGTGGACCAGGTCAAGGCCAACCCCGACAAATTCGGTCTCACCACCACCGACATCACCCGCTACAACAACGCCGTCCAGGTCAAGCGCGGACTGGAGACCAACAGCGCGAACACCGGTGGCACCGAGACCTTCCTGTACGTCTACGAGCCCGAGGCGTTCAACGGGCAGGGGCGGGCCGCGGTCGCGATCGGAAACCCGGACAACGCCGACAACACCGCCGTCGTCGTACCCGGCACCGGCAACAGCGTCACCTCGGGTTGGCTGAGCAACCCCGACGCCGCCAACGTCTACAACGAGACCGTCGCCGCCGACCGCAACAGCACGACGTCGGTCGTCGCGTGGATGGGCTACAACGCACCCGACAGCCTGTTCGACCCGCAGGTGGCCCAGGTCGGTAACGCGCGTGAGGGCGGCAACCTGCTGGCCAACGACATCAACGCGCTCGAGCTGACCAACCGTGGCGACCCCCACATCACCGTGATGGGGCACTCCTACGGATCCACCACGGTCGCCGATGCCTGCGCCGGTTACGGTCTGCGCGCCGACGACGTGGTCCTGGTGGGATCGCCGGGCACCGATCTGGCCAAGACAGCGGCCGACTTCAACCTGCCGCCCGGCGGGCAGGTCTACGTCGGCGCCGCTTCCACCGATCCCATCACCCACCTCGGCGGAAACACCCAGGCGCACGTCCCCGGCACCGGCGTCACCGTCGGATTGGGTTCGGACCCGGCCGATTCCGGGTTCGGCGGCACCCGCTTCAAGGCGGAGGTCGCCGGTATCGACTGGCCGTGGAAGGACCACAGCGGCTACTACATCCCGGGCAGCGAATCGCTGTACAGCATGGCCGAGATCGCCTCTGGCAACGGCGACCGGCTCGATGACGCGGGTATGACCGCGAGGGAGCGCTCCACCATCGGCGTCCCGATCCCCGGGGTTCCCGACGTCAAGTTCGACCCGGAGACCTACCGACCCGCCACCCGTGACCACTACCACTGACAGATTGGACGCCAACGATGCGCAACCACGGCACCCGCACGTTGCCGAAGGTGACCGCCGTCGTCGCGCTGTGCGCGTCGCTGATGACAGGATGTGACTCGATGACAGCTCAGAACGGGCCCGGCGACGACGCTTTGACACCCGAACAGTCCAAGGCCCAGGTCGTCGACAGCGCGCGTGAAGTTGTGCAGACACTCCAATTACCCGTCACCCGAGTGCTTTTCCGGCACGAGTCCTGCAACGACCAGCAGGAGCCGCCGTTCCGCGGGAACGTCAGCATCTGGCTGCCGCTGGCGCCCAGCTTCGAGGACTCCGACCGCGAGATGGCGCAGTGGGTTCAGCAGCTGAAGGCCCAGGGGTGGTCCGGCGACACCGAATTCAAGTCCCACGGCACCACCGTCGAGAAGAACAACGTCGTCGCGTCGTTCGCGCCGCAGAACGCCAGTACCCCCAACCGGATGGTGACGTTCTACGGTGAGTGCCGCGATTTCACCACCACCAGGGCGACAGCCGGTGACCCGCAGGATATCTCGCTCGACGAGTGAGAAGTCAGCTGCTCGCCGTCGTGAAGATGCCGCCGTCGACCGGGAGGATCGCACCGGTCACGTACGAGCCCGCCCGGCTGGCCAGATACACCGCGATGCCGGCCATGTCGTCGTCGCGGCCGATTCGGCGCATCGGCGTCGTCGCGGCGATCTGATCGCCGTACTCCTCGAGGGTGGCCGCCATCATCTTGGACGGAAATGGCCCCGGCGCAACGGCATTGACGGTGATGTGCTGTGGCCCGAGCTCGCGGGCCAGCACCCGGGTGAGCTGGTGGACGGCCGCCTTGCTGCTGCTGTACGAGTATGTCGGCAGCAGCGGCACCCGAAGCCCGTCGATGCTGCCGACGTTGATGATCCGCGCCGGGTCGTCCGCGGTGCCCGCGGCGCGCAGGGCGGGCAGCAGCGCCTGCACCATCCAGAACGGCGACTTGACGTTGAGGTCGAGCACCTTGTCCCACGCGGAATCGGGAAAGCTCTCCAACGGGGCGCCCCACGTGGCTCCGGCGTTGTTGACCAGGATGTGCAGCGGTTCACCGTCCGCGGTCACATGCTCGGCCAGGCGCAGGCATTCCTCGTGGCGCGACAGGTCCGCTGGTACCGCGGAGACCTCGCCGAACTCCGACAAACGTTCCTCGGCCCGCGCGCAGCCGTCGGGCTTGCGTGAGCTGATCACGACGCGCGCGCCGGCCTGCAGCAGTCCCCGCGTCATCATCGCCCCGACACCCCGGGTGCCGCCGGTGACCAGGGCGCGCTTACCGGTGAGATCGAAAAGTCCTGTGTGCGTGCTGAACTGGTCTTCACTCATCGGCAAGTGCCTCCGTCGTTCGTCTGCGGTGGGCGGTTGGGCGCCCGGGTAGAGACTAGAAGATCAGCCCGGCCGCTCTGGTGGTGGCGGCCGCGAAGCGGTTCTGCACGTCTTCCCAGTTGACGACGTTCCAGAACGCCTTGACGTAGTCGGCCTTCACGTTCTTGTACTGCAGGTAGTACGCGTGTTCCCACATATCCACCTGCAGCAGCGGAATGATCCCCAGTGGGACGTTGCCCTGCTGGTCGAAGAGCTGGAAGGTCAGCAGGCGCTGGCCCAGCGTGTCGTATCCGAGCACGGCCCAGCCCGAGCCCTGCAGCCCATTGGCGGCGGCAGTGAATTGCGCTCGGAACCGGTCGAACGAGCCGAACTGGTCGTCGATCGCGGCGGCGAGGTCGCCGATGGGTTTGTCTCCGCCGTCGGGCGACAGGTTCTTCCACCAGATCGAGTGGTTGATGTGACCACCCAGGTGAAAGGCCAGGTTCTTCTCGTTGAGGAAGATCGCCGAATGGTCTCCGTTCGCCCGGGCCTCCTCCAGCTTGGCGATCGCGTCGTTGACGCCCTTGACGTAGGTCGCGTGGTGCTTGCTGTGGTGGATCTCATTGATCTGGCCGGAGATGTGCGGCTCCAGCGCGCCATAGTCGTAGTCGAGATCGGGCAGCGTGTACTCGGCCATGAACGTCCTTTCGATCGGGTTCTGGTGGGGCCCGGGGGAGCGCCTGAACCGTGCCCAGACTCGACGTTACATCTGTCTACCTGTTCAGATGCTGTGTTAATCTCGGCCCTGCGGGCGGCCGTGGAACCGCATCGATGCAGCACATCCTGTGGGGGCATCCGTCGTCTCGGCGGGGTCGGAAAACCCCACGGCCGGCCCGCACCAGACAAATCGTTAGCTGGACTCTATTCCTGTTGCTGAGAGCGCGCTGAGAAACGCTTTGCGCTGACTGACGGCCGAGATGCCCGCCCGGGCGACTGCGCGGAAATTGCCGGACATGTGCGATATGCGCTCATTTTTCGACAATTTAGACAATTCGCGCAGCCATATTTGCCATTCCTGCGCTCGGTTATGTTTCATTGTGGCGAACAGGCACGTCGCTGGCATTTCCTCGCAGTGTCCGGCACAGATCCGTGAGATAGCTAACCTCGGAATTCCACATTCCTCGCGCTGGGTGGCCGTTTCGACGCCGAATTTCCAGCGGGCGGCGCGGCAACGTCCATTCATGACCAGTGCAGATACCGACTGGTATTCGGCCGGCGATCGCCACCTCGCCCAAGATCGATCTTTGCCACAGCGTCAATATCGCACGTAAATCCCCTGAAAAGGCAAGTTTCAGGACGCGGCCGGACGTTGCTCAATCTCGTCAGAATGACGTGTTTTCGAGAGCGGCAGCGAATCTCACAGGAGTTTCTCATACCTGAGAATGCACTGGTAGATTAGCCGCTATGGCAGCGTTGATCTACTGCTCGCAAACATCGCGGCGCGCTGGCTCGGCAGTGACTCCACTGCGCGCCGCTGATACACGTTCACCCTCCGGCGATCGGGCGGCCGCGGGGGAGGCTCCGGCAAACAGGGGGATGGTTGCCGGACGCAAGGACCGTGGCTACCGACGCGGGGTGGGGACCGGGGAAGGCAAAGCCGGACAACTCGGGTTGTCGGTTTCCCTATTTGTAACGCTCACCAGCACAAGGCCCGATATCGCGATCGTGCTGCCATGACTGTCCTCTCACAGAGTTGAGACGACGGCTCACTTACCCCCTATCCTAATTCGAACGCACAACCTGAGCGGAAGCTGAGAAGAGGTTTTTCTACGTGGGCGAAACGCGTGCAATTCCCGTCGCTGTGATCGGGATGTCATGCCGACTTCCTGGCGGCATCGAGTCGCCGGAACAGCTCTGGGACGCCCTGCTGAAGGGTGACGACTTCGTCACCGAAATTCCGCGCGGCCGCTGGGATGCAGAGGAGTACTACGACCCCGAGCCCGGTGTCCCCGGGCGTTCGGTGTCCAAGTGGGGAGCGTTCCTCGACGACGCCTCCGCCTTCGATCACGGCTTCTTCGGCATCACCGAGCGCGAGGCCACCGCGATCGATCCGCAGCACCGGGTGCTGCTGGAGACCGCGTGGGAGGCCGTCGAACACTCGGGCATGAACCCGTCGAACCTGGCGGGGTCCAAGACCGGCGTATTCATGGGCCTGACCCACAACGACTACACCTACCTCGCGGCCGACACCAGGGCGCTGGAGGGGCCGTACGGGTTCACCGGCACGAGCTTCAGCCTCGCGTCCGGGCGCATCTCGTACGCGCTGAACGTCCACGGCCCAGCGGTCACGGTGGACACCGCCTGCTCGTCGGGCCTGAGTGCCATCCACATGGCCTGCCGCAGCCTGCACGAGGGCGAGAGCGACCTCGCGCTGGCCGGTGGCGTGTCGGTGCTGCTGGAGCCCCGCAAGGCCGCCGGTGGTTCGGCCGCGGGCATGCTCTCACCGACGGGCCGCTGCCACGCCTTTGACGTCGACGCCGACGGGTTCGTCTCCGCCGAGGGCTGCGCGGTGCTGATGCTCAAGCGCCTCGACGACGCGGTGGCCGACGGTGACCGCATCCTCGCGGTCATCCGCGGCACCGCCTCCAACCAGGACGGCCGCACGGTCAACATCGCCACCCCGTCCTCGGAGGCACAGATCGCCGTCTACCGGCAGGCGCTGGAGACCGCAGGGGTCGATCCCGCGACCGTCGGGCTGGTCGAGGCCCACGGGACCGGCACCCCGGTCGGCGATCCGCTCGAGTACGCGAGCGTGGCCGCGGTGTACGGCACCGACGGTCCGTGTGCGCTCGGCTCGGTCAAGACCAACTTCGGCCACACCCAGTCGGCCGCCGGAGCGCTCGGCGTGATGAAGGCCGTGCTCTCGGTGCAGCACGGCGTCGTCCCGAAGAACCTGCACTTCAACCAGCTGCCCGAGGAGATGGCCAAGATCGAGACCGGGCTGTTCGTGCCCGACTCGAACACCACCTGGCCCAACGCCGGGGCGCATCCGCGCCGCGCCACCGTCTCCGCGTACGGCCTGTCCGGCACCAACGTGCACGCGGTCGTCGAGCAGGCGCCCGAGCCGCAGCGCGAGCCGGTGACCTCGGCGGCCGACGGACCGCTGATGTTCCCGCTGTCGTCGACCTCGCCCGAGGAGCTGCGCCGCACCGCGGGCCGGATGGCCGACTGGTTGGCGCAGAGCGGCGACGGCAACGGCCGCGGACCGGCGATCAACCTGCCGGACCTGGCCTACACGCTGACCCGCAGGCGCGGGCACCGCTCGGTGCGCACCGCGGTGATCGCCGGCGGCCGCGACGAGCTGATCAACGAGTTCCGTGCGGTCGCCGAGGGCGACACCCCGTACCAGCCGGCCGTCGCGCAGGACGACCGCGGGCCGGTGTGGGTGTTCTCCGGTCAGGGCTCGCAGTGGGCCGGGATGGGCGCGGAGTTGCTGACCCGCGAACCGGTGTTCGCCGCCACCGTGGCCGAACTCGAGCCGCTGATCGCCCGGGAGTCGAATTTCTCGGTGACCGAGGCGATGACGGCACCCGAGACGGTCACCGGCATCGACCGGGTGCAGCCGACGGTGTTCGCCGTGCAGGTCGCGCTCGCCGCCACGATGCGGTCCTACGGGGTGACGCCGGGCGCGGTGATCGGGCACTCGATGGGCGAGGTGGCGGCATCTGTGGTCGCCGGTGCGCTGTCCCTCGACGACGCGGTGAAGGTGATCTGCCGCCGGTCGCGGCTGATGGCGCGCATCGCCGGCTCCGGGGCGATGGCCTCGGTGGAACTGCCTGCCTCACAGGTCATTTCCGAGCTCGCCGCGCGCGGTATCACCGACGTCTCACTGGCCGTGGTGGCCTCGCCGCAGTCGACCGTCGTCGGCGGTGCCACGCAGTCGGTGCGCGATCTGGTCGCGGCGTGGGAGCAGCGTGACGTGATGGCCCGTGAGGTGGCCGTCGACGTGGCATCGCACTCGCCGCAGGTCGATCCGATCCTCGACGACCTCGCAGACGCCCTCGAGGACCTCGATCCTCGCGAACCCGAGATCCCGTACTACTCGGCGACGCTGTACGACCCGCGCGATGTCGCCGACTACGACGCGGACTACTGGGTGGACAACCTGCGCCACACGGTGCGCTTCGCCGCCGCCGTGCAGGCCGCTCTCGAGGACGGACACCGGGTGTTCGCCGAGCTGTCCCCGCATCCGCTGCTGACGCACGCCGTCGAGCAGACCGCGCGCAGCCTCGACGTGCCGTCGGCGGTGCTGGCCGGGATGCGCAGGGGCCAGGAGCTGCCGAGCGGTCTGCTGCCGCTGGCCGCCGATCTCTACAGTGTCGGTGCGGCCGTGGACTTTTCGGTCCGGCATCCGTCGGGTCAGCTGATCAACGCCCCGCTGCCGACGTGGACGCACACCTCGCTGCTGCTCGACCAGGACAGCGCCGATGTGCCGGCCCGCGGCGCGCACACGATCGCGGTGCACCCGCTGCTGGGCTCGCACGTCGTGCTGCCCGAAGAACCCGAACGCCATCAGTGGCAGGGCGAGGTGGGCACCGAGGCGCAGCCGTGGCTGGCCGACCACCAGGTCCACGAGGTCGCGGTGCTGCCGGGCGCGGCGTACTGCGAGATGGCGCTCGCCGCGGCCCGCGCGGTGCTCGGCGACTCCGCCGAGGTGCGCGACGTGTCCTTCGAACGGATGCTGCTGCTCGACGAGGAGACCCCGATATCGGCCTCGGCGACAACGCTTTCGCCGGGTGTGGTCGAGTTCGCGGTGGAGACCTACGAGGCCGGTGAACGGACCCGGCGCGCGACGGCGACGCTCAATGCCGCCGCCGACGACGAGGTGACGCCGACGACCTACGACGTCGACGCGCTGCGCGCCGCACACCCCGACAGCGTCGAGGGTGAGGATCTGCGCGCCGCGTTCGGCAGCGTCGGCATCAAACACGGTGCCGCGTTCGCCGGCCTGGCCACCGCCTACACCGCCGACGGTGACACGGTGCTGGCCGCGACGGCGCTGCCCGGCCCGCTGCGTTCGCAGCAGTCCGGATACGGCGTGCACCCAGCGCTGCTGGACGCGTGCTTCCAGTCGGTGGTGGCGCACCCCGACGTGCAGAGCGCCGCCGCGGGTGGCGGAATGTTGTTGCCGCTCGGGGTATCCCGGATGCGTGCGTTCGGCTCGGCCCGCAACGCGCACTACTGCTACAGCCGAATCGTCTCCGCCGACTCCGACGGCGTGGTGGCCGACCTCGAGGTGCTCGACGAGCACGGCACCGTGGTGCTCAGCATCACCGGGTTGAAGCTCGGCGCGGGCACCTCCGAGCAGGCCCAGGCCGACCGCAAGCTCAACGAGCGGCTGCTGACCATCGAGTGGCAGCAGCAGGAACTGCCCGAGGCCGATCTCGACGACGCCGGATCGTGGGTGCTGATCAACATCAGCGGCAACGGCAACGCGCTGGCCGCCGACCTCGCCGACGCGCTGAAGTCCGCGGGTGCGGACTGCACGACGCTGGCGTGGGCGCCGAACTCCGACCACGCTACCAACGCCGAAACCCTTGCCGCACATCTGAACGGGCAGCTCGTCACCGGTGTGGTGGTGCTGCCGGGACCGGCCCAGGCCGTCGACGCCGCGGCCGGACGACGCGGCGGCGAATGCGTGAAGCATGTGGTCCGGATCGCGCGTGAGCTTCCCGAGGTCGCCGGCGAGCCGCCGCGGCTGTACGTGGTGGAGCGCAACGCGCAACAGGTGCTCGCCGACGACGTGCCGAATGTCGAGCACGCCGGTCTGCGCGGCCTGATGCGCGCACTCGGAATGGAGCATCCGCGGCTGCGTCCGACGCAGATCGACGTCGACGACGTCACCGATGGTGCTCAGCTGGCCGGTCAGCTGCTGGCCGGTTCCGACGAGGACGAGACCGCGTGGCGCGACGGCCGGTGGTACACCGCGCGGCTGACCCCCTCGCCGTTGCGGCCCGAGGAGCGCAAGACCACCGAGGTCGACGCCGAACACGACGGTGTGCGGCTGCAGGTTCGCAACCCCGGCGACCTCGAATCGCTGGAACTCGTTGCCTTCGACCGGACCCCGCCGGGGCCGGGCGAGATCGAGGTGGCGGTCAGCGCGTCGAGCATCAACTTCGTCGACGTCCTGGTGGCGTTCGGCCGCGCACCGAGCTTCGACGGCCGGCTGCCGGCACTGGGTTCGGAGTTCGGCGGTGTGGTCACCGCCGTCGGACCCGGTGTGACGACGCACCAGGTCGGCGACCGGGTCGGCGGCGTGTCCGCCAACGGCTGCTGGGGCACGTTCGTGACCTGCGACGCCAACCTGGCCACCAAGCTGCCCGACAACTTCGCCGAACACGAGGCCGCCGCCGTCGGCCTGGCGTACGCCACCGTGTGGCTCGGGCTGGTCGAACTCGCCCGCATCGGCGAGGGCGAGAAGGTGCTGATCCATTCCGCCACCGGCGGAGTGGGGCAGGCCGCGATCGCCGTCGCCAAGTCCGTCGGTGCCGAGATCTACGCCACCGCCGGCAGCGAAGACCGTCGACAGTTGCTGCGGGACTGGGGGATCGAGCACGTCTACGATTCGCGCAGCACCGCGTTCGCCGACGAGATCCGGCGCGACACCGACGGTTACGGCGTCGACATCGTGCTGAACTCGGTCACCGGCGCCGCCCAGCGGGCCGGTCTCGAACTGCTGGCGTTCGGCGGGCGGTTCGTCGAGATCGGCAAGCGCGACATCTACGGCGACACCCGGATCGGGCTGTTCCCGTTCCGGCGCAACCTGTCGTTCTACGCCGTCGACCTGGCGCTGATGACGGTCACGCACCCGGACAAGGTGCGCCGACTGCTCGAGCAGGTCTACAAGCTGTGCGCCGAAGGCACGCTTCCGCTGCCGGACATGACGCACTACCCGCTCACCGAGGCGGCCACCGCCATCCGGCAGATGGGCGGCGCGCAGCACATCGGCAAGCTGGTGCTCGACGTTCCGCGCACCGGCCTGGGTACGGCTGTCATTCCGCCCGAGCAGGTTTCGCCGTTCCGCAGCGACGGGGCCTACCTCGTCACCGGTGGTCTCGGCGGTCTGGGCCTGTTCCTGGCGGAGAAGATGGCCGAGGCGGGCGCCGGTCGCATCGTGCTGACCTCGCGCAGCGAGCCGAGCGTCAAGGCCAGGGAGATCGTCGACCTGATCGCGGCGTCGGGTGCCGACATCGTGGTCGAGTGCGGTGACATCACCGCGCCGGGGACGGTCGACCGGCTGGTCGCCGCGGCGACGTCGACAGGGTTGCCGCTGCGCGGTGTGCTGCACGCCGCGGCGGTGGTGGAGGACGCCACGCTGCCGAACATCACCGACGACCTGATCGAACGGGACTGGGCGCCAAAGGTGTACGGCACGTGGAACCTGCACGAAGGGACGCTGTCGCAGCCACTGGACTGGTTCTGCGCGTTCTCCTCGGCGGCGGCGCTGGTCGGATCGCCTGGGCAGGGCGCCTATGCGGCGGCCAACAGCTGGCTCGACGCGTTCATGACGTGGCGGCGGGCCCAGGGGCTGCCGTCGAGCGTGATCGCTTGGGGCGCCTGGGCCGAGATCGGCCGCGGCACGGCGCTGGCCGAGGGCGACGGTGCGATCCTTCCCGACGAGGGCGCGTACGCGTTCGAGGCGCTGCTGAGCCACGACCGCGGATACACCGGGTACGCACCGATTCTCGGCACGCCGTGGCTCACCGCGTTCGCGCAGCGCAGCCCGTTCGCGTCGGCGTTCAAGTCGGCCGGGCAGGGACCGGCCGAGGGCCGGCGCCTGCGCGCCGAACTGGCCGCGATGCCGCGGGAGGACTGGCCGACGCACCTGCGCCGGCTGATCTCCGAGCAGGTCGGGTTGATCCTGCGCCGCGCGATCGACCCCGACCGCCCGCTCTCGGAGTACGGCCTGGACTCGCTGGGCAACCTCGAGCTGCGTACGCGGATCGAGGCCGAGACGGGAATTCGCATCACGTCCATGGGAGTCAGCACGGTGCGAGGCCTTGCTGATCACCTGTGCGAGACGCTCGCCGCCGACGAAGCAGTCCCGGCTACCACCTGACCATCGCTTCCGACACACATCAATAGGGGGTCAAGTGTTCGCACTTGAAGCCGTCCACGACTGGACAGACGCACCGGGTGAGTTCGTGTCGTGGGAGCCTTCAGCGGCCAGCGCGACCAAAGCCGCCGACGCGCCGGTATCCGAGGTGCCGGTCAGTTATCAGCAGGCGCAGCACCTGCGCGCCTACCGCGAACACGTCGCGCGCGGCACGCAGATGGCGCGGCTCACCATCCCGGCGTGGAACATCCAGGGTCGCTGCGACATCCGCCTGATGACCCACGTCATCAACGCGTACCTGCGCCGCCACGACACCTACCGCAGCCGGTTCGAGTTCGTCGGCGACGGCGACGAGGTGGTGCGCCGGACTCTGCGCAGCCCCAAGGACATCAAGTTCGTCGCGACCAACCACGGCCAGACCACGGCCGAGCGGTGGCGCGAGCACGTGCTGGCCACACCGTCGCCGTTGCAGTGGGACTGCTTCCGGTTCGGCGTGATCCAGCGTGCCGATCACTTCACGTTCTTCATGAGCGTGGACCATCTGCACGTCGACGCCATGTTCATGGGGCTGGCGTTCGTCGAGATCCACATGATGTACGCGGCGCTGGCCGGCGGCGGGGCGCCGATCCCGCTGCCGGAGGCGGGCAGCTACGAGGACTACTGCGTGCGTCAGCGCGCGTTCACCTCGGCGCTGACCCCGGATTCGCCTCAGGTACGCGGGTGGTTCGAGTTCACCGACCGCAACGACGGGACGCTGCCGCAGTTCCCGCTGTCGCTGGGCGACCCGTCGGTGCCGTGTGAAGGCGACCTGCTCACCATCGACCTGATGGACGAAAAGCAGTCGGACCGCTTCGAATCAGCCTGCACCGACGCGGGCGCCCGGTTCATCGGCGGAATCTTCGCGGCCGTCGCGCTCGCCGAGAACGAGTTGACCGGCAATCCGACCTACAACGTGATCACCCCGACCAGCACGCGCCACACGCAGGCCGAGATGATGACCACGGGCTGGTTCACCGGGACCGTGCCGGTCAGCGTGGACATCGATCCGACCTCGTTCGCCGCCACTGTCCGGGCGGCGCAGGACGCGTTCGACTCGGGGCTTCCGCTGGCGCATGTGCCGTTCGACCGCGTGCTGGAACTGGGCGCCGATCACGGTGTGCGCAAGCCGGATCCGGGTGTGCCGATGATCTCCTACATGGACGCCACGCTGGCGCCGCTGTCGCCGTCGGTGATCGGCGAGTGGGACACGCTGAACGGCAAGATCTACAGCGAGATGGGCGCCGCCCATCAGGTCGGCATGTGGTTCAACAGGTTCTCCAACGGCACGTCGGTGACGCTGGCGTTCCCGAACAACCCGATCGCCCGCGAATCGGTGACCAGGTACGTCGACGCGATGAAGGCCGTGTTCGTGCGGGTCGCCGCCGGCCGCGGCGAGCTGGCGGCGACTGCCGACCTTCTCGAGTTCGGGATGGCGTGACCTCTGCCGATGACTGAGGTAGCCCTGGACAACCGGTTGTCGTTCACCGACCAACTGTTGTTCCTCGGCCAGCGTGCCACCGGTCAGGAACTGGCGATGCAGGCCGTCTGGGTGTACGAACGGCCGATCGATCTGGACGGTGTGCGCCGCTTCCACGAGAACTTCGGTTACGGGCTGTTCGGCAGGCGTATCGAGCGCTCACCGCTGCCGTTCGGAAGGCACCGGTGGGTCGCGTCGACCGGGCCGGCGGCCGAACTGGCCATCGAGGAGCCCCGGCCGCGAACCGCGCTCAGCGACTGGGTCGACGAGCGGGTGCAGCTACCGCTCGATCCCGAGTGGGGGCCGGGCTGGCATGTCGGTGTGCTGCCGATGACGGGCGGTTCGACGGCAGTGAGCCTGGTGCTGTCGCATTGTCTGGCAGACGGTTTCGGAGGCCTGCTGACCGTCGTCGACGCGATCAAGGGCAACCGCCGTGATTTCGGGTATCCGCCGCCGCGGTCGAAGACCCGGTTACGGGCCACCGCAACGGATCTGCTGGAAACCGCCAAAAGTGCGCCCGAGGTGGCGCGCACGCTCGCGGTCGGGGCGCGGCAGGGGTGGAAGCGACGCGCGGAGTTCTTCCGCCCGAAGGGATCTCGCCCGGATGCGCCCGCGGTGGCGGGCGGCGAGGAGCACGTCGTCGCACCCGCGATCACCATCTACGTCGACCTCGAGACCTGGGACGCCCGCGCTGCGGCGCTCAACGGCAACACCCACTCGCTGGCCGCCGGGTTCGCCGCCAAGCTGGCCGAGCGCGTCGGCAGGCGCCGCGACTCCGACGGCGTCGTCACCCTGCAGATCCCGATCGCCGACCGGGTCGCCGACGACACCCGCGGCAACGCCGCCTCGATCGCGACCGCGTGCATCGACCCGGCCGGGGTGACCACCGACCTCGCCGGCGCCCGCGCGGAGATCAAGCAGGCGCTGACGACGCTGCGCGAAAACCCGGACGAGACACTGGAACTGCTGCCGTTGACGCCGTTCATCCCCAAGCGTGCGGTGCGCGGCGGTTCCGAGGTGGTGTTCAACTTCTCCGACCGGCCGGTGTCGTTCTCCAACCTCGGCGACATCGACCCGGTGGTATCGCGGCTCGACGGCACCGACGCCGACCTGATGATGCTGCGCGGCGTCGACCGCAAGGTCAGTCGGCAGTTCCTGGAACGTCGGGGCGGGCTGCTCACGGTGCTGACCGGGCGGGTCGCCGGCAAGATGTCGATCACCGTCGTGGCGTATCGGCCGGAGGCCGAGAACACCAAGGCGGAGTTGCGCGCACTGGGCGCCGAAGTGCTCGCCGAGTTCGGTCTGGACGGCCTGATCGAATGACGGTGGACACCGACAACCGGCTCGCTTTCATGGACCAGGCCGGCTTCGCGCTCGAACGCGCCACCGGCATCGTCAAGCTGATGCAGATGGTGTGGGTCTACGACCGCGCCGTCGACCTCGACGGGGTGCGCGAGTTCCACCGCAACTTCGGGTTCGGGTTGCCCGGACGGCGAATCGAGAAGTCGCCCTTGCCGTTCGGCAGGCCGCGGTGGGTGGCGTCGTTGGGGCCGCCCGCACCCTTGGACGTCGCCGAAAAGCCTCGGCCGCGTTCGGAGCTCACCGATTGGCTCGACGAACGCGCGGCGCTGCCGGTCGACGTCGAGCGGGGACCGGGCTGGCACATCGGGGTGCTGCCGCTCACCGACGGCGGCAGCGCGGTCACGCTGGTCGGATCGCACTGTCTGGGCGACGGGGTGGCCGCCCTGCTGAGCGTCGTGGAAGCCACCGTCGCCGCCAGGCGGGACATCGGCTATCCACCGCCCTATTCGCGCACCAGGTTCCGTGGGGCGTTGACCGATCTGCGCGAGACCGCACGGGGTCTGCCGCAAACCGCCCGCACCGTGGCCGCCGCCGCCAAACTCGGCCTGCGACTGCGTGATCAGGCCGCCGACGAGCAGCCCAGATCGGCCGCGCCGAAGCCGGCCGTCACATCGGGAACGTCCGGCGACGAGGTGATCATCGTCCCGGCGGCCAACCTGTTCGTCGACCTGGCCGAGTGGGACGCGGCCGCGGCGTCGCGCAACGGCAACAGCTATTCGCTGCTGGCCGGTTTTGCGGCCCGGCTCGGCGTGCTGATGGGACGACAGCGGGCCGACGGCACGGTCGGCCTGCTCATCGCGCTCAACGACCGCACCACCCTCGACGACACCCGAGCTCAGGCCATGGTTTTCGCGCAGGTCGGCATCGATCCCGCCCCCGTGCACGACGATCTGACCGAAGCCCGCATCTCGCTGCGTCAGGCGATCAAGACGGCGCGCGAGCAACCGGATGACACGCTGCAGTTGCTGCCGCTGGTGCCGTTCGTGCCTCGACGGGTGCTCGCGAAGGTCGCCGACGTCTTCTTCGGCTCCGGGGATGACCTACCCGTATCGTGTTCGAACCTCGGGGATCTCGAGCCGCTGGCAGGCCGGGTGGACGGCACCGACGCCGACTATGTGATGCTGCGCGGTGTCGATCAGGGCGTGCGCCGATCCGTGATCGAGCGCGCCGGCGGCCAGCTCGTGGTCGTCGCCGGCCGCATCAACGGCAGGATCTCGATCTGCGTCGTCGGATACCAGTGCGGCACCGAGAATTCCAAAGATCGCCTGCGGGCGCTGGCCCGGCAGGCGATCGAGGAGTTCGGTCTTTCCGCCGAAGTGCTCTGAAGCGGACTCGCTCAGGGCTTCTTGAGGTTGTACAGGCGGTACACGATGTCGCCGCGCTGCACCTCTTCGTAGAGCGGGCTGCCCTCGGTCACACCGACGTCGCGGCCGAGGCGGCGCAGCGGCGGCGGAGCGTGCCGGTTGATCAGGTCCTGGTAGCGCTTGGAGTTCTTCTCCAGCCCGCGCAGCACCTGCTCGTTGATGTCCTCGCAGGACACCACTTCCAGACCCGACTGCGCCAGGTCCGCTTCCCATTTCGCGACGTCGTCGCGGCCACGCAGATCCGCGTACAGAAAGTGGCCGCCGGGTTTGAGGACGCGAACCACCTCGGCGAGGAACTTGAGGTAGTTCGGATACAGGTGCGCCGCTTCGACATTGATCACTGCGTCGAAGGATCCGTCCGGGAACGGCAGGTTCTCGGCGTCGCCTTCGAGGAACGCCAACCCCGGCAGCGGATGCTTACGCCGGCAGAACGCGATACCCGACGGGTTGAGGTCCAACCCGGTGTAGGACGCCGGGTTCATCGTCCGCATGACGTAGGAGGCCGCACCACCGTGGCCGCAGCTGACCTCGAGCACACGCTTGCCGGCGAGGTCTTCCTGCGCCGCCACCCGGTGGTACAACTGGATCCCGATCCGCTCCGGCTCGTCGGACGGATCCAACGGCAGATTCATCGGCGGATCTTCCTCATAACCCCAGTTGAGGAAGAAGACGTCGTCGTCGCCGAGCCTGCGGGTCATGATGCTGTACCCGTACTTGGCGACGATCTTGCCGAAATGCCGGTGCGAGAAGGCAACGGCCTTGGTCAGCGTGTCGCGATAGATGCCCTCAATCATCCGGCACAGTATCTCAGGTCGATTGCTGAATGACTAATCCGGAAAGCTCCAGGCCGCGACGTTGATACGGTTTGCCCGATGTCGACTTTCAACACGCTCGCGTTCATGGACCAGGCGTCCTATCTGTGGGTCCGTGCGAGTGGGCATGTGCACGCCATCCAGTTGACCTGGGTGTACCGCCGTGAGGTCAACCTCGACGAGATCCGGCGGACGCACGATGCGCTAGCCCGCGGGATCGTCGGGCGCCGCGTCGAACCCAGCCGGTTCCCGGGCGGTCGGCACCGCTGGGTGGCCAGCCACGATCTGCCCGGCGTCGATATCGAAAAGCCCCGGACCCGAGACGGTATCGCCGACTGGTTCGAGGAACGCGCCCAGCGTCCGGTCGACCCGGAATTCGGGCCGGTCTGGCACCTCGGGGTGCTTCCCGTGACCGACTACGGCACCGCCGTCACCCTCATCGCCTCCCACACGGTGATCGACGGGGTCGGGCTGTGCGGCGCCGTCATCGACGCGGTGACCGGTGTCGAGCACGACTTCGGCTACCCGCCGCCGGGGGCGCGCACCCGGCGGCAGGCGCTGCGCGAGGACGCCCGAAACACGTTCCGGGGCCTGCCGCAGGTGGGTCGTGCGCTCGGCGCGGTGGCCAGCGTGGCGATGCAGAACAAGCCCAGCTTCTCGCGGGACAAAACGCAGCGCCCGCCGAAGCTGCCCAAGGCGGAGCGCAAGAAAGCGGTGGTGGTACCCACCGCGACCGTGTACATCGATCTCGCGCAGTGGGATTCGCGCGCTGAGGAACTCGGTGGTTCGAGCAACGCGCTGTTCGCGGGCTTCGCGGCCAGGCTCGGCGAGCGGTTCGGCCGCAGCCACCCGAAGACGGGGCTGGTGACGCTGAACTACCCGGTCAACGACCGCACCGAGAACGACCTGCGCGCGAACGCGCTCAAAGGCATGGACTTCGCGATCGATCCCGCCGGCGTGACCGAGGATCTGCGCGGCGTGCGGGCGGCAATCAAACAGGCGCTGGTGTCCGGGGAGGGCAAGTTCGCCGAGCAGGAACGGGTTTTCCCGCTGACACCGTATGTGCCGGTATCGGTGGTGTCCCGGTTGCCGCTCGGGGCGGTCAACGCCGCCGACTCCCCGGTCGGTTGTTCGGCGTTCGGGGACATCGACGCCACCGTGACCCGCATCGACGGGGCCGAGTCGGACTACTTCACGGTGCGGATGGTCGAGCAGAACCTCACCGCGGACAGCCCGGAGGTCTCGTCGGGTGAGCTCTACATGACCTCCGGACGGGTATGCGGGAAATTTTTCATCAGTTTCCGCGCGTACCAACCCGGGTTGTCGAACTCCAAAGATTGGCTGCTGCAGCAGGTTACGGAAACGCTCGAGGAATTCGGGCTGACCGCGTTCATCGAGTGACTGCGTGTGCGCGGCTGCGCACCGCCTCCTCCAACAGGTCGGCCGCCGTCGCGACGCTCTGCGCGGGGTCGGTCAGCTGCGCCGACACCGCGCGCGCGTGCTCGGCACACTGGGGGCTCAGCACGGTGCGCAGACCGGCCGCCAGCGCGTCGCTGGTCAGCCGCGAGAACCGCAGGCAGTCCCCGATTCCGAGGCGCTGCACCTGTTTTCCCCAGAACGGCTGATCGGCACCCACCCAGATGACCAGGGTCGGCACCCCGGCCCGAACGCTGGCGGCGGTTGTGCCGGCACCGCCGTGGTGCACGACCGCCCGGCAGCGGGGGAACACCGCCGCATGATTGACCGTACGCACCACCTTCACATGGTCGGCGCCGGTGAAGTCGACCCCGGAGAGGTCCCAGACGCCCGAGCTGATGAGCGCGCGTTCACCCAGGCGCGCGCAGACATCGATGATCATCTGAACGGCGGCGCCGGGGGATTCGACGGGCATGCTGCCGAACCCGAAGTAGATCGGCGGCGAGCCGGCGGCCAGCCACGAGGTCACCTCGTCGTCGTCGGCCGTCGCCAACCCCAGCGTCATCGACCCGATCAGCGGCCGGCGTCCGGCCCACTCTTCGGACAGACCCGGGAAGAACAGCGGGTCATAGGCCTGGATCTCCAGGGCGCCGCCCTCGACGATGCGCCGCACCGCACGCACCCGGGCCTTGGGCAGGCCCAGCTCGCGGCGCTGAGCGTCTTCGGCCTCCTTGAGCGCACGCCAGTGCACCCATTCCGCCACGGCCCAGCCGGAGCGCACGAGCTTCGGCGGAAGCGGCACCGGCAGCACCTGGCTGTTGGCGCGGGCCGGGAAGTAGTGCAGGGCGGCCAGCGGGATGTCGTAGTGCTCGGCGACGTTGGCCGCGACCTCCTGGTACGTCGTACCGGTCAGGATCAGGTCCGCACCCTCGGCCAGGCCGGTCAGCGTCGCGCTCATCTCGGCCCAGCCCTGGGTGATGTAGTCGCGCAACTCCCGCAGGATGGTCGCCGGGTTACGGATCTTCCAGTACTGGCGGAAGACGTTGGCGTCGAGCTGCTCCTGGGAATCGACCCCGTACGGCAAAGCGGACAGGCCCGCGGACTCGACGAACTCGATCAGGTTCGGGGGTGCGGCGAAGCTCACCCGGTGACCGCGGCGGACCAGTTCCAGGCCCACGGCGGCACACGGTTCGACGTCGCCACGGGTTCCGTGGACGGCGATAGCAAATTTCATCGAAGGCCTTGTCGTGATTTACGTGGGCAAATGTGCGCAACTGTTTCGCCAGCAAATATCGGCGTGGACGTCAGCGGGTGGTCGGGCCGCCGGGGGTGCGGTGCCGAAGGCGGCAATCGGCGCAGGCCATGATCAAAACCGGGGACGGGCACGGTCTGATTGAAGCACAGTCGGTGGTCAGGGCAAGCCGGTCGAAAGCACAGGTGAGCCGTCGTGCGCAACCGATGGTGCGGTTGCTGGCAGCAAACACCTGTGTGGTCTCACCGACCCGATTTCGCGTGTAGCCTATTTGGGATGTTGCGGCGCGCCATACCCCGCGGTGCGTTTAGCGGGGCGGGACTCGAAAGCCTGGGACGGCTGATAGTTCGTCATCCCGTTTTGGTGATCGTGGGCTGGGTTCTCATCGCCGTGACGCTGTTCCTGTCGCTGCCGCCCCTGATGGAGGTGGCCGAGCGCAAACCCCCGGGTCTGCTACCCGATTCGTCCTCGGTGATGATTGCCGGCAACGAGATGGGCGAAGCCTTCGCCGAGGGTGCCGGATCAGGCAACTCCGGCAACGTCGGCGCGATCATCTTCGCCAACGAGAACGGCCTGACGCCCGAAGACGAGGCCACCTACCGCAAGGTGGTGGACCGGCTCCACGCCATGCCCGAGCAGGTGCTGTCCACCCAGGACTTCGTCTCCATCCCTGAGCTCCGGCAGGTGATGACGAGCGAGGACAAGAAGGCCTGGCAGCTGCCGATCAGCATGCAGGGCACGATGGGCACCGGTGAGGGCCAGCGCGCCTACAAGACCATCCTCAAGGAAGTCAACGCGGTCACCGAGGACTCGGACCTCGAGGTCAACGTCATCGGGCCCGCAGCCACCTTCGACGACCTCAACAAGATCGGGCACCGCGACCAGCTCGTCATCGAGATCGTCACCGTCGTCGCGGTGCTCTCGATCTTGATCATGGTGTACCGCAACGTCGTTGCGATCATCCTGCCGATGCTGATGATCGGCGTCGGGCTCGTCGTGGCCCAGTCGGTGGTGGCAGGCCTGGGTGACCTGGAGGTGATCGGCCTCGGCCCGCAGACGTTGATGTTGATGACCGCGATGATGATGGGCGCGGGCACCGACTACGCGATCTTCTTCTTCACCCGCTACCACGAACTGATCCGCGAGGGACTCGAGTCCGACGACGCGGTCATCACCGCGCTCGGCACCATCGGCAAGGTGATCGCCGGTTCCGCGGGCACCACCGCGCTGGCCTTCTACGGCCTGGCGTTCACCAAGCTCGGCGCGTTCTCGACCGTCGGCCCGGCGCTCGGCGTCACCGTGCTGATCGGGTTCCTCGTCGCGGTCACCCTGCTGCCGGCGATGATCGTGCTCACCGGGCGTCGCGGCTGGGTCAAGCCCCGTAAGGACCTGACGAGCCGGTGGTGGCGTCGCTCCGGCATCCACATCGTGCGCAGGCCGGTGTTCCACCTCGCCGTCAGCCTGGTGATTCTCATCGGTCTCGCCGCGTGCTTCACGATGATCAGGTTCAACTACGACGAACGTACGAGCCTGCCCGCCGACGCCTCGAGCAACATCGGATACGCGGCGCTGGACAAGCATTTCCCGATCAGCAGCACGATCCAGCAGTTCCTGCTGGTGCAGGCGCCGGACCAGGATCTCCGCAGCCCCAAGGCGCTCGCTGACATGGAGGAGATGGCCAAGCGGGTGGCCGCGCTGCCCGACATCGACATGATCCGGGGCATCACGAGGCCGACCGGTGAGGTGCTCGAACAGGCCAAGGCGACCTACCAGGCCGGTGAGGTCGGGTCCAAGCTCGGCGACGCGTCGCAGTTGATCGAGGACAACGACGCCAACCTCAACCTGCTCAGCGGCGGCGCGGACAAACTCGCCGACACGCTCGATCAGCTGCGCGACGGGGTCGTCGACGGGATCGTCACGTTGCGTCCGCTGGCCAAGGTGCTGACCGACATGCAGGAGAAGTACGGCGGCACCACCACACTCGAGGAGATCGACAAGACCGCCACACTGGTGGCGAACATGAAATCGCTCGGTGATGCGATGGGCGACAGCCTGATGCAGATGGCCGAGATGTACAGCTGGGCAGGCCCGATCGTGAAGTCGCTCAACTCGAGCCCGGTCTGCAACGTCGACCCGTCCTGCGTCGAGTCGCGGGCGTACCTGCAGCGGATCACCAAGATGAACGACGACGGCACCGCGCAGAAGGTCGCCAACCTCGGTCGCGTCCTGCAGGAGACCGAGGCCACCCAGACCCTCGACGAGACCGTGCGCGATCTGGGCACCAGCATGAAGGTCGCGGTCGAGGCGATCCGCGCCGCCGGCCTCGAGGACACGGGCAGCGTGCAGGCGCAACTCGCCGAGGCGCAGGAGGGCGCCAACCTGTTGGCCGATTCCAGTCGTCAGCTCGCCGAGGGCGTGCAACTGCTCGTCGACCAGACCCGCAACATGGGTGGCGGGCTCGACCAGGCGTCGGCCTTCCTGATGGCGATGCGCAGCGAAGCCAAGGACCCGCCGATGGCCGGGTTCTACGTGCCGCCGCAGATCCTCACCCAGGAGGAGTTCCAGAAAGCCGCCAAGCTGTTCATCTCGCCCGACGGGCACACGGCGCGCTACCTGGTGCAGACGGGTCTGAACCCGTTCGGCACCGAGGCCATGGACCAGGTCGACGACATCATCAAGGCGGCCGAAAGCGCCAAGCCGAACACGTCTTTGGCGGATGCGAAGATCTCGATGGTCGGGTTCTCGGCGGTCCAGAACGACATCCGCAACTACTACAACGGCGATGTCCGGTTCATCATCATCGTCACGCTGCTCGTGGTGCTGCTGATCCTCGTCGTGCTGCTGAAGTCGCTGGTCGCCCCGATCTACCTGGTGGGGTCGGTGATCCTGTCCTACGTGTCGGCGCTGGGCATCGGGGTGGTGTTCTTCCAGTTCATCCTCGGTCAGGGCATCCACTGGAGTGTGCCGGGGATGACGTTCCTGGTGCTGGTCGCGGTGGGCGCGGACTACAACCTGCTGCTGATCGCCCGAATACGCGACGAGGCCGCGCGGGGGATCCGCACCGCGGTCATCCGCACGGTCACCGCGACAGGCAGCGTGATCACCTCCGCCGGACTGATTTTCGCGGCGTCGATGTTCGGCCTGACGTTCTCGAGCCTGCAGGCGGTCGTGCAGATCGGCTTCGTCATCGGTATCGGTCTGCTGCTCGATACGTTCCTGGTGCGCACGATCACTGTGCCGGCATTGGCGGTGCTGATCGGCGACCGCAACTGGTGGCCCTCCAAACCCACGTTCGACGCCAAACCGTTGGTCACTCCTTTCCGCGGGGTCGACCGCAGCGGGGACAGCGACGAGATCACCGAGCCGATCCCGAATTCTTCGCTCGCCGAGGCGGATTCAGACGACTTCGACGACGACGAGCCCGACCGCACCGACGAACTGGTCTCGGTCGGCGGCGGCGACACCCGCACGGGCGACGGCTGGGTGCCCCCGCAGTAGGCGTCAGGAGCGGAACACTCGCGCTATACGCGCGGCATCATCTCTGAGTTGCTTCGCATCGCGTCGCCTATCAGACTTCCCCAGTCTTTCACGATGTTTCGCGAGGCAGCCCGGCGGCGGCTCGCGGCATCAGTGAACACACGCTGCGACAGAGGTGTGGCTTCGAGTGACAGGATCGCAGATGCGAAAGCCTCCGGGTGCGGCTCCGCGACCTTGCCGGGCACGAATTCCGGGATCACCTTCGCCATTACACTGCGGTCCGCGGCGACGACGGGTTTGCCGAAGCTGGCCGCTTCGTACAACACCAGGCCGTAGGTCTCACCCAGAGATGGGTGTACGACGATTTGTGCCTGCGAATAGAATTCGGCAGGGTTTTCGACGTAGCCGCGAAAATTCACTCGTTCAGTTATCCCCAGATCGTTCGCCAAGCGCTCTAGAGCCCTTCGCTCCGGGCCGTCTCCGACAACATCCAGCGAATATTGTTCTGGTAGGAGCGCGAGCGTGCGCAATGCGAGCCCCTGATTCTTGGTCCTGGTCAAAGAGCCGACGGTCACGAGTCGCCCGCTGCAGATTTCTTCGGCGAAGTGTGAATCGAACTCTCGAACGATATTCGGTATTACCTCAATTCTGTCCTGGAAGCCAGCTTCCCGCATATCGTGCCGCACCGATTCGCTGACGGTAACAGTGGCAAATGCGCGGTGATAATAGCGCCGAGCCGCGGCCTCCATCACCGCGAGACGCTTACATGACGCGACTTTGCCCTTGTCAAAAGAATGTTCTGCGATCAGGGTGTGGGCTAGTAATTTCTTCGGTAGTGCCATCAGCATCGGGATCGCAGTCCAAACGCCGCAAAGTATTATTACGTCGCCATTGGGGTCATTGCGGTGGCTGAAGGCTCGGGTGAGTGTGACAGCTCGTTTCCAGTCAGGTATCCGCCCACCCCATGACTCGACCGTCACATGATCAATAGGAACATCGGCGCCGTCGTCTGCCAGGAGGACGATCCGCACCTCATAATCTCTGGCCAGCGCCTTCGCCAGCGACAGAGTTGCCGACTCCATGCCCAGCAGCGGAGACAACGAGAGAATCACGAGCGTGACGCGAGTGCGCCGGCCGGAGATCGGTTCTTCGAATTTCATGTAGCTACCCCCGACCCCCAATGTAGAACACGCTTCCCGCCGATGCGAGCCAGCCTATATTGCGTAGCCGGTCGTGGCTGACGACTACGGAATACCACCGAAATGAACCGCGGAGTTTGCACGTCGCCTCTGCGCCGGGCGCTTCAAAAAACGTAGACAGGAGTTGGTTGCACCTCCGCGTGCGATATATCTGCACGCGGGTAAGGTGTGCGCAATACTCGAAGGGGGTTGCAAAATTCAGAAAATCCTGGCCGGCAGGCAGCGATTCAAGCAAGTGGTCCGTCGTGCTGAAACTGTGGTAGCAAGACTCGGTTTTACCACCTCAGCCGACTACTGGGAGAAGCGATACCGTCGCGGCGGCACCTCAGGCGCCGGGTCGTACAACCGGCTTGCCGAATTCAAAGCCGAGGTGCTCAACGATTTCGTACGGGTAAACCGAGTACGCACGGTGATCGAGTTCGGTTCGGGTGACGGTGCCCAAGTGCAATTGGCCGAGTTTCCGGACTATGTCGGGGTCGATGTCTCGCAAACTGCGATCTCGGCGTGCCGACGCCGGTTCGCCGGTGATTCTTCGAAACGGTTCGTACACACCGGCGATATTTCTACACAAGACCGAGGCGAGTTGGCGCTGTCATTGGACGTGATCTACCACCTGGTCGAGGACGAGGTATTCGATTCCTATATGTGCCAGCTATTCGATGCCGCAGACAGATACGTGATCGTCTACTCGAGCAACGACACGCGCGACTGGCCCGACCCTCACGTCAAACATCGCCGATTCACTGACTGGGTCGATCAGAACCGTCCGGATTTCACTGTGACCGAACGGATTCCGAACCGCTACCCGTATTCGAGCGACGACCCGGACAACACCAGCTTCGCTGACTTCTACGTCTTCACCCGGCGGAACTGAGCCGCTCGCCCTGTGCTGCGGAGCTATCTGCCGCTGACCAGGAATCCGTAGCCGTGCTTGCCGATCATGTAGCGGATCGACTCGTACTGCTGGCGACGGCGCTTCTTTCCTCGGACGTCGATGTAGTGGTGCACCACCTCGATGCTCGGATCGAAATACCGCTTGACGCCCGCTTTCTCCAACCGGATCGCCAGATCCTGGGCGCCGTGGTTCCGCATTTTGGGGTCGTACCCGCCGATCGCCTTGAACACACGCGAGAAGATCAGCATGTTGCCCTCGTGGAGCCAGTACGCCTCGGCCGGCCGAGGCGGCTCCAGGACGTTGGGCCACTTGTTCGCCGCAGGGGTCCCCAGCAGCTTCACGGCGCGCGCCAGTGCTGGCCGCTCCTTCACCCGGTCGACCAGCGGAGGCACAAGTGTGACAATGGTTTTCAGCGAGAACACGGGTCCGTAGTTGTACGGTTCCTGGCTGCCGTCGACGCGGCTGACCAAGCCGCCGATCGCACCTACGCCGCGGTCGGCGTAGCGGGCCGCGACCTCTCGCGCCACGGCGGCGGCTTCGGGCGTGGGGAGATCCATGTCTGCGTCGATGAAGTGAATCAACTCGTCATCGCCGACGTGGTCGATGATCTGGTTGCGGTTGGCGGTGCAACCTTGGTTCTGAGGCGCACGCACCAATCTGACTGCACCGTTGAACGAGTTGACTACATCGACGCTGTCATCGGTGGATCCGTCGTCGAGCACATAGATGCGGTCATAGCCACGTTCGATGACCTGAGGTAGCAGCAGACGCAGATGGTGGCCCATGTTGTAGTTAGGGATCGCCGCGACCACCGGCATGTGCTTGGTCACGGTTGTCTTGGAAATTATGGACGTCATGCCATCAGACTCCTGTCTCCGCCGCAATGCGGTAATTGCGGACAGCTAGTGGACCGAACACGACTGCGAAAACGGCCACCCATCCGAGTGTCCCGAGCAAGGGCCACACGACACTCCCGCCTTCCGAGAGTGCGCGCATCAATTCGATGGGTGGCGACATTGGTTGGAACTGGATGACGGGCCGAAGCCATGACGGGAACATCTCCATGGGAGCGACACCGGAGCTACTGAACACCAATCCGATTGATGCCGAACCGAGGTATGTGTACATGGCGCTGCCGTCGGGGCCGACGGCCAACGCGAGCGTCGTTACGACCATTGCGAAGGTCATCACCATGACGACGGGGACAAGCAGGTACGGAAGTACCAGGAGCCAACTTCCGTGGAATCTCAACCCCATGGCGACGCCGAGTACGGTAATGAGCGCGGTGCTCACCACCGTCCGCGCACCCTCGGCGAGTAGTCGTCCGATGAGAGCGCTGGCTCGGTGCACGGGGAACGTCCAGAGCCTGCTCAACAAGCCGCAACGCCTCTCGCCGGGAATGGAGAACCCGGCCCCGAGAGCCCCGAACATGCCGCCTGCGAGCGCGCACAGCGGAACCAAACCGTTGAGATTGTCGGTGCCGGCCAGTCGCATCAGCGATTCGCTGACCAGGATGTGATAGATGACCAGCAGGAGCGTCGGGTAGACGACACTCTGGATCGGTAGCAGCGGCTCATTGCGCCACCGGACAAAATGGCGACGTGCAAACAGCATGCTCTCAACCGCGAGGGTGTTCAGCGAAGATGTCTTGACGGTCATCCGGTCCGCCTTTGCATCCGCACCGCGATCGCACCGAACACGACCAGCATGCCCAGACACCATGCCAGGGTGGCAAACAAGTTCCCAGACGTCACTTCGCCGCCGGCGAACCCGCGCAGCGTCTCGGTGACCTGTGAGATGGGCTGGTACTGGACAAACGGTTCGATCCAGTCCGGAAACGATTCCACGGGGGCCACTCCCGTCGACAGGAGAACCAGCAGCAGTTGTGGCACCAGGAGTAGTTGGCTCGCTGCGTCGAGTCTCCAGCCGATCGAGCCGGTCGCATCGGCACCCAGTGATAGCGCAAGGGTCAGCAGCAGAGCGACGACAACGAACGCAACGCCGTACCCGAAGCCGCCCGACATCCGGAACCCGAAAAGATAGGCGACGGCGACAGCCGCGACCAGCGCGAGTAGCCCCCGCATCAGGCAGTAGAGCATGCGTGCGGTCAGCGGCACAGCGGCTGATATCGGCAGCGTGCGTAGCCGAACGCCGAAATCAGCTCGTTGATCCTTGGCCGCACGTTCAGCGGTTGTCATCGCGCCGAGCAACATCGCCTGCACCACAACGGCGGGCAAGACGTACTGGGCGTAGCTGACTCCGCCCGTATCAATGACGTTCTGGAGCACGAGTGTGAACCCGATGAAGGTGGCGACGGGCGCGAGCACCGCGAAGAGGATGTCCCGGTCGCGGATCGTGCTCACGATGACCCGCTCGGTTAGCGCGACAAGCGCCGTCATACGGTAACGGTCCCAGGGGTCAAGTGCAGGAACACTTCGTCAAGCGACGGCTTGCGCAGCGAAATGTCATGCAGCTCAATGCCGAGCGCTTCGACGCGGCGTAGCACCTCGACCAGGGTCGCGACCCCTTCGGGCGCAGGAACGGCGACGGCGTTCGCCGAGTAGCTGATCTCAGCGCCCTCGATGTCCTCGACCGCTGCGAACAGCCGGGGTATGTCGGCGGGATTGACCGGCGACACCTCGCAGTAGCTGTGACCGAGGAGCCGTTTCAAGTCGTCGGATGTCCCGCTGGCGATGATCTGGCCGCCGTCGAGGATGACGATCGAATCGCTGAGAACGTCGGCTTCCTCGAGGTACTGGGTGGTCAGCAGAACGGTGATGTCCTGAGCTTTGAGAGCGGAAACCAGAGCCCAGACGTCGCGCCTGCTGCGTGGGTCCAGGCCGGTGGTCGGTTCGTCAAGGAACAGCACTTTCGGCTGGTCGACGAGGGCGGCCGCGATATCGATGCGTCGCCGCATTCCGCCCGAGTAAGTCGAGACGCGGCGATCGGCAGCATGGTTCATGTCGAACTGGTCGATCAATTCGGCGGCCCGTCGCCGCGCTTCGGCGCGACGCATTCCACGTAGCCGCGCGAACAACACAAGATTTTCCCGACCGGTGAGTGCACCGTCGAGCGCGGCCTCCTGCCCTGTCAGACCGATACTTGCGCGCACCTTCGCCGGCTGTCGGGCAACGTCGTATCCGGCCACCAGAGCGCGTCCGGAGCTGGGCCGCAAGAGGGTGGACAGAATCTTGACCACTGTGGTCTTGCCTGCCCCGTTGTGTCCCAACAGTGCGCACACCGAGCCCGTTGGTACCTGAAAGCTGACGTCCCGCAGTGCGGTCACATCCTCGCCGAAAGTTTTGCCCACGCCGTGCAGTTCGATCGCCATCATTCCGCCTTCGTCGTCGGCGCCATCGCGCCGCGGCCGAGCGCATAGACGGACCAGCCGGCGCCGACCCAGTAGTCGCGGTCGATCGCGTTGCGGGTGTCCAGCAGTCTCGGCTGCCTGACCAGCGACCGGAACGCAACCGGGTCGATGGCGCAGTACTCGTCCCACTCGGTGGCGAGCACGATCAGATCGACGTTGCGGCAGGCGTCCTCGACGGTCTCGCAGTACGTGAGGGTCGGGAAGATCGCCTTGGCGTTGCTGATCGCGCGCGGATCGTGCACCCGCACATCGGCTCCCTTGAGGTGAAGCGCCGCAGCCACATTCAGCGCGGGGGAGTCGCGCACGTCGTCGCTGTTCGGTTTGAACGCAGCCCCCAGCACGGCGACGTTCTTGCCCAGGCAGTCTCCGCCGAGCATCGCACCGGCGACCGTGACCGCCTTCTCGCGCCGCCGCACGTTGATCTTGTCGACCTCGTGCAGGAACGTCAGCGAATCAGAGGCACCCAGTTCTCCGGCGCGGGCGCTGAACGCCCGGATGTCCTTGGGCAGACACCCGCCGCCGAAACCCAGCCCGGCGTTGAGGAACTTGCGGCCGATGCGCTCGTCGTACCCCAGCGCACGGCCGAGGGTCACCACGTCGGCGTTGACCAGCTCGCAGACCTCGGCCATCGCGTTGATGAACGAGATCTTGGTCGCCAGGAAGGAATTCGCCGCGACCTTGACCATCTCGGCGGTCGCCAGATCGGTGGTCAGGTGCGGGGTGCCGGCCTCGATGAGGCGGCTGTACACCTGCTGCAGCGTCTTTTCTGCGTGTTCGGACGTGACGCCGAAGATCAGGCGATCCGGGTGCAGGGTGTCCTCGATCGCCTTGCCCTCACGCAGGAACTCCGGATTCCAGGAAAGCTCGAGCAGATCGCTTGCCGCCGTGCCCGCGAGTTCGTCCGAGAGGCGCTGGGCCGTGCCCACCGGGACCGTCGACTTGCCGACCACCAGGCCGGGGCTGTCGGCGTGCTCGGCAATCATGGCCACCGCACTATTGACGTAGCGCACGTCGGCGGCGTTGGAGCCGGGCGACTGCGGGGTGCCGACGCAGACGAAATGAACCGCTGCGCCCGAGACGGCTTCCTTGGGATCGTGGGTGAAATGCAGGCGGCCGGTCGTCAGGACCTCGGCGAGCATCTCCTCGAAACCGGGCTCGTAGAACGGCGACGCACCCGATGCGAGCCGGTCGATCTTCGCCGCATCGGTGTCGTATGCGCTGACCTCGTGCCCGAGATGCGCCATGCACACGGCGTGAACCGCGCCGAGATAACCCGTGCCGACGACGCTAATTCGCATCCGATGAAACCTGCATTCTCAAATCAGTCCTCACGCCAGGCAGCCAACAGTGCTCCGTCGGCGAATCCGGGAACAACGCGGACATGCCGACAAATCTGGGACCGGAA
The DNA here is from genome assembly GCF_001722335.1 of Mycolicibacterium flavescens. Classification (GTDB taxonomy): domain Bacteria; phylum Actinomycetota; class Actinomycetes; order Mycobacteriales; family Mycobacteriaceae; genus Mycobacterium; species Mycobacterium flavescens. Next base: position 83,423 of record NZ_MIHA01000016.1, read on the forward strand.
GCCTCAGCGTTTCGCGACTACCCCGCGGCTTACCAGGGGAACTTCGGCATGCCGAGCTTCAGCTTCGGCGGGCCGGGCAGTTGAAGCTTCGGTGCCGGCGGCAGCTGCAGCTTGGGCATCGGTGGGGCTTGCAGCTGCGGTGCCGGGAAGTCCGGCCAACCGATGGCCGGCGGCGCGACCGTGATGTCCGGGACGACGTCGGGCAGACCCATGCCGAAGGACACCGGCACCGACACCTCGGCGAGCTTCGGCACGTCGACCGCACCCCAGTTCGGCGCCGGCAACTGCTTGGCGGCGTTGAGGATCTCGCACCAGTCGCCGCGGCAGGGCTCGGCTGGCTTCTCCTCGCGCGGCTGCTCTTCGGCGGCGCGGTTCTCGGTGCCGGGAGCGGGCGCGGGTGCGGGCACCGGACGCGGCGGCTCGGCGACGGCAACGCCGCTCGAGAGAAGGAGGGCGCCGAGGCCGGCCGCGGTCGCGAGGGTCGTTCGCGCAGCGATGTGCTTGAGGCTCACTGATTCACTCCTGCCGTAGATACGACGATCATAGGTTGCTCGGGCGCAAAATGTGACATCCATTCTGTGCGCGGATGGACTGCTGCGGACCCGATCGGGAATTCGCGGTAACCGCCAGATGACGAGCAATCGCTGCCGGGCTTCCCGGCAAGGCCGTTTGCCCGCCGGATTCCTGGACGACGCGCGGCCAGCAAATTTGTCGACATTAGCTTTTGATCACGCGTCCAGCCGGGTGAACTGCCTGTTGTTGTACATCTCCACGCACGTCGAGCGGCGGATCTTGCCGCTGGTGGTGATCGGGATCGACCCGGGCGCCACCAGCACCAGTTCCGAGGCGCTCAGGCCGTGATTGCGCGAGATGGCCGAGGCGACCTCACCTTTGATCGACTCGAACCGCGCGCGGACCTCTTCGTCGGTGTCGCCGCGCTTCTTGAGCTCGACAATCGCTACCAACTTCTCGACGCGGGCGTCGGACACGGCGATCGCCGCGACGCGGCCGCCGGTGATCTCGCTGATCGTGGCCTCGATGTCCTCGGGATAGTGGTTGCGTCCGTAGACGATCAGCACGTCCTTGATGCGGCCCATGATGAACAGTTCGCCGTCGGACATGAAGCCGAGGTCACCGGTGCGCAGCCACTTGCTTTCGGGCAGACCGGCCGACGCGCTCACCAGCGTGCCACCGAACGTGCGGGCGGTCTCCTGCGGCTTCTGCCAGTAACCGGCGGCGACGTTCTCGCCGTGCACCCAGATCTCGCCGATCGTGCCCGCGGGGCTCTCCGTGTTGGTCTCCGGGTCGACGATGCGCACCGTGACCGACTCCGGGGTGCCGTAGCTGATCAGCGGGGTGCCGCCGCCGGCGGCGCGGCGCTCGGCATGGCCGGCCGAGAGCTTCTCGGACTCGAAGTCGACGATCAGCGGGGCGCTGCCCGGCGCGCGGGTGGCCACGTACACCGTCGCCTCCGCCAGACCGTACGACGCGCGGATGGCTTTCTCGGGGAAGCCGAACTTGGTGAACTTCTCGGTGAACCGCTGCACGGTCGCGGCGTGCACGCGCTCGCTGCCGCTGATGACGCCGAGCACGTCGCTCAGATCCACTCCGGACATGTCGTCCTCGGTCGTGCGCTTGACCGCGAGCTCGAACGCGAAGTTCGGCGCCGCGGTCAGCGTGCGGCCGTGCTCGCCGAGCAACTGGATCCAGCGGGCCGGGCGCTCCAGGAACGACAGCGGGCTCATCAGCACGCTGGGCAGGCCGCCGAGGATCGGCACGCAGATGCCCAGCAGCAGTCCCATGTCGTGGTAGAAGGGCAGCCACGAGACGACCGCGGTGTTCGGCGGCGGGATCTTGCCGATGTCGGTGAAGTAGTCGGCGTACATCTGCTCGAAGTTCGCCGACAGGTTGCGGTTGGTGACCATCACACCCGCGGGCTCGCGCGTCGAGCCCGAGGTGTACTGCAGGTAGGCCACCTCCTGGCTGACGTCACCGCGGATCCGGCGGATCTTCTTGTTGTCGGACTCGAGGGTGTCCACCACCACGACGGTCGGGTTCGTCTCCGTCGCCTCGGCGTAGCGCCTGACATCCTCGGCGACTGCCGACGTCGTCAGGATCACGGTCGGAGCGGTGTCCCGCAGCACCGAGGTCACCCGCTCGTCGTGCGCGCCGGGTTGTGGCACCGAAAGCGGCACGGCGATCAGACCCGCCTGCAATGATCCGATGAAGGCAGCGATGTAGTCGAGGCTCTGAGGGGCGAGGATGACCGCGCGGTCACCTTGCTCGCCGCAAACACTCAGCTCGGCCGCGACGTTTGCCGACCGCTTGTAGAGCTGAGAGTAGGTGAGCGTTTCCGGAAGCGGCGTGCCGTCGGGTGCATAGTCGATGAAAGTGAATGCCGTGTCGTTCGGCTGAAGACTGGAGCGTTCGCGCAACACGGCGGGAATGGAAGATCCCATCATCGGCGTACGTCGACCTTTCGTGTCTGGAGTGAAACCGGCTGCGAACAGCGTCTTTGCTAATTGACCGCGCGGATAATTGCTTCCAGCTTAAGCGTCCGCGGGTCGTACTGCGAACATTCGGTTGTAGACGATCGTAGAGCGCGAACGCCCAGTTTGCGTACTCCACGGAATGGCAAACGATAAAATCATCCGAATGAGATTTGCTGGAAATCGTCCCTTCGCCACAAAGCAAAGCAAGCAAATGTGCGTGGAGCGACGTGATACTAGCTGACTCCCCGTTCTAGATCGATCTTGATTTCTCGGTCGAGTCGTTCCAGCGAAAAATTGTGACCATTCGCGGACTCGACGGACCGGCAATCGTGATCCACGGGCGGCGGCGGACGGGGCGCACGAGCCGCTCCAGCACCGTGTGAATATTTTGCCAGAGTGTCAATATAAACTTCGCCCGACGGCGAAGCGGATGACCGCGGTTCCCTGGCAAGCACCGACGTGTTGCCGGTCCAGACGAGCAGCCCGTAGCCTCGTGAGGTGGCCGGCCTGGCAGGCGTCCGCGCCGACGAACTCACCGCGCTGGAGGTTTTCGACGGTTACCGGGCCGAGGCCCTGGTGCCGTTGGCAGCGCAGCTCCGACCGCTGCACGCAGAGGCCGGGCAGGTCCTCATGCACCAGGACGAGCTCGCCGTGTCCTTCCTGCTGATCGGTTCCGGCGAGGTCGAAGTCACCCACGCCGACAAGGACGGCCACGACACGGTCGCGAAGTTGACCCCGGGGATGATCGTCGGCGAGATCGCGCTGCTGCGGGACACGCCCCGTAGCGCCACCGTCGTCGCGAGCCGACCGGTGAGCGGCTGGGTCGGGGACCGTGAGGCGTTCGCCACCCTGCTGCTGATCCCCGGGATGGCCGACCGGCTGCTCAACACCGCACGGCAGCGACTCGCGGCCTACATCACGCCGATCGCGGTGCGCCTGCGGGACGGGTCCGAACTGTTCCTGCGGCCGGTCCTGCCCGGCGACAACGAACGCACCTCGAGCGGTCCCGTCGAATTCTCCAGCGAGACCCTCTACCGCCGGTTCCAGTCGGTGCGCATCCCGAGCACGTCGCTGATGCGGTACCTGTTCGAGGTCGACTACATCCACCACTTCGTGTGGGTGATGACCGACGGGGAGGAGGGGCCGGTGGTCGCCGACGCCCGCTTCGTGCGCGAGGAGAAGGACCCGTCGATCGCGGAGGTCGCGTTCATCGTCGCCGACGCCTACCAGAACCGGGGGATCGGCACGTTCCTGATGCGAGCGCTCGCGGTAGCCGCCAAATATCATGGCGTGCAACGGTTCACCGCGCGTGTGCTCACCGACAACTACCCGATGCGGGCGATCATGGACCGGTTCGGGGCGCACTGGGAACGCGACGACCTCGGCGTCGTCATCACCGACATCGACGTTCCGGACCCGGGACTTCCCGCCGGGCTGGTCCGGCAGATCCGAAATATGACGCGCCAGGTCGTGCGGGCGGTCGGCTGATGCGGGTCCCGATCTCCAAGGACACCCGGCTGTGCATTTCGCTGTCCGGGCGGCCCAGCAGCATCGGCACCCGCTTCCACAACTATCTCTACGACCTGCTGGGTCTCGACTACATCTACAAGGCGTTCACCACAACAGATATCGCCGCGGCCATCGCAGGCGTGCGTGCCCTGGGTATCCGAGGATGCTCGGTGTCGATGCCGTTCAAGCAGGACGTGCTCGCGCTCGTCGACGAAGTTGAGCCCTCCGCGCGGGCCATCGGCGCGGTCAACACAATCGTCAACGACCTGACGGTGCCCGGCGGCCGGCTCGCCGCCTCGAACACCGATTACCTTGCGGTGCAACGCCTCATCGATGAGCACCGCCTGGAACCGACGCAGTCGGTGCTGGTGTACGGCAGCGGCGGGATGGCCAACGCCGTCGCCACCGCCTTCCGCGACCACGGCTTCGAGCGCGGCACCGTGGTGGCCCGCAACGCCGAGACCGGCCGGGCGCTCGCCGACCGCATCGGCTACGACTACGCCGCCGAAGCGCACCGTGCCGATGTGGTCGTCAACGTCACGCCGGTCGGGATGGCCGGGGCCGCCGAGGCGGACCAGGTGCCGTTCAGCGACGCGGTGATCGCCGGTGCGCACACCGTGTTCGACGTGGTGGCGATACCGTCGGAGACGCCGCTGATCAGAGCCGCCCGGGCCGCCGAGGTCCGCGTGATCACCGGCGCCGAGGTGATCGCGCTGCAGGCCGCCGAGCAGTTCGAGCGCTACACCGGCGTGCGCCCGACCGTCGACCAGGTGATGGCCGCCTCCGCGGTGTCTAGGGCGTGATCTTGGTCTGCTCGTCGATGACGGCGGTCGCCTGGGCCAACGCGTCCATCTGATCCGCGGTCCCGTCGGCGTTCAGTTGCAGGACGAACAGGGCGTCCTGGCCCGGGATTACCACGGTCTTCTGGGCGATGGCCCGCTTCGCCCCGTCCTTGTCGTAGCTGCCGCCGAGCTGCACGGCCTCGAACCCGCCGAGTGTGGTCGGGCTGCCCGAGGTCGCGCCCTCGTATCCGGGCAGGTTCTGGATCTCGCCCGGCGCGAACTCGAGGATCTTGGCCGGGTCGACGGGACCGGTCAGCTTGGACACCAGCGCGATGATGGTCGGTGGGCTCTGCGCGAATTTCGGGTCCTCGGAAATGATTGCGCCGTAAGCCCATTGGGGCGTGGCCGGGCCGGCGTCGCGCCAGCCCGGCGGGAACGGCAGCTCGATCGCCGGCGAACCGGGGTCACCGCGCCTGACCGGCGTCTCCCGTATACCGTTGTCGCGGATGTAGTCCACGATCGTGTACTGCGGACCGGCCGCCTGCGCGGACGTCGGCGGCGCGGCTGCGCTGGTCTCCGAAGAGGTCTCCTCCGGGGCCGTTGCCTCGCTCTTGTCCTCTGAAGAGCAACCGGCGAGTCCCACGCCGAGTGCGACGGCCGCGACGGCGATCACGCCGGCTCTCATCGACCTGCTCATCGGTTCTCCCATCGGTTGTTCTGCGCCGTCGGTCGCGGCAGCCCCCGATGCGGGAAACTAGCTCATTTGCTGCCCGGTTGGCGGTGATTTCGCCGCCAAGAGCCGCCACCTGTTACAAACTTCTTGTACAAGGCGCGGGCGGCCCGGTTTCGGAGCTTGCTCGCCGGCAGCAGAGGGATGAGGGGGCCGCGATGCGCGTGGTTGGTCGGTCGATTGCGGCCGTGGCGGTGGCACTCCTGAGCACGATCGCGCTGGCGGTGGCGTGGACCGCCGCCACGGCGGTGCAGTTGGCGGCCAGCGCGCTGATCATGGGGGGCACCGAGCATCCGCTGCGGCCGCCGACCGACGGGCCCGGCTTCGTCAACTCGTACCTGTACAACGCGGTCAACGAGTTCATCAACCTCGCCGCCGACACACCGACCGGCACCGGCGGCGCCCGCATCGACGACGTGGACGGTGAGGTCTACGCCGTGACCTATCCCGCCGAGTTCTTCCCGGTGTTCGGTCGTAAGACCTTCGAGACGTCGGTCGGCGAGGGCCGCGCGAACCTGAACCTGTGTGCCCGCGGCGCGGCGGCGTGCGGCTTCAACCAGGACCCCGCCGTCGACCCCGGCCCGCCGACGGGACCCCCGGCGGTCGGCGAGGACCTGGTGATCTTCGGCTACTCGCAGAGCGCCGTCGTCGCATCGCTGGTCAAGCGCGACCTGATCGCCAACCCGCGGGAAGGCGGCGCGACGTCGTTCTTCCTGCTCGCCAACCCGATGCGGCCCAACGGCGGCATCCTCGCGCTCGGTCCTCGCGGGCTGACGATCCCGATCCTCGGCATCCCGTTCTACGGGCCCACCCCGACGAACAGTTGCGAGCTCGGCGAGTGCATGCCGACCGTCGACACCGCGGTGCAGTACGACATTCTCGGCGGGGATGCCCCGTCGAGCCTCACCAACGTGCTGGCGCTGATGAACGCCATGGCGGGTTACCTTCTGCTGCACGGCAACCTGGCGAACGCCAGCTTCGAGGACGCGCTGTACCAGGACTCGTACGGCGACACCGACTACTACCTGTATCCGACCGAGCGGCTGCCGATCCTGATGCCGCTGAGCGCCATCGTGCCGTCGCCGATCCTCACCGCACTGGACGCGCCGCTGCGGGCGGCGATCGAAGGGGCCTACCACCGCGGGGTCAACCCGGGGATTCCGATGGGCATGGGACTGACGTCGCTGCTGCCGTTCCACGACCCCGTGCGCACCGTCATCAACATCGTCCGGGCGATCCCGGTCGGCCTCGACGACGCGATCGCCGAAATGACCGGCAACCCGGACTTCCGCCCGTTCGGCACCACACCGACCACCAGCCCGTTCGGGGTCGGCGGCCGCGATCTGCCGCCGGCACCGGTCGACGAACCGGACGTGCCGGAAGAGGAAGAGTCAGATGAGGAGGACACGTCGCCGCTGAACGCGAGGGCCGCGAACGAGTCCGACGGTTCCGAGGACGACGATTCCGCTCCCGACGAGGAGGCGCAGGAGGAAGCCGACGACGACGCGTCGGTCGTCACTGGAACACCCGCCACCCAGCCGGGCAAGCCCAAGGTGCGCGGACCCATCGAGTTCGACTCCCGCAAGCAGGCCTCGACGCCGACGACCTCGGCGCCCGCGACCGGTCAGCCCACGACCGGCGAACCCGAGCCGGACGAACCGGAAGCCGACACCCCCGACGACTCCGACGACTCCGACGCCTCCGACGCCTCCGACGCCGACGCGTCCGACACCCCCGCGGCGGCCTAGGTCTGCCGGTCGCAGTTCAGCGAGACGGTGATCGACCGGCTGACCACCACCGTGACGTACTCGCGGTCCTCGCCCTTGCCGACGCGGAACGTGCGCGTGACCTCCTGCGGATTGCGGACGCTGGTCACCACGCACTGGTTGAGCGGCGCGGTGCCGACGCGGTCGATGACGACGTCGTATCCCGAGGCCTCGAGCTCGCCGATGGTCTGCAGCGCCCCGCCGGGCTGTACCGGCTGCGCCGACGCGACCGCCGCAGAAGCCAGGATGACCCCCGCCGTCGCTGCTGTTGCTGCCACACTCCAAAGAGCACGCATGACAGCCTCCGTCCCTTGAGAGTGGATGTTGCTACCTGTTGATCGCCGCCGGCGCTTGAAACGTTGCAGCGTGTGGGCGTTGGCGTCCGTGGTCGTGGCATGCGGCGCACCACCGGAAACGGCGAGTGAACCGTCGCCGCAGGCGCAGACGCACATCAACCCGGCCCGCATCGACCGGGCGCGTGCCGCGCTGCCGGACGGATACGAGGTCGCCGACCTCGACGGCCGCGTCGCCCCCGTGACGGCCTGGGGTTACGGACCGCGGTGGAGCACCGACCCGGTGCAGTGCGCGGTGCTCGCCGACCCGGTCGGGGACCAGCCCACCACCGGATGGTCGGCGTCGGGGCCCGGCGGCATCGTCTACGCGGCCGTCGCCGCTGCGGCCGGCGCGATTGATCGGGTCGCCGCGGCGGGTGCGCCCGACCGCGCGATCGTCGACGCGTGCGCGCGCTGGACGGTCTCGGGTGGCCGCACCACCGGCAGCATCGAGCTGACACCGGCACCCGCGCTACCCGACGCGACGACCCTCGCGATGGCCACCACGAGCACCACCGTCGTCGAGGGCGGCACTGAAACCCGTTCGCGCGCCGACACCGTCACCGCATATCTCGCGGGTCACGTCGCGTTCGTCGCCGTCGTCACCGATCCCGGATCGGCGCATCCGCAACTCGACGCCGACTTCGCGGCCACGCTCCTGGCGGAAACGGTGTCGGCGTTACGCGGTTAGACGACCATCGCCGGGTAAGTTGTGCGGCGATGTCGAACAGGGTGGTGGCGGTGCTCGCGTGCGCCGGCGTGCTCGCCGCGTGCGGGCAGTCCGGCCAGGACCTCTCCGACGCCGACATCGCCAAGGTCAAGGAGCTGCGGTCGAGCTTCGGTCCCGGGTTCACCGTCACCGATGTGGGGCCGACGGGCATCGACCCGCGGTTGCTCGGTCAGCAGTCGGTGCCCCCTGGCATGCAGTTCGAACCGGCTGACTGCGCGTCGTTCGCCAATCAGCAGATGGTGCCCGCGGGCGCGCATGGCAACATGGTCGCCACCACCGCCGAAGGCGAAGGGGTGCGGTTCATCACGATCGCGGTCGAGACGTCGCAGGCCGCGGAAGTCAAAGTGCCCGCGGACAATTGCCGCAAGGTCGGATTCGCCGGCGGCGGCGTGCGGGGGCTGGTCGAAGAGGTCGAGGCGCCGCAGATCGAGGGTGTGCAGACGCTGGGCACCCACCGGGTGCTGCAGACCGTGGTCGACGGCAAGCCGCGCACCGGCGAGCTGTACAACTACGTCGCGGGCTTCGGGACGTTCCTGGTGATCGTCACCGCCAACCCGTTGGTGCTGCCCGACAAGCCGGTCGCCAAGGTCGACACGCAGCGCGCGCGCGACCTGTTGGCGTCAGCGGTGAAGGCCGTCCAGAACTAACGCACGTCGTGCGGGCGGAACTGGATGCTGATCCGGGGGCCGACGGGACGCGTCGTCTTCGGGATCGCATGCTCCCAGGTGCGTTGACACGATCCGCCCATCACCAGCAGGTCGCCGTGCGAGTGCTGGAACCGCAGCGACTTGCCGCCGCCACGCGGGCGCAGCGCGAAAGTCCTTGTGGCGCCGAGCCCGACGATCGCCACCATGGTGTCCTCGGTGCTGCTGCGGCCGATCGTGTCGCCGTGCCAGGCGACGCTGTCGTTGCCGTCGCGGTACAGGCACAGGCCGGCGGTGGTGAACGGCTCGCCGAGTTCACCGGCGTAGGCGTCGTTCAGTCGGCGCCGGATCTGTTTGAGGCGCGGATGCGGTGGCGGTTCGTCGACCAGACGGTGGAAGCTGACCAGTCGCGGCACGTCGACCACGCGGTCGTACATCGGCCTGCGCTCGGCGCGCCACGGGATGGTGTCGATCAGCTCGCGGAACAGGCAGTCGGCATCGTCGAGCCAGCCGGACCGAAAGTCGACCCAGGCCCCGTCGCCGAGGTGGCGGCGCTCGGCGTGCTCGAACAGCGAGCTCTGCAGAGCCAGCTCCATGCCGGCCAGTTTATCGCACACCCGTTCGATCTGGTCAGAGCCGGACGGCACCGGGCCCCTTCTCGGCGAGCATGTCGCCGGGGTTGGTCAGCGCGCAGGTCTTCAGGCTCAGGCAGCCGCAGCCGATGCAGCCGGTCAGGTTGTCGCGGAGCCGCTGCAGGTGCAGGATCCGGTCGTCGAGGTCCTGGCGCCAGCCGGCGGAGAGCCGCGCCCAGTCCTTGCTCGTGGGCACCCGGTCGGTCGGCAGCGAGGCCAGCGCCTCGCGGATGCGTGACAGCGGGATGCCGAGCCGCTGCGACATCCGGATGAACGCGACGCGGCGCAGGGTTTCGCGGGCGTAGCGGCGTTGATTGCCGGTGGTGCGCCTGCTGTGGATGAGGCCTTCGCGTTCGTAGAAGTGCAGCGCCGAGACCGCAACACCGCTGCGGGCGGACAGCTCGCCGGGAGTCAGCTCGGGAATCAACTCCATAACATCAACCATAGTTGAGGTGGGGTGGGGTATTACGGTGCTAGATGTGACGTTGGGCTGCGACTCCGAGGTGGGCAAGCTGAGCGCGGCCATCCTGCACCGGCCCGGCGCCGAGCTTCAGCGGTTGACACCCCGCAACAACGACAGGCTGCTGTTCGACGGGCTGCCGTGGGTGGCCAAGGCGCAGCGTGAGCACGACGCGTTCGCCGCGCTGTTGAGGTCGCGCGGGGTCGAGGTGCTGCTGCTGGCGGATCTGCTGGCCGAGGCGTTGTCGCACAGCGGCGCGGCTCGGATGCACGGGATCGCGGCGGCGGTCGACCCGCGACGGCTGGGACTGCCTCTGGCGCAGGAGCTTACGGCCTACTTGCGGTCGCTGGAGCCGACCGCGCTGGCGCGGGTACTGATGGCGGGTCTGACGTTCAACGAATTGCCGCTCTCGGGTGGGGAATCGGGACTGGTCCGCCGGATGCATCACGGCGGGGACTTCGTGATCGACCCGCTGCCGAACCTGTTGTTCACCCGCGACTCGTCGTTCTGGATCGGGCCGCGGGTGGCGATCACGTCGCTGGCGCTGCCGGCGCGGGTGCGTGAGACGTCGCTGACCGACGTGATCTACGCGCACCATCCGCGGTTCCTCGGGGTGCGACGGGCCTACGAGTCGCGGTCGGCCCCGGTGGAGGGCGGCGACGTGCTGCTGCTGTCGCCCGGTGTGGTCGCGGTCGGGGTGGGGGAGCGGACGACGCCTGCGGGCGCGGAGGCGTTGGCGCGCAGCCTGTTCGACGACGACCTGGCGCACACCGTGCTGGCCGTGCCGATCGCGCAGGAGCGGGCGCAGATGCATCTGGACACCGTGTGCACGATGGTCGACGTCGACGCGGTGGTGATGTACCCGGCGGTGGTGGATTCGCTGTCGGCGTTCACGATCCACCGCAACGGGTCCGGCGGCGTGAAGATCGACGAGGCGGTGCCGTTCGTCGACGCCGCCGCGCAGGCGATGGGCATCGAGCGGCTCCGGGTGATCGCCACGGGCCTGGACCCGGTGACCGCCGAGCGTGAGCAGTGGGACGACGGCAACAACACGCTGGCACTCGAACCGGGCGTCGTCGTCGCCTATGAACGCAACGTGGAAACCAATGCGCGGCTGCGGGATTCGGGTATCGAGGTGTTGCCGATCGAGGCGTCGGAACTGGGCACCGGCCGCGGCGGCCCGCGGTGCATGTCGTGCCCGGCCGGCCGCGACCCGCTGTAGTTGTCGGGCTCGAGGCTCGTTTTTGCGTCCAGGGCTGTTGTCCGGCCGCTGACGCAGCCCTCAGCGCAATTTCCGCGGCGGCGTCCATCCTGCCGATGTCGTGAACATATTGCCCGCGGTCCTCGCTGTGGTGCAGACCCTCGTAGTCGAAGCCGACCTTCGGCTCGTCGTAGCCCATGTCGATGTACGCCTCCCGGAAACCGTCGGTCACGAGGATCTGGGTTCTCGGCGCGGGGAGGCCGTCGTCGATGAGGATCAGCCGGACGCGTGTCTCCTGCGGCGACTGCGCACCACCGTCCATCAGCGGCAGTGCAATACGCGCGCGTGGCAGACCTCGTGCCCGGGGGTAGCGCTCCGCGAGCGGCATGACCTCGGCAGCGGTCAGTCCGGTGGCTCGTGCCAGCGCGTCGAGGTATCGCACCGCGCTGTCGCGGGGGAAGTGGCGGGCCAGATCGAAGGCGGTTCGCAGCGGTGTCGTCACGGGCAGGCCGTCGATGAACTGGATGTCATCGGCGTCGATCCGCTCGTTTCGGACCACAATTCCCTCAGGTGGACGTCCGTTCTGCCACAGCATCTCAATCGGCGTAGTCGCGTCGACGTAGCGCGCACCGTGTAGCGCTGCTGCCGCGCGCCCGGCAATGATGCCGACTGGTAGACATCCGGAAACAGCGCGCGATAGTTCCATCGCAGACTCGCCCGGGTCAGCCCGCCGCCGGCCAGTGCGGCGCTGCCGATGAACACGTCTCTCATGCCGCGATGCTGACCCGTCGTGCCGACAAAACGCCTGCCCTGCGCGGTTAGTGCGCACAGGGCTGTGGATAAGGTCGATCGACGACCCTGTACGCAAAAACGAGCACGGCGGCGTGGAGAAACGTCACCGCCAGGACGGCAGCCAGATCTGCATGTTCCAGGTTCCCGGCGAGATCGGCAGCCCGGTCAGGATCGGGTACAGCCACGCGAAGTTCGTCAACACCAGCGCGACATAGAAACTCACCGCCAGCAGCCCCAGCGTTCGGCGCTCGGAGTTCTGGTTCGGCTTGTACAGGATGTCGCCGAGGATCAGCGCGATCATCAACACCAGGAATGGCGCCATCGTCGCGGCATAGAAGAAGTACATCTGCCGGTCGATGTCGGCGAACCACGGCAGAAAGCCCGCGCTGTAGCCGACCAACGCCACCGCGTAGCGCCAGTCGCGTTTGACGAACGCCCGCCACACCGCCCACGCCAGCACCGGGACCGCCAGAAACCACATGGCCGGCGTGCCGACCAGCATCACGGCCTTGACGCAGGACTGCGCGCCGCACCCGGGCACGTCCTGGTTGTCGATCGCATACAGCACCGGCCGCAACGACATCGGCCACGTCCACGGCTTGGACTCCCACGGGTGGTGGTTGCCGTCGGCGTTGGTCAGCCCGGAGTGGAACCGGTAGGCGGCATACGTGTAGTGCCACAGCGAGCGCAGCGCGTCGGGGATCGGCAGCACGCTGTCGGGGCCGATCGACTGGCCCACCTCGTGGCGGTTCACACCCGTCTCGGAGGCGAACCACGGTGTGTAGGACGCCAGGTACACCCCGAACGGGATCAGCACCAGCGCGTACAGCGACGGCCCCAGATCGCGGCGCAGCGCCCCCAGCCACGGGCGCGTCACCCGGTACTGCCTGCGCGCGACGATGTCGAACACCAACGTCATGACGCCGAAGAACGCGACGAAGTACAGCCCGGACCACTTTGTCGCACAGGCCAATCCGAGCAACACCCCGGCGCCGAACCGCCACCACCGCACGCCGAGGCGCGGTCCCCACGGCGTTTCGGCGATGCGGCCCTCGACCAGCGCGACGTGCATGCGCTCGCGCACCTGGTCGCGGTCGACGATGAGGCAGCCGAACGCGGCCACCACGAACGTCACCAGGAACCCGTCCAGCAGCGCGGTGCGGGCGGCGACGAAGCTCACCCCGTCGGCGATCACCAGCAGCCCGGCGATCGCTCCGACCAACGTCGACCGGCTGATGCGCCGCGCGATCCGCGCGACGAGCACCACCATGATCACCCCGCACACGGCGCCGGAGAACCGCCAGCCCAGCCCGGTGTAGCCGAACAGCGCCTCCCCGATCGCGATCAACTGCTTACCGACCGGCGGGTGCACCACCAGCCCGTAGCCCGGGTTGTCCTCGACGCCGTGGTTGTGCAGCACCTGCCAGGCCTGCGGGGCGTAGTGCTTCTCGTCGAAGATCGGGGTGCCGGCGTCCGTCGGCGAGCCGAGGTTGAGGAACCGTGTCACGGCGGCCAGCGCGGCGATCACCGCGGTCATCACCCAGCCCTGCAACCGGTCGACGGGCCCGAAGTCGGCGACCGGCACCTGCGGCGCCGGGCTGATGACCGGGACCGCGCGCGGCGCTTCGGTGGCGGGGGCGGTCACGGTTGCGATCGTAGGCTGTGGGACATGACCGCCGGCCGACTGCTCATCGCCGCCACGCCGCTGGGTCAACCCTCCGACGCGTCCGCGCGGCTTCTCAATGCGCTGCGCACCGCGGACGTCGTCGCCGCCGAGGACACCCGTCGCATCCGCACGCTGGCACAGTCACTGCAGGTCACCATGGCCGGCAAGGTGCTCAGCCTCTACGACCAGAACGAGGCCGCGCGGGTGGCCGGGCTGCTCGACGACATCCGCGCCGGGGCGACGGTGCTGCTGGTCAGCGACGCCGGCATGCCGCTGATCAGCGACCCCGGCTACCGGCTGGTGACCGCCTGCATCGAGGCCGGGGCGCCGGTGAGCTGCCTGCCGGGGCCGTCGGCGGTCACCACGGCGCTGGCGGTGTCCGGGCTGCCCGCCGAGCGGTTCTGCTTCGAGGGGTTCGTCCCCCGTAAGCAGGCCGCCCGCAAGACGTGGCTGGCGACGCTGGCCACCGAGCGGCGCACGTGTGTGTTCTTCGAGTCGCCGCGCCGGCTGGCCGACACCCTCGCCGACGCGGTCGACGTGCTCGGGCCGCAGCGGCGCGCGGTGGTGTGCCGCGAGCTGACCAAGACGCACGAGGAGGTGCTGCGCGGCTCGCTCGGCGAATTGGCCGAGTGGGCGGCCGACGGCGTGCTCGGCGAGATCACCGTGGTGCTGGCCGGTGCGGTGCCGAAGGCGGACCTGGACACGCTGGTCGCCGACGTCACCGCGCTGGTCGACGACGGCATGCGCGTCAAGGACGCCTGCGCGCAGGTGGTCGCCGCGACGCCGGGCGCCCCGTCACGGCGCGAGCTCTACGACGCGGTCCTGCGCTCGCGCGGCTAGCCCGACGATCGGCGCGGCCTTGTGCAGGCACTCGTCCCACTCGCGGTCGGGATCCGAGTCCGCGGTGATGCCCCCGCCGACGCCGAGCACCGCGCCGCCTGCGGCGTCGAACTCGACCGTGCGGATCGCCACATTCAGCTCGCAACCCGCCGCGGGTGACGCCAGACCGACTGTGCCGCAATACACTCCGCGCCGATACGGCTCCCAGCCGGTCAGCAGCTGACGCGCGCGGGTCTTCGGTGTCCCGGTCACCGACGCCGGCGGGAACGTCGCATCCGCCACGGTCGCCATCGGGACGTCGACACCCACCCGCGCCGCGACCGTCGACACCAGATGCCACACACCGGGCGCTGGCCGGATCGCCAGCAGTTCCGTCACCGACACCGTGCCGACGTCGGCGACGCGGCCGAGGTCGTTGCGCACCAGGTCGACGATCATGATGTTCTCGGCGACGTCCTTGACCGACGTACGCAACGCGGCGGGGTCGGCGTCGCGGGGCAGCGTGCCCTTGATCGGGCTCGACGTCACCGCGTCACCGCGCCTGCGCAGGAACAGTTCCGGCGACAACGACGCCACCGCACCCCACCCTCCGGCGACGAACGCCGCGCGCGACGGGCTCAACCGCTGCACCGCGTCGACGAAGAAGTCGAGGGCGGCTCCGGCCGTAAGCCTGCCGCGGAATCGCGTGCACACACACGCCTGGTACACCTCACCGTCGGCGATCGCCTCCAGGCAGGACAGCACGCCGCGGCGGTGCACGCCGCGATCCGGTGCCTCCCAGGCGATTTCGACCGGACAAGCGGTGGTCGGTGTCGCCAACGAGTCGAGGACCCAGTCCGGAATCGCTGCGCCGGTGAGACTTTCGTACCACCACCGCCCGTCGAGGTCCTGGCGCAGCACGCAGTCCGACCACCCGCCCGCGGCTTCGGGGATCCGCGGGCCGCGCCCGTCGCCGCCGGGGTCCGGGTACGACAGATAGCCGAACCAGCCGCCGCCGACGGCCTCGCCCGCACCCGTCGGGACGTCGAACGCCCGCGACGACGCCACCGCGGCCACCTCGACCGTCGGCGCGATCACCGCTCGCGAGCCGAACCAGTCGCCGATCAGCGCGGCCGGCGGCGCCAGCCCGCGCCCCGCCGCGCCGTGACCGATCGCGCGCAGCACCGCCGGGGCCTCGCCCAGGTCGCCGAGCCGGTCGATCCGCACCGCATCAGCTTGCTCGTTGGCGCGAGCAGACGCAAAGTGACCGGAAAACCCGCGAAAACAGGGCACTTCGCGTCTGCTCGCGCAAGGAAAACTTAGCGGCGGATCTCCCGCGGGATGTCGACGCCGACCAACTTGTCCGGGTTGCGCATCGCATAGAAGTGGGAGATCCGGCCGTCGGTGATCTCGAGGCTGACGATGCCCTCGAAGCTGTCGCCGAGATAGAGCTTCAGAGCCGGGGCGTTGTTGTACATCGCCGGCTCCACCCGCCCGGACTCGCCTGCCACCCGCACCAGGCCGATGAGCACCCGAGCGACCCTCTCGGCGCCGACGACCGGTTTGCGTGCCGCGCTGACCTTCCCGTCGCTGTCGGCGGTCCACTGCACGTCCTCGGTCAGCATCTCCAGCAGACCGTCGAAGTCGCCGGTGGCGGCCGCGGTGAAGAACCGCTGGGTGATCTCCATCGACGTCTTCGGGTCCACCGGCTCGAACCGCTTGCGCCGCGACTGGACGTGCTCGCGGGCACGGTGCGCCATCTGCCGCACCGCCGGCACCGATCGGCCCACCGCGGAAGCGATTTCGTCGTAGTCGAACCCGAACACCTCGCGCAGCACGAACACCGCGCGTTCGTCGGGACTCAACGTCTCCAACACGACCAGCATCGCCATCGACACCGACTCGGCGAGCATCACGTCGGCCGACGCGTCGTCGGAGACCAGCAGCGGTTCGGGCAGCCACGGCCCGACGTAGTCTTCGCGCCTGCGCGACTGCGCGCGCAGCGTGTTGAGCGACTGCCGGGTGACGAGCTGGGCGAGGTAGGCCTTGGTGTCGCGCACCGACGCCAGGTCCACCTCCGCCCAGCGCAGATAGCTCTCCTGCAGGACGTCGTCGGATTCGGTTGCGCTGCCCAGGATCTCGTAAGCGATCGTGAACAGCAGCGGACGCAGCAGCGTGAACCGTTCGGCGTGCTCGCTCATCGGACCGGCATCGCGACCGCCACCTGGCCGCGGCGCGGGTTCTTCTTCCAGGTGTAGGAGCCCGGCTTGTCGGCCTCTCCGCGCATCCACTTCAGCGTGTACCGGCACACCTGCTCCTTGACCAGCGCGCCGGTGCGCCCGCCGATGTACCACCGCCGCGGGGTGTCGTCGACGTTGGCGAACTGGAACGTGCCCGCCTTGCGGCCGAGGCTGATGCACTGCCCGGCCATCGCGTGGTTCACCGCGGCGGGGTCCTCGCCGGCGAGGCGCGCCAGCACCGTGTTCGCGGCCTGCGCGCCCAGCGGCAGCGCGGCCTGGCAGCTCATCCGCCACGGCGCGTCCGACGGCGACACCGCGTCGCCCGCGCCGAGAATCCGCGGATCGCTGATGCTGGTCAGCGTCTCGTCAGTGAGCAGGCGGCCGAGGCGGTCGGTGCTCAGCCCGCTGGCCGCCGCCAGCCCCGGCACGCCGAAGCCCGCGGTCCAGACCGTCACGGCGGCGGCCACCTCGCGCCCGTCGCCCAGCACCACACCATCGGCGCGCACCTCGGCGACCGCGCTGCCCTCGATGACGGTGACAGCCAGCTTGCGCAGCCGCTTGGCGATGGACCGGCGCCCGCTGTCGGCCAGCGACGGCCCGAGCACGTCGGTGACCAACGTGACCGGACGGCCGGCCTCGGCGAACTCGGTGGCCGCCTCGATGCCGGTGAGCCCGCCGCCGACCACCACGAGCGGCGCCGAGACCGGCACGTCGGCCAGCCGGGTGGCCAACCGCTGTGCCTGCTCCAATTCGCCGATCGGGTAGCTGAATTCGGCTGCGCCCGGCACTGCGGCGGGCACCGTTCCGGTGCTGCCGACGGCGTAGATCAGATAGTCGTACCGCAACCTGTCGCCGGAGCTCAGCGTGACGGTGCGGGTGGCCGCGTCGATGCGCTCGGCGCCGTCGACCACCAACCGCACGCTGCCGGCCAGCACGGCGGCGTAGTCGGCGACGGCGTCGTCGTTACCCGCGACCAGCTGATGCAGCCGGATCCGCTCCACGAACGCCGGGCGGGGATTCACCAGCGTCACGTTCGCGTGCGGGGCGAGCCGGTTGGCGGCCATCACGCCGGCGTAGCCGCCGCCGATAACGACGACGTCGGTGTTGTGTTGGGTCATGTCGGTCTCCTGTGCGTCAGTCGGCTCCGCGTCGAGCCGGTCTGCCCTCCAGACACCGGGCGCTCCCGGATTGTGACAGCCCGGCGCCGCGGTGTGTCGCACATCACTACCGGCTGATCCGCCGCGGGGTGGTGATGCCGGTCAGCTTGTCCGGGTTGCGCATCGCGTACAGGTTGGTGATCTTGTCGTCGATCACCTCGAACACGAAGAGCCCCTCGAGGTGCTCACCGGTGTAGACGACGACGGCCGGCGCGCTGTTGTAGACGGCGGTCTCGAACCGGATGTCCGGTGTCTCGGCGGCCACCGCGAACAGGCGGGCCATCAGCGCCGCCACCCGGCGGGCCCCGACGACCGGCCTGCGGATCGCGGTGGCCTTCCCGCCGTGGTCGGCGGTCCAGGTGACCCGCGGGGCCAGCAGCGCCATCAGCCCCGCCATGTCGCCGGTGGCCGCGGCCTGCAGGAACTGCTCGGTGATCTGCGTGGTCCGCTCGGCGTCGACGGGGCCGAACCGGTTGCGGCGGGCGTGCACGTGGTCGCGGGCCCGGTGCGCCATCTGGCGCACCGTGGCCACCGACCGGTCGACCGCCGCGGCGATCTCGTCGTAGTCGAAGTCGAACACCTCGCGCAGCACGAACACCGCCCGCTCGTCGGGGGTCAGCGTCTCGAGCACCACCAGCATGGCCATCGACACCGACTCGGCGAGCATCACGTCGGCCGACGCGTCGTCGGAGACCAGCAGCGGTTCGGGCAACCAGGGGCCGACGTACTCCTCGCGGCGACGCGCCCTGGCGCGCAGCGCGTTGAGCGCCTCGCGGGTCACCAACCGCGCGAGATACGACTTCGTGTCGCGCACGGTGCTCAGATCGACGTCGGCCCACCGCAGATAGCTGTCCTGCAGCACATCGTCGGATTCGGTTGTGCTGCCCAGTATTTCGTAGGCGATCGTGAACAGTAGCGGCCGAAGCAGCGTGAACCGCTCGGCGTGCGGTGTCGTGGGTTCAGTCACGGCTGCCTCACCAACGCCTTCTCTTCGGGTCGCGGTCCGCCCTTGAGCCAGAACGTCCACTCCGGCTTGCGGGCCGTGCGTCGCATCGCCCACAGTGTGCCCTTGCAGACCGCCTCTTTGAACCTCGCCACTGCGCGGCCGCCGAGGTACAGGTTGACCGCGGTGTCGTCCTTGCGGGTGAACTGCAGCGTGGCGGTGCGCCGGCCGAGGCTGATGCAGGATCCGCCGTAGGCGTACTCGAACCGCGCGGCCGGCGTGCCCGCGATGTGGGCGAGCACCGTTTCGGCGGCCTGCGGCGCCAGCTGGTTCGCGGTCGCGCAGCACATGCGCAGCGGCTCGTCGGAGGGGGCGGCGCAGTCGCCGGCGGCGACGATTCGCGGGTCGGAGACGCTGGTCAGCGTCTCGTCGGTGATCAGCCGGCCGAGCCCGTCGGTGCGCAGAACGCTCGCGGCGGCCAACCCCGGGACACCGAAGCCGGCCGTCCACACCGTCAACGCGCTCGGCCGCACCGCACCGTCGGCGAACACGACGCCGTCGGCGCGCACCTCGGTCACGACTTCGGATTCGCGGACCGTGACACCCAGCCGGGCCAGCGCCTTGGCCACCGAGCGCCGGCCGGGCGCCGACAGCGACGGCCCGAGTCGGCCGCCGCAGACCAGCGTGACGCGGCGACCCTGTTCGGCCAGTTCGGCGGCGAGCTCGATGCCGGTGAGCCCGGCGCCGACGACGGTCACCGGCGCCGCGGGGTCCAGCTTCACGAGCGCACCGCGCAACCGTTCGGCGTGCTCGAATTCGGCTACCTGGTAGGCGAATTCGGCGGCGCCGGGTACGTCGGGGGTGCCTGCCGTGCTGCCGACCGCGTAGATGAGGTGGTCGTAGGCCACCTGCGCGCCGGAGGCCAGCGCGACGGTCCCGGCGGCGCTGTCGATGCGCGTCGCGGTGTCCACGACCAGCCGGATGCCCTCGCCGAGCAGCGTGCCGTAGTCGGCGGTGGCGTCGTAGTCCGCGGCGGCCAACTGGTGCAGCCGGATCCGCTCGACGAACCGGGGTCGCGGGTTGATCAGCGTGATGTCGAGGTCGTCGCGGACCCGCAGGTGGTTGGCCGCCAGCGTGCCGGCGTAACCGCCGCCGATCACGACGACTTTGGTGGTGGTGTGCGTGTGGGTTGTGTCGTTTCCAGTCATGCCCTCAAGACACCGCGCGCCGCGGTGGCGTGACAGAACGTGACCCAGGTCACTACGGCCTCGTCACACCAGGCCGAGGGAGAGCATCGCGTCGGCCACCCGGATGAACCCGGCGATGTTCGCGCCCGCCACGTAGTTGCCGGGCTGCCCGTACTCGTCGGCGGTCACCAGGCACCGGTTGTGGATGCGGCGCATGATCTGCTCGAGGCGCATTTCGGTGTCGGCGAATGTCCACGAGTCCCGTGACGCGTTCTGCTGCATCTCCAGCGCGCTGGTGGCGACGCCGCCCGCGTTGGCGGCCTTGCCGGGCGCGAACGTCACGCCCGCCTCGGTGAAGTACTTGACCGCGTCCGGCGAGCACGGCATGTTCGCGCCCTCGGCGACGACGCGGCAACCGTTGGTGATCAGCGCCCGTGCCTCGTCGCCGTTGATCTCGTTCTGGGTCGCGCACGGCAGTGCGATCTCGCACGGCACGCTCCAGACGTTGCGGTCCTCGACGAAATGGGCTGCGCCGCCGCGGATGTCGACGTAGTCGGCGATCCGGGCCCGCCGCACTTCTTTGACCTCTTTGATGATGTCGAGGTCGACGCCCTTCTCGTCGACCACGAAGCCGCTGGAGTCCGAACAGGCCACCACGGTGCCGCCGAGTTCCTGGATCTTCTCGATCGCGTAGATCGCGACGTTGCCCGAACCCGACACCACGACGCGCTTACCTTCGAAGGTGTCGTTCTTGGCCTTGAGGATCTCGTTGACGAAGAACACCGTGCCGTACCCGGTGGCCTCGGTGCGGACCTGCGAGCCGCCCCACGTCATACCCTTGCCGGTGAGCACACCGGACTCGTAGCGGTTGGTGATGCGCTTGTACTGCCCGAAGAGGTAACCGATTTCGCGCTGGCCCACGCCGATGTCGCCGGCCGGGACGTCGGTGTACTCGCCGAGGTGGCGGTACAACTCGGTCATCAGGGACTGGCAGAACCGCATCACCTCGTTGTCGGAGCGGCCCTTGGGGTCGAAGTCCGCCCCGCCCTTGCCGCCGCCGATCGGCATCCCGGTCAGCGAGTTCTTGAAGATCTGCTCGAACCCGAGGAACTTGACGATGCCGAGGTAGACCGACGGGTGAAACCGCAACCCGCCCTTGAACGGTCCGAGTGCCGAGTTGAACTCGACGCGGAACCCGCGGTTGATCTGCACGGTGCCGCGGTCGTCGACCCACGGCACCCGGAAGATGATCTGGCGCTCCGGCTCGCACAACCGCCGGATCACCTCGGAGTCGACGTATTCGGGGTGCTTCTGCACCACCGGCCCGAGGCTGGTCAGCACCTCGTAGACGGACTGGTGGAACTCGGCCTCGCCGGCGTTGCGCCGGGCGACCTCTTCGTAGATGTCGTGCAGCTTGTCGGGTAAACCGTTCACGTTCGAATCACTCAGCCTGGTAACGGGGGAACACACCGGACGGTGCCGGCAGGACGGTGCCTGGTTTCAGGCGGGCGCCGGCGGCGGCGATGGTCCGCGCGTCGGCATCCTGGCCCAGCAGATCGAGAAGCTTGGCCGTCGAGTCGGGCATGACCGGCTGGGCCAGCAGCGCGGCGATCCGCACCACCTCCAGCGTCGTATAGAGCACGGTGCCGAAGCGCTGCCGGTCGTCGGCGGAGTCCGACTTGCGCAGCACCCACGGCTCCTGCGCCGAGAAGTATTTGTTCGCCTGGCCGAGCACCGACCAGATGGCCTCCAGAGCGAGATGCATTGCCACGGCGTCGAAGTGCCCGCGCACCCGGTCGGGCAGCGCGTCGGCGGCGGCCAGCAGTTCGCGGTCGTCGGCGGTCAACTCGCCCGGTTCGGGGACGATCCCGTCGAGGTTCTTGGCGACCATCGACAGCGAGCGTTGCGCCAGGTTGCCCAGTTCGTTGGCCAGGTCGGCATTGATCCGGCCGATGATCGCGTCTTCGCTGTAGCTGCCGTCCTGGCCGAACGGCACCTCGCGCAGGAAGAAGTACCGCACCGGGTCGAGCCCGAACGTGTCGACCAGGTTGACCGGGTCGACCACGTTGCCGATCGACTTGCTCATCTTCTCGCCGCGGTTGAGTAGCCAGCCGTGCGCAAACACCCTGCGCGGCAACTCGATTCCGGCCGACATCAGGAACGCCGGCCAGTAGACGGTGTGGAAGCGGATGATGTCCTTGCCGATCATGTGCAGGTCGGCAGGCCAGTACCGCTGGAAGTCGGCCGACTCGGTGTCCGGATAGCCCACGCCCGTCAGGTAATTGGTCAGCGCGTCGACCCAGACGTACATGACGTGGTCGGGGTGGTCGGGCACCGGCACGCCCCAGTCGAATGTCGTGCGCGATATCGACAGGTCGCGCAGGCCGCCGGAGACGAAGCTGACGATCTCGTTGCGCCGCGTTTCGGGTTCGATGAACTCCGGGTGCTCGCGGTAGTGGGCCAGCAGCCGGTCGGTGTAGGCCGACAGCCGGAAGAAGTACGTCTCCTCCTCGGTCCAGGTCACCGGCGCGCCGGTCTCGGCGGCGACCCGCACGCCGTCGGGGCCGACGGTGGTCTCGGCTTCGGTGAAGAACCGCTCATCGCGGACCGAGTACCAGCCCTTGTACGAGTCGAGATAGATGTCGCCGGCGTCGTTCATCCGCTGCCAGATCGCCTTGGACGCCTCGTAGTGGTCGGCGTCGGAGGTGCGGATGAACCGGTCGAAGGAGATGTTGAGCTTTTCCTGCAGCCGCTGGAACACGTCGGAGTTGCGCCGCGCCAGCTCGGCGGTCGGCACACCTTGGGCCTTGGCCGCCTCGGCCATCTTCAACCCGTGGACATCGGTGCCGGTCAGATACCGCACGTCGTAGCCGTCGAGCCGCTTGAACCGGGCAACCGCGTCGGTGGCGATGTACTCGTAGGCGTGCCCGACGTGCGGATCGCCGTTGGGATAGGCGATCGCGGTGGTGATGTAGAAAGGCTCGCTCATTTGAAGTCAGCTTATGGTGTGGCTGTGAGCCAGAAGCGTTCAGGCAGGAGCGGGCCGCCGCCCGCCCCGGAACCGCTGAGCCCGCTGATCGATGCGCACACCCACCTCGATGCCTGCGGGGCCGGCGACGCCGCCAGCATCCGCGCCATCGTCGACCGCGCCGCCGCCGTCGGCGTGCAGGCCGTCGTGACCATTGCCGATGACCTCGATTCGGCGCGCTGGGTGACCGAGGCGGCCGACGCCGACGAGCGGGTCTACGCGGCCGTCGCGCTGCACCCGACCCGCGCCGACGCGCTCACCGGTGAGGCGAGAACCGTCGTCGAGCGGCTGGCCGGCCATCCGCGCGTCGTCGCGGTCGGCGAGACCGGCCTGGACCTGTACTGGCCAGGCAAACTCGACGGCTGCGCGGATCTGGCCACCCAGCGCGAGGCGTTCGCCTGGCACATCGACCTGGCCAAGCGGACCGGTAAGCCGCTGATGATCCACAACCGCGAAGCCGACGCCGAGATCCTCGACGTGCTGGCCGCCGAGGGGGCGCCCGACACCGTGATCTTCCACTGCTTCTCGTCGGGTCCGGAGATGGCGCGTACCTGCGTCGACGCCGGCTGGCTGCTGAGCCTGTCGGGCACGGTCAGCTTCAAGAACGCCAGGGATCTGCGGCAGGCGGCGGCGCTGATCCCGGCCGGTCAGCTGCTGGTCGAGACCGACGCGCCGTTCCTCACCCCGCATCCGTTCCGCGGTGCACCCAACGAGCCCTACTGCCTGCCCTACACCGTGCGTGCGCTCGCCGAGATCCTCGGACGGCCCGCGGAGGACCTCGCGGAGGAGACGACATCGACGGCGGCGCGCGCCTACGGCCTAGCGAGTTGCTGCCCCTGACGCTCTCCGTTACCGTCCTGTAATCGAAACGGAAGCGCCACCAGGCAACGGCGCGCCGTCTGATAGTCGGAGTTAAACGACGTTTTGAATACATTCAGCAAGATCCATGAAGCGCGCTCGCCGTTGTTGCGTCTCCTGGTCGGAGCGACGCTGCTCGCCCTGGTCTTCGCGGGGGGTGTGGCGGTCTCGGCGCACAAGACCGTCACGCTGACCGTCGACGGCGCGTCCACGACCGTGGCCACGATGAAGTCCCGCGTCATCGACGTGGTCGAGGAGAACGGCTTCGAGGTCGGCGAACGCGACGATCTCTTCCCGGCCGCCGACGAGGCGGTCGGTCAGTCGGACACGATCGTGCTGCGCCGCAGCCGGCCGCTGCAGGTGTCGCTCGACGGCGAGAACAGCAGGCAGGTGTGGACCACCGCGTCCACCGTCGACGAGGCGCTGGCCGAACTCGAGATGACCGACAAGGCGCCCGCGGCGGCCTCCCGGGGCAGCCGTGTTCCGTTGGCGGGGATGTCGCTGCCGGTCGTCAGCGCAAAGACCGTGCACATCAACGACGGCGGTGCTGTGCGCACCGTCACACTGGCCGCGCCGAACGTGGCGGGTCTCCTCGAAGCGGCCGGCGCACCGCTGCAGCAACGCGACGAGGTGGCGCCCGCTGCGTCGGCCCCGGTGGTGGACGACATGCAGATCACGGTCACTCGCAACCGGATCGAGAAGGTCACCGAGCGGGTTCCGTTGCCGCCGGTGATGACCCGCATCGAGGACCCGACGATGAACCAGAGCCGCCAGGTCGTCGAGAACCCCGGAACACCGGGTCTGCAGGACGTGGTGTTTGCGATAGCAAAGCTCAACGGGACCGAGACCGGCAGGCTGCCAGTAGCCAATGTCGTTCTCACACCGGCCCGCGACGGAGTGCTGCGGGTAGGCACGAAACCGGGCACCGAGGTGCCGCCGGTGAGCAACCCGGCGACGTGGGACGCGCTCGCGCGGTGCGAAGCGGGAGGTAATTGGGCTATCAACACCGGCAACGGTTTTTACGGTGGCGTCCAATTTGACCAAAACACATGGGAGCGCAACGGGGGTCTGAGGTATGCTGCGAGGGCCGATCTGGCAACAAGAGAAGAGCAGATCGCAATTGCTGAAGTCACTCGGGCGCGGCAAGGGTGGGGCGCGTGGCCGACTTGTAGCGGGAGGATTGGGGCGCGCTGACCATTCGACTACTCGGGCGGACCGAGATAAGACACCTGGCGAAAGAGATTGACTTCAGGCCGCGCAAATCGTTCGGCCAGAACTTCGTCCACGACGCCAACACCGTACGCCGCATCGTGTCGGCGTCCGGGGTCAACCGGCATGACCATGTGCTCGAGGTCGGACCCGGACTCGGCTCCCTGACGCTGGCCCTGCTGGACCGGGGCGCGCGGGTGACCGCGGTCGAGATCGACCCCGTGCTGGCCCGACAACTTCCTACCACGATTGCTGAGCACTCGCACAGCGAGATCAATCGGCTGACCGTCCTCAACCGCGACATCCTGCAGCTCCGCAAGGCGGAACTGACCGAGGAGCCGACGGCTCTGGTGGCCAACCTGCCGTACAACATCGCCGTGCCCGCGCTGCTGCACCTGCTCGCCGAGTTCCCCTCGATCCGCACCGTGATGGTGATGGTGCAGGCCGAGGTCGCCGAGCGGCTGGCCGCCGAACCCGGCGGCAAGGACTACGGCGTGCCCAGCGCGAAGGTCCGCTTCTTCGGCAACGTCCGCCGCTTCGGCATGGTCTCGCCGACGGTGTTCTGGCCGATCCCGCGGGTCTACTCGGGTCTGGTCCGCATCGACCGGTACGAGGCGTCACCGTGGCCCACCGATGAGTGGTTCAGGCAGAAGGTGTTCAGCCTGATCGACGTCGCGTTCGCGCAGCGCCGCAAGACCTCGCGTAACGCGTTCGCCGAATGGGCCGGTTCGGGCAACGAGTCGGCGCGCCGGCTGCTGGCCGCCAGCATCGACCCGTCGCGCCGCGGTGAGACGTTGTCGATCGCGGACTTCGTCCGGCTGCTGCAGCGCTCCGGTGAAGCCGAGAAGCCGGCGGTCGAGAGTGCCGACGAGCAAGGATCCGTCGGCGTCCTGTAGATCACTGCAGCGCGCGGACGATCAACGCGACGAACTCGCGGCAGGACTGGTAGCGGTCGGAAGGCGCCTTCGCCAGCGCCTTGGCGATGATCGAGTCGAAAGCCCTTGGCAGCCAGTCATGTTCGCGTGACGGACGCGGCGGCTTCTCGTACAGGTGCGCGCCGATCAGCCCCATCTTGGAGTCATACGGGAACGGCGGTGCGCCGGTGACGAGCTCCACGGCCGTACACGCCAGCGCGTAGACGTCGGTGGCCTCGGCCGGGGCGTGGCCGGTGAGCAGTTCGGGCGCCGAGTACGGCAGCGACGCCTCGACCTGAGCGGGTCGCCGGCAGATGTCGTCGCGCAGCGCGACCGCGACGCCGAAGTCGATCAGCACCGCCCGGTTGCCGTGCGAATCGATCAGGATGTTGGCGGGTTTGACGTCGCAGTGCACGATCGCGTGGTTGTGCGTGTGGTCGAGCGCATCGGCGATCTGGCTCAGCGCGCCCAGGCGCGCCCCGATGGTCGGCAGCCGCGCGATCGCGCCACCCGAGATCAGCTCCATCGTCAGCCAGCCCGGGCCACGCTCGTAGGTCTTGACGATGTGAGGGTGGTCGAGCGCATGGGCGAAGTCGAACTCCCTGCGCAGGCGTGCCACCTCGGCGAGATTCCGGCGGTCGTCGAGGATCTTCAGCGCCCGCACCCGCGCCGGATTGTCGGCGTCGTGGACGCGGTAGACGGCGGCCGATCCGCCGTGGCCGACGGCCGCGTCGACGACGTACCCGTCGAACCTTTCGCCCGCCGAGAGCACGGAACCGACCTTAGTCCGGGGGAGCTTCGCGCCCCGGCGAGCACCGGCGTCTTCGTCGTTTCGCGATACTGTCGTGACGTGCCCGGCTGGAACGGAAACACCGCCTCGGAGTGGGTGCCCACCGGATCGGTGACCGTGCGGGTGCCCGGCAAGGTCAACCTCTATCTCGCGGTCGGCGACCTCCGCGACGACGGCTACCACGATCTGACGACGGTCTTTCACGCCGTCTCGCTGCTCGACGAGGTCACGGTCCGCCACGCCGACGTGCTCTCGCTGGAGATGACCGGCGAGGGCGCGGAGTCGCTGCCCGTCGATGAGCGGAATCTGGCCTGGCGCGCCGCCGAACTGATGGCTGAGCACGTCGGCCGCGCACCGGATGTGGCGATCAGCATCGAGAAGTCGATCCCGGTCGCCGGCGGCATGGCCGGCGGCAGCGCCGACGCCGCCGCCGTGCTCGTCGCGATGAACACGCTGTGGGAACTCGGGGTGCCGCGCCGCGACCTGCATGCGCTGGCCGCTCAACTGGGCAGCGACGTACCGTTCGCGCTGCACGGCGGCACCGCGCTGGGCACCGGCCGCGGCGAGGAACTCGCGACGGTGCTGGCCCGTACGACGTTTCACTGGGTGCTGGCGTTCGCCGCGGGCGGGCTGTCCACACCGGCGGTGTTCGGCGAGTTGGACCGGCTGCGCGACGCCCCCGACCGCGACGCGCCGCCGCGCCTCGACGACGCCGAACCGCTGCTGTCCGCGTTGGCGTCCGGCGACCCGAACGAGCTCGCGCCGCTGCTCGGCAACGACCTGCAACCCGCGGCGCTCAGCCTCGATCCCGGCCTGCGCCGGACCCTGCGCGCCGGCGTCGACGCGGGCGCCCTGGCCGGCATCGTCTCGGGCTCCGGGCCGACGTGTGCGTTCCTGTGCGCGTCGGCGGGCATGGCCGTCGACGTCGGCGCCCAGCTGGCCGGCGCCGGGGTGTGCCGCACGGTGCGGGTGGCCAGCGGCCCGGTGCACGGCGCCCGGGTGGTCCCCACCCCGTCGACGGCCTAATCCTCTTCCTGCTGCGCCGAGCGTCGGGTTTTTGGTGGGTTTCGGCCGATTTTGCGTGAGAAGTCCGACGCTCGGCGCCACGGACCGGAGAGCCGACGGCCTAGCTTCTGCGGGACGACGATGTGTGAGCCAGGCCTCAATAATCGCGACAGTTTGGCAGCTACTTAAGAGTTGCATAAGATGGCCCCCGGTGAGAATCAGCGGTCGAGCATGGAACGCGGCTTCTTCGCCCGCCGGTAGCAGCGGCGGGCGTGTCGTCAGATCCCGCCACGATTCCGGAGCATCACCGATTCGAGACACAACCGCTCCCCAAATGTGTGCGCGCCTACGCATAAGCGCCGCTGATCAGGCGGAGCATTATCCCGGGGTCTTTGCTCTGGAGCCGAGGAGGTCGTCGTCGTGAGCCGATTCACCGAGAAGATGTACTACAACGCCCGCACCGCCAAGACGGGCATGGTCACCGGTGAACCACACGAGCCCGTCCGGCACACCTGGGGTGAGGTGCACGAGCGCGCCCGCTGCATCGCGGGTGGTCTGAAGAAGGCCGGCATCGGCCCCGGCGACGCGGTCGGCGTGCTGGCCGGCTTCCCGGTCGAGATCGCCCCCACCGCCCAGGGCCTGTGGATGCGCGGCGCCAGCCTCACCATGCTGCACCAGCCCACCCCGCGCACCGACCTCGTCGTCTGGGCCGAGGACACCATGAACGTCATCGGCATGATCGAGGCCAAGGCCGTGATCGTCTCCGAGCCGTTCCTGGTCGCGATCCCGGTGCTCGAGGAGAAGGGCATCAAGGTCCTCAAGGTCGCCGATCTGCTGGCCTCGGAGCCCACCGACCCCGTCGACGTCGGCGAGGACGACCTCGCGCTGATGCAGCTGACGAGCGGCTCGACTGGATCTCCCAAGGCCGTGCAGATCACGCACCGCAACATCTACTCCAACGCCGAGGCGATGTTCATCGGCGCCGAGTACGACGTCGAGAAGGACGTCATGGTCAGCTGGCTGCCCTGCTTCCACGACATGGGCATGGTCGGCTTCCTCACCATCCCGATGTACTTCGGCGCGGAGCTGGTCAAGGTCACGCCGATGGACTTCCTGCGCGACACGCTGCTGTGGGCCAAGCTGATCGACAAGTACAAGGGCACCATGACCGCGGCGCCGAACTTCGCCTACGCGCTGTTCGCCAAGCGGCTGCGGCGCCAGGCCAAGCCCGGCGAGTTCGACCTGTCGACGCTGCGCTTCGCGCTGTCCGGCGCCGAGCCCGTCGAGCCCGCCGACGTCGAGGACCTGCTCGACGCCGGTAAGCCGTTCGGCCTGAAGCCCGATGCGATCCTGCCGGCCTACGGTATGGCCGAGACGACGCTGGCTGTGTCGTTCTCGCCGTGCGGCGCCGGCTTGGTGGTCGACGAGGTCGACGCCGACCTGCTGGCCGCGCTGCGTCGCGCCGTGCCGGCCACCAAGGGCAACACCCGCCGGCTGGCCTCGCTGGGACCGCTGCTGCGCGACCTCGAGGCCCGCGTCATCGACGAGCACGGCAACGTCATGGCGCCGCGCGGCGTCGGCGTCATCGAACTGCGCGGCGAGAGCCTGACGCCTGGCTACATCACCATGGGCGGCTTCATCCCCGCGCAGGACGAGCACGGCTGGTATGACACCGGCGACCTCGGCTATATCACCGAGGAAGGCAACATCGTGGTGTGCGGCCGCGTCAAGGACGTGATCATCATGGCGGGCCGCAACATCTATCCGACCGACATCGAGCGCGCCGCGTGCCGCGTCGAGGGTGTCCGGCCGGGCTGTGCGGTCGCCGTGCGCCTCGACGCCGGGCACTCGCGGGAGACGTTCGCCGTCGCGGTCGAGTCGAACTCCTGGCAGGACCCGGTCGAGGTGCGCCGCATCGAGCACCAGGTCGCCCACGAGGTGGTGGCCGAGGTCGACATGCGGCCCCGCAACGTCGTGGTCCTCGGCCCGGGCACCATCCCGAAGACCCCGTCGGGCAAGCTGCGCCGCAGCAACTCGGTCTCCCTGGTCACCTAAACCCTGGCGAGCAGACGCAAACTGCCCTGGAAACCTCGCGTTCCGGGGCAGTTTGCGTCTGCTCGGCAGGTAACGGGCTGTCGGGAAATCCCGATACCGTTCTCGACATGCAATTCGCCATCGAAGCCCTCGACCTGGTGAAGCGGTTCGGCGACGACGCCAGACCCGCCGTCGACGGCGTCAGCTTCACCGTCGCGCCCGGCACCGTGCTCGGCCTGCTCGGGCCCAACGGCGCGGGCAAAACGACCACCGTGCGGATGATGACGACGCTGACCGCGCCCACCAGCGGCACCGCCCGCGTCGCCGGCTACGACGTCGTGCGCGAACCCGACGCGGTGCGCCGCAACATGGGCCTGACGGGTCAGGTCGCCACGGTCGACGAACTGCTCACCGGTCGCGAGAACATCCGGATGATCGGCGGGCTGTACGGCATCCGCCGCAAAGACCTCAAACAGCTGGGTGATCAACTGCTGGAACAGTTTTCGCTCACCGATGCGGCCGACCGGGTGGTCAAGTCGTACTCGGGCGGGATGCGCCGCCGCCTCGACCTGGCCGTCAGCCTGCTGGCGTCGCCGCCGGTGCTGTTCCTCGACGAGCCCACCACCGGACTGGACCCGCGCAGCCGCAACGAACTGTGGGACGCGCTGCGCGCCCTGGTCCGACAGGGCACCACGCTGCTGCTGACCACGCAGTACCTCGAGGAGGCCGACCAGCTGGCCGACAACATCGTGGTGATCGACAAGGGCCGCATCATCGCCGAAGGCTCACCGCTGCAACTCAAACAGCAGGCGGGCAACGCCAGCCTCGTCGTCACCGTGACCAAAGCCGAGGACCTACCTGCCGCGCAGGCGCTGCTGGCCAAGACCGGCGCCGAAGTGTTCGTCGACACCGGTGCGCGTGAATTGACCGCGACGGCAGAAGGACTCGACGACATGGTCCGGGTGGCCGGCTGGCTGCGCGACAGCAACATCGCCGTCGACGACATCGGGCTGTCCCGCCCGAGCCTCGACGACGTCTTCCTGTCGTTGACCGGGCACCGCAGCGAGGAAGAGGTCGACGCATGACAGCCCTGCAGACACCGGCACCCGACCGGGTCCAGCCCGTACCGACGCACCCCACGAACATCGCCCAGCAGTCGTGGATCATGGTCAAACGCAACATGATCCACACCAAGCGGATGCCCGAGATGCTGAGCGACGTGACCGTGCAGCCGATCATGTTCGTGCTGCTGTTCGCGTTCGTGTTCGGCGCGTCGATCGTCAACCCCGGCGGAACCAACTACCGCGAGTTCCTGCTGCCCGGCATCCAGGCGCAGACCATCGTGTTCTCGGCGTTCGTCGTCGCGTCGGGGATCACCGCCGACGTCGAGAAGGGCATCATCGACCGGTTCCGGTCGCTGCCGATCTCGCGGTCGTCGGTGCTGATCGGGCGCAGCATCGCCAGCCTCATCCACTCGTCGCTCGGCGTGCTGGTGATGGCGTTGACCGGGCTCGCCATCGGGTGGCGCATCCGCAACAGCGTGGCCGAGGCGGTGCTGGCGTTCGCGTTGGTGCTGCTGTTCGGGTTCGGGATGATCTGGTTCGGCATCCTGATCGGCTCGCTGCTGCGCACCGTCGAGGCCGTCAACGGGGTGATGTTCACCACGCTGTTCCCGATCACGTTCCTGGCCAACACCTTTGTGCCCACCGAGCCGATGCCGCACTGGCTGCGGGTGATCGCCGAATGGAACCCGGTGTCGTCGCTGGCGCAGGCGATGCGCCAGTTGTGGGGCAACGGCGGACCGGCCCCCGAAAGCGCCCAGTTACCGCTGCACCACCCGGTGCTGGCCACCGTCATCTGGTCGCTGGTGCTGACGGCCGTCTTCGCGCCGTTCGCGCTGCGCGCCTACGCCCGCCGCACCGCCGACTAGGAACCGACCGCCGCGACGGTCCACGCCGGCAGGATCGGCGCGCGGGTCAGGAAGTGGTCGGCCTGCCCGGTCGCGCGCAGCAGCGCCTGCGTCCGCAGGATGCAGCAACCCATGCGCACCATCGCGAAGATCTCGTACCACCGCAGGTGCTGCAGCGGTCGGCCCAGCAACTGTTCGTAGCGGCGCACGACCTCGTCGCGGCTGTCGAAGCCCGGCAGTTCCGGGTCGAGGTCGAGGCCGTTGACCTCGAGCATCTGCCTGCGCGTCGCCAGCCACCACGCGAAGTCGGCCTCGGCCGGGCAGATGCAGGCCTGCTCCCAGTCCAACGCGCCGACGATCTCGCCGGTGTCGTCGAAGATCGCGTTCGACAACCGGGCGTCGCCCCAGCAGATGCTCAGATCGGTTGGCTCCGAGGGCATGTGACGCGTCAGCCAGTCGAACGCGGTGCTCATCAGTTCCGGGACGGCGCCGTCGGTGCCCCACCGGACGTACTCGCGCCACCAGTCGAGTTCGGGCCCGACGCCGACCCCGCCGGGCCGCGCCAGCCAGGCGGCCTGCTCGACGGGCACGCGGTGCAGTCGCGCGAGGGTCTGCAGGAACGAGTCGTGGGCGGTCCGCTGCACGGCGACACCCGCGTCGTGCAACCACCCGCGCGTCGCGTACGACGTGTCCGACGGAGTGTGGCCGACGATGCGCGGCATGACAAGGAACTTCGACCCGATCCACGCCGGGTCGGGTTCGTAGCGCAGCGGCGCGGGGGTGGCGATGCCGTACCCGTGCAGCAGCTCCTGGGTCGCCACCTGCGAGGCGAGGTCGTAGTCGGGGAAGATTCCGCCGCCGGCCGGCGGGATCCGGATCACGTACTCGGCGGACCGGCCGTCGGTCGTCACCGAGAACACCAGGCATTCGCTCGACCATCCGGCGGACCGGTTGGCGGCCCGCAGTTCCGAGACCGCCACCTCACCGTCGGTCTGCGCGGCGAACCAGTCGCGCAGCCGATCCCGGGTGGCGGCCAGGTCACGCTGGACAAGGGCGATGCCGGCCATGGGAAGAGCGTTACATGGCGCGTTGCCCATGTAAAGAGCGAAGGTGTTACGTCCGGGTGCGCAGCTGTAATACATTGACCGGGTGTCCTCGCCTCCGGCCGTGTTCGGTGACCTCGACGATCGCACCCGCCCACTCGCGGTGCTCGTGCACGGTTTCCCCGACACCCCGTTCACCTGGCGCCACCTCGGACCGGTGCTCGCCGAGCACGGATACCGCGTGGCGGCGCCGTGGCTGCCCGGCTACGACGCGCCGGCCGGGCGGCCGATCAGCGTCGGCACGTACGCGCGTCACATCCTCGACACCGCCGAAAGGTACGGGGCCGACGAGCGCGCGGTGCTGATCGGACACGACTGGGGCGCCCAGGCCGGGTACGGCGCAGTCGTCGCGCAGCCGCACGCATTCGGGCGGTTCGTCGCGCTGGCCGTTCCGCCGATCGCCGCGCTGTCCGGGCTGTTCGGCTACCGGCAACTCAAGCGGTCGTTCTACGTGTGGTTCATCCAGCAGGTCGGCCTCGCGGAGCCCGCGCTGCTGGCGCCGGGCTTCTGGGAGTCGTTGTGGGCCGATTGGTCGCCCGGCTACGACGCCACCGCCGACGTCGAGGAACTGCGCCGACACGTCGGGCCCGACAACATCGCCGACGTCATCGCGCCGTACCGGGCCTCGTTCCAGCCGGACTTCGCCGATCCGGACGCGGCGACCGAGGCCGAGGCGGCGGCCCACCCGCCGCCGGTCCCGACGCTGTACCTGCACGGCCGCACCGACGGCGCGATCGGCGTCGACGCCATCGCCGAGCTGAGCGGGCACTTCCCGGCACCCGGGTCGTCGGCCGAGATCGTCGACGACGCAGGGCATTTCCTGCACCTCGAGCGGCCGGACCCAATTGCCGAGCGGATCCTGGACTGGCTCGCGGTCAGGTGACCGACCGGCCCGCGGCATGCCGCAGTTCGGCGAGGAACTGCTCGGAACTGCCGTCGCCGAGCAGGTAGTGGCACACCGCGATCCGCACCACGGCGGCGGCTGCGACGTCGCGGTGCTCACCGGGAATGATCCGGGCGACCCGCTCATGCATGATCGGCAACACCCGTTTCATCTGCTGCAGTACATGCTCGGGTTCGACGTCGGCCAGTGAACCCAGCGAGTAGGTCCGCTGGAACTCGACGATGAACCGCAGCGCGGCGTCCAGACGGTCCGGCCCCACCAGGCCGGTCACCGCGGCCGCGATGCCGGCATCGAAGTTGTCCTGCTCGTAGAGCGCAAACGCCTCGAGCAGTCCTTGCTTGGAACCGAAGTGCCGGTAGAGCGTCGGCCGCGAGACGCCGGCCTCGGCAGCGACGTCGGACAACTGCAGACGGCGCCGCCCGGCGCGAGCCAGCACCACGAACGTCGCCGCCAGGATGCGGCGGCGCGTGGACTGCTCGGCAGCACCGGAAACCGTCATTGCCATCCTTTACATATAACCACGCAAATGTCACACTGAGTCCCACGTCGAGCCTGGTTCATGTTAAGCCGGGCGCGAAGGAGAACATTTCGGTGACCGACCTCGTGATCCGCAAGATCGGCTGGGATTTCGACGCGACGGTCCCGTTCATGTGGCAACCGCAGAACCCGGACTTCGGGCTGTTCTGCAACGCGTTCACGTTCATCGCGGTGCCGTTCGAGCGTTACATCGTCGGCGCAGTGCGCAGGGCCGGGGATCAATTCACCGGCGAGGTCGCCGAAGAGGCCGACGCGTTCCTCAAGCAGGAGGCCCAGCACGCCGCGGCGCACCGCAAACACATGCTGGCGCTGATCGCCCGGTATCCGGAGCTCGAACAGTGCTACGCCGAGTCGTGCGCCGCCTACGACGCACTGCTGGAATCCGAATCCGTCCAGTTCCACCTCGCCTACATCGCCAACCTCGAAGCCACATTCACGCCGTTGTTCAAAGTCATTCTCGACAACCGTGATTCGCTGTTCGACGGGGGAGACGCGCGGGTCGCGTCGCTGATGGTGTGGCATTTCGTCGAGGAGATCGAGCACCGCAGTTCGGGGCTGGTGCTGAGCCGGAATGTCAGCCCCGGCCGGTGGTACCGGGTCAAGCACATTCGGCACACCTTCAGCCACGTCGCGGGCATCGCCAAGGACATCGCGGTGGCGTTCGACCGCATCGTTCCGTTCGAGGACCGCGGCGCCTCCACCGTCGACCTGCTCTCCGGGGACTTCCTCTCCGGTGAGCTCAAGAACCGCCTCCCGATCCGACGCGGCGCCCGCACACCGTCGATCTTCGCCACCGTGCCGACCCGCGAGCTGGCGAGGATGCTCTGGCGCCTGGCGTTGTCGCAGACGCCCTACCACGACCCGGCCGATCAGCCGCTGCCGCAGTGGGCCGAGACCTGGATGCGGGCCTACGACCGCGGGACCGACATGACCAGGTTCGTCGGCGCGCAGCCCACAGGAGAAAGGTGACCCCATTTGCTGTCCACCAACTACGGCGGGCTGGTGCCCGAAGACGAGCTGCTGACCCACCAGATCGTCGACACCTTCGCCACGGTGAGCCAGTCGGACCCGTCGTGGACCGAGAAGATCTGGACCATCGCCCACGCCCGTGACAACTCGCTGCAATTGGTACTCGGCGTCGGAAAGTACACCAACAGAGGCGTTTTCGACGGTGCCGCCGGAGTGTGCCGGGGCACCGAACAGTGGACGGTGCGGGCGGGTCGCCGGCTGGCGTCGGACCCGTCGGCCACCGACGTCGGACCGATCCACTACCGGGTGGTGGAACCGCTGCGCGCCGTCCGGGTCAGCCTCGACGCCAACGACCACGCGCCGATCGCCTTCGACGTGGAGATGCGCGGCAGTTTCGTTGCGGCGCTTGAGGATCCGTGGCCCGACCGCAGCCCCGACGGATACCGCGTCAGCCACAACGTGTTGCGCTACCACCAGATCGGCTCCGCGTCGGGTTGGGTGGAGGTCGACGGCGACCGCACCGAGGTCAGCGACTGGATCTCGATACGCGACCACTCCTGGGGCCTGCGACCCGGTGTGGGTAAACCGATCCCCGGCCTGCCGCGCGGCGGGCGCAGGATCAAGCAGATGTTCATGACGTGGCTGCCGATGACGATGACCCGCCCGGACGGTTCCTCCTACTCACTGTTCGTGATGTACCAGGAGGAACGCGGCGACGGGTTCCTCGAGGTCCGCAGCCAGGCCGAACAGCAGAACGACGACGGCACATCGCACAGGTTCGCCGCCGTCGAACAGGATCTGCACTTCAACGACGACAACCGTCGGTTCACCCACGGCACGGTCACGCTGATCGACACCGACGGTTCGCGACGCCCGCTGACCGTCACCGCGGCCGGTCCGACCGGCTTCCACCTGGGCACCGCCGGCTACTACGGCTGGAACGACTGGGTGTACGGCGAGTGGGTCGGTGAGTTGAAGGTCGAGGGGAACCACGTCACCGACTGCGACGCCCCGGCCAACGCTAGCAAGCTGCATCAGCTGCGGGATCTGCTCGTGCGCGTCGACGACCCGGTCGGCGGCGGGTCGGGGCTGGGCAACGCCGAGACCTTCGCGCTCGGCGCGTTCCCCGAGCGCGGCCTGACAGCGGAG
The DNA here is from genome assembly GCF_001722335.1 of Mycolicibacterium flavescens. Lineage (GTDB taxonomy): Bacteria > Actinomycetota > Actinomycetes > Mycobacteriales > Mycobacteriaceae > Mycobacterium > Mycobacterium flavescens. The sequence continues at coordinate 119,914 of NZ_MIHA01000016.1, forward strand.
AACTCCTTCCTCTGAGTATTGTGTACTATACCCAGCATGGTTCAGCCGATCCCTGCGCGCATCGCCGACCACCCCACCGTCCGGGCGGTGCGGGGACGGCCGCGGCGCAGGCCCGAGCTTCTCGACGCCGCCTGGTTGCGGCAGCTGTGCCTAGACTCCGGCGCCGACGACGTCGCGTTCGCCAGCGTCGACAACCCTGAGTTGGCCTCCGAGGCCGAACACGTCGATGCCGCCCTGCCCGGCGCGCGCAGCTACATCTCGCTCGTGGTGCGGATGAACCGCGACAACGTGCGCTCCACCGCGCGCAGCGTGGCCAACCAGGAGTTCCATCGCAGCGGCGAGCTGATGAACGAAGCCGCGCACCGCATCACCCGCGCACTGCAGGAAGCCGGGTACCGCGCGATCAACCCGTCGATGTCGTTCCCGATGGAGATGGACAAGTTCCCGGGTCGGATCTGGGTGGTCGCGCACAAACCGGTCGCGGTAGCCGCCGGCCTCGGGGTGATGGGTATCCACCGCAACGTCATCCATCCCAAGTTCGGCAACTTCATCCTGCTCGGCACCGTGGTGGTGGACGCGCCGATCACCGAGTACGGTGAGCCGCTGGACTATTCGCCGTGCCTGGAGTGCAAGCTGTGCGTCGCGGCGTGTCCGGTCGGTGCGATCGGCAAGGACGGCGACTTCGACTTCATGGCCTGCTCGGTGCACAACTACCGCGAGTTCATGGGCGGATTCACCGACTGGGCGCAGACCATCGCCGACAGCGAGGACGCCGCCGACTTCCGTTCCCGCGTCAGCGATTCGGAGAACGCGTCGATGTGGCAGAGCCTGTCGTTCAAAGCCAACTACAAAGCCGCCTACTGCCTGGCGGTGTGCCCAGCCGGGGAAGACGTCATCGAGCCGTATCTCGAGGACCGCAGAGGTTTCATGGACCTGGTGTTGCGGCCGCTGCAGGACAAGAAAGAGACGCTCTACGTGCTGCCGGACTCGGCGGCCAAACAGCACGCCGAACGCCGGTACCCGCACAAGACCGTCAAGGTCGTCGACAGCGGGGTGGCCGGACGCTGAGGGCCGATGCGGAATACATCCGCGCCGGAACGGCGTTTGCTCATGGCATGACGACCAAACTGCCGCTGAGTCGGCTCCTGATCATGGTTGCGGCAGCGTTGATCTCGGGGTTGATCTCGGGTGTGACGCTGGCGGCACCCGCAGCGGCGGCACCGACCGGCGAATGCGCCGACATCCAGGTCGTTTTCGCCAGGGGCACCGGCGAACCCGCGGGCATCGGCCGGGTCGGCCAGTCTTTCGTCGACGCGCTGCGGCCACTGACCCCGAACAGGTCGGTCGACGTCTACGCGGTGAACTACCCGGCGACCCGCGACTTCCTGCGCGCCGCCGAGGGCGCCAACGACGCCAGCCTGTTCGTCCAGAACGTCGCGGCCGCCTGCCCCGACACCGACATCGTGCTCGGCGGCTACTCGCAGGGCGCCGCCGTCATCGACGCCATCGCGATCGCGCAAACCCCGACGCTGGGGTTCAGCCAGATCATGCCGGCGGACGTCGCCGATCGCGTCGCGGCCGTCGCGGTCTTCGGCAACCCGTCGATCCGCCTGCTCGGCGGCCCGCTGACCACGCTGAGCCCGCTCTACGGACCCAAGACCATCGACCTGTGCAACGGCGCAGACCCGGTGTGCTCCAACGGAAACGACGTCGCCGCGCACAGCCTCTACGGCGAGTCGGGGCTGACCGCGCAGGCCGCGCAGTTCGTGGCGGGCCGGCTGAGCGCAGCCCCGATCAGCACGCTGTCGGGTCGCGGCTGACCGCTCACCCCCAGGCGTGCACCACGTTCTGCGCGGGTTCGAGCCCCTGGGACACCAGCAGTTCGGTGGCGTCGGCGGCCTGTTCGCAGATCGTCGGCACGTCCTTCCACTCGGTTGAGGTGAAGGTGCTCAGCACGAACTTCGCGCCGTCCATCCGGCCCGGCGGCCGGCCGATCCCGATCCGGACCCGCTGGAAGTCGTTGCTGCCCAACGCCGCACCCACCGAGCGCAGCCCGTTGTGGCCGGCCACCCCGCCGCCGACCTTCAGACGGATGCGGCCGAAGTCGATGTCGAGCTCGTCGTGGATCACCACCACGTCGGCGGGCGCCACCGAGTAGAACTTGGCCAGCGGCCCGACCTGGCGGCCCGACTCGTTCATGTAGGTCCGCGGTTTGGCCAGTACGACGGCCCGGCCGCCGAGGCGGCCGGTGGCCACCTCGGCGCCGGACTTCTTGTGCACCTTGAACCCCGAGCCGATCCGGTCGGCGAGGATGTCGGCGACCAGGAACCCGAGGTTGTGCCGCGTCGTCGCGTACTGCGGTCCCGGGTTGCCCAGGCCGACCACCAGATGGGGTTCGGCCACGGGTGACTACTCGGACTCTTCGGCGGGCGCCGCTTCGGCGGAGTCGCCCTCTTCGGCGGCCGCGGCAGACTCGGCGGCGGGCTCCTCGGTGGTGCCCTCGGCCTCGAGGTCTTCGGCGGTCGGCGCGGCGACCACGTTGACCACCAGCGAGTCGGGGTCGGTCACCAGTGTCACACCGGACGGCAGCTCGATCGCGCCGGCCGTGAACTGGGTGTTGACCTCGGCGCCTTCCACGGAGACGGTGATGTTCTCCGGGATCGACTGCACGTCGGCCTCGACCTCGATGGTGTTGAGCTCCTGGGTGACCAGCGTGCCCGGCACGGCGTCGCCCTCGACGACGACGTTGACCTCGACGTTGACCTTCTCACCGCGCCGCACGACCAGCAGGTCGGCGTGGGTGATGCTGCGGCGGATCGGGTGGATGTCGAGCGCCCTGGTCAGCGCCAGCTGCTCGGTGCCCTCGATGTCGAGGGTGAGCACCGCGTTGGTGCCGGCGTGGCGCAGCACCGCGGCGAAGTCGCGGCCGTCGAGCTCGAGGTGCTGCGGGTCGGTGCCGTGACCGTAGAGCACCGCGGGCACCTTGCCGGCGCGACGGGCGCGGCGCGATGCGCCCTTGCCGGTCTCGGTGCGCACCGTTGCGGTGAGGTTGTTGGGGGCGTTCTTCGCCATGAGGGGATGCTCCTGTCGTGTCGCTCGGCACGGCCAGGGCTCAACCACTCGAAATGGTTCGCGTCGATAACGGTGGCCTACGGAAGCCAGCCACCCTCGCCGTGATCAGCAGCCAGAGTAGCGCCAACCTGGGGGTTCGCCCAAATCAGAGTGGGAACGCGGTGCCGGTGAGCTGCTCGGACAGCTCCCACAGCGCGGTCGCGGTGCGGCCGTCGCGGGCCAGCGGGCTGCGGATCGGGGTCGGCCCGACCGGGCCGCGGCTGGCGAACCGCGGACCGACGAACGTGTCGCCGGGGATGTCCTCGGCCGCGGCGTACAGCGACGCGCGGGCGCCGTACTCCGGCTTGGTGGCGAACAGCCGGTTGTTGGCCAGCCAGATCCGGGTGCCGAACCGGCTGCCGGTCTGACCCTGCAGGTTGGTGGCCGAGTAGCCCGGATGCGCGGCGACGGCACGCACCGGCGATCCGGCCGCGCTCAGCCGCCGCTGCAGCTCCTTGGTGAACAGCAGGTTCGCCAGCTTCGACTGGCCGTACGCCGGCCATGCGAGGTACGGGCGGGCCTTCCAGTTGAGGTCGTTGAGGTTGATCCGGCCGAACATGTGCATGATCGACGACACCGTGACCACCCGGTCGCTGATCTTGGGCAGCAGGTGATTGGTCAGCGCGAAGTGGCCGAGGTGGTTGGTGCCGATCTGGCTTTCGAAGCCGTCGCGGGTCAGCGCGTACGGCACGGCCATGATGCCGGCGTTGTTGATCAGCACGTCGACGGCGTCGACCCCGTCGGCGAACGCCCGCACCGACGCCAGGTCCTGCAGGTCCAGTTCGCGGACCTCGGTGTCGCCGCCGATCTGCCGCGCGGCCTGCTCACCCTTGGCGGTGTTGCGCACCGCGAGGACGACGTGGGCGCCGACGCGGGCCAACTCCTGCGCGGTCACCAGCCCGAGGCCGCTGTTGGCGCCGGTGACGATGACGGTGCGCCCGGCGAACGAGGGCAGATCGGCGGCAGTCCAGTCGCTCATGGGCCCCACCCTAGCGACCCCTGTTCCGCGAAACGGTATTTCAGCAGGCCGCTACTAGCGCTTTCCCTGCGTCGATGCAGTCTCGCGGAGGCTATGCACAAGCCGTACCCGAATGGCTGCGCAGTTGTCGGTGCGGGGGAACAGCATCGACTCATGGGGGAGATATTCATCGGGTCCGACGCCGTCGCGAGCGGCACGGTTACCCGTCATGAACTCGCGCGGTGGTATCGGCCGATCTACCCGAACGTCTACGCCGCGCGCGGTGAGCAGCTCACAGTCCGCGACCGGGCCGTCGGCGCTGTGCTGTGGTCGAAACGTCGCGGCATCCTCACCGGCATCGCCGCCTCCGCGCTGCACGGCGCGGAATGGGTCGACGCCGACGTCCCCGTCGAGTTGGTCTACCACTGCACACGTCCCCCGACCGGCATCGTGACGCGCAATGAACGCATCGAGCCCGACGAACTCGGTTGGCAGCACGGCGTGTTGGTCGCTACGCCGGCACGCACCGCTTTCGACCTGGGTCGGCATCTGCGGCGCGGCCACGCGATAGCGCGGATGGACGCGCTGATGCGGGCCCGGCCGTTCTCCGCCGAGGACGTGCTGCTGTTGGCGAAGCGGTATCGCGGTGCCCGTGGCGTCAAGCAACTCAAGGCGGCGCTGCCGCTGGTCGACGGGGGCGCGGCGTCACTTCGGGAGACCTGGCTGCGGCTACTGCTCATCGACGCGGGCCTGCCGACGCCCAAGTCCCAGGTGCCGATCTATGACCACGACGGCCGGTTGCTGCGAACCTCCGACCTCGGCTGGGAGGACCTGATGGTCGTCGCTGAGTACGACGGCGATCAGCACCGGACCGATCGCCCCTAGTCCCGAGCCCGAAACTGCACTCACGCAGGACTCTCTCGCACTTTGTCTGCTGGAATACCGTTTCGCGGCAAGGGGGCGGTCACTACGGCGGCGGCGGGGCGCCCGGCACCGCGACGGTGAACCCGCTGATGATCTTCTCGATGTCGGGGGCCTGCTCGGCGGCCTTATCGGCGAATCCGGTGACCGTGAACTGCACCAGATACCGCTGCCGGGCCGGCGGCGCGCCGGTCGCGATGACGATCCGGTTGTAGGTGTGCATCCGGGTGCCGTTGAGGTCGTAGCTGCCCTCGATCATCGCCGACGGGAAACCCTTGAAGTCGTCCATAGAGGCGTTGAGCCGCTTGAAGTTCTGCGACATCTCGGCGTCGACGTAGCCGTGCTTGACTGCCTCGCGGGGGTCGAAGTCGCCGGTCAGCTTCATCACCACCAGCATCGCGATCGGGTAGGTCTCACCCTTGGCGATCACCCGCGTACCCGGCGCGAAGTTGGTGTTGAAGTACGGCTCCCAACCCGCCGGTGTCGGGAAGCTGACCGTCAGATCCTTGAGCTTGTCCGGGAACGCGGTCTCGCCGACGACGCCGTTCTGCTCGAGGAACACGGCGACCGGCACCGGCTTGTCGTCCTCCGGCGCGGCCGAGGACGGCGCCGGCGACGACGACGTCGACCACACCGACTGGTAGTTGGGCGGCTCCGTCCCGCAGCCGGCCGCCAGAACCACCGCGGCGACCCCTGCTACCAGTCCAAAGCCTGCCCGGCTCACAGAATCTCGCGCACCGCGTCGATCGGCCGGGCCAGCCGGGTGCCCTTCGGGGTCACCACGAACGGACGCTCGATCAGGATCGGGTGCTCGGCCATCGCGTCGAGCAGTTCGTCGTCCGAGGCGTCAGCCAAACCCAGCTCGCTGTACAGGGATTCGCGTTTACGCACCGCGGTGCGCACGTCGATGCCGGCGTCGCGGATCATCGTCTCGAGTTCCGCGCGCGTCGGCGGCGTCTTGAGGTACTGCACGATCTCGGGCTCGATCCCGTTCTCGCGCAGCAGGTCGAGGGTCTTACGCGAGGTGGAGCACTTGGGGTTGTGGTAAATGGTCGAAGACATCTATGCCGACCCGTCGAAAAGGCTTGTCACCGAACCGTTGTCGAACACCGCGCGGATCGTGTTGGCCAGCAGCGGCGCGATCGACAGCACGGTCAGCTGCGCGAACCGCTTGTCCTCGCCGATCGGCAGCGTGTTGGTGACGATCACCTCGCAGGCGCCGGAGTCGGCCAGCCGCTCGCGGGCCGGGTCCGACAGCACACCGTGGGTGGCCGCGATGATCACGTCGCCCGCGCCGTCGGCCTTGAGCAGCTTGACCGCGCCGGCGATGGTGCCGCCGGTGTCGATCATGTCGTCGGTCAGCACACACGTCTTGCCCCGCACGTCGCCGACGACGCGGTTGGACACCACCTCGTTGGGTTTGAGCGGGTCGCGGGTCTTGTGGATGAACGCCAGGGGAACGCCGCCCAGCGAGTCGGCCCACTTCTCGGCGACGCGCACCCGGCCCGAGTCGGGGGAGACGACGACCATGTCGTGGTGCGAGTAGTTGTCGGCGATGTAGCCGGTGAGCAGCTTCTGCGCCCGCATGTGGTCCACCGGGCCGTCGAAGAAGCCCTGGATCTGGTCGGTGTGCAGGTCGACGGTGACGATCCGGTCCGCGCCAGCGGTCTTGAGCAGATCGGCCACCAGCCGCGCCGAGATCGGTTCGCGGCCGCGGTGCTTCTTGTCCTGCCGGGCGTACGGGTAGAACGGCAGGATCGCGGTGATGCGCTTGGCGCTGCCGCGCTTGAGCGCATCGATCATGATCAGCTGTTCCATCAGGTGCTGGTTCAGCGGTGCGGGATGGCTCTGCAGTACGAATGCGTCGCAGCCGCGGACGGATTCGTCGAAGCGGACGAAGATCTCGCCGTTGGCGAAGTCGCGTGCGGTCTGCGCGGTGACCGGTACGTCGAGTTCCTTGGCCACCTGCTCAGCCAGTTCCGGGTGCGCCCGCCCCGAGAAGAACATCAGATTTTTGCGGTTGTCGGTCCACTCGGTGCCCACGGTGCGCCCTCAAGGTCGGAGTCGATACCGGACAATCGTACGTAGGTTCACGCGCACCTTGTGCCCGGGTGGCCCGAACATGAACAATTCCGTGCGATATCACGCATCGTCGTCGTCATTCGCCGCCGCTGCCGCGTCTGATGCGACGGCCGCCGCCGCCGCTGCCGCTGACGCGGAGTTCGGCCGGTTGCGCGCCACCCACCCCTCGATGTTGCGCTGAGACCCCGCCGACACCGCGAGCGCGCCCGGCGGCACGTCCTGGCGGACCACGGTGCCCGCGCCGGTGTAGGCGCCGTCGCCGACGGTGACCGGGGCGACGAACATGGTGTCCGAGCCGGTGCGCACGTGTGAGCCGATCGTGGTGCGGCTCTTGGTCTCTCCGTCGTAGTTGACGAATACGCTCGACGCGCCGATGTTGCTGTGCTCGCCGATGTCGGCGTCGCCGACGTACGTCAGGTGCGGCACCTTGGTGCCGGTGCCCAGCGTCGCGTTCTTCGTCTCGACGAACGCGCCGAGCTTGCCGTCGGCGCCCAGCACGGTGCCCGGCCGCAGATAGCTGAACGGCCCGACCGTCGCCCCGTCGCCGATCACCGACGAACTGCCGTGCGTGCGGCAGACCGTCGCCCCGTCACCGACCGTGACGTCGGCCAACGTGGTGTCGGGCCCGATCTCGCAGCGGCCGCCGATCCGGGTGCCGCGGTGCAGCTGACAACCCGGTTTGACGACGGTGTCGCGGCCGATCGTGACGTCGACGTCGATCCACGTGCTGGCCGGGTCGATCACCGTGACCCCGGCGCGCTGATGGGCGGCGACGATGCGCCGGTTCAGTTCGCCGCCGAGTTCGGCCAGCTGCACGCGGTCGTTGACGCCGGCCACCAGCATCGCGTCGTCGACGTGCTTGGCGCGCACCGGCCTGCCGTCGGAGCGCACGATCGCGATCACGTCGGTCAGGTACTGCTCCTGCTGGGCGTTGTCGGAGCGCAACCGGCTCAGCGCAGGCCGCAGCGCCGTGACGTCGAACGCGTACACACCGGCGTTGACCTCGGCGATGGCCTGCTGCGACGGGCTGGCGTCGGCCTGCTCGACGATGCCCATCACCTCACCGTCCTGGGTGCGCAGGATCCGGCCGTAGCCGGTCGGGTCGGGCAGCGTGGTGGTCAGCACCGTGGCCGCCGCGGGGGACGGGCCGGTGTGGGCGGCGATCAGGGCGCCCAGCGTGTCGGCGTCCAGCAGCGGCACGTCGCCGGAGGTGACGACGACGGTGCCCGCAAAGTCGGGCGGCAGCGCCGAGAGCCCGCATTCGACGGCGTGGCCGGTGCCCATCTGCTGCTCCTGCACCGCGGTGACGATGCGGCGGCCCAGGTCGTCGGCCAGCGCCTCGACCGCGGGCGTCACCCGTTCGCGGTCCTTGCCGACTACCACGATCAGATGCTCGGGCGCCAGCTCGGCCACCGCGTGCAAAACGTGCGCCAGCATGCTGCGCCCGGCCAGCGTGTGCAGGACTTTCGGGGTGTCCGAGCGCATCCGGGTACCGGCCCCGGCCGCCAGGACCACGACCGCGGTCTCGCGATGCGCGATGTTCATAGATTGCTCCGTCGCCAGGACTCGAACCTGAACTATCTGAACCAAAATCAGAGGTGCTGCCGATTACACCACGACGGATCGATCAACTCGTGATGCTAGTCGAACGCAGCGAAGCAACTAACCTGGCAGGCGTGGCAGCGCTCGACAAAGAGGTGCGGACGCCGCGGGCCCGGATGACCGGCGCCGAGCGGCGCCATCAGCTGATCGACATCGCCCGTTCGCTGTTCGCCGAACGCGGCTACGAGGGCACCTCGATCGAGGAGATCGCGCAGCGGGCCAACGTCTCCAAACCCGTCGTCTACGAGCACTTCGGCGGTAAGGAGGGGCTGTACGCGGTGGTGGTGGACCGCGAGATGTCGGCGTTGCTCGACCGGATCACGTCGTCGCTGACCCGGATGACCAACAACCGCTCCCGGCTGCGCATCGAACGCGTCGCGCTGGCGCTGCTGACCTACGTCGACGAACGCACCGACGGGTTCCGGATACTGATCCGCGACTCCCCGGCGGCGATCACCTCCGGCAGCACCTACTCGACGCTGCTCAACGAGGCCGTCAACCAGGTGTCGTCGATCCTGGCCGGCGACTTCTCGCGGCGCGGCCTGGACGCCGAGATGGCCCCGCTGTACGCGCAGGCCCTGGTCGGGTCGGTGTCGATGACCGCGCAGTGGTGGCTCGACGTGCGGGAGCCGAAGAAAGAGGTCGTGGCCGCGCACCTGGTCAACCTGTGCTGGAACGGGTTGATGCATCTGGAGAAGGACCCGCCGCTGCTCGACGAGTGAGCCAGGTCACCGATTTGTCTGCTCCGACAAGCACTTCGGCGGTCACCCCGAGGTGGTTGCTTAGGATGGAGTCATCATGACCGCATCGGGGACCGTTCTCGTCCCAACCCCGATCGCGGGGCTTGTCGAACTGGCACGCAAGGATCCCTCGCTCGAGGAGATCGGTCGTCGCGCCGCCGACAGACCCGCCGATCTCACACTCGTCGGCCCGGCCAGTGCCCGGGTGTTCGTGGCGTGCGCGCTCGCCGAGGCGGTGTCCGGCCCGCTGCTGGTGGTGACCGCCACCGGACGCGAAGCCGACGACCTGACCGCCGAACTGCGCGGTGTGTACGGCGACGCGGTCGCGCTGTTCCCGTCGTGGGAGACGCTGCCGCACGAGCGGCTCTCACCCGGCGTCGACACGGTCGGCGCGCGGATGATGCTGCTGCGCCGGCTGGCCCACCCCGACGACGCACGGCTGGGGCCGCCGCTGCGCGTCGTCGTCACCACCGCACGGTCGCTGCTGCAGCCGATGGCGCCCGACGTCTCCCAGGTCGAACCGGTGACCCTGACCGTCGGCGTCGACACCGACTTCGAGGCGCTGATCGCCCGGCTGGTCGAGCTGGCCTACACCCGCGTCGACATGGTCGGCAAGCGCGGCGAGTTCGCGGTCCGCGGCGGCATCCTCGACCTGTTCCCGCCGACCTACGAGCACCCGGTGCGCGTCGAGTTCTGGGGCGACGAGGTCTCCGAGATGCGGATGTTCGCCGTCGCCGACCAGCGCTCGATTCCCGAGATCGACATCGACACCGTGGTCGCGGTGCCGTGCCGCGAACTGTTGCTCACCGAGGACGTGCGGGCCCGCGCCGTCGACCTCGCCCGCGAGCACCCGGTGCACGAGAACACGCTGCCCGGCTCGGTGCCCGACATGCTGGCCAAGCTGTCCGAGGGCATCCCGGTCGACGGTATGGAGGCGCTGCTGCCGCTGCTCAAGACCACCGGTGACCCCGCCGAACTGGTCACACTGAGCGGCCAGCTGCCTGCGGGCACCCCGCTGCTGATCTGCGACCCCGAGAAGGTCCGCACCCGCGCGGCCGACCTGATCAAGACCGGCCGCGAGTTCCTGGAGGCGTCCTGGTCGACGGCGGCAGTGGGTGGGTCGGCGCCGATCGACCTGGAGCGGATGGGCGCCTCGGGTTTCGTCGAGTTCGACGACGCGCGCGCCGCGGCCCGCGCCGGCGGGCATCCGTGGTGGACGCTGAGCCAGCTGTCCGACGAGGCCGCGCTCGAGGTCGCGATCCGGCCCGCCCCGTCGGCGCGCGGATCGCAGACCAGCATCACCGAGATGTTCGCGATGCTGCGCGCGCACGTGCTGACCGGCGGGCACGCCGCCGTCGTCACCCCCGGCACCGGCACCGCGCACCGCGTCGTCGAGCAGCTGCGCGAATCCGACACCGCCGCAGTGTGTTTGGACCTGGGCGAGGACCTCAGGGACGGGGTCGTCAGCGTCATGCAGGGCCCGCTGCACGACGGCGTCGTCATCCCCGGCGCGAACCTGGTGGTGCTCACCGAGGCCGACCTGACCGGTAACCGCGCCACCGCCGTCGAGGGCAAGCGCCTGGCCGCCAAGCGCCGCAACGTCGTCGATCCGCTGGCGCTGACGGCCGGGGACTTGGTGGTGCACGACCAGCACGGCATCGGCCGGTTCGTCGAGATGACCGAACGCGTGGTCGGCGGAGCCCGCCGCGAGTACCTGGTGCTGGAGTACGCCTCCAGTAAGCGCGGCCAGGCCTCCGACCGGCTCTACGTGCCGATGGATTCGCTGGACCAGTTGAGCCGCTACGTCGGCGGGGAGTCGCCGTCGCTGTCCAAGCTGGGCGGCAGCGACTGGGCCAACACCAAGACCAAGGCGCGCCGCGCGGTGCGCGAGATCGCCGCCGAACTGGTGACGCTGTACGCCAAACGCCAGGCCTCGCCCGGGCACGCGTTCAGCCCGGACACCCCGTGGCAGGCCGAGATGGAAGACGCGTTCGGTTTCACCGAGACCGTCGACCAGATGACCGCGATCACCGAGGTCAAGGCCGACATGGAAAAGCCGATCCCGATGGACCGGGTGATCTGCGGCGACGTCGGCTACGGCAAGACCGAGATCGCGGTGCGGGCGGCGTTCAAGGCGGTGCAGGACGGTAAGCAGGTCGCGGTGCTGGTGCCGACGACGCTGCTGGCCGATCAGCACCTGCAGACGTTCAGCGCCCGGATGGCCGGCTTCCCGGTCACCGTCAAGGGGCTGTCGCGGTTCACCGACCCCGCCGAGTCGCGGGCCACGCTCGAAGGCATGGCCGACGGCAGCGTCGACGTCGTGATCGGCACCCACCGGCTGCTGCAGACCGGGGTGACGTGGAAGGACCTCGGGCTGGTCATCGTCGACGAGGAGCAGCGCTTCGGCGTCGAGCACAAGGAGCACATCAAGTCGATGCGCACCCATGTCGACGTGCTGACCATGAGCGCCACCCCGATCCCGCGCACGCTGGAGATGAGCCTGGCCGGCATCCGCGAGATGTCGACGATCCTGACCCCGCCCGAGGAGCGCTACCCGGTGCTGACCTACGTCGGCCCGCACGACGACAAGCAGGTCGCCGCGGCGCTGCGCCGCGAACTGCTGCGTGACGGGCAGGCGTTCTACATCCACAACCGGGTGCGGACCATCGACCAGGCCGCCGCGCGGGTCAGCGCGCTGGTGCCCGAGGCCCGCGTCGTGGTCGCGCACGGCCAGATGCCCGAGGAGGTTCTGGAGAAGACCGTCGAGGGCTTCTGGAACCGCGAATACGACATCCTGGTCTGCACGACGATCGTCGAGACCGGGCTGGACATCTCCAACGCCAACACGCTGATCGTCGAACGGGCCGACACGTTCGGGCTGTCCCAGCTACACCAGCTGCGCGGGCGTGTCGGGCGCAGCCGGGAACGCGGCTACGCCTACTTCCTGTATCCGCCGGAGGTGCCGCTGACCGAGACGGCCTACGACCGGCTGGCTACGATCGCGCAGAACAACGAACTGGGCGCGGGCATGGCGGTGGCGCTCAAGGACCTCGAGATCCGCGGCGCCGGCAACGTGCTCGGCGCCGAACAGTCCGGACACGTCGCGGGCGTCGGCTTCGACCTGTACGTGCGCCTGGTCGGCGAGGCGGTCGAGGCGTACCGGGCCGCGGCCGACGGGAAAACCGTTGCGACACCGGAAGAACCGAAGGATGTGCGGATCGATCTGCCGGTCGACGCGCATCTTCCGCCGGACTACATCGACAGCGACCGGCTGCGGCTGGAGGGCTACCGGCGTCTGGCCGCCGCCGCCGACCAGGACGCGGTGGACGCGGTGGTCGACGAGCTCGTCGACCGGTACGGCCCGCTGCCCGAACCCGCGCAGCGGCTGGTCGCGGTGGCGCGGCTGCGGTTGCTGCTCAAGACGTACGGCATCACCGAGGTGAGCACGGTGTCGGAGGCGACGCTGCGGTTGGCGCCGCTGCAGCTGATGGATTCCCAGCAACTGCGGCTCAAGCGGATGTACCCGAGCGCGAACTACCGGGCCACCACGTCGACGGTGCAGGTGCCGATCCCGCGTGCGGGCGACGGCCTCGGCGCACCGCGGATCCGTGATCTTGAACTGCTGCAGATGGTGGCCGGGCTGGCGCTGGCCCTCGATGGAAAACCGCAGGATTCTATTGATATAACGAAGCTTGGGTCGGGTCAGGAAACGTTGCGATGAGGCACTCTGCGTGCGCAGCGTGTACAGCGAGGAGGTCATCGCGATGACCGTCGTACTGGTCGACCCCCGCCGCCCGTCGCTCATCCCGATCGACGCGATCGATCTGCTCACCGGTGATGTCCAGTACACCGAGGAGATGCCGATCAAGGTGCCGTGGTCGCTGCCCGCCGCGCGCCCGTGCATGACCGGCGACGACGACCGGGAACCCGCGCCGGTGCTGCTGTCGTCGGACCCGGAGCATCCGGCGGTGCGCTCGCGGCTGGCCGCCGGTGAGAAGGTGATCTCCGCCCCGGAGGCCGCGCCCGGCGAGCGGCTGGTCGACGCGGTGGCGATGATGGACAAGCTGCGCACCGCCGGACCGTGGGAGAGCGAGCAGACCCACGATTCGCTGCGGCGCTATCTGCTCGAGGAGACCTACGAGGTGTTCGACGCGGTGCACAGCGGCGACGCCGCCGCACTGCGCGACGAACTCGGAGATGTGTTGCTGCAGGTGCTTTTCCACGCCCGCATCGCCGAGGACGCGCCGCAGAACGCGTTCGGCATCGACGACGTCGCCGACGCGCTGGTGCGCAAACTCGGCAACCGCGTGCCCGCGGTGCTGGCCGGTGAGACCGTCACGCTCGACGAACAGCTCGCGCAATGGGAAGAACGCAAGGCGCTGGAGAAGAAGGACCGCACCTCCGTCGTCGACGACGTGCCGACCGGCCAGCCGGCGCTGGCGTTGGCGCAGAAGGTGATCGAGCGGGTCACCGCCGCCGGGCTGCCCGCAGACCTCATCCCCGCCGATGTCACGTCGGTCACGGTGTCGGCGGGCAGTGACGCCGAGAACGTGTTGCGCGCGGCGGTGCTGGCGTTCATGGACACCGTGCGCGCGGCCGAGCGGGCGATCCTCGCCGACCGGCGCGGCACCGAGGTGCCCGAGGAACTCGACGACGCGGCGCTCGACCAGGTCGGTGAGGACGAGTGGCGCGCGCATTGGCCGTCCGGTGTGGCCGACGAGACCGATGCGCACGACGAGACTGATGTGGCCGAGGACGCCGGCGTGACGGGTGAGGCTGGCGTGGTAGATGAGACAGAAACCGACCGAGCAACCGCGGATTCGGCGCGGTCCTAGTCGCTGATCGATCGTTTGCGCACCCGAATCGCTCCCCACGCTGAACCCCCGCGCCCCGCGCGCATGGGAACATGGGCATCGACCGAAGTTGGTTGAGGGGATTTGGTGTCACCGGTGCGTTGGATGCGCGCGGTCGCGGTATCAGGTGCGGCGGCGCTGCTGTTGGCTTCTAGCTGTTCGTGGCAGCTGGGCACTCCCATCCCGGAGGGAGTGCCGCCGCCACCGGGTGATCCGGTGCCCGCGATCGACACCTACGCCAAGGGCCGCCCCGCCGACCAGCTGCGCGACTGGGCCGCCGAGCGCGCCCCCAAGCTCGGTATCCCGCTCGGCGCGCTGGAGGCCTACGCCTACGCCGCGCGCGTCGCCGAGGTGGAGAACCCGGACTGCAAGCTGACCTGGACGACGCTGGCCGGGATCGGCCAGGTGGAAAGCCACCACGGCACCTACCGCGGCGCGGAGATCGAAGCCAACGGCGACGTGAAGCCGCCCATCCGGGGCGTGTGGCTCGACGGCACCAACGGCAACCGGGAGATCCTCGACACCGACGCGGTCAGCCACGACGGCGACTCCGAGTACGCCCGCGCGATGGGCCCGATGCAGTTCATCCCCGAGACCTGGCGGCTTTACGGCGTCGACGCCAACAACGACGGCAAGATCAGCGCCGACAACATGGACGACGCCGCGCTGTCGGCGGCCGGCTACCTGTGCTGGACGGGTAAGGACCTGTCGACGCCGCGGGGCTGGATGAACGCGCTGCGCGCCTACAACCTGTCCGACCAGTACGCCCGCACCGTGCGGGACTGGGCGACCGCCTATGCGAACGGACACCCCCTCTGAACACGCCTGTTGATCAGCGAGGCTCTAGGCTCGTCGGTTGACGCCCGCCACACACACGACCAAGGAGAAGTCACGTGCCCACAATCGATCAGGTCGGAGCCCGAGAGATCCTCGACTCCCGCGGAAACCCGACGGTCGAGGTCGAGGTGTTGCTGGCCGACGGATCGTTCGCCCGTGCCGCGGTGCCCTCGGGGGCCTCGACCGGTGAACACGAGGCCGTCGAACTGCGCGACGGCGGCTCCCGCTACGGCGGTAAGGGCGTCGAGAAGGCCGTCGAGGCCGTGCTCGACGAGATCGGCCCCGCGATCATCGGGCTGCAGGCCGACGACCAGCGGCTGGTCGACCAGGCGCTGCTCGACCTGGACGGCACCCCGGACAAGTCGCGGCTGGGCGCCAACGCGATCCTGGGCGCCTCGCTGGCGGTGGCCAAATCCGCCGCGCACGCCGCGGATCTGGACCTGTTCCGCTACCTCGGCGGCCCCAACGCCCACATCCTTCCGGTGCCGATGATGAACATCCTGAATGGCGGCGCGCACGCCGACACCGGCGTCGACGTGCAGGAGTTCATGGTCGCCCCGATCGGCGCCGCCTCGTTCAAGGAGGCGCTGCGCTGGGGCGCGGAGGTCTACCACGCGCTCAAGGCGGTGCTCAAGCAGCAGGGGCTGGCCACCGGCCTCGGCGACGAAGGCGGTTTCGCCCCCGACGTGGCGGGCACCAAGGCCGCGCTGGACCTGATCCTGTCGGCGATCGATTCGGCCGGTTTCGCGCCCGGCTCGGACATCGCGCTGGCCCTCGACGTCGCCGCCACCGAGTTCTTCACCGACGGGCAGGGCTACAAGTTCGAGAACGAGGTCCGCTCTGCCGAGCAGATGGGCCAGTTCTACGCCGGCCTGCTCGACACCTACCCGCTGGTCTCGATCGAGGACCCGCTGTCCGAGGACGACTGGGACGGCTGGGTGGCGTTGACGTCGGCGATCGGCGACCGCGTCCAGCTCGTCGGTGACGACCTGTTCGTCACCAACCCCGAGCGGCTCGAGGAGGGCATCCAGAAGGGCGCGGCGAACGCGCTGCTGGTCAAGGTCAACCAGATCGGCACGCTGACCGAGACGCTCGACGCGGTCGCGCTCGCGCACGCCAGCGGCTACCGCACGATGATGAGCCACCGCAGCGGCGAGACCGAGGACACCACGATCGCCGACCTCGCGGTCGCGGTCGGCAGCGGCCAGATCAAGACCGGTGCGCCGGCGCGAAGCGAACGCGTCGCCAAGTACAACCAGCTGCTGCGCATCGAGGAGAACCTCGGCGACGCCGCCCGCTACGCCGGCGATCTGGCGTTCCCGCGATTCGCCGTGGACGCGAAGTAGTCCGGTAGCCGGAATCGCCCGTGCCCGAAGCGAAACGGCCCGATCCGAGGCGCCGGTCACCGACCTCCCGACCCGGGAAGTCGGGCTCCGGTGGCGCGGGCAAGGGCCGTCCCCGCACGGGCGCGCGGCGGGAACCGCGTCCCGCCGAGGTACGCGCCGACGCCGAGGACACGACGGCGGACGACGCCGGCATCGTCATCCGCCGCTCGATCGCCGAGTCCGCGGAGCTGCAGTCCGAGCAGCGGTTCGGGTCGGCGGCGCGGCGCGCGGCGATCCTCGCCGCGGTCGTCTGCGTGCTGACGCTGACCATCGCCGGGCCGGTGCGCACCTACTTCGCGCAGCGCACGGAGATGCGCCAACTCAAGGCGACCGAGGAACAGTTGCGGGCCCAGATCGCCGAACTCGAACAGCAGAAGGGCAAATTGGCCGATCCGGTGTTCATCGCGGCGCAGGCCCGTGAACGCCTGGGCTTCGTGATGCCCGGCGAGATCCCGTATCAGGTGCAGTTGCCGCCGGAGGCCGTGGTGCCCACCGACCCGGACCAGACGCCGACGACGACCGACCCCGCGCAGCCCTGGTACACCGCGCTGTGGCACACCATCGCCGATGAGCCACACGGCATCTCGCCGGTGCCGCCGGTCCCGGACACCGTGGCACCCGGGCCGCTCAGCCCCCAACCCCCGCCCCCTCCCGGTGGTTGAGCAGTCCGATCTCGAGGCTGTGGCGCGGCAGCTGGGCCGCGAACCCCGCGGCGTGCTCGAGATCGCCTACCGCTGCCCCAACGGCGAACCCGGCGTGGTCAAGACCGCGCCGAAACTGCCTGACAGAACACCGTTTCCGACGCTGTACTACCTGACGCACCCGGTGCTGACCGCGGCCGCGAGCCGGCTGGAGTCCTCGGGCATGATGCGGGAGATGACCGACCGGTTGCGCGAGGATCCCGACGTGGCCCGCGCCTACCGGGCCGCGCACGAGTCCTATCTCGCCGAGCGCGACGCGATCGAGTCGTTGGGCACGACGTTCTCCGGCGGCGGCATGCCGGACCGGGTCAAGTGCCTGCACGTGCTGATCGCGCATTCGCTGGCTAAAGGCCCGGGAGTCAACCCGTTCGGCGACGAGGCGCTCGCGGCCCTGGCGCACGAGCCGGCGATGGCAGGCATCCTCGATCCGGAAAGGTGGACCGCATGAGCAGGGTCGGCGCGGTGGACTGCGGAACCAACTCGATCCGGTTGCTGATCGCCGACCGGGCCGACGGCGGGCTGACCGACGTGCACCGCGAGATGCGGATCGTGCGGCTCGGCCAGGGCGTCGACGCCACCGGGCAGTTCGCGCCCGAGGCGCTGGCCCGCACCGAGGCGGCGCTGGCCGACTACGCCGACCTGATGCGTGAGCACGGCGTCGAGAAGGTGCGGATGGTGGCGACGTCGGCGACGCGCGACGCAGGCAACCGCGACCGGTTCTTCGACATGACCGCGCGGGTGCTCGGCGCCGTGGTGCCGGGCGCGGTCGCCGAGGTGATCACCGGGTCCGAGGAGGCCGCGCTGTCGTTCCGCGGAGCGGTCGGCGAATTGGATTCGGCGGCTGCACCTTTCGTGGTCGTCGACCTCGGCGGCGGGTCCACCGAGGTGGTGCTGGGCCACACCGCCGAGGTGACCGCCAGCCACTCCGCCGACATCGGGTGCGTGCGGCTCACCGAGCGGTGCCTGCACTCCGACCCGCCGACCGCGACGGAGGTCGCCGCGGCCCGCGACGTGGCGCGGCAGGGGCTGGCCGACGCGTTCCGCGCGGTGCCGGTCGAGCGGGCCCGCACCTGGGTCGGCA
>NZ_MIHA01000017.1 GCF_001722335.1 Mycolicibacterium flavescens
CCGATCTGGGGATGCGGGCGCGCAGTTCGTCGGACGACGGGACGGGCGCGGCCAGCATGTCGACCGGTGCGGGCGGTGGCGGCGGGGCCAGCGGATCGGCCGGCGGGGGAGGCGGCGGCGCGGGCGCGGCCAGCATGTCGACCGGTGCGGGCGGTGGCGGCGGGGCCAGCGGATCGGCCGGCGGGGGAGGCGGCGGAGCCGGTGCGGCCAGCATGTCGACCGGCGGCGGAGGCGGCGGCGGGGCAAACGGGTCGAGCGGCGGCGGAGGCGGCGGCAACAGGTTGTTCACCGCGTCGATGGCGTCGTCGACGACGTTGCGGGGCGTCGAACCCGACAGTCCCTTGCCGCACGTCGGCCAGGCACCCTTGCCCTGGCTGGCCAGCACGCGTTCGGCGACGGCGATCTGCTCTTCCTTGGTGGCCAGATGCGCGGCGGGGGCGTACTCGCCGCCGCCGTGTCCGGACCAGGTGCTCGGGGCGAACTGCAGACCACCCTGGTAACCGTTGCCGGTGTTGATGGCCCAGTTGCCGCCCGATTCGCACTTGGCGACCTGGTCCCATTCACCGTCGGTCGCGGCGTTGGCGTGCCCCGCCAGAGCGAGGCTCCCGGTTCCCAGAACCGCGCCTGTGAAGGCGACTTTCGCGACGTTTACGGCTGATGCAGTGGGCTTGCGATGCCGTCCACTCATAGGTACGCCAATATCCTCTCGTCGGCGCCTGCGAGGTCAGCTGTCGGGTTCGGGCTGGAGAGGTTGCCCGGCCGGGTCGCGAACGACTCGGCTTCACCCCAAGGAACCGAAGTGGCTCCTGGTCCGTCGACACGGCGGACCGGTTGGGTCCCCCGCCTCCATCCTTTGGTGTTCGTCGGTTCCGTGGTCCAGCGGATGGAGCTCGGCGCTGCTGGGCACGGCGGTCGGTCGATTTGCGGCGACCGGCCTGGGACAGAACCGTATCCGCTCGCAAGGGACCCGTCACCTTTGGCGCGCAACGGCGTTTCCGGATGCGGCAAATATTAAAAGGGCTCTAAACCGCCAGGAGTTTTCGGCGTTTACGCAGGACTATCGGCCGCTAAACCGGGTCGTAGCCAGTCTGTGACCATTCCGTTATGTGACGGAAATCACCGCTATCCGCCGGCGAAAGGGGGAAGAACATCGACCGTTTGGGTATCGCGCAGCACGGTCGCGTCCGCCCGCGCGGCTACCCCGTCGACCAGAAACGAGCAGCGTCTCAGCACTTTTGCCAGATTCTCGTTGCGCTCGGCCAGCTCTGCGACGAGTTCGGCGAGCGTCGTATCCGGTCGAAGCCGAATCGTCTCCTCATCGTTACCCGCAGCGGCGCGGGCGGCCGCGAAAAACCGCACCGTCACCGCAAGGGTCGTCAGCGTCTTCTCGTCAGGGCGCGTCATTCAGCCTCCGATCGCGCTCATCGGCCGGTCGGGTTGGACGAAGCCGGGATCGTTGATGCCGTGTCCGGCCGCCTTGGCCCACATCGCCGCGCGCCAGGCCGCCTCGACCGCGGCGTCGTCGGCTCCCGAACGCATCAGCAGCCGCAGGTCGGTTTCCTGGCGGGCGAACAGGCAGTTGCGGACCTGGCCGTCCGCGGTCAGGCGGGTGCGGTCGCAGGCGGAGCAGAACGCGTGCGAGACCGAGGCGATGATCCCGACGGTGCCACCGCCGCCGACCTGCCACAGCTCGGCGGGCGCCGATCCCCGCGGCGCGGTGTCCGGGGTGAGATCGAAGTGCTGCTGCAGCGTCGCGAGGATGTCGTCGGCGCTGAGCGCGCGCCCGCGTTCCCAGGCGTGCCCGGCGTCCAACGGCATCTGCTCGATGATGCGCAGCTGGTAGCCGTGTTCGAGGCAGAACCGCAGCAGCGCGACGGCGTCGTCCAGCCCGGTCTCCGGGTCGAGCACCGCGTTCACCTTGACCGGGTCCAGGCCGGCCGCCTTGGCCGCCGCGAGACCGGCGAGCACGTCGGAGAGGCGGTCACGACGGGTGATCGCCGCGAAGCGCGTGGGGTCGACGGTGTCCAGCGAGACATTGATGCGCCTCAGCCCGGCCCGCTTCAGCGCCTCGGCGCGGCGGGCCAGCCCGACGCCGTTGGTGGTCAGCGTGATCTCCGGGCGCGGACGCAGCGACGAGGTCGCGGCGATGACGTCCTCGAGGTGCTTGGCCACCAGCGGCTCACCGCCGGTGAACCGGACGCTGGTGATGCCCAGCCGCGTCACCGCGATGCGCAGCAGCCGGGTCAGTTCCGCGGGCCGCAGCAGCCGGTCGGACTCCAGCCAGTCCAGCCCCTCGGCCGGCATGCAGTAGGTGCAGCGCAGGTTGCAGCGGTCGGTCAGCGACACCCGCAGGTCGGTGGCGATCCGCCCGAACGTGTCGATGAGCGGACCGTCGGCGGGGGCCGAGGTGGCCGGCGCCGAGGAAATCGTGGCGACGCTGGGCAATCCGAGTCCGACGACGGTCATGCGAACGCCCGGTCCGGGTTGGCCACCGAGTCGACGGGCACGATGTCCTTGCCCAGCGGCATCAGCGACACCGGGATCAGCTTCAGGTTGGCCAGTGCGAGCGGGATGCCGATGATCGTGATCGCCATGGCGACCGCGGTGATGATGTGTCCGAGCGCCAGCCAGACGCCGAACAGGATCACCCAGATGACGTTGCCGACCAGCGCGCCGGGGCGCGGTCCTGGTTTGTCGACGACCGTGCGGCCGAACGGCCACAGCGCGAACACCGCGATGCGCAGCGCGGCGAAACCGAACGGGATGGTGATGATCAGTACGAAGCAGATCAGCGCCGCGAGCAGGTAGCCCAGCGCCAGCCACAGGCCGCCGAAGATCAACCAGATGACGTTCAAGAGCAATCGCATTTGGGGGTTTCTTCTCCTCGGGCGGTGGCCCCAGCCTACCGATACTGGGGTGCTGGCGAGGTCGAGGTCAGAGTAGGATCGGACAGCACGCGTCCCGGCGCATACGGGGCGCTTTCCTTATGTAAGTAGTAGACGACAAGCGGGTGAGTTCAGTGCCGACCGGCCGGGTTAAGTGGTACGACGCCGAAAAGGGCTTCGGATTTCTGTCTCAGGAAGACGGGGAGGACGTCTACGTCCGGTCGTCGGCGCTGCCCTCCGGTGTCGAGACGCTCAAGGCCGGCCAGCGCGTGGAGTTCGGGGTGGCCGCCGGTCGCCGCGGCCCGCAGGCGTTGAGCCTGAAGGTCATCGACCCGCCGCCGAGCCTGTCGCGCACCCGCCGCGAGGCCGCGGCCGCCGAGCGCAAGCACAGCCCCGACGAGCTGCACGGGATGATCGAGGACATGATCACGCTGCTGGAGAGCGCGGTGCAGCCCGAACTGCGCAAGGGGCGCTACCCGGACCGCAAGGCCGCCCGCCGGGTCTCCGAAGTGGTGCGTGCGGTCGCCCGCGAACTCGAGGCCTGATTCTTCTGGGGTTCGGCGCCGAAACTGAGCTTGTTACTGATTTCTGGCCGCTCGAACACGCATGTCTTCAGTTTCGGCGGTCATATAGTCGCGCCGGCGGCGCGTAGTGCGGCGGTGGCGCGCTCGACGATCGTGTACGGCCGGTACCGCAGCAGTTCGGCGCTGACCCGGATGATGCGCCACCCGAGCGCCTCGAGTCGGGCCTGGCGTTCGATGTCGGCCGCTCGGATCGCGGGGTTGGTCCAGTGCTGCTCGCCGTCGTACTCGACGCCGACCTTCCACTGCGGCCACCCCATGTCGATGCGCCCGACGTGCCCACGCTGGTCGTAGACGTCGATCTGGGTGTGCGACGGTCGGATACCGGCGTCGGTCAGCACCAGTCGGGTGCGGGTCTCCTGCGGTGATTCCGCACCGGGGTCCGCCAGTTCGAGCACGTCGCGCAGCTGGATCACCCCGCGAGCCCCGCGGTGGCTTTCGGCCAGCGCCGCGACGGCCGACAGTTTCAGCGAGCTGGCCTGCAGCATCGCGTCGACGCGGATGACGGCCAGCGTCCGGCCGGCTCGGCGGCCGAGGTCGAATGCCGTCCTGGCCGCTGTCGTGACGGGCAGGCCGCGGACCACGGCGACTTCGGTAGGCGGGAGAGTGTCGTTGCGCAGCACGATCCCTCGGGTCTTGTGCTGACTGGGCTGGTTGAGCTCGGCGGGCAGCCTGCGGTCGATCCACTTGGCGCCGTGTATCGCCGCGGCCGAGAGGCCGACGAGCGTCGCGCGCCGATTGGACCACAACCAGGCCGCGTACGCCTTCTGCGCCGGGGTCAGCGAGCGTCCGTGCGGGACGTACACATTGCGGTGAATCTGGTCGTAGCGGGTGGTCAGCTGATAGCGGTTGACCACACCCGCGGCGAGGGCCTCGCTACCCAGGAACGGCCAGTCCACGTTGATAGGACGGCCCCGCCGACGCTGCGGTTCCCTCGGCGAAACTGAACTTGTGTGCGAGTTTGGGGCGCTCGAACACGCATATCTTCAGTTTCGGCGGGCATGCTGAGCACATGGCATATGTAGCCGACACGTCCGAATCCGGCGGCGAGTTCAACCGCGACACCAAGTACATCGGCACCCGCATCACGGCCGACGGCCGCGACGGCTACCCGGTCGAACCCGGCCGCTACCGGCTCGTCGTCGCGCGGGCCTGCCCGTGGGCCAACCGCACGATCATCGTCCGCCGGCTGCTCGGACTCGAAGACGCCCTGTCGATCGGCTTCTGCGGCCCGACCCACGACGAGGACAGCTGGACGTTCGACCTGGACCCCGGCGGCGTCGACCCGGTGCTGGGCATCCCGCGGCTCAAAGACGCCTACCTGAAGCGTTTCCCCGACTACGACAAGGGCATCACGGTCCCCGCGATCGTCGACGTGCCGACCGGTGAGGTCGTCACCAACGACTTCCCGCAGATCACCCTCGACTTCTCCACCGAGTGGACGCAGTACCACCGCGACGGCGCGCCCGACCTCTACCCCGAGAAGCACCGCGACGAGATCGACGAAGTGGCCCAACGTATCTACACCGAGATCAACAACGGTGTGTACCGCTGCGGGTTCGCCGGATCGCAGGAGGCCTACGAGATGGCTTACGACAGATTGTTCTTCGCGCTCGACTTGCTCTCCGAGCGCCTGGATGGCCAGCGCTATCTGGTGGGCGACACGATCACCGAGGCCGACGTGCGACTGTTCACCACGCTGGCCCGCTTCGATCCGGTGTACCACGGGCACTTCAAGTGCAACCGCGCCAAGCTCTCCGAGATGCCGGTGCTGTGGGCCTACGCCCGCGACCTGTTCCAGACGCCGGGCTTCGGCGACACCATCGACTTCGTGCAGATCAAACAGCACTACTACATCGTGCACACCGACATCAACCCGACGCGCATCGTCCCCAAGGGGCCCGAGCTGTCCAACTGGCTCACCCCGCACGGTCGGGAGTCGTTGGGCGGCAGGCCCTTCGGTGACGGCACCCCGCCGGGTCCGGTGCGCGAAGGGGAGCGGGTGCCCGCCGAACACTCGGCCTAGCGGCTAGGACCAGACGGTGCGCACCGACCACTCGGCGTGCGGTGCGGGCACCTCTTCGCCGTCGACGCGGATCAGCGTCGGCAGCATCACGGTCAGCCCGGTCAGCTTGCCGCGGCGCGGGTCGAGCGTCGGAATCGTCACCGCCAACCGGGTATTGGGCCGGAACTCCTCGATGACCTCGGCGTCCTCGTACTGGCGCAGCAACACCCACGGCGCCTTCGAGATCGCCGGGGGCACCGACAACTGCACCGCGTTGCGTTCGGTGACCGGCAGCTCGCCCTGCTCGGCGAACACCTCGCAGTCGGTGGGATCGAGCACCAGGCAGTAGCGGTACGGTCCGACCCGGACGGTCTGACCGTGCGAATACGCGCTTATCTGAGGGTATTTCGGCGGCGGTTCGGCGCGCAGTCGCCACACCAGCACACCCGTGCCGACCGACGCCAGCACTACGACGGCCGCCAGCGCGGCCAGACCGCGTCTCACTTCCGGCCCACCGCCGCCGTGTCGGCCCGGCCGCCCTCCTGCTCGGCGAACACCGGCCGGTTACCGCCGAACCCGGGGATCAACGACTCGCCGCGGTAGCTCACCACCGTCTGCGCCAGCCCGAGGATCAGCGCCGCGGTGATCGCCGTGAAACCGATCCACAGGTCGGTGTAGACGAGCACGCCGACGGCGCCGCCGGCGACCCACGCCAACTGCAGAACCGACTCCGACCGGCCGAACGCCGAGGCGCGCGACGCCTCGGGCAGGTCGTCCTGCAGCGACGCGTCCAGCGAGGCCTTGCCGATCGCGCTGGCCCCCGACGTCAGCAGGGTGGCGACCGCGGCCACCAGCAGGTTGCCGGTCAGCGCGGCGGCCAACGCCGCGCCGGTCACCACCGTCGCGCACCGCACCACCATCTGCGCGGGCCTGCCGAGCTTGAGCCGCGCCGCGGTGAAGTTGCCGATGAAGTTGCCGATCGCGGCGGCAGCACCGATCAGCCCGAGGATCCGCAGCTGCTCCCAGCCGCTGGCGTCGTGCGATTTGGCGACGAACGCGGGATACAGGAACAGGAAGCCGACCATCACCCTGATCGTGCACACACCCCACAGCGCGGTGATCACGTTGCGGCCCAACGGCTGACGCGCTGGTTTGGTCGACGGCTGCTGTTCGGGGTGGCGCCGCAGTTCACCGGTGCCGCCGTGGTAGCTCAGCGTCGCGGGCACCTCGCCCTCGGTGACCTCGACCCACTTCGGGATCCGCATCGACAGCGCGGCGCCGGCCACCGACACCGCGACGATCACGTACAGCGCGCCGGGCGCCTCGAACAGCTTGAACAGGTACTCGGCGCCCGCGGCGATCCCGCCGGCCACCATGGTCCCGCCGAGCAGACCGAACATGGTGAGCCGGGAGTTCACCCGCACCAGGTCGATCGTCGGTGGCAGCACCCGGGGTGTCACTGCGCTGCGCAGCACGCTGAATGACTTGGACAGCACCATCATTCCCAGCGCACACGGGTAGAGCACCCACGACGGGAAGCTGCCGGTCGCCCCGTCGTAGTTGGCGATCAGCACCAGCGCCAGCACCGTGCGCAGGCCGAACGAGGTGGCCAGCGCGACGCGGCGGCCGTGCTGCAGCCGGTCGAGCGCGGGACCGATCAGCGGGGCGATCACCGCGAACGGCGCGATGGTGATCAGCAGGTACAGCGCCACCTTGGCCTTGCTCTCGCCGGAGGCGGCCGCGAAGAACAAGGTGTTGGCCAGCGCGACGGCCATCGCGGCGTCGACGGCGAAGTTCGCGACCACCGGCCACGTCAGCGCGGTCAGCCCCGACTTGTCGGCCCCGTCGGCGGTGGCCGCGCGGTGCACCAGGCCGTACATCTTCGAGCCCATCTCGCGGCTGCGCTGGGCGGCGGCCCTGGTGACCGTGACGCGTTCGCCGGCGGCGCCGCCCACGCCGCGGGGCGGGGGCGGATTCTGGAACTCGCGTACCGGTTCGTCCAGCGGGGGCAGCCAGCGGTTGGCGCTCGGCGACGGTCCGCTGCGCCGCGGCCTGCGGTAGGTGCCGTCGCTGGGATAGTTCGCCATCCCGGGATGTTCCTGGTCGTCGGCGGGCGGGCGCGGCGGGTAATAGCGAGGGTCACGCCGCGGTCCGGTCACGGTCTCGATTGTCCACCATCGACCCGGTATCGGGCGTGCAGGCAACCGGTGTGGCTACCGGTTCACCGGTCAGGCACTATTAGGAGCGATGGACAGTGTGACCGAATCCGCCGAGCGCCCGGACCTGGAGGCGGTGCTTCTGGGTGCCGTCGACGACGCGCGCGCGGCGATCGTCGAGTTCAGCGGTGAAGACACCGTCGGCGAATATCTGGGCGCCAGTTTCGACGACCCCGCCGCGGCCACCCATCGCTTCCTCGCCGAGCTGCCGGGGTACCGCGGTTGGCAGTGGGCCGTGGTGGTCGCGGCGTGGCCGGGCGCCGACCACGCGACCATCAGCGAGGTCGTGCTCGTTCCGGGCCCGACGGCGCTGCTGGCGCCGAAATGGGTGCCCTGGGATCAGCGGGTCCGTCCCGGTGACCTGGGCCCCGGCGATCTGCTCGCACCGCCGGCCGACGATCCGCGCCTGGTGCCCGGTTATCTGGCGTCCGGCGATCCCGAGGTCGACGAGGTCGCCGCCGAGGTCGGCCTGGGCCGGCGCCAGGTGCTGAGCCTGTGGGGCCGCACCGAGGCCGCGCAGCGGTGGCACGACGGTGAGTACGGTCCGGGTTCGGCGATGGCGCGGTCGACGCGCCGGGTCTGCCGCGACTGCGGGTTCTACCTTCCGCTGGCCGGGTCGCTGGGCCGGATGTTCGGCGTCTGCGCCAACGAGTTCTCCGCCGACGGGCACGTCGTCGACTCCGAATACGGTTGCGGCGCACACTCGGACACCCCGCAGCCGGCCGGTGGTGGCTCGCCGTTGTACGACCCGTACGACGACGGCGTGCTCGATCTGACCGAGTCGGCCGACTAGCGCTCCGCCGCGGCCTTGATGCGCGCGAGCGTCTCGTTCATCCCCTCGAGCAGTTCCCGCTCGAAGTTGGGCACCCCGCCCATCGCGGCGTTGACCAGCAGCGTGGACACCGGCTTGACGCCGTTCTCGGCGTGCCGGGTCTCCACCAGCCGGGTGCCCGACGCGGTCGGTTCGAGCTCGTAGCTCCACACGGTGTTGTTCTCGTTGACCCGGAACGCCAGCTTCTTCTCCGGAACGAACTCGGTGATCCGGCTGGTCGTCGGCCAGAAGAGGAACTTGCGGCGGTTGAGGTTGATGGTGCGCGCGCCCGCGCGCAGCGGCCCGAACGCCTTCATGGCCCGGCACTGCGGGCTCCACTGGGGCATGTTCTTCAGATCTGAGACCAGCTCCCACACCTTGCCCACCGGGGCGTTGATGTCGATCTCGGCCTGCAACAACGGCGCCGCCATCGCTTCCTCCTGTCAGGTCAAACCGCTCTGGGCTCCGCGGGACCCGCGGCGCACAGCGCGACGTTGCCACATCACGATCGAAGTGCCAAGCACGCCGACCCCGAGGCCGGCCACCGTGTACGGGCGCCACCCGTGCAGTTCCGAGACGGTGAACGCCAGGATCGTGGCCAGCACCCACCCCACGGTGATCACGATGATCACCGGCTCGGGTTTGAGCAGGATGGCCGGCAGCTCCGGCGGTCGCGGCGGGGTCATTGCTATGAAAGGTAGTCCATTGTGCTCACGTACCGCCTGACCGCTCGATACCCTTTGCCATGTGAAAGATGGCGACTGTCGACTGGCCAACGACCTGTCGCTCGCCATTATTCGACTCGCGCGTCAATTACGGTTCAGGCGACCGGATTCCCCGATTTCGCTGTCGCAGCTGTCGGCGTTGACGACGTTGGCCAAGGAGGGCGCGATGACCCCCGGCGCGTTAGCTGTGCGCGAGCGGGTGCGGCCGCCGTCGATGACGCGGATCATCTCCTCGCTGGCCGACCTCGGATTCGTCGTGCGCACCGCGCATCCCGGCGACGGACGGCAGGTGCTGGTGTCGGCGGCGCCCGCCGGCCTGGATCTGATCGACGACGAGCGCCGCGCCAGCCAGGAGTGGCTGCGCGACCGGTTGGACCATCTCGACGAGGAGTCGCGCAAGACGCTGATGGTGGCCACCGAGCTGCTGACCGCTATGGTCGACGAAACAGTCTGAGCCACAACACGAAACGAGAAGGCCGGTGAGCGACGTCATCGATGTCGCCGACCCGGCCGACCCCCGGCTCGACGACTTCCGCGACCTCAACAGCGTCGACCGCCGACCGGACCTGCCGACCGGTAAGGGCCTGGTGATCGCCGAAGGCGTGCTGGTCGCCCAGCGGATGCTCGCGTCGCGGTTCGTCCCGCGCGCGCTGATGGGCACCGACCGTCGGCTCGAGGAACTGCGCGCAAACCTGTCGGGGGTCCCCGCGCCCTACTACCGCGTGAGCGCCGACGTGATGGCCGAGGTGGTCGGGTTCCACCTCAACCGCGGGGTGTTGGCGTCGGCCTCGCGCGCCCCCGAACTGAGCGTGGCCGAGGTCCTCGACCACGCGCGCACGGTCGCGGTGCTCGAGGGCGTGAACGACCACGAGAACCTCGGCTCGATCTTCCGCAACGCCGCCGGCCTCGGCGTCGACGCGGTGGTGTTCGGCACCGGGTGCGCCGATCCGCTGTACCGGCGCGCGGTGCGGGTGTCGATGGGGCACGCGCTGTTGGTGCCTTACGCGTGGGCGCGCACCTGGCCCGCCGACCTGGAGCTGTTGCGGGACAGAGGTTTTCGCCTGCTGGCGATGACCCCCGCGCCGACGTCTCGCACGTTGGCCGAGGCGATGGGCGACGTCGGCGACGCCCCGGTGGCCATCCTGGTCGGCGCCGAGGGGCCGGGCCTGACCGAACACACCATGCGCGCCGCCGACGCGCGGGTCCGGATCCCGATGGCGCGGGGCACGGACTCGTTGAATGTCGCGACCGCCGCGGCGCTGGCGTTCTACGAGCGGGCTAGATTCCTAGCATGACCGACGACTCGACGCCGTGGGCGATGGGCCTGACGGTGGCGGCGTTCGTCGCGGCGGTCACCGCGGCCGCGATCGTGGTGCTCAGCCTCGGGCTGATGCGGGTGCACGGGCTCCTGGCGCTGGGCCTCAACCTGGTCGCGGTCGGCGGACTCGCCCCGACGGTGTGGGGCTGGCGCGAACGCCCGGTGTGGCGGTGGTTCGTGCTGGGCTCGGGGGTGGGGGTGGCGATCGCGTGGCTGGCGCTGCTGGCGGTCGCCGTCGGCAGCTAGCGCTGCCCGCTGGAGCGCACCCCGAGCAGCACGTCCTCCCACGCCGGGACCGCGGGCCTGGCCTTGGCCTTGCGGGTCCGCTTGGGCTTGGGTTCGGGTTCGGGCTGCGGTTCCGGGGTCTGCTGCACCGGCGGCTCGATCGGCAGGGTCGGCTCCTCGACCGCCTGCTCGACGACCGGTTCGGGGGCGGGTTCGGGCAGCGCGGCCACCGGCCGCAGCGGCCGGGCGAAGTTCGGGTCGATCAGCTCGTTCGCGGCGTCGTCGAACGCCGACACCGTGCCGCCGTGCGAGCCCGGCGTGTAGCGGAAGTGCGCGACGTTGTCCGACAGCCCGGCCTTCCAGGCCAGCTGCACGGTCCAGCGACCGTCCTCGTTGCGCCAGGCGTCCCACGCGGTGTCGTCGGGATCGAGGCCGCGGGCGATCATCGCCGTCGTCACCGTCTCCAGCAGCGTCAGCACCGACGGACCGTCGGGCAGCATCGGGTGCGCGGCGGTTGCCAGCTCCGCGGCGCGCGAGCGCTCGAGCAGCACCGGGTGGGCGAACCGCTCGACACGGGCGATGTCGACGCCGGCCGCTTCGGCGATCTGCTCGACCGATGCACCGGCACGAATCCGGGCCTGAATTTCTCTGGGACGCAGCACAGTCGGCACCTCGGCTTCAGTTCGAGACGACGTGGAGCTCACCCGGTCGCCACGGACGGCGGCGCGCAACCGCTCGTCGGGCCGCAGGATGAACTTCTCGCCTGAGCCGTCGGCTTCGCAGATGATTCGTTTGCCGTCAACATCGAGTCCGACGACTCTGAGTTCTCGCATGCCGACCTCCTCCGGGCTAGCGCCAAGCCCGATCACTCGGACACTACTGTGTTATCCGCCCGTTACCTGGTAGGACACGCGGTGCTCAGAGTCGCTCGACGACGTAATCGATGCACGCGGTCAGCGCGCTGACGTCGTCGGGGTCGATGGCCGGGAACATCCCGACGCGCAGCTGGTTGCGGCCGAGCTTGCGGTACGGCTCGGTGTCGACGATGCCGTTGCTGCGCAGGGTTTTGGCGACCGCCGCGGCGTCGACGTCGTCGGTGAAGTCGACGGTGCCGACGACCTGTGAGCGCAACGCGGGCTCGGTGACGAACGGCGTCGCGAACTGCGCGGCCTCGGCCCAGCCGTAGAGCCGCTGCGACGAGTCGGCGGTGCGGCTGACCGCCCAGTCCAGCCCGCCGTTGCCGAGCATCCAGTCCAACTGCTCGGCGAACAGCAGCAGCGTGCCGATCGCGGGCGTGTTGTAGGTCTGGTTCTTGACGCTGTTGTCGATCGCGATCGGCAGCGAGAGGAACTCGGGCACCCAGCGGCCGCCGGACGCGATGGCCTCCACCCGCGCCAGTGCCGCCGGCGACATCAGCGCCACCCACAGCCCGCCGTCGCTGGCGAAGTTCTTCTGCGGGGCGAAGTAGTAGACGTCGGATTCGCGGACGTCGACCGGCAGCCCGCCGGCCGCCGAGGTCGCGTCGATGGCCACCAGCGCGTCGCCGGATCCCTCGGGCCGGGTCACCGGCACCGCCACTCCGGTCGAGGTCTCGTTGTGGGCCCACCCGATCAGGTCGACCGACGGGTCCGACTGCGGTGCGGGCGCGCTGCCGGCATCCGCCTTGATGACCACCGGGTCCCCGACGAACGGGTTCTTGGCGACCGCGGACGCGAACTTGCTGCTGAACTCGCCGTAGGTCAGGTGCAGCGAACGCTTGTCGATCAGGCCGAACGCGGCGGCGTCCCAGAACGCGGTGGTGCCGCCGTTGCCGAGGATCACCTCGTAGCCGTCGGGCAGGCTGAACAGCTGGCGCAGCCCGTCGCGCACCCGGCCCACCAGGTTTTTGACCGGCGCCTGCCGGTGCGACGTGCCGAACAGGTCGCCCGCCGCGGCCAACCCCGCGAGTTGCTCCGGCCGGACCTTCGAGGGCCCGCACCCGAAACGGCCGTCACGGGGTTTGAGGTCCTCGGGGATCGTCAGGTCTGACATGCGCACAACAGTAGTGACCCCGCCTGCGGGGCCGAAGCGGGAGTCGGCACGGCAAATTCGAAAAAGTGGGTAAACGGCTCGTATAGAGACGTCGCTGTGGCCATACTGTTACCTGTCGGGGCTGCAGCTCTCAGCCCAGGGGGCCACGTGAAAAGTCGAATAAGAAGCTTGATCCCGATTCCGGCCTGCGCAGCAGCGGCCCTCCTACCGCTAATCTTCGCCGTCCCGGCGCACGCCGAGGGGCCCGACGACGGAGCCCTGATCAACCAGATCAACTCCACCCGCGCGGCCAACGGATGCGGCCCGGTCGCGGCAAACCCCCAGCTGAACGCGGCCGCCTCGCGTCAGGCAAACGACATGATGGCCAACGGTGTGGTCGGACACGTCGGGTCCGACGGGTCATCGGTCGGCCAGCGCATCACCGACGCCGGTTACACCAGCTACCGCGACTACGCCGAGATCATCTTCTGGAGCAACGGCGTCGGTGCCGTTCCCGCCGCGGCCGTCAACTGGTGGATGAACAGCCCGGGTCACCGCGCGGTCCTCGTCGACTGCTCGATGACCGAGGTCGGCGTCGCGGTCGTGCGCAATGGCACCCGGGCGACGGCGGTCGGCGAATTCGGGCGCCAGTAACGCCTGAGTGGCGCACGTCACATGAGCGGCCGTGAGCCGGGGTGTGACACATCCCATTAGGGGCTATTCCCGGTATGCGATACCTGCGGTACCGTGTTTCGCAACGCAGGTGGACGTGTCCCTCGACGAGGAGGTCGGAATGGCTCGCACTCGTATGGTCAGGCGCTGGCGCCGCAACATGGAAGTCAGCGACGACGCCCAGTACACCCACACCCTCACCACGCTGTCCGAGGGTTCGGTGCGACGGAACTTCAACCCGTACACCGACATCGACTGGAACTCGCCCGAGTTCGCGGTGATCGACGACGACGACCGCTGGATTCTGCCCGGCACCGACCCGATCGGGCGCCACCCGTGGTACCAGGCGCAGCCCAGGGAGCGGCAGATCCAGATCGGCATGTGGCGGCAGGCCAACGTCGCCAAGGTCGGCCTGCAGTTCGAGATCATCCTGATCCGCGGGCTGACCAACTACGCGTTCTGGGTGCCCAACGGCTCACCGGAGTACCGCTACTGCATGCACGAGACCGTCGAAGAGTGCAACCACACGATGATGTTCCAGGAGATGGTCAATCGCATCGGCGCCGACGTGCCCGGCATGCCGCGGATGCTGCGGTGGCTGTCCCCGTTCATCCCACTGATCGCCGGGCCGCTGCCGATCCCGTTCTTCTTCGGGGTGCTGGCCGGCGAGGAGCCCATCGACCACACGCAGAAGATGGTGCTGCGCGAAGGCAAGGCGCTGCACCCGATCATGGAGCGGGTGA
Organism: Mycolicibacterium flavescens; assembly: GCF_001722335.1. GTDB lineage: Bacteria > Actinomycetota > Actinomycetes > Mycobacteriales > Mycobacteriaceae > Mycobacterium > Mycobacterium flavescens. The sequence continues at coordinate 14,192 of NZ_MIHA01000017.1, forward strand.
TGGCGATCCACGTCGCCGAGGAGGCCCGCCACATCTCGTTCGCGCACGAGTACCTGCGCAAGCGGCTGCCGTACCTGTCGCGGTGGCAGCGGTTCTGGCTGTCGTGGAACGTGCCGATCATCATGCGCGTGTTGTGCCAGGCGATCATCGTGCCGCCCAAGTCGTTCTGGCGTGAGTTCGACATCCCGCGCTCGGTGAAGAAGGACCTGTTCTTCCGCGCGCCCGAGTCGCGGCAGTTCCTGCGCGACATGTTCGGCGACGTCCGGATGCTCTGCCACGAGACCGGTCTGATGAACCCGTTCGCGCGGTTGGTCTGGCGGCTGTGCAAGATCGACGGCCGGCCCAGCCGGTACCGCAGCGAGCCGGCCCGCCAGCACGTGGTCGCCGCCTAGGAGGCGCCCGTGCCGCATGTGATCACCCAGTCGTGTTGCAGCGACGGGTCCTGTGTCTACGCCTGTCCGGTGAACTGCATCCACCCGACACCCGACGAGCCGGGGTTCGCGACCGCCGAGATGCTCTACATCGATCCGGTCGCGTGTGTCGACTGCGGTGCGTGCGTGACGGCGTGCCCGGTCGGGGCGATCAGTCACGACAGCCGGTTGACCACCGAGCAGCTGCCGTTCGTCGCGCTCAACGCGGCGTTCTACCCCGAACCGGAAGGCAAGCTGCCGCCGACGTCGAAGCTGGCGCCGGTCCTCGAGGCGCCGATGGTGCACCCGCGGCCGACCGGCCCGCTGACCGTCGCGATCGTCGGGTCGGGCCCGGCGGCCATGTACGCCGCCGACGAGTTGCTCACCCAGGAAGGCGTGCGGGTCAACGTGTTCGAGCGGCTACCCACCCCGTACGGGCTGGTGCGCGCCGGCGTCGCGCCCGACCACCAGAGCACCAAGCGCGTCACCCGGCTGTTCGACAGGATCGCCGACCGCCGCGGGTTCCGGTTCTACCTCAACGTCGAGGTCGGCTCGGACCTCACGCACGACGATCTGCTCGACCATCACCACGCCGTGCTCTACGCCGTCGGCGCGCCCAACGACCGTCGCCTCGAGATCGACGGTATGGATCTGCCCGGCACGGGCACCGCCACCGAGTTCGTCGCGTGGTACAACGGCCACCCCGAATTCAGTTCGCTGCCAGTCGAGCTGAGCTCCGAGGGGGTCGTGGTGATCGGTAACGGCAACGTCGCCCTCGACGTCGCGCGCATCCTCACCGCCGATCCCGACACGCTGGCGCGCACCGACATCGCCGACCACGCCCTGGCCGCGCTGCGGCGCTCGAATGTCACCGAGGTGGTGATCGCGGCGCGCCGGGGGCCTGCGCAGTCCGCGTTCACACTTCCCGAGCTCATCGGGTTGACGTCGGCGGCCGAGGTGGTGCTGTCGGCGGCCGATCACGACGCCGTGCAACGCGACCTCGCGGTCACCGATGATCCGTTGACGCGCAACAAGTTGGAGATCCTGGGCAAGCTCGGGGTGGCCGAGACGACCGCGTCGACGCGGCCGCGGATCCGGCTGGCCTACGGGCTGACCCCGGCGCGGGTGCTCGGCGAACCCCGCGTCGAGGCCGTCGAGTTCACCGCCGGCGACGACCGGCACCGCATCGACGCCGGCCTGGTGCTCACCTCGATCGGGTACCGCGGCAGGGCGGTTCGCGATCTGCCGTTCGACGAGTCCGCCGGCGTGGTGCCCAACGACGGCGGTCGGGTGATCGACCCGGCCACCCAGCGGCCGGTCACCGGCAGCTACGTCGCGGGCTGGATCAAGCGCGGGCCGACGGGGTTCATCGGGACCAACAAGTCGTGTGCGGCGCAGACGGTGCGCAACCTGGTCGCCGACTACAACGACGGCCTGCTGCGCGACCCGGCCGGCGACCGGGGCAAGCCGGCCACGCTCGACCGGCTGGTCCGCCGCCGGTGTCCCGACATGGTCGACGCCGCCGGCTGGAAGGCGATCGACGCCGCCGAGATCGCCCGCGGCGATGATTCGCGCCCGCGCGCCAAGTTCACCGCCGTGCCCGACATGCTGGCCGCCGCGGCAAACGCCCCGGCGCCGTCGATCGGGCGGCGTCTGCTGGCCGGCCTGCGGCGGTAGCCGCCGCGCGCTCAGATCGTGCAAACCGCCCCGGGGCGCGGGGCAACCGTAGTAAACCGAAGGCGTGAACGCCGCAGCGTGTGTTGGTCGGGTGGGCAGGCTCGCCGTCGCTCTCGGAATCGGGGCCGCGGTGATCACCGGGTACGGGTGCGGTCCCGCGTGGGCCGACACACCCTCCTCATCAGAGTCGGGGTCATCGGAGGCGTCGGAGTCGGAGTCGTCGGCTGACGCCGCACCGCCGGAGGCCTCGGACACCGATGCGGAGCAGGAGTCCGAGAACCAGCCCGAGGACGAGGACGAGCCGGAACTCGAAACCGGGGAGGACGACGAGGAGCCGGAACTCGAACCCGAAGCGGAGCCCGAGCCCGAGCCCGAGCCCGAGCCCGAGCCCGAACCGCAGCCCGAACCGGAACCCGAGCCCGAGCCGCAGCCGGAGCCCGAGCCGAAACCGCAGCCCGAACCCGAGCTCCCACAGGCGCGGGTGAACGCGACGCAGCTGCGCGTCGACACGACAGACGACGAGACCCCGCCGGACACGCCGCTGGAGATCGATCAGCCTGTCGCACAGTCGCTTACGCTGGACGCGCCGGTGGCGGCGGCGGCCACGCTGACCGTGCCGAAGGTGCCGTCGCTGCGGCCCTGGCCGACCGCGTTCGATCCGGCCACCGCGGTCAACTACGTCGTCGACCTGATCACCAGCTTCGTCAGCATGGCGCTGAGCCCGTTCGCCGCCGGCCTTCCCGCGCCGCCGACGGGACCGCCGACGCTGTGGACGCTGCTGGCCTGGGTCCGCCGCGAGTTCTTCAACTCCTCGCCGACCATCGCCTACGACCCCGTGCTCAACAGCCAGAGCCTCGACGAGAACGGCGACGTCGTGGTCACCGGCAGCATCGGCGCCGCCGACGTCGACGGTGATCCGCTCACCTACACCGTGATCGGCCGCCCCCTCTACGGCGGCGTGGTCGAGGTCGCCGACGACGGCACCTTCACCTACCGGCCGATGAACGCGATGGCCGCCGTCGGCGGGTTCGACGAGTTCGTGGTCGTCGTCGACGACGAGGCCGCCGGCTTCCACCTCAACGGGCCGCTCGGGCTGCTGCAGTTCGTGCCGATCCTCGGCGACCTGATCAACCCCGGCGGCGGGCACCGGGTGGCCCGCACCATCCGCGTCGACGTGACCGCCGTCGACGGCGTCGACCTGTCCTTCCCCGACGGATTCAGCTGGGGCGTGGCGCATTCCGGGTTCCAGGCCGAAGGCGGGCCAGGTTCACCCGTCGACCCGAACTCCGACTGGTACAAGTGGGTGCACGATCCGCTCAACCAGCTGCTCGGCCTGACCAAGGGTGTCCCGGAGAACGGGCCCGGCGCCTACGTCCGCTACGCCGAGGACGCGGCGCTGGCCCGCGACGAGCTCAAGATGAACTCGTTCCGGATCGGCATCGAGTGGAGCCGCATATTCCCGAACTCCACTGCCTCCGTTGATATCTCCGACGAGGGCGGCACCATCAGCCTGGCCGATCTGCAGGCGCTGGACGCGCTGGCCAACGAGCAGGAGGTGCAGCACTACCGCGACGTGCTGACCGCGCTGCACGCGCACGGGCTGGAACCGATGGTCACGGTCACCCACTTCACGTTGCCGGCCTGGGTACACGACCCGGGCTCGACGCGGCTGCTCGGGCAGTTCGGGCTGCCCGCACCCGCCGCGGGTTGGCTCTCACCCGACACCGCAACCGAATTCGAGAAGTACGCGGCCTACCTGGCGTGGAAGTACGGCGACCAGGTCGACAACTGGGCGACGCTGAACGAACCGGTTCCGCCGGTGCTCACCCAGTTCCTCGCCCTGCCCGGCCTGGTCCCCGCGTGGCCGCCCGGACTGATCCGCCCCGACCTGGCCTCGACGTTCCTGGTCAACCAGGCCAAGGCGCACGTCGGCGCCTACGACGCGATCCACGCGTGGGACAGCACCGCGTTCGTCGGCTTCACCAACAACATGGTGCCCGCCCGCCCGGCCAACCCGGTCAACCCGCTCGACGTGGCGGCCGCCGACGCCTGGAACCAGATGTTCAACCGTTGGTTCCCCAACGCCGTCATCGACGGCTGGGTCGACGCCAACCTCGACGGCGTCAAGACACCCGACGAGGTCCACCCCGAGTTCGTCGGCAAGGTCGACTTCATGGGCGTGCAGTACTACGGGTCGCAGCCGATGCAGGGCTTCGGCTTCGCGCCGATCCCGGGGCTGCCGTTCCTGCGCGGGCTGCCGGTCCGCTGCCAGGCCAGCTCGCCGACGTGCAGCGACTTCAATCAGCCGATCGACCCCGGCGGTTTCCGGGAGGTCCTCGAGGTGGCCGCCTCGTACGGAAAACCGTTGTGGGTCACCGAGAACGGCATCGCCGACGACGAGGACACCAAGCGCCCGTCCTACATCGCCAACCACATCGCCGTCGTGCAGGACCTGGTGGCGCACGGCGCCGACATCCGCGGCTACACCTACTGGTCGTTCGTCGACAACCTCGAGTGGTCCGAGGGTTACCACCTGCAGTTCGGGCTTTACGGCTCCGACCCGGCCACCCCCGAACTCGAACGCACCCCGAAGCCGGCGAGCATCGCCGCGCTCAGCGCGATCACCGGGTCGAACGCGCTGCCGCTGTGGCTGCTGCAGCAGTACGTGGCCCCTGCCGTGTTCTGAGTCGGCTACTGGTGCTGTTTGACCGCCGCGTCGATCTCCTCCTGGCTGACCTCGCGGATCGGTTGTCCCATCGACCACAGATGCCCGAACGGGTCGCGCAGTTCGCCGTAGCGGTCACCCCAGAACATGTCGTCCAGCGGCATCACGACCGTCGCGCCGGCATCGACGGCCTGCTGGAACTTGGTGTCGACATCGGTGACGGTGAGGTGGATGGTGACCGGTGACCCGCCGAGGGCCTCCGGCGCGGCCGACTTGCCGTCGTTCATCTCGGGGAAATCGTCGTTGAGCATCACCAGCGCACCGTTGATGCGCAGCGCGGCGTGGAAGAGTTTCTTGCCGTCCGGGCCCGGCACCCGGCCCAGTTCCTCGGCGCCGAACGCCTTGACGTAGAAGTCGATGGCGGCGGCGCCGTCACTGACGGTCAGCATGGGCGATACGGCGGGCTCGAACTCGATGGCCATGGCGGTCTCCTCAGATATTGGGTGGGTTCACGCGTACAGACCCGCCGCGCCGACGGATCTCATCGCGCACGCGCCATGCAACCACCACCCACCGACAACCGGTCAGACGATCGAGAACGACGGCGGCAGCGGCTCGCGCCCCGTCAGCGCCAACAGCACTTCGGCGCCCTGTCCGTCGGCGGCGATCCGGGCCGCCAGCACCAGCGCGTCCTCCACCACATCGCCGGGCAGATCCACCGAAATGCCCAGCGCCCGACCGATGTCCAGGCTGTGCACCGCCAGCTCGAACACCCGGGTCGGCAGATACGCCGACAACCGGATGCCCAGGCCGCCGAGCACCTGGATCAGCGGATCGTCGACCGCCTCGAGCCGGTCCAGCGCCTGCCCCACCAGCGCGTCCACCGCGGCGGCCGGATCGTCACCCAGGTCGCGGCCGGCCTGCCTGCCGCGTTCGGTCACCGCCGACGGGTCCATGCCCAGCGCGGTCGGGTTCACCCGCGCGTAGTACTCCTGCGGGCTGGTGACGTCCTCACGTTCGGCGGCGGTGTCGAGGTAGGTGATCACCGTCGTCAACGACCGCGAGGTGTGTCCCACCAGGGCCCGCACATCCCACTCGCCCAGACCCGGTCGCTGCCACGAACCGGCGGGGACCCGGTGCACCAGGTCCGCGAAAGCCCTTGCCGCGGCAGCGAACGTCGTCGTCATGACCGGACGACTTGATCCCATCCCTGCACCGATTCGGGGCTGCGCGGGGCGGGCCCGACGTAGATGGCCGAGGGCCGCACCAGCTTGCCGAGCCGCTTCTGCTCCAGGATGTGCGCGCACCAGCCCGCGGTGCGGCCGCACGTGAACATCGCGGGCATCATCTTCGTCGGCACCTGCGCGAAGTCCAGGATGACCGCCGCCCAGAACTCGACGTTGGTCTCGATGGCCCGGTCCGGGCGCCGCTCGCGTAATTCCGCCAGCGCGGCCTGCTCGAGCGCGGCGGCCACCTCGTAACGCGGCGCCTTGAGCCGCTTGGCAGTGGCCCGCAGCACCCGGGCCCGCGGGTCCTCCGCGCGGTAGACCCGGTGCCCGAAGCCCATCAGCTTCTCCTTGCGGTCGAGGATGCCCCTGACCACCGCGCGGGCGTCACCGGTGTTCTCGGCCTCCTCGATCATCGGGATCACCCGCGCCGGCGCGCCGCCGTGCAGGGGTCCGCTCATCGCGCCGATCGCACCGGACAGCGCGGCCGCCACATCGGCCCCGGTCGAGGCGATCACCCGAGCGGTGAACGTCGAGGCGTTCATGCCGTGTTCGGCGGCGCTGACCCAGTAGGCGTCGATGGCCTCGACGTGCCTCGGGTCCGGATCACCCTGCCAGCGCGTCATGAAACGTTCGGTGACCGTGGCGCATTCGTCGATGGTTCGCTGCGGGACGGCCGGCTGGTAGATGCCGCGGGCGGACTGCGCGACGTAGGACAGCGCCATCACCGACGCCCGCGCCAACTGGTCGCGCGCGGTGGCCTCGTCGATGTCGAGCAGCGGGGGATAGCCCCAGATCGGCGCCAGCATCGCCAACCCCGCCTGCACGTCGACGCGGACGTCGCCGCTGTGGATCGGCAGCGGGAACGGCTCGGCGGGCGGCAGCCCGTCACCGAAGGCGCCGTCGACCAGCAGCGCCCACACATCGCCGAACGTGACCCGCTGGGCGACCAGGTCCTCGATGTCGACGCCGCGGTACCGCAGCGCTCCGCCGTCCTTGTCGGGTTCGGCGATCTCAGTGGTGAAGGCGACGACGCCTTCGAGGCCGGGAACGAAATCTTCGGGCACCGCGGTCATGGGCCGATTCTCGCACCCGCGATTTTCGGTCGGTCGACAACCTGCACACCGACCCCGGGCGTAGCGTTGTTCCGTGGCGGCGGTCGGCGACGAGCACTTGGCGAGGATGCGCGTGGAATACGGTTCGGTGGAAAAGGACGGCAGCGCGGACCTGGACGCCGACTGGCTCGGCCCCGACCCGGCGACCGGCTGGATTGAGTTGCTGCGCAACTGGTTAACCGAGGCCGAACGCGCCGGTGTCGCCGAGCCCAACGCGATGGTGGTCGGCACGGTCGACGCGGCGGGAAGGCCGGTCACCCGCTCGGTGTTGTGCAAGAGCGTGGACGAGACCGGTATCACCTTCTACACCAACTACGACTCCGCCAAGGGCGAACAGCTGGCCGCGACGCCGTACGCGTCGGCCACGTTCCCGTGGTACCCGATCGGCCGCCAGGTCCACGTCCGCGGCGCGGTGACCAAGGTGTCCGCCGAGGAGACCGCCGAGTACTGGTCCAAGCGCCCGCGCGGCTCCCAGCTGGGCGCGTGGGCGTCGCACCAGTCCGCGCCGATCGCCTCGCGCGCCGCGCTGCTCGACCAACTCGACGAGGTGACGCAGCGGTTCGCCGACCACGACAGGGTGCCGGTGCCGCCGAACTGGGGTGGCTACCGCATCGCCGCCGAGGTCGTCGAGTTCTGGCAGGGCCGGGAAAACCGGGTGCACAACAGGATTCGCCTCAACCTGGGCGACCGCGTCAGCGTCGAGCGCCTCCAGCCGTAACACGTGCGGAAGCTCTTCGCCGACACCACGCCGCTGCAGACGCCCGACTTCCGGCGGCTGTGGCTGGCCGGCATCGTCACCGTCATCGGGGCGAACCTGACGATCTTCGCGGTGCCGGTGCAGTTGTACGCGCTCACCCAGAGCTCCGCCTACGTCGGGCTGTCCGGGCTGTTCGCGTTGGTGCCGCTGGTGGTGTTCGGGCTGTGGGGCGGCGCGTGGGCCGACGCGATGGACCGCCGGCTGCTGCTCATCATCAGCTCGGTCGGGTTGGCGCTGGCGTCGGTGCTGCTGTGGGTGCAGGCCGCGCTCGCGCTGAACAACGTGTGGGTGGTGCTGTGCCTGCTGGCCGTGCAGCAGGGCTTCTACGCGGTCAACTCGCCGACCCGCTCGGCGGCCATCCCGCGCATGCTGCCCGGCGAGCAACTGCCCGCGGCCAATTCGCTGAACATGACCGTCATGCAGTTCGGCGCGATCGTCGGACCGCTGATGGCCGGGTGATGCTGCGCTGGGTGGACCTGTCGACGCTGTACGCGATCGACGCGGTGACCTGCCTGGTCGGGGTGTGGGCCACGGTCCGGCTGTCGCCGATGCCGCCCTCCGGCCAGACGTCGGGGGGCTTCGGGTTTCGCGCGGTGCTCGACGGGTTCCGGTATCTGGCGGGCAACCAGGTCGTGCTGATGTCGTTCGTCGTCGACCTGATCGCGATGATCTTCGGGATGCCGCGCGCGTTGTTCCCGCAGATGGCCCACGAGTCGTTCGGCGGCCCGATCGAAGGCGGCACCACGATGGCGCTGTTGGCGGCGGCGATGTCGGTCGGTGCGGTGGCCGGCGGCGTGTTCTCCGGATGGCTGCCGCGGATCCGCAGACAGGGGCTGGCGGTGGTGGTCGCGATCGTGGTGTGGGGTGCCGCGATGGTCGGTTTCGGCTTCGCGGGTGGGATGGCGGGCGGCCGCGCGGGCACGATGCTGTGGATCGCGTTGGCGTTCCTGGCGATCGGCGGGGCCGCGGACATGGTCTCGGCGGCGTTCCGGTCGACGATCCTGCAGCAGGCCGCTTCCGACGAGGTGCGCGGACGGCTGCAGGGCGTGTTCACCGTGGTCGTCGCCGGCGGCCCGCGGCTGGCCGACGCCGCGCACGGGGGAGCGGCGGCGATGGTCGGCACGACGGTCGCCGCGGCGGGCGGCGGTGCGCTGGTCGTGATCGTCGTCGTGCTTGCGGTGCTGGCGGCACCGGCGTTCGTTCGCTACCGCGTGACCCAGGGCGACAAAGTCTGACGGTGGACAACTGTCGGGCGCCGACAGTTTCTAAGCTCTTTCTCAAGAATCGCCGATAGCATCCCGTTTGTGGTGGATGTACGGGGGGCTCCCGTCGGGCTTCGCGAACGCAAAAAGCAGCGCACCCGCGCCACCCTGATCGACGCGGCCGTCAAGCTGTGCCACCTCCAGGGTTTCGACAACACCACCGTCGAACAGATCGCCGCCATCGCCGATGTCTCGCCGCGCACCTTCAGCCGGTACTTTCCGACCAAGGATTCGATCGCGCTGGCACTGGTCGACGAGATCCTCGATCACGCCGCGGCCGAACTCGCGCGCCAACCCGCCGACCTGAACAATTTCGAGGCGTTGATGCGCTCGTTCGTCGCGCTGGCCGAGACCTCCAAGCGCGCCGCGCCCGGTGAGCTGACCGAAGAGCGCGTGCTGTGCATCGTCGGGATCCTGATCTCGTCGGCCGCCCTGCGCCAGGTGTCGGTGGAATACCGCGGCGACGCCATCGACCGCGAGTTGGCCCGCCGCATGGGAGTGGGGCTCGACGACCGTCGGCTGCGGCTGGCCTCGGCGGTGTGGAGCGCGCTGATCATGACCTCGCTGACCGCCGCCGCCGACGACGTCGACGACTGGGCGCAGGTCTCGGTCGACTACCTGGCGACCCGTCTTCAGGCCACGTTCGACGACTTCACCGCCCTGACGGCGGACCTGCGGCAGGTGGTGTGACCGACTGACCGCCCCCGGCGGGGCACGCTCGCCGGAATGCGACTACCTTCTGTAGTGCAATGTTCGACTCCCAGCAGCGACGAAGGGAACCTCGTGGCCGATAACGCGAAGAGTGGGGAAGAGAAAGCCACCCTCTCGTACCCCGGTGGCACGCTCGACCTGGATATCGTTTCCGCCTCCGAAGGCTCCGACGGCATCGCGCTGGGCTCGCTGCTGGCCAAGTCCGGCTACACCACCTACGACGAGGGTTTCGTCAACACCGCCTCGACCAAGAGCGCCATCACCTACATCGACGGTGACGCCGGCATCCTGCGTTACCGCGGCTACCCGATCGAGCAGCTCGCCGAGAAGTCCAACTTCATCGAGGTGAGTTACCTGCTCATCTACGGGGAGCTGCCCACCAAGGAGCAGCTGGAGAAGTTCACCACCCAGATCCAGCGGCACACGCTGCTGCACGAGGACCTCAAGCGGTTCTTCGACGGCTTCCCGCGCAACGCGCACCCGATGCCGGTGCTGTCGAGCGCGGTCAACGCGCTGTCGACCTACTACGAGGATTCGCTGGATCCGTTCGACGACAACCAGGTCGAGCTGTCGACGATCCGGCTGCTGGCCAAGCTGCCGACCATCGCGGCGTACGCCTACAAGAAGTCGGCGGGCCAGCCGTTCCTGTACCCGGACAACTCGCTGACCCTGGTCGAGAACTTCCTGCGGATGACGTTCGGCTTCCCGGCCGAGCCCTACGAGGTCGACCCCGAGATCGTGCGCGCCCTGGACATGCTGTTCATCCTGCACGCCGACCACGAGCAGAACTGCTCGACGTCGACGGTCCGGCTGGTGGGTTCGTCGCAGGCCAACCTGTTCACCTCGATCTCCGGCGGCATCAACGCGCTGTGGGGCCCGCTGCACGGTGGCGCCAACCAGGCGGTGCTCGAGATGCTGGAGAAGATCCGCCAGGCCGACTTCGACGTCCACGAGTTCATCAAGAAGGTCAAGAACCGTGAAGAGGGCGTCAAGCTGATGGGCTTCGGCCATCGGGTCTACAAGAATTACGACCCGCGGGCGCGCATCGTCAAGGAGCAGGCCGACAAGATCCTCGGCAAGCTCGGCGGCGACGACGAGATGCTCGACATCGCAAAGACACTCGAAGAGGCCGCGCTGACCGACGACTTCTTCATCGAGCGCAAGCTCTACCCGAACGTCGACTTCTACACCGGCGTGATCTACCGCGCGATGGGCTTCCCGACCCGGATGTTCACCGTGTTGTTCGCGCTGGGCCGGCTGCCCGGCTGGATCGCGCACTGGCGGGAGATGCACGACGCGGGTGGCGGCAAGATCGGCCGGCCGCGGCAGGTGTACACCGGCTACACCGAGCGCGACTACGTCGACTCCGACAAGCGCTGACCCTTTGGCGCCGAACGTGGATTACCCGCACACGTTCGGCGCCCGAAGCGTGACGTAACCCCACACTCGGCTGATTCACAGGTGAACGAATCCGTCGTCGGGGGGTTGAGCGCCAGGCGCAAGGCCATCATTCTGGTGTCCTGCTGCCTGAGCCTGCTGATCGTGTCGATGGACGCGACGATCGTCAACGTCGCGATCCCCAGCATCCGCGCCGACCTCGACGCCTCGGGCACCCAGTTGCAGTGGGTCATCGACATCTACACGCTGGTGCTGGCGTCGCTGCTGATGCTGTCGGGCGCCGCCGGCGACCGTTTCGGCCGGCGACGCACCTTCCAACTCGGGCTCGGCGTGTTCGCGGTGGCCTCGCTGCTGTGCAGCCTCGCGCCGAACATCGAGACACTGATCGCCGCGCGGTTCCTGCAGGCGATCGGCGGGTCGATGATGAACCCGGTCGCGATGTCGATCATCACCCAGGTGTTCACCGGCCGGGTCGAACGCGCGCGGGCGATCGGCGTATGGGGCGGGGTCGTCGGCATCTCGATGGCGGCGGGGCCGATCGTCGGCGGTGCGCTGATCGAGGTGCTCGACTGGCGCGCGGTGTTCTGGATCAACCTGCCGATCTGTGTACTGGCCATCGTGCTGACCGCGGTCTTCGTGCCCGAGACGAAGTCGGCGACGATGCGCGGTCTCGACCCGGTCGGTCAGGGACTGGGAATGGCGTTCCTGTTCGGAATCGTGTTCCTGCTCATCGAAGGTCCCGGATTGGGCTGGGCCGACGGGCGAGTGGTGGCGATCGCCGTCGCGGTGGTCCTCGCGTTCGCCGGGTTCCTGGTCTACGAGGCCCGGCACCGCGAGCCGTTCATCGACCTGAGGTTCTTCAAGAGCATCCCGTTCGCGTCGGCGACGATGATCGCGGTGTGCGCGTTCGCGGCGTGGGGTGCGTTCCTGTTCATGATGTCGCTGTACCTGCAGGACGAACGCGGCTTCTCGCCGATGCAGACCGGGCTGATCTATCTGCCGATCGCGGTTGGCGCACTGGTGTTCTCGCCGCTGTCGGGCCGGATGGTCGGACGGTTCGGGGCTCGGCCGTCGCTGCTGTCGGCGGGCACGCTGATCACCGCGGCGACGCTGATGCTCGCCTCGTTGTCGGCGACGACGCCGGTGTGGCAACTGCTGGTGGTGTTCGCGGTGTTCGGCATCGGGTTCTCGATGGTCAACGCGCCTGTGACCAACGCCGCGGTCAGCGGTATGCCGACCGACCGCGCCGGCGCCGCATCGGCGATCGCCTCGACCAGCCGTCAGGTCGGCGTGAGTATCGGTGTGGCGCTGTGCGGTTCGGTCGCGGGCGCCGCGCTGGCGACGACGGGCGCGAACTTCGCCGAGGCCACCCGCCCGCTGTGGCTGATCTGCGCGGCGCTCGGCGTGGCGATCACCGTGCTCGGTTTCTACTCGACGTCGCGGCGGGCGCTGCGCTCGGCTGACCGGCTCGCTCCGCTGGTGGCCGCCGATGGCGTCTGAGCCGGCGCCGAAATAGCATTCCTGGTCGCGATTGCGGCGATTTCGCAGCCATGGCTTCTCGCTCGGCGCACGATTGAATCGTGGGGGTCGTGTGTCAGTCGTGCGGTGCCGGTCTGCGAGACGGTGCCCGCTTCTGTGACGCCTGCGGGTCGTCGGTCGCCGCGGCGGGCTCCAGTGCCGAGTACAAGCAGGTGACCGTGCTGTTTGCCGATGTGGTGGGGTCGATGGACATCGCCGCCAGGCTGGGACCGGAGCGGCTGCGCGAGATCATGACGGAGTTGTTCGACCGATCCTCGACGATCGTTCAGCGCTACGGGGGCACGGTCGACAAGTTCACCGGCGACGGGATCATGGCCGAGTTCGGCGCGCCCGTTGCGCTCGAGGATCACGCGCTGCTCGCCTGCCGGGCCGCGCTGGACATACAGCACGAAGCGCAGATGTGGGCTGCCGTCATCGCAGAGCGCGACCGGGTGGCTCTGCAGCTACGCATCGGGCTGAACTCTGGAGTGGTGATCACCGGCGAGATCGGTTCGGGCCCGTTGTCTTACACGGCAGTCGGTGAGCAAGTCGGCATGGCACAGCGGATGGAAGCGGTGGCGCCGCCCGGCGGCGTGATGGTCAGTGAATCGACCGCGCGGTTGGTGGAGAGCGGCGCCGTACTGGACGACCCGGAACTGGTGCCTGTAAAAGGAATGCCGGCGCCGGTCCCTGCACGCCGTCTACTGGGACTCACTCCACACAGAAGGCCTACCCGGCTGCAGACGACATTCATCGGCCGAGATTGGGAGATGACCGCGCTCACCGGCATCCTCGAGCGCGCGGTCGGTGGGAACGGTGGAATCGTGGGGCTGGTGGGCCCGCCCGGTATCGGCAAGAGCAGGGTCGTGCAGGAAATCACGTCGCGCGCCCGGAACGTCGGCGCCGAGGTGTTCACCACGTCCTGCGAGTCCCACACCGCGGAGATCCCGTTTCATGCCGCCGCCAATCTGCTCAGATGCGCCACCGGCGCAAGCGGACTCGATGCAGCGACTGCTCGGGAACAAGTCCGCGTGGGATTCTCCGGCGCTGACCAGGAGGACCTGCTTCTCGTCGAAGATCTTCTGGGTATCGGCGATCCCGCCGCAACCCTGCCTCAGATCGATCCCGACGCACGCCGGCGCCGGATCGCGGCGCTGGTCAATGCCGCCGCGCTCGCGAGGGTCACCCCGACGATGTACGTCATCGAGGACGCACACTGGATCGACGGGCTCAGCGAGTCGATGCTCACCGACTTTCTGACCGTCGTGCCCCGTACCCACTTTTTCGTGCTCATCACCTACCGGCCCGAGTACGACGGACCACTCGCTCACGCGCCCCGGTCTCAAACCATCGCCCTCGAGCCGCTGGCTGACGCAGAGATGTCGCAGCTGAGCACCGAGCTGCTGGGTAAGGACGGCTCGGTGACCGAACTCGCCGATCTGGTCGCCGAACGGGCCGAGGGCAACCCGTTCTTCGCCGAGGAGATCGTCCGTGATCTCACCGAGCGCCAGGTGCTGATCGGGGGTCGGGGCTGCTATCTGTGCATCGAGCCGACGGACGAAGTGAACGTGCCCCAGACGCTGCAGGCGGTGATCGCCGCACGAATCGACCGTCTGCGTCCGGCGGCAAAGCGTACGCTCAACGGAGCAGCGGTGATCGGAATTGAGTTCAGCCGAAAACTTCTGGAGGCGCTGGGTATTCAGCCCGAGCTCAAGGACCTGGTCAAGGCGGAGCTGATCGATCAGACCGTGTTCGGCGTCGATCCCCACTACACGTTCCGGCACGCATTGATTCGAGCGGTGGCCTACGAGTCACAACTGAGATCCGAGCGGGCGCGTTTGCACAGACAGGTCGCGGCCACCATCGAGCAGAGCGACCAGAACGCGGCCCTGATCGCAGAACATCTCGAGTCGGCCGGCGAACTTCGCAGCGCCTATGACTGGCATATGCGCGCGGGCGCGTGGTCGAACAATCGCGACAACGTCGCGGCCCAGCTCAGCTGGGAACGCGCACGTCGAGTGGCGGATGCCCTACCTCCGGAAGTTCCGGATCGCCTGAAGATGAGGATTGCACCGCGGAGTTTGTTGTGCAGCAGCGCGTTCCGACGCTTTCATCCTGACATGTCAGAGCGGTTCGACGAGCTTCGGATGTTGTGCATAGAGGCCGGCGACAAGGCGTCGCTGGCCACCGGAATGGCGGGGATGGCTCTGGAGCACATGCTGCGAGGACGGATTCTCGAAGCGTCTACTCAAGCATCCGAGCAAATGGCGCTCGTCGAATCCATCGGTGACCCGAACCTGACGATCGGCCTTGCATTACCCGCCTGCATCGCCAAACTGCAAGCAGCGCAGTGGATGGACGCGCTGCGATGGGCGCAAGCTGTCATCGACATCGCCGATGGCGACTGTTCGGCGGGAAGCTTCATGTTCGGCTCACCATTGGCACTCGCGTACGTGTTCCGTGGTTTCGCCCGCTGCAGCATCGGCGCAAGCGGATGGCGGGAGGACATGGACGGGGCGGTGGCGATGGCGCGCAGTGCCGATCCGACGTCGCTGGCGGTTGCCGCCGCATACAAGTACGTCAATATCGGTCGAGGAGTTCTGCCGATCACCGACGCAGGTCTCGAGGAGTTGATCGAGATTCATGAGCTGGCCGAGCGCAGCACCGAGGACCTGCCGCTGGTACTGCTACGCCTGGCGCTCGGGGTGGCGCTGGCGCTCGGCGACTCCTCAGCTCGTGCGCGTGGGCTGGCCCTACTCTCCGAGATGTGTGATACGTGTGAACGGGAGCAGTACGCGATGAACATCGTGCCGCCGGTGCGGGTGCTTCTTGCCGCCGAGCATGCCGATGAGGACATCGACGGTGCCATAGAACAGGTGCGCTCGTCCACAGAGACCGTGTTCACAACGGGCAATTTCTCCAATGTCGAGGGCTGCACGCAGACCCTGGTGCAACTCCTGCTCGCCCGAGGGACGAAAGGCGATGTGATGGAGGCACAGTCGGCGATTGAAAGACTGGCCAGTGCGCAATCGGAGCCGCACTGTGTGATCGGCGACGTCATGGTTCTGCGGCTTCGCGCTCAGTTGGCCCTGGCGCTCGGCAACGAACCGGCCTATCGCGAGTTGAAGGACCGCTATTGCGCGCTGGCCGCCGACCACGGCTTCGAGGGGCACATCACAACGGCCGCCGAGATGCCCTAACTTTCCAGCACCGCCATCGCCGCATTGTGCCCGCCGATACCCGACACCGCGCCGCCGCGTCGAGACCCCGAGCCGCACAGCAGAATCCGGTCGTGCGCCGTGGCCACGCCCCAGCGCCGCGCCGGGGTGTCGAGCGGTTCGTCCTCCTCGGCGAACGGCCAGGCCAGCCCCCCGTGGAAGATGTTGCCGCCCGTCATGCCCAGCGAATGCTCCAGATCGGCCGTCGTCTTGGTCTCGATGCACAGCCGGCCCGACGCGTCCTGCATCAGCACATCCTGGATCGGCTCGGCCAGAACCGAATTCAACGAGGTCAGCACCGCTGAGGTCAACCGGTCACGCATCCGGTCCGGATCGCCGGCCTGCGCCAGCTGATGCGGGGTGTGCAGCCCGAACACGGTCAGCGTCTGCGCGCCGGAGGCCCGCAATTGCTCCGACAGGATCGACGGGTCGTTGAGCGAGTGGCAGTAGATCTCGCACGGCAGCGGGTCGGGCACCGCGCCGCCGTCCGCCTGCGTATACGCGGCATCCAGTTGTCGGTAGGTCTCGTTGATGTGGAACGTCCCGCCGAAAGCCTGCTCGGCGGTGACGCTCTCGTCGCGCAGCCGCGGCAGTCGGCGCAGCATCAGGTTCACCTTGACCTGCGCGCCGGGCGCCGCCGCGGGTGCCGGTTCGCCGAGCAGTCCGGCCAGCACGGTCGGCGTCACGTTGGCCAGCACGACCTCGCCGTGAACGGTCTGCTCGGCACCGTCCTTGCGGTACCGCACCTGCCCGTCCGGGTCAACGGCGTAAACGTCGGCGCCGCAAACGATTTCGGCGCTGTAACCGGTGGCGGCCGCGGCCAGCGCACCGGTCACCGAGCCCATTCCGCCGACAGGCACGTCCCAGTCGCCGGTCCCGCCGCCGAGCAGGTGGTACAGGAAGCACACGTTCTGCCGCAGCGACGGCTCCTCGAGCGAGGCGAACGTCCCGATCAGCGCGTCGGTGGCCATCACCCCGCGCACCACGTCGTTGCCGACCGCCGAGGTGATCGCATGCCCGATCGGCTCGTCGACCACCAACCGCCAGGCATCGCCGACCAGCGATCGCGCCTGGGTACGTGTCAGCAGCGGCTCCAGCAGCGACGGCCACAACCGCTCGGTGACGACGCCGCAGCGGCGGTAGAACTCGGCGAAGCCGGCCTCGTCGTCGGCGGCCCCGATCGCGGCGAACGTCGACGGCGGCCCGATCAGCAGCCCGCTGCGGCCGCCCGTCGCGGGGTCGGGGGTGTAGGAGGAGTAGCGCCTGCGCACCAGCCGGACCCGGGCGCCGAGATCGTCGACGATGCGTCGGGGCAGCAGGCTGACCAGGTAGGAGTAGCGCGACAGCCGCGCGTCGACGCCGTCGAACGCCTGGGCGGACACCGCGGCGCCGCCGACGTGGTCGAGGCGCTCGAGCACCAGGACCCGCCGGCCCGCCTTGGCCAGGTAACCGGCCGCCACCAGCCCGTTGTGCCCGCCACCGACGACGATGGTGTTGTATGTCGCCGCCGGGGCGGCTCCGGTGGCGTTGTAGGCGCTCAGTTCAGGTAACCCTCGACCTCGTCGGGCGGCCGCACCTCGGCCTCACGGGGATCGCCGCCGGTTTCCCGCAGCGCGCGCCGCTGCCGCAGCAGATCCCAGCACTGGTCGAGTTGCACCTCGACCGCCCGCAGCCGCCGATGCTCCTCGGACTCGTCGATCTCGCGGTTCTGCAGCGCAGAGCGCAGCTCCTGCTCCTCGGCGACGAGGCGGTTCACCAGATCGAGGATGTCTTGGTCTTTAGCCACGACACCAGTGTGCCCGACTACGGTGGATCGGTGACTTCCTCTTCAGGACAAAAGCCCGAGATCGAATTTCCCGACGGCCCGCCGCCCGCCGAACTCGTGATCACCGACCTCGTTGTCGGCGAGGGCGCCGAGGCGGTACCCGGCGCCAACGTCGAGGTGCACTACGTCGGCGTCGAGTACGACACCGGCGAGGAGTTCGACAGCTCCTGGAACCGCGGCGAGTCGATCGAGTTCCCGCTGCGCGGCCTGATCCAGGGCTGGCAGGACGGCATCCCGGGCATGAAGGTCGGCGGCCGTCGTCAGCTCGTCATCCCGCCCGAGCAGGCCTACGGTCCGGCCGGCGGCGGGCACCGCCTGTCCGGAAAGACTTTGATTTTTGTCATCGACCTGCTGGCCACCCGATGACGTGATCTTTGTCATCGACCTGCTGGCCACCCGATGACCGGCTGCCGCGTTCGAGCAGATCACTGATGGCCCGGCAGGCGCAGCAGGAGCCGCGCACCGCCGAGCGGGCTGGCCTCCAAAGACGCTGACCCGCCGTGCAACTCGGCCTGCTGGGCGACCAGCGCCAGGCCCAGACCGGAACCCGAGTGCGACGCCGTCGACCCGCGGGAGAAGCGCTCGAACACGATCGTGCGCTCCTCTTCGGGGATGCCGACGCCGTCGTCGTCGATGGCGATCTCCACACCCTCGCGTGAGCTGACCGCCGACAGCTGCACCCGCGTCGCGCCGCCGTGTTTGACGGCGTTGGCGATCGCGTTGTCGACGGCCAACCTCAGACCCGCGGGCAGCCCGATGATGATGATCGTCGGCGCGGGCACCAGCGACACGTCCAGGTCGGGGTAGATCCGGATCGCGTCGTGCGCGGCGCGGTCGAGCAGTTCGGTGAGGTCGACGGGAACGTGGTCGTCGGCGGTCGACAGTTCGCCCTGGGCCAGTCGTTCCAGCGCGCCCAGCGTCGCTTCGATCCGCGACTGGGTCCGGATGACGTCACCCACCACTTCTTTGCGCTGCTCCTCGGGCAGATCGAGGGTGGAGAGCACCTCGAGGTTGGTCCGCATCGCGGTCAGCGGCGTGCGCAGTTCGTGCGCCGACACCGACGCGAAATCGCGCGCAGACGCCAGCGCCGCCTTGGTCCGGTCCTGCTCGTTCCACACCCGCTTGAGCAGCCCCTTGACGGCCTCGGCGATCTCGACGGCCTCGGTCGCGCCGCGCACCTCGACGTCGGGGTCGGCGTCGCCGGCGTCGATCTGGCGGGTCTGCTGGGCCAGCCGTTTGAGCGGGCGGACCGCCAGCGCGGCCAGCACCCAGCCGAACACCGTGGCCGCGCCGACCGCGAACGCGCAGATGATGATCACCCGCCGGTGCAGGTTGTTGGTGTCGGCGATGGTGGCGTCGTAGGTGGCGCCGACGGCGACCAGCATCGGGCCGGGATAGTACGGAATGTCGACGGTGCGCACCCGGTAGCGCACACCGTCGACGTAGGTGTCGGCGTAGCCCGGATCCAGCGGCGGCAGCACCACATTCGAGTTCGACGTCACCTCGCCGTCGTGGTGCACGGTGATGACCGCGTCCTGGTTGTTCGGCGATTTGGGGATCTCGTCGAGGCCGCGCGGCAGCAGCGGGATCACGAAGCCGGCCGCCTCGTCGAGACGACGGTCCAGGCGTTCCTTGCGGTCGTTGGTGATGCCGATCCACACCACAGTGCCGACGATGATGACGACGATGGCCGCGCCGATCGCGGTGGCCAGGGCGACGCGGGTGCGCAGCGACGGGGTGCGGCGGAAGATCCGCGACAGCAGCGACATCGGACTACTGGGTTCTCAGCACGAATCCCACTCCGCGAACGGTGTGCAGGAGCCGGGGAGCGCCACCCGCTTCGAGCTTGCGGCGCAGGTAGCCGATGAAGACGTCGACGACGTTGGTGTCGGCGGCGAAGTCGTAACCCCACACCAACTCGAGCAGCTGGGCCCGCGACAGCACCGCGGTCTTGTGCTCGGCCAGCACCGCGAGCAGGTCGAACTCGCGTTTGGTCAGGTCCACGTCGACGCCGTTGACCCGCGCCCGGCGGCCCGGGATGTCGACCTCCAGCGGGCCGACCTGGATGGTTTCCGAGGAGAAGGTCGCGGTGGACCCGCGCCTGCGCAGCAGCGCCTTGACCCGGGCGACCAGTTCCTGCAACACGAACGGTTTGACCAGGTAGTCGTCCGCCCCGGCCTCCAGACCGGCGACGCGGTCGTCGACCGAGCTGCGCGCCGAGAGCACGCAGACCGGCACGTCGTTGTCCATCGCGCGCAGCGCGGTGACCACGCTGACGCCGTCGAGCACGGGCATGTTGATGTCCAGGACGATCGCGTCGGGCCGCGTCTCGGTCGCGCTGCGCAGGGCCTCTGCGCCGTCGACGGCCGTCGACACGTCGAACCCGGAGAGCCGCAGCCCGCGCTCGAGCGAGGCCAGCACGTCGGGGTCGTCGTCGACGACGAGGACCCGGGGCGAACCTGCTGAACTGTCCATGTACGCAATATTGCCTGATGCGCCCGGCGAACTGCGGCAACCCCGTCGACATGGCCCGCCGGGAAGTCGTTGACCTCATCCATTGTTGAGGTCCTACGGTGAATTCATGAGTATTGAGACGGTCGCCCGGCAGACGCTGTACCGCCAGACCCGGGCGCGCGGCGGCGACCTGCGCTCGCTGCTCGACCGGGCGTTGCTGCGGCGCATCTGGCGATTCGCCGGCCGCCACCACGCGCGGCTGCGTGTGTTCGTCGGCGTCAGCGTCGTCGGTGCGCTGATGGCGGTGGCCACCCCGGTGCTGGCCGGCAAGGTGATCGACGCGATCACCGGCGGTTCGACGCGCACGGTGCTGTTGCTCGCGGGCGTCATCGCCGTGGTCGCGCTCGCCGAGACCGCGACCTCGCTGGTGACCCGGTGGCTGTCGTCGACCATCGGCGAGGGCCTGATCCTCGACCTGCGCACCGCGGTGTTCGACCACGTGCAGCGCATGCCGGTCGCGTTCTTCACCAGGACCCGCACGGGCGCTCTGGTCAGCCGACTCGGAAACGACGTCATGGGTGCGCAGCGGGCGTTCTCCGACACCCTCTCCGGTGTGGTGTCCAACCTGGTGACGCTCACGCTGACGGTGGTGGTGATGGTGTCGATCTCGTGGCAGATCACGCTGCTGTCGCTGGTGCTCGTGCCGCTGTTCATCGTGCCCGCCCGCCGCATCGGCGCCGCGATGGCCAAACTCTCGCGTGAAGCGGCCGCCCACAACGCGACGATGAACACCCAGATGACCGAACGCTTTTCCGCCCCCGGCGCGACGTTGGTGAAGCTGTTCGGCAACCCCGCGACCGAATCGCGCGAGTTCGCGGTCCGCGCCGGGCGGGTCAGTCAGATCGGTGTGCGGACCTCGATGCTGCAGTCGGTGTTCATGAACTCGCTGACACTGATGTCGGCCCTGGCGCTCGCGCTGGTGTACGGCCTCGGCGGCGTCCTCGCGATCGGCGGCCACCTGCAGGCCGGCGCGATCGTGTCGCTGGCGCTGCTGCTGACCCGGCTCTACGCGCCGCTGACCGCGCTGGCCAACGCGCACGTCGAGATCGCCTCGGCGCTGGTGTCTTTCGAGCGGGTCTTCGAGGTGCTCGACCTGAAACCGCTGATCGACGAGAAGCCGGACGCGGTCACCGTGCCCGACGGGCCGGTGTCCGTCGTCGTCGACGACGTGCGGTTCGCCTACCCGTCGGCGGACAAGGTGTCGCTGGCCTCGCTCGAGGAGGTCGCCGAGCTCAGCGCGAGCGACGTCCGCGGCGGCGAGGAAGTGCTGCACGGCATCTCGTTCACCGCGCAGCCGGGGCAGATGGTCGCGCTGGTCGGCTCCTCGGGCGCGGGCAAGTCGACGATCGCCTCGCTGATCGCCCGCCTCTACGACGTCGATGCCGGCCGTATCACGCTGAACGGCGTCGACGTGCGCGACGTGTCGTTCGCCTCGCTGAAGGACACGGTCGGCGTCGTCACCCAGGACGGGCACCTGTTCCACGAGTCGATCCGCGACAACCTCACCCTCGCCGCGCCCGGCGCCACCGACGACGACCTGTGGCGCGCGCTCGAACGCGCCCGCCTGTCCGACGTCGTCGCCGACATGCCCGACGGCCTGGACACCGTCGTCGGCGAGCGCGGCTACCGGCTCTCGGGCGGGCAGCGGCAGCGCCTCACGATCGCCCGGTTGCTGCTCGGCCGGTCGCGGGTCGTCGTGCTCGACGAGGCCACCGCATCCCTGGACTCGGAGTCCGAGGCCGCGGTCCAGCAGGCGCTGGCCGAAGCGCTGGCCGGCCGCACCTCGATCGTCATCGCCCACCGGTTGTCCACGGTCCGCGCGGCCGACCAGATCCTCGTGGTCGAGGATGGTCGAATCGTGGAACGGGGTACCCACCTCGAACTGCTCGGCCACCGGGGCCGGTACGCCGAGCTGTACGAGACCCAGTTCGGGATCCAGGACACAGAGAACGAGGCCGCATGAGGGATGCTTTGCGCTCGGCGCCGGCGATCGCCCGGCCGCCGGACCGGCCGCGGCCGAGTTCGGACCTGTGGCGGATGCTGCCCTACCTGATGCCGTACCGCGCCCGCTGGATCGCGATGGTCACGGTCGCGATCGCCAGCCTGGCCGCCACCGTCTCGATCCCGCTGATGACCAAGGCCGTCATCGACGGCCCGGTGCGCCAGCAGGACCCGCGCGGGCTGTGGCTGCTGGGCAGCGCCGCGGTGGGCATCGGGATCACCGAGGCGGTGCTGTGGTTCATCCGCCGCTGGCTGGCCGCGCGCGCGACGATGGGTGTGGAGGCCGACATCCGCAAGGACCTCTACGCGCGGCTGCAGATCCTGCCGATGTCGTTCCACGGCCGCTGGCAGTCGGGTCAGCTGCTGTCGCGAATCATGAACGACCTCGGCACAATTCGCCGGTTCATGTCCTTCGGACTGCTGTTCCTGCTGCTCAACGGTCTGCAGATCACCGTGGTCACCGCGATCCTGCTGTTCATGTACTGGCCGCTGGGTGTGGTCGTGGTGGTGTCGATCGTCCCGATCACGTTGACGGTGCTGCACTTTCAGCAGTCCTACACCCGGTTGTCGCGGCTGGCGCAGGACCAGGCCGGCCACGTCGCCACCCACGTCGAGGAGTCCGCGCTGGGGCTGCGGGTGGTGAAGTCGTTCGGCCGCGAGGACTACGTGTACGACAGGTTCGACGAGCAGCTCACCAATCTGTATGAGACGCAGCTCGACCGGGTGTCGGTGTCGGCGAAGTTCTGGACCCTGCTCGAGGTCATCCCGAACCTGACGCTGATCGTGGTGCTCGGGTTCGGCGCGTACGCCGCCGGTGAGGGCCACGTGACGATGGGCACGCTGGTCGCGTTCATCACGATGATGCTGTCGCTGGTCTGGCCCATCGCGTCGCTGGGCTTCCTGCTGTCGATGACCCAGGAGTCGTTCACCGCCGCGAACCGGATCGCCGAGATCTTCGACGAACCACGGGAACTGGTCGACGGCCCCGTCACCGAGCCGCCGCGCGGGGGCCGGCTCGAACTCGTCGACGTGGGTTTCCGCTTCCCGGACTCCGACGAGTGGGTGCTGCGGCACGTGAACCTCACCGTCGAACCGGGGGAGACGGTCGCGTTGGTCGGTGCGACGGGGTCGGGCAAATCGGTGCTGGCCGCGCTGCTGTCGCGGCTCTACGACGTCACCGAGGGCTCGATCCGTATCGACGGCCGCGACATCCGCGAGCTGTCGCTGTCGGCGCTGCGCCAGACCGTCGCGACCGCGTTCGAGGACCCCACCCTGTTCTCGATGTCGGTGGCCGAGAACCTCCGGCTCGGTCGGCCGGACGCCACCGATGACCAGCTCGCCGAGGCCGTCGACGTCGCCGCCGCGCACTTCGTCTACGACCTGCCGTTCGGCCTGGACACCCGCATCGGTGAGCAGGGCATGAGCCTGTCCGGCGGTCAGCGGCAACGGCTTTCGCTGGCCCGCGCGATCCTGGCGGCACCGCGGATCCTGGTGCTCGACGACACGCTGTCCGCGCTGGACGTGCACACCGAGGCCGTCGTCGAGGAGGCGCTGCGCCGGGTGCTGCACGCGGTCACCGGCATCGTGGTGGCCCACCGCGCGTCGACGGTGCTGCTGGCCGACCGGGTCGCGCTGCTCGCGCGCGACGGTGCTTCCGGGGCGACCATCACCCACGTCGGCACCCACTCCGAGTTGTTGGCCGAGGTGCCGCAGTACCGGTTCCTGCTGGCCGCCGACGACGAACTCGACGACGGCGCCGAACGCGCCTGCGACTGGGCGGGCGACGACGCGCGCAACAGCCTCGAGCACCTCGTCGAGGAGGGGCAGCAACAGCATCCGCACCCGTTCGTCAGCTCCGAGGCCGAACGCCGATGACGACAACCGAATGGCGCGGCCGGTTCGACGAGAAACAGGACGACCTGCCGATCGACGAGAGCGTGCCGCGGCGCCGCGAGGCGCGCCAGCTGCTGGGTTCGCTGCTGCGGCCCTACCGCCTCACGATCGGTCTGCTCGCGCTGGTCGTGGTGGTCGAGAACGCGGCGCGGCTGTCGGTGCCGATCCTGGTGCAGCGCGGCATCGACCACGGCATCCCGCCGATCGTCGAGGGCGGTTCGGCGCGCACGCTGATGACGATCGTCGCGGTGCTGGCGGTGGTGGTCGTGGTGCAGGCCACCAGCCGGATGTTCTTCCTGCGCCGGTCCGGCCGGATCGGGCAGAAAGTGCTATGCGAGTTGCGCCGCAGGGTGTTTCGCCACTTCCAGCGCCTCGACATCGCGTTCCACGAGCGCTACACGTCCGGGCGGGTGGTGAGCCGGTCCACCAACGACGTCGAGGCCATCCAGGACATGCTGGAGACCGGGTTCGACAGCCTGATCACCGCGGTGCTGACGCTGTTCGGGACCGCGATCCTGCTGATCACGCTGGACTGGCGGCTGGGGCTGATGTGTCTGACCGCGTTCCCGGTGCTGGTCGGTCTGGTGTGGTGGTTCCGCAACGAGTCGGCGCTGACCTACCGGCGGGTGCGCGAGAGCGCGGCGCTGGTGATCGTGCAGTTCGTCGAGACGATGACGGGCATCAAGGCCGTGCAGGCCTACCGTCGCGAACCGCGAAACCAGCAGATCTTCGAAGACCTCGCCGACCGGTACAAGGACGACAACGAGCGCACCTTTCAACTGCTGGCGATCTTCATGCCGGGCGTCAAGCTCGTCGGCAACCTCACCACCGGGGTGGTGCTGCTCTACGGCGGCTACCGGGTGCTCGGCGACCAGATGACGATCGGCACCCTCACCGCGTTCCTGCTGTATCTGCGGATGTTCTTCGAACCGATGCAGGAGATCTCGCAGTTCTTCAACACTTTCCAGTCGGCGGCATCGGCGCTGGAGAAGCTCGCGGGTGTGCTGGCGGTGCGCCCGGGCATCGCAGATGCGCGCAAGCCCGTCGCGCTGACCGACGTCCGCGGTGAGATCGCCTTCGACGGTGTGCGTTTCGAATACGTCGAGGGGCGGCCGGTGCTGCCGGGTCTGACGTTGACGGTGCCTGCGGGGCAGACGGTCGCGCTGGTCGGCACCACCGGCGCCGGCAAGACCACGATCGCCAAGCTGATCGCGCGGTTCTACGACCCGACCGAGGGCGCGGTCACGCTCGACGGTGTGGATCTGCGTGACCTGTCGCAGAGCGAACTGCGCCGGCACGTCGTGATGGTGACCCAGGAGAACTTCATGTTCGACGGCACCGTCGCCGACAACATCCGCTTCGGCAGACCAGAGGCCACCGACGCGCAGGTGTTGGCGGCGGCCGAAGCGGTGGGCGCCGACCGGTTCATCGCCGCGCTGCCCGACGGCTTCGACACCGACGTCGCCAAACGCGGCGGCCGGCTCTCGGCGGGCCAGCGTCAGCTGGTGGCGTTCGCGCGGGCGTTCCTGGCCGACCCGGCGGTGCTGATCCTCGACGAGGCGACCTCGTCGCTCGACATCCCCAGCGAGCGGATGGTGCAGCGGGCGCTGGAAACCGTGCTCGCGCACCGCACCGCGCTGGTGATCGCGCACCGGCTGTCCACGGTGCAGATCGCCGACCGGGTGCTGGTGCTCGAACACGGCAGCGTCGTCGAAGACGGTGCGCCGCAGGATCTCATCGCGCGCGACGACGGCCGCTACGCGGCGCTGCACCGCGCGTGGATGGAGTCGCTGGCCTAACCTTCCGACGCCAGCAGCTCCTCGAGCTTGTCGTTGACTCCCGGCAGCTGCGAGGTGAGCATCGAGATGATCCGTTCGCGGGCCCGCATGCTGACGTTGGCCGTGACATGGTGCAGCGCGTTCAACCGGGCACGGTCGACCCACGCCAGCATGTCCGGATCGGAGAACCAGCGCAGCTGATTGCGGTTGAACGGCAACATCATCCGCAGCCAGTCGGTGGGCACGTGCGGGTAGGGCACCGGCTCGCAGTAGGCGTTGCGGGTCTCGTCGTCGGGGTAGGTCGCCTCGACGTGGGCGATCACGGCCGCGCTGAACGCCGGCTGGCAGGTGCGCACGGTCTGCAACGCGATCTGCTCACCGTCGAACACGGCGGTCGGTGACTCACCGCCCAGACCGTCTGCGGTGCAGTCGATGTAGAGCACCGAATCCGCCACGTCGCGGGTGCCGCCGTCGAGGGTCATCCGGCCCGGCTCGACCGACCGGATCCGGCCCATCCGCACGACGTCGGTGATGCGCCGCAGTTCGGCCAGTTCGGCCTGCGAGAGGATCGCGCACCGGTACATCGTCGGGTCGACGGAGGTGTCGACGCGCTGCAGGCACCCGCCGGCCTCCAACCGGTCGAACAGGTCGGGCAGCGACTCCGCGTCGCGCACCGCGGTCAGCTGGTTGGCGGTATCGCGCATCACCGCCGACGCGAACTGCCTGCCCGGCTGGATCGTCGCGCGGTCGAGCACCCAGGACTCGCGCGGTTTCACCCACGTCACCCGTTCCGGCCCGATCCCGTTGCGCAGCAGCCACAGACACGAGTCCATCGCCGTCTTACCGGCTCCGACAACGACGTACCGGTCCCGCGAAGCGCCGACATCGGGAAGAAGGTTGGGGGCGACGACGTCGACCCCGTCGGCCACGTCGTACCCCGGCGGCCGCATCGACGGCACGACGATCTCGGTGTGGCTGGTCACGACGCGTCGCGCCCGCACCCGCACGGTGTCCCCGCCGGAGGTACGCACCCGGCCGTCACCGAGGTACTCGCTGCGCGGCAGGTACCGCACGCGGCCCGTCGGCAGCAGGTGCGCGTGCATCACCGCGTCGAAGTACTCACCGACCTCGGCGCCGCTGGCCAGCTCGTAATACCCGGCGTTGACGCCGGTTTCGTCGATCCGGTCCTCGCCGAGACGCCTCGAGTTCACCCCGTAGTAGGCCGACGGCTGGTGCAGCCGCACGAACGGGTATGCGGCCGTCCAATGCCCACCCGGACGGTCGTTGCGATCGACCACCAGAACCGTGGCATCCGACTCGTCGACCAGCGTGTCGGTGAAGGCCAGCCCCATCGCGCCCGCCCCGACCACCAGGTAGTCGACGTCGATGTCCTCAGCCATCGTTTCGCGCGGCGGTGAAGAAGTCGGCGACGTCGGAGACGAACAGGTCCGGCTGCTCGAACGCCGCGAAGTGACCACCGCGCGGCATCGTCGTCCAGTGGGTGATGTGGTAGCGGCTCTCGCACCACGAGCGCGGCGACCGCAGGATCTCCCTGGGGAACGACGCGACGCCGGTCGGCACCCGCACGGGTTCACCGCCGCCGAACGAGTTGAAGCTCTCCCAATACAGCCGCGCCGACGAGGCGCCCGAGGCGGTCAGCCAGTACAGCATCACGTTGTCCAGCAGTTCGTCTCGGTGCAGCGCGTTCTCCGGGTGTCCGTCGCAGTCGGTCCAGGACCAGAACTTCTCGACGATCCACGCCAGTTGCCCGACCGGCGAGTCGACCAGCGCGTAGCCCAGTGTCTGCGGCCGGGTCGACTGCTGCTTGGCATAGGCGTTGTCCCACTTGCGGTAGTACTCGATTCGTTCGATCGCGGCGAGTTCCTCGTCGGTGAACTCGGTGGCCCCGTCCGGCGGTGCGCCCATCGGCATGTTGAGGTGGATCGCTGCGCACGCGCCGCCGAGGCGGCCGAGTTGGGTGGTCACCGCGGAGCCCCAGTCGCCGCCCTGGGCGCCGTAGCGGTCGTAGCCCAGCCGTCGCATCAGCGTGTCCCACGCCTGCGCGATGCGTTCGACGCCCCAGCCGGTGCGGGTGGGTTTGCCGGAGAACCCGTAGCCCGGCAGCGACGGGCAGATCACGTCGAATCCGCGTTCGGTCAACGGCTCGATCACCTTGTGGAACTCGACGACCGAGCCCGGCCAGCCGTGCGTGATCACCAGCGGGAACGCGTCGGGCGCGGACGAGCGCTGGTGGATGAAGTGGATGTCGAGGCCGTCGATCTCGGTGGTGTACTGGTCGAACCGGTTCAGCGCGGCTTCCCTTGTCCGCCAGTCGTATTCGTCGGCCCAGTACTGGGCGAGCTCGCGGGTGTAGGACAGCGGGATGCCCTGGCTCCAGTCGTCGACGCACTCGGCTTCGGGCCAGCGGGTGCGGCGCAGCCGGGCCTGCAGGTCCTCGAGGTCGCTGTCGGGCACGTCGATGCGGAACGGGGTCACGGCAGCCATGTGCGGATCCTGTCACGGGGATGAGTTCCCGTGCTGCGAGTAGTCCTTATCTGTGTGACATTCATCGGTGTGATCGGACGACGGGTGTGCGCCGCGCTGGCGGTGGGCTCGGCGGGCCTGCACGCGGCGATGCTCGGCCACACCGGAAGCGCGGTCACCACCGGCCTGCTCGCGGCGATGATCGCCGCCTGCCTGTTCTGCGCGTGGGACCTGTGGCGCGACGACCGCCCCCGCACCTGGGTGGTCGTCGCGCTGATGAACCTGGCGATGATCGCGCTGCACCTGCCGGCCCCGGCGCACCGCCACGGCGGCGCGACCACCGTCGACGCGCAGTCGTCGGCGCTGATGGCGGCCGCCACGCTGGTGGCGCTCGTCGAGGCGGCGGCCGCCGCGGCCGTGCTGTATGTGCGCAGCCGCGGTCAGTACGCGGCGCTGCACCGCGATAATCGCACTTGATGTGGACGCTTCTGCTGATCGCCGCCGCTGCCCTGACCTCCGGTGTCCTGCTCGGAGCCGGAATCTACGAAACGGTCGTCGTCGACCCGGTGTGGCCGAAGCGGCCGGGCATCGTTCAGGCCCGCAACGGTGGGCTGTCGCGACAGCGGTTCTGGCTGCCGGCGCACACGATGTGCGAGGTGCTGCTGATCCTGGCGCTGATCACCGCGTGGGACCGGCCCGACGTGCGGCTCGCACTGCTGGTCGCGGTGATCGCGCACGCGGCGGTGCGGGTGTGGTCACTGCTGGACGTCGAGCCGGCGGGGCGCGCGTTCGAGCGGTCCGACCCGGCGGGCGTCGACGAGGCGGCCGCGGTGCGCTGGACGCGGCGCAGCGCGGCGCGGCTGCCGCTGGACCTGATCACCTGCGGCGCGGTGTTGTGGGCGCTGGCACTCGCATAGACCGGCGGTGGAGCGGGCATAGCTAGGCCATGAGTGAGGACGCCGGCCGCGCGCCGCAGGAGAACCCGCAGAAAGACCGCTCGGACTGGGTCACCGGCGACGAGCCGATGACCGGTCCGCAACGCAGCTACCTGTCCACGCTGGCGCAGGAGGCCGGCGAAGAGGTGCCCGAGAATCTGTCCAAGGCCCAGGCCTCGGAGTTGATCGACCGCCTGCAGCAGCAGACCGGACGGAGTTCGTCGTGATTTCGGTCGACGACGTGCGGGTGCTGTTGGCCTCGCAGGAGAAGAACGCGGTGCTGGTCGTGATCGAGGGCCGCGTGGAGGTGATCGGCGCCGGGAAGCTGGCCTCGCCCGACTACCGCGGCGCCCTGGAAGTGGTGTCGCGCGAGGATCTGGTCAACCGGGTCGGCGAGTCACCGTCGGACCGCGAGGTCGAGGAGCAGGCGGCGCAGCTGGACACCGCGGTCTCCGAGCTGGGCGGCTAGCTCGGCAACCCGATGCGCCGGTAGCGGTCGAGCCGGGCGCGCATCCGGTCGTCGGCGGGCACCGCGCGCAGTGAGTGCAGTTCGTTGGCGATCACGGCCGACAGCCGCCCGGTGAACTGCAGCGGTTCGTCGGCGGCGTCCGGCTGCTCGGGGACGACGACGTCGACGATGCCGTCGCGCAGCAGGTCGGCCGACCGGACACCTTGGGCCGCAGCCAGTTCCGGCGCATGGTCGAGGTCCCGGTAGACGATCGCGCTGGCGCCCTCCGGCGGCAGTGGCGCCAACCAGCCGTGCAGCGCGGACACCACCCGGTCGGCGGGCACCATCGCCAGCGCCGGCCCGCCGCTGCCCTGCCCGAGCAGCACCGACACCGTCGGCGTGTCGAGCGTGACGAGTTGGGCCAGGCACCGCGCGATCTCGCCGGCCAGCCCGCCCTGCTCGGCCTCGACGGTCAGCGCAGGCCCGGCGGTGTCGATGACCAGCACCAGCGGCAGCCGCAGGCCCGCCGCCAGCGCCATGCCGCGGCGAGCCTCGCGCAGCGCGGCGGGGCCGACACGGAGGGCAGGAGCGGAGCGACCCGGGATTGAACCTGAGCCTCCCACCACGCGCTGCTGGCCCACCACCACCGCCGGCTGCCCGCCGAAGCGGGCGAGCGCCAGCAGCGTCGTCGCCGCCTCGCCGGAACCCGTGCCGGACAGCAGCAGTCGCTCCGTCGTGCCGTGCCGCAACACGTACCCGACGCCCGGCCGGTCCGGTCGCCGCGAGGCCTGCACCGACTCCCACGCCGGAACATCGGGCAGCGGGCCGAGTTCGGGCGGTGCGGGTGGAGGTAGCGGCGGGTCGGCGATCACCGTCAGCGCGCGGTCCAGCGTCGCTCGCAGCACGTCGAGCGGGACCACGCCGTCGATCACGCCGTGCCGGTGCAGGTTCTCGGCGGTCTGCACGCCCTCCGGGAACGGTTCGCCGTACAGGTGCTCGTAGACCCGCGGCCCGAGGAACCCGATCAGCGCGCCCGGTTCGGCGGCGGTCACGTGCCCGAGCGAGCCCCACGACGCGAACACCCCGCCGGTGGTCGGGTGCCGCAGGTACACCAGATACGGCAGGTGGGCGCGTCGGTGCAGTTCGACGGCCGCGGCGATCTTGACCATCTGCAGGAACGCGACCGTGCCCTCCTGCATGCGGGTGCCGCCCGAACTCGGCGACGCCAGCAGCGGCAGTTTCTCGGCGGTCGCGCGGTGCACGGCCGCGGTGATGCGCTCGGCGGCCGCCACCCCGATCGAACCGGCCAGGAAGTCGAACTCGCACAGCACCAGCGCCACGCGGCGGCCGAACACGGTGCCCTCGCCGGTGACCACGGACTCGTCGAGTCCGGTCTTGGCCGCGGCGGCGGCGTGTTCTCCGCGGTACCGCTCACCTGCGCCGACGTCGAGCGGCGGGCCGTCCCAGCTGCGGAAGGAGCCCGCGTCGAGCACGGCGTCACGCACCTCGAGGGCACCGATCCGGCTCACGGCGTCAGCCTATATAGGCTGGCGGAATGATTGGTGTGACCCGTGACGCCCACGTGCTGACCCTCGAGATGCAACGCGCCGAGCGGCGCAACGCCCTCAACGTCGAACTGGTCGATGCGCTCCGTGAGGCCATCCTGAAGGCCGCCGCCGAGGACGTCCGCGCCATCGTGCTCACCGGCGCGGGCCACGTCTTCAGCGCGGGCGCCGACCTGTCCGACCCGTCCGGGGTGGCCGAGAAGCTGCCCGACAAGGCCAAGGAACTCAACGTCGCGATCGACAAGGCGCCGGTGCCCGTCATCGGCGCCATCAACGGTCCCGCGATCGGCGCCGGGGTCATCCTGGCGATGATCTGCGATCTGCGGGTCGTCGCGCCCGACGCCTACTTCCAGTTCCCGGTCGCCAAATACGGTCTGGCGCTGGACAACTGGAGTATCCGGCGGCTGACGTCGCTGGTCGGCGCGGGCCGGGCGCGCGGGATGCTGCTGGCCGCCGAACGGCTCACCGCCGACGACGCGATGCAGACCGGGATGGCCAACCGCATCGGCACGGTCGAGGACGCGCAGGCGTGGGCCGCCGAGATCGCCGGCTACGCGCCGCTGGCACTGCAGCACGCCAAGCGGGTGCTCAACGACGACGGCGCCTACGAGGACCCCTGGCCCGAGCACCAGGAGCTGTTCGACCGGGCGTGGGCCAGCCAGGACGTCATCGAGGCTCAGGTCGCGCGGATCGAGAAACGGCCGCCGAACTTCAAGGGCGCCTGATGATCCGCGGCGCGCTGCGCATCGGCTTCGGCACGGCGTCGCTGCTGGCCGGTGGTTGGGTGCTGCGCGCGCTGCAGGGCGCGCCGGCGGCGCTCGGCGCGTCCCCGACGGAGATCGAGACGGTCGCCCGTCGCTCGCCGAATTACCGCGACGGCGGGTTCGACAACCTCGAACCCGCGTCGATGATGAGCATCGAGGCCGAGCAGCAGCGGCTCCTGGTACGCGAGCTGATCGGTTCGCGTAGCGTCACCCGGCCGGCGGGGCCGGTGCCGGTCGTCACCCCGACGCCGGCGGCCCCCGCATCGCAGGGGTCGGTGTGCTGGTTCGGGCACTCCTCGGCGCTGATCGAACTCGACGGCTACCGCGTGCTGGCCGACCCGGTGTGGAGCCGCCGGTGCTCACCGTCGCAGGCGGTCGGGCCCGAACGCATGCACGACGTGCCCGCGCCGCTGGAAGCGCTGGCCGCGGTCGACGCGGTCGTGATCAGCCACGACCACTACGACCATCTCGACATGGAGACCATCACCGGTCTGGCCCGCACGCAGCGCGCGCCGTTCGTCGTGCCGCTGGGCATCGGCGCGCACCTGCGCAGGTGGGGGATACCCGAGAGCCGCATCGTCGAACTGGACTGGCACGAGAGCCACACGATCGGCGACCTGACGCTGGTCTGCACGCCGGCCCGGCACTTCTCGGGCCGGCTGCTGACCCGCAACACCACGCTGTGGGCGTCGTGGGTGATCCTGGGCCCGCGCCACCGCGCGTTCTTCGGCGGCGACACCGGATACACGAAGAGCTTTGCCGAGATCGGCGCCGAGCACGGGCCGTTCGACGTGACCCTGCTGCCGATCGGCGCGTACCACCCGGCATGGCCGGACATCCACATGAACCCCGAGGAGGCCGTGCGCGCGCACCTCGACGTCGCCGAGGCCGACCGCGGCCTGCTGGTGCCGATCCACTGGGCGACGTTCCGGTTGGCCCCGCACCCGTGGTCCGAACCGGTGGAGCGGCTGCTGCGCGCGGCCGACGCCGAAAAGGTCCAGGTAGTCGTGCCCAAACCCGGTCAGCGTGTGGAGCGGGACGCCCCGCCGGCGTCCGACCCGTGGTGGCGTTTCTGAGTTACCGTTCACGTCATGAACGCACTGGCCCGGTGGGCTGTCGCAGGGCTGCTGCTGGTCGCCGGGTGTAGCGCGGAGCCGGCCGAGCCCGCCCCGCCGCCGAGCGCGCAGTCCGACGTGCCACCGCCGCTGGTTGCCGCGATGCCGCTGCCCGAGAACGCTGTCGACGACGCGGTCGCCCAGCTCGACGGGTTGGCCACCGACCTGATGGACAAAACCGGCATCCCGGGGATGGCGGTGGCCGTCGTGCACGGCGGAAAAACCGTGTACGCCAGAGGTTTCGGCGTCAAGGACACACGGACAGGTGAGAAAGTGGGCCCGGACACGGTGTTTCAGCTGGCGTCGGTGTCCAAACCCCTGGCCGCGACCGTCGTCGCCCAGCAGGTCGGTCAGAACCGGGTCGGGTGGGACACCCCGATCGTGTCCCGGCTGCCGTGGTTCGCGCTGTCGGACCCGGCGGTCACCCGGATGGTCACCGTCGGGGACATGATGTCGCACCGCTCCGGGCTGCCCGATCACGCCGGCGACATGCTCGAGGACATCGGCTACGACCGCCGCCAGGTGCTCGAACGGCTGCGCCAACTTCCGCTGGATCCGTTCCGGGACTCCTACGCTTACACCAACTTCGGGTACACCGCGGGTGCTGAGGCCGTCGCCGCCGCCGCGGGCAGGGACTGGGAGACCCTCGCCGAGGAGGTGATGTTCGGCCCGTTGGGCATGGGGGTGACGAGCTACCGGTTCACCGACTACGAGACCCGGCCCGACCGCGCGGTCGGCCACATCCACGTCGACGGCCGGTACGAGCCGTCCTATGTGCGCGACGCCGACGCCGAATCCCCTGCGGGCGGGGCGAGTTCGTCGGTCAACGACATGACCCGGTGGCTGGCGATGGTGTTGGCCGACGGCAGCCACGACGGTCGGCAGGTCGTGGACGCTAAGGCGCTGCTGCCCGCGCTGAGCCCGCAGGCGGTGTCGAACCCGCCGAGCGAGCCGGCGATGCGGTCGGGCTTCTACGGTTACGGGTTCAACGTCGGGACGACGTCGGCGGCGCGGACGGAGCTGAGCCATTCGGGCGCCTTCGAACTCGGCACGGGGACGAACTTCCTGATGTTGCCGTCGGCTGACGTCGGCATCGTCGCGCTCACCAACGCCACCCCGTCGGGGGTGCCGGAGGCGCTGACCGCGCAGTTCGCCGATCTCGTGCAGTTCGGTGAGATCCGAGAAGACTGGTACGGCCTCTACAGCGCGGCCTTCGCCGACATGGAGAAGCCGGTGGGCGACCTGGTCGGCAAGCAACCCCCGGCGAACCCGGCACCGCCCGGCCCGCTGTCGTCGTACGCCGGCATCTACGCCAACGACTACTGGGGACCCGCGCGGGTCACCGAACGCGACGGGCGTCTGAGGTTGGCGTTGGGCACGAAATTCGACGTGCAGCTGGATCATTGGGACGGTGACACGTTCACGTTCGGTTTCGTCAGCGAGAACGCGCCGCCGGGCACCATCTCGCAGGCACGCTTCGACGGCGACCGGCTCACCCTCGAGTATTTCGACACGTTCGAGAAGGGGACGTTCGTCAAGTGACCGCCATACCCGAGACCCGCGCCGCCGGGCTGAGTGACGCCGAAGTTGCGCAGCGGGTCGCCGAGGGCAAGACCAACGACGTGCCCACGCGGGCGGCGCGCAGCGTCTCCGAGATCGTGCGGTCCAACGTGTTCACCCGGATCAACGCGATCCTCGGGGTGCTGTTCATCATCGTGCTGTCCACCGGTTCGCTGATCAACGGGGCGTTCGGTCTGCTGATCATCGCCAACAGCGGGATCGGCATCATCCAGGAATTGCGGGCCAAGAAGACGCTCGACAAGCTGGCGATCGTCGGGCAGACGAAACCGT
Source organism: Mycolicibacterium flavescens (assembly GCF_001722335.1). Classification (GTDB taxonomy): domain Bacteria; phylum Actinomycetota; class Actinomycetes; order Mycobacteriales; family Mycobacteriaceae; genus Mycobacterium; species Mycobacterium flavescens. Next base: position 49,322 of record NZ_MIHA01000017.1, read on the forward strand.
TGGTGCGCAGGCAGTCCGGTACCACGGCGGTGCCGCCCAGCGAGGTTGTCCTCGACGACATCATCGAACTGGGACCCGGCGATCAGATCGTCGTCGACGGGGAGGTCGTCGAGGAGTCGAACCTGGAGGTCGACGAGTCGCTGCTGACCGGTGAGGCCGACGCCATCGCCAAGGATCCGGGCGATCCGGTGATGTCGGGCAGCTTCGTCGTCGCCGGCACCGGCGCCTACCGGGCCACCAAGGTCGGCAGGGAAGCGTATGCGGCCAAGCTCGCCGAGGAGGCCAGCAAGTTCACACTGGTGAACTCCGAACTGCGCAGCGGCATCAACCAGATCCTGCGGTTCATCACCTACCTGCTGATCCCGGCCGGCCTGCTGATCATCTACACCCAGCTGTTCACCACCGAATCCGGTTGGCGCCGTTCGGTACTGGCGATGGTGGGCGCGCTGGTCCCGATGGTGCCCGAAGGCCTGGTGCTGATGACGTCGATCGCGTTCGCCGTCGGCGTGATCCGGCTGGGCCGCAGGCAGTGCCTGGTCAACGAACTGCCCGCGATCGAGGGCCTCGCCCGCGTCGACGTGGTGTGCGCCGACAAGACCGGGACGTTGACCGAGAACGGGATGCGGGTCTGTGACCTCAAGCAGCTCGACGCTGTCGACGTGGGCAACATTCTGGCGCAGTTGGCCGCCGACGATCCCCGCCCCAACGCCAGCATGCAGGCCATCGCGGAGGCCTACAAGATGCCGCCCGGGTGGAGCGCGACCGCCGTGGCGCCGTTCAAGTCGGCGACCAAGTGGAGCGGCACGTCGTACGGGGAGCACGGCAACTGGGTGATCGGCGCACCGGATGTGCTGTGCGAACCCGGGTCACCGGTCGCCGAGCAGGCCGAGCAGATCGGCGCCGGTGGGCTGCGCGTGCTGATGCTGGGGTCCAGTGATCTGCCGGTCGACCATCCCGAGGCGCCGGGGCGGGTCACGCCGGCCGCGCTGGTGGTGCTGGAGCAGCGGGTCCGCCCGGATGCGCGGGACACGCTGGACTACTTTGCTTCCCAACAGGTGTCGATCAAGGTGATCTCGGGGGACAACGCGGTCTCGGTGGGGGCGGTGGCCGGGTCGCTGGGCTTGCACGGGGAGACCATGGACGCCCGGCAGCTGCCTGAGGAGCCCGGTCCGCTGGCCGACACCGTCGAGGAGTGCACGACGTTCGGGCGGGTGCGGCCCGACCAGAAGCGGGCCATGGTGCACGCTCTGCAGTCACGCGGACACACGGTCGCGATGACCGGCGACGGTGTAAACGACGTGCTGGCGCTCAAGGACGCCGACATCGGTGTCGCGATGGGCTCGGGCAGCTCGGCATCGCGTGCGGTGGCGCAGATCGTGTTGCTGGACAACAAGTTCGCGACGCTGCCGTACGTCGTCGGCGAGGGCCGGCGGGTGATCGGCAACATCGAGCGGGTCTCGAACCTGTTCCTGACCAAGACCGTGTACTCGGTGTTGCTGGCGATCTTCGTCGGGGTGGCCGGGCTGGCGTCGAAGTTCTTCGGCACCGACCCGCTGCTGTTCCCGTTCCAGCCGATCCATGTGACGATCGCGGCCTGGTTCACGATCGGGATCCCGGCGTTCATCCTGTCGCTGGCGCCGAACCACGAGCGGGCGCAGCCGGGATTCGTGCGGCGGGTGATGACGTCGGCGCTGCCGTCGGGGTTGGTCGTCGGGCTGGCGACGTTCACGTCGTATCTGGTGGCGTATCAGGGGCGGTATGCGTCGCCGGTGGAGCAGACGCAGGCTTCGACCGCGGCGTTGATCACGCTGCTGGTGGTGGCGGTCTGGGTGCTCGCCGTGGTGGCGCGTCCCTACCAGTGGTGGCGGGTGGCGTTGGTGGTCGTGTCGGGCCTGGCTTATGTGGTGATCTTCTCGATCCCTTGGGCGCATGAGCTGTTCATCCTCGACATCTCCAACGTCAAGACCACGTCGATCGCGTTGGGCATCGGGGTGGTCGGGGCGCTCGCGATCGAGGTGATCTGGTGGGTGCTGGGGGCGGTGTCGGGAGAGCCTCGACGGCTGTGGCGCTCTGAGTAGGTACTGGTGGTCAGCCCCAGTGAAGTCGGAGGCTAACCCCGCCGACAAGCTCGCCTGTGAACGGCAGGCTTTGTGAATGACGCAGACGCTTGCCGACCATGTTCGATTCCAAAGCGATGTCGAGAGTGTGATCGGTGCGCTGTCCGGGCGGGCTCGGCTCCTCACCCGAAGTCAGGCCGACGCCGAGGATCTGGTGCAGGACACGTTGATGCACGCCTACGCCGGTTACCGATCGTTCGAAGCCGGAACGAACTTCAAAGCGTGGCTGTACCGAATCATGAGGAACCAGTGGATCAATGCCCACCGGCGCTCCGAGCGCAGGCCCTGCGAAGTGTTCGACGGGCTGGTCAGCGAGAGTGCCGTCGTCCACCGGGCCGGCCGTGATCAGCTGAGCTCCGCGGAGGACCGCGTGCTGCAGAACATGCCCGACCCTGCGGTGATGGACGCGCTGGCCGCGCTGAGTGAGGAGCATCGCCTGGTCCTCTACTACGCCGACGTCGAGGATCGCTCGTACCGGGAGGTGGCGGATCTGATGGGCATTCCGGTGGGCACCGTGATGTCGCGGCTGCACCGAGCTCGGCGACAGATGCGCCGCGAACTGGCGGGTGTACGGCGCGACCCCTGTCTCGGCGGCGACCGCGGGCGGTAGGCTGCGATCCATGTCGTTTGTGGACAAGCTGAAGAACTGGGTGTCGAAGAATCCCGACAAGGCCGGCAGCGCGATCGACAAAGCGGGCGACTTCTTCGACCAGAAGACACAGGGCAAATACGCGCAACACGTCGATAAGGCGCAGGACGCGGCCCGCAACTACGTCACCAAGGACAACCCGCAGGGCGCGCCCCCGGAGCAGCAGGCGCAACAGCCGCCTCAGCCGCCTCAGCCGCCTCAGCAGCAGCCGCCCACCGCGCCTCCTACCTCGTAGCGATGGCCAAACTCTCGGTCTCCGTCGACGTCCCACTGCCGCCGGAGAAGGCTTGGGCGTGCGCGTCTGACCTCGCGCGGTACAAGGAGTGGCTGAGCATCCACCGGGTGTGGCGCAGCAAGCTGCCCGAGACCTTGGAGAAGGGCGCGACGCTCGAATCCATCGTCGAGGTCAAGGGGATGCCGAACCGGATCAAGTGGACCATCGTGCACTACCGGCCGCCGGAGGCGATGACGCTCAACGGCGACGGCAAGGGCGGCGTCAAGGTCAAGCTGATGGGCAAGGTCAAACCCTCCGGTGAGGGGTCGACGGTCACGTTCGACGTGCACCTGGGCGGGCCGGCGCTGTTCGGCCCGATCGGGATGGTGGTCGCCGGTGCGCTCAAGGGCGACATCCAGCAGTCGCTGAACCGCTTCAAGGCGATCTTCGCGCCGGCCTGAGCCCATGCGGTTCGAACGCGCGATCCCGATCCTGCGGGTGTTCGACCGCGCCAAGGCCGACGAGTTCTATCTCGGCTACCTCGGCTTCAGTACCGACTGGGAGCACCGCTTCGAACCGGGCATGCCGCTCTACATGCAGATCAGTCGCTCCGAGTTGGTCATTCATCTCTCCGAGCACCACGGTGACGGCACACCCGGCAGTGCCGTGTTCCTGCCGATGCGCGGCATCGAGGAGTTCCACGCCGAACTCGCCGCCAAGGATTACGCGTTCGCGCGCCCCGGCCTCGAGCGTGAGCCCTGGGGCCTGACCATCGATGTCACCGATCCGTTCGGCAACCAACTGCGCTTCTGCGACAACGGTTCTCGAAGCGGTGGGGGCTCGTAGTTCGCCTGGCGTTGGCGTTCCTCTTCGGCGATGAATTCGGCGCGTTGGCGGGAGCGGGCGGAACATGCTCGCGCCGTGGGGTTCTGACCGTTAGAGGTGGCCGGTGGGGGCGGCGCTCGGCTTTGATGCGGTTGCGAAGGTCTTGTTCATGGTTCTGACGGCATCGCGGCATCACTGCCTTTCGGGTGGTGGCTTTGTTGCTTCGATCACACCGGTGCACTGGTCAAGTGGTGTCAGCGATTGGCTGAAGAACACTCAGCCGCCACCGCTGAGCGACCGCCCAGCAACACCCGCGACTCAGCGTAGGCGCTCGCGCAGCGCCCGCTTGAGCACCTTGCCGTAACTGTTCTTCGGCAGTTCGTCGATGAACTCGTAGCGCTTCGGCCGCTTGAACCGGGCGATGCGCTCGAGCAGATGGGCGTCCAGTTCCTGGGCCGTCACCGACCCGACGATGAACGCGACCACCACCTCGCCCCACTCCTCGTCGGGTGCCCCGACGACGCCGGCCTCGACCACGCCGGGATGTTCGAGCAGCACCTCTTCAACCTCGCGCGGATAGATGTTGCTGCCGCCGCTGATCACGACGTCTTTGGAACGGTCGCGCAGCGTGAGATAGCCCCGCTCGTCGAACGAACCCATGTCGCCGGTGCGCAGCCACCCGTTCTGCAGCGTGGCGGCGGTCGCCTCGGGGTTCTTCCAGTAGCCGGACATGACAACGTCTCCGCGGCAGACGATTTCGCCGATCTCACCGACCGCGGCGGGTGTGTCGTCCTCGCGCCACACCGCCACGTCGACACCCGAACGGGCGTAGCCCACCGAACCCAGCGCCGCATCGTCGGTGTCGATGTGATCGCCGCGCCGCAAACCCGTGATCGTCATCGGCGCCTCCCCCTGACCGTAGAGCTGCACGAAGACCGGCCCGAACGCGGCCAGCGCCTTCTTCAGGCTCTCCACGTACATCGGGCCGCCGCCGTACACGATGGTCCGCAGGTTGGCCGGGCACGAGCGCCCGGTCTGCACCAGGCGCTGCACCATCGTCGGCGCCAGGAACGCGCTGCAGCCGGGGTGGTGCTCGCACAGGTCGAGGAACTCCTCGGGTTCGAACGCCGCCGACTCCGGGATCACCTGCCGCGCACCGCGCAGCACATACGGCGGGACGTACAGACCCGAACCGTGCGACATCGGCGCACCGTGCACCAGGCTGCAGTTCTCGTCCGGGTCGTCGAAATCGGCCAGATGCGACACCGTCATCGCCATCAGGTTGCGGTGCGACAGCATCGCGCCCTTGGACTTGCCGGTGGTCCCGCTGGTGTAGAACAGCCACGCCAGTGTCTGCGGATCGGTCACCGGGGGAGCCGACGGTGCACCGGCGAAGCGGTCCTCGTACGACGACGAGCCGATCACCTCGGCCGGAACATTCAGCGTCGGCGCGATCTTCGGCGACGCGAACACCACCTCGGCCCCGGAGTCCTCGAGGATCTGCATCATCTCGCGCGGGTGCAGCTTGTAGTTGATCGGGACGTACACGCATTCGGCCGCCCACACCCCGAACATCAATTCGACGATCTCGGGCCGGTTCTCGCTGGCGACCGCGACCCGGGTGCCCGGCGCACCCAGCGACGCGGCCAGCCGCAACGACCGGTCCCGCAACTGGCTCCACGAAAGCACCTGCCGGTCACCGAGATACACCGCGCCGCGGTCACCGAACCGGCTCGCGGCCTGATCCAGCAGCGCGAACAGGTTCACGGCCGCGCCACCCACTCCGCGTTGAGCGCGAAGTCGGACAGGTACTTCGTCGAACTCCAGCCGCCGTCGACGACGATCGTCTGGCCGTTGATGAAACTCGCGCCGTCCGAGCACAGGAACGCCACCGTGCTCGCGATGTCGTTCACCTCACCCAGCCGCGGGTACGGCGTCATCTCGGTGTTGATCTTGCGGAACCGTTCGTCCTCGAGGCGCGTCGCGACCATCGGCGTGAGCGTGACGCCGGGCGCCACCGCGTTGCACCGGATCCCCCGCGGGCCGTACTGGCACGCGATGTGCTGCGTCAGCGACGTCAGCCCGCCCTTGGCCGCCGAGTACGCGCCGCCCCGCAACCCGCCGACCACCGCGAACGTCGATGTCACGTTGACGATCCCGGAACCGGACTCCATGTGCGCGATCACGTCGCGGGCCAACCGGAACGGCGCCCGCAGCATCAGTCCCAGAAAGTAGTCGAGGCTGTCGTCGTCGGTCTCGTGCAACGGTTTCGGGCTGCCGACCCCGGCGTTGTTGACCAGGAAGTCGATGCGCCCCCACCGGTCCAGCGCCGCCTGCACGATCCGCTGCGGCGCGTCGTCGGCGGTCAGGTCGACGGCGACCGTCGCCACCCGGTCCCGATCACCGATGGCCTTATCGAGCCCGGCGAGTCGTTCCGCGTCGCGGCCGGTGCCCAGCACCGCCATCCCCATCTCGGCGAGCTTGGTCGCACAGCCGAAGCCGATCCCGCTGCTGGCGCCCGTCACAATTGCTACTCGGACCATTTCGCTCCTTGCGTCCGCGGTCATGTCAGGGCCGCTCGAATCCGATGTTTCAACACTTTTCCGGCGTCGTTCTTGGGCAACGACTCCCACACCGCCACCTGTTCGGGCGCCTTGAACCGGGCCACCCCGTGCTGTTCGAGCATCGCCCGCAGACCCGCGACATCCGGCGGCGGTTCGTCGGTCGCCACGATGACGGCGCAGGCCCGCTCGCCGGTGCGCTCGTCGGGCACGCCGACGATCGCGATCTCCGCAACGCCGGGATGTCCGATCAGAATGTCCTCGATCTCCTTGGGGGAGATGTTCTCGCCGTTGCGGATGATGATGTCCTTGGCGCGTCCGGTGACCACGAGGTGGTCGCCGTCGACCCAGCGGCCGAGATCGCCGGTGCGGAAGTAGCCTTCGTCGTCGAACGCGGCGGTCTCGTCCTCCAGGTGCAGGTAGCCGACCAGCATCTGCGGTCCGCGCGCACAGATCTCGTCGCCGGCCAGCTTGATGTCTGCGATGCCCGGCCTGCCGTCGGTGTCGGCCGCGTGCTCGATGTCGCCGAGCGCGCCGACGGTGGTGACCGGCACCTCGGTCGAACCGTATACCCGCGACACCGCGGCGGCTTCGAAATACTCGGCGGCCCTGCGGATCAGCGACGGCGGCACCGACGCGCCGCCGCAGATGAACACCTTCAGATCCGGCAGCCGCGTGTCGGCGCGCTGGGCGGCGGCGAGCAGCCCGTCGAGAAACGGTGTCGCCCCCGCCATGTGGGTGACGCGTTCGCCGAGCATCAGGTCGACGGCGGCGTCGGGGTCCCACCGCTGCATCAGCACCGCCGTGCTGCCCAGCAGCAGCGGACACTCGAACGCGTAGATCGACCCGCCGATGTGCGCGATCGGCGATGGCACCAGGAACGTGTCGCCGGCGGTCACCCGCCAGTGCTCGCCGATCTGACGGATCAGCGCGTGGATCGAGTTGTGGGTGTGCAGAACACCTTTCGGGCGCCCGGTGGTCCCGGAGGTGTACAGGATCATGCGGACGCTGTCGGCGTTGAGTACCGGCAACACCGCCGTGCCGCCGCTGAACAAGGATGAGTACGGTGTGTGCGCACCGGTCTCGCCGCGGACGACGACGACCTCCGGCGGTTCGGTCATCGCCGCGACGACCCGGTCGAGCATCGCGGCGTAGTCGTGGTTGTTGAACGTCGACGGCACGAACACCGCCCGGCAGTCCGAATCGCCGAGGATGAATCCCAGCTCGTGGTCGCGCAGGGACGGCAGGATCGGGTTCACCACCATGCCCGCCAGCGTCGCACCCAGATAGATGACGGCGGCCTCATACCAGTTCGGCAGCATGAACGACACCACGCTGCCGGGCGGCATCCTGCTCGACAGGGCCCCCGCGAGTGCGACCGCCTGCTCGTGCAGTTCACGGCAGCTGAGCCGAACATCGCCGTCCACCACCACCGTTCGGTCCGGCATGGTGGCCGCGGCATCGCGCAGCGCGTCGGCGAGCGTCTCGTGCACCCACAGCCCGCGCCGGTAGGCGTCGGCGCTGCGTGCCTCGTCGACCCGCACGGCTAGCCCTTGACCCGGCGCATGGTCATCGAATGCCGGTACCGCGACGACGGGTGGGTGTTGACGGTCACCTGCGCGACCTCACCGTCGGACGTCGTGTACGAGCGCCGCATCTCCAGCGCCGCCGTGCCCGCGGTGACGTTGAGCGCCGCGGCGAGTTCGGGGGTGACGGTGACGGCGGCCATCTCCTGGTGCACCTCGACGATGCTGACCCCGAACAGGTCCTCGATCAGCGGGAAGATCGGCCCCGAATGTCGTTGCAGCAGACGCCCCACCGCCGCGAATGCCCGGTTGATGTAGTACTCGGTCGTGCACACCGGGGTGTCGTCGCCCTCGGCGCGCCGGCATCCCCGGACCACCAGCCACTGCGACCCGACCTCCAGGCCGGTGCGCGCGGCCGCCGCCTCGTCGACGGTCACCATCGCGTTGGACTCGATCGCCAGCTGAGCGCCCGCCGCGAACGCCAGCAGATCGTCGATCGAGACGACGTCCTGGGCGTAGGAGTTCGTCGTGGGCCGCGGCACCACCAGCGTGCCGGCGCGGGGCCGCGACGCGATCAGGTTGTCCTCCCGCAGCCGGCGCAGCGCCTCGCGAACCGTGTAGCGGCTCACCGCGAACCGCTCGCACAGCTGCTGTTCGGTGGGCAGCTGCGAACCGACCGGGTAGATCCCGTCGACGATCTCCTTGCGCAGCGTGCGGGCCACCTGAAGGTAGCGGTGGTCGGTCGAGCTGACGGTCATGTGCGTCGCAGCGCCAGCACGCTGCCCTCACCGTCGGCCGCCACATACAGCGTGCCGTCGCGGCCGACGGTGATCCCGGCGAACGGTCCCTGCGGCCCGGAGAACGGCGGCATGCCCTTCAGCGGCTTGGGCTGCACCCCCGGCGGCGGGCCCACCGGCAACCCCGACGCGATCGTCGTACGCGCACCCGTGGCCAGATCCACCGCGAGCACCTCTTTGGCGCCGGCGTCGACGATGTAGAGCGTCCCGTCCGCGACCGCCAGGCCCTGCGGGCGCTGCAGACCGTCGACCACCGTGTCGGTCGTGTCGCCGACCGAAACCACCCGTCCCGCACCGGATTCGGCGATCAGTGGACGGCCGGTGGGATCGAACACCACACCGACCGGGTCCCGCAGCTCGGTGGCCAGCACCTCGGGTGTGCCCGACCGCAGCGCGTGCACCCGCCCGGTGCCGAGTTCGGTGAACACGATCTCCTCCGACGGGCCCACCGCGACGCCGTAGAGCTGGTCGAAACCGTCTGCCAGATAGTCGGTCTCACCGTCGGCGGGCCGGTACCGGGCGATCTGTCCGCCGGAGGTGGCGACGACAAACGCCCCGCCGTCGACCGGCGCCAACCCGCGCAGGAAGCCGGGATAGCCGGGGGAGAACAGCATCCCGACGGTGTGCAGTGCTCCGTCGTCGCCGACGGTGTAGAAGTAGGTGCCGTCCGCGACGTAGAGCCTGCCGTCGCCGGCCACCGCCAGATCCAGCGGCCAGTTCAGCCCGCCGGTCAGCAGCGCACGGGTCTCACCGGTCCCGAGGATCTCGGTGATCTCGCCGGTGAAGTTCGACACGAACAGCCGGTCACCGGCGAACGTCAAGTTGTCGATACCCGGGTGCAGTTGCGCCAGAACCGTTTTGTCGCCGGTGCGCGGGTCGATGCGCAGCACCTGGCCGCTGGCCACCTGCGTCGAGACCAGGTTGCCCTGCGCGTCGAACTTCACCGCGTCGGGCACGCCGAGGTCGGCGGCCACCCGCTGCGGCTCGCCGCCCGCGGGGTCGATGCGCCAGATCTCGTTGGCCGTCATCAGCGGGTAGTACAGGAGACCGTCCGGGCCGACCTCCATCGCGTTCGGCGACGGCAGGTTCTCCAACAGGATCCGCTGGGCGCCGGTGGCGCGGTCGAGTTCCATCAACCGGCCGCCGTCGCGGCACTCGTTGACGAAGAGCCGGTCCCCGTGCACGGTGATGCCGTTCGCGCACGGCAGGTCGTCGCGCAGCACCCGGGTGCGGCCGGCGGCGTCGCGGACGCTGACCCGTCCCTCCATCACCTCGGTGGCGAACAGATTGCCCGCGGAGTCGAACGCCACGTCGTCGGGGCTGACGATGTCGCCGCCCTTGGCGCTGACGGTGTCCAGGTCGCCGCTGTCCAGATCGAGCGCGCTGATCTGGCTGCCCGTGACCTGGGCGACGTAGACACGGCCGTCCGGACCGGTGCGCAGGCCGTTGGCGCCGAACAGCCGGCTGGGTGTGGTCAACCGCTCGACGCGCCACCCTTCGGCGGTTGCCGGATTCCACTCCGGGTAGCGGGAAGGTTGACGGGTCGCCGAATGCGTCATGACCTCGGACGGTAGCAAGGCCGGCTAGTCCAGACAATAGGCAGCAGTACGCCGCCTCCGGCCCTTGACGGGCGGATTGACGCTGGGGAATAGTGTTCTGCAACATGGAGAGCACCATTTATTGTCCGGACAAATAGGATGGACGATCTTCTGAGGTTGGACGGTCGGATCGTCGTCGTATCCGGTGCGGGAGGCGGCGGGATCGGCACCACCGTGACCCGTATGGCGGCCGAGGCCGGCGCCACGGTCGTGGCAGTCAGCCGGTCGCAGGACAACCTCGACGAACACATCGGACCGCTGGCCGAACGGGGCCTGGCGGTGCATCCGGTCGCCGCCGACGCCTCCACCGACGACGGCATCGCCGCGGTGCTCGACCGGGCGCGGGCGCTGGACGGTGACCTTTACGGGCTGGTGAACATCGCGGGCGGTGCGGCGCCGTCGACGTGGATGCCCTCGACCCGCGTGACGCGCGACGACTGGCGGGCGTTGTTCACCGCGAACCTCGAGACCGCGTTCTTCATGAGCCAGGCCGTCGCCGCCGAGATCCGCGGCGCCGGTAAACCGGGTTCGATCGTGTCGATCTCGTCGATCAGCGGGATGAACACCGCGCCGTTCCACATCGCCTACGGGACGGCCAAAGCCGCCGTCGTCGCGATGACCCGGACCATGGCCGTCGAACTGGCGCTCGACGACATCCGCGTTAACGCGGTCGCCCCCGGGGTGACCGAGACCGCCGCGTCGCGCACCTACGTCGACGTCGATCCCGACCGGGACCGCCGCGCGATCGCGATGGGCAGACGCGGGCGCCCGGAGGAGCAGGCCGGCGCGATTCTGTTCCTGCTCTCGGACCTGTCGAGCTACATCACCGGGCAGACGCTGCTCGTCGACGGCGGGCTCAACCTGAAGTGGACCCACGTCGGCGCCGACAACACGTCGCTGTTCCTCAAAGACGACACCTTCCGCGCAGAGATCAGCCGGTTCTAAGGAGTTCTCAATGACCGATACGCAGGACCGTCAAACCGAAGCGCTCGAAGAGCTTTCGCAGCCGATGACGATACCGGTCGACGCCTACGTCTCCGAGGAGTACGCGCGCGCCGAGCGGGACAAGTTGTGGCGCAAGGTCTGGCAGCAGGTGGGCCGCGTCGAGGACCTGCCGGAGGTGGGCAGCTACCTGACCCACGACATCCTCGACGACTCGATCATCGTGGTGCGCACCGGTGAGAACGAGTTTCGGGCCCACCACAACGTGTGCATGCACCGCGGCCGCCGCCTCGTCGACACCCCCGAGGGCGCGAAGAACGCCTGCGGGCGGGCCCGCAAGTCGTTCGTCTGCGGATTCCACGGCTGGACATACGGTCTCGACGGTGCGTGCACCCACATCCGCGAACAGGACGACTGGAACGGCGCACTCACACCGCAGAACACCCACCTCGTCCCGGTCCAGGTCGACACGTGGGGCGGCTGGCTGTTCATCAACATGGACCCCGACTGCGAACCGCTGGCCGACTACCTGTTCCCGGCCGCCAAGATCCTCGACCCGTTCGGGCTGGAGAACATGCGCTACAAGTGGCGCAAATGGCTGTACTTCGACTGCAACTGGAAGGTCGCGCTGGAGGCCTTCAACGAGACCTACCACGTGTTCACCACGCACCCGGAGTTCAACAAGTTCGGCGAGTTCAAGGGCTGGGCCAAGGCGCAGGGCAGGCACAGCAACATCGGGTACGACGCGCCAAAGGACATGGAGGCCACCAAGTCCAAGATCCGGCTGGGCACCGGCGACGACCCCCGCGTCTCCACCGCCGAGATGCAGATGTACACCTGGGAGCAGACCAACGCCACCACCACCGAGACGCTGGTGAACGCGGCCAAGCGGCTGGTCGACGAACTGCCCGAGGGCACCCCGCCCGACAAGGTGCTCGAGCACTGGCTGGCGTCGGCCAGGCGTGACGACGAGGCCCGCGGCGTCGTGTGGCCGACCATTCCGCCCGACATCCTCGGGCAGGCAGGCACGGCGTGGCAGATCTTCCCCAACTTCCAGGTCGGTCAGGGTCTGACCACCGCGCTGTGCTACAGCGCCAGACCGCATCCGAGCTACGACCCGAACAAGTGCATCTTCGAAGTCGCCACCCTGGAGCTGTTCCCGAAAGGCCAAGAGCCCCAGACACAGTGGGAGTACACCCCCAAGGACAGCCCGAACTGGCTTTCGGTGCTGCCGCAGGACTTCTCGAACATGGCGGCGGTGCAGCAGGGCATGAAGTCGCTGGGCTTCCCCGGGACCAGGCCCAACCCGTACCGCGAACGCAGCACCGTGAACCTGCACTACCAACTGTCCAAGTACATGGGCACCGGCGAACCGAAAGAACTCTGACCGATGACTTTGTCCGATTCGAGGCCCGACACCTGCGGGCCGACTCAGACGCCCGACGACATCGACATCGACGCGCTGCGCGAGAAGTACGCACAGGAACGCGCCAAGCGGCTGCGGCCCGAAGGCGGCTCGCAGTACCTGGAACTGGAGGGCGAGTTCGCCGAGTTCTACGAAGTCGACCCGTACACGACGGTCACCGAGCGTGACCCGATCGCCGAGGACGTCGAGGTCGTTATTCTCGGCGGCGGTTTTTCCGGACTTCTGGCCGGGGCGTACCTGACGAAGGCCGGAGTGACCGGGATCCGGGTGATCGAGATGGCCGGCGACTTCGGGGGCGTGTGGTACTGGAACCGGTTCCCCGGAATCCAATGCGACAACGACGCATACTGTTACATCCCGCTGCTCGAAGAGCTCGACTTCATGCCGAGCAAGAAGTTCGCCGACGGCGCCGAGATCTTCGAGCACTGCCGCAACATCGGAAAGCAGTTCGGTCTCTACGACGGCGCGCTGTTCTCGACCCAGGTCCGCGAACTCCACTGGGACGACGCGCTGCGGCGGTGGCGGATCAGCACCAACCGCGGCGACGACATCCGGGCCCGGTTCGTGGTGATGGCGCAGGGCTCCTACAACCGTCCCAAGCTGCCCGGCATCCCGGGCATCAAGGACTACCGGGCTGCTGGAGGCCACGTATTCCACTCCGCGCGTTGGGACTACGAGTACACCGGCGGGAACGCCGACGGCGGCCTGCACAAGCTGGCGGACAAGCGGGTGGCGCTGGTGGGCACCGGGGCGACCGGTATCCAGTTGGTGCCCCATCTCGGCCGGGACGCCCAGCACCTGTTCGTCTTCCAGCGCACGCCGTCCTCGGTCGACGAGCGGGTCAACACCCCCACCGATCCGGAGTGGGCCGCGTCGCTGCAGCCGGGGTGGCAGGAGGAACGCAAGCGGAACTTCCACAACTGGTCGCCGTTCGTCGGCGTGGTGTTCGGCGAGCCGGACCTGGTGTGCGACTTCTGGACTGAGCTCGGGCGCAATCTGACCGCGCGGATCGGCGCCCTCGAGGATCCCGCGTCGGTCACCGTCGAACAGATCATGGCTTTCCGGGAAGAAGAGGACTACAAGATCATGGAGCGGCTGCGGCGCCGCGTGGAAGCCGTCGTGGAGGATCCCGCGACGGCAGAAGCGCTCAAGCCGTACTACCGCTTCATGTGCAAGCGCCCGACCTCCAGCGAGCACTACCTGACCACGTTCAACCGGCCCAACGTGACCTTGGTCGACGTGTCGGCCACCAAGGGGGTGGAGCGGCTGACCGAGAAGGGCATCGTCGCCAACGGCGAAGAGTACGAGGTCGATTGCGTCATCTTCGCGAGCGGATTCGAGATCTCCACGGAGATCAGCCGCCGTTACGCGATCGACCGCATCGTCGGCCGGGACGGGCTGTCGCTGTTCGACCACTGGAAGGACAGCTACAAGACGCTGCACGGCATGACCAGCCGCGGATTCCCCAACCAGTTCTTCATGGGATTCATCCAGGGCGGCGTGTCAGCGAACACCACCGCGATGTTCGAGCAGCAGGCCAAGCACATCGCCTACCTCATCGCCGAGGCGCAGAAGCGGGGAGCGACCACGGTCGAACCCTCCCAGGAGGGGCAGGACAACTGGGTCGCGACCGTCCGCGAACTGGCGATCGACAACTCGGCATTCGAACTGTCCTGCACTCCCGGCTATTACAACAACGAGGGCCGCGGCGGCGCCGAAGGCAACGGAGCGTTCCTCGGTGACTTCTACTCGCCGGGCTTCTACGCCTTCGACGAACTCATCGCCGGGTGGCGGGACAGCGGCAACCTGGAGGGCCTGGAACTCCGTGGCTGACCTGGGCTTCGACGGTCGTGTCGCCGTCGTCACCGGTGGCGGTCGGGGCCTGGGCCGCGAGTACGCGCTGCTGCTGGCCAGTCGCGGCGCCAAGGTCGTGGTCAACGACGCCGGCGGAAGCCTCGCCGGTGACGGTTCGGACACCGGACCCGCGGCCGACGTGGTGCGCGAAATCGTCGACGCCGGTGGACAAGCCGTCGCCAGCACCGACTCGGTGGCCACCCCCGACGGCGGCCGGGCCATCGTCGAGACCGCCGTCGAACGGTACGGGCGCATCGACATCCTGATCCACAACGCCGGCAACGTCCGGCGGGCACCGCTGAGGGAGATGTCCTACGACGACTTCGAAGCCGTGCTCGACGTGCACCTGCGCGGCGCGTTCCACGTTGTGCGGCCGGCGTTCCCGCTGATGTGCGACGCCGGATACGGCCGCATCGTGCTGACGTCGTCGATCGGCGGCCTCTACGGCAACCACGAGGTCGCCAACTACGCCGTCGCCAAGGCGGGGGTGATCGGGCTGTCCAACGTCGCTGCGATGGAGGGCGCCGCGCACGGCGTGGTCAGCAACGTGATCGTGCCCGCGGCGGTGACCCGGATGGCCGAAGGCCTCGACACGTCGGCCTACCCGCCGATGGGTGCCGACCTGGTGGCCCCCGCAGTCGGCTGGCTGGCTCACGAAACCTGCTCGATCACCGGCGAAGTGATGATCGCGCTGGCCGGCCGGGTCGCGCGCGCGGTGGTCGCCGAGACCCCCGGGGTGTACCAGCCGTCGTGGACCATCGAGCAGGTCGGCGAACAGCTGAGCGCGATCCGCGACACCACCGACCCCGTGGTCTTCCCCGTCGTTCCCGACGGCCACAACGACCACATCCGGTACAGCTTCGCGATGGCCAAACAGGGGGCCGTGCATGCCTAGCGGCCCGCTCTCCGGCGTACGTGTCGTCGACCTCACCGCGATGGTGATGGGACCGTACTGCACCCAGATCATGGCCGACATGGGTGCCGAGGTCATCAAAATCGAACCGCCGCAGGGGGATAACACCCGGTTCATCTCGGTCGGGCCCGCGCCGGGAATGAGCGGGGTGTTCGTCAATGTCAACCGCGGCAAACGCAGCGTCGTACTCGACCTGCAGACCGACGCGGGCAAGACGGCACTGCGGGCACTGATCGGACGCGCCGACGTGTTCATCCACTCGATGCGCGCCAAGGCGGTCGCCAAACTGGGCTTCGGGTACGACGCCGTCGCCGCGATCAACCCCGCCATCGTCTACACTAACTGCTACGGCTACGGCCGCCGCGGACCCGACCGTGACCGCCCCGCCTACGACGACACCATCCAGGCCGAATCCGGATTACCCGCCGTGCAGAAGCAATTGACCGGCGAAGCGGACTACGTCGGCACCATCATGGCCGACAAGGTCGCCGGCCTGACCGCGCTCTACGCCACCACGATGGCGCTGTTCCACCGCGAACGCACCGGCGAGGGCCAAGAGGTCGAGGTCGCCATGTTCGAGACCATGGCATCCTTCATGCTGGTCGAACATGCCAACGGCGCCATGTTCGACCCCCCACTGGGACCGGCGGTCTATCCGCGCACGGTCGCGCCGAACCGCACACCGTACGAGACCAGCGATGGCTACGTCGCCGCGCTGATCTACAACGACAAACACTGGAACGCGTTCATCGACGCGGTCAAACCGGCGTGGAACAACAGCACCTACGCCACCCTGGAACAGCGGGCGCACAACATCGACGCCGTCTACGGCCTACTGGCCCAGACGATGAAGGAGCGCACCACCGCCGAATGGCTGGACCTGTTCCGGGAACTCGAGATCCCGGCCGCGCCGCTGAACACCCCCGACGCGCTGTTCGACAACGAACACCTCAACGCGGTCGGGCTGTTCGAGACCGTCGACACCCAGCACGGGAAGGTGCGCTTTCCCGGTGTGCCGACCTGGTTTTCCCGCACCCCCGGCAAGGTCGCGGGCCCCGCGCCGGACTTGGGCGCCGACACCGAAGACGTGCTGGCCGAACTCGGCCTGACCGCGTCGGAGAGGGCGTAGCCGTGGACTTCGAGATGGGGCAGAGAGCAGCGGAGTTGCGCGGGGAACTGCGTGCCCTGGTCGACGAGCACGTACCGGAGAACTACCTCGGCGCGTTCACCGACGATCCAGCCGATCTGGAGGTGGCGCAACAGTTCTGCCGCATGCTGGCCGAACGTGAACTGCTGTGCCTGGCCTGGCCCAAGGAGTTCGGCGGCGGCGCGGCGTCGGTGTGGGAGCAGACCGTGGTGCGCGAGGAGATGTGGGCGCACCACGAACCGCGCGGCGCCCAGTACATGGGCGTCAACTGGGTCGGCCCGATCATCATGCGGCACGGCACCGAGGCCCAGCAGCGCAAGCACCTGCCGCCGATCGCGCGCGGCGAGGTGATCTGGTGTCAGGGCTTCTCCGAACCCGAGGCCGGCTCCGATCTGGCGTCGCTGCGCACCACCGCCCGCCCCGATGGCGACGGCTGGCTGGTCAGCGGGCAGAAGATCTGGACGTCGTACGCGACGATGGCGCAGTGGTGCTTCCTGCTCGCTCGCACGTCGCGCGGTGAGAAAAAGCAGCAGGGCCTCACGATTTTCCTTGTCCCGATGGATGACCCGGCGATCCAGGTCCGGCCGATCCGCTCCATGTTGGGCCCGCACCACCTCAACGAGGTGTTCTTCGACGACCTGCGGGTCACCGAGGCCGACGTGCTCGGGACGGTCGACGCGGGCTGGTCGGTGGTGCAGGACGTGATGGCATTCGAGCGCGTCGGCATCGCCCGCTACGCCCGCTGCGAACGTCTGCTGGCCGCCGCACCCACCGTGCTCGGCGACCGCTGGGACGACCTTCCGGGGGAGTTGCGCGGCCGGTGGATCCGGATGCTGACGCACTGCCGGCGGGCCCGGTTGATGGCCTACCGGGTGGTTTCGCTGCAGAGCAGCGGCCGCATCCAGCCGGGTGACGCCGCGGCCTACCGGATCGCGGTGACCAAGCTCGACCAGGACAGCGCCGAGGTGCTGATGGACATCGCCGCCGAGGTGTCCCACGACGACCGGCGGGCCGCGTGGTTCCTCGGTGAGGTCGACGACCACTGGAGATACTCGCAGGCCTCGACCGTCTCGTCGGGAAGCATTGAGATGCAACGGATTCTGCTGTCACGCGCGATGCTGGCGGTGGCGCGGTGAATCTCGAACTGTCCGAGGACGCCGCCGAGTACGGCCGTCAGGCGCTGCGCGCGTTCGAGGCCGCCGGGGGTGACGAACTGGTCCAGCAGGCCGAGGCCAAACCCGAGGCGCGCGAATCGCTGGTCGGCCCGGTACTGGCCGGTCTGGGCGCCTGGGACCTCGACGCGCGCAGCGACGCCGACGGGCTGGAAGCCGCCGCGGCGCTGTGCCGCAGCGCGGGATACTGGGCGCTGCCGTACCCGGTCGCCGAACGGCTGGCCGCCCCGACCGACCTCGACACCGACGGCCTGATCGTGGTGGCCGGCAACCGGCCCGCGGCCGCCGTCGGCGGTCTCGAGACCCGTTGGTCCACAGTCACCCTGGGCGGCGTCCGCGGTACCGTGACCGGAACCGGGCCCGTCGGGCCGGGCTTCGTGTCCGAGCTGCAGACCTCCGCCGTCGACGATCAGGGCGCCGCCGACGTCGCGCTCGGACTGGTGCTGCCGTGCTGGACGCTTCTGGGCATGCTCGACCGCGCAATCGAATTGACCGTCGCGCACGTCAGCCTGCGCAAGCAGTTCGGGCAGACACTGTCGTCGTTCCAGGGTGTGCAGTTCCAGCTGACCGACGCCGAGGTCGAGCGCAGCGGACTGGACATCCTGGCCAAGTACGCGTTGTGGAGCATCGCCACCGGCCGTCCCGAAGCGCTGACCGACGCGCTGGCGCTGCGGTTGTCGGCACTCGAAGCCGCCGAAATCGTGTTCCGGGTCTGCCACCAGCTGCACGGCGCGGTCGGCTTCTGCGACGAGACCACGCTGTCGTGGCTGTCGCGCTACAGCCAACCGCTACGCCGGCTGCCGCTGGGCCTGTCCGCGACCCGCGAAGCCCTGACCCGCACCGCCGGCCGCGCAGGTCTGACGGGACTGTACGCATGAAGGTCGCGGTGATCGGCACCGGTTTCGGCAAGCACGCGGCGGCACCCGCATACGCCGAAGCCGGCTTCGACGTCGAGGTCGTCAGCCCGCGCGACGACGCCGCGGTCAAGGCGGCGTTGGCTTCCGACGTCGATCTGGTCTCCGTGCATTCGCCGCCGTTCCTGCATCTCGAGCATGTCAGCGGTGCGCTCGAGAACGGCCGTCCGGTGCTGTGCGACAAGCCGTTCGGACGCAACGCCGACGAAGCGGTACGGATGCGCGAGATGGCCGACGAGGCCGGTGTGCTGCATTTCCTGAACTTCGAGTTCCGGTTCAACGAGTCGTGGGCGCGGCTCAAGGAACTGGCCGACAGCGGGGCGATCGGCACACCGCGACACCTGCACTGGACGTACTTCTCGAGCGGGCTGCGCGGCCGCGAGTTCGGCTGGATCAACGACCGCGACCTCGGCGGCGGCTGGATCGGCGCCTACGGCTCGCATCTGATCGACTTCACCCGGTGGCTCTTCGGCAGCGAGGTCACCGACTGCGGCGGCGTCACCCGCCTCGACGGGTCGCCCACGCAGGCCACCGCCGAGGATGCGTATGCGGCGTGGTTCGCATTGGCGAACGGCACCACCGCCGTCCACGACACCGGGTTCGCCTGCGCCGTACCCTCGGCGCCGTCGGTCACGCTGATCGGAAGCGATGGCACCGCCGAATTGGCGTCCGACACCACGCTTGTGGTGCGGCGGCCGGGCGCGGACCCCGAGACCGCCGAGTTTGCACCGCCGCCGCGGCGCTCACCGCCGCCCGCGCTGTCGACGTTCTTCGGTCGCGTGGCCGAGGCGCTGCGCACCGGCACCCAGATCGCCCCGTCCTTCGACGACGGTGTCGCGGTCGCGCGTGTCATGGACGAGCTGCGGGCCAAGGCGGTGCGGCTGTGAGCGCCGACCTCGACCAGTTCCGCCAGACAGTGCGGCAGTGGTGCGTCGAGCACATCCCGTCGGACTGGCGCGAAACCCAGACCGGCGCAACCGATGAGCAGTTCGTGGCCTTTCAGAAGCAGTGGTTCGCCACACTGCACAGCGCCGGCTACGCCGTCCCGCACTGGCCCGCCGAGTGGGGCGGCGGCATGTCGGTGCCCGAGCAGGTGGTGCTGTACCAGGAGTTGGCCGCCCACGACGCGCCGCGGTTGGTGCTGGCGTTCGTCGGTATTCACCACGCCGCGTCGACGCTGCTGGTCGCCGGTACCGAGGAGCAGCGTCGACGACATCTGCCCGCGATCCTGGACGGCGAGATCTGGGTGCAGGGCTTCTCCGAACCCGAAGCCGGATCCGACCTGGCCAGCCTGCGCACCACCGCGCGACGCGACGGCGACTCCTACATCGTCAACGGGCAGAAGCTGTGGGCCAGCGGCGGCAAGCACGCCGACTGGTGCCTGCTGCTGGCCCGTACCGACCCGGATGCGCCCAAGCGCAAGGGAATCTCGTACTTCCTGCTCGACATGACCACACCCGGCGTCGAGGTCCGTCCCATCCGCAACGCGGTCGGCGACTCGCACTTCTGCGAGATCTTCCTCAACGACGTGGCGATCCCCGCGGCGAACCTGGTCGGCGAGCAGAATGCGGGCTGGCAGGTGGCCCAGGCCACCCTGGGCGCCGAGCGCGGCATGACCATGCTGGAACTCGCCGAACGCCTCGGCAACGCCGGCTTCCGCTGGCTGGTGCAAAGCGCTCCGGTCGACGACCCGATCGTCGCCGACCGGCTCGCACAGTTCGAGACCGAGCTGACCGGACTGCGCGGGCTATGCCGAAAAGTGGTCGAGGACAACGAGAGCGGCACCGCCGGGCCGGCCGACGCCTCGATCGTCAAGCTGTTCTACAGCGAGCTGCTGCAGCGCATGACCGACTTCGGCGCCGAAGTCGGCGGGTTGGCCGCCCACACCGAACTGGCCAAACCGGCCTCCAGCGGATGGGAGTCCGGCGCGTGGGTGCTCGACTTCATCGGATCGTGGGAATGGACGATCCCCGGCGGCGCCAGCGAGATCCAACGCACGATCATCGGCGAGCGCGGCCTGGGCCTGCCGCGGGAACCGAGCGCCCTCTGATGACCGACTTCACCGAATTCCACGACGAACTGCGCGCGGTCGCTTCCGGCATCCTCGCCAAGGACGTCGACTGGTCGACGCTGGTCGAGGCGGGCTGGGTCGGACTCGAGGTGCCCGAACAGTACGGCGGGGCCGGTGCGTCGTTCGCCGAAGTCGCGGTCATCTGCGAGGAGATCGGCCGCGCCGCGGCCGCCACCAGTTTCCTGGGCAGCGCGGTGCTGACCGTCGCCACACTGAACGCGTTGGCGCCCAGCGCCACTCGCGACCGGCTGCTCACCGAGGTGGCCGCCGGGACGACACGGCTGGCGGTGGCGCTGCCACCGTACGACTTCGTACCCGATGCCGAGGGCGCCGACCGCGTCCTGGTCGTCACCGACCGCGGCGTCGCGGTGACCGAACAGCAGGCCACGCCGCGACCCGTCGTCGACCAGACCCGCAGGCTGGCCGCCGTCGCGGTCGAGGACTCAGCCGAACTGCTCCCCTTCGCCGATGACGGCGCCGCGTCACGGCTGCGCGACCGCGCGGCCGTCGCCGTGGCCTGCGACAGCCTCGGACTCAGCGAGGCCATGCTCGCCGCCACCGTCGACTACGTGAAGGTGCGTCAGCAGTTCGGTAGGGCCATCGGCTCGTTCCAGGCCGTCAAGCACGCCTGCGCCGACATGCAGGTCAGCATCGCGGTGTCGCGCCAACTCGTCGGTGACGCGGTACGCGCCGTCACCGAGCAGTCACCCGAGGCCGCGGTCGCGGTGGCCATGGCCAAGTCGTACACCTGCGCGGCCGCCGTCGACGTCGCCGGGAAAGCCATGCAATTGCACGGCGGCATCGGCTACACGTGGGAGAGCGGCATCCACGTCTACCTCAAACGCGCCACCCTCAACCGTTCACTGTTCGGATCGCCTGCGGCGCACCGGAAAACACTCTCGCAGCGCTACCACTAGAAGGAGAACTCATGGGCGTACCCGTTTACAAGCGCATTCTCGACCTCTTCGAGGCCGAGGGAGTCAACACGTTGTTCGGCATCCCCGACCCCAACTTCGTGCACATGTTCACCGAGGCCGACGCCCGCGGCTGGTCGGTCGTCGCACCGCACCACGAGCTGAGTGCGGGGTTCATGGCCGAGGCCGCGTCGCGGATGACCGGTGCGCCGGGGCTGTGCATCGGCACACTGGGCCCGGGCATGGCGAACATCGCCGGCGCGATCCAGTGCGCGCTGGTCGAGAACTCGCCCGTCATCGTGCTCGGCGGCCAGCGTGCCCGCATCACCGAGCGCCGCGTGCGCCGCGGCCGCATCCAGTTCGTCCAGCAGGAGGACCTGTTCAAGAACTCGGTCAAGTTCAGCAGCTCGATCGAGTACGCCGACCAGACCGACGAGATCATCCGCGAGGCCGTCCGGCAGTCCATGTCGGGCACGCCGGGACCGTCCTACGTCGAGTTCCCGTCGCACATCATCCTCGAAGAGCTCGACGTACCGGATCCGTTGCCGCCGAACCGTTATCGCCTTGTCAACCAGGGCGCCGGCGAGCGTGAGATCGCCGAGGCCGTCGCCCTGATCCGCACGGCCAAGAACCCGATCCTGCTGGTGGGCCACGGGGTTCACACCTCACGCACCCAGGAGCAGGTACGGGAACTGGCTGAGCTGATGGCCTGCCCGGTGATCCAGACATCCGGTGGTACGTCGTTCATCCCGGGTCTGCAGGACCGCACGTTCCCGTACCTGTTCTCGCCGGCCGCCAACGAGGCCGTCGAGCAGTCCGATCTGTGTCTGGCGCTGGGCACCGAACTCGGCGAGCCCATGCACTACGGCAAGACCCAGCACTGGGCCGACAATGACGCGAACCGCAAATGGATTCTGGTGGAACAGGATCCGACCGCGATCGGCGTAAACCGGCCGATCGACGTGCCGCTGGTCGGTGATCTGCGCGGGGTGGTGCCGCAGCTGGTGGAGGCGCTCCGCCAGAGCCCGCGGACCCCGTCGGCCGACCTCGAGAAGCTGATCAAGGCCGATGCGGCCGAGCTGGCCCGGGTCGCTGAGGAGGCGCCGAGCGGACGGGCGCCGATCCATCCGGCGCGCTACGTCGTCGAGTCCACCAAGGCGTTCGACGAGTGCACCGAGGACGGCATCCTGGTCCGCGACGGCGGCGCCACGGTGATCTTCCAGTGGACCTACTCGCAGACCAAACCGCGCGACGTGATCTGGAACCAGAACTTCGGCCACCTCGGCACCGGCCTGCCCTACGCCGTCGGCGCGTCGGTCGCCGAGGGCCGCAAGCGCCCGGTCATGCTGCTGACCAGTGACTCGGCGTTCCTGTTCCACATCGCCGAGCTCGAGACCGCGGTCCGGGAGAACCTGCCGCTGGTGTGCGTGGTCGGCGTGGACCACCAGTGGGGACTGGAGGTCGGCGTGTACAAGCGCACGTTCGAGCAGCCGTCGCCGCAGCCCGGTGTGCACTGGAGCAAGGACGTGCGGATGGACAAGATCGCCGAAGGTTTCGGCTGCCACGGCGAATACGTCGAGAAGGACGATGAGATCGGCCCGGCGATCAAGCGGGCGTTCGCCAGCGGCAAGCCCGCCGTCGTCCACGTCTGCATCGACCCGAAGGCCAACTCCGAGGAGATGCCGAAGTACGACCGATTCCGCACCTGGTATGCAGAAGGAACCCAGTAGGGCACCGAACTAGGGGAGAGTGGACCCATGCGTGAATATCTGAAGCACTACATCGACGGCCAGTGGGTCGACCCGGTCCGCCCGAACTCGCTGGAGGTCGACAACCCGACCACCGAGGAGGTCTCCGGGAAGATCGCGCTGGGCTCGTCGGCCGACGTCGACGTGGCGGTCACCGCGGCCCGGCGGGCGTTCGCCACCTGGTCGCAGACCACGCCCGAGGAGCGGCTCGAACTGCTCGGCGCGATCATGGCCGAATACCAGAAGCGGTCCGGCGATCTGGCCGAGGCGGTCACCGAGGAGATGGGCGCACCGGCGTCGCTGGCTTCGGGTCCGCAGGTCAACCTCGGCATGGGGCACCTGGCGACCGCGATCGACGCGCTGAAGAACTTCAAATTCGAAGAGCAGCACGGCAGCACGCTGGTGGTCAAGGAGCCGATCGGCGTTTGCGGGCTGATCACCCCGTGGAACTGGCCGATCAACCAGATCGCCTGCAAGGTGTTCCCGGCGCTGGCCACCGGCAACACGATGGTGCTCAAACCGTCGGAGGTGGCTCCGTACTCGGCGCAGATCTTCACCGAAATCCTTGATGCCGCAGGGGTTCCCGCCGGTGTCTACAACCTCGTCTACGGCGACGGCCCCGGTGTCGGGGTGCCGTTGTCGAGCCATCCCGACATCGACATGGTGTCGTTCACCGGGTCGACCCGCGCCGGGATCGAGGTGGCGCGCAACGCCGCCCCGACCGTCAAGCGGGTCACACAGGAACTCGGCGGCAAGAGCCCGAACATCGTGCTCGACGACGACGACTTCGCCAAGAGCGTGGCCGCGGGCACGTCGGTGATGATGATGAACAGCGGGCAGAGCTGCAACGCGCCGTCGCGCATGCTGGTGCCGAACTCGCGGATGGACGAGGCGATCGCGGTGGCCAAGGAGACCGCCAGTGCGGTCAAGGTCGGCGACCCGGGCGACAAGACCGCGATCGGCCCGGTGGCCTCGCGCGCACAGTTCGAGAAGATTCAGGGCCTGATTCAGAAGGGCATCGACGAGGGCGCGACGCTCGTCGTCGGCGGTCCCGGCCGTCCCGACGGTATCGACAAGGGCTACTACGTCAAGCCGACGGTGTTCGCCAACGTCACCAACGACATGACGATCGCGCGCGAGGAGATCTTCGGCCCGGTGCTGTGCATCCTGGGCTACGACGACCTCGATCAGGCCGTCGAGATCGGCAACGACACCGAATACGGTCTGGCGGGCTATGTTTCGGGCGCCGACCTGGAGAAGGCGCGCTCGGTGGCCCGCCGGATCCGCGCCGGTTCGGTCGCGATCAACCACGGTTTCGACATGAACGCGCCGTTCGGCGGCTACAAGCGCAGCGGGAATGGCCGCGAGTGGGGCCAGTTCGGCTTCGACGAGTATCTCGAGGTCAAGGCCGCGCTCGGCTACGCGCCGGAGCCCGCCGGGTAAGGGTTCGGCCGGTCCTGGTCCTGGTCCTGGTCGTCGAGCGTCGGGTTTATGGCGTGAATTCGCCGGAAATGCGTGAAAAACCCGACGCTCGGTGCGCGGTGGGTTGCCGCGCTGGAGTCCGCTGGCTGAGGGTTCGGCCGGTCCTGGTCGTCGAGCGTCGGGTTTATGGCGCGAATTCGCCGGAAATGCGCGAAAAACCCGACGCTCGGCGCGCGGTGGGTTTCGTGGCTGCCGCGTCGGGTGAGGGTTCGGCGCGCTCAGGCGCCGAGGTTCACGCCTTGAGTAGCGGCCGCAAGTCGTCGAGGCGGTCGAACAGGTGCCACACATACGACGACGACCCGTTCTCCCGATGGGCATGCAGGTCGGCGAGATCCGGGTCGTCGCAGTAGCTGTCGAACGCCTCCTTCGAATCCCACTCGACGAGGATCAGCACCTTGCGGGGTTCGATGTCACCGAGAACGGCCTCACGGAACTGCCCGAGCGCGACGACGCGACCGCCGTGTTCGGCGACCTCCCGCGGTGACCGCCGCGAATAGGCGAGATACTCGTCGCGGTTCGCGACGTCGAACAGGTTCAGCGCATATATCGTCACGTGGGTGACGGTACCCGCCGAGAAGTACCAGTACGGGATCGATTTCGGCTCGATCGCAGCGATCGACATCCACACGCACGTGGAGGTCGACGGCCACGGGCACAGGGCCTACGTCGACGAACTCGTCGAGGCCACCGAGAAGTACTTCAAGATGCCGCCGGGCGCGATCGCGGGCGTCGACGCGATCGCCGATCTCTACCGGCAGCACAACACCGCCGCGGTGGTGTTCACCATCGACGCGCGCACGGCCATGCGGCACACCCCGAACTCGATCGAAGACCTCGTCGCCGGCGCGGCGCGCAACAACGACGTGCTGATCCCGTTCGGCAGCGTGGACCCGTGGCACGAGCGCCGGGCCGTGCACCGCGTCCACGAACTCGTGCGCGACTACGGGGTGAAGGGCTTCAAGTTCCACCCGAGCATGCAGGCGTTCGAACCCAACGACCGGCGCTTCTACCCGATCTACGAAGCGATCGTCGAGGCCGGCGTGCCCGCGCTGTTCCACACCGGCCAGACCGGCATGGGCTCCGGGTTACCCGGCGGGCACCGCATCAAGCTGCGCTACTCCGACCCGATGCTGCTCGACGACGTCGCTGCCGACTTTCCCGAGTTGACGCTCGTGATGGCCCATCCCGCGGTGCCGTGGGTCGACTCGCAGATCGCGATCGCCACCCACAAGGCCAACGTCTACATCGACCTGTCCGGTTGGAGCCCGAAGTACTTCCCGCCGCAGTTGGTCAGCGCGATGAGCCGCCAACTGCGCACCAAGGTGTTGTTCGGCACGGACTTCCCCTACATCCGGATCGACCGGTGGCGCCGCGACTTCGAGACCCTCGACGTCGACCCGGCGGTGGTGCCGCTGATCTACAAGGGCAACGCGCTGCGGGTCCTGGGGGTGACCGCGTAGCGGCGATGAGTTTCTGCGGCGGTGGTGGTCTGCACCGGGTAGACACACTCACTTCGAGAAGGAGACCCCATGTCCGTCCGCACCTCCACCCCCGTCGGCGCACCCATCTGGATCGACCTGGCGACCTCGGATATCGCACGCTCCCAAGCCTTCTACGGCGAGGTGTTCGGCTGGACGTTCGAGTCCTCGGGGCCCGAATACGGCGGCTACGTCACCGCGCTCAAGGACGGCCGACCGGTCGCGGGCCTGATGTCCAACGACCCGCAGTGGAACAGTCCCGACGGCTGGACCACCTACTTGCACACCACCGACGCCAAAGCGACGCTGGCCAAGGCTTTCGCCGCCGGCGCGACCACCTGCGGGATGGACGAGCCGATGCCGGTGCCCGACAAGGGCGTGATGGGCCTGCTCGCCGACACCGACGGGGCGTTCGTCGGCCTGTGGCAGCCGACGGGGCACCGCGGCTTCGACCTCGTCAACGAGCATGGCGCACCGGTGTACTTCCAGTGGACCGGCCGCGATATCGCCAAGGCGCAGGCGTTCTATCAAGAGGTGTTCGGCTGGCAGATCGAGGTCGTTTCCGACACCGACGAATTCCGCTACCGCACAGCGCTGTTCGACGGCGAAGCACTGCTCGGCATGATGGACGGCAGCGCCTTCCTGCCCGAGGGGGTGCCGTCGAACTGGAGCTTCTACTTCGGCGCCGACGACGTCGACAAGTCCGTGCAGCAGATCCTCGACAACGGCGGCAGCGTGGTGCGCGACGCCGAGGACACCCCCTACGGCCGCCTGGCCGCCGTCGCCGACCCGACCGGGGCGGCGTTCAACCTGTCGTCGCTGCAGTGAGCGGTCAGGCCGTCATCAGGTAGTCGGCCCGCCCGACGTAGACGACGCCGCTCGGGTTCGGGGTGTTCGCCGCGTTGACGACGGCATCCGCGAAGGTCGCGTCGCTCAGGTCGCCGGAGACCACGGTGAAGTGGACGTCGGCGCGGGCGAACTCCGAACGCATCGCGTACAGCGCGGTCTCGTTGGCGCGCATGGTGGCCGCGATCGCGGTGTACCCCTTGGGGACGGCCTTGTTCGGGAAGAAGTGCGCCTGGTGGCTGGTCACGAAGACGATCCGCCCGCCGGCGGGCATCAGCGGCAGGGCCCGCAGCGCGATACGCCGCTGCGCGTCGCGGTCGACCCGCATCGCGGCGCTGAGCTCACCGGACGTGAAGACCAGGGTGTCCAGCCGGCCGAAGCGGGCGCCGATCGTGTCGATCATCGCCGCGGACTCGACCGAGGTGCCGGCCCGCACGACGTGGGTGTCGGCGTCGGCGAGTCGGTTGGCGACGTCGGCGCCGATGCCCGTCGATCCGCCGGTGACCAGGGCGATCCGTGCAGGTTCGTGATGCATGTCGGCTTCCTTTCGTCGCTGCGGTGCGCCGTGCCCACCACCGTACAACAGTTTTTAAGAAAAATAAGGCCTAGATAAGGTCACAATAAGGTCGTGATCGGGGTGGGCCATGATGGACGGGTGGAGTCGACCCGCATAGATCGCTGGTTGTGGTCGGTCCGGCTGGCCAAGACCCGCCCGGATGCCGCGGAGGCCTGCCGCGGCGGGCATGTGCGGGTCAACGGGCGCCCGGCCAAACCGGCGACGACGGTGTCGCCCGGCGACGAGGTGCGCGCCCGCATCGGCCAGACCACCCGAGTCGTCGAAGTGCTGCGGGTCATCCACAAGCGGGTCGGCGCGGCTGACGCGGTGACCTGCTACCTCGACCGCACCCCCCGGCCCACGGTGGCCGACTCGGTCCAGGTTGCCGCCCGCGACCGAGGGGCGGGCCGGCCGACCAAACGGGACCGCCGGATGCTCGAGAAGCTGCGGGCGGGCCAGTTCCGCTGATCGCTGACAGGATCAGGGGCATGCCCCTGACCTACGTGAAAGCCTGCATCAACGGAGCGCGCACTCCCGAGCAACATCCAGGCCTGCCGATCACTCCGGACCAGCTGGCCGTTGCGGCGGCCGACGTGCACCGGGCCGGGGCCCAGGCCGTGCATCTGCACCCCAAGAGCCCCGACGGCGTCGACTCCCTGCAGCCCGCCGTCGTCGACGCCGCGGTCGGCGCCGTGCGCCACGCCATGCCCGGCCTGCCGCTCGGGGTGACCACGGGCTACTGGGCGTTGCCGGACGAACACGAACGCCGGCGCACCGTCGAGAGCTGGTCGGTGTTGCCGGACTTCGCGTCGGTGAACTGGCACGAACCGGGCGCCGAAGATCTGGCGAAGCTGCTGCTGGACCGCGGCATCGGGGTGGAGGCCGGGATCTTCCACGCCGAGGCCGCCGATTCGTGGGCGGCCTCGGAGGTCGCGCCGCACTGCCTGCGGGTGATGATCGAGCTGCAGGGCGACGGCGACACGGACACCGCCGACGACCTGCTCGCCCGGATCCGGGCGGCCGGGTCGCCGGCGCCGGTGCTGCTGCACGGCCTCGACGAAAGCTGTTGGCCGCTGCTGGAACACGCCGGCCTGCGCGGTCTGCAGACCCGCATCGGGATGGAGGACACGCTGCGGCTGCCCGACGGGTCGATGGCCGCCGACAACGCCGCACTGGTGGCGGCCGCGGTCGACCTGCTCAGTCGCTAGGCGCGGCCAACGAGAAGTCGGCGAAGTCGAATCCGGGCACCACGATGCAGCTGACCAGCGTCGGCTCGTTGTCGCGCGGGCGGGCGCGCTGCCAGTGCCCTGGCGGCACGACCAGCTGCGGCTGTTGCCCGTCCAGAATGTCCGCGCCCAGCAAATGCGTTGCGGCGCCGCTCTGTTCGGGGCCCATCTCCAGGATGAGCGGGCTGCCCGAATGGTAGAGCCACAGTTCGGCGCTGCGCACGGTGTGCCACGCCGACTGTTGACCCGGCATGAGCAGGAACAGGATGGCCGTGCCCGCGCTGCGGGGCCCGCTGTAGTCCGGCGGCAGCGCGGACTGCGGCACGGTCAGATCGCTGCGCCAGGTCTCCCGGTACCAGCCGCCCTCGGGGTGAGGGGACAGGTCCAGGCGGCGCGCCCACTCGGGGAGTTCGGTCATCCCGGTACCGCCTCTCGGTGTCGGACACTCCACACTAGAGACCGGATCGCCGCACCACACCCGATAGGCTCGGGGGCATGTCGCGCCTGCGCCCCGGATGGCTGGTCGCGCTGTGCGGGGCGACCATCTCCGTGAGCGCGTGGCTGCCCTGGCTGACCGAGGGACCCAACCGCGCGTCGGCGATCGGCGGCGTCGTGGGGGATCTGCCCACTCCGGCGCCGGGCTTCGGGGTGGGCCAGCTCATCATGCTGCTGGCTTCCGTGTTGATCGTCGCGGGGGCGCTGGCGGCGCAGGGCCTCTCGCCGAGGCTGGCTTCCTCTGCGGCGCTGACGGTTTCGGTGCTCCTGCTGGTGCTCGCCGTGTGGTACTACCGGCTCTACGTCTATGCGCCGGTGTCCGCCGGCTACGGGTGGTACATCGGTGTCGGGACGGCCGGGGTCGCGGTGCTGCTGTCGGTGTGGACGATGGTGGCGGCGTGGGCGTCGGCCCCGCGTGCGTCCTCCCGCGCGCTGTGAGCGGGTTCGTCGCACCCGTGCGGCTCACCGGCGAGCGCTGGGTGATGCTGGAACCGCTGAGGCGCGAGCATCTTCCGGAGATCGCGGCGGCCGCCGCCGACGGTGAACTCGGCCGGCTGTGGTTCACCGCGGCGCCGGCGCCTGAGCTGGTCGAGCAATGGGTCGACGGCAGGTTGGCGGTCGGAGCCCCCGGGAGCGGGTTGACGTTCGTCGTGCGCCGACTCGACGGCACACTGGTCGGGTCGTCGAGTTACATCAACGTCGACGCCGCGAACCGTCGACTCGAGATCGGCAACACCTGGTACGTGGCCGCCGCGCGCCGCAGCGGGGTCAATTCCGAAACCAAGCTGCTGATGCTGGGCCACGCATTCGACCAATTGGGCTGTGTCGCGGTCGAATTCCGTACCCACTTCTTCAACTTCACCAGCCGCGCGGCGATCGAGCGGCTCGGCGCGAAACTCGACGGAGTGCTGCGCAGCCACCAGGTGCTGGCCGACGGGTCGCGCCGCGACACCGTCGTGTACTCGATTCTCGACGTGGAGTGGCCGGCCGTGCGCAACAACCTGCGCTACCGGATGAGCCGTTACTGAGACTGCGGACAGACCGCAACTCTCAGGGGGAGAACGCGATCTGTCCGCAGTCTTGGTGTCGGGCTTACCCGGCCTCGACAGTCGTCGGTTCGATGGACTTCTGGTCACCGCTGACGGCGACCTCGATCTTGCGCGGCTTGGCGCGCTCGGCCATCGGGATCGTCACGCTGAGCACACCGTTCTCGTAGGTCGCCGAAATCGCCGATGCGTCAATGCCATCGCCGAGCGCGAGCTGGCGGCGGTAGGTACCGAAGAACCTCTCGTTGGCCAGCCACTGCACGGACTCCTCGGACCGCGCGGTGCGATGCGCCGAGATCGTCAGGGTGCCGTTGTCGACGTTGACGTCCACCGAACCGGGGTCGACGCCCGGCAGATCGGCGGTCAGAAGATAGTGGTCGTCGACCTTGCACAGGTCCATCGGCATGAACCGCGGGGAACGATTCGACCCGGCCTGGTTGCTGAGGAGACCACGGGTCAGAGCATCAAAATCGCTGAACGGATCGAAACGAAGCACAGCAATTCACCTCCTATGTCATCCAGAGCCCGCCACCCTGGCGGGCAGCCAAATCACTGTGCGCACCTGCCAGTTTAGCACTCTCTGCCGGAGAGTGCTAGTCCGATTCGGGAGTCGAGACGACCGAAATCGTCGTGCCGCGCAGAGCCCTCCGGCACCGGTCACACGTCAGCACCGCGGTGAACCGGTGCCCGCAGGACGGGTGTTCCACGACGACGGCGGGCCCGTCCGGCGCCTCGTACCACCGCTGCGCCCACTGCAGCGCCGTGATCACCACCGCGAACAACGCGTAGCCCTTCTCGGTGGGTCGGTACCGGTTGTCGGCCGCGTCGAACACCTCGTTGGCGGTCAGGATCGACAACCGGTCGGCCACCGAACCCGGCGGTGCGCCCAGCTGTGACTGGAAGTCGGAGAACCGCCGGATGCCGACCAGGCCGGCCACCAGCAGCGCGAACCCCCAGCGGTTGCCCATCACGCTCATCGTCTGGGGGAAGAGGCCGGCGGCCGCGGACTCCGAGCGTCGCCGCGTCGACGACGGCGGAACCGACCGCGACCAGGATCCGCTCGGACCCCAGTGCGCGACAACATCTTCAGCCCCGACATCCGAGCCGCACGCCCGGCAGGTCACCACCGGGGAGCACTCGTCGCCGCATTCGAGGTGCTGCATCCGCGGCAGCGGCGTGGCGTGATCGGGCACCCACCGTCGCTCCCACTCCCAGATCGACACCAGCACCGGCCACAGCGAGCGGCCCCGGGTCGTCGGCGGGTATTCGAACCGCGACGGTCGGGTGTGGTACTCGCGGCGGTCGAGGAGGCCTTCGTCGGTGAGCGCACGCAGCCGCGCGGTCATCACCGAGTTCGAGACCGGCAGGCGTGCCTTGAAGTCGCCGAAGCGTGTCGCTCCGAGCAGCGACTGCTGCATGACGAGCAGTGTCCACTCGTCGCCCAGCAGCCCCAGCATGCGGGCGACGGCATTCGGCGGCGGCACCTACAGGCCGACGGCCGCGGCCGCCGAATCGGTCTCCCGCCACCGCCGCAGTTCGGCACCCGGCGCCCAGGTCGAGTGGGTGCCGCTCGAGATCCGTTCGGGTAGAGGAAGTTTGCACACCGGGCCGTCGGCGACGCGGGCGGCGTCGAACACCAGGCAATAGGAGGCGTCGGCGTTCATGTCGGTGGTGAGGGTGATCAGGTAACCGCCGTCCTCGGTGGTGCCGCCCACGCGCGGAGCCATCGCGGTCTCGCTGCCGTACACGCCGTCGTCGAACATGAACCGCTGCTCGGCGCCGGTGTGCAGGTCGTGCTTGACCAGGCCGTCGAACAGGAACCACCCGGGCTTGCCGGTGGCGGCGTAGGCGTAGCGGTACGGGGCGCCCGCGTAGCCGGCATTGATCATCCCGAACTCGGTGATCGAGTCGGTCAGCTGTTCCTCGGTGGTCGTGCCGGTGACGAGGTTGAACCGCCAGCGGTGCAGCCGGGTCTGCAGGCGGTCGAGCGCCAGGAAGCGAAAGGCTCGCTGCCACTTGGATCCGGCACCGGTATCGACCGGGTTGGGGTCGCCTTCGTAGAAGCCGTCGAGGACGATCTCGTCGCCGTCCTCGTAGGCGTTGGTGAAGTGCAGGACGAAGGTCGGGTCAGCCTCGAACCACCGGATGTCGTCCGGCCGGCCGCGACGCGGGATGACGGCGAAGCGTGACGGCATGTCCGGGTGGAAGCCGGGGAAGTGGATGTCGGCCTTCAGCAGCGCGGGATCCCAGAACATCGGGAAGTCGTTGAGGATCGCGTAGTTCTCGGTGAACGCCATGTCGTGGGGCAGCCGTGGGCCGGGCAGCGGCACGTCGGTCAGGTGCACCAGGTGGTCGTCGCGGTCGACGACGCCGTAGCGCAGGTACGGCGCCTGCTTGCTGTAGGAGAAGAACAGCAGCTCGCCGGTGCGGTCGTCGACCTTGGGGTGCGCGGACACGCCCCAGCCGGTGGGGAACCGGCCGTGCCAGTCCTGCTTGCCGAGGGTGTCGCCGGTGAACGGGTCGACGCGGTACAGGTCGCCGCACTGGTAGTGGCTGGTCAGCGCGACACCGCGGTGCACGGTCACGTCGGTGCTCGACGCGTCCTTCATCAGGGTCCGCGCGCCCCAGCCGTAGTCCCGCTTGGCCAGTTCGATCGGCTCGGCCAGCCCCGGCCAGAGCGGGCCGCCGGCCGCGTTCTCCTCGACGAAGCTGTCGGTCTGGACGAATCGGTTGCGGTAGAAGGCTTTTCCGTCGCGGAAGCCGACGATGTGGATCATGCCGTCGCCGTCGAACGGGTGGTAGAACTTCAGCGCCGGATGCAGCGGGTTCTCGGTGTTGCGCAGATACACGCCGTCGAGGTCGCGGGGAATCTCACCCGCCACCGGGGTGAGGTCATCGGCGTCCCACTCGGTGGTCTGCGGGCGCCACGGCCCGGTGCGGTAGGGGTGGTCGTCGTCGTCGGGCAGCGTCGAGAGGTACTTGCCGACGAGGTCCACGGTTGCCATGCACAGACGCTACTACAACTAACAGAGTGACTCGGCCGGGTACGCGAGGCGGCCCCGCCGGCTCTGAGCTGAACCGACGAGACCTCAACAGACGTGGCGGTCGACCGCCGCGGCTGTCTGCACCCGAGATGCCCAACCTGTCCGAGATGCAAACAATCGTGTACATCGCGGTCGGTTCGGGAAGACTGCGGGTTATGGCGCAAGTGGCAAGCCACGATCTGGCGAACCGGATGGCCGAGCTAGCTCGGTCGACGGCTGCCCCGCGCAGCGTGGAGCAGGTACTCGAGGACGTGACCTCGACCGCGCGGGAACTGATGCCGGGCGCCGACGCCGTCGGCGTGCTGCTGATCGGCAAGGGCGGTGACTTCGAATCGCTGGCGGGCACCTCCGAGTTGCCGCACACGCTGGACGAGATCCAGATGAAGTACCGGGAAGGGCCGTGTGTGGATGCCGCGCTCGGCGAGACGGTTCTGCGGACCGACGACTTCCGGACCGACGAGCGCTGGCGACGGTACGGGGCGGCCGCCGTGGAGTACGGCGTGTTCAGCGGGCTGTCGATCAAGCTCTACACGGCCGAACGCACCGCCGGCGCGCTGAACATGTTCGGCATGAAGCCGAACGCGTTCAATGCCGAGGACGAGACGATCGGCGCGGTGCTGGCCGCGCACGCCGCGGCCGCGCTGCTGGCCAGCAAGGAAGGTGAGCAGCTGAAGTCGGCGATGACAACGCGCGACCGCATCGGCCAGGCCAAGGGCATCATCATGGAGCGCTACGGCGTCGACGACGTGCGCGCATTCGAGATGCTCAAACAGTTGTCGCAGGACAGCAACACCAAGCTCGCCGACATCGCCCAGCGGGTGATCGACACCCGCACGGGTGCGTGAGGCGGCGAAAAAAATCTTGAAATGTAGGGAAACACCGGATTCCTCTGGCCGTCGTTGGGAATACGGTTTGTGAGGTCGGCCCGCCCCCTGATGACCTCCAGGTGGCGGGCCGCTTTTTCGGCTATTGCGCCGGTGCCGAGTTGTCGTCCACGACGGTGTGGGGCAGTAGGCCGAGCTGGCGATAGATGTCGCGGCGTACCAACGGCGCGGCGGAGTTGACCGGCAGGCCCGAGATCGGCCAGTCGTGATACTGCCCTCGGCCCACCACCATCGAGATCGGCGCGCCGATGTCGACCGCGCGCTCATACAACCGCACGTTGCCGGGCAACACCATCTCCTCGGTCCCGATGTAGATCGTGGTCGGCGGCAGTGCCTGCAGGACCTCGGTCTCCATGTGCAACGGGCCTATCCGCGGGTCATTGTTGACGACGCCGTCGAAGGAGTGCACGCCCTTGGAGAAGTAGGCGATGGTGGTGGCGTCGAAGAACGGGTCGTCGATGCCCCAGTCCTCGTCCTCGTCCGAGAAGGTGGCCTGGCCGGAGATCACGACCATGCTCGCCGGCAGTTCCTCGCCCCGCAGGATCAGTACCCGCACAGCGGAAAACGCGTAGGTGTATCCGGCTGAGTCGGCGTAGATACTGACGTTCTCGGCGCCGCGCTCGTCGATCACATGCGAGATGTAGTCCGCCATCTTGGGTGTGACGTTGAGTATGGAACCCGCCTCGGTCCTCCCCAGCGGGTAGATCGGCACGAGCACCGTCGCTCCGGTGTCACGCGCCATCTGCGTGTAATCGAACCAGTGCAACAGATTCGGCTGGAAGATGAAACCGCCGCCGTGGATCGCGACCACGGTGGCGCCGGTCGGCTCGGGCGGTTCGAATTCCCAAACCTTCCAGACCTCTCCCGGCGATACCTCGAACTCCATCTGACGGGCGTTCAACCCGAACGTGAGGAAGAACGGGGGATTCTCGCTGGCGATCAGCCCCCCGAAGATGGCGGCGAAGGGGATCCCGAAGAAACCGGTGATGTCGCGGATCACCCGCAGGCCGGCGACCGTCAACTGGTCGATGATCGTCGGTGGCGGCGTGTAGGTCAGGGAGTTCTCGACTACCTGCGGTGCGGCTGGTTCCTCGGCAGCCGGGGTCGGCGCCGTTTCGAACTCGCGTCGCGCGAACGCCAACAATGACCACGCGGCCGGCGCGCCGGCAGGTGATACCGGCGCGCTGTCGGCAGCCGATGGATCGAGCAACCCGCCGAGCGCAGCGGACACCGCAACGGCAATCCGCTCCACGGGGGCGTTCTCGGCGTCGTCGTGCGATGAATTGTCCCTCCTAACAGGCGGATTCGCCACAGGAACAGCTTCGACCACCACCGTCAGCGGCGACGTTGCAACGCTGGGCGTGGGTGTCGTCGGTGCGGTGAGGTCAGGGTCGTGAACGTCCGGTGCAGGCGCCGAAACGCTCGCCGCGGCGGACGACGGGGGTTCCGAAGTCCGCGTCTGACGCGTCGTGAAGCTGCTGTCCAGCGGTGACTTCTTGTTGCGCTGGGGCGCCGCCACGGACTTCGATGCCGCTGGTTCGGTGTCGGAGGGCTCGGTCGACGGTGTGGTCGACGAGGGTGTGCGGATGCTCGGGGAATCATCGGTCTCGACGTCAGTGTTCGGGGCGTCCGGCGTCGTCTGTGCGGCAGCGCTTGTCGAGGGTTCCGACGGGGAGTCGGCTGAGGCTGTTGACGATGAATCGGATGACGAGTCTGGCGAATCGGCGCGCGCGAGCCCGGGCCCGGACAGCACAGCCATCCCGACGCTCAGCGCGATAATCAGTCCAGCAAATCGGCCCATACCCGGCACCGCCCCTCTGACTGGGATTAGTCCGCACGATAACAACCGCGGTGGCAAATGAGAACAGGTCAGGCGGAGTCTGACGGCCTGGTCAAATGCCGGCGACCGCACACCGACGGCGGATGTGCGAGAGTGCACCCGTCGTCTGGTATCGGCTTGTCAGACAGCAGATTTCGGGTGAGATGACACGGACACCATCGGCCGACCTGCAAAAAGAAAAAGTGCCCCCGGCAGGATTCGAACCTGCGACACCGGCTTTAGGAGAGCCGTGCTCTATCCCCTGAGCTACGGGGGCGCAACGGCTCGCAGCTTACCGCCTGGGTTGCTGCAGCAGCGACGACCATTCGTAGCGGGCCGCCCAGCCGGCGTCACCCTCGACGTCGACACCTTCGGCCAGCCCCACCAGCGCGGCGGCCAGCTCCAGCGTGGGCACCCGGTGCCGCTTCGCCGCGTCGACGATCTCGGCGAACGCCTCTTCGACCCGGCAGCGACGCAGCGCCACCACCACGCCCTCAGCGCGCTCCAGCATCCGAACGCCCCAGTTCACGCGGTCGCCGACGACCATGCCGGGATTCATGACCATGATCAATTCCCGTTCACGTCCGGCCCAAACCTGCCGTCGATTACGCTACGAGCAGTACCGTAATAATCCCGGTGAGAGGACACGACGTGCGCAGTCGCTACGCGGGCACGCCCTTCACCACACCGACCGACCGGATCCGGGAAGCGCTCGAAGACGTCAGCGTCCCGACCCTGCTGCTCAGCCTCGTACACATCACCGGCGACACCCGCTTCATCCGCGACTACGCCCAGGCCGGCCTGTTCCTCAACGAGGTGCAGGGCTTCATGTCCGAGGACGACAAGGCCCGCGTCCGAGCCGAGGCGCTGGCCGTGATCACCGACTACCGCGACCGCGGCTGCCCCGAACCGGCCCCGCTCGGCGCCGACGTCGTCAAGCAGATGATGGACTGGGCCGCCTGCGAACCGGTGGGCGACGAGTACCTGCCGCTGATGTCCGAAGAACTCGACCTCGCCGGTGAAGACCCGCGCAGACCCGACCCGGTCGACCCCGACGCCGCATCCCGACTGCCCGTGCTCGTCATCGGCTGCGGCGAGTCCGGACTGCTGGCCGCGATCCGCCTTCAACAGGCCGGCCTGCCGTTCCTGGTCATCGAGAAGAATGCCGGCCCGGGCGGAACCTGGTGGGAGAACAGCTATCCCGGCGCCCGCGTCGACGTGGCCAACCACTTCTACTGTTACAGCTTCGAACCCAGCAACAAGTGGAGCCACTACTTCGCCGAACAACCCGAGCTGCGCCAGTACTTCGTCGACGTGATGACCAAACACGGCATCGCCGAGCACGTCCACTGGGAGACCGAAGTCATCTCGGCCGACTGGGACGACGCCGCCGGAACCTGGACCGTCGCCGTGCGCGCCAACGACGGCCGGGTCAGCAGGGTCACCGCCCGCGCGGTCATCAGCGCCGTCGGCCAACTGAACCGCCCCAAGATGCCCGACATCGACGGCGCAGAGTCGTTCGCAGGAACCGCCTTTCACTCCGCCCGGTGGGATCACGACGTCGACCTGACTGGTAAGCGGGTCGCGCTGATCGGCGCGGGCGCAAGCGGTTTCCAGATCGCGCCCGCCATCGCCGACGACGTCGCGCACCTCGACGTCTTCCAGCGCACCGCCCAGTGGATGTTCCCCAACCCGATGTACCACGATCGGGTTGGCGACGGAACCCGTTGGGCCATGGATTATCTGCCGTACTACAGCCGCTGGTACCGCTTCCTGCTGCTGTGGCCCGGCGCCGACAAGGGCCTCGACGCCGCACGCGTCGACCCCGCCTACGAGCAGACCGACTACGCGGTCAGCGACATGAACGCCGCCGCCAGGATGATGTTCACCGACTGGATCACCACCCAGGTCGACGGCGACGAGGACCTGCTCGCCAAGGTGCTGCCCGACTACCCGGCCACCGGCAAGCGCACGCTGCAGGACAACGGCACCTGGCTGAAAACCCTGCGCCGCGACAACGTCGACCTGATCCGCACACCGATCGAGCGGATCACCCCGACCGGCGTGGTGACCGCCGACGGCGACGAGCACCCCGCCGATGTCATCGTCTACGCCACCGGGTTTCGCGCCACCGAAGTGCTGTGGCCGCTGCGCATCACCGGCCGCGACGGCGTCGACCTGCGCGACGCCTGGGG
Organism: Mycolicibacterium flavescens; assembly: GCF_001722335.1. GTDB lineage: Bacteria > Actinomycetota > Actinomycetes > Mycobacteriales > Mycobacteriaceae > Mycobacterium > Mycobacterium flavescens. Next base: position 87,781 of record NZ_MIHA01000017.1, read on the forward strand.
CGAGCGGCCCTACGCCTACCGCGGCATCATGGTGCCGGGCTTCCCGAACTTCTTCCTCACCTACGGCCCCGGCACCCACCTGGCCCACGGCGGAAGCCTGATCCTGAACTCCGAGTTGCAGATGCGCTACATCGGCCAGCTCCTGCACGCGCTCGCCGACGGTCTGCACTCGATCGAACCCACCCCCGAAGCGACCGAGGACTGGCGGCGCCGCTCACAGGAGGCGATCACCATGACCGTCTGGGCGCACCCGTCGATCGAGCACTCCTACTTCAAGAACGCCCACGGCGAGATCCACACCGTCAGCCCGTGGAAGCTCTACGAGTACCACGCCGCGGTGCGCACACCCGAATGGTCCGACTTCGTGGTGAGAAGCGCTGCCGCCCAGAGCGTCTAGAGTTCAGCGATCACCTTGGCGAACGCCTCGGCGTGCAACTGCTGCACGGTGAAGTACGTGACGCCGTAGGTGTCGCGATAGCCGCGCAGCGTGTCGGCGATCTCGGCGGGAGAGCCGGACAGCACCGCCGGGGTGGCCAGCAGTTCCGCCTCGGACAGGTGCGGCAGGAACTGGCGGGTGATCGACAAATCGGGGCGCCCGGAGTCGTCGGTCGGCAGCGCGGTGATCGCGATGTTTAGCTCCAGATCGGCGAACCGGTCGCCGGCGGCCTCGCGCACGAACGCGATGCGGTCGGCCAGCGGATCGGACTCGGCGGTGATCGGCGCCCCGCCCGTCAGGCCGATGATGGCAGCGCGCCGCGCCGCCAGCGTCAACAGCTTGTCGCCGTTGCCGGCGATCAGGATCGGCACGTCGGGTGCCTCTGATGCGATGTGCTCGGTGACATGGCGCAGCCAGTCCACCCGCTGGCCGGCCGACGGGAACGGCAACTCGGCCTGTTCGAACTCCGCCTCGACGTACCCGGCGCCTAGGCCGAGGTCGAACCGGCCGCCCGACAGATCCCGCAGCGTGGTGACCTCGCGGGCCAGCAGCGCGGGCCGGTAGAAGCCGGCGTTGAGCACGAACGTGCCGACCCGCAGGCGCTGCGTGGCCATCGCCATCGCGGTCATCATCGGGAACGGCGCCGTCGTGTAGAGGTGGTCGGCGACGTGCACGATGTCGTAGCCCATGTCCTCGGCGCGGCGCGCCCAGTCCTGCACCGACTTCTGCCGCCGCCCGGCCTGCAGTCCCACACCGAACCGGAAGGGTTTGGTCACGCGGTCATCGTATGGCGATCACAACTCGGCAAAGGATGTTTGGCGCACGACACCGCGGGGCATAAACCTGCCGCCGACTTCGACACTCGAAGTCCACAGACTCGAAGGACTTGTTGCCCCGATCCGGCCCGTCGTGAACCATCCGACGGGCCGGATCAATATTCTTCCCATGGCCACTCACCCCACGATCGGCGTCGAAGAAGAGTTCCTGCTCGTTGACTCGGCGAGCGGGGAACCCGTCGCGCGCAACGAGACCGTCGCCCGCGAGGCCGCCGCCCGCGGCGTGAAACTGCAACTCGAGCTGACGACGTGCCAGGTCGAGACCGCCACCGAGGCCGTCGGCTCCGCCATCGCCCTGCAACAGCAGCTGATCGCGCTGCGCCGGGCCACCGCCGAGGCCGCCGAACAGGCCGGCGCGCAACTGCTCGCGGTCGGGCTGCCGCCGACCCTGCCACACGAATTCCCGATCACCGACACACCGCGCTACCGCCGGATCGCCGAGCGGTTCGGGATGATCGCCCACGAGCAGGGCATCTGCGGGTGCCACGTGCACGTCGCGGTACCCAGCCGCGAGATCGCCGTCCGGGTCAGCAACCGGCTGCGACCCTGGCTGCCCAGCCTGCTCGGGCTCAGCGCCAACTCCGCGATCTACCGCAACTCCGACACCGGCCACGCCAGTTGGCGCAGCGTGCTGTGGGCGCGCTGGCCCAGCGCGGGGCCGCCGCCGCACTTCGACTCGGTCGACGAGTACGACGCCGTCGTGCAGATGATGCAGCAGGCGGGGGCCATGCTCGACGACGGCATGGTCTATTGGGACGTCCGCCCCTCCGCCAACTTCCCGACGATCGAAGTGCGCGTCGCCGACGTGCCCGCGACCGTCGCCGACACCGTGCTGCTGGCGGCGTTGACCAGGGCCGCGGTGATGACCGCTCTCGACGACGAACGGCGCGGCGAACCGGTCCCGCCGCTGGCGCCGCACGCGCTCAAGGCCGCGTACTGGAAGTCCGCGCGCGACGGGATCGACGGCGACGCCGTGGATCTGGTCGACGGCCACGCCCGGGTCCCGGCCGGCGAACTGCTCGGCCGCCTCGTCGAACACGTCCGGCCCGCGCTGGAGGACGTCGGCGACTACGACCTCGTCGTCGACGGACTGCGCCGGGTCACCGAGGCCGGCAACGGCGCGTCGCGCCAACGCCGGGCCTGGCAGCGCGGCCACGACGTGGGCGACGTGGTCGCCGCGGCCGCCGAGGCCACCCTCGAAGGCTGTTAGGCCAGCGGCAGTTCGGCGAACGGCGCGCCGGTCGGCCGCTCCGACCCGCCCGGCGGTTCGATGGTGAACGCCAGCGTGCGGGAGTCGCCGAGGTCGGGCAGCACCGCGGTGGTCGACGGCGCGACCGCGCCCTGATCCATCGTTCCCGCGGAGTGCGCACCCTTCTCGTCGACCAGCCACATCTGGTACACCGTGCCCGGTTGCGGCGGGGAGACGTTGTTCATCACCAGCACCCCGGCATCCTTCTCGCGGGAGAACACCACGGTCGCGACGCCGCCGCCCGGGATTTCGCCGGACACCGTCCGCACATCGGGGGCGGCGAACACCTGCTCGGCCGTCGACACCGGTGCGGGACGCAGCGCCAGACCGGCGCCGAGCGCGCCGAGGCCGACGACGAGCACCGCCGCGGCGGCCAGCGCCGGTTTCTGCCAGCGCCGCGGGCGCAGCTCGCGCACCGGGGCCGGTCCGCGTACCTCGGCGAGCAGGCGGGTGCGCAGCTCGGCGGGCGGTTCGACCGCGGTGGCCGCCGACAGCACCGCCAGCGTCTCGCGTGCGGTGCGCACCTCGTCGGTGAACGCCTGCGCGAGCGACGGCGGCGCGGTCGCGACCCGGCGGTCGATGTCGGCGCGTTCGGAGTCGCTCACCGCGTGCAGCGCGTACGGCGCCGCCAGCGCGATGAGATCGGTATCGATTGGCTCGGTCATGGCACCCCCAGGCACTTGCGGAGGCCGCGGATGCCGTCGCGCATCCGCGATTTGATGGTGGCCAGGTTGGCCGACAACCGTTCCGAGACCTGCGCGTAGGTCAGGCCGTCGTAGTAGGCGAGTTGGATGCACTCGCGTTGGACGTCGGTCAGCGAGCCCAGGCAGTCGGCCACCTGGCGGCGTTCGTCGCGCAGGATCACCGAGTCGGAGACGTGGTCGGCAGGCGTGTCGGCGGTGGCCGCGCCGTAACGGTTCTCCCGGTGGGTGGCGGCCTGCTCCGAGCGCACCCGGTCGACCGCGCGCCGGTGCGCGAGCGTCATCAGCCACGCCAGCGCCGACCCGGCCGACGGGTCGTAACCCCCGGCGGTGCGCCACACCTGCAGGTAGACGTCCTGGGTGGTCTCTTCGCTGTAGCCGGAGTCGCGTAGCACCCGCGAGACCAGCCCGAAGACCCGCGCGCGGGTCCGGTCGTAGAACGTGGCGAACGCTTCGACGTCCTGTTCGGCCACCTGGCGAAGCAGTTCGTCGAGGTCGGATGTCACGAGCGGTAGCCTAGCCACCGGCGTCAGCACCGTCATGATTATCGTGATCTGGCCGCATGTGCCACCAATTCGGTTGAGGGAGCGTCTCTTTCGCGGGCTCGCCGGTCGCTGCGGACCACCGGCACCCGGCGCAGCCACAGCGTCAGGTGCTGGATCCGCAGATCCACCGCCGTCATCAGCGGCGCCAGCGGGGCGGTGAACTGCAGTCGCAGCACCTCCCGCAGGGTGGCCGGCCGGCGGGTGCCGCGCACGGTCGCGATGAACGCCGGTTCGTCGTTGCGGTGCAGCGAGACCGTGATGTCCAGCGCGTCGTCGGGATGCGGGGCGCGCACCAGGTAGTGCCCGTCGGCGCCGTTGAACGGCGACACCCGCAGCTGCTTGGGCGTCATCGACACCCCGTCGGGGCCCGGCGGCAGCAGGTAGGCGTGCCGGCCGCCGCGGGTGTTGTGCATCTCCATCACCACGTGGCGCAGCACGCCGTCGGCGTCATGGCACCAGTACAGGGTGACCGGGTTGAACACGTAGCCGAGGACCCGAGCCTGCAGCAGCGCGGTGACGCGGCCGCCGGTCAGGTCGACGCCGTGCCCGCGCAGGAACGCGTCGACCCGGTCGCGCAGCGTGTCGCCGGGCGCGCCGTCGAGGTGATCGGCCGGGTCGAACCGCGCGAACGGCCGCAGCCAGCGCGGCAGCGAGGGCAGCCGGTCGACGTCGACGTACCAGCTGTAGCCGGGGTGCTCGAAGTAGTGGTGGACCGGGGCACGCCGCAGGTGGGTGACCCGGGTCCGGTACAAACAGGCGTCCACATCAGGTATTCGGAGCCGTCTTCGCCGCGGATGGGTGGGTTCAGGCGGGGCAGTACAGCGCGTCGAGGATCGCCGCGCGCGGGTCTTCCACGGGCGACGCCGCCGCCGGCTCCTGGGTCAATGTCATGGCGACCGCGGGCCCGTCGAGGGGCTTGGCCATGAAGCTGTGGTAGCCGGGCACGTCGCCGCCGTGCCCCCACGCGGTCACGCCGCACGGCAGCGACGCCCGGGCCAGCCCGAGTCCGTAGCGCAGGACGCCGTCGCCGTCGGGCATCGGGACCGTCTGCATCATCTGCTCGAGCAGCGGCGCCGGTACCACCCGCCCGTCGAGCAGCGCGGTGAGGAACGTGGTGACGTCTTCGTTCGTCGACACCAGGCTGCCGGCCATCCCCGCCGCCGAGGCGTTGAAGTCGGTGACGTCGGCGCGCCGGCCGTCGACGAGTTCGTAGCCGTGGGCGAGCGGCGCGCGCAGGCCGCGGTCGGCGGGGTCTGGGAAGTAGGTGTCGAGCAGGCCGAGCGGCAGGATGACCCGCGCGGTGACCGCGACGGCCGCGGGCAGCCCGGTCACCTTCTCGATCAGCAGACCCGCGATGACGTAGTTGGTGTTCGTGTACTTCATCGCGGTCCCGGGCGGGAACTGGGCGGGCCGGGTGAGCGCCATGTCGAGCAGGCGATCGCCGGTCACGGGTTCGGCGGGGACTGCGGTGATCTCGTCGAAGTACTCGGGCAGGCCGCTCTGATGACGCAGCAGTTGGCGCACCGTGATCTTGGCCGGATCGATGCCGTCGCCGCGGATGCGGCCGGGCAGGTACCGCTCGACGGGCGCTTCGAGCTCCAGTGCGCCTTCGGCCACGAGTTGCAGAATGGTCGCGGCGACAAAGGTTTTCGTGATGCTGCCGACCCGCACGTGGGTGTTGGGTGCGAATCCGGCTCCGGTCGCGACGTCGGAGTGGCCGGCCGCGAAACGCGTCAGTTCCGGTCCGTCGCGGACCACCGCGACGCCGCCGGCCAGATCGTCTTCGGCGACGGCGCGGGCGAGTTCGGTTTGGACACCGGGCGGCTGGGCGTGAACCGGGGCGGCGGTCAGGACCGCCAGGATCAGGGCGACGACTCCTGCGATGCGCACTACGCCGAGCGTAGTGGCCACGAGTGCGCGGCGGCCACCAGACCTTGCACCAGTTCGGAAGTCGCCGGGCTCAACCCGTCGTCGCCCGGTAGCTGACTGCGGGGGCTCAGGCCGCGTACCCGTGGCGTGAGTTCGAGTTGCGCTCCGCCGTCACGCATCCGGTTGACCGGGTTGTCCGGATGCAGCCCCCGCAACTCGCGCGGCATCGCGTCGAGGTCGGTGACCACGTGATATCCCGGCACCCGCACATGGTCGGCAAGATGTTGGGCCAGTTGGCGATTGCGGCCGCCGGCCAGTAGCTGGGTGCTGCGCCCGATACGGCCGTAGCCGTGCAGCGACACCGCGACGTCGACGTGGTCGAGGAACTCCGCGAGGCGTTCGGACTCTGCTGCGAGATATGAAGCCGACGGCAGATGGTGCGGGTAGTGGTCGGGGTGGCGCACCACGTAGAGCGAGGCGCCGGCGGCGTCGGCGGCGCGGTCGGCGATCACGTCGGTCATCTGCTCGAGGCCGCCGCCGTGGATGGCCATGAACCCGAAACGCGACCGCAGCGTGCTCGACTCGCTGACCCCGGGCTGGGCCAGCAACTCCGAAAGTGTCTGCGGGCCTGCCGATTCGGAGTCGTGGGTGCGCGACGGCCAGTGTGCGGGGTCCCAGCGGCGCAGGAAATCCACCCAGCGTTGGGGGAGACCGTGGTGTTCGGCGCCGTCGATGATCCGCTCGAGGTATCCCGGCCGCGGCGGCCCGGGTTCGACGCGGTGGTCGATGTAGACCCACGCCTCGGCGGGCCCGTCGGCGGTGTGCACGACCAGCCGGTCGCGCCGGTAGCGCACCGGCACACCCTCGGCGCTGTCGAGCACCGCGAGGTCACGGTCGGACAGTCGCCACAACACCCCGTGCACCTCGGACCCGTCGAACGGTTCGACCGTGGCCACGCCGCGTTCGTTGATCAGCCAGTCGTGGTCGGCGAGCTTGGCTGGTCGGGGATCGACCGCGTCCGGGCACCGCAGGGCCATCTGGGTCACGTTCAGGTTCGACCCGTAGGCGAAGTAGGGGTGCTGTCGCACGCCTGTCAGATTGCCACAATCGGCTGACTCAACCGGCGAAGGTCAGGTAGATCAGCAGCACGTTCAGCGCGCTGATCAGCGCGGCGACACCCCAGCCCGCGATCGTCGTCGCGCGGTGGTTGGTGTCGTCGCCCATCAGCGCGCGGTCGCTGGTCAGCCGGATCAGCGGGATCAGCGCGAACGGGATGCCGAAGGACAGCACCACCTGCGAGAGCACCAGCGCGCGGCTCGGGTCGACGCCGATCGCGAGGATCACCAGCGCGGGCAGCAGGGTGATCAGCCGGCGCAGCACCATCGGGATCGAGCGGTAGAACAGGCCCTGCATGATCATCGCGCCGGCGTAGGCGCCCACCGACGACGACGCCAGCCCCGAGGCGAGCAGGCCGATCGCGAACAGCAGCGCGACCGTCGGGCCCAGGGTGTCGGCGACCGCGGCGTGCGCGCCCTCGATCGAGTCGGTGTTCTCCCGTCCCTGCAGGTTGGTGGCGGCCACCAGCACCATCGACAGGTTGACCGCGCCGGCGATGACCATCGCGACGCCGACGTCCCAGCGGGTGGCCCGCAGCAGCATGCGCCGGACCGGGCCGGGTTCGGGGTGGCCGTGCCGGTCACGGACCAGGCCGCTGTGCAGGTACACCGCGTGCGGCATCACGGTCGCGCCGAGCATCGCGGCCGCGATCAGCACGCTCTCGGTGCCCGCGAACCGCGGCACCAGCCCGCCCGCGACCTCGCCGACCGGTGGCGCCGAGACGACCAGGCTGGCCAGGAAGCCGACCGCGATGACCGCGAGCAGACCCGTGATCACGCTCTCGAAGGTGCGTTGGCCGCGCCGGTCCTTGACCACCAGCAGCAGCAGCGAGACGACGCCGGTGATGATGCCGCCGGTGAGCAGCGGCAGGTCGAACAGCAGGTACAGCGCGATGGCGCCGCCGACGACTTCGGCGAGATCGGTTGCCATGGCGACCAATTCGGCCTGCAGCCAGTAGGCCAGCCGGGTGGGGCGGCGCATCCTCGCGCCGACGGCTTCGGGCAGTGAGTGCCCGCTGACCAGCCCGAGTTTGGCCGAGAGGTACTGCACCAGGCACGCCATGATGTTGGCGGCGACGATCACCCAGACCAGCAGGAAGCCGAACTGCGCGCCCGCGCTGACGTTCGCGGCGACGTTGCCCGGGTCGACGTAGGCGATCGCGGCGACGAACGCGGGCCCGAGCAGCATCAAACCCGGCCGTGGCCGTACCTCGCTGCGCTGGATCAACGAAACCCCACTTTCTATCCGGGCTTGCGAATAGAAAAGTTAGGGTAGCCGAAACCTTCGGCGTGTCGGTGAGGGGGTTACTTGCCCCAGCCGCCGAGGTTGATCACCAGGCCGCCGCCCCACGGCCAACCACCCCAGTAGGGGCCGGTCTGGACCGACGGTGAAGTGACGATCTGCGAACTGCCGTTGGTCTGGCACTGCGTGGTGTTGGGTCCGACGTTGGCGCACTGCGGAGCGGCGGCGGCGATCGGAGAGGCGAACAGGGCCGCGCCGATTGCGCCTACGGCGAGAACGGGTGCGGCGTAATGAGAGAAAGAGTTCATGCGATGGCCTCCTAAGGCCATAAAACCGCTGTCGGCGGTGTTTTGTTCCGCCGCGTGAAAGGCGTTGCGCCTCAACCCCGATGGATCAGGGGAAGAAGAAGCCGTCGCCTTCCCACATGCTGCCCCAGGGGCCGACGTACTCCTGCTCGGCGGGGGTGGCGTTGATCTGGACGTTGCCCGGAGTGGCGCATTCGGTGGTGGACCCGCCGATGGCCTGCGCGCCGCCGGTGTCCACACACTGCGGCAGTGTCGGATTGGCCGGTTCCGCACCGGCCAGCGGTGCTGCGGCCAGACCCGCCGCGATGGCGCCCGCGGCGATCACCGGTGCGAGATAACGAAGTGTGGTCCGCATAGGCACGTCCTTCTGTCTAGGTCTACCCCGGCCTCATCGCACAGCGTACAACCCTTTTCCGGTGATCAGCGGCAAGTCGAGGGTGGTGCGGATGCCCGGCGCGGCGGCGACGACCGCGGGGATCGCGTTGACGACGCGCGCGGCGGTCGCGACCAGACCGGCGTGGTTGTGGTCGCCGTTGGGGCTGCTCAGGCACAGGTCGACGGTGTAGGACGGCTCCCCGGTGATCTCGAGGCGGTACGACCCGCCCTCCTGCGCGGGCTGCGGCCAGTCGGGGTGCAGATCGTCGCGCAGCCGGGTGACGTGTTCGAGGACGACGGCCACCTGATCGTCCTTGATGCCCTGCACCTCGAAGCGCAGCGCGGCCGCGGTGCCCTTGGCGATGTGCCCGGCGGCGATGTCGAAGTCCTCCGGCGCGGGCTCGCGGACGTAGGTCTCGACCACCTTGTCGAGTTCGATGCCCAGTCCGGCCGCCAACTGGCGCACCACCGAACCCCACGCCAGAGAAAGCACACCGGGCTGCAGCAGCATCGGGATCTCGTCGAGCGGCTTGCCGAACCCCATCACGTCGAACATGACGGTGGCGCTGTCGTAGGTGTCGTAGTTGATGATCTCCATGCAGCGGATCTGTTCGATGCGCTGACAGGTGCCGGCGAGCGCCAGCGGCAGCAGGTCGTTGGCGAACCCCGGGTCGATGCCATTTACAAACAAGGTCGAACACGCGGTCTGCGTGGCCTCCTCGATCGGCTTGACCAGCTCGTCGGGCAGCACCTGCCAGGGGTACTGCAAAAAGACCGCGCTGCTGCCGACGACGTTGACGCCCGCGGCCAGGATGCGGCGGTAGTCCTCGAGCGCCTCGGGCAGCCGGTTGTCGGCCATCGCGGTGTAGACCGCGCAGTCCGGTTTAGCCGCCAGGATCTCGTCGAGGTCCGTCGTCGCGGTGATGCCCGTCGAAACCCCAAGTCCGGCAAGCTCACCCGCGTCCCTGCCGGCCTTCGACTCCGAGGACACCCACACGCCGGTGAGCTCGTACTGCGGGTCGTTGATGAGCTGGGTCAGCGCGTGCCGTCCGACGTTGCCGGTGCCTATCGCGGCCACTTTGATGGTCATGTACGTCTCCTCTAGAGATCCGGGATGGGCATGTCGAGGTTGGGGAAGGTCAGCCCGCCGTCGACCTCGAGCGTCTTGCCGGTCAGGTAACTGCCGGCCGGCGAGGCCAGATACACCGCGGCCGCGGCGATGTCCTCCGGCTGGCCCAGCCGGCGCAGCGGGGTGGCCTTCTCCATGGGGTCGCGCAGGTCGTCGTTGGACGCGACGATGTCGAGCGCCGAGGTGAGAATCGAACCGGGCGCGATCGCGTTCACCCGGATGCGCGGGCACAGATCGAGTGCGGCCAGCCGCGTGTAGTGGGCGAGCGCGGCCTTCGCGGTGCCGTAGGCGGCGAACCCGCGCCCGGCCAACCGGCCCATCGTCGACGTGACGTTGATGATGCTGCCGCCGCCGGCGTGTTCGAGCATCAACGGCACCGCGGCCGTCGTCAGCGCATGGGCGGTGGCGACGTTGAACGTGAATGCGTCGCGCATGTCCTTGGTCGACGTGCTCAGCAGCGCGTTCGGCATGGTGCCGCCGACGTTGTTGACGACGATGTCTAGTTTGCCGAAGGCCTCGACCGCGGCACCGGCGAGCGTCGCGGTGTCCTCGGGGTGAGCGAGGTCGGCCACCACGATGTGGGCCCGCCGCCCGACCCCGCGGATCTGCTCGGCGACCTCTTCGAGTTGCGACTGCGTCCGCGCCGCGATCACCACGTCTGCACCGGCTTCCGCGAAGGCGACCGCCATCGCGGCGCCGAGTCCGCGGCCCGCGCCGGTCACCACCGCGACCCGGTCGTCCAGGCGGAATCTGTCAAGAATCACGATCGGTCCCTTCCCTCGACGGGCGAACCGTAGCAGGGCCGAGGACCGCTCGTGAGCGGTTTCTGAAACACGTTCTAATTCCCGCCGACTGTGAAGCCACGGCGACTGAACGCGCGAAAAATCGCCACCAGTTCACACTCGGGGCGAAGGGCGGTTATTTCTTGGCGGCCTTCTTCGCCGGGGTCTTTTTGGCGGCGGTCTTGTTGGCGGCGGTCTTCTTCGCAGGCGACTTCTTCGCGGCGGACTTCTTGGCCGGGGCTTTCTTCGCGGCCTTTTTGGCCGGCGCCTTCTTGGCGGGCTTGTCGCCGTCGTCCCCATCGCCCGACCCCGAGCGGCCCTCGCGACGCGCCTTGACGGAGGCTTCGAGCTTGGCCAGCAGATCGGAGACATCCTCGGTCTCGTCGAGTTCCTGAGGCTGGTCCTCGGTGGTAAACGCCTCTCCGCCTTCGAGTTTGGCCTGAATCAACTCGCGCAGGTGTTCCTGGTAGTTGTCGTGGTAGCGGTCGGGGTTGAAGTCGTCGGTCATCGAGTCGACGACCTGGCTGGCCATCTTCAACTCGGCCGGCTTGATCTCGACTTCCTTGTCCAGCACCGGGAAGTCCGGGTCGCGGATCTCGTCGGGCCACAGCAGCGTCTGGATGACCATCACGTCGCGCTTGGAGAAGTCCTGCACCCGCAGCGCGGCCAGGCGGGTCTTGTTGCGCAGCGCGAAGTGCACGATCGCGACGCGGTCGGTCTCCTTGAGCGTCTTGGTCAGCAGCACGTAGGACTTCGACGACTTGCCCTCGGGTTCGAGGAAATAACTGCGGTCGTACATCATCGGGTCGATGTCGCTGGCCGGGACGAACTCCAGCACCTCGATCTCGCGGCTGCGCTCCTCGGGCAGCGTGGAGATGTCCTCGTCGGTGATGATGACGGTCTGCCCGTCGTCGGACTCGTAGGCCTTGGCGATGTCGCGGTACTCGACCTCTTCACCGTCGAGTTCGCAGACGCGTTTGTAGCGGATGCGCCCGTTGTCCTTGGCGTGCACCTGGTGGAACTTGACGTCGTGGTCCTGCGTCGCCGAGTACACCTTCACCGGGACGTTCACCAGGCCGAACGCGATCGAGCCCTTCCATATGGAACGCATCAGCCCAGTATGGCTGATCCCCGGGCCGCATCGCGGGTAGCTCGATCAGGCAGTTGGGCGCCGGGGCGGGCCACGGTCAACGCCGACGACAGCGCGGCGGTGCGCACCACCTCGGTCAGCGTCGCCGTGTCGATCCGCGCGAGGTCGCGGCGCCGCTGCGCTCCGAGCAGGTCCAGCGACCACAGCGCGTCGATCAGCCCGGCCATGAACGCGTCCCCGGCGCCGACGGTGTCGACCACCTCGACCCGGTAGGCCGGCACGTGCACGGTGCCCGCCGCGCACGTCGCGAACGCGCCGCGCCCGCCCATCGTGACCGCGACGATCGACGGGCCCAGCGACAGCCACGTCTGCGCCTTCTCCTCGGGGGAGCGGTCAGGGTCGAGCCATTCCATGTCCTCGTCGCTGGCCTTGACCACGTCGCAGCGTTCGATCAGCCGGGCGATGCGGCCCCGCACCGTTTGAGCTTCCCCGTCACCGACCAGCGCCGGGCGCACATTCGGGTCGAACGTCACGGTCGCCGCCGTGTGGTAGGTGTCGAGCAGCGCCGCGGTGGCCCGGCAGCCCGGCTCGAGCGTCGTCGCTATCGACCCGCTGTGCGCGACCAGCGGCGGTGCCACCTCGGGGGTGCCGGACAGCTGCCAGTCGATGTCGAACTCGTAGCGGGCCGACCCCTGCTCGTCGAGCATCGCCCTGGCCGTCGGCGTCCGCGCCGCCGTGGTGCTTCCCGAAACCATCTGCACCCCGGCCTGTTCGGCGTAGTCGACGATGCGGCGGCCGCGGTCGTCGGTGCCGATGTGGGTGAGGAAGTCGACGTCGCGGCCCAGCCGTGCCAGGCCGACGGCGACGTTGAGCGGGCTGCCGCCGACGTACTCGCCCTCGACCTCGCCGCCGCGTTCGACGATGTCGATGAGTGCCTCGCCGATCACCAGCGCCCGCGGCGCGGTCACGGGGTGTCCTTGTTCATCAACGCCTCCAGTGTCGCGCGCGCACCGTCGCGGTGCAGGGACTCCAGCGCCCACACGTACGCCTCGACGAACCGCTCGTGGTCCGCGAGATCGCCGAACACCGAGGTGTTTTCGATGAACGCGGTCGGGTTGTCACGCTGGCTGCGGGCGATCGGGACGAGCGTGTCGGCGAGTTGGTCCTGCACGTCGATCGGTTCGCCGTGCTCGTCGACGCCCTCGGCGTAGCGCGCCCAACTCGCCACCGTGGCCGCCGACAACGCGATCGGCGCGCCGGTCCGCAGGTTCTCCCGGATCACCGGCAGCAGCCACTTCGGGATGCGGTCCGACGATCCGTAGCACAACCGGGCCACGGTGTCGCGGACACCCGGATTGGCGAACCGCTCGATCAGCGTGCGCTTGTAGTCGGGCAGGTCGATACCGGGCACGGGTTTGAGTGTCGGGGTTGCCTCGTCGTCCATGTAGGCCCGCAGGAAATCGGCGAACAGCGGATCACCGGCCGCGTCGTGCACCAGCCGGTAGTCGGCGAGATAGGCGAAATAGCAGAGGCTTTGGTGGCTGGCGTTGAGCAGGCGCAGCTTCATCAGCTCATACGGTGTGACGTCGTCGACCAGCAGCACGCCGACGTCCTCGTACGGTGGCCGCCCGTCGCTGAAGTCGTCCTCGAGCACCCACGACGTGAACGGCTCGGCCACCACCGGCCAGCGGTCGTCGACGCCGAATTCGCTTGCCACCAACTCGATCACGTCGGCGGTGGTGGAGGGGGTGATCCGGTCGACCATCGAGTTGGGGAACTTGGTGTTCGCGGTGATCCACTCGCCGAGGCCGGGATGCGCGCGTTCGGCGTAGGTGGTGAACGTGTGCCGTGCGACGTCGCCGTTGCCCTCGATGTTGTCGCACGAGACGATCGTCGGTGAGCCGGTGCCGCGGTCGCGGCGACGCGCCAGCGCCTCGGCGACCAGACCGAAGACGTTCACGCCGTCGCCGAGGTTGTCGATGTTGTAGCCGCCCTCGGTGATCGTCAGCGAAACGATCCGGGTGCTCGGTGCGGCCAGCAGTTCGATCACCGACTCCGGATCGTCGGGCGCGTAGCGGTAGTCGACGATCGAACCGATCACCCGCGCCTCGCGGGTGCCGTCGGGCTTCTCGAGCAGCAGCGTGTAGAGCCCGTCCTGGGCGGCCATCACGTCGGCCATCTTGCGGTCGGATGGCATCACCCCGACCCCGCAGATGCCCCACTCGGAGCCCTGTCCCTGTTCCATCAGCTGGTCGACGTACATCGCCTGATGCGCGCGGTGGAAGCCGCCGACCCCGAAATGCACTATGCCGACTGAGATTTCGGACCGGTCATAGGTGGGTTTGGCGATGTCGAGCTGCGCCAGCGTCGAGTTGTCGAGCTTCATGACACCGTCACCACCGTCTTGACGGTACCCGGCGTGCGGTCGGAGTCCAGCGCCTCGGCGGTGTTCTCCAGCGGGAAGCGGGCGGTCACCATCGCATCGACGTCGACGCGCCCGGACTCCACCAGCGCGATCGCCGTCGGCCAGGTGTTCGCGTACCGGAACACCCCGGTGAGCACCAGCTCGCGGTTCTGGATCACCTGCACCGGCAGCTCCATCGACTCGGCGCCCAGCCCGACGAGCACCACGTTGCCGGCCGGGCGCACCGCGCGGATGCCGTCGGCCACCGCCGAGGGCGCCCCCGACGCGTCGATGAACGCGTCGACCCCGAGGTCGGGCAGCGGGCCGGTCGTCGGGTCCAACACCTCGGTCGCGCCGAACGAGCGCGCCTGCTCGCGGCGGGCGCCGTCGGGGTCGCTGACGATGATGTCGGTGGCGCCGTAGGCCCGCGCGAGCTGGGTGAGACGATCCCGATCGGGCCCGCCCCGGTGATCAGCACGCGGGACCGGCCGTCGACACCCGCCTTGCGGACCGAGGCGATGCCCACCGACAGCGGTTCGCACAGCGCGGCGGCCTCGTCGCTCATCGTGTCGGGGACCGGGTGAGCGAAGTCCGCGCCGATCGTCACGTAGTCGCACAGCGCGCCGTCGACCGGCGGCGTCGCGAAGAACCGCATGTGCGGGCAGAGGTTGTAGTGCCCGCGCCGGGTCTCCGCACTGTCGGGATCGGGCCGCTGCGGTTCGATCGACACCCGTTGGCCGATGCGGGCCGGGTCGACGCCCGCGCCCACGTCGACGATCGTGCCGGCGGCCTCGTGGCCGAGCACCAGGGGCCCCTCGACGACGAAGTCGCCGATGCGGCCGTGCCGGTAGTAGTGCGTGTCCGACCCGCAGACCCCCACCGAGGAGACCCGAATCAGCACGTCACCGGGGTCGGGACGCGGCACGGGCCGTTCGTGCATCTCGATCCGGCCGGGTTCGACGAGGACTGCGGCCCGCATGAGGGCGCCCGATGAGGGTGTTGTCTGCGTCACATCCCCATGCTAACGTCATGAGCATCTACTCGCATCCCTGAGCATTTGCTCAAGCCAGGAGGGTCTGTGCCACGGTCGAACGGCGATGTCGCCGGCGAGGTCGTCAGGAGCGGTTCCACGCCTGAGGACATCCGGTTGGCTCTGCGGGCGGCGACGATGTACTACCTCGACGGCCTGACGCAGGCTGAGATCGCGTCCAACCTCGGCGTTTCCCGCCCGACCGCCGGGCGGCTGATCGCCCGCGCCAAGGCCAAGGGGCTGGTGCGCATCGAGGTCGCGGTCCCGCCGGAGATGACCGAACACCTGCACGCCGAGGAGGAGCGCGAACTCGAGCGGCGGTTCGGGCTGACCGAGGCCGTGATCGCCGGCCACGGCGCCGACGTCGGCGGTCCCGGACGACCCGCCTCGTACGCCGGCGTCGGGCGCGCCGCCGCCGCGCTGCTGATGCGTCGGCTGTCCTCCGACGACGTGCTCGGTTTCACCTGGGGCCCGGAGCAGGTCGCGGTGGCCGCGGCGCTCACACCCGGGGTGGCCAGCTGCCGCGCGGTGGTCCAGCTCGACGGCGCCATGTCCACCGCGTCGTACCAGACCGGCACCGAGTTCATCCTCACCCGCGCCGGGGACACGTTGCGCGCAGCGACATTACGGCTTCCCGCACCGCTGTACGCCGACGCGTCGACGGTGGCGTCGATGCGCAACGACTCGGTCATCTCCCGCACGCTGGAGGCGGGCCGGCGCGCGGACATGATGCTGTTCGGTGTCGGCGCGGTGTCGACGTCGACGACCCTGTTCGAAGGCAGCTTCCTGGACACCCGGATGCTCGACGGACTGGTGTCCCTGGGTGCCGTCGGTGAGATCGGCGGCCGGTTCTTCGACGCCCACGGCGCCCCGGTGGTCACCGAACTGCAACAGCGCGCGGTCTCGGTGCCGCTGGAGGACGTGCGCAACTGCGACAAGACGCTGCTGATCTCCAGCGGGACCACCAAGTACCAGGCCACGCTCGGCGCTCTGCGCGGCAAGCTGGCCAGGCTGTTGGTCTGCGACATCGATTGTGCCCATTGGCTGTTGGCGCAATAGACAGCACGGCGAAAGGTGAGGTGACGTGAGAACACTACGAAGATTGGCCGCCGGGCTGACCGCCGTGGGGTTGACGCTGGCCACCGGTTGTTCGGGCGCGGGCAGCATGGGCGCCTCCGAGAACCAGGTCACGATCGCGATGGTGTCGAACGCGCAGATGACCGACGCCCGCGAACTGTCCTCGGAGTTCGAGGCCGCCAACCCGGGCACCAAGCTGCGGTTCATCACGCTCTCGGAAAACCAGGCCCGCGCCAAGATCACGATGTCGACGGCGATGGGCGGCAGCGAGTTCGACGTCGTGATGATCAGCAACTTCGAGACCCCGCAGTGGGCGAAAGACGGTTGGCTGCGCAACCTCTCCGACTACGCCGAGCAGACCCCCGGCTACGACGAGCAGGACTTCATCTCGTCGCTGCGGGAGTCGCTGTCCTATGAGGGCGACCTGTACTCGGTGCCGTTCTACGGTGAGTCGTCGTTTCTGATGTACCGCAAGGACCTGTTCGAACAGGCCGGCATCACCGTCGACCAGTCGCCGGACTACCAGCCGACCTGGCAGGAGGTCGCCGGGTGGGCGGACAAATTGAAGACCGCCGACCGGGCTGGGATCTGCCTGCGCGGTAAGCCGGGCTGGGGTGAGGTCCTGGCTCCGCTGGACACGGTGATCAACACGTTCGGCGGGCGCTGGTTCGACGAGCAGTGGAACGCCCAGTTGAACAGCCCGCAGGTGCGTCAGGCGGTGAACTTCTACGTCGACCTGATCAAACGATCGGGTGAAATCGGCGCCGCCTCAACCGGTTTCCAGGAGTGCGCGAACCTGTTCGGGCAGGGCCAGACCGCCATGTGGTACGACGCGACCTCGGCGGTGTCGGTGCTCGAGGACCCGCAGGAGTACCCCGAGCTGGTCGGCAAGATCGGTTACCTGCCCGCGCCCATCGCCGAGAAGCCGAACTCCGGGTGGCTCTACACCTGGGCGCTGGGGATCCCGAAGTCGGCCAAGAACCCCGACGGCGCCTGGAAATTCATCTCGTGGATGACGAGCAAGGACTACATGAAACTGGTCGGCGAGCGGCTGGGCTGGGCCCGGGTGCCACCGGGTAGCCGGACGTCGACGTACACCGAACTGCCGGAGTACGAGAAGATCTCGCAGTCCTACGGCCCGTTGACGCTGCGCTCCATCGAGAACGCCGACCCGGAGCACCCGACCGTGCAACCCGTGCCCTACACCGGAATCCAGTTCGTGGGCATCCCCGAGTTCCAGGACCTCGGGACCCGGGTGAGCCAGCAGATCAGCGCCGCGATCGCCGGTCAGAAGACCGTCGACGAAGCGCTCGACCAGGCGCAGCAGTACGCCGAGGTCGTCGGCCGGACATATCAGGAGAAATGATGACCGTTACCGCTGACACCAGAGCCGACGCCGGCGAACAGGCGGTGGCCGAACGGATTCGCAAGATTCGGGAGGCGCAGAGCGTCGGCGTCAGCCGAGCCGAGGCGTGGCGCCGACGCGGGCCGCTGCTGCCGGCGCTGATCTTCATGATCGTCGTCACGCAGATCCCGTTCCTGTTCACCCTGTACTACTCGACGCTGTCGTGGAACCTGGTGCGGCCCGGTTCGCGCGAGTTCGTCGGCCTGCAGAACTACCTGACGGTCGCCAAGGACAGCCAGTTCTGGACCGTGGCGCTCAACACCGTGATCCTGATCGTCGGTGTGGTGCTGGTCTCGGCGTTCTTCGGGCTGCTGTTGGCGCTGCTGCTCGACCGCGCGTTCCTGGGCCGCGGCATCGTCCGCACGCTGCTGATCACCCCGTTCCTCGTCACACCCGTTGCGGGCGCACTGATCTGGAAGACCACGATCCTCGACCCGAACAACGGCATCCTGAACTGGCTGCTGTCGCTGGTCGGGATCGGCAAGGTGGACTGGATCGGTCAGTTCCCACTGACCATGGTGATGGTGGAACTGATCTGGCAGTGGACCCCGTTCATGATGCTGCTGATCCTCGCCGGCCTCCAGTCGATGCCTCGCGACATCCTGGAGGCCGGTCGAGTCGACGGTGCCGGCGCGTTCCAGCTCTTCCGGGAGTTGACGCTGCCCCACCTTCGGCGATTCATCGAGCTGGGCGTCGTGCTCGGCGCGATCTATCTCGTCAACACCTTCGACGCGATCTACATGATGACGCAGGGCGGCCCGGGTATCGCGAGTGCGAACCTGCCGTTCTACATCTATCAGCGCGCGTTCCTGGGCTTCGACATCGGCCAGGCTGCGGCCATGGGTGTGGTCGTGGTGGTGTTCACGATCGTCATCGCCAGCTTCGCGCTGCGGTTGATCTTCAAGTCGTTCAGCGGAAAGGAAGAGGCGGCCTAGATATGACTACGACTGCTGAAAAGCCGGCGGCGGCAGCCGAACCCGCGGTGCGCGCCAAGAAGTCCCGCAAGTTCAGCCCGTGGGGGGTGGTGGCGTGGCTGGTCGGGCTCGGGTTCTTCTTCCCGGTGTTCTGGATGGTGCTGACGTCGTTCAAGCAGGAGGCCGACGCGGCCACCAGCCCACCGACGCTGCTGTTCAACCCGACGCTGGACCAGTACGCCGAGGTGTTCAACCAGGGCATCGGCCCGGCGATGCTGAATTCGGTGTTCGCCACGGGGATCTCGACGGTGATCGTGCTGCTGCTGGGTGTGCCCGCGGCGTTCGCGCTGTCCCTGCGGCCGGTGAAGAAGACGCAGGACGCGTTGTTCTTCTTCATGAGCACCAAGATGCTGCCCGTCGTCGCGGTGATCCTGCCGCTGTATGTGATCGTGTCCAACATCGGCCTGCTGGACAACATCTGGGCGCTCATCGTGCTCTACACGTCGATGAACCTGCCGATCGCGGTGTGGATGATGCGGTCGTTCTTCCTCGAGGTGCCCGGTGAACTGCTGGAGGCGGCCAGCCTCGACGGCGCCAGCCTGTGGCGGTCGGTGCGCGAGGTGATCCTGCCGCTGGTGTCGCCCGGTATCGCGGCGACCGCGCTGATCTGCGTGATCTTCGCGTGGAACGAGTTCTTCTTCGCGGTGAACCTGACCGCGGTGAATGCCCAGACCATGCCCGTCTACCTGGTCGGCTTCATCGCCGGTGAGGGGCAGTACTGGGCGGTGCTTTCGGCGGCCGCGACCATGGCCGCGCTGCCCGTGATCCTGTGCGGGTGGTTCGCTCAGAACAAGCTGGTGCGCGGACTGTCGTTCGGCGCGATCAAGTAGAGGAGTCAAAGTCCCATGGCCTCAATCACTTACAACAACGCATCCTGCATCTACGAGGGTTCGGACAAGCTCGCGGTCGACTCGCTGAACCTCGAGATCGCCGACGGGGAGTTCGTCGTCCTGGTCGGCCCGTCCGGGTCGGGCAAGAGCACCGCGCTGCGGATGCTGGCCGGTCTCGAGGAGATCGACGAGGGCACGATCGAGATCGGCGGCAAGAACATGGTCGGCGTGCCGTCCAAGGACCGCGACATCGCGATGGTGTTCCAGAACTACGCGCTGTACCCGAACAAGACCGTCGCGGAGAACATGGGTTTCGCGCTCAAGCTGCGCGGCGTGTCCGCCGAGGAGCGGCGCCGCAAGGTCGAGGAGGCCGCCAAGATCCTCGACCTGACCGAGTTCCTGGACCGCAAACCGGCCAAGCTCTCGGGTGGTCAGCGTCAGCGGGTGGCGATGGGCCGCGCGATCGTGCGTGAGCCGCAGGTGTTCTGCATGGACGAGCCGTTGTCCAACCTCGACGCGAAACTGCGGGTGCAGACCCGCACCCAGATCGCCGCGCTGCAGCGGCGCCTCGGCACCACGACGGTGTACGTCACTCACGATCAGGTCGAGGCGATGACGATGGGTGACCGGGTCGCGGTGCTGCGGTTCGGCAAGCTGCAGCAGTTCGCCTCGCCCAACGATCTGTACGACAAGCCCGCCAACGCGTTCGTCGCCGGCTTCATCGGCTCACCCGCGATGAACCTGGTGACCGTGCCGATCGCCCCGGACGGTGTCAAGATCGGCGACTCGACGCTGGAACTGGAACGCGAATCGTTGACCAAGCTCAGCGAGGCGGGCCTGTCGGAGGTCACCTTCGGTGTCCGGCCCGAGCAGCTCGAGATCGTCGACTCCGGCGGCGTGGAGGTCGTCGTCGACCTGGTCGAGGACCTCGGCGCCGAGGCCTACGTGTACACCCACGCCGGATCCGGCGGTATCGAGCTGGTGGCGCGCTGTAACCCGCGGAGCGCCCCGCGGCTCGCCGACACGGTGCGGCTGCGCAGGCATCCCGAGGGTGCGGTGCACCTGTTCCATCCCGAGACCGGGGAGCGCATCAACTAGTTGCCGCGCCGAGTGGCCAGTTGTCGCGCGGTTGAGCGCGGAAAACGTCGGATAACTGGCCGCTCGGCGCGGCTAGTCGTTGATCGCGGCGACGCTGCCGGGCAGCAGGCCGCTCGGCACGCCGGGGTCGAGACCGGATCCGTGGGTGAACTCCTGATGCGCCATCGTCCGGCAGTTGTTGTCCATCGGCGTCTGGTCGCCCGAGCAGTACGGCACCAGGTCCTGTGGGTCGGCGGCAGCGTGCGGGGCGGCGACCAGACCGGCCACCGCGAGCAGCACCGCCGCGATCACTCTCACCACGGATTCACGCTACCAGCGGGTATACGTTCACACTGTGGATCGTTTCGGCCGGGTGAAGCTGACCAACCCGGACAAGGTGCTCTACCCGGCGACGGGGACCACCAAAGCGGAGGTGTTCGAGTACTACGTCAACGTCGCCGCGGCGATGGTGCCGCACATCGCGGGCCGGGCGTGCACCCGCAAGCGCTGGCCCAACGGCGTCGACGAGCCGTCGTTCTTCGAGAAGCAGCTCGCCTCCTCGGCGCCCGACTGGCTGGAGCGCGGATCGATCACGCACAAGTCGGGCACCACCACCTATCCGATCATCAACAGCGCCGAGGCGCTGGCCTGGATCGCGCAGCAGGCGTCGCTGGAAGTGCATGTGCCGCAATGGCGTTTCGTCAAGACGTGGAGCCGAGACGGCGGCGCCGAGCAGACGCCGGGACTGGCCACCCGCGTCGTGTTCGATCTGGATCCCGGCGAGGGCGTCACGTTCCGGCAGCTGTGCGAGGTGGCCCATGAGGTGCGCGAGCTGATCACCGGTATCGGGTTGACCACGCTGCCGTTGACCAGTGGTAGCAAGGGCCTGCACCTGTATGTGCCGCTGGAGAAACCGATCAGCTCGAGTGGTGCCTCGGTGCTGGCCCGCCGTATCGCGGTGCAGCTGGAGAAGGCGATGCCCAAGCGGGTGACGGCCACCATGACCAAGAGTTTGCGGGCGGGCAAGGTGTTCGTCGACTGGAGCCAGAACAACGGCAACAAGACCACCATCGCGCCGTATTCGCTGCGCGGCCGCGACGAGCCCACGGTCGCGGCGCCCCGCACCTGGGACGAGATCGAGGACCCCGACCTGAGGCATCTGCGCTTCGACGAAGTGCTCGAACGCCTCGAACGCAACGGTGATCTGTTGGCCGACATGGACGACGACGCGCCGGTCGCCGACGCCCTGTCGACCTACCGCAGCATGCGCGACGCGGGCAAGACGCCCGAGCCCGTCCCGAACACCGCGCCGATCACCGGCAACGACGACTTCTTCGTCATCCAGGAGCACCACGCCCGGCGGCTGCACTACGACTTCCGGTTGGAACGCGACGGGGTGCTGGTCAGCTGGGCGATCCCGAAGAACCTGCCAGACACCCCGTCGGTCAACCATCTGGCCGTCCACACCGAGGACCATCCGCTCGAGTACGGCACCTTCGAAGGCGAAATCCCCAGAGGCGAGTACGGCGGCGGCAAGGTGATCGTCTGGGATTCGGGGACTTACGAGGCCGAGAAGTTCCGGGACCCGGGCGTCAACGACGAGAAGCCACTCGACCGCAACGGCCCCGACAAGGGCGAAGTGATCGTCACGCTGCACGGCAAGAAGATCACCGGCCGCTACGCGTTGATCCAGACGAACGGCAAAAATTGGCTGGCGCACCGCACCAAGGAACAGCCCGGCCCCGCGACGGTTGCAGACCTCGCGCCGATGCTCGCCAGCGAGGGCTCGATCGCGAGGCTGAAGTCGACGCAGTGGGCGTTCGAGGGCAAGTGGGACGGCTACCGCGTGCTGCTCGAGGCCCGCCACGGTGAGCTCAGCCTGCGGTCCCGGCGGGGCCGCGACGTCACCGCCGAGTTCCCGCAATTCGCTGCGCTGGCAGCCGATCTCGCCGACCACCACGTGATCCTCGACGGCGAGGCGGTGGCACTGGACCAGAACGGTGTGCCGAGTTTCTCCGAGATCCAGAACCGGGCGCGCTCGACGCGCGTCGAGTACTGGGCTTTCGACATCCTGCACCTCGACGGGCGGTCGCTGCTGAAGGTCAAGTACTCCGATCGCCGGCGGCTGCTGGAGGCGCTGGCCGAGGGTGGTGGCGTGATCGTGAAGGACACACTGCCCGGCGACGGGCCCGAGGCGCTGGAATACGCACGGGCACAACGGTGGGAGGGCGTGGTCGCCAAGAAGCGGAACTCCACCTACCAACCGGGCCGTCGGTCGTCGTCGTGGATCAAGGACAAGATCTGGAACACCCAGGAAGTCGTCATCGGCGGGTGGCGGCAGGGGGAGGGCGGCCGCTCGAGCGGGATCGGTGCGCTGGTGCTGGGGATTCCGGCCGAGGGCGGGCTGGAGTTCGTCGGCCGCGTCGGCACCGGCTTCACCGACAAGGCGCTCGCCGAGCTGAAGAAGACCCTCAAACCGCTGGAGACCGACGACAGCCCGTTCAACGAGCGGCTGCCCCGCCAGGATGCCAGGGGGGTGACCTTCGTGCGGCCCGAACTCGTCGGCGAGGTGCGCTACAGCGAACGCACCTCCGACGGCCGGCTGCGCCAGGCGAGTTGGCGCGGTCTGCGGCCGGACAAGGAGCCCGGCGAGGTGAAATGGGAAGGGCCGCAGGGGGCTTAAGAGGTTGATTACCCGCGATATTCGCGTGCAATCAACCCGTTAAGGGGCAGATGTGGCCCCGACGGACAGCGCTTCGTTGAGACCCCGGGTCGCCAACTGGTCGGCCAGCTCGTTGTCTGCGATCCCCGAGTGGCCCTTGACCCAGAACCACTCGACGCGGTGGCGCGCACAGGCGATCTGCAGGCGCCGCCACAGGTCTTCGTTCTTGACCGGCTGCTTGGCGGCGGTGAGCCACCCGTTGCGCTCCCAGCCGAACACCCACTTGGTGATGCCGTTGCGCACATAGGTGCTGTCGGTGTACAGGTGTACCGCGACCGGCCGGGTCAGCGCCTCGAGCGCCATGATCGGCGCGGTCAACTCCATCCGGTTGTTGCTCGTCGCGCCGGCCTCCCCGCCGAACATCTCCCGCACGTGTTCGCGATGCCGCAGCACCGCGCCCCAGCCGCCCGGCCCGGGGTTGGGCCGGCAGCCGCCGTCGGTGTGGATGACGACCGGGTCTTCGCTCACGGTCGAAGGATAGGCGCCGAGATCATCGCGGTGCGGACCGACATGCCGAGATCCCGGTGCCGCAGCGTGGTGATCCGACGGCCCGGCTGCACCGCGTCCTTGACCGGCGCCGCTTTGTCGCCGAAAAACCGTGCGGTCAAGTCGATGTCGCCGACGACGTAGGTGATCCCCCACAGTGACGACGGGCCGTCCGAAGCGGAGTCCGGGGCGCCGACGACCTCGACGATCACCTCGCCGAACCGGTAGAACACCTGGCGGATGGCCCGGCCGCCCAGTTCGCCGACGCGTTCCCGGCGCGGTGCCACGCCGATGGCCGCGAAAGCGTCGACCGTCCGGCCCAGATCGGGGGAGAGCACCACGACGTGGTCGATCGCGACGACGCCGTTGGCGTGCTCGGCAGGTGACGCCTGCGGCGCGTCGGACGTCGTCGTGGGGATACCGTCGAGGTCCGGCACCTGCACACCGCGCAACGACCAGCCGACGATCCCCGTTCCGGACGCACCCAGCCGGATGCGGACCCCACCGACCCGGCACACCCCGTCGTCGTCGACGGTGAACCCCGCCCGCCGCCAGGCCTCGACCGGATCGGCGACCTCGAATCCCTCGACGGATGTCACCGCACGAGTATGACCGCCCGGGTCCGCCCGCCCGCGTATGGCCGATTTCATCTTTTCCGAATCTTTGCTCGGTACCTTTAGGCGAGGTATCCGCATCGCGCACGGAGGGCGGCGACATGGGCGGCGGAATAGCATCTGAACTGGCCGAAGCGGGATTCATCGACGCCGTCGAGGTGGGCCGCGGCGGGGGCGGCGTGGTGTACCGCTGCCACCAGAAATCACTCGGGCGCAGCGTCGCGATCAAGGTGCTCGCCTCCGATCTCGACGACGACGACCGGGAGCGGTTCCTGCGCGAAGGTGTCGCGATGGGCGGCCTGTCCGGGCACCCGAACATCGTCAACATCCTGCAGGTCGGGATGACCGCGACCAACCGGCCGTTCATCGTGATGCCCTACCACGCAGCGGGATCGCTCGCCGAACGCGTCCGGCGCGAAGGCCGCATCGCCTGGCCCGAAGCGCTGCGCATCGGCGTGAAGCTCTGCGGCGCACTGGAAACCGCGCACCGCACCGGAACTCTGCACCGCGACATCAAACCCGCCAACGTCCTCGTCAACGACTACGGCGAACCCCAGCTGAGCGACTTCGGCACCGCGCGCATCGCCGGCGGCTACAAGACGGTCACCGGATTCTTCACCGGCACACTGTCTTACACCGCACCCGAGGTGCTCGCGGGCAGCCCGCCGACGGTCGCGGCCGACGTCTACTCCCTCGGCGCGTCGATCTATGCGCTGATCGCCGGTAGCCCGCCCCACGAACGCAAGGCCGACGAGGACCTGATCGCGCACTACCTGCGGATCACCGACACCCCGGTGCCCGACCTGCGGCCGGCCGGCATCCCCGCCGACGTCTGCGCCGCGATCGAGAAGGCGATGTCGAAGGAGCCCGCCGACCGGTTCGCCTCGGCGGCCGAGTTCGGCCGCGAACTGCAACTGGCGCAGCGGCACAACGGCCTGGCCGCCGACGCGATGGCGCTCAGCGAGCCCGGCGGTCGCCTCGAACAGACCGGCGGCACGCAGGCGATCCCGCTGTCGGAGTTGAGCGGTCAACCCGAGGAGGAGAAGGTACTACCCGCGTCGGCCCCGCAGCCGTCGAACATGTTTGCCGACACCGCCTCGACGAGCGCGTCGAGTCCGCCGTGGCAGGCGGTCCACCCACCCGCGCCGCCTCCGCCGCCGGAACCCGCCGCCCCGCAGCGCGGCCGCAAGCGGGTCCTGATCGTGTCGGGCGCCGTCGTCGCGGTGGTGCTGCTGGTGATCAGCGGGGTGCTGGTGGTCGCGTCGACCCGCGACGGCGGCGGCGGCCAGGCCGCGCCGACCACCGCGCCGGTCGCCGAGACCCAACCTCAGTGGCGGTCCGTCGCCGACGCGCGGGTGGCCCGCGACGCGGTCGCGGCCACCGAGGCCGACGGCACCATCTGGGTGTTCGGCGGGCTGGAGGCCGACGGCCGGGTCAGCGGGCAGCACGAGGGCTACGACCCCGCCATCGACAGCTGGAAGGGCGGCGAGGACCTGCCCGTTCCCGTCCAGCAGGCGATGGCGGTGACCTGGCAGGGCACCCCGGTGGTGCTCGGCGGGTGGCGGACCCAGGGCGCCGACACCAAGGTGGCCACCGACCAGGTGTGGCGCGTGGTCAACAGCCGCTGGACCGCGCTTCCGCCGCTGCTGCAGCCGCGCGCGGCCGCCGCGGCCGCGGTGGTCGGCGACCGCATCATCGTCACCGGCGGTGTGGACGCCGCCGGCGGGCTGCTCACCACCACCGAGATCTTCGACGGCACCCGCTGGACGCTCGGCGCGCCGATCCCGACCCCGCGCCAACTGCTCGGCGCGGCCTCCGACGGGGCGGTGGTCTACGTGGTCGGTGGCAACGACGGCACCTCCGAGGTGGCGACCGTCGAAACCTACGACCCGGCCGCCGACACCTGGAACAGCTTGTCCGAACTGCCCGGGCGGCGAAGCGATTTCGGCATCGCGATCGCCGACGGCCGGCTGGTCGTGGCGGGTGGGGTGTCGGGCGGGCAGGTCCTCAACAGCGTCGTCGCGCTGGACCTCGCCACACAGTCGTGGAACGGGTTGCCGGACATGGGAACCGGTCGCCACGGTATGGCGGTCGCGGGGGTCGGCAGAACCGTCTACGCGATCGGCGGATCCACCGGTCCGGGCGACACCCAGATCACGTCGTCGGCCGAGGCGCTGAAGCTGGCGCCGCGCCGACCGCAGCCCGCGGCGCAGTGGCGGGTGCTTCCCGACGCCCCCAACGAGCGGCTGATGATGGCGTGGACGGTGCTCGGCGACGAGATCTGGATCGCCGGCGGCATGCGCCACGGCGAGACCCTGCCGACCGTCGAGAGCTACAACACCCGCACCGGCCAATGGCAGCAACGGCCCCCACTGCCGGTGCCTCTGCACCACGCGACCGCCGCCACCTACGGCGGGGAGATGGTCGTCGTCGGCGGTGCGGAGGACAACCTCGCGGAGGCGTCGAACAAGGTCTTCGTGTTCCGCGACGGGAAGTGGGACGAGCTCGCGTCGCTGACCCATGCCCGGGCGGCGTCAGCGGCCGCGGTGGTGGGTGACAAGCTGGTGGTGGTCGGCGGGCAGAACAGCCGCCAACTCGTCCCGCAGACCGAGGTTTTCGACGGCAAGTCGTGGACACCGGCCGCCGACATCCCCACCCCGCGCGAGCATCTCGCCGCGGTGTCCGACGGCGTGTACGTCTACACGGTGGGCGGGCGCTTCCTGACCGCCGACGAGAACTCTGCGGCGTTCGAGCGGTTCGATCCGGTGTCGGGTAACTGGGACCGGTTGCCGGACATGCCGACTCCGCGCGGCAGCTACGGTTCCGCGTTCATCGACGGCCGGGTGGTCGCGGTCGGCGGAGAGGAGCCGACGCGGGTGCTGGCCACGGTCGAGATGTACGACATCGCGAGCGGCAAGTGGCGCACGGTGGCGCCGCTCAACACCCCGGTGCACGGTCAGGTGGTGGCCGCGGTCGGGTCGGCGGTGTACTGCATCGGCGGCGCCGACCGGCCCACCCACGAGGGCCCCGTTGCCACCGTCGAAGCGCTCGACTTCACGTAGCCCGCAGCTGCGCGAGGGTGACCGCGCCGCGGCGCAGCGCCTCGTTGGCCAGTCGCACCCGGCGGTCACCCTCGGCGGGGACGGCGAACTTGTCGTACAGGTTCTGCAGATGCTGTTTGACGGCCGCCTCGGTGACGAACAGCTCACCGGCCATCCGCCGCACCGACGCCGGCTCGGGGAACGGGTCATCGGACACCAGCGGACGGCACAGCACCACCAGCACGTCGTGCTCGCGCCGGGTGAGACGTGGCGGCGCCTCGATCGGCGCGGCGGCCACCGTCTCCTCGTCGAGCCGACCGTCGCCGCCGTCCCTGACCTCCCAGAAGATCACCCGTGACCGGCCGACGCGGACCTCGTCACCGGAACGCAGCACCCGCTCGGCGGTGATCCGCTCACCGTTGAGGTAGGTCCCGTTGCGGCTGCCCAGATCCCGGACGGACCAGGCGAACCCGAGGTTCTCGAAGACCGCGTGCAACCGCGACACGGTTTCGTCGTGGTCCAGTGCCACCGCATTGCTCGACGCCTTGCCCAGGGTCACCCGCTGCCCGGACAGCGGGACCAGGTCGCGGCCCGACGGTGTGGAGACTTCCAGGTGGGAAGACATGCGGACCTCCTATCTGAGGCATTCTGGCCCAGACCCGACGTCTGCGACCGGCGAACGGCCAGGTGCGCTTCCCCAGCTCGTAATTCGGGAGTGCATCCATGGTCGCGAGCGCCCGCGCACCGGGTAATCGCCGCGGGGTGAGAGTTGCAGCGCCGCCGGCGTAGGTTTTCCTGTCCGCGGGGTAAGGGCCGGCCTATGAAGTTTCTATGAGGACTCCGCGGGGTCGGCGGTCCGGCGCGACAATGGGTCGATGACCTCTGCACCGGTCAACGAACACGAACGCCGGCGCGCGATCCTGGGGCAGCTGCCCCGCATGTACCGCGCCGACGGCTCCCCGATCCGGGTGCTGCTCGTCGACGACGAACGCGCACTCACCAACCTGGTCCGGATGGCGCTGCAGTACGAGGGTTGGGAGATCGACGTGGCGCACAACGCCGCCGAAGCCGTCGACAAGTACCGCGCGAACGCCCCCGACGTCCTGGTGCTCGACATCATGCTGCCCGACATGGACGGGCTCGGCGTGCTGGCGCAGATCCGGGCCGACGACACCTACACCCCGACCCTGTTCCTCACCGCCCGCGACTCGGTGACCGACCGCGTGACCGGATTGACCGCCGGCGGCGACGACTACATGACCAAACCGTTCTCGCTCGAGGAGCTCGTCGCGCGGCTGCGGGGCCTGCTGCGCCGGTCGGCCTACATGACACCGGCCGACGACGAGTCCCTGGTGGTCGGTGATCTGGTGCTCGACGGCGCCAGCCGCGAGGTGACGCGCGCCGGGGTGCCGGTCGCGTTGACCTCCACCGAGTTCGAACTGCTGCGGTTGCTGATGCGCAATCCCCGTAAAGCCTTGACCCGAAAGGAGATTCTGCATCGCGTGTGGAACTACGACTTCGGCGGGCGCTCCAGCATCGTGGACCTGTACGTGTCGTATCTGCGCAAGAAGGTCGACGCGGGCCGGGACCCGATGATCCACACCGTGCGCGGTGTCGGCTACATGCTCAGGCCACCGGGATGAGGCGCGCCTGGCGCAGTTGGACGCTGAGACGCCAACTCGTGGTGGGTGTCTCGGCGGTGGTGATGCTGGCGTTGGTGACGTTCGGGACGATGTCGGTGCTGTCGCTGCGATCGTCGGTGCTCGGCATCCTGGATTCCCAACTCGCGGTCTCGGCCGACGGATTCAGCCAGTCGATGACGAAATACCGGACCACACCCGCGCCGAACGGTGAACTGCCGCCGCCGGACGCGATGAAGCCGTTGACGCACCTGATCGGGCAGGCGCCCGACAACGTCGTCGCCCTGATCCAAAACGGCCGGGTGGTCGACTCGGCGTTCTTCGTCGACGGCGACGCCGTGCCCGCGCCTCAGGAAGTGGTCGACGCTATCGGCCAGATGTCCTGGGCGGCAACAGAACCGAGCACCGTGAAGCTTGCGCCGCTGGGCTGGTACCGGATGGTCGGCCGGCCCGGCGACGGCAACGAGATCCTGGTCACCGGGGTGTCGCGGGCCCCGGCGTGGGACGCGATGATGCGTGAGACCGTGATCGTCGCGGTGATGACGGTGTTGGCGCTGGTGATCACCGCGCTCAGCACCGTGGCGATCGTCCGGTTCGCGCTGCGCCCGCTGCGCCGCGTGGCCGCCACCGCCGCGGAGGTCGCGACGCTGCCGCTGGACCGTGACCACCACGCGATCACGCCGCGGGTGCCCGTCGGCGACACCGACCCGCGCACCGAGGTCGGTCTCGTCGGCGACACGCTGAACCGACTGCTCGACCACGTCGAGAGGGCGTTGGCCGACGTCGCGGCCTCCGACCGGCGGATGCGGCAGTTCATCACCGACGCCAGCCACGAACTGCGCACCCCGCTGGCCGCGATCCACGGCTATGCCGAACTGACGCGACAGGACAGCTCGGTGCTGCCGGAGACGACGGAGTACTCGCTGGCACGCATCGAAGCCGAGACCCGGCGGATGAACGCACTGGTCGCCGACCTGCTGCTGCTGGCTCGCCTCGACGAGGGACAGGACCTCGACCGCACCGACGTCGACCTCGGCGACCTGGTCGTCGACGCGGTCAACGACGCCGCGGTGTCCGCGCCCGAGCACCGGTGGGTGGCCGACGTGCCCGACCGCGCGATCTGGGTCCGCGGCGATCGGACCCGGCTGCATCAGACCCTGGCGAACCTGCTGTCCAATGCGCGGGTGCACACGCCGGCGGGCACCACGGTGACCACCGCGCTGACCACCGCGGGCGCCGACGACGTCGAGTTGACCGTCACCGACGACGGGCCCGGCATCGACCCCGACCTGCTGCCGCATCTGTTCGAACGCTTTGTGCGCGCGGACAAGTCGCGGTCGCGGGAGGCCGGCAGCTTCGGTCTCGGACTGTCGATCGCGGCATCGATCATCGAGGCGCACGGCGGCACCATCCGGGCCGACTCCGTGCCGGGGCGCACGACGTTCACGATTACGCTCCAAACCGTCGTCAGGGCACCGGTTTCGGATTCGGTCTCTCATTTCGTTTGACGAACCCTGCGGAGGGGTAGGCTCAGCAAATTGGGGTTGATAGCCCGCAGCCACGCTCGCTCGATGGGGTGAAGCCGATCGTTACCACGCCGGGAATTCAGAGACTGGAGCGGTCGCATGTCGAAATCAGCGACCCGGCGGACGCCGACGAATTTCTCGAAGACACCTACGGGGTGTCGATGCGTTTCCGCCGCCGGTTGCCGTCGCGGCGGGAGGGCCCGGTGCTCGTCCACTCGCGCGCAATGGCGGGTGCGCTGGCCATCGACGTCGTCTCGATCGCGGGTCAGATGGATGTGCGCTCCGACCCGTTGAACAAGGTGACCGGTATCTGGGCCGAGCGCGGAGAGATCGACACGACGTGCGACGGCGCCCGAGCTCATGTGGCCGCCGGCGACATCGGGGTGCTGGCCCAGCCGCACCTGCCGTACAAGGCGCGTTTCGACGAGACCCGGATGACCGCGGTGCTGCTCGACCCACCGGTGGTGGCCGGGGTCGCCGCCGGCGTGCCGAGCAGCCACGCCCCGCTGCCGATCCGCTTCGCCAGCCTGGAACCGGTCGACGAGTGCTCGGCGCGGGCATACAAGAGCACGGTCAGCTACGTGCGCGATGCTCTGCTGTCCGACCCCGCGGTGGCCACACCGCTGGTCCTCGGCCACGCGGCCCGGCTCCTGGCCGCCGTGACGCTGTCGACCTTCCCGAACAGCGCGACGGCGAGCCCGTCACCGCACGACCGCACCGACCACCAGCCGGTTCTGCTGCGCCGGGCGATGGAGTTCATCGACGCCAACGCCACCAACGACATCGCGCTCGCCGACATCGCCGACGCGGTCCACGTCACCCCGCGGGCCGTTCAGTACATGTTCCGCCGTCACCTGGAAACGACGCCGCTGCAATATCTTCGACGTCTTCGGCTGCACTACGCGCATCAGGAACTGCTGGCCGCCGACCGGACAGAGGTCACGGTGACCGAGACCGCGGCGCGGTGGGGTTTCGCACATACGGGCCGCTTCGCGGTCCTGTACCGCCAGACGTACGGGCAGAGCCCGCACACCACGCTGCGCGGCTGACGGCGGCGAGCCGCCACTACGGAAGAAGTGATGACATGGCCGGAGGCGCATCGGATCCCCGTGCCCGCGGCGAACGCGCCCAACGCCGGGCCGACGAACTCCGAAAACGTATGCAGGAATTGACCGGCGGGCATCCGTCCACGGCGGGCTCGGCCGCGCAGTCCCAGATCCGGGCCGAACAGGCCGCGGACCGGGCTCGACTGGCCCACCACGCCGCCGCCGAACGGCACCACGCGGCAGGCGTCGCCCACCTCCGTGCCGCCGCCGCACATGAGCAGGCCGCGCTGCACGCCGACGACCGGGCGGCCGACACCCATCAGGATCTCGCCGAGAATCACCGGGAGGCGGCGCGCCGGCACGAGTCGGAAGCCCGCCACCAGGAGACGCTGGAGTGAAGCGCTGACGGCCTAGCCTTGTTCCTCCATCAACAGCAGAGCACCGTCAACAGTGCCCTCGGATGACCGGAAACCGGTGCAGGTCAACCGGAGTCGAATTGCCCTACCACGACGGTTGACCGCGTCGACGGCTGTGTCCGAGGTGACCTCCGGGTCGACGAACGCCTGACCGATCAGCGGCTTGAGGTCATCGGTGGGCAATCCGATGTCCAGACCGGTGATCACCGAACCCAGGGTCTCCTCGGCCCGCAGCCCCCACAGTTCCACGCAGCCGCGGTTCCACAGCACCACCCGCATCTCCCGGTCCACCACGATCATGCCGAACTGGACCGAGTTCACCAGCGAATCAAGGAAGCCGCGCACTTCGCCGAGTTCGACGCTGCGGTCCCGCAGCGCGTCGTTGATGGTGTGGAGTTCGTCGTTGGTGGACTGCAACTCCTCGTTCATCGTCTCGAGTTCTTCGTTGGTGGACTGCAGTTCCTCGTTGGTGGTCTCGAGTTCCTCGACGGTGGACTGCAGTTCCTCGTTGGTGGTCTCGAGTTCTTCGTTGGTGGACTGCAGTTCCTCGTAGGCCGCCTCGAGCTGGCTGTTGGTGTGCACCACCTTCTCGAGCAGCGTCCGGGTCGCAGTCACGTCGAAGAACACGATCGACACGCCGAGCAGTCCGTTGTCGGTGTCGACGAGCGGGTTGACGTGGATCTCGAACCACACCGGGTCGGCGCCCGCGCGCTGCCACTGCACATCCTGGACGCGCGCCGATCGACGCTCCACCTTGGCCTGCTCGACGTGGGCGCGCAGTTCCACCGGGCGGTAGGACACCTCGAGATCGCGCAGAAGCCGGCCGATGTCGCGCCCCGACAACCCGAACGTCAACTCGGCCTGCTGGTTGATCATCGCGACGGTGTCGTCGCCGGTGACCACGATCTGGGCGACGGGACCGGCGCGGAAGGCCAGTTCGCGGAGCGGGTCCAGACCGGGAAGATCACCCTGACGCTCGACCGCGGTGGCGGCGCCGTCATAACGCTCCATACCGTTGTTCGACCCCACGGCCTTGCGGAAGATCCGGTATTTCAGGTTCAGCGGTGTGAAACGGTCGCTGTGACTCAGCAGCATCTCGGCATGGCCCAAGAACAGCGTACCCCGCGGAGCAAGCGCAAAATGTAAGCGGCCCACAATATTTCGCTGGGTCTCGGCGTTGAGATACATCAACGTGTTGCGGCAGACCACGAGATCGGCCCGCGATATCGGCGCGTCCCTGACCAGATCGTTGCGCCCGAAGATCACCGCCCGCCGCAGGTCCTTGTGGAACATGTAACGACCGTTGACCTGTTCGAAGTAGGTGTTCAGTAGCTGCGGCGGCACCGACTCGACGGCGCGCTCGTCATACGAGGCGGCGCGCGCCTCGGTGAGCGCGTCTTCGTCGACGTCGGTCGCATAGATCTTCACCCGCTGCCGGAAGGCGTCCGGTCCCATCGCCTCCGCCAACAGCATCGCGATCGTGTACGCCTCCTGGCCTGATGCGCAACCGGCGCTCCACGCGCGGATCGGGTCGTTCGGCCCGCGCTCGGCGAGCATGGCCGGGATGACCTCGTCGCGGATGTGCTCCCACGCCGGCGGGTCGCGAAAGAAGCTGGTGACGTTGATCAGGATGGTGTTGAACAGCGCGACGAACTCGTCCGGGCCGGCCTGCAGGAAGTCGAGGTATTCCTCGTAGCTGTCAAACCCCGCGTGGCTCATCCGGTGCCGCACCCGGCGCACCAGCGATGTGCGTTTGTATCCGGTGAAGTCGAATCCTCGCGAGTCGCGCATGTAGGTCAGCAGCGCCTCGAACGCCTCTTCGGGTTGCTCGCTCAATCGCTGTCCGTCCGTCATGTGCTCGCGACGCCCTGACGATACCCACTACAGCGCGTTCTCCGGACCCAGGAGCGCCCACACCGCCTTGCCCGACGTGCTGGGCGTGTTGCCCCAGGCGCGGCACAGCGCCGCGATGATCCGCAGTCCGGACGGCTGCGCGCCGGCCGCGGCGCTTTCGCGCAGACCCGCCGGCCGCGGGTCGGCGTCGGTCACCGCGACGGTCACCGTCGGCTCCTTGAACTCGAGCAGCAGGGTCGGCGAACTCTGGGTGTGCACCAGGACGTTCTCCACCAGCGTGGTGGCCACCACCTTCGCGGTCGGAATGAGCTCGGGCGCGGACCACGCCGTGAGCGATTCCGCGACGAGGTCGCGGGCCCGCTGCAGGCTCGCCACCGTGCAGGGGAGTTCGGCGCGCACCCGCCAGCGCGCCGGCGGCGGGCAGCCGTCGGCCAGCGCGTCGAACGCGGCCCGCACGCTCGCGTACACCGGCACATACCGGGCGACGCCGTTACGGGCCAGCGCCGACCGGGCGGGCGAAGAATCGGCCACCAGCATGATCGGCACCTGCGGCCAGCGTTCCACGTACCAGGCCGCGCTGGTGAACACGGCCAGCGCCGACTCCGCCGAGACGCGCAGGCCCGCCAGATCGACGACGACACCACGGGGCTCGTCGAGCGCCGCTTTGATGATCGTGTCCCGCACGCTGCGGTAGGTGTCGCTGTCGAGCACACCGCAGGGCCGCAGCACCGTTACGTCGTCGACGGCCTGCGAGGCCACCTCCATCCGGCTGCGGTCACGTGCCACGGAGCTCACCTACGGCCGGTGTCTTCGACAGCTGTTCACCGAGCACAGTGGCCGCGTGATCCGCCTCGTCGGCGGCGTCGATGTACCGCTGCTGCATCCCGCCCGGACCGACCGTGTCGGCCAGCCTGCGCGACATCTTGGCCTTCTCCCGCAGACTGCGCAGCGCGATCCACAACGCACCCTCGATCTCGCTGTCACGCGCCTTGAGCAGTGAGTCGGCCGTCCAGGCGTGCCCGACGTGGCAGCGGTAACTCTTCGAGTCGACCTCGATCAGCGATCCGTTGCAGTCCGGGCAGATGTAACCGGAGTGCGGGCCCAACGCCTCGGAGTCGAACGTCGTCGAGAACCGGCGGCCCATGGCGATCCGGTTCTCCAGTTCCATGGTGTTGTCGGGTTCCATGTCCCCCACCTCGTTCCGTTGTCCGAGCAGTTCCGCCAACACCGGGCCGATCGCGCCGGCGTCGGCCTGGCGGTCGGCCACGCCGGCGTCGATCGCGTTCAGCGGCATCGCCGAGAACAGCGCGTCGTCGGGATTCTGGACGATGGTGCTGCCGCCGCGGGAGCGGATGGCCGCGGCGCCCAGCACGCCGTCATCGAGGACGCCGGACAGCAGTACGCCGATCGCGTTCGGGCCGAAACTCAGCGCGACCGAACGGAACAGCGCGTTGATGGCGGGGCGGTAGCCGTTCTCGGTGGGCCCCTGCGAGAGCACGAGGTGACTGTCATGGGCCATCAGATGCCGGTCGGGCAGACAGACGTAGATGTGTCCCGGCATGATCGGCGCCCCGTCGACGGCTGCCTCCGCGCGCAGGGGCCCGCCTCGGTCGAGGATCCTGGCCAGCACACTGGGCGCGTTGGGCGGCATGTGCAGCACGACGAGCACGGCGTAGGGCAGGTCGGCGGGCAGACCGGCCGCCATCCGGGTGAGCGCTTCGACGCCGCCGGCGGACGCGCCGACCGCAACTAGTCTTCGTGGCCGTTGCGGTTGTGCCGATTGCGGGTTCGCCATTGGGCGATGGGTACCCGATGCGGGCTCCGGTAACCCTCAGACCTTGGCGATCACGTGTTCGGCGAACTTCTCGAGATGCCGGATCTTGACGTCGAGGGGTTCGGTGTCGGGCCCGTTGATGTACGGGATGCGGAAGCCGACGATCGCGTCGGTGACACCCTGGTCTTCGAGCCGTTTGATGCCGTCGGCGGTGTAGGCGTCGGCGGAGATGACGTGGATCTCGAACGGTCCGGTGCGGTCCTCCTCGTCGCGGAACCGCTTGAGCCGCTTGATCAGATGGTCGAGTTCCTCGGGCTCGCCCCCGCCGTGCATCCAGCCGTCGTTGCGGGCGGCGCGGCGGAGCGCGGCGTCGGCGTGGCCGCCGATCAGGATCGGGACCGGCTCCGTCGGCGCTGGGGTCATCTTGGTCTTCGGGATGTCGTAGAACTCGCCGTGGAACTCGAAATAGTCGCCGGTGGTCAGGCCGCGGATGATGTCGATGCACTCGTCCATCCGTTTGCCCCGTTTGGCGAACGGCACGCCGACCAACTCGTAGTCCTCGGGCCACGGGCTGGTTCCCACGCCAAGCCCGAGGCGGTTGCCGAACAGCGCGGCCAGCGACCCGGCCTGCTTGGCGACCAGCGCGGGGTGCCGGATCGGCAGCTTGAGCACGAAGAAGTTGAACCGCAGGGTCGTGGTCACCGCGCTGAGCGCCGCGGCGAGGACGAACGCCTCGACGAACGCCTTGCCGTCGAGGAATTCGCGGTTGCCGTCGGGGGTGTAGGGATACTTCGAGTCGGACTCGAACGGGTAGGCGACGCTGTCGGCGATGGTCATCGCGTGATAACCAGCGGCCTCCGCGGCCTGCGCCAGCGGGATGTAGTAGGAGGGGTCGGTCATGGCTTCGGCATAGGTGAACCGCACGACGCAATACTAGAACGTGTTTCAGTTCGGGGTTTAGGTATTGACACATCGGGAATTTGGACGCTGTGAGTGCTGCCAAAGCTATGTACAAGCCCCTTGCGACGGTCAGCAGCGTCATGGGCGGGATCATCGCCGGCAAGATCTTCACCGAGATCTGGCAACGGATGCACCCGGATGACGAGGAGCCGGACCCGAAGGACCTCAGCCGGTCGACGCAGGAGGTGTTCATCGCCGCCGCGATTCAGGGGCTGCTCATCGGGGTGGTTCGCGCGGCACTGGCCCGTGGTCAGGCGAAGGGCTTTCACGCCCTGACCAACGAGAACCCCGAGTAGTCGAGCGACAGCTAGAGCTCGTACGGCGGAGCGCCGACACCGACGACGCTGTGCGAACCCCACGGCGTCACCTCGGTCAGCTGGCCGTCGGCGCTGCGGTCACCGATGGAGATGTGCACCGATTGGGGCATGCGGACATCGGTGGGCAGGTCGAAAACCATTCCCCGCCAGTGGTATCGACCGTCGATCGGGTTGAGGTGACCGGTCAGCCGGACCCGCACCGCATGGTCGACGTCGTGCAACCGCGCGGCGGCCGGGCCGTCGTACACGACGGTCATCCGGGCAGGAACCCGCTTCGGCGCCACATCCGGCGCGCGATCGGACCGAGCAGTCCCACCTCGTCGAGAAACGCTGCCAGCGGGGCGAATCCGTCGACCTGAGTCTGGATCCGGTGCGGGCTGCGCCGGGCCATGCGCCGGGCCTGCCTGGCGTCGAGGCCCACTCGGTGGTACTGCACCTTGTTGGTGAACAGGAACCGGAAGAAGTAACCGCCGAGCCCGTTGATGTTGGACAGCACGAACTTCGGCAGCGGCCGCATGTTCGGCACCCGCCTGCGCAGGCCGTCGCGGGCGAACTGGATGTGCCTGGCCTCCTCGGCCACGTGAATGCGCATGAGCCGCTGCACGATCGGCTGCAATTCGTCGTCGTCCATCATCTTGCGCTGCAGCGAATCGAAGATCTCCTCGCCGATCAGCGCGGCCACCCACAGCGCGGCGCCCTGGAAGGCGAACGGCAGCGAGTTGATGATGACCCGCTGATACCACTTCGGCCGCACCGGCTTCGCGCCGATCCGGTCGATCGCCTTTCCGAACATCACCATGTGGCGGGTCTCGTCGCCCAGCTCGGTCAGCTCGTAGTGCGTCGCGGCGGCCGTCGGGTCCTGATGCATCATCTTGCGCAGCAGCGCCTGGTTGAGGATGTTCTCGAACCAGATGCCAGCCGACAGCGTGTTGGCCAGTTCCTCGCGGGACAGCGCGATCTGCTGCTCGCGGGTCATCGCGTCCCACAGCGGGGTGCCGTACAGCGACACGACCTTCGGTGGCAGGAAGAACTTGTCGGGGTCCAGCGGCGCCGCCCAGTCGATGTCGACGACGGGTGCGTAGGACTTCTTCACCGAGCCTCTGAGCAGTCGTTCGGAGGACTGGCTGCGGGTCGGGCTCGACGCTGGGCTGGTCATCGTTGACGGCCCCTTTCGGTGACGGTCCCCTCACGGTAAGCAGCGGTCGTCATCCAGTCAATACCTGCGGTACCGCATACTTGCGGTATCGGGCCGTTTCGCGAGGTCGCGCCGGGGTAATGGCTGGGCATGCAGACCGACCAGGCCGACCGGGCAGAGCAGACGCCGGACCCCGACGACCCGCGCAAACCGGATTCACCGACCGACCTGACCCGGCCGTCGCTGCTCTACGCGATGCGCAAGGCGGTCAGCGAGTTCCAGCGCGACGAGTGCACCGACCTGGCGGCGGCGCTGACCTACTACGCGGTGCTGTCGATCTTCCCCGCACTCGTGGTCGTGGTGTCGCTGCTCGGCGTGTTCGGCCAGGGCCGGCGCACAGTCGACGCGCTGCTGGACATCGCCGACGACGTGGCACCGGCGTCCGCGCTCGACACGCTGCGCCCGACGATCGAGCAACTGGTCGCCTCGCCGTCGGCCGGGTTCGCGCTCGTCGTCGGCGTCGTCGGCGCACTGTGGTCGGCCTCGGGCTACGTCGGGGCCTTCGGGCGCGCGATGAACCGGATCTACGAGATCGATGAGGGCCGGCCGGTGTGGAAACTGCGCCCGGTGCAGCTGCTGCTGACCCTGGCCGGTCTGGTGATGGCGGCCGCCGTGGTGTTCATGCTGGCCATCAGCGGTCCCGTGGCGCAGGCCATCGGCGACGCGGTCGGGCTCGGGGACACGGCGGTCGCCGTCTGGAACGTCGCGCGGTGGCCGCTGATCCTGCTGTGCGTCGTGCTCGCGGTGGCGATCCTGTACTACGTCACCCCCAACGTCGAGCAGCCGAAGTTCCGGTGGATCAGCGGCGGCGCGGCGCTGGCGATCGTGGTCTGGCTGCTGGCGTCGCTGCTGTTCGGTCTCTACGTCGCGAACTTCAGCAGCTACAACAAGACCTACGGCGCGCTGGCGGGCGTCATCGTGTTCCTGCTGTGGCTGTGGATCACCAACCTGGCGCTGCTGTTCGGCGCCGAGGTGGACGCCGAGGTCGAGCGCAGCAGGCAACTGCAGGCCGGCATGGCCGCCGAACACGAACTGCAGCTGCCGCCGAAGGACACCCACAATCTGGACAAGGAGAAGGCGGCCGAGGAGAAGGACGTCAAGCGGGCTCGGCGGCTGCGCTTTTCGCGGGGGCGCAAACACTAGGCATACTCCGGGGGTGACCCGTCGAATTCACGTCATCGGCATCGGGGCGGGCGACCCGGACCAGGTGACCGCACAGGCGGTGGCCGCGCTCAACGACACCCAGGTGTTCTTCGCGATGGACAAGGGCGCCGCCAAAGACGACCTGGTGGCGTTGCGACGGCACATCTGCGAGCGCTTCATCCGCGAACCCGGCTACCGGTTCGTCGAACTGCCCGACCCGCCGCGCGCCAGAAACGGCGATTACCGGCAGGCCGTCGCCGACTGGCATGCCGCGCGGGCGCGGGTGTGGGCGGACGCGATCACGACGGAACTCGGGCCCGACGGCGTCGGCGCGTTCCTGGCGTGGGGGGACCCGTCGCTGTACGACAGCACACTGCGCATCCTCGACACCGTCGCCGCCCACGTCGACATCGACTACGACG
The DNA here is from genome assembly GCF_001722335.1 of Mycolicibacterium flavescens. Lineage (GTDB taxonomy): Bacteria > Actinomycetota > Actinomycetes > Mycobacteriales > Mycobacteriaceae > Mycobacterium > Mycobacterium flavescens. The sequence goes on from NZ_MIHA01000017.1 coordinate 127,409, forward strand.
TCATCCCGGGCGTCACCGCGATCCAGACGCTCACCGCCCGACATCGCATCCCGCTCAACGACGTCGGCGAACCCGTGCTGATCACCACCGGCAGGCAGCTGCGCGAGCACGGCTTGACCGGCAGCGCGGTGGTGATGCTCGACGGCGACTGCGCGTTCCAGACCTGCCCGCCCGACACCCGGATCTGGTGGGGCGCCTACCTCGGCACACCCGACGAGTTGCTGATGGCCGGCACGGTCGGTGCCGTCGGCGAGGAGATCGTCCGGGTCCGCGCCGACGCCCGCGCCCGCCACGGCTGGATCATGGACACCTACCTGCTGCGTTCGGCAGACTGACCCGCATGGGTGGTTTCCTGCTGCGGGCCGCTGTGACCGGTGTCGCGCTGTGGGTGGTGACGCTCATCGTGCCCGGCATCGACTTCGTCGGCGCCGACTCTCGACTGCAGGAAGTCGGCATCATCTTCGTCGTCGCGGTGATTTTCGGACTGGTCAACGCGGTCGTCAAACCGATCGTGCAGATCATCTCGATCCCGCTCTACATCCTGACGCTCGGCTTGATCCACATCGTCATCAACGCGTTGATGCTGTGGATCACGTCGTGGATCACCGATCACACCACGCACTGGGGGCTGTCGATCGACAACTTCTGGTGGACCGCGATCTGGGCGGCGATCGTGCTGTCGATCGTGAGCTGGGCGCTGTCGCTGGTCGTCGGTGGTGTCGGGCAGCGGGGCTGACCGGCACACTGGAACCATGCCCGAACTGCCCGAAGTCGAAGCCCTCGCCGATCACCTGCGACGTCACGCCGTCGGCCTGACCGTCGGGCGCATCGACGTGTCGGCGTTCTCGGTGCTCAAGACCTTCGACCCGCCCATCTCGGTCCTGCACGGCCAGGCCGTCACCGGCGCCGACCGGTGGGGCAAGTACCTCGGTCTGCAGGTCGACGGGCTGCACCTGATCACGCACCTGTCGCGGGCGGGCTGGCTGCGATGGTCGGACAGACTGGCCGCCGCCCCGCTCAAACCGGGCAAAGGCCCGATCGCGCTGCGCGTACACCTGGGCACACCCGGCGAGGCGCCCGGCTTCGACCTCACCGAGGCCGGCACCCAGAAGCGGCTCGCCGTGTGGCTCGTCGACGACCCGACCAAGGTCCCCGGCATCGCCACCCTCGGCCCCGACGCCCTGTCGCTCGGCCCCGAGGATCTGGCCGCGGTGTTGTCCGGACACTCGGGACGCATCAAGACCGTCATCACCGACCAGAAGATCATCGCCGGGATCGGCAACGCCTACAGCGACGAGATCCTGCACGTCGCCCGGCTTTCCCCGTTCGCGACCGCGGGCAAGCTCACCGACGCCCAGTTGGCGGCGCTGCACGACGCGATGATCGCCGTGCTCGGCGACGCGGTGAAGCGTTCGGTCGGCCAGCAGGCGGCGACGCTCAAGGGCGAGAAGCGCTCCGGGCTGCGCGTACACGCCAGGACCGGGCTGCCGTGCCCGGTATGCGGGGACACCGTTCGCGAGGTCTCGTTCGCGGACAAGTCATTTCAGTACTGTCCCACCTGTCAGACCGGCGGCAAGATCCTCGCCGACCGGCGGATGTCTCGGCTGCTCAAGTAAATGTGAGCAACCGCCCGTTTCCGCAGGCCGTGCGTCCTCCGGATGCGAGTTGTCACACCCGCGCCGGCGACGGACGCTCGGGGTATGGAATACGCGCGATACGCCGCATTTGTACCGGCCCACCACCGTCCGTCACCGCCGATCGACCCCGTCTCCACCTGGTGGTCCTGGCGCGGTAGGCGAGTCCACATCGCCCGCGCCGCAGTCCCCGATGCGCCGGTGCGGCTGCTGGTCGTGCACGGCGCCGGCGGCTACTCGGGCGCCCTGTGGCCGATCGCGGCAGCCGTGGCGCGCGAGGGCATCGAGGTGCTGTCGCCGGACATGCCGCTCTACGGCGACACCGTCGAACCCGATCCGCGGTCGGTGCGCTACCCCGACTGGCTCGACCTGCTGAGCGACCTCGTGGTCGCCGAACGGGCCGCCGACCCGCGCCCGCTGGTGTTGTTCGGCGCCAGCATGGGCGGAATGATGGCGTATGAGGCGGCCGCCCGCACCGGCGAGGTCGCGCACGTCGTCGCCACCTGCCTGCTCGATCCGGCGGTGCCCGCCGCTCGCAGTGCGGCAGCGCGTATTTCGGCCATCGGACCGGTGGCGCCCGTGTTGATGCGGGCTGTCGATAGCGTGCTGGGGCGGGTGCGGGTCCCGATCCGCTGGCTGGTCGACATGAACAACATGAGCCACGACGCGGAGTTGACCCGGCTGTGCGCCGAGGACCCCAAGGGCGGCGGCGTCCGGGTGCCGGTGGGTTTCCTCGCCAGTTGGCTCAACCACGCCCACACCGCACCCGAGTCGTTCACCGCCGCGCCGGTCACGCTGACACATCCCGGCGCCGACCGGTGGACCCCTCCGCAACTCAGCATCGACTTCCTGCGCCGCATAGCCGGTCCGACAAGGCTTGTCATGCTGGACAACTGCGGGCACTTTCCCGTCGAAGAGCCGGGGCTGACCCAGCTCGCCGCCGCACTGCGCGACGTCCGCGATGACGTGATCGCTAGGACGGCGGCGCCAACCGATCGACCAGCGTCATCAGCTGGTCCACGTCCATCTCCTGACCGGTCATGACGCGGTGCAGGTGGGTGTCGACCGCGTGAACCACTGTCCGCGCGGTTGATTCGGCGTCGTCGCCGTCGCGCCCGCAGCGCGCCAGGTGCCAGGCCACCTCGCTGCTCATGTCGTCCTCGAACGACTCCATCGCGGCGATATCACCGGCCGTGCGCGGGCCGAGCCGGTGCATCAACCGGTGCAGGCCGGGACGGTCCTGATGCAGTGCGACGACGGCGTCGAGCAGCGCGCGCATCGTCTCCTCGAACGGCGGCTCCTCCTCGCGCAGCCTCTTGAACACCGCCTCGATGCGGGTCCGCGCCACGTTGACGTGCCGCTCCGCCAGCGCGTGGATCAGCGCGTGCTTGTTCGGGAAGTACTGGTACAGGCTGCCGATCGAGACGCCCGCCCGTTCGGCGATACGGTTGGTGGTCGCGGCGAGGCCCTCCCGGTTGAACACCTGGGCAGCGGCTTCGAGCAACACCTCAACGGTGTCGCGCGATCGTGACTGGCGGGGTCGCTTTCTCGGCTCGTCGATACGCCGAGTGTACGTCGATCACCCTCGCGGACAGTAGGACCGCGTGGCCGATGCCAGCGCCTGACGGTACAGCGGGTCGAACCGGCGGGCGTCACCGACGGCCTGGGTCGCGGATGCAACAGCGGCGGTGCACTCGGGGCTGTGCAGCGAGTTCCACTGCGCAGCAATCTCGTCCACCATCTTCGTGTTCAGGCGGTCGATCTCTGCGCGTGACTGAGACAGGTCTGGAGCGGTCACCGGCGCGGAGGCTGGATCGAACTTCCACTGACCGAAGCGGGTGTACTCGATGCCCTCGGTCGCGTCGATCTGGTTGCGGAAGATGTCCCGAACGTAGTCCCGGTCGATGCCGTGGGCGTCGGCCGCGGCGGCGACGGAATCGAGGACCTGCTCGGCGCGCGGCTTGTCGGTCAGCGGCCCGCCGGTGATCCACTTGGCGGCCGCGATCGGATCGGCGGTCTCGAGTCGCTGCGCGGCAGCGTCCACCAGCGGGTACAACGGGCTCGCGGGTTGCGCCACCGCCGTCGCCTGGGGGAGCGCGACGAACAGGCTGACCACGATGAGTACGGCTGTCCGCAGGATGCGCATCCGCCCATTCTGACTCGCCGCGCCTTGGCCTAGCCTGTCAGGGTGAATCGGCAGAAGATCTTGATCACCGGCGCGAGCTCAGGCCTGGGCGCGGGCATGGCACGGGCGTTCGCCGCCAAGGGACGCGACCTCGCGCTGTGCGCGCGCCGCATCGACCGGCTCGAAGAGCTCAGGGCCGAACTTGCCGACCGTCATCCCGGAATCACCGTCGCGGTCGCCGCGCTCGACGTCAACGATCACGAGCAGGTGCCCAAGGTGTTCGCCGAACTGTCCGACGAACTGGGCGGGATCGACCGCATCATCGTCAACGCCGGCGTCGGCAAGGGCGCCCCGCTCGGATCCGGGAAGCTGTGGGCGAACAAAGCCACCATAGAAACCAATCTCGTTGCGGCGCTTGTTCAGATCGAAACCGCGCTGGAGATGTTCAAGGCCGCGGGCAGCGGGCACCTGGTGTTGGTGTCGTCGGTGCTGGGTAACAAGGGCGTGCCGGGCGTGAAGGCGGCCTACGCCGCGAGCAAGGCGGGTGTGACGTCGCTGGGAGAGTCGCTGCGGGCCGAGTACGCGCGCGGGCCCATCAAGGTGACCGTCCTCGAACCCGGCTACATCGAATCCGAGATGACAGCGAAGTCCGCATCGACGATGTTGATGGTGGACACCGCAACCGGGGTCAAAGCGATGGTCGACGCCATGGAACGCGAGCGTGGACGCGCGGCGGTGCCGTGGTGGCCCTGGGCGCCGCTGGTTCAGGTGATGCGGGTGTTGCCTCCGCGACTGACGAAGGCCTTCGCCTGACCGGCGTGTAAGCGGGTGAGATAGCGGGTAGGCGCAGCGCTGGATTCGAGGAGGCTTTCGATGAAGGTGCTGTTGACCGGCGGGACCGGTTTCGTCGGCGCATGGACGGCAAAGGCGGTGGCCGACGCGGGCCACCAGGTGCGGTTCCTGGTGCGCGATCCGGCGCGGTTGCAGACCAGTGCCGCGCAGATCGGAGTGGACACCGGCGACTACGCTGTCGGCGACATCGCCGACTCCGAGTCCACAGCCGCGGCGATGGACGGTTGTGATGCGGTAATCCATTCGGCGGCAATGGTATCCATGGATCCACGGCAGGCCGGTGCCATGCTGCGGACCAACCTCGACGGCGCGCACAACGTGCTGGGAGTGGCCGCCGACCGCGGCCTCGACCCGATCGTGCATGTTTCGAGCTTCACGGCCTTGTTCCGTGCCGGTTGTCGTGTGCTTCACGCCGATCTGCCCGTTGCCGGCGGGACGGACGGCTACGGCAAGTCGAAAGCGGCGGTGGAGGAGTACGCGCGCGAACTACAGGATGCGGGCGCGCCAGTCGCGATCACCTATCCGGGGATGGTGCTGGGCCCGCCTGCGGGAAATCAGTTCGGCGAAGCGGCAGAGGGTGTTCAAGCGGCCGTCCAGATGCGCGGGGTGCCCGGGCGCGGCGCGGCATGGACCGTGGTCGACGTGCGAGATCTCGCCGCGCTACACACGGCTTTGCTCGAGCCGGGCAAAGGCCCGCGTCGATATATGGCCGGCGGCAAGCGAGTTCCGCTCGCCGAGCTGGCAACGATGATCGGGCGCGCAGCCGGACAGACACTTCGGGTGTATCCGGTGCCAGATGTGTTCCTACGCAACGTCGGACGCGTCGTCGATGTGGTGGGTCCGTATCTGCCGTTCGACGCGCCGGTCACCGGTGCGGCAATGCAGTACTACACCCAGATGCCCTCATGTGATGACTCGCCGAGCGAAACCGAACTCGGGATCAGCTATCGCGATCCGCAGGAAACGCTGGCGGACACCGTTTCCGGGCTGCGTCAGGTCGGCCGGCTGTGATCATGGCGACAAGCTGCGCGGGAAATTTCGAGGTTTGGTTAGACAGGCGAGGTGGTAGCCCTAAGGACATGAACGTGAAACTGACGAAGATGACGCCCCTGTTGTTCGCGGGCGCCGCGGCAGCCGCGATTGCCGCAGCGCCGATCGCCGGTGCCCAGCCGCCGCCCCCGCCGCCGTGTTTGAACGCCGACGGCACTCCCTGTGCGGGTATCGGCAATATCGAAGCCGGCCCCGGCGGCGGTGCCGAAGTCAACGTCCCCGGCGGCCCGCAGGGCACCGCTGATGGTGGCGGCGCCGCAGGTGTAATCCCCGGTGGCCCAGCCGGTTCGGCCGGTCCCGGTGGCGCGAGCGGCTCGCTCGCTCCGAACGGACCCGGCGGCACCGCCGGTCCCGATGGTGCTGCCGGATGCCTGCCGAACGTCGGCTGCATAAATATTCCGGTTGGCTGAGGTCTGATCACCCACTGAATCAACGCGCGCGGCGCACGCTCCGATATGGAGTGTGCGCCGCGCGTGCTTTTTTGCTTTCTCTCAAATAGCTTCTGTCACTTTGGTTTCTGGGGCCACATTTGGGGGTGCGGTGTCGGTGGGCGGGTTTAGTGTCGGGTTGTGGGTATCGAACGTATGTACGAAGCGCTTGCGGTGGTGCGCCGCGAGCTCGACGTGCTGCGTTCGGAGCCCCTTGATGGGGCGTCGACGGCGGAGTTGTTGGCGTTGACTGCTGATTTTGAGTCGGTGCTGCGGTCGTCGGCGGTGGTGGGGCATCGGGTGGTGGCGCAGTTGGGGCGCGCGCCGGTCGGCGAGTTGGGTGAGTCGTCGGTAAGTCGGGCGTTGCAGACGTTGCTCAATATTTCCAAGGGGGAGGCCAATCGGCGGGTGGGTGAGGCCCATGATTTGGCGCCGCGGTTGGCGATGACCGGTGAGGTGCTGGCCCCGGTGATGCCCAATGTGGCCGCGGGGGTGGCTGCGGGGCGGATCGGTTCTGAGCAGGTGGCGATTCTGCGGAAGTTCTTCAACAAGCAGATTCCGGCGTCGGTGGGTTTTGATGTGCGTGAGGCCGCCGAGGCGCATCTGGCGCAGGAGGCGGCCCGGTTGGGGCCGGCGGGGTTGGAGAAGACCGTCGAGCACATGGTCAGTGTGCTGCAGGAGCATTTCGAGTTTCGTGAGCATGAGCGTCGCCGCAAGACCGGGGTGTGGTTCGGTCCGCAGGATCGCGATGGGATCAGCAAGATTCACGGGGCGGTGGATGCTCCGACGCGGGGGTGGATTGAGGCGGTGTGGGCCAGCTACGGCGCCCCGGGCAAGAACATGCCCGACGCCGAGTCTGAGCCCGAGCCCCAGCCCGAGCCCCAGCCCGAACCCGAGCCCGACTTCGGCCCGGAGCCTGACGTCGGTCCCGGCCCCGAGTTTGACTACGACGCTGAGCTCGATCCGTGGAATGACTTCGATCCTGGATTCGATGACGCCGAGCCGGAGCCCGAAGCAGATCCCGACCCCGGGTTCGAGCTCGACTTCGATGCCGGGCCCGAGGCCGCGCCGGAGCCGGAGCCTGTCGCCGCCGAGGTCGAGCCTGCGGTTCCGGAAGTGTTGATCCGCGATACCCGCACGCGGGCGCAGCGTAATCATGATGCGTTGGCGGCGATGTGTCGGGATCTGTTGGCCGCGCGCAGCGGTCGTACCCATAACGGGTTTCCGGTCACGATGGTGATCACCGCGACGTTGCAGGACCTGGAGAAAGCGGCCGGGTTCGGGGTGACCGCCGGTGGGACGGTGGTGGCGATCCCCGATGTGATCGCCATGGCCGCGAAGACCCAGCATTATCTGGCGATCTTCGACAAACACACCAACGAACCGCTCTACCTCGGCCGCGCCAAACGCTGCGCCAGTACGGCGCAGCGGTTGATGTTGTTCGCTGCCGAGCGGGGCTGCACCCGCCCCGGGTGCAGCGCCCCGGCCTATGAGACCCAGGTCCATCACGCGGTCGCCGACTGGGCCGATGATGGGCACACCAACA
>NZ_MIHA01000018.1 GCF_001722335.1 Mycolicibacterium flavescens
GGCCCGGTGAGGACAGCGGCCGGCGCGAGCGCTCCTCGAGACCGGCCAGGCCCTCCTGGCTGAAGCGGCTGCGCCACTTGTAAAACGTCTGCCTACTGATCCGATGATCGCGGCAAAACTGCGACACGTTATCGATCTGTCCAGCCGCCGCCGTTGCGATACGAAGATCCATCGCCGCCACCTTCTGAGCCATGGATCATCTTGACCAGGCTCTACTCAGGTGTCAGCGATGTCCCGAGACATACACCTGTCAGCGATGTCCCTAAACACGACATTGCGGTCAGCGCAACCAACTACACCCGAATCGCTACCGGCGACGGCCGGTCGACACCAGGTACCAGCCCGCGGCCGCCGCGCCGCTCAGCGCCAGCACCCGGTCGCCGCGGCCCCGCCGGGGCAGGTCCAGCAGCGACACCAGGCCCAGCACCGCGAACCCCGCACCGAGCGCGGGCTGGCTGGTCGCGGTGGTGACCAGCGTGGGACTTTGAACGGTCACCGGTGGGGCTTCGGAGGTGAGCACCGATCCTCCTGTCGACGGGCGTGAGGTGGGAGCGACTCGACCGTAAACCCGTGCGGCGCACAGGGGAATAGGGGGTTTCCCTACGTTCCGGTCTCGTTCGGCCTGCCGATGTGGCGGCCGAGTTCGGCCCGCGATTTGATGCCGAGTTTGCGGTAGATCCGGGCCAGGTTGGCCTCGACGGTTTTGGGGCTGATGAACAGCGCGGTCGCGACGTCGCGGTTCTTCATGCCCGAGGCCGCCAGCTCGGCGACGCGTTGCTCGGACGGCGTCAGCTGGCCGTCGCGGCGCGGTCCCACGTTGGAGCGCGACAGCTCGGCGCGCGCCCGCGCGGCCCACAGCGGGACACCGAGGGTCTCGAACACCTCGCACGCCTCCTGCAGGTACGCCGACGCCGACTCCTTCTTGCGCTGCCGGCGTTCGATCTGGCCCAGGATCAGCAGCGTGCGGCCACGCTCGAACGGCATCGGCATGTCGTGGTGGATTCGCAGCGCGCTCGAGGCGGCGGCGTGCGCACCGTCGAGATCGCCCTGGGCGGCCAGCAGAATCGCCCGCGAGCGCGCCCCGACCGCCAGCATCCACGGCCGCTGGACCCGGCGGCCGTTGCGCTCCAGCGCCACGATCAACGGCTCGGCCTCTTCCAGCCGCTCGAGCTGCACGAGTGCCTCGACGGCGTCGGGCAGGTACGCGGCGTCGGGTAACTCGGTCGGGGTGCTCTGCGGATCGAACTGCGACAGCATCGGCTCGACCGCGGCCACGACGGCCTCGTAGTTGCCCAGCGACAGTTCGAGGAACGCCAGCGCCGAGCGCACCCGCGCCGCGAGACGCACGGTGCCGGTGCGACGGCTGGCTTCGAGGGCCTCCTCGATCGCCTCGCGCGCCGCGGCTTCCTGACCGGCGAACGCGGTCAACAGCGCGCGAAGGCTCTGCGTCAGGAACTGCGGCGTGTGCCCGCCGAGCTGATGCGCCTTGTCCAACGCGTCCTCGGTCATCGCGCGGGCCTCGGCGAAGTCGCCGTGCATGATCGCCGTCGTCACCACGTGCTGCGAGATGAACACGTGCTCGCCCTCTTCGCCCTTTTCCAGGCATCGCGCGCGGATCTTGTCCAGCTGCGCGCGGGCCTGTTCGAGCTGACCGGTCCACTCCAGCAGCAGCGCCTGCTGCACGCTGGGGCGGAAGACCAACGGCGTCAACGCTTCCGGGTCCTCCAACTCGAGCGCCCGCTGCAGCAGCTCGGCGTCGAATCCGTCGCCGGCGGCGAACCGCATCATGACCACCATGCCCAGCGCCATGCTCAACAGGTGCGGGTTGTCGAGCTCCTCGGCGGCGGTGGCCGCCTCCTCGGCGGTGGCCACCGCGTCGTGCACGGAGTTGCCGTGAAACAGCGCGTAGGCCAGCGTGACCAGAGCCTGCACCCGCAGCGCGCGGTTGTCGCGCACCTCGTCGAGGGCCTCGCGCAGCACGCGGGCCGCCTCGAAGAACCCCTCGTTGTAGAGCCGCACCACGGCCAGGCGGGTCAGCGCCTCCGCGCGCAGGTCGCCGGGCGGCAGCTGTCCGATGGCCTCCTCGAGCACCGCGGCCGCCCGCTCCTGGTCGCCGGCGTCGAAGTGGTGCAGCGCCGAGAGCAGCCGCCGGTCCGGGGTGTCACCGCCGAGCCCGATCGCCAGGTCCAGCAGTTCGGCCGCGGCCGCGGGGGCGCCGCGCACCCGGGCGGACTCGGCGGCCATGTCGAGAGCCCGCAGTGTGACCTCGTCCCCGCTGGTCGCCGCGAGCGCCAGATGCCGGGCCCGCAGCTCGGGTTCGTCGACGATCTCGGCCAGCCGCCGGTGCATCGACCGGCGCCTGCCGGGCGGGGCCTGGGTGTACACACCCCGGGCCAGCAGCGGGTGCGAGAACTGGATGCGGTTGCCGTCGATCGCGATGATTCCTTGGCTCTCAGCGGTTTCCAGCAGGTCGACCAGCTCGTCGTCGTCGCTGCGGGTGGCGCTCGACACCAGGTCGACGGTCGGAGCGGCCAGGCACGAGGCGGCAAGCAGCGCGTCGTGCACTTCGGGTTCCAGCGCGCCGAGGCGGGTGCGCACCACGTCGGTGAGGGTGCGGGGCAACGCGGGGTCGGTACCGGACGCCTTCTCGTCGATCGCGCGTGCCAGTTCGATCGCATAGAACGGGTTGCCGCCCGACACCTGGTGGATGCGCCCGATGGTGGGGCGGGAGAACGGTCGGCGCAGCCGCGCGGACACCGCGGCGTGCAGATCGGATACGTTCAAGGGGCGCAGGCGGATCCGGTTGACCGCCTCCGGGCGCGGCAGCTGCAACCAGGCCGCGCCGGCCCCGTCGCCGGGTTCGGTGCGGACGGTGGCGAGCAGCCCGGCCGGACCGGTCAGGCGGCGCGCCGCGAACGCCATCACGTGCATGCTCGACGGGTCCACCCACTGCAGGTCGTCGACGGCCAGCAGCACCGGCCCCTGCTCGGCGACCCGCTCGATCACCGAGAGGAACGCCGCCGCGACCGCGCGTTGGTCGGTGACGGCGTCGCTGTCGGCCCGCATCAGTACCTGGTCGACGGCCAGCAGCTGCGGGGTGGGCAGTTCGGCCCAGGCTCCGGCGTCGACCTCGTCGAGCAGATCGGCCAGCGCGGTGTAGGCGAGCACGGATTCGGCGGCCGCCGCGCGAGTGGACAGCACCCGGAATCCGGCCTTCTGGGCCTGCTCGACGGCAGCTAACCACAGTGTGGTCTTGCCGATCCCGGGTTCGCCCTCGATCAGCAATGCGGCCGGCCCGTCGGCGGCTGCATGCAGGAAAGCGGCTATCGCCCGCTGATGAGCTGGCTGGCCGACCACGACGTCCCCCGGCATGTTGATCAGGATTACAGGTGTATTGCCGCAAACGTCATTGTTTGGCAATCATGATCCGCCACGTGTCAGATGGCAAAGCACTGATACCCGCTAAGCGTCCGGCCTACCCATCATCCGGCCCAGTTCCGCACGGGACCGGATACCGAGTTTGCGGTACACCCGCGCGAGCGTGGCTTCCACGGTCTTGGCGCTCAGGAACAGCTCGCCGGCCACGTCGCGGTTGGTCAGACCCGCGGCGGCCAGTTCGGCGATCCGCAGTTCGGCGGCGGTCAGCGCGCTCGGCGCCCCCGCCCCGCCCAGCCCGCTGAGCTGCGTTCGGGCCCTGGCGGCCCACAACGGCGTGCCGAGGCGTTCGAAGGCGGCGATCGCCTCCCGCAGTGTGGCCGCGGCGGCGCGGTCGCGGGCGCGGCGCTGCAGTTGGCCGAGAACCAGTGTGGTGCGGGCCTGTTCGAACGGCATCGGCAGCCGGCGGTGTTGCTCGATCGCTCGGCGCGCGCAGGTCTGCGCGCTGCGCAGGTCGCCGGCGGCGGCCAGCAGCAGAGCGCGGCACCGGCCGCCGACGGCCAGCATCCACGGCCGGTCCAGCCGCTCGCCGTTGCGTTCCAGCGCGGCCACCAGGGCTTCGGCTTCGGCCGCGCGACCGAGTTCGACGAGCGCCTCGACCGCATCGGGAACGAAGGAGGCGGCCTGGATCTCGGTCGACTCCGGGACGAACCGCGCCAGCAGCGGCTGCAGGGACTCCGCGGCTGCCTCGAAGTTCCCGAGCGAGACCTCCAGCAGCCCGAGCGCCGTGCGCGCCCAGTCCTGGTGCCACGCCGTGCCGCTGCGCCGGCTGGTCTCGATCGCTTCGGAGATCGCCTCCCGCGCCTGCTGCTCGGCTCCGCGGTAGACCGCGAGCCAGGCCCGCAGCACGGCGCTGAGCATCGCGGGGAACCCTCCGCCGAGCTGCTGGGCCAGTTGGGTGACGTTGTCCGCGATGTGTTCGGCCGCCGGGAAGTCACCGCGCCAGATGCGGGTCAACGCGACGTAGAACTCGACGAAGACCAGTTCGCCTTCCTCGCCGCGCTCGATGCAGCGGCGCTCGATCTCGCGCATCAGGTCGAACGACGCGTCGAGTTCGCCGGTGCAGGCCAGGATCAGACCCTGTTCGAGGCTGGGGCGCAGCATGACGGGTGCGAACGTGTCGTGGTCCTCGAGTTCGAGGGCGCGACGCATGGCAGCTTCGTCCACGCCGGCGCCGGTGAAGAACTCGATGATCGTCCGCGCGCCGAGCGCCTGGCTCAGCAGGCCCGGTGCCCCGAGCTTTTCGGCGCTGGCGACCGCCTCCGCGGCGCGCCGCCGCGAGGTGTCCGGGTCGCCGGTCATGTACAGGCCGTAGGCCAGCGTCGTGAGCATCACGGCCCGCAGCGGCTCGTCGGCCCGGTCTTCGGCGAGGGCGCGCTGCAGAACCTCGACCGCGTCGACGAAGCCGTCGTCGATGAACCGGACCACCGCCAGCAGATGGCGCGCCGTCGCGCGGGGCGGGCCGGGCTGCAGCTGGGCGATCGCGCGCTCGAGCAACGTCCGCGCCCGGGCCGGGTCACCGGCGTCGAAGACGTGTGTGGCCAACCGGATCTGGCGCTCGGGGGTCGGTCCGCCGAGCGTGATCGCCAGCTCCATCAACTCCGCTGCCGCCGCGGGTGCGCCGCGGGCCTGGGCGCCGGCGGCGGCCCGCTCGAGGGCGCTCACGGTGGCGTCGTCGCCCGTCGTCGCGGCCAGCGCCAGATGTCTTGCCTGCGTCTCGGTTTCGCCGACGACGCCGGCGAGCCTGCGGTGCATCTGCCTGCGCTGGTCGGCCGATGCGCCGGTGTAGACGCCGGTGGCCAGCAGCGGATGAGTGAACCGGATCCGGTTGCCCTCGATCACGATGATGCCGTTCTGCTCGGCGGTCTCGAGCAGTTCGATGGTGCGGTCGGGTTCGCCGCCGACCGCCGCGGTGACGAGTTCGACGGTCGGGGTGGCCGCCGTGGCCGCCGCCAACAGCGGGGCCAGCGCGTCAGGTTCCAGCCCGTCGAGGCGGGCCTGCACGACGGCGGCCAGCGTGTGCGGCAACGGCTTGTCCTCGCCGCTGTCGAACACCTTGGCCAATTCGATGGCATAGAAGGGGTTTCCGCCGGAGATCTCGTAGATGCGCGACATCGTCGGTCGCGGCACCGGCCGCCCGAGGTGTTCGGAGATCACCGATTGCAGCGCCCGGGAGTGCAACGGGCGCAGCGTGATCCGATGCACCGCATCCGGGCGCCGCATCTGTAGCCAGGACACCGGGTCCCCGGACCCGTCGGTGCGCACGGTGCCCAGCACGCCGACCGGACCGGACAGTCGGCGCGCGGTGTAGGCCAGCACGTGCACGGTCGAGGGGTCGATCCACTGTGCGTCGTCGATCGCGAGCAGCACCGGCGCCTGCTCGGCGACCTGCTCGAGCACCGACAGGAACGCCGCCGCGACCGCGCGTTGATCGGTGGGCGCGGCGTCGGCGTCTGCGGCGCCGCGGACCCGCTCGAGCGCCGCGCGTTGGGCGCTGGGCAGATCGGCGATGACGTCGTCGGGCACCCCGCCGAGCAGCTCGGCCAACGTGGCGTAGGCCGCCACGGATTCCACCGACGCCGCTCGCGCGGAAAGGATCTGAAACCCGTGCCGGGCCGCACGGTCCAGCGCCGCCAGCCACAGCGTGGACTTGCCGATCCCGGCCTCACCGTCGATCAGCAGTGCCGACGGTGTCCGCGACGCGGTGCCGAGGAACTCCGCTATCGCGGCTTCCTCCGTCGGCCGGTTCGCGAGGTAGGTCGGCATCCGCGCCCGTCGAACTAGTGCTCGGCGTTCTTGACCTTCGCCATCGCCAACACGTCGAGGCGTTTGTCGAGCTCCTCCTCGGAGAGCTTGTCGCCGATCAGGCCGCGGTCGATGACCGTCTGCCGGATGGTCTTCTTCTCCTTGAGTGCCTGCTTGGCGACGGCCGCGGCCTCCTCGTAGCCGATCGCCGAGTTCAGCGGCGTCACGATCGACGGCGACGACTCCGCGAGCTGGCGCAGCCTCTCCTCGTTGGCCACCAGACCGTCGATGCACCGCTCGGCGAACAACTTCGAGGCGTTGGTCAGGATCTTGAACGACTCGAGGATGTTGCGCGCCATCATCGGGATGTAGACGTTGAGCTCGAATGCGCCGTTGCCGCCGCCCCACGCGATCGCGGCGTCGTTGCCGATGACCTGAGCGGCCACCTGCGTCACCGCCTCCGGGATCACCGGGTTGACCTTGCCGGGCATGATCGAACTGCCGGGCTGCAGGTCGGGCAGCTGGATCTCGCCCAGACCGGTGAGCGGGCCCGACCCCATCCACCGGATGTCGTTGGCGATCTTGGTCAGCGACACCGCGATGGTGCGCAGTGCGCCGGACGCCTCGACCAGCCCGTCGCGGGCGGCCTGCGCCTCGAAATGGTCCTTGGCGACCCGCAGTTCGGCCAGCCCGGTCTGCTCGCTGAGCACCGCGACCACACGCTCGTCGAAGTCGTCGGGGGCGTTGAGTCCGGTGCCGACCGCGGTGCCGCCGATCGCCAGCTCACCGAGGCGCGGCAGGCATGCGCGCACCCGCTCGATGCCCGCCTCGACCTGACGGGCGTAGCCGCCGAACTCCTGGCCCAGCGTGACCGGTACGGCGTCCATCAGGTGCGTGCGACCCGACTTCACCACGGTGTGCCACTGGCGAGCTTTGGCCGCCAGCGACTCGTGCAGCACCTCGAGTGCCGGAATCAGGTGCCGCACAGCCGCTTCCGTCGCGGCGATGTGGGTGGCGGTCGGGAAGGTGTCGTTCGACGACTGCGACATGTTCACGTCGTCGTTGGGGTGCACGGTCACGCCGTTGCGCGCTGCGATGCCGGCGATCACCTCATTGGTGTTCATGTTCGAGCTGGTGCCCGAGCCGGTCTGGAACACGTCGATCGGGAACTGGTCGTCGTGGCGGCCTTCGGCGATCTCGGCGGCCGCGGCGATGATCGCGTCGGCCTTCGCCCCGTCGAGCAGCCCGAGGTCCTTGTTCACCTGCGCGCAGGCGCCCTTGAGCAGGCCGAGCGCGCGGATCTGGGTGCGTTCCAGCCCGCGGCCGGAGATCGGGAAGTTCTCGACCGCCCGCTGGGTCTGCGCGCGCCACAGCGCGTTGACCGGCACCCGGACCTCGCCCATG
Organism: Mycolicibacterium flavescens; assembly: GCF_001722335.1. Classification (GTDB taxonomy): domain Bacteria; phylum Actinomycetota; class Actinomycetes; order Mycobacteriales; family Mycobacteriaceae; genus Mycobacterium; species Mycobacterium flavescens. The sequence continues at coordinate 7,585 of NZ_MIHA01000018.1, forward strand.
GTGTCGTGCTCGATGCGGAACTCGGTGTCGTCGTTGCCAGACGGCTCGGCGCTCATGTGTGCCCTTCTCGTGGGTGGGGGGTTACGGCAGGGGGTAGACGGCGTTCTTGTCGCCGGTGAAGTTGATCGCGGAGTACTCGTTGAGCTTGGACAGCCGGTGGTAGGCCTCGATCATCCGGACGGTGCCCGACTTGGACCGCATCACGATCGACTGCGTGGTGCAGCCGCCGCTGTAGAAATGCACACCCTTGAGCAGGTCGCCGTCGGTGACGCCGGTGGCGGCGAAGAACACGTTCTCCCCGGACACCAGGTCCTCGGTCATCAGCACCTGGTCCAGGTCCAGGCCGCGGTCGATGGCTTTCTGGCGTTCCTCGTCGTCCTTGGGGGCCAGCTGGCCCTGGATGGCGCCGCCCATGCAGCGGATCGCGGCGGCGGCGATGATGCCCTCGGGGGTGCCGCCGATCCCGACCAGCAGGTCGGTGCTGGTGTTCGGGCGGCACGCCGAGATCGCGCCGGCGACGTCACCGTCGGTGATCAACCGGCAGCGGGCGCCGGCGTCGCGCACCTCGCCGATCAGCTCGGCGTGCCGTGGCCGGTCCAGGATGCACACGGTCAGGTCGGACACCGACACGGCCTTGGCCTTGGCGACCCGGCGGATGTTCTCGGCGATCGGCGCGGTGATGTCGATCGCGTCGACGGCCTCCGGACCGACGGCGATCTTGTTCATGTAGAACACCGCCGACGGGTCGAACATGGTGCCGCGCTCGGAGACCGCGAGCACCGAGATCGCGTTGGACAGGCCCTTGCTCATCAGCGTGGTGCCGTCGATGGGGTCGACGGCGAAGTCGCACTCCGGGCCGTCGCCGTTGCCGACCTCCTCGCCGTTGTAGAGCATCGGCGCGTTGTCCTTCTCGCCCTCGCCGATCACCACGACACCGCGCATCGACACCGAGTTCACCAGCTCGCGCATGGCGTCGACGGCGGCCCCGTCGCCACCTTCCTTGTCGCCGCGGCCGACCCACCGGCCGGCGGCCATGGCGCCGGCTTCGGTGACTCGGACCAGCTCAAGGGCCAGATTTCGATCGGGTGCTTCACCGCGCGAGGGGCTCATGCGCCAGATTCTCCCATTAACGGCTGCGAGTTCGGGAGCTGGGATACTGGCAGCCATGACCACGCCACAGCCGCAACCGGCGCCACACCCCAAGCCGGCCAAGTCGCGGCTCCTGCACGACGGCCGCGACATGTTCTGGTCGATCGCGCCGCTGGTGGTGGCGTGCGTCGTGCTGGCCGGGCTACTCGGCATGTGTTCGTTCCAGGCCGGCGGCCCCGGCCCGGGACCGGTGCCGTCGCACGACGCGGCCGCGGCGCTGCGGGCCGACGCCGACGCGCTGGACGTCCCGATCCGCCTGCCCGCGCTGCCCGAGGGCTGGCAGTCCAACTCCGGCAGCAGGAAGGGCATCGAGGGCGGGCGCGTCGACCCGGCGACGGGGCAGCCCGGGCGGGCGGTCAGCTCGACCGTCGGCTACCTGGCGCCCAGCGGGATGTATGTCAGCCTGACCCAGAGCAACGCCGACGAGGACAAGCTGGTCGGCTCGCTCAACCCCGACGTGCTGCCGACCGGGGTGGTCGACGTCGACGGTGTCCGGTGGGTGGTCTACGAGGGCAGCGACGACGACGGCGACCCGGCCGAGCCGGTGTGGACGACGCGCCTCGATGCCGCGGGCGGACCCGCACAGATCGCGCTGACCGGCGCCGCGACCACCGAGGAGTTTCGTACGCTGGCCTCGGCGACCCAGACCGCGTCGCCGCTGCCCGCCGGCTAGCAGCACGGGATTCACAGGAGGCTCCATGACCGCGGACACGGCTCCGGAAGCCGACCTCACGGGCTGGTCCGTCGCGCCGTTCACCTCGTCGGGCTACACCCATGACGTCTACCGCAAGGGCGACGGGCCCGGCGTCGTGCTCATCCCCGAGATGCCCGGCGCGCATCCCGGTGTGCTGGCACTGGGCGATCACCTGGTGGACAACGGCTTCACGGTCGCGATCCCGTCGCTGTTCGGCACCCCCGGGGCGCCGCCGATGCGGCCCGGGATGGTGCCGGTGATGCTGCGCGGCTGCGTGTCCCGCGAATTCGCCGCGTTCGCGACGAACGCCGACCGGCCGGTCGCGCACTACCTGCGCGCACTCGCCCGCGACCTCAACGAGCAGACACCGGGCAGGGGCGTCGGGGTGATCGGGCAGTGCTTCACCGGCGGCTTCGCGCTGGCCGCGGCCGTCGACGACGCCGTGTTGGCGCCGGTGCTGAGCCAGCCGTCGCTGCCGCTTCCGCTGACCCCCAAGCAGCGCCGCGACCCCGGCCTGTCGGAGGCCGAACTCAAGATCGTCGAACGCCGCGCCGCCAACGACGGCCTGTGCGCGCTGGGGCTGCGGTTCAGCGAGGATGCGCTGGCGCCGGCAGAGCGTTTCGCGACGCTCAAGCAGCGGCTCGGCGACGCGTTCGAGGTGATCGAGATCGACTCGGGCAAAGGCAACGAACACGGGTTCACCAAGATGGCCCATTCGGTGCTAACGCTGGAAATGCGCCGCCGCGAAGGGTTTCCGACCGACGTCGCGCTCAAACGCGTGGTCGCGTTCCTCAAGGAGCGGCTGACTTAGGCTCCGGCTCGGCGTCCTCGGTGTCGTCGGCGTCCTGCCGGGGCTGGTCTTTCTCGCGGGCTTCCTTGATACGACGGCCCAACCACCACAACGGGTTTCGCCGCTTGGGTTTCTCGTCGCGCTCGTCCTCGTCGTAGCGCTGCATCGGTACGCCCTTGTACTCCTGCAGGTAGACGCTGATCGTGGTGACGACGACGATCATCAGCACCGGGCCGATCACGATGCCCCACGCGCCGAACATGGTGATGCCCGCGAACACCGCGAGCAGCATCAGCGCGGCGTCCAGCCGGGCCTCGCGCGGCACCAGGATCGGCCGCAGGAAGTTGTCGATGTTGGTCACCACGATGAGGTGGAACAGGATCACGAAGACGCCGCCGAACACGTTGCCGAACAGGATCATTCCGATGCCGAACGGGATCGTGACGATTCCGCTGCCGAGGGGGATGACCGACAGCGCCGACAGCAGCACGGCGAACAGGAAGAAGCCCTGGTGGAATCCGGCGAGGTAGATCGACCCCGCACCGGCGACACCCTGGCAGACCGCGATGACGAACTGGCCCATGACGGTGCCTTTGACCATCGCGCCCATCTTGGTCATGTAGACGTCGGTGACGTCCTCGCCGAGCGGGTTGAGTTGGCGGATCACCATCACCACCCGCTCGCGGTTGGTCAACAGCGACAAGAAGACGTAGAGGAACAGGATCAGCGCGGTGATCGCGCCGAACAGGCCGCCGGCGGCGCCCTGCAGCAGGCCCAGCAGCCACTGTCCGCCCTCCTGGGCCACCCGGGCCATCGAACCGCGCAGCGACTCGGGCGTGACGGTGGTGTCGATGTAGGGCACGCGGCGCAACAGGTCGTTGACGATCTGCAGCGCCCGGTCGCCGAGGGCCGACAGGTCGGTGCGGCCCACCCACTCGGCCACCCGTTCGACCATCGTGGTGATCTGCACGACGGCCAGTAGGACGAACAGGCTCAGCGGCACGAACACCACAGCGAACGCGGCCAGCAGGGTCAGCGTCGCCGACAGGCCGCTGCCCATGCGCCGGTTGAGCCGCACATACAGCGGCGAGAACAGGTAGGCGGCCACCGCGGCCACCACGATCAGGATGAAGTAGCTGCGCAGGAAGTATGCGGCGAACAGCACCGCGACCACGGTCGCCACCGCGAGCGCCCGCCGCTGCGGCATCGAGAATTCGGTAGCCATCGCCGCTATGTCTACAGCGTCGAGGGGCGCGACTGCGCTTGTTTGGCCCGCTGGTCGGCGATGAACCGCATCGACACCCGGTTCATCAGCCCGGGCGCCAACCGCGCGAACCACCACTGTGCGTGCGCGATGCGCGGTTTCACCAGGATCGGTTTGTCGCGTTCGACGGCGCGCAGCACGTCGCGGGCCAGGCGGTCGGCGTCGTAGGGCTTGCCGCCCTGGGCCTGAAGGAAGTAGTCGCGGCCGACGAACCCGCCGACCGAACCCTTGTCGAGGATCGGTGTCTCGACCGCGGCCGGGCACACCGCCAGCACCCGCACGCCGCGGGCGGCGGCCTCGCTGCGCAGCGCCAGGCTCAGCCCGACGACCGCGTGCTTGGTCATCACGTAGCTGGTGACCTGACCGGCGGCGGTCAGCCCGGCCATCGACGCGGTGTTGACGATGTGGCCGTGGCCCTGCCGCACCATCAGCGGGTAGGCGGCCGCGACCCCGTGCACCACGCCGCGGATGTTGACGTCGATGATGGCGTTCCACTGCTCGAGGGTCAGCAGTTCGGTGTCGCCGCCCCAGACGATTCCGGCGTTGTTGAACATCAGGTCCAGTCGGCCGGCGCGCTGCACCACCTCGTCGACCGCGGCCTGCACCGCCGCCGCGTCGGTGACGTCGAGGCGGGCCGACCGGGCCCCGGGCCCCAGCGTCGAGGCGGTGTTCTCGGCGGCCGCAGCGTCGACGTCGGTGCACATCACCTCCGCGCCCGCGGCGACCAGCGCCCGGCACAGCGCCGCGCCGATACCGGATCCGGCGCCGGTGACCAGTGCCTGCTTGCCGCGCAAAGTCATGAATTCCCCGCCAGTTTCATCACATGGCCCAGCACGTCGGGGTACTTGTTCAGGTGCGCACCGCCGTTGAGGTCGAGCACCTCGCCGGTCAGCCAGCGGGCCTTCGGCGAGCACAGGTACACGATGGCGTCGGCGATCTCCTCCGGTTGCCCGGCCCGGCCGAGCGCGGTGTTGTCGACGTAGTCCTCGACGAGACCGGGGATCAGCGCCGACCCCTCGGTCAGCGGCGTCTCGACGAACCCCGGGGCGACGGCGTTGACCCGGATACCGCGCGGGCCCATCTCCAGCGCGGCGACCTGGGTCAGCATCGACAGCCCCGCCTTCGCCGAGCAGTAGGCGCTCATGCCGACCGCCGGCTGCCGGCCGTTGAGCGAGCTGATCGACACCAGCGAGCCGCCTTCGCGCAGGTGCGCTCCGGCGTGTTTGGCGACGATGAACGCCCCGGTGAGGCAGACGTCGACGACCGCGCGGAACTCCTCGACCGCGAGGTCGGTGATCAGCCCGAGGCTGCCGAAGCCCGCGCAGTTGACCACGATGTCGAGCGTTGCGGTGTTCTCGAACAGCGCCTGCACCGAGCCCTCGTCGGTGACGTCGACGTGCGCGGCGGCGTGCGGGGCCCCGAGTTCGTCGGCGCGCTGTTCGGCGCCGTCGAGGTTGCGGTCGGCGAGCGTGACCCGGTCGCCTTCGGCGGCCAGGGCGCGTGCGGTCGCCCAGCCGATGCCCGATGCCGCGCCGATCACGACAGCACTACGGCTGTTGCCCATACCGTTGACCCTTCGGTGGTGACTGGAACGTGTTCCAACTTAGCGCTTTGGCACACTCGGGTCGTGACGGATCTGAAGATGTCTGAGTCGATTCATGTGGCGGCGCCGCCCGAGGTGCTCTACGAGATGGTGTCCGATGTGACCCGGATGGGCGACTGGAGCCCGATCTGCCGCGCATGCTGGTGGGACGAGGGCGACGGGCCATGCGTGGGCGCCTGGTTCACCGGCCGCAACGTCACGCCCGAGCAGACGTGGGAGACCCGCTCGCAGGTGGTGGCCGCCGATCCGGGTCGCGAATTCGCGTGGGAGGTCAACGGCGGCTGGGTGTACTGGGGTTACACCTTCGAGCCCGCCGACGGCGGAACGAAGATGACCGAGCACTGGGAACTGCGCCCGGTGGGTGTCGAGGGCTTCCGCGAGCATTTCGGCGACCGGGCCGACGAGGAGATCGCCGCGCGCCGCGAGGCCGCCCGCACCGGTATCCCCGCGACACTCGCGGCGATCAAGGCCGCCGCCGAACGGGGCTGACGCTGTTGCCGGCGGCGTCGACGTGCGCCCGCACCAGCTTCGGGTAGCGCTCGCGGTCCGGCCGGAAGATGTCGTGCGGCGATTCGTCGAACACGTGCAGCGACGCCGTCGGGAACTCTGCGCGGTAGCGGTCCCAGGCGGTGTCGGAGATCAGCGGGCCGGTCGGGCTGCGCACCGCCAGAAGCGGCGGCTGCCAATCGGATAGCGCTTGCCAGAACGACTGTCGGCGAGCCGACGCGATGATCGCCTCGCCGGCCCGGCGGTCCAGCCGGTCCCGCACCGGCGTGCCGCGCCACCGGCCGTCGAGCAGGGACGCCGACACCCCGTCGGGCAGCGTGATCTCCTCGGGCACGTAGTCGCCGATCGACAGCGAGTGCACCCGTTCGCGATGCGCCAGCGCCCAGATCAGCGCGTAGGGCGTGCCGCGCGAGAACGTCACCACGTGCACCGGCCCCGCGGTCACCGCGTCGACCACCGCGCCCACGTCGCCGGCGAAAGTGGCGGAGTCATAACCACTTTCGGGTGCATCGCTGCGGCCGTGCCCACGCAGTTCCACGACGACGGTTCGGCGGCCGAACACCGGCAGCACCTCGACGTAGTCCTCGGCGATACACGTGAAGCCCGGCACGAACACGATCGGCGCGCCCCGGTCGTCGCCGCCGGAATCCAGGAAGTGCAGCCGTACGCCGGCGTTGGTGGTGAAGCGAGATTCGGCCATCGACACCACAACTTACGAGCCGCACGCGCCGAGTGGCCATTTATCGGGCGCGAACGGCGCTTTCGCGTCGGATAACTGGCCGCTCGGCACCCGCGGCGGCCTCGCCCTGCATCTGGTGGAACAGGTCGACGTAGTACGGCAGGCAGTCGGCCATCGCCTGCTCGGTGGTGAACAAGGGGCGGTACCCGAGGTCGCGTCGCGCCTTGGCGATCGAGAAGTAGTTGTCGAGGTAGAGCCGTTCCACGCCGAGCGGTTCGATCATCGGCTTGGGCAGGCCGAACCGGAAGTGCAGCCACTGCCACACCGTCATCGCCAACCAGACCAGTCGGCCGGGCACGCGGATCTTCGGGTAGTTCTGCCCGCACGCCTGAACGACCGGGCGGGAGAACTCGAACATGTTGACCGGTTCGCCGTCGTTGACGAAGTACGCCTGACCCGGTGCCGACCCGCCGGGCACCAGGTGCTGCGCGGCCAGGATGAAACCGTGAATCAGGTTGTGCACGTAGGAGTTGTCGAGTTTGACGTTGCGGCCGCCGACGAGCACCTTGACGTGGCCGGCCAGCACGCTCTCGAACACCTTGCGGAACATCGTCTGATCGCCGCGGCCCCAGATGCCGCTGGGCCGGATCGAACAGGTCAGCAGGCCGCCCACGCCGTTCTGTTCGAGCACGAACTTCTCGGCGACCACTTTGGTCTCGGTGTACAGGTCGTTGAAACGCGTGGTGTAGGGCAGGGTTTCGTCACCGCCGGCGATCCGCTGACCACCCATCACCACGCTGTTGGACGCCGTGTAGACGAACCGTTGCGCGCCGGCGGCCTGCGCGGCGTGCACCAGGTTCTCGGTGCCGGTCACGTTGACGGCGAAGCTGCGGGCGCGGTACTCCTCGCTGACCGAGGCGCCGCCCATCAGGTCGATGATCGCCGCGGTGTGGAACACGGTGTCGATGTCGGCGACCGCGGCCGCGACGGTGTCGGCGTCGCAGATGTCGCCTTCGAGGACCTCGAGGCGTTCGTGCGAGGGCAGCGGGGAGGGGGCGCGGTCGAACGAGCGGACCCGGTAGCCGCGCCTGAGCAGTTCGGTCACCAGGTTGGCGCCGACGAATCCGGAACCACCCGTGACCAGCACGCGGCCGAGGTCGGTGGTCAGCGTTGCGTCACCCATGGCGGACAGCGTAACTGAAACACGTTCCAGTTTGGAAGCCGAAGCGCCAAGTTGGTTGCCTTCTCAACCGTCCTGCGGCTCCTTGGCGGCCAGCGCGTCCTCGACGCGCTTGCGCGCCCCAGCTAAATGCTCTTCGCAGCGTTGAGCCAGTTCTTCGCCTCTTTCCCACAGTTTCAGCGATGCATCGAGGTCGAGTCCGCCGCGTTCGAGCTGCTGCACGACGTCGATCAACTCGTCGCGCGCCTCTTCGTACCCGAGTTCACTAATAGGCTTCATTTCGTATCCTCTTCGCTGCCGTGGCTGACCGCTGTGACGGCCCCATCGGACACCCGGACCCGTAGCTGCGTGCCGGCCGGCGCGTCGGCGGTCGTGCGCAGCACCTCGCCGTCCGCGACGGTCTGGACGACGGCGTACCCACGCGCGAGCGTCGCCGCCGGCCCCAGGGTGGACAGCCGCGCCGCCAGATGGCCCACCCGCTCACCCTCGACCGCGAGCAGGCGGGTGATGTCGCGGCGCGCCGCCGAGCGGGCCCGTTCGATCTCCTCGGAGCGGGCGGTGAGCGCCGCCAGCGGCTGGGCCAGCACCGGGCGGCTGCGCAACTGGTCGATGAGGCGTTCCTCGCGGTGCACCCAGTTGCGCAGCGCGCGCCCGCCGCGCCGGCACAGGTCGGTGATCAGCGCCTGCTCGGCGGCGGCGTCGGGGACCACGCGTTTGGCGGCGTCGGTCGGTGTCGCGGCCCGCAGGTCGGCCACCAGATCGCACAGCGGGTTGTCGGGCTCGTGGCCGATCGCGCTGATGACCGGTGTCGTGCATTTGGCGATCTCGCGGCACAGCGTCTCGTCGGAGAACGGCAGCAGATCCTCGACGCTGCCGCCACCGCGGGCGATCACGATTACGTCGACCTCGGGATCGGCGTCCAGCGAGCGCAGCGCCTCAACCACCTGCGGCACGGTGTTGGGGCCCTGCACGGCGGTGTTGCGGATCGCGAAATGCACTGCGGGCCAACGATCACCGGCCACCGAGACGACGTCGTGTTCGGCGGCGCTGGCGCGCCCGGTGATCAAGCCGATCGTGCGGGGCAGGAACGGCAGCGGGCGTTTGAGCCGCGGATCGAACAGGCCCTCGGCGTCCAGCAGCCGGCGCAGCCGTTCGATGCGGGCCAGCAGTTCACCGAGGCCGACCGCTCGGATCTCGTAGATGCGCAGGCTGAAGGACCCGTTGCGGGTGTAGAACTGCGGCTTGCCGTGCATGAGCACCTGCGTGCCCTCGGTCAGCGGCACCGGCGCGTTGGCGACCAGGTCGCGCGGGCAGCTCACCGACAGCGACATGTCGGCGGCCGGGTCGCGCAGCACCATCCACGCGGTGTTCTGGCGCAGCTTGAGCTCGGTCAGCTGCCCTTCGATCCACACGGTGCCGAGCCGGTCGATGTACTTGGCGACGCGGGTGGCCACGGCGCGGACCGGCCACGGGTTGTCCGGAGACTTGCCGGGCTCGGCCTCAGTCATCGCGCCGGGGTCGTCACTTGGCCGAGGCGCGGGTGATCCTGTTGGCCAGCAGCGTCTGGAACGGCGCACGCGCCTTGGTGGCCTCCTCGTAGGCCAGCAGCGCCTCGAGGTCGGTCACGCTCAGCGTGTTCAGCCGCGCGCGCAGCTGGGCCAGCGTCAGCGACTCGTAGTCCAGCTCGGTGACGATCTCGGGCGCCTCACCCGGGGGCGTGTCCTCGGGCTCCGGTTCGGCGGTCTGCGGCTCGCCGTTGCTGAACAGCGCGAACCGTCCCTCGGTCAGCCGTTCGCCGTCGCTGGCTGCGCCGCCGTCGTCGTCGAGATCCTCGTCGAACGTCGCCCACTCGGGCTGTTCGTCCTTGGGCGGGAAGATGGTCTCGAGCGTCTCGTCACCCTTGTTCACCAGGTCCGCGACGTCCTGCTGCACCTTCATCACGAGGTGCGCGACCTGGCTGGCCACGGTCATCGGGTACATCAGGATGGTCTGCGGGAGCTTGCGGGTTTCCTCGATGGCGGTGACCGCCGCGCCAACCAGCAGACGGACCCCATACGGTGCAGTTGCCATGGCCACAGCCTACGGGCGACGTCTCCGCTGGTCCGGGATGGCCGGGGATGCGTACCCTGGGAGCCATGCCGCCGACAGTCAACATGGGGATTCCGGGCGCCGCCAGCTCGGTTGCGAGCGGTGCAACCGGCAGACGGGTGCTGCTGGCCGAACCGCGGGGTTACTGCGCCGGGGTCGACCGCGCCGTCGAGACCGTCGAGCGCGCGCTGGAAAAGCACGGCGCGCCGGTGTACGTGCGTCACGAGATCGTGCACAACCGTCACGTCGTCGACACTCTGGCCAAGGCCGGCGCGGTGTTCGTCGACGAGACCGACGAGGTGCCCGAGGGCGCGATCGTCGTGTTCTCCGCGCACGGTGTCGCGCCGACGGTGCACCAGACCGCCAAGGAACGCCAGCTCAAGGTCATCGACGCCACCTGCCCGCTGGTGACCAAGGTGCACAACGAGGCCAAGCGGTTCGCCCGCGACGACTACGACATCCTGCTCATCGGCCACGAAGGCCACGAGGAGGTCATCGGCACCGCCGGTGAGGCCCCCGACCACGTTCAGGTCGTCGACAACCCCGACGCGGTCGACCAGGTCACCGTGCGGGATCCGGCCAAGGTCATCTGGTTGTCGCAGACCACGCTGTCCGTCGACGAGACCATGGAGACGGTGCGCCGGCTGCGGCAGAAGTTCCCGACGCTGCAGGACCCGCCGAGCGACGACATCTGCTACGCCACCCAGAACCGTCAGGTCGCGGTCAAGGCGATGGCCCCGGAGTGCGAGCTGGTGATCGTCGTCGGTTCCCGCAACTCGTCGAACTCGGTGCGGCTGGTCGAGGTCGCGCTCGGCGCCGGCTCGGCCGCCGCCCACCTCGTCGACTATGCCGACGACATCGACCCGGCCTGGCTGGACGGCGTGACGACGGTCGGCGTCACCTCGGGCGCGTCGGTGCCCGAGATCCTGGTCCGCGGGGTGCTCGAGCGGCTCGCCGACTACGGCTACGACACCGTGCAACCGGTGACGACGGCCAACGAAACGCTGGTGTTCGCGTTGCCGAGGGAGATCCGGCCCGCCCGCGCGTAACCTCTCCGGGTGTGAACATCCCGGCGCGAGCAGACACAAATTGCCCCAAAATCCCGTCGCTGCGGGTCATTTCGCGTCTGCTCGCGGCACTGACGGTGACCGTGTTGGCGGCGGCACTGGCCGGTTGCTCGTCGGCGCAGGACCGCCTGAACGACACGGTGCGGCAGTTCGCTGACGCGCTGTCCAACGGCGACGCGGCAGCCGCCGCGGCCACCACCACCGACCCCGCGCGGGCGGCCGACACCCTGGGCAAGTTGTTCGCCAGCCTCGGCAGCGACGTCGAATTCCGGCCCGACGCCGTAAAAGTCGACGAGAACACCGGCACCTTCGCGCTCGACGTGCACTGGCGCTTCCGCGACGGCGCCACGCAGTGGACCTACCGCACGGCCGGCGCCGCGGCCGCGTCCGATGACGACTGGAAGATCGACTGGGCGCCGACGACCGTCGCCCCCGGACTCGACGCCGGCCCGCTGTCCTACAGCACCCTGGGACCGGACCCGGCGGTGCGCGTGCTCGACCGCACGGGCGCCGAGCTGTTGACCCAGCACATCGTCACGCTCGTCAACGTGGCACCCGGCGCCGACGTCAATACCGTTGCCGCACTGCTGAATCCACTCGCCCCCGGCATCACTCCCGAATCCCTGGGCGCCGACCTCGCCGGCGGTAAGACGGTCACCGCGATCACGCTGCGCCAGGAGGACCTCGCGCCGATCGAGGCCCAACTGTCGGCGCTGCCCAACGTCACGCTGGCCCCGCAGACGCGGCTGCTGGCCACCGACAGGTCGCTGACCTCACCCACACTGGCCGGGCTCGAAGAGCTGTGGCAGCAGCGCACCGATGAGGCCGCCGGCTGGGCGGTCACCGCGCAGACCAGTGCCGGTGCGCGGCGCGTCGGCGGCCAGGATCCGAAACCGGTGGGCGACATCTCCAGCACGCTCGACATCGGACTGCTCCGGGCGGGTGAGGCGGCGCTGGCGTCCATCCCCACGCCCGCCGCGCTGGTGGCGATCGAACCGTCCACCGGCGCGCTGCGGGCCGTCGCGCAGAACGGGCCTGCCGACGCGCAGGGCCCGATCGCGCTGACCGGCCTCTACCCGCCGGGTTCGACGTTCAAGACCGTGACGGTATCGGCGGCGCTGCAGGCCGGGCAGGTCACCCCCGACACCGTCGTCGCGTGTCCCGGCACCGAGAACATCCAGGGCAGACAGATCCCCAACGACGACAACTTCGATCTCGGGCAGGTGCCGCTGCACACGGCCTTCGCGCGGTCCTGCAACACCACGATGGGGCGGCTGGCGGTGGACCTGCCGCCCGACGCGCTCACCAAGGCCGCCGCGCAACTGGGACTGGGCATCGACTACGTCGCGCCCGGCATGACGACGGTCACCGGGTCGGTGCCCGTCGCCGACACCGCCGCGCTGCGGGTCGAGGAGGGGATCGGCCAGGGCAAGGTCACCGCGACGCCGTTCGGGATGGCGCTGGTGGCCGCGGCGCTGGCGCACGGTTCGGTGCCGGCCCCGTCGATCGTCGAGGGCCGGCCCGGCACACCCGACCGCACGCCCGAACCGCTGCCGTCGACCGTCGCCGAGCATGTTCGGTCGATGATGCGCGAGACCGTGACCGCGGGCACCGCGACACAACTGCAGGACGTCCCGGGGCTGCTCGGCAAGACCGGCACCGCCGAGTACATCGACGACACCCACGCGCACGGCTGGTTCGTCGGCATCCAGGGCGACCTGGCGCTGGCGGTGTTCGTCAGCGACGCCGGCAGTTCGGCGCCCGCGGTCGAGGCGGCGGGCCGGTTCCTGCGCGCGCGTCCTTAGACGTCGTACTCCCAGGACTCGGCTTCCCAGCCGCCGCGGCGGCTGGTGCGGTACTGCGCGCGCTCGTCGCTGTCCTCGCCGCGGTAGCGGACCCGCGAGACCGGATGGTGCGTGCCGTTGGAGTTGCCGTTGGAGCTGTGCGGCTCGCGGGGTTGGTAGTCGTCGAAGCGGCGGCGTTCGGGACGCTCGTATCCGGTGCGCTCGTATCCCGTGCGCTCGTAGCCGTTGCGGTCGTAGCGGCTGCGCCGCTCGGACGGCGGCGGGCCGGGCTGGCGTGGGTTCGACGTGCGCGGCCTGCGACGCGGTTCCGGCGGCGGGGCCTCGCGCTGCCTGCTGGAGCGGCTGCGGCGAGGACGCTCGGCGACGGGGTCGATGATCTCGGTTTCGGGCGGGCGCACGTGGCGTGACCGCGACGGCGCGGCGCGCTTGGTGGGCCGCTCGGCGCGGGTGCCCGTCGCCCGGTCCCGGCGGGCCGCGCGGTCGGCGGAAGCGCGCGAGGACGTTGCGCGCTCGGAGGCGGGGCGGCGACGGCGCGGCGGCGGCGGGACCTCCTCGGCCTCGTCGTCGTCATCCCGGGCGAAGAGCCCGGACAGTTTGGCGGTCAACGCGGCGGCGAACCCGGTTGCGGGCTCGACGGCGTCGTCTTCCTGCGCGGGGGCGGCGCGGCGCGTCGCGAGGCCGACGTACCAGCGCAGCATCCCGATGAGCAGCACCCCCGCCGAGGTGAAGAACATCAGCGGGAAGCGTTCGATCAGCGGATAGCCGCAGTTGATCGCGAGGTCCTTGAGGCCTTCGATCTGGCCGCTGGTGAACAGGAAATACGCCGTCGGCACGGTGACGAACAGCACCAGCGGCGGCTGGATGACCGCGGTGAACACCGCCGCCTGCCGCACCGCGAGCACGGCCAGCACGCAGCCGAGGACGTAACAGCCCGCGAACACCGCGCTCAGTTGTTTGCTGCCCGCACCCGCGTCGAACGCGAAGCCGATCGCGCTCGCGGTGATGGCGATGAGCACAGCACCCCACCACGGGACACCCGGGATGTTGGGATGCGCGGACCGGTGGTCGGCGGCCACCGCCGACCGTGCGCGCTGTGCTGACACAGGTAGACCGTACCGGCTTTCGCCAGCTGTAGCTGTCAGCGCGGTTCTGGCGTGCCCGTCACAGTCTCCTAGACTCTGGTGCCTGTGAGCTTGAACCTGGGAATCGTCGGACTGCCGAACGTCGGAAAATCGACGCTGTTCAACGCGTTGACGCGCAACGACGTGTTGGCGGCCAACTACCCGTTCGCCACCATCGAACCGAACGAGGGGGTCGTGCCGCTGCCGGACCCGCGACTGGCCGAACTCGCCAGGATGTTTGAGTCGGAAAAGATCGTCCATGCGCCGGTCACCTTCGTAGATATCGCCGGGATCGTCAAGGGCGCGTCCGAAGGCGCCGGGCTGGGCAACAAGTTCCTGGCCAACATCCGCGAGAGCGACGCGATCTGTCAGGTGGTGCGGGTGTTCAGCGACGACGACGTCGCCCACGTCGACGGGCGCATCGACCCGAAGTCCGACATCGAGGTGATCGAGACCGAGTTGATCCTCGCCGACATGCAGACGCTGGAGAAGGCGCTGCCGCGGTTGGAGAAGGAAGCCAGGACGCACAAGGACCGCAGACCCGCGCACGAGGCGGCCGCAGCGGCGGCGGAGATCCTCGACAGCGGGACGACGCTGTTCGCCGCGGGGGTGGATGCCGCGCCGTTGCGCGAGCTGAACCTGTTGACGACCAAACCGTTCCTGTACGTGTTCAACGCCGACGAGGCCGTTCTGACCGACGAGGCCCGCAAGGCGCAGTTGCGGGAGCTGGTGGCGCCGGCCGACGCGGTGTTCCTCGACGCCAAGATCGAGGCCGAGTTGCAGGAACTCGACGACGAGTCAGCCGCCGAACTGCTGGAGTCGATCGGCCAGACCGAACGCGGCCTGGATGCGTTGGCCCGCGCGGGTTTTCACACGCTCAAGCTTCAGACGTTCCTGACCGCGGGCCCGAAAGAGGCGCGCGCCTGGACAATTCACCAGGGCGACACCGCGCCCAAGGCCGCCGGCGTGATCCACACCGACTTCGAGAAGGGCTTCATCAAGGCCGAGATCGTCTCCTACGACGACCTGATCGAAGCCGGTTCGATGGCCGCCGCCAAGGCCGCGGGCAAGGTGCGGATGGAGGGCAAGGACTACGTGATGGCCGACGGCGACGTGGTGGAGTTCCGCCACGGACAAGCATCTAAGACGAAGTAGCGGGCAAGCCCAAGACCCGAAAGCGGCAGTACCGCGCTGGTCGCCGAATCGCTCCCACACACCCGTCGACACTGCCGATCTCGTCGGCCAAGCCTCATGTGGCCGGGGATCCGTGTTCAGATTGAACACTTGCCACGACATCACGCGGCGCGTTACCTACTTTGTAGCCCGCGTAATCGCGTCTGTTGACCAACCGAGGAGGAACGCATGACGAATCAAAACGGCGGCAATGGATCATCCAGCGTCAGCGACTGGTTCGACATGGAGACGCTACGTGCACTCCGCCCCTACGAGCGCGGTGACCTTGAGCGGGAGCGGGAGCAACGGGGCGAACGCATACGCGAGTTGTCGCGGCAAGGATGCACGGTACGAGAGATTGCGGCGAAAGCCACAAGCTACATGCGGCAGAGGCGGCTGCAACGCGACGAAACCATACGCGAACTGTACGAGCAGGGATGGTCGATGCAGAAGATCGCTGACGAACTTGGCTGCTCCAAGGCAACGGTTTCAAACGCAATCCACCGAACAGTTCTCTATTACAAGAATGGGTAGACGGCCGCGTGGTAATCCCGTGAAGTTCCGGTTTCAAACAACGTCTGGCGGCAAAGCTGCGGCCAAGTAGCAAGGGAGGCGTGCGGGTGGACTCAAAGGCTGGCGTGCTGGCCGAGGTATGCGCTGCTCTTGGGGCCGGGGACTCTGGTTCTGCTAGGGCGACCCTTAGGTCGGGCTATCCGTTCGAGCCGGTAGAGAGGATCGTCCGCCGGTACTCAGTAGGTCAGTCGATGAAACTGTTCATGCGTGACGGCTTCATCGACTACTACACGGGCAACCGACTCATTAACCCCGGGGTTCTCCGCCTCCTCCATGTTGTGCTTGGGGACGACTTCCCGGCACATCCGAACTGGAAGGCCTCAGAGACGCACTTCGCTTTTTGGGAGTTGTTCCCGACGGTCGATCATCTTGTGCCCGTCAGCCGAGGCGGGGACGACGACGAGTCGAATTGGGTCACAGCGTCGATGCTGAGAAACCAGGCGAAGGCCCACTGGACGGTGGACGACCTCGGTTGGACGCTGCCTCCGGCTGGCGCTGTGGAGGGGTGGGACGGGTTGTCGCAGTGGCTTGTCGACTATCTCGCGGACAAGCCAACCGTGTTGGAGGAGGCAGCTGAGCCCCACCGTGCCTACATCGGACGATGGCTCAGGTGCACTATTTCGGCACTAAAAGCGAACGGCTAGGCGGTGGAGTTCCGCTTCAACGTGTAGAGCCGCGCGGCAACCTCGTCGGTTCACGCCAGCCGGCCGGCCCGCCCCAAATGCGCTGTGGCAGTTCGAGTCAGCGGCAGCAACTCGGATCGAGCACCGTGCACAGCGCGCCGAGCGCATCGGGGGCGGGTCGATGAAAGACGTTCATTCCTCGCCGATCCGACACCACGAAACCAGCGCGCCGCAGTTGGCTGAGATGGTGGCTGACCGTGGACTCACTCAGCCCCAGCATTGCCGACAGGTCGCCGCTGTTCTCCTCGCCTGTCGAAGAACTGAACAGCATCGACATGATCCTCACCCGCGCCGGGTCGGCGAGCGCCTTCAGTCGCAGCGCCACCTGCAGCGCGTCGTCGTCGCTCATCGGGCCGGAGGCCACCGGGGCGCAGCACACCGGGTTCGACATGTCGATGGTCGGCAGAGTTTTGGGCATGGACCCAGTGTGCCAGTAGATTGACATTTATCAAAAAGGTGTGCATTCTGGCTCCCGTCAAGATTTCGATATATGTCGCACAGGTATGGAGACCCACATGTCGCGCATGCAGCTCGCCCTCAACGTCGACGACCTCGACGAGGCGATCACGTTCTACTCGAAGTTGTTCAACACCACACCCGCCAAGGTCAAGCCGGGCTACGCCAATTTCGCGGTCACCGAGCCGGCGCTCAAACTCGTGCTGTTGGAACACCCCGGCAAGGGCGGCACGATCAACCACCTCGGCGTGGAGGTCGAGTCCAGCGAAACCGTCCACGCCGAGATCGCGCGACTCACCGGTGAGGGACTGTTCACCGAGGAGGAGATGAACACGACCTGCTGCTTCGCCACCCAGGACAAGGTGTGGGTGACCGGTCCGGCCGGAGAGAAGTGGGAGATCTATACGGTGCTGTCCGATTCCGACGAATTCGGCAGCAGTCCAAAGCATCTCTCCACTGAAGGCACCGTGTGCTGCGGCGGGTCTGCACACGATGCCGCGGAACCCGAATCCGCGAACTCCTGCTGCTGATGGCGCAGACGACGACTGTCGGCCCCGACGCACGAGGCTCGGTAGCCGAGAAGATGTCGACACTGGACCGGTTGCTTCCGGTCTGGATCGGCATCGCCATGGCGGCCGGACTGCTGTTGGGGCGCTGGGTGCCCGGACTGAACACGGCACTGGACCGCGTGCAGGTCGACGGCATCTCGGTACCGATTGCACTGGGCCTGCTGATCATGATGTACCCGGTGCTGGCGAAGGTCCGCTACGACCGCCTCGACAGCGTCACCGGCGACCGCAGGCTGCTCGTCAGTTCGCTCGTCTTGAACTGGCTTTTCGGTCCGGCGCTCATGTTCGCCCTGGCCTGGCTGCTCTTACCGGACCTGCCCGAGTACCGCACCGGCCTGATCATCGTCGGGCTGGCGCGCTGCATCGCCATGGTCATCATCTGGAACGACCTGGCCTGCGGGGACCGGGAAGCAGCGGCGGTCCTGGTGGCACTGAACTCGGTCTTCCAGGTCGTCATGTTCGCGGTGCTGGGGTGGTTCTACCTGTCCGTTCTGCCCGGCTGGCTCGGGCTGGAGCAGACCACGATCGACACCTCGCCATGGCAGATCGCCAAGTCGGTGCTGATCTTCCTGGGCATACCGCTGTTGGCCGGTTACCTGTCTCGACGCCTGGGCGAGCGGGCCAAGGGCCGGCAGTGGTACGAATCCGAGTTCCTGCCCAGGATCGGGCCGTGGGCGCTCTACGGTCTGCTGTTCACGATCGTGATCCTGTTCGCCCTGCAAGGCGACCGGATCACCAGTCACCCCGTCGACGTCCTTCGTATCGCGGTACCGCTTCTGGCGTACTTCGCGATCATGTGGGGCGGCGGCTACCTGCTTGGCGCGGTGCTCGGACTCGGTTATCGCCGAACCACCACCCTGGCTTTCACGGCGGCGGGCAACAACTTCGAACTCGCCATCGCCGTGGCCATCGCCACTTACGGCCCACTGTCCGGTCAAGCCCTGGCCGGCGTCGTCGGCCCCCTCATCGAGGTGCCGATCCTCGTCGCGCTCGTCTACGTATCACTGTTCTTACGAAAGCGGTTTGCCAGCAAATGAATTCGAAGCCCGCTGTGTTGTTCTTGTGCACGCACAACGCGGGGCGCTCGCAGATGGCCATGGGGTTTCTCAAGCACCTGGCCGGTGATCGCGTCGCGGTCTACTCGGCTGGTTCCGAACCCGCCAGTGACGTGAACCCCGCCGCCATCGAGGCGATGGCCGAGAAGGGCATCGACATCGCAGGTCAACGACCTCGGCGGTGGACGATGAGCGACGTCGAAGCCGTCCAGGTCGTCGTGACCATGGGTTGCGGTGACGCGTGCCCGTACATTCCCGGTAAGCGCTATGAGAACTGGGAACTCGAGGACCCCGCCGGCCAGGGCATCGACAGTGTGCGTCGCATCCGCGACGAGATCGAGAAGAGAGTCCGCGCGTTGGCGGACGACCTTCTTCCGTAGCGGGTTGCCACGGTCGTATCGTCGTTGTGTGGCAGGCGACTTCGAGGTGACTGACGACGAGTTGCGCGTCGTCGTCCGCTACGTCACGACATTTGCGGCCGAGGTTCTGCCCGTCTTCGAGAACGCCGAGCCCGACGATCCCCGTCCGCGTGCGGCGATCGCCGCCGCGCAACAGTTCATCGACGGCGCCCGACGGACCAAGCTGCAACGGGTCTGCTCCCTCGACGCCCACCGCGCCGCCAGAGAGGCGTCCACCGAGTCCTCTCGGCTGGCAGCGCAAGCCGCAGGCGACGCCGCCTCGGCCGCCTACCTGCACCCGATCGCCAAGGCGCACCAGGTCGGCCACATCCTTCGCGCCGCCGCCAATGTTGCTCGCATTGCAGAAATTCAGGCCGGGACGGGTGAAGCCGCTCTTGCCCGTGCGGCGCGACGGGCAACACCCGAACTGGTCGACGTCCTGCGCCGGTACCCGCCAGCGCAAGCCGGCCGAAGCCACGTGTCGCAACTCATGTCCGCCCTCGACATAAAGTTGCGCGCTGAAACTCCCACGCTCGACGGTGGTATCGCCACCGCGACCCGTCGTACTGTCGGGAACATGACTGAAGATTGGCGCATCGACCGGGTCGATGAGATTCGGTCGTTGATCAAGCAAGCCGAACCCGACGTGGTCGAAGAGAACAAGTGGCGCACCAAATCGAACCCCGACGGAGTCCCCGCGTTCTCGCTGGACGGCCTGATCTGCACGCTGGAAACCTACAAGGGCAAGGTCAAGGTGAACTTCGCCAAGGGCTCGTCGCTGAAGGACCCGCACCAGTTGTTCAACGCCAGCCTCGAGGCACCCGTCGGCCGATCCATCGACCTGCGCGAGAACGACGAGCTGGACCCGAAAGCCTTCAAGGAACTGATCAGCGAGGCGGTCAGGGTCAACCGCACGTGAGCGATCTGGCGGCCGTCCGCGAGCAGTTCTCAACGGGGCCTAGCATCGCCGTATGACCCACGACTGGCGCGTCGACCGACTCGACCGGATCCGCGAACTGATCAAAGAAGCCGAACCCGACGTCGTCGAAGAGAACAAGTGGCGAAAGCCGTCGAATCCCGATGGCGTCCCGACCTTTTCGTTGGACGGGCTGATCTGCACGCTGGAGATGTACCAGGGCAAGGTCAAGCTGACATTTGCCAGGGGCGCGTCGATCGACGACCCCGACAAACTGTTCAACGCCAGCCTGCAGGCCGGGGTCCGGCGCGCCATCGACCTGCGCGAGGACGACGAACTGGACCCCGAAGCGTTCAAGGACCTGATCCGGGCGGCGGTCAAGGCGAACCGCGGAAAATGAAAATCGCACAGCAGTTGCCCCGCACCCAGGGCGACATCGTCGTACGGAGACTGAGCCACGGCGATGCGGCCGCTTTCGCGGCAGGCACCGAGGACCCCGCGGTGCGGCAGTACGGGCATCTGCCGCTGCCGGAGTACTCGGAGCAGATCGTTCGCGACCAGATCGACGGTGTCATCGCCGACGGCCTGGCCGACGACTCGCTCGCCGTACTGGCGATCGCCGACGCGTCCTCCGACCGCTTCCTGGGCAGCATCGTGCTGTTCGACTTCATCGACGCGCGTGCCGAAGTCGGCTTTTGGCTGTGTCCGGAGGCCAGGGGCCGCGGCGCCGCGAGACAGGCGCTGACGGCCGCCGCCGGGCTGGCCTCGGCGGCGGGGCTCACGCATCTGACCGCCCGCACGGTCCCCGAGAACGACGGCTCCCGACGCGCGTTGGAAAGCGCCGGCTTCACCTGGGTCGACGGGCCCCACCGGGTCGTCACTCCGTCCGGATCGGTGACCGACGTGCTCGACTTCGAGCTCCCCGTCGTCTGAAAAGCCACCCGACAGACGGCCGGTGTACTACGGTCGGTAGTAGTCGATCGGGAGGGCGTTTCATGCGGTGGCGCGGTGTCAGTCATGTGGAGTTCGCAGTCCTCGACTACGACGAATCCCTCGGGTTCTACGACGCGCTGTTCGGCTGGCTCGGCTACAGCAGCTTCTCGTCGATGGACATGGAATACCAGTCGGTCTACTACATGACCCGCTACCTCAACCCGCACAGCTACATCGGCATCCAGCCCGCCCGCACCGGAGACAAGCTGACGCAC
This sequence comes from Mycolicibacterium flavescens, assembly GCF_001722335.1. Taxonomy (GTDB): domain Bacteria; phylum Actinomycetota; class Actinomycetes; order Mycobacteriales; family Mycobacteriaceae; genus Mycobacterium; species Mycobacterium flavescens. The sequence continues at coordinate 28,563 of NZ_MIHA01000018.1, forward strand.
AGCGAGCAGGCCGTCGGCATCAACCACGTCGCGCTGTGGGCGCGCAACCGGAAAGAAGTCGACCGCTTCCACCGCGAATTCCTCATCCCCAACGGCGTTCCCGTCACCGACGAACCCACGGACTACCCGCAGTACTGGCCCGGCTACTACGCGGTCTTCTTCGACGACCCGATCAACGGCATCCACTGGGAGCTGGCGTGGGTGCCGAAAGTGCCGTCCCCGCGCCAGGTGTGGGCGTTCTACCGCGCGATCCGCGGGTTCGCCAGAAGCCGGCCGGACCTGGCGCGCACGGTGCCCGGCGTGACCTGGCAGGCGCGCCGCACCCTGCCCTCGGCCGGACGGTGAGAGAACTTCGGTTCAATGGTGTGTCATGGCACGCACGGACGTCGCATCGCGGATCATCAAGGCCCCGCTGAGCCGTGTCTTCGACGCGCTCGTCGACGAGGGCGCGCTGCTCGAGTGGTTGCCGCCGTCGGGGATGACGGGGCGTTTCGAGCACTTCGACGCCCGCCCCGGCGGCTCCTACCGGATGATCCTCACCTACGCGCAGCCGCCGGAGGGCGGCGGTAAGAGCAGCGCCGACTCCGACGTCGTCGAGGGGCGGTTCGTCGAGATCGAGCCCGACGACCGCGTCGTGCAGGCCGTCGACTTCACCTCCGACGACCCGGGCCTGCACGGGACGATGACGATGACGTGGGCGGTGACCAGGGTCGACGGCGGCACCCGGGTCGAACTGCGAGCCGACGACGTGCCCGCGGGTGTCACGGCCGCCGACCACGCCGACGGGATGAACTCCTCGCTGGAGAACCTGGCGGCCTACCTGGCGCGCCGGCAGACCGTCTTCCGCGCCGACTGACGGCCGGGTCGCTCGACGAAATCCCGTCGGGGCAGGCAGAATCGCGCAAGTGACGCAGCCGCCGCACCGCCCCGGCCCGCCCGACTGGCGTGGTAGGGGCGCGCCGCCGCCTCATCCGGGTCAGCGGCGGCCCCCGCCGGGACCGTCACGGCCTGAGCCTCCGCGGCAACCGCCACCGCAGCACCGGCCCCCGCCGAACCAACCTCCGCCCCGCCGGCCCGAGCCGCCCACCGAACAACTCCGCCGGGCGCCCGAACAGCCGCCGACCGAGCCCGCGCCCAGTGCCGGACCCACCCGCAGCTTCCCGCGGCCGCAGTCGCCGGCCGATGTGCGACCGACCCAGCAGATTCAGCGCCAGGCCCCGCCGCCGCCCCCGCCGCCGACGTTCGGGCCCACCCCGGGCAGCAACCCAAGCCCGCGCAAACGCCGCGTCAACACGACGTTCGTCGCGCTGCTGGTACTCATCGTGCTGGCCTTGCTCGCGGGCGGGCTGGCCGCCGGCGAACTGTATGCCCGCCACCGCGCCGACGGCATCCTGACCGAGGTCGCCGAATGCGTGACCGAGGACGGAGTGACGATCTCGTTCGGCGTCAACCCGCCGTTCCTGTGGCAGCACATCACCGGCCACTACACCAACATCACGGTCACCACCGACGGGAACCGGGTGCAGAGCGCCGACGGCATGACCGCCGAGGTGACGCTCGCCGACGTGCGACTGCAGGACACCGGCGACTCCAAGGGCATGATCGGATCGCTCGACGCCACGCTGAGCTGGAAGTCCGCCGGCATCAAGGACACCGTCGCCGAGAACCTGCCCGGCGTCGGCAACCTGATCACCGGAGTGCGCACCGACCCGGGCGCCGACACCGTGATCCTGGAGGCCGGCGACAACAGCGTCACCGCCCGGCCCGTCGTCGAGAACGGCGACCTCAACCTGCAGGTGCTCGACGTCGTCGGCCCGCTGCCCAAGGACGTCGTGCAGACCGCGCTCAACGACCTGACCAAGAAACTCAACGACAATTACCCGCTGGGCATCCAGGCCGACAGCGTGGAGGTGACCGAGTCCGGCGTCGTCGGCACGTTCTCCAGCCGTGACGCTTCGATCCCCAAGGAAGACGCCAACCCCTGCTTCGCGCGGCTGTAGCAGCCTCAGAGTTCGACGGCGATCTCCGCGCCCAGCCGATACCCGGGCGCCAGCGGCAGGGTGTCGCCGCTCCAGAACTTGCCGGGATCGAACCAGTTGTAGTGCTTCTCGGTCGACAGGAGGCCCATCTGCTCGTAGGTGATGGCGACGGTCTCCGCGCAGTAGGCCGTCTCCAGGCCGACCTGCAGCTTCTCCTGCTTGCGGCGTTCGGTGGCGTCCCGAACCTTCTTGTGTACGAACGGGATTCCGCGCGTCAGATCGGTCACGGCCAGCCGTCCGCGAAACCAGCGGCCGGTCAGGCGCGCGGTGCTGGGAAACGGTGTGCCGTCCATGCGGGCGACGACCTTCAGCGCGCGGTCCTCCTGCTCCCGGTTGGCGTACGGCGTCAGCTGCCGCAGCCAGCACCGCTGGTGATAGTTGGTGACCCAGCGTTCGACGACCTGGCGCGCGTCGTTGAGCTGCACACCGCGATGGTTGTCACCGGTCCACATGTCGACGAGCTTGTCGCCGAGCTCGGCGTGCCAGATCAGCGGCGGCAGATCCTCGATCGCGATCGTCATCCCGACGTGGTTGACCGGGCTGTTCGTCATCGACTGGATGGCCCGGTCGGGCCCGGACCGGCCGCGGAACAGCCAGAGGTCGCCGGTGCGCGTCGCGTCGAGCGCCTCGCTCAACGACACGGTGCTTGGACTCACTGTGGCAGCTTAGGCAGACTGACGGCCATGCGCGGGATTTGGAAGTGGGTCGGACTGGCCGGGGTCGCCGGTGTGGTGGCGGGCGGGGTGCTGGTCGCGCGCGACCAACGTCGCCGCAACGCCTACTCCCCCGAGGACATCCGGGCGCGGCTGCATCAGCGGGTCGCGGAGGCCGACCGCGGTTGACCCGTGACGGCGTAGAGCCGGTGCGACCCGCCGAAGCCTTTCAACTCGACCTCGCGGCCGTCGTCGAAGCCGAGGTCGTCGATGCCGTCGACCGCGTCGCGCACGACCGAGCTGACCAGCACCTCACCGCCGTCGGCCACGCCGGCTACCCGCGCCGCCATCGCCACGTTGCGGCCGAACAGATCGTCGCCGCGACGCACGGACTTGCCCATGTGGATGCCGATGCGGACCCGGATTCCGTTGGGCTGCCGACGAAGTGAGCGTTGGATGTCGACGCTGGCCCGCACCGCCTGCTCCGGCTGCGCGAACGCCAGCATGAACCCGTCGCCCTGGCTCTTCACCACGTAACCCGAGTGTTTCTGGACCTGCCGGCGGACCATCTTGTCGTGGCGGCCGATCAGCCGTACGAAGGCGCGGTCGCCGATGCGTTCGTTGAGCGCGGTGGACTCCTCGATGTCGGAGAACGCGATCACGATCTTGCCGCCGGGCGCCAGCCGGGCGAGGTCGGGCCGCTCCACCTCCGCCCAGTCCGCGAGATCTTCGATCGAGGACCGCACCGCCGCGCCCAACCCGTCCTTGCGCAGGATGTTCGCGGTCTGCCACACCTGCTTGACCGCTTCGCGGCCTCCGGTGAACAGCATGTTCTTGGTGTCGAGGCGACGACGGGCTTCCTCGAGTTCGGTGCGCTGGCGGGTATGGCGCACCCAGAGCACCGCCAGCGCGACGGCCTCGGCCGCCGCCACCACACTGAGCAGGTAAGCCGCGATCTGCACACCGGTCACCGCTCAAGTATTGGATGCTGGGACCCGTGACGTCCGCGGAGCCCCCGTATTACGAGAGTCGCTACATCCGCGCCAACCACCCCGAGTCACCGCGCGCGCTGTGGCTGCGCCAGACGCTGCTGCGTCCCACGGCCGGGGAGGCGACGGCCGATGTGTGGGTGATGCTGTTCGATCCCGACGGCGACGGCAACCGAGCGCTCAAGCAGCCCTACCCGATCGACATGGCCGAATTCGGGGACGACGACTGGACTGCCCGCATCGCGGCCACCACGCTCGACGACCGCAGCGCCGAAGGCGTCGTCACCGGCGGCGGTCGCACGGCGCGCTGGAACTTGTCGATCGACCCCGGTGACGCCGAACCGGTCAGGCTGCTCACCGAACGAGCCTACGCCGCACGGTTCCCGACGGCCAAGACGACGGTGCGCCACCCGCTCGCGACGTTCGACGGGCTGCTCGAGATCGACGGCGCCCCGATACCGGTCGACGGGTGGACCGGCAGCATCAACCACAACTGGGGCACCCGGCACACGCCGGCGTACGCGTACGGTCAGATCTGCGGTTTCGACGACGCGCCCGACTCGACGCTGGAGATCGTGACCGCCCGCGCGGCGGTCGGGCCGGTGCTGCTGCCGGGCGTGACGCTGTTCGTGTTCCGGCACGGCGGAACGGAATTCGCGGTGCGCTCGATCCGCGCCAGCCTGTCCAGTCACGGCCGCTACCGGCCGTTCTCCTGGACCTTCGGCGGCCGGGTCGGGGAGAAGATGATCGAAGGTGAGATCGTCGCCGAACCGTCCGACGTGATCGGGCTGACCTACACCGACACCGACGGCACCACCAAGTACTGCTACAACTCCGCGCTCGCCACCTGCCGGGTTCAGGTGGCCGGCAAGGCTTTCGAACGCGCGGAGCTCACGGCACGGCGGCGGGTGATGTTCGAGATCCTCACCGACACCCCGCACGACACGGTGCCGCTGCTGGCCTGAGCGGCCTCACCAGCCTTCGGAGAGCACTCGATCGAGGGTGTCGACGTAGAAGTCGGCGCCCTCGACGTCGATGCACAGCGGCGGTTTGGTCTTGAGGATGTTCTGGTGATCGCCGGTGGGCTGGATGACCACCCCCAGTTCGAGCATGCGGTCGCAGATCGCCGCGGTCTCCTCGGTTGCCGGCTCCAGTGTGTGGCGGTCGCGCACCATTTCCACGCCCAGGTACAGGCCGGTGCCGTGCACCGTGCCGATCAGCGGATGGCGCTCGGCCAGCTCGACCAGCCGCCGCTTGAGGTGGCCGCCGACGCGGGCGGCGTTGTCCTGCAACCGTTCCTCTTCCAGCACATCGAGCACCGTGATCCCGATGGCGCACGAGAGCGGGCTGCCGCCGGTGGAGGAGAAGAAGTACCCCTGCGAGCGGAACGCCTCGGCCACCGCGCGGCTGGTGATCACCGCGCCCAGCGGATACCCGTTGCCGGTGGACTTGGCGACCGAGACGATGTCGGGCACCGCGTCCTGCTGCTGAAAGCCCCAGAACCACGACCCGAGCCGGCCGTAACCGACCTGCACCTCGTCGGAGACCGCCAGCCCGCCGCCGGCGCGCACCGCCGCATATACCTGCTGCAGATAACCGTCGGGCAGCGCCATCCCGCCGGCGTTGCCGTACACGCTCTCGCAGATGAACGCCGCGGGCGGTCGGCCCGCGGCGATCAATTCGTCGATCCGGCGTACCGCGTCGGCCGCGTAGCGCGCCGCGTCGGCTACCCGGTACTTGCCGCGGAAGCTGTTCGGCGACTCGACGGTGTGCACCCACTCGGGGCGGGTGGCCAGCGCGTTGGGGTTGTCGGCGATCGACGTCGACACCGCGTCGGTGCCGTAGGTCCAGCCGTGGTACGCCTCGCGGACCGCGACGACGTCGCGGCGGCCGGTCGCGGCCATCGCCAGCCGCAGCGCGAGATCGCTTGCCTCCGAACCGGAGTTGACCAGGAACACGGTGTCCAACGGGTCGGGCAATGTCGCGGCGAGCCGTTCGCTGAACTCTACGACCACCTCGTAGTTGAACCGCGAGTTGGTGTTCAGCTTGCGCAGCTGGCGGGCGGCGGTGTCGGCGACGCGCGGATGCGCGTGGCCGAGCACGGTGACGTTGTTGACCATGTCCAGGTAGCAACGGCCCGCGGTGGAGAGCAGATGGTGGCGCCAGCCGCGTTCGATCTGCGGTGGTGTGCGGTAGTAATGCTCTTGCACTGCAGCGAAACTCGCGTCGCGGCGGGCCAACAGGTCGGGTCGCGGGACAGGTGTGGTCGGCGTCAGGCCCAGCAGCGGGCGCGGGTCACGCGTCAACGCCAGCCAGCCGGGGGCGAGGTCGGCGCTGACGTACGGGGGCGCGACGGGCGCCCCGACCGGTCGCACGCTGACCCGGACCGCCTCGTACGGGGCGACGGTCGCCAGCGCCGCGCCTGTGGTGAGGGACCCGAGCGGGGCGTTACGGCGCGCGCCAATCACCGTGACCTCGTGGTCGACGCCACGCAGCGTCACCTCGTCGGCGGTCGCCCGCACCACCTCGCCGTCCCACGGCGCCTGCAGGGCGATCTCGGACGCCGACCACATGTCGATGCCGGTGGCCACCACGTCGGGGCTGCCCTGGGACAGCTTGACCGTTCGGCTCAGCCGCGGGACGCCGTATTCGGAGACGGCCACCCCGGTGCTGTCGGTCAGTGCGGCACAGGCGGTTTCGTCATCGACATCGGGACGTTGCCAGCGGCCGTCGTCGTAGGCGTCCGACAGCGGGCCGAGGTCCAGCGTCGTCACCCGCGTGGGCTCGATCAACTGGCCGCGCAAAGGCGGGGCAGGGGTGTCGAGTCCCAGGTCGGCGACGAGCACCGCGGTCATCACATCGATCGGCACCGAGGTCGCCTGTTCGAACATGCGCTGTTCCTCGTCGGCCTGCTCGGTGATGTAGTCGTTGTCGGGGTCGAGCGCGGCCTGCTGCGCGCCGCTGACGATCAGCACCGCGGTCCGCAGCACCAGCAGCGGCCACACCGCGGCGGCCTCGTCCGGCGACAGCGGCCGGATCCGGTGGAACGCGCGGATGGCCGGCAGCACGGAGGTGGGGCCGGCCCCGGGGTGGCCGAGCACGCTGGATGCGGTGATCGCCAACTCCGACACCGCCCAACTGTCGGTCAGGTCGCCGAAGTCGATGACGCCGTCGGGCACCACGGCGCCTGCCGTGCGCGTGACCACGACGTTGGCGTCGGTCAGGTCCAGATGCACCGCCTGGCGCGGCAGGGCGTCCGCCAGCGCGTCGATCCGCGACCACGCTTCGCGGGCGGCCGCGTCGATGCGCTCGCGCAGCGCCACGTCAGGCACGTGCGACAGCAGCGCGGCGACCACGTCGGCGCCGTAGCGCAGGTCCCACTGCAGCACGCGGTCCAGGCCCGGATGGGTGAAGTCGGCCAGCGCCCGGCTCACCCGGCCCGCGACGTCGCCGAGGCCGGCCACGGCCGCTGGCGCGAGATAGCCCGACTCGAGCAGCGTGCCGCCGGGCAGGTGGCGCAACAACCGGACGTAGGCGGTGGTGTCCACCAGCCCGTCGACCGCGGTGTACTTCTCACCGGTGGTGTTCGGCAGCGGCACCGAAACCCGAAGGTGCGGTTCGGCGTTCGCGATCAGCTCGGCGGCCAGATCCTGGGCGGCGAGTTCGGTGGCGTTGAACGCCGGATTCGCCACCTTCAGCACACCGGCGATCGTGCCGTCGGCGGCGGTGACGAGGAAGTTGCGGTCCTGCTGGCTGCCGAGAGAGACCGCGCCGGCCGTCAACCCGTAGTGCTCGGCGAGGAGGCGCTCGGCCTGCTGCTCACTCACCCGGGGTGCGGGCAACTCCGGCTGTGAGAGGAAGTTGAAGCCGATGGTGCGGCGGTCCGCGCTCACCGGTTCACGACGTCGGCGACGCCGTCCATGCTGACCACGTCGCAGAGTTTTGCACGATTCGACCCTTTCACGCGCCGCTAGCCAATTTATGAGGGCGTCAATATACTTTGCCCTTGTGCAGTCCGATCCGACCGCCGACGACCGCAGAAGCATCATCGATGCTGCCTATCGGTGTCTGTCCGAGCCGCACTCCCGCCCGGTCCCGGTCGCGGCGATTTTGCAGCGCGCCGGGGTGTCGACGCGCGCGTTCTACCGGCACTTCGCGTCCAAGGACGAACTGTTCCTGGCGATGCTGCGGACGGAGACCGACGCGCTCGCAGAACGGCTCGACCGCATCGTCGAGGACCTGCCCGGCAACCCTGCTCACCTGCTCGAAGCCTGGATCGAGGGGATGTTCGGGCTGGTCTACGACGACCGGATCCGCGCGCACTTCACCGTGATCGACTCCGAGGAGGTCCGCGCCGCGAAGGGGTACCGCGAGACCCGCGAGCAGGCACACGCCGACCGGGAGCGCTCGCTGGCTGAAATCCTGCGCCGAGGCTGCCGGGACGGGTCGTTTCCGCTGGCCAAGCCGGAATCGGACGCGGTGGCCATCAACGCGTTCATCAGCCGGGTGATGCTCACCGTGCGCTACGACGACCCGCAGGGGATGCGCCGAGCCAAGGCCACCGTGCTCGAATTCGCGCTGCGAGCCCTGGGAGCGACGCCCGCCGGGCGGTGACTTCCGCAGCGATCTTCCCCACCTGCGTTCTCGACAGCGGCGCTCAGTCGACCGGTTTCTCGAAATGCACGACGATCCGGACCCCGCGCGCGCTGCCGCGGCGACGAAAGCGATGCTCAGAATGCGAAAGATCGTCATCGCCGAACTCGAAGAGGCGGTACGCAATACCTGACGCGGACCTCGAATCATCTAACTGCTTCGGCTTTGCTGCGCGCTGCGTGCACCCTGGCCAGCTGCGCTGTTGCTGGTCACGAAATCGGTGATGTACGGTTCTGCGGCCCGTTGACGTGTAACGTCACCCACAGCCTGGATGGGCGCGGTTGGTAATGGAGGGATCTGCGGCCTATGGCAGTGCGGTGTACACGAGGACTCACCGTCTGATGGTGGCCTCGGCTGCGGTCGCGAAACCGGTGCGGGCGTTCGGTGGCTTCTACTCGATGGCGCTCGACACGTTCGTGGCGATGTTCAGGCCGCCCTTCGCCTGGCGCGAGTTCATCTCGCAGGCCTGGTTCGTCGCACGAGTCTCGCTGCTGCCCACCCTGATGCTGACCATCCCGTACACGGTGTTGTTGACGTTCACGTTCAACATCCTCTTGCGGGAGTTCGGCGCCGCGGACTTCTCCGGAACCGGGGCCGCGCTCGGCACCGTGCGCCAGATCGGGCCGATCGTCACGGTGCTCGTCGTCGCGGGCGCCGGCGCCACCGCCATGTGCGCCGACCTCGGCGCCCGCACGATCCGCGAAGAACTCGACGCGCTGCGGGTCATGGGCGTCAATCCCATTCAGGCACTGGTTGTTCCGCGTGTACTGGCGGCCACTCTGGTGTCACTGGCGTTGTCCGCCACGGTGATCCTCGTCGGGCTGGCCGGCGCCTACTTCTTCGTCGTCTACATCCAGAACGTCTCACCCGGTGCGTTCGCCGCCGGCCTCACGCTGCTGATCGGAACCACCGACGTCGTCATCGCCTTGCTCAAAGCCGCGCTGTTCGGGCTGTCAGCGGGCATGATCGCCTGTTACAAAGGCATTTCCGTTGGTGGTGGCCCGGCAGGCGTCGGCAACGCGGTCAACGAGACCGTGGTCTTCACGTTCATGGCCCTGTTCGCGATCAACATCGTCGCGACCGCGGTCGCGGTGAAGGTGACGATGTGACGATCTCCCGGCCGCACTCCCAGTTCCCGTGGCTCAAAGCCCGGTTCCGCAGCGTGGCCGATCCGTGGAACCGGGTCGGTATGCAGGCCAAGTTCTTCGGCCGCACGCTGAGTTCGATCCGCTACACCCTCCTGCACTATCAGGTCGAGTTGATCCGGATCATCGCTCAAATGGGCCTGGGCGCCGGGGCGCTCATCATCATCGGCGGCACGGTCGCCATCGTCGGCTTCCTCACCGTGACGACGGGCGCGCTGGTCGCCGTGCAGGGCTACACCGACTTCTCGGAGATCGGCGTCGAAGCCCTGACCGGTTTCGCGTCGGCGTTCTTCAACGTGCGTCTGATCGCGCCGGCCACCACGGCGGTGGCGCTGTCGGCCACCATCGGCGCGGGCGCCACCGCACAGCTGGGCGCCATGCGGATCAACGAGGAGGTCGACGCGCTCGAAGTGATGGGTGTCCGCAGCATCGCCTACCTCGCCTCCACGCGCGTCGTCGCCGGATTCCTCGTGGTGATCCCGCTGTACTGCGTCGGTGTGATCGCCGCATTCTGGGCCGCCAAGTTCGGCACCACGGTGCTCTACGGTCAGTCGACCGGCGTGTACGACCACTACTTCACGACGTTCCTGAACCCCACCGACCTGATGTGGTCGTTCGGCCAGACCATCGCGCTGTCGGTGATGATCATGCTGGTGCACACTTATTACGGCTACACCGCCAGCGGCGGGCCCGCGGGTGTCGGCGAGGCTGTCGGCCGCGCGGTGCGCACCTCGCTGATCGTCTCCGCCGTCGTGCTGGTGATGCTCTCACTGGCGGTCTACGGCCAGTCCGGCAACTTCAATCTGGCGGGCTGACATGGATTTCGAGGACGAAGGCCTGCACCCCGCGTGGTGGACGTTGATCCTCGCGGTGATCGTCGCCGTCGCCGTCTGGCTGACGTACGCGCTGTTCGTCGGCGCCTTCCGCAAGACCGAGACCGTCACGCTGACCTCGGACCGCGCCGGGCTGGTGATGGAGACCGACGCCAAGGTGAAGCTGCGCGGCGTGCAGGTCGGGCGGGTGTCGGCGATCCAGGGCGGCAGCGAACCGGTGGCGTTGCAGCTGGAGATCGACAGGGACAAGCTCGGTTTCATCCCGGCGAACGTCGAGGCGCAGATCAGGGCGACGACGGTGTTCGGCGCCAAGTTCGTCGACCTGATCTATCCGAGCGATCCCAGTTCGCAGCGACTCGCCGGCGGTCAGGTGATCCAGTCGCGCAACGTCACCGTCGAAGCCAACACGGTGTTCCAGAACATCGTCGACGTGCTCGAACAGGTCGACCCGGCCAAGCTCAACAGCACCCTGTACGCCCTCGCCGAGGGTGTGCGTGGGCAGGGCGAGCTGATCGGTGAGGCCACGACCGCGGCGAATCAGGTTCTGCTGGAGGTCAATCCGCGCCACGAGACGGTGACCGAGGACCTGCGCGCGCTGCGCGACTTCAACGACACGTACAGCGCTGCGGCGCAGGACATTTTGAGCACCCTCGATGCGCTGAGCACGACGAGTACGACGATCACCGCGCAGGCCAGCCAGCTGGATGCGTTGCTGCTGGCCACCATCGGGCTGTCCAACAGCGGAATCAACCTGTTGGCGCCGAACCAGGCGAACCTGATCAAGTCGATCAACGTGCTCGAGCCGACGACGAACCTGCTGCACAAGTACAGCCCGGAGTACACCTGCTTGCTGACCGGCGCGAAGAACCTGCTCGACAACGGCGGGTACGACGGGCCCGGCGGCAACGGCCGCTCCCTAGTGCTCGATGTGGCCCTCGGCGTCGGCGACGACCCCTACCGCTACCCCGATCACCTGCCGATCGTCGGCGCCAAGGGCGGGCCGGGCGGCAAACCCAGCTGCGGCTCGCTGCCCGACGTCGCGAAGAACTGGCCGGTGCGCAACCTCGTCACCAACACCGGGTTCGGCACCGGAATCGACTGGCGGCCCAACCCCGGCATCGGCTTCCCCGGGTACGCCAACTATCTGCCGACGACCCGCGCGGTTCCCGAACCGCCGAGCGTGCGCAACCTGTTCGGTGGACCCGCGATCGGCCCCGTGCCGTACCCGGGCGCCCCGGCCTACGGTGCGGACCTCTACGCCGACGACGGCACCCCGCTGTGGCCGGGCCTGCCGGCCGCGCCGCCGCCGATGGCGCCGCGCGATCCGGGCCCGCGGCCGGGTTCGGAGCCGTTCATCGTGCACTCGCCTGCGCAGGTGCAGCCCACGCCGCTGCGCCCGACACCCCTGCCGACCCCGGCCCGACCCGGTCCGCCGTTCGGATGAACCACGACGCCATGAGAGGTGACACGCCATGTCCAGCATGAACGCCAGGGTCCGGCGAGACGCGGTGCGTCTCGCCGCGTTCCTGGCCGTGTGCCTGCTCGGCGTGTTCGGGTTGTTCGCGGTTTTCGGCGAGATGCGGTTCGGGGAGTCCACCAACAGCTACGTCGCCGAGTTCACCAATGTCACCGGGCTGGAGAACGGTGACTTCGTGCGGATCGCCGGCGTCGAGGTCGGCAGCGTGAAAAAGGTTGCCATTCAACCGGATACCACCGCGCGGGTGGAGTTCGACGCCGACGAGTCAGTGGTGCTGACCGAGGGCAGCCGGGCCGTCATCCGGTACGACGACCTGATCGGCGGCCGCTACCTGGCGCTGGAGGAAGGCGCAGGCGGGGTCAAGAAACTCGAACCCGGCGGCACGATCCCGTTCGCCCGCACGTCACCCGCGCTCGACCTCGACGCGCTGATCGGCGGGTTCCGGCCGCTGTTCCGGGCGCTGGACCCCGATCAGGTCAACGCGCTGTCGAGTCAGCTGATCCGGGCCCTGCAGGGCCAGGGCGCGACGATCAACTCGTTCCTCGCCCAGACCGCTGCTCTGACAACGACTCTGGCCGACCGTGACCAGCTCATCGGCGACGTTATCGTCAACCTCAACGTGGTGCTCGGCTCGCTCGGCGACCAGAACGAGCAGTTCGGCAAGGCCGTCGACGCGCTCAGCGAACTGGTCGGCACGCTCGCGGAGCGCCGGGAGGACATCAGCAACGGGCTGGCCTACACCAACGAGGCGGCAGGCACGGTCGCCGACCTGTTGTCGCAGGCCCGCCCGCCGTTCAGCAAGACGGTCCAGGAGACCGACCGTGCGGCCGGGATCGTGGTGGCTGACCACGAGTACTTCGACAACCTGCTCAACACGCTGCCGGAGGCGCATCAGGCGCTCGCCCGCCAAGGCCTCTACGGTGATTTCTTCAACTTCTATCTCTGCGACATCGTGCTCAAACTCAACGGCAAGGGCGGCCAGCCCGTGTACGTGAAGGTCGCCGGGCAGTCCACCGGGAGGTGCGCGCCGAGGTGAAGCCCTTCTCCGAACGTAATCAGACCGTCATCGGCGCCGTCGGGTTGGCGCTGACCGTGGGCATCGTGGTGGGGTCGCTGAACTACGACCGGCTGCCGTTCCTGCAGGGCAGCGAGTACTCGGCCTACTTCGCCGAGGTCGGCGGGCTGCAAACCGGTAAGGCCGTGCGTGTTTCGGGTTTCGAGGTGGGCCAGGTCAAGTCCATCGAGGTGGACGGACCCCGCGCGCTGGTGACCTTCACCGTCGACAGTGACATCCGGCTGGGTGATCGCACCGAGGCGGCGATCAAGACCGAGGGCCTGCTCGGCACGAAGATCCTCGAGGTCACCTCCCGCGGCGACGGCAAGCAGGAAGGCACGATCCCGCTCGACCGCACGACGTCGCCGTATCAGCTGCCGGATGCGTTGGGGGAGTTGGCCACCGCGATCAGCGGACTGAACACCGACCAGCTCTCGGATTCGCTGCGGGTGCTGTCAGAGACGTTCTCCGACACCCCGCCGGAACTGAAGGTCGCGATCGAAGGGGTGGCCCGGTTCTCCGACACCCTGAACGAACGTGACGCGCAGCTGCGGGGTCTGCTGGAGAACGCCGACAAGGCCACCACGGTGCTGGCCGAGCGCAGCAACCAGATCGTCAGCCTGGTCAACAACACCAACGCGCTGCTGGCCGAGCTCGAAAACCAGAGCGCCGCACTCGATCAGGTGTCAGGCAACATCTCGGCGCTCAGCGGACAGCTGCAGGGCTTCATCGGCGAGAACCGCGAAACCCTGCGGCCCGCCCTCGACAAGCTCAACGGCGTGCTGACGATCCTGGACAACCGTAAGGACCGTCTGCAGAAGTCGCTCGAGTTGCTGACCGACTACGTGATGTCGCTGGGCGAATCGGTGTCGGGCGGACCGTTCTTCAAGAACTACGTCGCCAACCTGCTGCCGGGCCAGTTCCTGCAGCCGTTCATCGATGCCGCGTTCTCCGACCTCGGCCTGGATCCCAACGTGAAGCTGCCGTCGGAACTGAGCGACCCGCAGGTCGGCCAGCCCGGCACGCCTGCGCTGCCGGTGCCGTTCCCGCGCACCGGCCAGGGCGGCGAGCCGCGCCTGACCGTGCCCGACGCGATCACCGGTAATCCGGGTGATCAGGCGTGCGGTCCGCCCGGGCTGCCGTTGCCCGGTCCCGGCTGCTATCCGTACCGCGAGCCGCTGCCCGCGCCGCCGCCCGGCGGTCCGCCGCCGGGGCCGCCTGCCGAGGCGCCGCCGGGTCTGCAGTCGACTCCGGACCCGACACCGTCGCCGGTCGCGGTGCCCGCTCCCGGTGGGGTCGCCCACCTCGGACCCGCGGAGGCCGGCCGATGACGCGCTCAGCTCGTAACCTGTTGGCCGTCGCGTTGGTCGTGATCCTGGCGGGCGGCGCAATCGTGTTGTTGCGCAACACCGGGGCCATCAGCCGCACCCACGTCGTCGCCTACTTCGACAACGCCAACGGGATCTACCCCGGTGACGACGTGAACATCGTCGGCGTGCCGGTGGGCAAGATCGAATCGATCGAACCCGAACCCGAGCGGGTCAAGATCTCGTTCTGGTACGACAGCAAGTACAAGGTGCCTGCCGACGCCAAGGCCGCGATCCTGTCGCCGACGTTGGTGACCGCGCGCGCAATTCAGCTGACCCCGCCCTACACCGGCGGGCCGGTGATGGGTGACGACACGGTCATCCCGCAGGACCGCACCGCGGTTCCGGTGGAGTGGGACGAGGTTCGTCAGCAGCTGGAGAAACTCGCCGAGACCCTGCAGCCCACCGAACCCGGCGATGTCAGCCCGCTGGGATCGGTCATCAACACCACCGCCGACAACCTGCGCGGCGAGGGCGCCAACATCCGCGACACCGTCATCAAGCTGTCGCAGGCTGTGACCGCCCTGGGCGATCACAGCACCGACATCTTCTCGACGGTCAAGAACCTCGCGATCCTGGTCTCGGCGCTGCAGGACAGCACCGACGTGATGCGCCAGCTCAACCAGAACCTCGCGAGCGTGACCGGGCTCTTAGCCAACGATCCCAACGAGGTCGCCGACGCGCTACGCGACCTCAACAACGTCGTCGGCGACGTCCAGACCTTCGTCGCCGACAACCGCGAGGCGCTGGGCACCACGTCGGACAAGCTGGCCGGGGTGACCCAGGCGCTGACCGACAGCCTCGCCGACGTCAAGCAGTTCCTGCACGTGGCGCCCAACACGCTGCAGAACTACGTCAACATCTGGCAGCCCGCGCAGGGCGCGGTGAGCAGCCTGCCGATGCTGAACAACTTCGCGAACCCGATCTCGTTCCTGTGCGGCGGGATTCAGGCGGCGTCGCGGCTGAACGCCGAGCAGTCGGCGAAGCTGTGCGTGCAGTACCTGGCGCCGATCATGAAGAACCGCCAGTACAACTTCCTGCCCATCATGCAGAACGTCTTCTCCGGCGCCACGACACGGCCGAACGAGCTCACCTACAGCGAGGACTGGCTGCGACCGGATTACATCCCGCCGCAACCTGTTCCGGCAGCGCCGCCGCCCGCGCAGGCCGCGGGTGCGCCGGCACCACCGCCGGCCGGGGGCCCGCCGCTGCCGGCCGAGGCGCCGGTCTCCACGAATCCGGCCGACGGCCTGCACGGGCTGATGGTGCCGCCGGGGATGGGGCCATGATGCGGCGCTTACGCAGGGCAGTGGTCGTGGTGGCGTCGGCCGCGTTGTTGGCGGGCTGCTCGGACTGGCAGGGGCTGAACTCGTTGCCGCTGCCGGGCGTCGAGGGCACCGGGCCGGGCGCGTTCACGATCCAGGCGCAGATGCCCGATGTGGACAACATCGAGCCGAACTCGCGTGTGCGGGTCGCCGATGTGAACGTCGGCACCGTGCGCAAGATCGAGCGCCAGGGCTGGCACGCGCTGGTGACGATGGAGCTCAACGGTGACGTCGAGCTGCCGGCGAACGCGACCGCCAAGCTGGGGCTGACGAGCCTGTTGGGTTCTCTGCACATCGAATTGGCGCCGCCGACCGATGCTGCGCCGTCGGGCAAGCTCAAAGAGGGCTCGCTGATTCCGCTGGAGTCGTCGAGCGCGTATCCGAGCACCGAGCAGGCGTTGGCCGCCGTCGCGCTGCTGCTCAACGGTGGCGGTATCGGCAACATCTACGACATCACCGAGGCGCTGAGCGTCGCGTTCACCGGCCGTGAGAACGACCTGCGCAGTCTCATCGAGCAGCTCGACATCGCGATCGGGCACCTCGATGACCAGAAGCAGGACATCATCGACGCCACAGAGAGCCTCAACAACCTGATGGGGCAGATCGCCGAGCAGAAACCGGTGGTGGACAAGGCGTTACGGACCATCCCCGACGCGCTGGCGGTGCTCAAGGATCAGCGGCAGAACCTGGCCGAGGTGCTGACCCAGCTCGGTAGGTTCAGCGCGCTGACCGCCGACTCGGTCGACCAGACCAGAGAGGCGCTGGTGCAGGAGCTCAAGGACCTCGGCGTGGTGCTCGAGGAGTTGGCCGACGCCGGTCCCGCGTTGACCCGCGCGCTGAGCTTCCTGCCGACCTTCCCGTTCCCCAAGGAGACACTGCTCAATTGGATGCGCGGCGACTACGCGAACCTGACGTTGGTCGTCGACCTGACGTTGAGCCGAATCGACCAGAGCTTCTTCACCGGAACGCGGTTCGAGTGCAACCTGACCTGGCTGGAGCTGCAGTGGGGACGGACCATCGGCCAGTTCCCGAGCCCCTGCAACCACAACGTGCCGCCACCGGGAGGCAACCCGCTGGTCGCTCCGTACCGTTGGGATCAGGGGCCTTAGCATGCGAATGACCCGGCAGATTCTCATCCAGATGGCGATCTTCTCCGCCATCGCGATCCTCGCGCTGGGGATCATGGTCTTCGGATACATGCGGCTGCCGTCACTCCTCGGCGTCGGTCAGTACCGCGTGACGGTCGAGCTGCCGGAGACCGGCGGGCTGTATCCCAGAGGCAACGTCACCTACCGAGGTGTGCAGGTCGGTGAGGTCAAGAGCGTCGAGCTGACCGACACCGGTGTACAGGCGGTGCTGTCGCTGGACTCCGACGTCCGGATCCCCGCCGACCTCGAAGCCGAGGTGCACAGCGTTTCGGCCGTCGGCGAGCAGTACGTGCAGTTGCTGCCCCGCAGCGGCGACGGTCCGGAACTCAAGGACGGCGACGTGATCCCGTTGAGCCGCACCACGGTTCCGACGGACATCAACACGGTGCTCGACGACACGGCGCGTGGCCTGCAGGCGATCCCCCAAGAGAACCTGCGGACCGTCGTCGACGAGGCCTACACCGCGGTGGGCGGGCTCGGGCCCGAGCTGCGCCGGCTGGTCAGCGGAAGCGCCAAGCTGGCCATTGACGCCCGCGAGAACCTCGACCCGCTGCTGACGCTCATCGATCAGTCCAAGCCGATACTCGACACCCAGACCGAGACCGGCGGGTCGATTCAGGCGTGGGCGGCGAACCTGGCGGACATCAGTGGTCAGGTGCGGAACCAGGATCCGGCCGTGCGAGGAATTCTGGCCAAGGGGCCGGGGGCCGCCGACGAGGTGCGCGCCCTGTTCGAGCGGCTGCAGCCGACGCTGCCGATCGTGTTGGCCAACCTGGTCAGCATCGGCGAGGTCGCGGTGGCCTACCAGCCGAGCCTCGAGCAGCTGCTGGTGCTGCTGCCGCAGGGCACCGCGGTCACGCAGGCCGTCGGCGTGCACAAGCGCGGCACCAAGCAGGACTACATGGGCGACTCGTTGATCTTCAACCTGAACGCGATCCTGCCCGCGTTCCCGGCGCCGCTGCCGCTGCCGCCGCAGAACCTGCCGCCGCCGTGTACGACGGGGTTCCTGCCGGCCCAGCAGCAGCGGGTGCCGGTCTTCGAGGACTACCCCGACCGGCCGAACGGCGACATGTACTGCCGGACACCGCAGGACGCGCCGTTCAACGTCCGCGGCGCCCGCAACCTGCCGTGTATCACGGTGCCCGGTAAGCGGGCTCCGACGTGGCAGATGTGCGAGAGCGACGAGCAGTACGTGCCGCTCAACGACGGCTACAACTGGAAGGGCGACCCGAACGCGACCCTGTCCGGGCAGGCGATTCCGCATGTGCCGCCGGATGTTCCGGTCGCGGTGACGCCTCCGCCGCCGGGTACGCCGCCGCTGCCGGTCGCCGCCGCTGAGTACGATCCGGCCTCCGGCGAGTACGTCGGCCCCGACGGCAAGGTGTACACCCAGTCGAATCTCGCCGAAGGTGCGGCCGGCGAGCGGCCGTGGCAGTCGCTGCTGGTCCCGCCGGGCCGGTAGTTCTCGGGCCTTACCTCTTGCCGCCGAACGTGGGTTACCCGCACGCGAAATTGCGAAAAGCGTGACGTAACCCCACACTCGCGGGGGTGTGGTCGCGCGCCGCGGCGCTGTGGTCGCGCGCCTTACGGCCGAACGTGGGTTACCCGCACGCGAAATCGCGGAAAGCGTGACGTAAGCCCACACTCGCGGCAGCGAACGGGGCCTAAACCTTGATGACGATGCCCTGGGTGAGCGCGACGATGATCGCCAGGACGATGATGAACGCGAAGCAGCCGATCACCAAAGCCGCCGTTTCGCGCCACAACCCCTCTTTGGTCGGCGGCGGTAGGAAGAACTCGGCGGGCATGTCTTTCATGTCGCGGCGCTTGAAATCAGCCATGTCAGCGGAATCCTTCAGATCAGGGGACGTAGGGGCTGTCGGCGCCGGTGAGCCAGCGCAGGACCACCAGCGGGACGAGCAGGAACAGGAAGAAGCTGACCTGGAAGCCGACGAACCACGCGCCCAGGCGCATCAGTTCGAACCGCCACCGCGGAATCGTCACCTCGTAATTGAGGTAGTCGTCGTACTCCTGCATCTTGGACAGCCGCACAGGCTTGGCCGCAGCACTCGGAGCGCCGACTGTAACCGGTTGCTTGGCAGGAACCTTCGGCTTGGTGAACCGCTCCAGGCCGACGAAGCGCTCGAGATGGTTGAGGCCTCGGATGGGCGGCTTGCCCGCCCAGTACGCGATCAGGTTGGGCCAGGTGCACATCAACCCGATCGTCCACAGCAGCGTGATCCGGCCGCCGCTCTCCCATTCGAGCACCGGGCCGATGCCCGGGTCGTAGGTCCACCATCCCATGGCGGTGGCCAACCCTTCGACGATGAAGTCCCAGACGTAGTTCACCGGAATGGCCAGCACCAGCATCGATTTGAGCATGCTCCAGCCCAGCCGCGACGACAGCCACTGGCTCAGCCACAGCACGAGAAGGGCATGCACGCCCCAGTAGACGGCGTAGGCGAACGGCATGAACAGTGGATCGTTCGGGGTCTTGAGCGGCAGCCAGTCCAGCAGGTGGTGCTCGGTGAACGTGGGGCTGTAGATCAGCATCTGGCCCCAGTCGCCGACGGTCTCCATCCAGTAGACAGCCATGCTGTTGAACAAGAACAGGAAGCCCCACGTCAGGCGCCTGCGCCGGATGACGTCGGCGATTGCCAGCACGATGAAGATGCTGCCGATGATCGGTATCGCCCAGTTGAAGAACCACACTCCCGAGGGCTCCACGAGCGCTGGTGGAACCAGTTCATCCGATGCAAGATTCATGCGGGCCTCTTGTCGCCGAGATATAGTGAAGTCAGCTTCACTAAAACACGGCGGCTTGTCAACCATCTCGGAGGAGAATGCCGATGCGCGGCGAGTCGCAGGTACGCAGGTTTCAGGCGGACTCGCTGCAGCGACATGCCATCGAGTTCGGCGAGTGGATGGTGCGCGCCTCCAATGAACGTGCTCGCACGCTCGGACACGCGAAACTCAGGCCCGCCCACGCCCGGTTGATGGTTTTCATCGACTGGGAGGGCAGCCGCATCTCCGATATCGCCAAGGCGCAGGACGTTTCGAAGAACGCCGTCGGGCAGCTGGTGACCGAACTCGAAGAACTCGGGTACCTCGAACGCGCACCCGACCCCGCGGACGGCAGGGCGAAAATAGTTCGGTACACCGAAAAGGGCCGCGCCCTGCTGGCCGACGCGGCGGCGATCGCCGAACAGTTGGACGCCGAGATCGGGGCGATCATCGGGCAGAAGCGACTGGCCGAGCTGCGCTCGACGCTGGCCGACGTCTGCCGTCACCTCGGCATCGGCCCGCAGCCGACGTAACTGGCCGTCAGCCGCCGATCACCAACGGCAGGTACTCGATCGTCCGAACGGGCATGTTCACCCACTGAATCGCCTCGCCCGGTTGAAGTGAGTAGTTCGGCATCCGCTTGTGCAACTCCTCGAGGGCGACTCGCAGTTCCAAACGCGCGAGATTGGACCCCAGGCACCGATGCGTGCCGCTCGCGAAGGCGATGTGCTGATGCCGAGGGCGATCAATGTCGACGGTCAACGGGTTGGGATGAGCGTTCGGGTCCAGGTTTGCCGTTCCCCACGACGCGAGGATGGCCTCGCCCTTCTCGATGACGAGCCCATCTCCGAGGTCGACGCCTTCGGCCGCATACCGGGTACCCGTCTGCACCGGTGACTCATACCGAAGCAACTCCTCGACAAGCCCTCTCATCAACGTGGGTTCTGCGATGACTCGCTGACGTTCGTCCGGATGCTGGGCCAGCCAATGAATCATCAGCGACAACGATGCCGTCACTGTGTCCAAGCCGGCGAACATCATCAGCATGATGATGCTCAAAAGTTGCGCGTCGGTTAGTGGCTCACCATCGAATTCCGCCTGCAGGAGAGCCCAGAGAACGTCGTCACCGGGCTTCTCTTCCCGCCGCTTCTGCAAGATGTCGATGAAGTAGGCGGCGATCCGCAGCGCGGCCCCCTGCATCTTCTCGACGTTCTCCTCGGGAGTGTCACACTCCGGGCGCAGCATGTCGTTCTTGTACTCCAGGAAGAACCCCAGGTCGTCTACGGGCGCGCCGAATAGTCGCAGAAAGGCGATGCAAGGCAACGGCACACAGAACTGTGAGTACATTTCGACCGATGTGTCGTGGGCGAAGCAGTCCACCAGTTCCGCGGTGAGCTCGCGGATTGTGCTCTCGAGCCGGGCGACCTGTTTGGGCGCGAACAACGGATCGAGGATCTTGCGCCACTTGACGTGGTCGTCACCATCGATCTCCAGTGGCACCAAAGGCATTCCGGGCACCATGCTGCCGCGTCCACCGTTGCCGAGTATCGCCGGATGCCGGTTCAGTTTGAGAATGTCTTCGTGCCGATATAGGTAGATCGCGCCGTCGGCCGACCGCTCGTACCGTGTCGTCGCTACCTTCTCGGCGAGGTGGTCCTGTGGGTGCTCCAAGGTCTCGATGTCGCGTGCGTAGTCCGACAGCCGGAAGTCGTAGGGCTGCTCGGTGTGTGCATTGTCGTCAGGCATGTGTTCCTCGTCTGCACTGGCACTGATGGCGAACGTTGTTTACTATACATCGTATGGCTGGCCGTCCAAGGGTTCGTGCCGAGGCGCTCGACGTAGATGCGATCGTCGCCGCGGCTGTCAAGATCGCGCGAAAAGGATTGGCCACGTTGACGATGCGATCACTGAGCGACGAACTGCGGGTATCGGTCGGTGCCCTGTACAAACATGTTTCCGGCCGGGACGAGCTTCTCCAGTTGGTGGTCGATCACGTACTTCAGCAGGCGCCGAAGGCCGGCTCGGATACCGGCGACGGCTGGCTGGCGCTGCGCGCCCAGGTGCTGGGCGTCCAGGCGCTCATGGACCGCTATCCCGGGCTCGATGACGCGGTGATCGCGCGCTCGCCGAGCTCGCCTGTCGCCAACCGGCTCCGGCAAGAGGGAATGGCTGCGCTGCAGCGCGAGGGGCTCAGCGTGGAGGACGCGCACAAGGTGTACCGCGCGGTGACGTGGCTGTGGCTGGGGTCGCGGGCCGCTCTTGAGGGCCGCAAACGTCGTAAAGCCGATATTGACACCTTCGCCGAGGCCCTGGACGTTCTGATCGCCGGGCTGCGACACCACGTCGAGAGGTCAAGTAAGGAGTTGGTCGAATGACCCAATCCAGCGTGCTCAACCCCGACCGGCTGAGGCCGCACTGGCTGCCGACCGGGTGGTTCCAGGTCGGATGGTCGACAGATTTCCCGGCGGAGGGTGTGCGGCCGCTGCGCTATTTAGGCGGTGAGCAGGTCGCTTACCGCGACACCAGCGGGACGTTACACATCCTCGATGCACACTGCCGGCATCTCGGCGGGCACCTGGGCTACGGCGGCCACGTACAGGACGACTGCGTCGTGTGTCCGTTTCACGGGTGGCACTGGAGCCCCGAGGGCCGCAACACCCACATTCCGTACCAACCCGACCGGCCGAACCGCGCACGTCGCCTGCGGGTCTGGCCGGTGCGCGAACAGTCCGGCATGGTGTACATGTGGCACGACGTCGACGGTCGCGAGCCGGACTGGGAACCGCCCGACATCTTCACCGACACCGCGTCCCACACCGCGGCCCTGCAGTATCACGCGCCGAGCCAGGTCAAATTCGACGCGCTCACGCTGCACCCGCAGCTCGTCAGCGAGAATGCCGCCGACCCGATCCATTTCCGCTACGTGCACGGCGCGCGAAGTCATCCTGTGTTTCTGCGCCGCTGGCAGGACGAGGCGCACTGGTTCAGTCAGATCGGGTTCGGGAGCCGCTGGCGGCCAATGGAACCCGACAGTCACGACGGGGACACGCTGTCGATCCTCGTTGCGGGGGTCGGTCTGAACTACACGTCGCTGTCGGGCTCGATGAACACGTTGATCCTGCTGTCGACCACACCGATCGAGGCCGGCACGAGCGACATGTTCCAGACGGTGTGGCTCGAGAAGCTGCCCGGCGACACCCCTGATGTGCTCGAGTCGCGGCTGGATCAGGCCATCTCGCAGCTGCCGAACGACATCGCGATCTGGAGCCACCAGCGGTTCGAGGATCCGCCTGCGCTGGCAACCGTCGAGGGGCAGGCCTTCACAGACTTCCGCCGCTGGGCGCGGGCGTTCTATCCTGAGGTCGCGGACGAGTTCCGGCTGTGAGCGCGCAGCCCTTCGAGCAGCCGGTCGAGTCCGAAGAGAAAAGTCGCGACGGACCGCTGGGTCCTCTGGCGAGAGCCGAGCCAGTAGATGTCGAGCGCCCCGTACGCACGACCGGCATCCCGCCGATTCAGGCCTGCGGTCCGCAATTGGTCCATCGTCCATTGTTGCCGGACGCGGGCAGCATTGCTGCTGTCGCCGTGGTGCGCGATCAAGCGGTCTAATCCGGGGTAGGCGTCGAGCGTCTTGGTGAGGGAATGCACGTGAGCACGGATCCGCCGCCAGGGATCCGGTTCGGTCGCCTCATCGGGCATCTCGACGTGCTCCATCACCTCGTCGATCATCAGCGCCACCAAGTCGGCCTGTCCAGCGACGTGGCGGTACAGAGCTCCCGGGGTGACCGACAGTTCACCGGCCAGCGTGCGCATGCTGGGCGGTTCGCCGGCAGCCTTGGTCAAGCTGAGCGCGGCGGAAACGATGCGATCGCGGGTCAGAGGCGCTGTCGCAGGGGCGGCCATGTTCCCCAGTATGGGGTATACGGCGTTCACTCGACGTGGTATACACCGTTTACCAGGAAGTGAACACCGTTTACAGAAGGGTCAGCGTGGCAGCTCGAATACAGGCACCCGCCGGAACTCCCGGTAATGACGCGTTGTTGTCCCGCAGTGATGACGCCGACTTCGAAGCGTTCCTGCATGAATGGATGCGTGAAACGCT
This sequence comes from Mycolicibacterium flavescens, assembly GCF_001722335.1. Classification (GTDB taxonomy): domain Bacteria; phylum Actinomycetota; class Actinomycetes; order Mycobacteriales; family Mycobacteriaceae; genus Mycobacterium; species Mycobacterium flavescens. The sequence goes on from NZ_MIHA01000018.1 coordinate 52,129, forward strand.
GGGTGCCGACGAAGTTTCGGTCCAGCCGATCGTCGCGGGCACCCGCTCCAGTTGGAGCGTGGACGTCACTCGTGGCGATGATCTCGTTCCGGTGATCGTGCGTCGAACTCGCGACACTCTCCAGGTCTACGGAGACGAGTCGAGGGAGACGCAGATCTACCGCGCGTTGGCGCACACACCCGTTCCCGTCCCAGACATCTATGCCGTCGACACCGAGCGCGGGCTTGTTGCCGCGCAGCGTGTTGCCGGAACTGATGACCTGAGTGGACTGGACCCCGCAACACGGGAGGCGGTCTCCGACGAGTTGATGCGGCACATCGCCGCGCTTCACGCGCTTGATCCCACCGCCCTCGAGCTACCACCGATGCCGGTGCCCACCACGGCGCAGGAACATGCCACTCTCGATCTGGACCACTGGTTGCGCTTTCACGCGGCGAATGCGCCCGCGAACCCGGTCGTCACTTTTGCCGGGGAGTGGCTGCGGCGCAACGCTCCGAATGACGTCGACCGGACTGTCCTGGTGCAGGGCGATACGGGTCCCGGCAACTTCGTCCAGCATGAAGGCCGGGTGACGGCCGTCGTCGACTGGGAGCTTTCGCACCTGGGCGACCCGTATGAGGATCTCGGTTGGGTAGTCGCTCGCGCTCTGCTGTTTCCGTTCGGGAATCTGACTCGCCGCTTCGAAGTCTATTCCGAAGCGAGTGGGCTTCCCTTCGACCGCGCGCGCATCTGGCACGGTGCAGTGAGTGCCATGCTGAAAATACTGATCGCCGGCGATGTTGTACGCGCCCGTGGGCATGACGACCCGCAATACCCGATCATGGTCAGCGGGCCCGCTTTTCACGGTCGTCTGGTCATCGACGCTCTCCGCGAACTTGCCGGCGTCGAGCAAGGACCAGTCTCGCTGGAACCTCAGCCCGACACGGGTTCCGAGCGTGAGGGTTCGCTCGCATTCATCCGCACGACGTTGCGCGAGCGGCTCTTGCCGTCGCTGTCGGATCCGTACCAGATCGCTCAGGCCAAGGCAGCCCTGCGCACCGTCCGTCACCTGCAACAGGGGGAGCGCTATGACGCCGCCATCGAAGACCAAGAGCGACGAGATCTGGCATCACTGCTCGGCGAGGACATGTCGGTCGCTGCCGACGGCAGAAAGGAACTGTGCGAACGCATCCGTGCCGACACCGTCGATACCAATACGGTGTTGAGCTACTTGGGACGACATGTGCAGCGTGAAACCGTCCGGATGGCCGAGTTACTGGGCCCCATGGCGACCACACCACTGCCGAGATTCTAGGAAGCGCATGTCTGACTACAACTTGTCTACCGAAGACGACACATTGCACACGCCGCCGGAGGGTGCGGACACCTGGTGGACCGAGACATTCTGGTTCACCTTCGCCGTCCCGGAATGCAAACTGTTCGGCAACTTCTATCTCTACTTTCGTCCGCTGCTCAACAGCATCGGCGGGGGCGTGACGTTGTTCGACGACACGGGTACGACGCCGTGGGAAACGCCCTTTTACTCGATGCAGCATCACTTACCGATCCCCGCTGGCCTCGACATGCGGGACGCACGGTTGCCCGGTGGGCTATTTGTCCGGCAGCGAGAACCCAACAAATCCTTTGCTTTCGGCATTTCGAACGACGAAATCGATGTCGATTTGCAGTTCGATGCGATCGCGCCGGCGCTGGTCACCGCGCCCAAGCCGCGGCCTCCTTTCACGGGTGCCTACCACGTCGATCAGGCGGGCCGGGTGACCGGAACAATCACCCTACGAGCGCAGCCGATGGAAGTGAACTGCATCCTGATGCGCGACCGTAGTTGGGGAAGGAGGTCGGACCTGCGCGGGGTGAAGGCTGGTTACGACTACGCCTTCCCGAGCGTCGACGACGGGTTCCTCGGCCTGTCTCTGGACCGGGGTGAGGACCGCGTGGTGATGGGATTCATCTGGCGGGACGGCGTATGGAGTAAGGCAGTCAGCGGCGAACGACGCGTACACCGCAAGGACAACGGCATGCCCGCGGCGATCGACATCGAGGTCATCGACGAGCTGGGACGCTCAGCCGTCGCGCATGGTGAGGTTGTCTCGCAGTTCACCAATCTCGTGTACCCGTCGATGCTGGTCCACCAGAGTCTGGTGGAGTGGAGCTATGCGGGTGCCACGGTGTACGCGGAAGACCAAGATGTTTGGGATCCTGCGCAGTGGAGGGCGTTTCGCCGTGAAGGCGTCCTGCCAAGCGCGCCGAGAAAGGAAAACCGATGAAGGTTGGCGTCTACTTCGATCTGCGTAATCCGCCGCAGTGGCGGCAGGATCCGTCGCGGCTCTACGGATTCACGATCGAAGCGTGTCAGGAGGCCGAACGGCTGGGCGCCAGTTCGGTGTGGTTCTCCGAGCACCACCTCTTCGACGACGACTATCTCGCCCAACCCCTGACTTTCGCGGCCGCGGTGGCGGCCCGAACCTCCCGGGTTCGGCTCGGCACCGCGATCGTCATCGCGCCTCTGCACCATCCGGCCGAACTGGCCGAGCAGTGCGCGGCGGTGGACCTGATCTCCGGCGGACGGCTCGACCTCGGCATCGGCACCGGCTACCGCGTGCCGGAGTTCGAGTTGTTCGACGCATCAATTGAGGCCCGCTACGCCCAGACCGACGGCACGGCCCGCCGACTGCGCGAACTGTGGGGCAAGGATGGTGTGCGGCCCGGACCGGTACAGGACCCGATGCCGATCTGGATGGGCTATCAGGGACCGCAGGGTGCCCGCCGGGCCGGACTGCTCGGCGAGGGGTTGCTCTCAGTTGACGCGTCGCTGTGGGAGCCGTACCGGGACGGCCTCGCCGAGGCCGGACATCCCGTCGAACGTGGTGTGATGTCGGGCGGCATCCAAGGCTGGGCCACCGACGATCCGGAACTTGACTGGCCGGTGGTGTCCAAACACCTGGAATATCAACTCAACTCGTATCGTCGCCATATGGTCGAGGGCACCGGCAGGCCGCCGCCGAGACCGGTCGACCTCGACCGCATCGTCAACGCCGGCAGCATGGCGCCGTTGAAGGACTTCGCGTACGGCACCCCGGAGCACCTGGCAGAAACGATCAAGTCCGGTACCGCGGGCGCGCCGGTGGACACCGTGTTCTTGTGGGCATCCATCGGAGGCATGAGCGAGGACGTCACCATGCGCAACATCGAAACCATCTGCACCCGGCTCGCGCCGCTGTTGGCGGACGCGTGACCCGACGCGAGGCCGCCGACCCGTTCGGTGAGTGGGCCACCAGCAAGGACGCACTGATCAGCTACCGCTACCTCGCATCGGCGCCCCGGCCGCTGGATCGCACGCACGCCGAGAATCAGCTACGCCTGCGCCGCGACCTGCGCACGCCGGGCGGCTCAATGCTGGCGGCGCCGTTGGCAATCGCGATGCTCGACGCCGCCGGCGTCAACGTCGACCCGGTCAACATTCTCGCCCTGACCCAGGTCAACATCACGATCGTCGACCCGGGAACCGACCTGGCGGCCGTTCACGTCGCGGGTCGGGTGTCCACCGAGGCCCGATCGCAGATCTTCACCGATGCGGTGTTCCACGACGATGCGCAGCGCACCATCGGCTTCGGTTCGGCGAACTGGTCGGTCATCTGCCCGACACCGGACGGCTTCGTCTACCCCGAACCGGGGAAGGGCGTCGACGACACCGGGGATCTCCCGCCACTGTGGCAGGCCTACACCGGCCGCCGGCGCGATGACGGGCTTCTCGAGATCCCTGATTTGCGACCGGAAATCGGCACCGAGCGCCTTCACCACGGACCGATGCTGGTGATCACCGAGGCGGCCGCGCTGGAGGCCGGTGCCGGCGCGTTGGGCAGCGACACGGTGTCGGTGGAGCAGTTGACGACGACGATCGTTGCGCCAGGCCGCACCGGACCGTTCGTCGCGGTGCCGGTGACGGTCGGGTCGAGCGGTGATGTGGCGGCCTGCCGCGTCGAACTGCGCGACGCCGGTCGCGACGACCGAGTCGTTGCTACCACGGTGCTGCGGATGCGACGTATCAAGCCTGTGTCAGCGAAGAACTAAAGGAGCAGAACCTATGTCCCTCATCCCCAACACGGTCGGCACCCTTCCCTACAAGATGGTCGACTTCGACCAGCATTCCTACGAGGCCACCGACTGCTTTACGCGCTTCATGCCGAAAGCCAAGATCGACACCGCCATCCGTCTCATCGACATGCCCAGCGGCCACAAGGCGCTGCTGGCGAACGAGCGGATCATCACGGCCTTCGAGAAGGAACACGATCTGGAAAAGGCCTACGTGCCAGGATCGTTGGCGGAGATGTTGCGTAAACGCGCATCGGGCGACGCGGCCGACGCCGAGCGCTTCTTCGAGCCGCTCCAGCCTGAGTACCTGGACCGCGAGGCTCGTCTTGTCCAGCTCGGTGAACAGCAGATCGAGAAGTCGATCATGTACCCGGGGGGTTGGGCGCTGCTGGCCGAGCCGTTCCTCGACGGTATCGATCCCCTGTACGACAACTTCACCGCCTTCAACCGGTGGGTCGACGAGGACTGGGGCTTCAATTATCGCGACACCATCTACGCCCCGGCGCTGATGTCGTTGCGGGACCTGGATCGTGCGGTCGCCGAACTCGACCGGGTGCTGGCCGCGGGCGCGAAGTTCATCTACCTGGCCGCGGGGCCGGCGTACGGCCGCAGCCCGGGCGATCCCTATTTCGATCCGTTCTGGGCGCGCGTCAACGAGGCCAAGGCGATCATCTGCTTTCACATCTCCGAGTTCCATTACCAGCAAGAGGTTGCGCCGCACTGGGGTTGGAAGATCGGACCGCCGTTCCAATTCTCGGCTTGGCAGTGGCAGAACTCGTACGGTGAGCGGCCGATCACCGATACGTTGTCGGCGCTCATCTTCGACAACCTCTTCGGTCGCTTCCCCGACATCCGGGTGGTGGTCAGCGAGTTCGGGGCATCGTGGATTCCGCATTTCATCAAGCACATGGACAAGAGCCGCGGTATGGCACGGCTAGGACCGTGGCTCGGCGGTCCGTTGACCGAGCGACCGAGCACGATTTTCAAGCGCCACGTCAAGGTGGTCCCGTACCCCGAGGATGACACGGTCGCCTTGGCCGACGCGCTCGGTGGGACAGAGGCGTTGGTGATGGGGTCCGACTGGCCGCACGCCGAGGGACTTCGGGAGCCCGCCGAGTTCTACGAGCGGGTCGAAAGCCTGGGCGACGAAACCCGTCGGCACTTCCTGCGGGACAACGGGATGTCGCTCTTCGCGACCTGATGGCCATGGGTCGGCGATACAGAAGTATTCGGTCGTGATGTGAATGGAGGAGCCGACACCAATGGAGTCAAGGCTGGCAGGAAAAGTCGCACTCGTAACCGGTGCGGGCCAGGGCGTAGGCCGCGGGATCGCACTCGCGTTGGCGCGAAACGGCGCCCGCGTCGTGCTGGCAGGACGCACCAAGTCCAAATGCGACGACGTAGCCGCTGAGATCGTCGCCGAAGGTGGGACTGCGGCCGCGGTGCAGTGCGACGTCACCAACCGCGACGAGGTGACCCGCGCGGTCGAATACGCGGTCAACAACTACGGCGGACTGGACATCCAGGTGAACAACGCGCAGAGCGCGGTGCAGAAGCCGATCGTCGACACCACTGACGACGATGTCGACTTGTGCTTCCGAAGCGGAGCGATGGCGACCCTGTACGGGATGCAGGCTGCCTATCCGCATCTCGTTGCGCGCTCAGGCGGTTCGATCGTCAATCTCGGCTCGAGCACCGCGATCGACGGCAACCGGATGTTCGGCCCGTATGCGATGGCGAAGGAGGCGATACGGGGGCTATCCCGAGTGGCCGCACGTGAATGGGGCGCGGACAACATCCGCGTGAACGTCGTCGTGCCCAACGCGATGTCCCCTGGTGCCGAACAGTTCCGCGAGCAGCACCCCGACAGGTTCGCGCGGCAGGTCGCCGCGATTCCACTGCGGCGCATGGGCGATCCGCACGACGACATCGGGCGTGCGGTGGCCTCGCTGGTATCCGATGACTGCTCCTACATCACGGGGCAGACGATCATGCTGACCGGTGGCGCCTGATGCCCGGCAGCATCGAGGACCGGCTCCGCCGTATCGAGGACACCCTGGCGATCCAGCAACTGCCGATCCGCTATGCGATGGCCGTCGATGAACGCGATCTCGACGCATGGGTAGACCTGTTCATCCCCGATGTCCAGGTCGGGCGGGGCCTCACCGGTCGAGCCGCCTTGCGTGAGGCGATCGCGTCGATGACCCGGCAGTTCTACCGGTCGATCCACCAGATCGTCGGTCATCGAATCGACCTCGTCGACGCCGAGAATGCCACCGGCAGCGTGTACTGCCGCACCGAGCACGAAGTGGGAGACGAGTGGATCGTCATGGCGATCCGCTACGACGACACGTATCGCAAAGTCGACGGGCAGTGGTACTTCACCCGCCGCAAGGAGCGGCACTGGTATGCCGCGGATGTGACGCAGCGTCCGCAGGCGGTCGACTTCGAGGGGTGGGCGGTCGCTGGGCGGCCTAACTTACCGAAGTCGCAGGCGTGGAACGACTTCTGGGCTTCTGGTGACGCCACATCGGTGACCTCCTCTCCGGTCGACCGCGAATAGGAGGTGGGGTGACGGAGGGCCACATCTTCCATTCCTTCAGAATCGCTCGCCTTTGCTGCGGGTCAGAACAGGTCCCCGCCGGCCGCCGACGCTGTGGTGCCGGCCTTCTCGAACGCCCGCACCACACTGCGGCCGACCGTCCACCGGTGCACCTCGTCCGGTCCGTCGACGATCCGGTTCATCCGCGCCTCAGAAAGCCAGGCCGCCAGCGGCAGATCGTGGGTGTAGCCCAGTGAGCCGTGAATCTGCATCGCCGTGTCGATGACGTCGATGAGCATGTTGGCGATGTAGGTCTTGGCGATCGAGTTCTCGACCCGCAGATCGAGGCCCTTCTCCATCTTGTACGCCAGGTGCAGCACCATCAGCCGTGTCATGTACAGCTTTTCGGCGCAGTCGGACAGCATCCACTGGACTCCCTGGCGGTCGGCGACCCGCTGGCCGAACGTCACGCGCTCGCACGCCCGCGCGGTCGCCATGTCCAGCGCGGCCTGAGCCTTGGCGATGCTCCACATCCCGTGGCGCAACCGTCCGTAGCCGAGCCGGTGCTGACCCATCGCGAACCCCCGACCGCGGCCGCCGAGGATGTTCTCGTCGGGCACCACGAGGTCGTTGATCCGTACCTCCGCATGCCCCATGGTGACCTCGTCACCGTACGACGGCCCGTCGTGCTCACCCATCACCGGAATGTTGCGCAGAATCTCGAAACCGGGGTCGGGCAGTTCGACCAGGAACGTCGTGTACTGCTCGTGGCGGGGCGCGTCGGGATCCGTCTTGGCCATCACCAGCGCCAGCTGCGAGATGGAAGCCCCTGAGGTGAACCATTTCTCGCCGTTGAGCACCCACGACGATCCCTTCTGCACGGCGGCGGTCTGCATCCCGGTCGCGTCAGCGCCCGCCGCCCGTTCGGTCATCGCGAAGCACACCCGGATGTCACCGTTGACCAGGGGGATCAGGTAGCGCTGCTTCTGCTCCTCGGTGCCGTGCTCGATGAGCGTCAACATCGTGGCGTCCTGCGGGCCCATGCAGTTCATCGCCCACGCCGCGAGGTGGCTGAACGACCGGCCCACCTCCACCTGCACCACGGCGTTGGCCAGGTGACCCAGGCCCATCCCGCCGTACTCGACCGGCACGAACGGGCACCACAGTCCTCGTTCGCGCGCGACCTTCTGAAGTTCGGCGACGAGGCCGAAGAACGGCCGTGTCCCGATCTCCTTCTCGGCGGGCAGGATCACGTCGTCGATGAAGGCAGCCACGCGGGCACGCACGTCACGCACGTCGGCAGGCAAGTCGAAGTCGATCATTCGACAGACGCTGTCATGATTGACAGTCACTGTCAACAGCCGCTAGTTTGCCTGACATGACCACCGCGCAGCTCGTCGATGTCGACCGGCTCGACGCCTGGATCGGTGACCGCCTGCCCGGTGCCGGCACGCCACTGGTCGCCGAACGGATCGGCGCGGCCACCGGAATCGCCAATGCGCTGTACAAAGTCAGCCGCGGCGACAACGCGTGGGTGCTGCGTCGCCCGCCCGCGGTGAAGAACGATCCCAGCGCCTCGAACATTCTGCGCGAGTGGCGAATTCTGACTGCTCTGGAAGGCACCGCGGTTCCGCACCCGACGCCGGTGCTGCTGTGCGAAGACACGATCGTGCTCGGTGCGCCGTTCATGCTCATGAGCGTGGTGGACGGGTTCACACCTGGCTTCGTGCTACCGGAACCCTTCGTCAGCAGCGCCGATCTTCGCCGGCAGCTCGCCATGGCATACGTCGACGGCATCGCCGACCTTGCGTCGGTGGACTGGCAGACCCGTGGCCTCGACGGGCTCGGCAAGCCGGAGGGATTCCTCGAACGCCAGGTGCCGCGATGGCTCGCGCAGTTGGAGCGCTATTGGACAAGGGATCTGCCCGAACTGGACTTCGTGTGCAACTGGCTGACCTCGAACACTCCGACGATGAGCGCACCCGCGCTCATCCATGGCGACTACAGCCCGTTCAACGTGATGGTGGCCCATGACCCACCGGCGCGGCTGGCCGCCATCGTCGACTGGGACACCGGCACCATCGGTGATCCGCTCCTCGACATCGGGCACCTCCTGGCCCGCTGGACCGAACCCGGCGAAGAACCCCTCATCACCGAACAGGCCGGGGGCGTAGACGGATATCCGTCCCGGGCCGACATGGCTCGGCGGTATGCCGAGCGCACGGGACGTGACCTCTCGGCCCTGCCGTATTACCAGGCGCTGGCCCTGTTCAAGCTCGCGATCATCTTGGAAGGCTCGCACGCCCGCCAGGTGCACGCCGGCGTCGATCCCGAACATACCGATATGGGGCTGTACGTGATCAACCTCCTCCACGGCGCGGCCGCGTTCGCCCGAGGTGCGCGACGGTGACCGAACAGCTCGCCGAACGTCGGCGCCGTCTGCTGCGTGACGAGATCAGCCGCATCGCAGTGAACATGTTCGCCGAGAGGGGCTTCGACAACGTCACGGTCGGTGAAATCGCCGCAGCCGCCGGACTCTCGGAGCGCACCTTGTTCCGGTACTTCGCCACCAAGGACGAACTCCTGCTCGGATACGAGCACCACCTGTGGGAGCGGCTGGGGGAGGCGTTGGCCGCGCGCCCACACGACGAAGGACCCGTGACGGCGTTGCGCGAAGCCTTCCTCGCCACCTCTCACGTCGAGCCACAGGTCCGCGAGCGCGTGCTGCAACTCGGCCGGATCCTCGCTCAGGCCCCCGAGCTACAGGCCCGCACCCACGCCAGGCGCCTCAACAACGACGACGTCATCGTCGAGATGGTCGCTGGGCGCCTGCCCGGCCGCCGGGCGAAGGGCCGTGACCTGGCGCGGGTCATCGTGTCGGCGATGAGTGCCGTGGCGGCAACAGAATTCAATGCGTGGGTGGCCGCGGGAGGTCGCGGCGATCCCGCCGTCCGGATCGGTGAGGCACTGCACCTCCTCGAGACCGGCCTTCGTCAACTGGATGCGAACTCATGAGTAATCCCTTCGACCTCACCGGACGCGTCGCAATGATCACCGGCGCCACCCGCGGCATCGGGCGGTCGATTGCCGACACGCTCGCAAACGCCGGCGCCGAGGTGATCGTCGTCAGCCGCAAGGCGGACGCGTGCGAGCGGACCGCCACCGAACTCGAACAAACCGGCGGACGTGCCATCCCCCTGGCCGCGAACGTCAACCGCTGGTCCGAGTGCGACGAGCTGGTGCAGCGCGCGTACGCCGAAGCCGGCCGGATCGACATCCTGGTCAACAACGCCGGATCATCACCGCGGTATGACAGCGTGGACGCCATCTCCGAGGAACTGTTCGACAAGACCGTCGCGCTCAACCTCAAGGGCCCGTTCCGGCTCACGGCGCTCGTCGGGACACGGATGGCCGCCAGCGGCGGCGGCGCGGTGGTCAACATCAGCACCATCTCGGCGCAGACCGGCGCCGCACACGCCATCGTCTACGCCGCCGCGAAGGCGGGCATGAACAACCTGACCAAGTCGTTCGCCCAGGCGCTGGCACCCTCGGTGCGGGTCAACGCGATCATGCCGGGCGCGGTCGACACCGACGTCGTCAAGGCCTGGCCCCAGCATGAACGCGACCTCGCCGCATCGAAGGCTGTGCTCGGCCGCCTCGGCGAGCCTACCGAGATCGCCGGCGCCGCACTGTATCTGGCCAGCGACGCGGCGAGCTTCACCACCGGACAGGTCTTCGCTGTCGACGGTGGACTGTCATGAGCGCGGCGCGGATGGAACTCGCCGGCCGGTGCGCGGTCGTGACGGGAGGGGGACACGGGATCGGCCGCGCCCTGGCCGAAGAACTGACCGCACGCGGCGCGCGGGTGGTGGTCGCTGACCTCAACGTCGAACGCGCGCAAAAGGTCGCGGCGCGCGTGGGTGGGATCGCGGCGGCCTGTGACGTCGGTTCCCAGGACGCGGTCAACGACCTGGTCGCCAGCGCCGAGGACGCCTTCGGGCCGGTGGCGGTGTTCTGCTCCAACGCCGGCTTCTCCGACACCGGGGACGGGCTCCAGGTGTCCGCGGAGGACCTGCGTCGCATCGTCGACGTGAACCTGCTCAGCCACGTCTGGGCGGCCCAGGCGGTGCTGCCCGGAATGCTCGACCGCGGTGCAGGCTGGCTGATCCAGACGATCTCCTCGGCCGCGCTGATCACCGGACCGTCGTTCATGGGCTACACGCTCACCAAACACGGTGCGCTCGGATTCGCCGAATGGGTCGCGCTCAACTACGGGCACCGCGGTATCCAGGTCACCTGCCTGTGCCCGAACGCGGTCAACACCGGCATGCTCGGGCGCAACGAGGACGACGAGGACGACGAGCACGACGGCGCCGCCGGACGACCGGACCTCAGCGCGCTGGGGGAGGTCGTCGAACCCGAAGACTGCGCACGCCAGGCGCTCGACGCGGCGCAAACCGGCCGCTTTCTGGCGCTGCCGCATCCGCGGGTGGGGGATTCGTTCCTGCGCAAAGCCACCGACTACGACGCCTGGCTCGCCCGCACCAACCAACGACTCCAGCGCATGCGGGAGTGAAAGGAGCGCCAATGCGCCTCGCCGACAAGATCATTGCGATCACCGGATCCGGCTCAGGCCTGGGCCGCCGGGCGGCCCAACTGTTCGCCGAACACGGCGCGAGACTTGTGGTCAGCGACGTGGTACCCGGGCGCGCGGATGCCGCCGCTCAGCTGATCAACGACGCCGGCGGCGAAGCGATCGCCGTTGACGCGGACGTGCGCGTCGAGGCGGACATGCAGAATCTGGTCGCCCGGACCGTTGAGCGGTTCGGGCGGATCGACGTCATGTGGGCCAACGCCGGCATTCCGGAACCGGGTTTCGGCATGCAGGGGTTCGTCGACTCCGAACTCGAGGACTGGAACAACATCTTCGCCGTCAACGTGACCGGAATCTATCTCGCCTGGCGCTCGGCGGCGAAGTGGATGGTCGCCAACAACGTCGGCGGGACGCTTCTGGCGACCACGTCGGCGGCGTCGTTCGCGGCGTACCCCGGTTTCCCGATGTACGCGGCGTCCAAGGCCGCGGGCAACGGCTTGACGCGCGCGACCGCCCTCGAATTGGGCAAGTACGGAATCCGGGCGAACGCGTTGTGCCCCACGCACGGCATGTCGGTGAACTTCGCGCTCTCACCGGAGGCCGATGTGCTCGGCAAGTCGTACGAGGAGATGTCGCCGTGGGACCCCGACAACCGAGCCATGCCGTTGCGGTTGGACCGACCGCCACAGCTTCTGGACAACGCCTACCTGGCGTTGTTCCTCGCGTCGGACGAGGCGGCTTACATGTCGGGCCAGACCATCGCGTCGGCCGACGGCGGCCAGTTTGCCCGCACCTCGATCATCTTTCCGACTGATCTGGGCCAGTCCGACGACATCACCTCCGGCGCCCTGCCCGACGAGATTCGATCCGACTTGAACCGATGAGGTGTTCCCCTGTGCCTCACATCACGTTACAGTGTAAGGTCGGGTGGCCAGCAGCCCCCAGCAACGGCCCGGAGAACGAGGACTGATGACGCAAGCAACGAAGTTCGACCCGCGACTCGCCCCCATCGCCCAGTACGTCAAGTCGATGGCGAGCCCGCAGGCGTTCTACAGCGAGAAGGCGGGCAAGGTCCGCGCCGAGCGGGTCAATGGAGTGGTGACCCTTTACCGCTTCGACGACATCATCAGGGTCAATCGGCACCCGGCGATCCTCGGCAATGGCGGCCAGGGCGGTAGCTTCGGTAATGACAACCCGTTGATCCCGCTCGAGATCGACGGTGAGGACCACAAGAAGTGGCGCAAACTGCTCGACCCGCTCTTCGGCCCCAAGCAGATGGCGCCGCTGGAGGAGCAGATCCGGACGCTGGCAGGCGAACTCATCGACAAGTTCGCCTCGCGCGGACACGCGGAACTGCACGACGAGTTCTGTGAGCCGCTGCCGTCGCTGACGTTCCTGCGGCTGGTCGGCGCGCCGATCGAGGACCTCGATTTCTTTCTCGATTTCAAGAACGGTGTCATCCACCCGGAGGGTGACACGGTCGAGGAGATCGAGGCCAACATGGCGGTGGCCGGCGGCAAACTGCTCGAGTACTTCGTGAACTATCTCGCCGAACGGCGCAAGGACACCGAACAGAAGAACGACGTCATCGGTATTTTGTTGCGCTCGGAGGTCGACGGTAAGCCGATCGAGGAGCTCGACCTGCTCAACATCATGTTCCTGCTGATGTTCGCCGGCCTCGACACGATCACCTCGTCGCTGTCGTGCATCTTCGCGTGGCTGGGGCAGAACCCGGAGGCGCGGGACCGCCTGATTGCCGATCGCTCGCTGTTGCCGGCCGCCATCGAGGAGATCCTCCGGTACGAGTCGCCGGTGCCCGCAGGCCAGCGGCACGCCACCGCGGACATCGACCTCGGCGACGGCCTGGTGATCAAGGCCGGTGAGGCGATCCACGCGATCTGGGCCGCGGCCAACGTCGACCCCACCCACTACGACAATCCCCTCGAGGTCGACTTCAACCGCGGTCGCGCGCCGAACATGGTGTTCGCCAGCGGTACCCACCGGTGCCTGGGCTCGCACCTGGCACGGATGGAGCTGCGGGTTGCGCTCGAGGAGATCCTCAACCGGATTCCGGACTACCAGGTGCCGGCGCCCGAAGACCTTGTCTACGACAATGTCTCGGTCCGCACCGTGACCAAGCTCCCGGTGACCTTCACGGCGAGCTGACATGCGGCGCGCCGACGTCACCGTCGACGTCACCGAGGCGTGTGCCCTCGACTGTCCGCTGTCCATCGCGGCGACGGCGTACCTGCCGGCCCCCGAACGTCTCCGCCCTCGACAACCGGTGGTGTTCGCGCTACCGGGTGGCGGGTACTCCCGCGGCTACTACGACATGCACTTCGACGGGCACGACGGCTACAGTCAGGCCGCCCACCATGTCGAGCGCGGGCTGATCATGGTGGCCATCGACCATCTCGGGGCGGGGGACAGCACTGCGGAGGTCGCCGACACGGTTCGCATCGAGGACATCGCAGCGGCCGATGACGCTGCCGTGCAGGAGATCTCGCGAAGGCTACGGGACGGCACGCTGGTCGAGGGGTATCCGGCTGTCGACGTCGGTGCCCGCATCGGGATGGGGCAGTCGATGGGCGGCGGCGTCACCGTCATCATGGCGGCACGGCACCGCACGTACGACGCCGTCGCGGTGCTCGGCTACAGCGGAATTCACACCGTGTTGCCGCAGCGCAGCGCCGAGGATGCGCAGTACGTGGAGAGTTTCCACTACACCCGCGACGACGGGCCCGACTCGCTGTCCCTGTCTGCGTCGGCGGCCGCGATCCCGGAATTCCTCTACCCGTTCCACTACGAGGACGTGCCTGCCGACATCGTCGAGGCCGACACCGCAGGCGGCTACCCGTTGCGCCAGACGGCGCCGCCGTTCGGCAGCAAGAGCGTGCCGGTCTGCGTGGTCGCGATGCTGTCACCGGGCTACATCAGCGCCGAGGCCGCCGAGCTGTCGGTGCCGGTGTTCATCGGTCTCGGTGAGCGCGACACCGCACCTGAACCGCACCGCGAACCGTCGGCCTACCGCGCCTCGACCGACATCACCCTGTTCGTCTGCGAACGCATGGCGCACATGCACAACTTCGCCTCGACCCGAAAGAAGCTGTGGGACAGGCTTGTTACGTGGTTCGCGGCCGTCAGCGACGCCGGCGTGGACGCTTCTTCGCCGCAAGCTGGGCCTGCAGTCCAGCGATGATCGTGTCGACGCCGTAGTTGAAGAAGTCGCGTCCGCGCAGCTTGGTCAGGTGGGGGATCAGACGTTGCAACGTGTCCTCCAGGTCACCCGGCAGACCTTTGGCCGGGTCTGGAGTGTCGACTCCGACCACCTGGTAGCGGCCGAACAGGTAGGTGTGGATCATCGCGTACGACAGAAACACGTCCGCCCCTTCGAAACCCGCGTCGAGCAGGATCTCCATGATCCCGTTCATCAGCCGCCGGTCGGTGTTCTGCATCCGTTCGAGCATCACCGCGGCGATGCCCGGGTGATCGTGCAGTCGCGCGTCGATCCCGGTGACCACCTCGCGCAGTCGGTCCTCCCATGGACCCGAATCCGGCTCGGGCAGTTTGACTTCCGAGAGGAGCTTGCGGGTGACGAGGTCGAGCAGTTCGCGCTTGTCGTTGACATACCAGTACGGGGCCATCGCCGAGCGGCCGAGTTCGCGCGACAGCCGGCGCATCGACAGCGCGTCGAGACCTTCGGCGCGGATGATGTTCAGCGCCGCGTCGACGATCTGCTCCTCGGTAAGCGTCGGTGGCTTACCCCGCTTGGCGGTACCCGACGCCGAGTCCGCGGCGGCCTGCTTCGGCGCGATCAGCCCACTCCGTCCTCTCGGCATATGACTCGATCATGCTAGAGGACGGCGACGAAAGACGGGCGGTCTTAGATCCCCAGGCGATCGAGCAGCCGCTCGTAGTAGACCGCGGGCCCACCGAGCAGAAGGCTGGCCGACAGGGCCCGCCGCCACAGGCTCCTGGCTTCGTCGTCGCCGGTGAGTCCGGCGGCCAATCGGGCGGCCCGCACGGACGCGTCCGAGCACGCGATGTGGGCCATGGTCGCGACTTCCTCGCCGGCGTCCGGGGCGAGCGCGGCTGTCCACAGTGCGAGGGCAGCTGCGTGATCGAGGACGGTCTGGACGAGTTCGTCACCCGGCCAGTCGTGCTGGTGATGCGCCAGGATGCCGATCGCCCGCTCGAGCATGCCGAGCTGCTCACCGGCCAGTGCGGTCATGGCCAGGTCGATCGAGCGCCGCATCAGCAGCCCGCCCTGGCCCTCTCGCCCCAGCAGCGTGGCGGGGGTGTCGTCGAGCTCGACGGTGAACAGCGGCCGGCCGGGATCAATGGTTTCCACCGCGGTGACCTGGACTCCCGACGCGTCGGCGTCGACGGCGAACAGCGACGGGCCGGCCACCGAGCGCGCCACGACGAGCAGGACGCCGGCGTCGGCGGCGTCCTGCACGAAGTGCTTGGCCCCGGTCAGCTTCCAGCCCGCGGTCTCGGGTACCGCCCGGGTCTTGACCAGAGCGGGATCCCACGACCCGGACTTCTCGGCGGCGGCCAACGTGGCCCGCAGCTGACCGCGTTCGATCTTTGCGGCGAGCTCGGCGCCATCGCCGCGGATCGTGCGCAGCGTCTGCAGCGCCAGTGCGATGTTGCCGCGCAGCGCAGACGCCCCGTCGGAGCGCCCGAAGGCGCGCATCGCCGAGCCGAGGTCGCTCGGTCCGCCAGTGGGCGAGGGCTCGTCGGCGTCGTCGGCGGTGGCGCAGGCCTGCAGGTACTCGGTGACGCGGGGGCGGATCTGGGCCCGCGCCTCGTCGGCCAGCCGATCGAACGGTGTCGGATCACTTGCGGCAGCGAGGAAATGAGCTCGCAGAGGGCTGCCCCCATCGGCGACCAGGTGCGGACCCAGTACGGCGGACACGAACCGGGATCCCTCCTGTAGCGCGTCGGCCCGCAGCGCCTTCTGAACCGCGTCGTCGGCGGTGGCCGCATTGCTCGCGGCGGCCTTCACCAGCAGCGCGCTCAGGTCCCGCCGTAGTGCGCGATCGTCCCACGTCCAGGTCGAACGCATCAGCGCCGACAGCGTGTCCGCGGTGAGCGCCTCGGCAAAACGCGTGGTCAGCCCAGTTTCTGCGGCAGTTCCGGTGCTCATTCGACGACCTTCCCTCGTTCTTCGCCAATCCCGTTTCCAACTTCAACGTTACAGTGTAAGGTCAATACCAGATTCGCAGGTGACGTCGAACCCGAAGGAGCCCTCGAGCATGACGCAGGCAACCGAGATCGCACCCGAGACCGCCGAACGCGAGAAGATCTGGGCGCATTCCGGCGACTCGCACGCAATGGAGCCCGAGGACCTGTGGACCTCGCGGCTGCCCAAGCGGCTGGCCGACCGGGCACCGCGCACCGAGCGGGGTGAGAAGTACGAGATCGTCTACGTCGACGGCAAGCAGCTGAGCCGCCAGCTCAACGACTTCATGGACGCGATGCGTCCGCCGGGTGCCTCCGACATCGCGATCCGGTTGCAGGACCTCGACCGCGAGGGCGTGCAGTGCCAGCTGGCCTTCCCGTCGACCGGCTTCTGGACCGTCAACATCACCGACGCCGAGCTCGCCCGCGCGGCTGCCCGCGCGTGGAACCAGTGGTCGCTGGAAGAGGTGATGTCCTGGCAGAAGCGGATTTTCACCCCCTGTATCGTCCCGCTGGTCGAACCGACCGACGCCGCGGCCGAGGTGGAATGGGCTGCCGAACAAGGCTTTCAGTCGGTGTTCCTGCCGTGCACGATGCCCGACGACCGGCAGTGGGGGCTCGACATCTGGGAGCCGCTGTGGGCGGCGGCCGACGCCGCGAACATGGTGTTGGCCTACCACATCGGCACCGGCGGTGACACCGTCGTGTACCGGGGTCCCGGCGGTGCGGTGGTCAACTACATGGAGACGACGTACCCGGGCATGCGGGTCGTGTCGCATCTCGTCGCCAGCGGCGCGCTCGACCGGCACCCGGATCTGAAGGTGCTGATCGCCGAGGGCGGTGCCGGCTGGGTACCGGCCATCGGTGACCGGATGGACGAGGCGTACCGGCAGCACGGGATGTTCGTGCGGCCCAGGCTGAATCGGCTCCCGAGCGAAATCGTGCGCCAGCAGGTCTACGCGTCGTTCCAGCACGACATCAGCGCCGTGCAGATCATCGAGGACACCGGATACAACAACGTGCTGTGGGGTGACGACTACCCGCACCTGGAGGGCACCTACGGCCACACCCAGGAGACGCTGCACGGGCTGTTCGACTCGGTCGATCCGCGGATCAAGAACCGGGTGCTGCGCGGAACGTTCGAGGAGCTGTTCGACGTGCCGAAACTGGAAGACACCCCCGCGGCGACGTGACGGACGCTCCCGCCACGCACCAGTCCCGCCCGGACCCGCAGAGCGACTGGGCGCCCACCCGCGGCGTGCTGATGAGCTACGCCTACCTGGGTTCGCGGCCCCAGGCCGTGGACTCGACGCGGGCGGCCAACGAGCTTGTGCTGCGCGATGATCTGCGCACACCCGTGGGCGCGGTGCTTGCCGCGCCGTTGGCCATCGCGATGCTCGACGCGGCGACTGTCAACGTGGAGTCGATGCGGGTGCACGCGGTGACGCAGGTCGACCTCGACATCGTCGACTGTGCGATCGACACGCGACGCGCGTACCTCGCGGGCCGGGTCACCACCGAGATGCGCTCGCAACTGTTCACCGAGGCGCGGATCTTCGACGCGGACGACCCCTCCCGTCACCTGGGCTTCGGCACCGCGAACTGGTCGGTGCTCGGCCACTCACCGCACCGGTTCTGCTTTCCGCAGCCCGGCCCGCCGGATGTGAGTTGGGTCGGCAGACCGCCTCTGTGGCACGCCTATTCGGGCCGGCGGCGGGGCGAGGCTTCGATGGAGATTCCGCGCCTGCCGCTCGAAGTCGGAGTCGAATGGCTGCATCACGGACCGATGCTGGTCATCACCGAGGCGGTGGCACTGGACTGTGCGGCCGCCGCGCTGGGCAGCGACGAGCTCGTGGTGGAGCACCTGGCGATGACGGTGGTCGCGCCCGGACGAGTGGGCCCGTTCATCGCAACACCGGTCTACTCCGCGATAGAGGGCGACTCCGTCGGCTGCCGTGTCGAATTGCGCGACGCGGGTCGCGGTGACCGGCTGATCGCGGCCACGTCGGTACGGATGCGCCAGTATTAGCCGTCGGTGTGACCGTCGTAACTTTATGCTGTAAAATTGCCGGGCGATCACGGATGGCGAGGAGGCCTGCATGGAGCCGATCTGCGGCGGACTGAATGTGCTCGAACTCGGTGCGGGTAGTGCCGCGGCCGCCATCGCCGGCGTGGTGCTTGCCGACGCCGGTGCCCGGGTGCTGAAGATCGAGCCACCCGAGGGCGATCGGCTGCGCAGCGACAATCCGAGCGGATTCTTGGTCTGGAACCGCGGCAAGGAGAGCTTGGTGGCCGACCTGCGGACCCCCGAGGGGCAGCAGACGGTCCGCGATCTGGCGGCCAAGGCCGATGTCGTCATCGAGGGGTTCGCGCCGGGTACCACCTCGGCGTGGGGCATCGGAGCCGACGATCTGCGCGCTCTCAATCCGGCGCTGATCCATTGCAGCATCACGGGATTCGGTAAAACGGGTCCCTATTCGGCGTTGAAGGGCTACGACTCGTTGATCGCGGCGAAGGCGGGGCTGTGGGCGCGCGGAGCGTTCGGGCACCGCGAGGGGCCGATCATGTTCCCGGTCCCGTGGGCGAGTTTCGGCGCCGGTATGCAATCGGCGGCCGGGATTCTCGGGGCGCTGCTCGTCCGTGAGAGCACCGGGCGCGGACAGGCCCTCGATTCGACGCTGTTCGCCGGCCTGGACCCGATCGACTACTTTGTGGCGACCGTCGTGCAGGTGATGGCCAAGCGCGGTGAGAAGCCCAGCGGCGACGCCCGCGCGGCGACATCGGCCAGCCGCTTCGGTGTGCTGCTGGTGACCAGGGACGGCCGATTCATCCAGACCTCCACGATGCTGCCGCACCAGGGCCGCGCATTGTGCGAGGTGGCCGGAATCGCCCACGTCCTCGACGACCCGAAGTTCAAGGGGCTGCCGACCTTCGCCAACGCCGACGACGCCCAGGAGTGGGAAGACCTCCTGCTGGAAGCCTTCCGCGCCAAGGATTTCGATCACTGGCTGCCGTTGCTGCAGGCCAGCCCCGACGTCGCGTTCGAGGTCGCGGTCACCAGCGAAGAGGGCATGAAGCACCCGCAGATCGCGCACAACGGTGACGTGGTGAGTGTGGAGGACCCTGTACTGGGCACCATCCGTCAGGTCGGTCCCGTCGGCCACTTCGAGAAGACGCCGATCGGTCCGCAACGCTCGGCGCCCGCACTCGGTGACAACGCGGGTCCGCTTGCCGTCCACGAGTTTCCCACCGGGGGCGGTGCGGCCCCGAAGCACCCGTTCGAAGGTGTCACGGTCGTCGAGTTCGGGTCCTTCTATGCGATGCCGTACGGCACCGCGATGCTGGCCGCGCTGGGCGCGCGAGTCATCAAGATCGAGGACGGCAACGGCGATCCGCACCGCAACTCGTTCGGTCCGGAGGTGGCCACCAACAAGACCACCGCGGCGAAGGAGAGCCTGTCGCTGAATCTGCGCACGCCCGAGGGCCGGGCCATCGCGCAGCAGGTCATCGCCAAGGCCGACGTGTTCGTCAACAGCTTCCGCACCGGCGTGGCCGAGAGGCTGGGCCTGGGGTACGAGGAGCTCTCCGCGCTCAATCCCCGGCTGCTGTATGTGCACGCCGCGGGTTACGGGACCGATGGGCCGTACGCCAAACGCGCCCTCTACGCGCAGGCCGCGCAGACTGTTGCGGGCAGCTTCGGCAGGCAGGTCGGCTACTGGGTGGATCCCGCGCAGAGCGAGGGTTTCTCGGTGATGGAGCTGCAGGCGGTGGTGCTTCCGCGACTGAACATGATGGTCGACGGCGACAGCAACGCCGCGCTCGCGGTGCTCGCGGCTCTGTCGCTGGGGATCTACCACCAGCGCCGCACCGGCACCGGGCAGTTCATGCGAACGTCGATGATCGGCGGCAACGCGTGGGCGTACGCCGACGACTTCTGCACATACGACGGCAAGCCGGCGACCCCGCTGTGCGACAGCGAGTACTACGGGACCAGCGCGCTGGACCGGGTGTATCAGGCCGCCGAGGGCTGGGTGTGTCTGGCGGTGAAGACCGACGCGGAGTTCGCCACCCTGGTACGGACGTTCGGCTTGCCGGAACTGGAGACCGACGCGCGGTTCGCAACGGCGGAGGCGCGCAAGGCCAACAACGACGAACTGGAGACGCTGCTCGCGGCGAAGTTCGCCGAACGCCCCGCCGGCGAATGGGAAAAGGAGTTGACGGCCGCGGGTGTCGGGTGCGTCGAGGCGAATCTCATGGGCCAGCCGATCTTCACGGTGTTCGACCCCGTGCTGCGCGAAACCGGGCTCACCGTGGCGTTCGACCACCCGGTATTCGGTGAAATGGTCCGTGCCGCGCCGCCGGTCACGTTCTCCGAGACGCCGGGGCGCGTCGCACCGCCGTGCCAGCGCGGCGAGCACAACCGGGCCATCCTTGCCGAGCTCGGCTACAGCGAAGCCGACATCGCCAAGTTCGAGGAGCTCAACGCCGTCGTTCCGCAAAGCTGATGCTGCCGCGGGAGCCGAGGTCGGCGCAGGAAGCGTGCGACGTCGTCGCGATCACCCACCTCGCCGTCGCGTACGCCGAGGCGGTGTCGCGCGGCGAGATCGCCGAAGCCTGCCAGACCTACGCTGTGGACGGCGAACTGCACTCGCCGACAACCGAACCCGCAATAGGTCGGGCAGCGGTCACCGAGACCATCGAGCGGACCTGCGCGGATCTGGAGTTCGTGTTCCAGACCGTGCACCAGGGGATGGTCACCGTCGACGGCGACACCGCACGGGCGCGGTTCCCGATCACCGAGTGGGCGCGCCGCCGGTCCGACAGCCGGCCGATCCAATTCCTCGGCGTGTACGACGACGAATGCGTGCGGACCGCGGACGGATGGCGCTTCGCGCGGCGGACACTGCTGCCGAAGACGATCGGCAAACCCGAGGGGTTGGCGGGCCGGGTCTTGCCGCTGAGCCCGCCTGCCGTCTGGACCTGACGCCCAACGTGAAGCGGTGGCGAGTTTCCGGCCGAAAACTCGCCACCACTTCACATTCGGCGCGCCGTCACCAACTCACCGGCAGCGTCTTGCGACCCCAGAAGTTGAACGGGTCGATGCGGGTACCGGAATTCTCGAGACGCAGGCCGGGGAACGCGTCGAGCAGGGCGGTCAGCGCGATGTTCGCCTCCAGCCGCGACAGCTGCGCGCCGGGGCACACGTGCGCGCCGCGACCGAACGCGATGTGCTTGCGCAATTGCTCCTGCGGCCGGTCCAGACGGAACTCGTCGGGACATTCGAACACCGCTGGATCACGGTTCGCCGCACCGTAATTCGCGTGGATCTTCGACTTCGCGGGGATCGGCACGCCGGCGAGCTCCACCTCGTGCAGGCTGGTCCGGAACATCCCGAGCACCGGCGCGTCGAACCGCAGGCTCTCTTCGATCGCGCGGTCGATGAGGCTGCGGTCGGCAACCAGTTCGGCCCAGCGGCCCGGATCCTCCAGCAACCGCCACACGACGTTGGTCAGTAGCGACGTTGTCGTCTCCGCCCCGGCCAGCAGCAGGTTCATCAGCGAATTGGAGATCTCGAAGTCGTTCAGCGGGCGACCGTCCTCGGTGCGGAACACCAGGAGCGTCGACATCAGGTCGTCGGGCACCACGGTGCCGAGGTGCTGCGGACCCGGCTCGTCGACCTTGGCCAATGCTTCGCGGCGCGGCGCCAACTGCTCGGCCCAGTAGTCGTCGAGTTCCGCGACGATGCGGCGGAATCCGCTGATATCGGTGCTGTTCATCCCCTCGGTCATCAGCGGATCGGCAAGCGCCTGGAACCGTTTCGGGTCGCCGCTGACGCCGAGCAGCTTGATGAAGACCGCGATGGGCAGCGGGCCGGCGAACAAATCCTGGAAGTCGCCCGGACCGTGCGCGCGCATGCCGTCGACCAGTTCGTCGACCTCAGCGGTGATCTCGGGGACCAGCGCCTCGATGTTGCGCGGGGTCAGGCCGGCCATCACGGCGCGGCGGAACTTGAGGTGTTCAGGTCCGTCGGTGTTGAATCCGACGCCCCGCTGGAACTGCGGGGAGATCCCGTAGCGCGCCGTCCAGTCGTCGCGGTTCATCACGATCTCCACCACGGCTTCGTAGGTGAACGCCGTGTAGAACGGTGGCTCGTGGCCCTCGAACCTGTGCACCGGGCAGGTCTCGCGCATCTGCGCGTAGGCGCTGAACGGGTCTTCGAGGACGTCGCGGCTGAACGGGTTGTAGTCCGGTGTCATCCGACGCTCCTCAATTAGGGGTCCACAATGGTCCCCTAAGTGTGAGTTCGGTTGGCACGGAAGTCAAGAGATGCCATGCTTCGGCGGTGACCGGTGAGAGCGCCAAGCGGCCAGGGCGTCCGCGCGACGAAGCGCTCACCGGGCGCATTCTCGACGCGGCCCGCGACGAACTCACGGCCGCCGGCGTCGACGGTTTCAGCATCCGGCAGGTGGCGCGCCGGGCCGGTGTGACCCGCAAGGCGGTCACCGCCCGATGGGCGGGCGCCGATGAGCTCCTGCACGACGCGATGGGTGCGATCGACGAGTTGGAGTTCGAACCCACCGGTGATCTCGAACGCGACCTCACCGAGCTGGGACGAAAGTTCATCGACGGGTTGGCTTCCGGAGCGCTGGACCTGCAGTTGCGGGTCACCGCCGACGCGCCCCAGCATCCCGAGGTCTACGAGGCCCTGCAGCAACACGTGCTGCTGCCGATGTCGCGCGCGCTGGTCGCGGCGTTCAAGTCCGCGCAGACATCAGGACAGGTGCGCGACGGTGACATCTCCTGGCTTGTCCGCGGTTTCGTCGGAGCGCTGCTGGCGCAGACCTTTCAGCTGCCCGGACGCGTTGCGCCGTCGGAACAGGATCTGCGCGAACTGATCGTCGAAGTCAAGCGCTGGAGCCGCCCCTGACCCCGAGCGTGAAACTGTGGCGAAATTTCGGCCGAAATCTCGCAACCAGTTCACAGTCGGCGCTCAGGCGCCGGACAGGATCAGGTCCGCCGCGTGCCAGGCCATCGCCATCGCGGGCCCATTGAGGTTGCCCGAGACCATCGTCGGCATCACCGAACAGTCCATCACGCGCAGACCGTCCACGCCGCGGACCCGCAGCGACGGGTCCACGACGTCGTCGTCGGACGGCCCCATCGCGCACGTGCCGACTGCGTGGTATCCGCAGTAGCCGTGATCCAGTGCGGCGTCGACGATTTCCTGCTCTGACTGCACCGCGGAACCGGGCCGGGTCTCGGCCACGATCAGGTCGGCGATCGGCGACTGCTCGAACAGATGCCGCATCGTCCGGAACAGCGCCGAGACGACCCTGCGGTCGTGGTCGCTGGTGAGGAAATTCGGGTCGATGTCGAGCGGGGCATCGGGGTCGGCCGACGTGATCGTGACATGACCCTCGCTGTCGGGGCGCAGCACGTACCCGATCGCCTGCATGCCGGGTTCGCGTTCGAGTCCGAGTTCCTTGCCGGGCTCGAACGGCGCGGCCGAGAACGGCGCCATCAACAACTGCGCGTCCGGGCGATCCAGTTCAGGTGAGGTCTTGAAGAACCCGACGACGTCGTAGGCGCCGCCGGCCAGCGGCCCCTTGCGGGTGGCCAGGTACTGGATACCGGTCAGTGCCTGCTGGGCGGCCGTGGCGAGCTTCTTGTTGTAGCCGACGTTGCGGTTGAGTCGGTACTGCAGTGACACGCAGCGGTGTTCACGCATGCGTCTGCCGACGTTCGGGCTGTCCACCCGGACCTCGATGCCGAGCCTGCGCAGCTCGCTGCCATCTCCGATTCCGGAGAGCTGCAACAGTTTCGGCGTCGCGATGCTGCCCAACGAGAGGATGGTCTCGCGACGCGCGGTGTACGTGGCGCGACCTTTGCCGGTCCTGGCCTGCACGCCCACGGCCTTGTCGCCCTCGAACACGATCCGCTCGACGGTGGTGTTGACCGCGATGGTCAGGTTCGGGCGGTTCTGCACGGGCCGCAGGAACGCGTGCGCGGCGCTGACCCGACGGCCGTTCTTGATGGTGCGCACCGCCGGGCCGATGCGCTGGTCGTCGGTGGCATTGAGGTCGTCGGTCACCGCCCAACCCAGGCCGCGGGCCGCGTCGACGAACTCGCGACTCACTTCGACCAGCGGACCGACGGATACGTCGAGCGGCCCGCCGGCGCCGCGCGTCGCATCCGCACCCAGTGAATGGTTCTCGATCTTGCGGAAGATCGGCAGGATGGTGTCCCAGCCCCAACCGGGGTTCCCGAGTGACTCCATCGCGTCGTAATCGGCGCGACTGCCGCGGTTGTACACCATGCCGTTGACCGCGCTGGAGCCGCCGAGGGTCCGGCCGCGGACCCACTCCTCGACGTTGTTCGACGGGCCGATCGGCCGCACCGGGAAGTGCCAGGTGAGCTTGTCGTCGCCGAGGATCTTGCCGAACCCCTTGGGGATCCGTATCAACGGGCTGCGGTCCTTGCCGCCGGACTCGATGAGCAGGACCGAAATCCGCGGATCCGCCGAGAGCCGGTTGGCCAGAACACAACCCGAGGATCCCGCCCCGACGATGATGTAATCGAAGTCGGACATATCAAGCTCCCTTCGCGACAGTGTGGTTCAGCGCGGCGAGTTCGGACTCGGTCCACGGACGCGAACTCGAACTGTCCCCGGTCAGCACAACCTGGACGGTGCGCACGGTCGCGCAGCGGCCACGGGCGGTGCTCATCTCGTTGATCGTGGTCAGCGACGAGGTGCCGACGCGCTCGAGCGACGACGCCACCTCGACGACGTCAGTCTCGAACACCGGTGCGTGGTAATCAACCGCGTTGTGCACAACGACGATCGACCGCCACGCATCCGGTAGCAGCGCGCGCAGATACCGGGCGCGCGCTTCCTCGGCGTACACCAGAAACGTGCTGTTGGTGACGTGGCCCAGCGGATCCAGGTCCGTCCAGCGCGGTTCGATCCGCAGTACCGCGCCGGGCGCGGGGTCGCCGCCGTTGGTTTCGCTCAACCTCAAACCTTGGCCGGGCTGGCGATCGACTTGGTCCGCAGGTATTCGCGGAATCCCGCGACACCGTGCTCGACACCGTCGCCGCTGATGCCCCACCCGCTGAACGGCGCGTCGGGGGACAGGTAGAACGAGTTGTTGATGTTCACCGTGCCCGCCCGCAACTTGTGCGCGACCCGCCAGGCGCGCTCCTCGTCGCGGGACTGCACGTACGCCGACAGGCCGTAGCGGGAGTTGTTGGCCACGCGCACCGCTTCGTCGTCGTCGCCGTCGTACTTGACCACGGTGAGCACCGGACCGAATACCTCGTACTGCGCGATCTCGGCGTTTTCGTCGACATCGGCGACGACCGTCGGCTCGTACCAGAATCCCTTGCCCCGGTCACCGCGCTTACCACCGCACAGCACCCGCGCGCCGGCGTCGCGGGCACGGTCGACCAGACCTTCGACCCGCTCGAGCTGCTCCTGGCGGATGATCGGGCCGACCAGGTTGCCCGGATCGGTGGGATCGCCCCACGGAAGGTTGCCGACGATCATCTCGAGCCGCTGCAGCACCTCGTCATAGATGTCGGCATGCACCACCATCCGGGTCGCCAGCGCGCAACCCTGCCCACTGCTCGACATGCACATCGCCACCCCGATGCCCGGTGCCATGTCGAGGTCGGCGTCAGGCAGCAGGACGTTGGCGGACTTGCCGCCCAACTCCAGCACGACGTGCCGGATCCCGTTGGCGGCGCGCTCGGCGATGCGCTGACCGACCCCGGGCGAGCCGGTGAAGTGGTACAGGTCGATGCGCGGGTCGGCGGTCATCGCATCACCTGCGATCGCCTTGTCCTCGGAGCTGATCGTGTTGATCACGCCGGCGGGGATGTCAGTGTGGTTCGCGGCGATCTGCGCCAACCGGGCGGCGGTCAGCGGGGTGTCCGGTGCGCTCTTGAGCACGACGGTGTTGCCGGTCGCCAGGGCGTGGTGGACCTTCCAGATCGCGGTCATGAACGGTGCGTTCCACGGGGTGATCGCCCCGACCACGCCGTAGGGCTCGTAGCGGATCCGGCGGTTGCTGGTGAATCCGAGCATCTCGTAGGGAGGCAGATCCTCTTCCCACTGGAACGAGGTGATCAGGTCGTTGAAGAAGTCCATCCCGTCGACCATGACGTCGACGTGGCTGTTGATGACCGACGTGCAGACCCCGGCCTCGGCGGTTACCAGCGCGCGGACGTCTTCGATTTCTTTGCGCAGGCCGTCCTGCAACTGCTCAAGGCAGCGCCGGCGGAATTCGCGGCTGGTGCCCCAATCGGTCTCGTCTGCGGTCCGGCGTGCGGCGGCGATCGCGTCGGCGACGTCTTCCACGCCGGCGTCGGCGGCGGTGGCCACCACCGACTCGTCGGCGGGGTTGAACACGTCGTACCGGCGACCGGACTTCGCTTCCCGGAACTCGCCGTCGATGAACAGCCGGCCCTCATGTTCGGTCATTGCTCCGCCTCTCCGTCCGGTTTCGCCCGGAAACGACCCGGGCAACCTTACGCTGTAATGTGATCCCTGGCACCGTAACACTTGGGAGTGAGCATGGGCAACGAAATCCGGGCGGCAGAAACTCTCGGGACGGTTCACCCCGACAACCCCGACCCCGCCCTGCGTGCGGTGCTCTCGCCGACCGGTGTGGTGCTCTGTGGTTCCTGCCAGAAGTTGTCGCGCTGTCGGCTCGGACTGCACCGCGAAACCCTCGGTGACGACGGGGTCGTGGTCAGTGAGATCACGTGTCCGCGTGACCAGGAGGGCGGCATCAGCGTCGCCCACGGCGGTTGGACTGCGGGCATTCTCGACGAGATGGTCGGGCACGCGCTGCTGCTGCGCCAGGAGTTCGCGGTCACCGGCACGCTGCAGGTCAAATTCGTCAAGCCGGTGCCCATCGAGCGGCCGATCATCGGCCGGGCCCGGGTCACCGGACGCGAGGGGCGACGGGTGTTCGTCAGCGCCGAACTCGTGCTCGCCGGCAGCGAGGCGGTGCTCGCCGAAGCCGAGGCGATCATGGTCCGCCGACCGCCCGACCACTTCGAGCGGCACGAGAAATGGTTGTCCGAACTCGACGCGAAGGCCGCCCGATGAGCGCGTTGCTGGATGGCCGGGTCGCGTTCGTCACCGGCGCCGCCCGCGGTCAGGGGCGCAGTCACGCCGTGCGGCTGGCGCGCGAGGGGGCCTCGATCATCGCGATCGACATCGCGGGCCCGGCCGCGGAGGCGAACACCTATCCGCCGGCCACCGCCGACGATTTGGCGGAAACCGTGCGGCTGGTCGAAGCCGAAGGCGGGTCGATCATCGCGCGCATCGCCGACGTCCGCGATCCCGACGCGCTCGCCGGCGTGCTCGCCGAGGCCGTGCCCGAGTTCGGTGACCGGCTCGATGTCGTGGTCGCCAATGCCGGGATCTGCAACTGGGGCCGGTTCTGGGAGATGCCCGACGAGCAGTGGCTCACGCTGGTCGACGTCAACCTCAACGGCGTCTGGCGAACGATGAAAGCCGCTGTCCCGCAGATGATCAAGGCTGGCAACGGCGGTTCGATCATCACCGTGAGCTCGGTGGCGGGGATCAAGTCGCTGCCCGGGCAGGCGCACTACAGCGCCGCCAAACACGGCGTGGTGGGCCTGACCAAGAGTGCGGCTATCGAACTCGGGGAGTATGGGATCCGGGTGAATTCGATCCACCCCTGGGGCGTTGCGACGCCGATGGCCGAAGACCCGACGACGGCCACCATGCTCACCGAACACCCGTCCTATGTGATGTCGTTCGGCAGCGTTCTGCCGGCGGTCCCGTTGGCCGAACCCGGCGACATCTCCGACGCGGTGGTGTACCTGGCCTCCGACCTGTCGCGGGCGGTCACCGGGACACAATTGACGCTGGACATGGGTGCCACCAAGGTCTGATCACCCACCGTTATCGTTGAGCGATGACGGCACCGGTGCGCGACCAGAACCCGGCCCGCAAGGCGGCTGAGGTCGCCGCGGCGAGCCTGCGCCGCCAGATCATTCTGGGGGAGCTGCGCGAGGGCGAGTCCCTCCCGTCCGAAGCTGACCTGCTGGCCGCTCTGCGAGTTTCGAAACCCACGCTGCGGCAGGCGATTCGAATTCTGGAGTCCGAGTCATTGGTGACGGTGCGGCGCGGGCCCCGCGGCGGGATCCATGTCAGCGTGCCGACGGTCGAGACCGCCGCGGGTTATGCCGCGACCGTCCTCGAATACCGGGGCGCCGACACCGCAGATCTGTTCGAGGCCGCAGCCGCGCTGGAGGGGCCGTGCGTGGCGATGCTCGCGCGGTCGCGGTCGGCCGAACAGGTGCGTCGGCTGCGGGCAGCAGTGGCCGAGGAATCCGAGGCGCTCGACGATCCGCAGCGGCTGCTGAGCCTTGAGAACGACTTCCACCGCCTGATCGTCGAATGCGCGGGCAACGCGACGTTGCGGGTGCTGTGCGAGATGATCCGCACGCTCATCGACACGGCGACGAGCCGGTACCTGAGCGCGACCAGACCCGCTGTGCACGGCCCGGCGTTCGTGGCGGGTTCGCGCACCCATCGCAAGGTCGTCGATCTGATCGAGCGCGGGGACGCCGAGGCCGCCGAGGCGCTGTGGCGGAAACACATCCGCGAGACCGCCGCGCGGATCGGCGGCTGAGCAGCTAAAACGCGCTTTGCGTTATATCATCTATCGATATGGTGCGACGCACGACGGCGGTGACCGTCCCGAAGGCGAGCGCGCTGATCGCCGCCGATCTGCGCCGGCGCGTCGTGACCGGTGAACTGGCGCCCGGCGAGCAATTGCCCAGCGAGACCGCGCTGATGGCGGAGTTCGGGGTATCCCGCCCGACTCTGCGGGAGGCGTTCCGAATTCTCGAGGGGGAGTCGATTCTGACCGTCGTGCGGGGCCCGCGCGGCGGGGCCCGGGTGCTCGAACCCGACGGTTCGACGGCCGCGCGCTACACCGGCACCCTGCTGCAGTACCAGGGCACGCCGCTGAGCGACGTCTACCGCGCGCGCACCGAACTGGAGGTGTCGGCGGTCGGCATGCTCGCCGCCGCCCGCGCAAAGGGCCCGGTGCGTGCGCTCGAGCTGTTGGCCGGCGAGGGCGACGGGCTCATCGACGACGAGGCGGCGTTCGCCGCCTACAGCCTGCGCTTCCACATCGGGGTGGTGGAGAACGCGGGCTGCACGACGCTCGCGGTGCTCGGTCGCATGCTGTTCGACATCCTCGACACCCATAACGCCCAGTTCATCGCGGCGCATCCGCCGGGGTTCGAACGTGTGGCGAATGAGAAGGCGCAAGCCGCCTACCGCAAGCTGGCCAAACTGCTGCTGGACCGTGACGGCGCTGCCGCGCAACGGCATTGGCGCCGCCACCTCGAAGCCGTACAGGAATTCATGGTCGGCCAGTCCGACACCGCGCTCGTCGAAGTGCTGAGCTGACCGCCTCGGGGGAACGGCTAAAAGCCCATTCCCTTACCGACGATGTCGAGCATGATCTCGTTGGTGCCCCCGTAGATGCGTTGCACCCGGGCGTCACGCCAGATCCGCGCGATCTCGTACTCGTTGATGTAGCCGTAGCCGCCGTGCAGCTGCAGGCACCTGTCGACGATCCGCCACTGGGCCTCGGTCGACCACCACTTGGCGCCGGCCGCCTCGTCGGCGGTCAACTCGCCGCTGTTGACCGCGATGATGCACTTGTCGACGTAGGTCTGCATGATGTCCAGCTCGGTCTGCATCTGCGCGATCGCGTGGCGGTTCACCTGGAAGGTGCCGATGGGCTGACCGAAAGCCTTGCGGTCGTGGGCATACTGCGTCGTGAGCTCCAGTGCCCTACGGGCGGACGCGGCGGCGTGGATTGCGATGCCGAGCCGCTCGGCGGGCAGGTTGCGCATCAGGTAGTAGAAGCCGCGGTTCTCCTCGCCGATCAGGTTCTCGGCAGGCACCCGCACGTTCTCGAAGTTGAGTTCGGCCGTGTCGGCGGACCGCTGACCGATCTTGTCCAGTTTGCGCCCCCGGGTGAAACCAGGGGTGCCCGATTCGACGACGATCAGGCTCAGGCCCTTGTGCGGCTTGTCGGCGTCGGGGTCGGTGCGGCACGCGACGACGACGAGGTCGGCCAGGATGCCGTTGGAGATGAACGTCTTGGCGCCGTTGATGATGTAGTCGCCGCCGTCGCGTCGCGCCGAGGTCTTGAGATTTGCCAGGTCCGAGCCCGCGCCGGGCTCGGACATGGCGATAGCCGTGATCAGCTCGCCGGATACGTAGCCGGGCAGCCAGCGCTTCTTCTGCTCGTCGGTGGTCAACTCGGTGAAGTAACCGGCCAGGATGTCGTTCTGCACACCCAATCCCAGCCCGACACTGCCGGTGAGCCAGAATTCCTCGTTGACGATGGCGTTGTAGCGGAAGTCCTTGATACCCATGCCGCCGTACTCCTCTGGCACCTCCCAGCCGAGCAGGCCGAGCTTGCCGGCTTCCAGCCAGGGTTCGCGGTCGGTGTAGCCTCGCTGCTCCCACTCCTCGGTGTGAGGCACACACGACGTTTCGAAGAAAGACCGTGCGGTCGCTCGGAACTCGTCGTGTTCGGGCTCGAAGATGTCACGACGCATTGTGGTTCTCCAGATGAGTGAGGGGACGGTATCGGGGCAGGAATCGACCTACCGTATGCTCCAATAAGGTTATAGATTTAACGGATTATTTCAAGCTGTGTGCTGCGGAGGGAAGAAGCCAGATGAGAGATGCAGTCATCGCCGCTGCGGTGAGGACGCCGATCGGCAAGCGCAACGGCGGACTGGCCGACGTGCACGCGGTCGAATTGTCGGCGTTGGTGCTCAACGAGTTGGTCAAGCGCGCAGGGGTCGAACCCGCCCTGGTCGATGACGTGCACTGGGGCAACGTCATCAGCATCGGTCAGCAGTCCGGCAATATCGGCCGGATGGCCGTGCTCGCGGCCGGCTGGCCGGAATCGGTGCCCGGCTTCACCGTCGACCGGCAGTGCGGCTCGTCGCAGCAGGCGATCTCGACCGCAGCGGCCGCAGTCATCTCCGGGCAGGCCGATGTCGTGGTCGCCGGCGGTGTCGAGATGATGTCGGGCGTGCCGATGGGCGCGGCGTCGGTGCCGGGCACCGGCGAGATGGGTGGACCCGCCGTCGACCGGTACGCGTCGGCGCTGACCGCGCCAGGCTTCAACGGCCGGTTCAACCAGGGCGCGGGCGCCGAGCTCATCGCCGAACAGTACGGGCTGTCGCGCGGCCAACTCGACGAGTACTCCGTCGAGTCGCACGAGTACGCCGCCAAGGCGCAGGACGACGGCCTGTTCGCCGACGAGACGATGGCCGTCACCACCGCGGCCGGCCAGGTCAGCGCGGACGAAGGTGTCCGGCGCGGCTCGACGGTAGAGAAGCTGGCCACCCTCAAGGCGCCCTTCGTCGAGAACGGAAAGATCACCGCCGGCAACGCATCTCAGATCTCGGACGGTGCCGCGGCGGTGCTGATCACCACCTCGCAGCGGGCGGCGGAGCTGGGGATGACGCCGATCGCCCGGGTGCACACCGCGGTCTGCGCCGGTGACGACCCGGTGAAGATGCTCACCGGTCCGATCCCGGCCACGGAGTTGGCGCTCAAGCGTTCCGGGCTGTCCATCGACGACATCAGCTTCTTCGAGGTCAACGAGGCGTTCGCGTCGGTTCCGCTGGCGTGGCAAGCCGCGACCGGTGTGTCCCGCGAAAAGCTCAACCCGCTCGGCGGGGCGATCGCGCTGGGCCACCCGCTGGGTTGCTCGGGTGCCCGGCTCGCCACGACTCTGATCCACCACCTGCGCCGCACAGGCAGCCGGTTCGGACTGCAGACCATGTGTGAGGGCGGCGGCACCGCCAACGCGACGATCTACGAACTGATCGACTGACGACTCGCGCAGACCGGAGTGCGTGTTCCGATCGGACATGTCACCCTGGGCAATCATGCATTGCGCAGACGGCTGGGTTGCTGGCGGCAGGAGGTTGCTGGACGTCCGCAGTCGGCATCACCAGACCGGCTGGTGATGCGCGGCAGCGACTGTCGCGTGCCGCGCATCACTCGACCCGTTACTGCGGCCGTCTGCGGTCGCCGTTGGCCGGC
This sequence comes from Mycolicibacterium flavescens, assembly GCF_001722335.1. GTDB lineage: Bacteria > Actinomycetota > Actinomycetes > Mycobacteriales > Mycobacteriaceae > Mycobacterium > Mycobacterium flavescens. The sequence goes on from NZ_MIHA01000018.1 coordinate 84,676, forward strand.
ACCGTCTCACCCCACGCCATGTGCAGGGTGGGGATGCGGGTGTCGTCGACCCGGTGCATGTAACCCTCCTGCTGCGGGTTGGGCATCTTGCCCAGACCCTGCATCCGGCCCTGCGGATCCGGCTCGCAGACCCATTCGACACCGTCGATCGTGTACCTGATGCCGTCGTGCCAGTAGTTGTCCTCGGCGCGGGTGATCTCGATGTCCATGGTGCGGGCCGAGGTCACCTCGCCGTTGCTCTTGGCGGTGACCGCCACGTGGAAGTCGCGCTGCCCGAACAGGAAATGGCCGACCTCGCATTCGCCGTCGCCGTACAGGTTCGCCCAGGAGTACCAGGTCAGGTATTCGGCGTCGTGTAGCGGGTCCTTGTGGACATAGAGCTGGCCGCCCGGCGGCATCCAGGCCTCCTCCCAGAACAGGAACCCGCGGGCCGGCTTGCCGAACAGCATGCCGTCGACCTGCCAGGTGTGGCTGATGTACAGCAGCGACGACTCCGGCCCCGGCAGATACCACTGCAGCGGCGGCACCACCATGCGGCCTTCCATCTCGATCACGTCTTCCTCGACGTAGGAGAAGTCCGGGTCGGACATGTCCAGGCGCATGTGTCTGCCGTCGGCGCCGTCGGCTGACTCGTACCGTACGCCGCTGTCGCCCAGCGGTTTACGCACGATATCAGTACTCAGGACCGCACCCTTCGGTTCGCGCCGAAGCTGCAGCTGCCCCTCGGGCGTGCCGGTGCCGACGATGATCAACTTCGGCGGCAGCGACAACGCCCCGGTGCCCTGCAACGCCACCGGCGGGGCGATGCGACGCATCACCGAGTACAGCTCACCGTCCTCGTCGCGCAGCGTGCCCCAGATGTAGCCGGCCTCGCGCTGCAGGCCCAGCACAGGCTCGTCGGAGAGCAGTTCGGCGGCGTCGAACCGGCGGCCGGAGGCCAACGCGGCCAAGTTGAAACTTCCGGTGGGCGATAGCCCGGCGGCGTTCGAAAAGACCGGTCCCGCAGATGTTGTCGTCATCGTTCTCCTATTCGTGGTGGTCAGATGGCGCCGCATTCGCGAAGCGACACCACCTCATCGGGTGTCTTGCCGAGCAGAGTGGTCAGGATCTCGTCGGTGTGCTCGCCCAGCCGCGGAGGTGGGCTGATCTCGGTGCTGCGCTGGATCGGGTTGGCGATCAGGTCGATCGTGCCGGCGTCCGGATGCTCGACGGGCACCCGCATGCCCCGATGCCGGATCTGCGGGTTGTCGAACACCGCGTCCATCGAGTTGACCGGGCTGACCGGCACGTCGGCATCCTCGAGCGCCGCGATCCACTCCGCCGCGGTGCGCTGCGCGAAGATCGCATCCAGCGTCGACAGCACCAGATCTCGGTTGGCGATCCGGGCCGACACCGTCGCGAAGCGCGGATCGTCGGCGAGTTCGGGGCGGCCCAACGCGGTTGCCAGGCCCGTCCACTGCCCGGGTGTGCTCGCGACGACGAAGATGTCGGCATCGGCGCAGCGGAAGGCCTGCGACGGGATGCCGCCGAAGCCGCCGTTGCCACGCCGCGGTGCGGGCACCCCCGAGATCAGGAAGTTCTGGGCGTAGTGCGACAGCGCCGCGACCCCGCAGTCGAGCAGCGCGAGGTCGATGAACTGACCCCGGCCGGTGCTCATGTCGCGCTCGCGCAGCGCGGCGAGGATCGCCGAGGAGGCGTACAGCCCGGCCAGGATGTCGACCATCGAGACGCCGACCTTCATCGGTCCCGCACCCGGTTCGCCGTCGGGAACACCGGAGACACTCATCATCCCGCTCATCGCCTGGAACACCCCGTCGTATCCGGCGCGGTCGGCGTAGGGGCCGTCCTGGCCGAACCCGGTCACCGAGCAGTACACCAGCCGGGGGTTGACCGACTCGAGCGCCGCGTGGCCCAGCCCGTATTTGTCGAGGACTCCACGGCGGAAGTTCTCCACCAGTACGTCGGAGTGGGTGGCCAGTTCGCGGATGAGCTCGGCGCCCTGCGGCTTCGAGTGGTCGATCGTGATCGAGCGCTTGTTGCGGTTGGCGCTCAGATAGAAACCGGACTCGGTGCCGCCGTCGAGAAAGGGGGGACCGTACTGTCGGGCATCGTCGCCGACGCCCGGGCGCTCGACCTTGATGACGTCGGCGCCCATATCGCCGAGCAGTTGGGTCGCGAACGGCGCGGCGAGAATTCGGCTCAGGTCCAGAACTCGCACACCCGCCAGCGGACGGTTCATGCGCCCGCCGGTTTCGGCTCGCGCGGCAGGCCCAGCACGCGTTCGGCGATGATGTTCTTCTGGATCTCGCTGGTGCCGGCGTAGATCGTCTCGGCCCGGGCGCGGACGAACGCCCGCCGCATCCCGGCCGAGTCGTCGTCGGGGCCGTCTGACCAGGCGGTGCCCAACAGCGCGTCCTGGCCGAGGATGTCCATCGCGAGTTCGGTGAAATCCTTGTGCCACCGCGACCAGTAGTACTTGCCGATCGACGCCTCCGGCCCGAACTCGCCGTCGACCAGCGCGCGGGACAGCGAACGCATGTTGTTGTGACCCATGATCTGCAGGCCGATGTAGGAGTCGACGAGCCGGTCGCGCAGGAGGTCGTCGTCGAGCGCGCCGCGACGCTCGGCGAGGTCGCGCAGCTGGTTCATCTCCCGCACGAACGAGAACTGGTAGTTCAGCACCGAGGTGGCCCGCTCGTGTCCGAGCGTGGTCATCGCCGCCGACCAGCCCGCACCCTCGGCGCCGATCAGGTTGTCCGCCGAGGTCCTGGCGTCGTCGAAGTAGACGCTGTTGAACCCGCTGTCGCCGAGCATGGTGCGGATCGGGCGCACCTCCACCCCCGGCTGGTCGAGCGGTACCAGCAGGTAGGACAACCCGGCGTGGCGGACCGATCCGGGTTCGGTGCGCACGATCGCGAAGATCCAGTCGGCGTGGTGGGCGAACGTCGTCCAGATCTTCTCACCGGACACCACGTACTCGTCACCGTCGCGGCGTGCTCGGCAGGCCACGTCGGCCAGGTCCGATCCCGCGCCCGGCTCCGAATAGCCCTGACACCACACCACTTCCGCGCGGGCCATCGGCGGTAGCAGGCGGTCCTTCTGCTCGGGGGTGCCGTGAGCGAGCAGCGCGGGTGCCATCAGTGTCTCGCCGTGGAAGGCCGCCCGCGGCGGTGCGCCCGCGCGCGCGTACTCCATCGCGAACACGATCTCCTGGGTGAGGGTGGCCGATCGGCCGCCGTATTCGCGCGGCCAGCTCATTCCGAGCCAGCCGCCGGAAGCGAGTTCGGCCTCCCATGCCCGGCGCAGTTCCCAGTTGTCGTCGTCATCGGGTCCGCCCCGATGGGCCTGACCGACGAATTCGCCCACCAGGTGTTCCGCCAGCCACGTCCGCACCTCGTCGCGGAATTCGGTGTCGGCGGCGGACAGCGGGATGTCCGAGATGCCGTCGAGTTGAGCCACGCCTGTATCGTACAATCAGTTAACGATATAAACTAGCGGTTCCGACGGCGAGGAGTGTGAGTGGACGATCTGCTGTGGTCGGTGCGCGACGGCATCGGCACCATCACCCTCAACCGGCCAGACAGTCGAAACGCGTTCACCATGGCGATGATTCGCGAATGGGAACGGCTGCTGCGCGACGCTCGCGCCGACGACGACGTTCGGGTGATCGTGCTGACGGGGGCGGGGGACAAGGCGTTCTGCTCCGGTGTCGATCTGTCGGAGATTTCGAACGCCAACCCCGACCTGACGCCGCTGCAGCGCAAGTCGCAACTGCACGACGAGATCCACCGCGTCGCGCTCGCGCTGGAGGACCTCGACAAGCCGGTGATCGCCTCGATCAACGGTGTCGCGGTCGGGGCAGGCCTGGACATGGCGCTGATGTGCGACATGCGGGTGATGTCGACCTCGGCGCGGGTCTCCGAGGGCTACGTCAAGGTCGGCCTGACACCTGGCGACGGCGGGGCCTACTACCTGCCGAGGATCGTCGGCACGGCCAAGGCGCTGGAACTGCTGCTGACCGGTGACTTCCTCGACGCCGAGGAGGCGCTGCGCATCGGCCTGGTCAACCGCATCGCCCCGCCGGAGAGCCTCGCGGCCGAAACCGAACGGCTGGCGCGCGCGATCGCCGACCACCCGCCGGTGACCGTCCGCATGATCAAGCGGGCCACCTACCAGTCGGCCAACACCGACCTGCGCACCGCGCTGGACCTCATCTCGTCGCACTTCGCGGTGGTGGCGGCGACCGAGGATGCCGCCGAGGCGCTGAACGCGATGAAGGACAAGCGAACCCCGCAGTACCGCGGGCGTTAGGGGAACGACGTTGAGCGAGCCAGAGCGTGAGCCGGAAGTCTTTGATGCGTGGCTGAACCTGCCGTACCTGCCGGGTGAGGTGACGCCCGACCCGTCGGTGGTGGCCCGCTTCAAGCGCGGCAACAGCGCCTACGAGGGCGGCGAGACGATGGCCGACGTCGTCGCCGAGATGGACCGGCTCGGGATCGCCGGCGGGGTGCTGTCCAAGGCGCCGCGCGACATCACCCCGCCGTTCGTGCACGGCACCAAGACCGGCGAGGCCGTGCTGCGGGAGACCTGCGAACGGCTGGCCGGCTTCCAGCGCGAGTATCCCGGCCGATTCGTCACCTCGGTCGGTATCGACCCGCGACTGGGTTACGAGGCCGCCAAACACGTCCGGATCGCGGTGCGTGAGTACGGCGCCAAGTGCATCCGCATCATCCCGATGTTCACCGGCATCGCGATCGACGACAAGCTCGCCTATCCGCTCTACACCGCGGCCTGCGACGAGGGCGCGGTGGTGTCCATCAACGTCGGCGTGCCCGGGCCGATGAAACCGGCGAAACTGCAGCGCACCATCCTCGTCGACGAGGTGGCGCTGGCCTTCCCCGAACTGAAGATCGTGATGAGCCACCTCGGTGACCCGTGGATCTCCGAGACCATCGCGATGCTGATCAAACATCCGAATGTCTACGCGATGACGGCGGGTTGGGCGCCGAAGTACGTACCCGACGACGTTCTGCGGTTCGCCGAGCGGCGCAACCCCCGCAAGCTGATGTGGGCCTCGGACTACCCGATCCTGCCGCTGGACCGCACGCTGACCGAAGGCTCGGCGCTGCCGCTGACCGGCGACAGCCGGACCGGCTACCTCGGCGCCAACGCACTCGCGGTCTTCGGCCGCCCCAACTGACAGAAGGGAATTCACCACATGGGTCTGCATGACGGTCGCGTCGCGATAGTCACCGGTGCCGCCGGAGGGATCGGCCGCGAGCACGCGCTCGAGTTCGCACGCCAAGGTGCCCGCGTCGTCGTCAACGACGTCGGCCCCGCACAGGACGTCGTCGACGAGATCGTCGCCGACGGCGGCGAGGCGGTCGCCAACAACGACGACATCTCCGACTGGGACGGCGCGGGCCGGCTGATCGCCACCGCGCTCGACACCTTCGGTGAACTCCACGTGCTGGTCAACAACGCCGGAATACTGCGCGACAAGATGTTCGTCAACATGGACATCGACATGTGGGACGCGGTGATCCGGGTGCATCTGCGCGGCACGTTCGCGCCGACCAAACACGCCGTCGCCTACTGGCGCGAGCGGCACAAGGCCGGCGAGGCGGTCTCGCACCCCCGGGTGATCAACACGTCGTCGCCGTCGGGTCTGTACGGCAACGTCGGACAGTCGAATTACGGTGCGGCCAAGGCGGCGATCGCGTCGTTCACCGTCATCCTGGCCGACGAACTCGCCCGCATGGGCATCACCGTGAACGCGATCGCGCCCAGCGCTCTGACCCAGATGACCCAGGGGCTGGAGACCTACGTCGCGCGGATGCAGGAGATCAAGGAACGCACCGGCTTCGACGCCGGGTCGCCCGCCAACATCGCGCCGCTGGTCGTCTGGCTGGCCTCGGCCGAAGCCGCCGACATCACCGGCCGGGTCTTCAACGTCAAGGGCGGGGCCATCTCGGTCGCCGAGACCTGGGTCGCCGGGCCCGGCGTGGAGAAGGAAGCTCGTTGGGACCCCGAGGAACTCGGCTCGGTCATCCCCGAACTCGTGGCCAAGGCGCGGCCCAACTCCGACGGAGCCGGGAAACCCCGTGGCTGACGGAATCACCGTCGAACAGAACGGCGCCACCGCGCTGGTCTGGCTGGACCGGCCCGACCGCGGCAACGCGTTCATCACCGCCATGCAGATCGAACTGCACCGGCAACTCGAACGACTCGACGCCGACGAGGCGGTGCGCGCGATCGTCGTCACCGGGCGCGGCAGACACTTCTCCACCGGCGCGGACATGGAACCCGGCGGGTCGAACTTCGCGTTCGACGACGAACAGCACCGCCGGTCCCGCGCCGAACTCGCCGCCCGGCCGCGGCCGTGGCGGCTGCGCACCCCGGTCATCGGCGCACTGAACGGCTCGGCAGTCGGGATCGGGCTGACCTTCCCGCTGCAGTGGGACATCCGCATCGTCAACGAGTCGGCCAAGTACGGGTTCGTGTTCACCCGGCGCGGGTTGATCCCCGAACAGAACTCGCTGTGGCTGCTGCCTCGGCTCGTCGGGTTCGGCCGGGCGATGGACCTGATGCTGACCGGGCGGCTGTTCAGCGGCGCCGACGCGGCCGAGTACGGGCTGGCGATCGAGGCGCTGCCCGGCGACGACGTGCTGCCGCGTGCCCTGCAGATCGCCGACGAGATCGCGGCCAACACGTCGGCGGCGGCGGTCGGCGTCACCAAACAGTTCGCCTACGAGCTGCTCGGCGAGACCGACCGCGAGGCCGCGTTCTACCGCGAGTGGGAGGCGTTCCGCTGGTTCGGACGCCAGAGCGACGCGACCGAGGGGGTGGCGTCATTCCTCGACCGCCGCGCCCCGAATTTCACGCTGCCCAAGCATGTTTCACTACCGCAACCCGACCGTGGCTGGAGTCCTGATGAGTGAGGTGGTCTACGAGACCGACGGACAGGGGGTCGCGCTGCTGACGTTGAGCCGGCCCGAACGGCGCAACATGTGGACCGCGCAGATGGAAGCGGAGTTCTACGACAGCCTGGACCGCGCCGCCGCCGACCCCGACGCGCGCGTCGTCGTCGTCACCGGTGCCGGGAACTCGTTCGTGCCGGGTCTGGACCCCCAGGTGCTCGCCGGGCTGACCACCGGCGCCGCCTACACCAGCAACCGGCGCCCGCAGACCTACGCGAGCACCATCCCCAAACCCGTCGTCGGCGCGATCAACGGAGCCTGCGCCGGTATCGGGTTGGCGCAGGCGCTGATGTTCGACTATCGCTTCGCCGTGCGCGGCGCGAAGTTCTCCACCGCGTTCGCCAAACGCGGACTGCCCGCCGAGGACGCGACCGCGTGGACGCTCACCCGGCTGTGCGGGCCGGCGCACGCGTTCGAACTGTTGGCCAGCGGGCGCGTGTTCCTCGCCGAGGAGGCCGTGCAACTCGGTGTGGTTCAGCATCTTTCGGAGCCGGGTGAGGTGCTCGACGACGCGTTGGCGTTCGCGCGCGGGCTGGCGGCCAACGTGTCTCCGGTCGCGATGGCGATGATCAAGTCGCAGGTGTGGCGCGACAGCGAGTCGACGCTGGAGGCCGCGCGGATACGCGCCCAGTACCTGCTCAAGATCGCCAAGGAGCAACCGGACTTCGCCGAGGGCACCGCGAGCCTGACCGAGAAACGCCCACCGGCGTTCCCGCCGTACCCGGGATTGAACCTGTGATCGAGTTGATCGCCGGCGGGCAGTACGACGACTTCCGCGACGAGGTGCAGACCTGGCTGGCCGAACACCTGGTCGGCGAGTTCGCCGCGCACCGCGGAGTGGGCAGCCCCACCGACGACACCGCCTGGGATGTCCGGATCGCCTGGGAGAAGGAGCTTTCCGACGGTCGTTGGCTCGGCCTGACCTGGCCGACAGAATACGGCGGCAGAGGTGTCGGGCTCGCCGAGGAGATCATCTTCGAATACGAGTACGCCCGCGCCGCCGCGCCGGCGCGGGTCAACACCCAGGCCCTGGAGCTACTCGGGCCGACGCTGCTGGCGCACGGCTCCGACGAGCAGAAGGCCCGCTTCCTGCCGAAGATCCTCGCGGTCGAGGAGATGTGGGGACAGGGTTTCTCCGAACCCGGTGCCGGCTCGGACCTGGCCGCGGTGCGCACCAAGGCGGCACTCGACGGCGGCGAGTGGCACATCGAGGGCCAGAAGGTGTGGACCACCTTCGGTGACCGCGCCGACTGGCTGTACGTGCTGTGCCGCACCGACCCTGACGTCTCGCTGCGCCACCGCGGGTTGACGCTGCTGCTGGTGCCGGTCGACCAGCCCGGGGTGGAGATCCGGCCGATCGCGAACATCGCCGGCTCCGAGGAGTTCAGCGAGTGCTTCTTCAACGACGCAAGGACCACCGAGGACATGGTGGTCGGCGGCGTCGGAAACGGTTGGCCCGTGGTGATGTCCACGTTGAGCCGCGAACGGGGCAGCGCGCTGATGCCGATGCAGCTCAGCGTCGAACGCGAGGTCGGCGAACTGGTCGAAAAGGCCCGTCGCACCGGCGCCCTCGACGACCGCCGGCTGCGGCAGCGGCTGGTGGACGCTCTGATCGGGGTGCACATCATGCGCTCGACGAACCTGCGGGTCGTCAGCGACATGCTCGATCCGCGCACTTCCGGGTCGGCGACCACCGCGGCGGCGACCGCCAGCAAGTTGTTCGCCTCCACCCACCATCAACGGCTCGGCGAGCTGGCTGTCGAGATCGAGGGCGCGGAAGCGGTTTTCGGGGACGACGGGGAGTCGGCGCGCAAGCTCTTTCTGCTCAGCCGCGCCGAGACCATCTACGGCGGTACATCCGAGATCCAGCGCAACATCATCGCCGAGCGTGTACTCGGCCTACCCCGCTAGGAGCGATCATGTCGTTGATCACCACCGACGAGCAGGAGGCGCTGCGCGACGTGATGCGCGGCTTCCTGCAGAAGTACTCGACCGAAGCGACCGTGCGGACGGTGATGGACACCGACGCCGGATACGACCCGGACGCGTGGCGCACCGCCGCCGAACAGATCGGTGTGCAGAGCCTGACCATCCCCGAGGAGATCGGCGGCGGCGGTTACGGTTTCGCCGAACTGGCGATCGTGATGGAGGAGGCCGGCCGCACGCTGTTCCCCGCGCCGCTGCTGTCGACCGCGGTGCTGGCGACCACCGCGCTGCTGGCGGTCGACACGCCCGTCGCGCACGAGTACCTCGGCCGGATCGCCGGGGGTGAGTTGATCGCGACGGTCGCGGTCGCGGAGAAGGCGCTGCACTGGGACCCATCCGACATCGCGACGTCGGCCGACCAGGATGGCGGGGCCTGGCGGCTGACCGGGTCCAAGCCGTATGTGCTCGACGGTGCACAGGCCGGCGTCCTGCTGGTCGCGGCGCGCACGGCTGCGGGGGTGTCGCTGTTCGCGGTGGAGGCCGGCGCGCCGGGCCTGGCGGTCACGCCGCTGGAGTCGATGGACCGCACCCGTCGCTTCGCCGCGGTCGGCTTCGACGGCACACCGGCGACGCTGCTCGGCGAGGACGGCGCGGGCTGGGACGTCGTGGCGCGGGTATACGACCAGGCGTTGACGGCGCTGGCGTGCGAGCAGGTCGGCGCCGCCCAGGCCGCGCTCGACATGACCGTCGAGTACCTCAACGTGCGGCACCAGTTCGGCCGGCCGATCGGATCGTTCCAGGCGATCAAGCACCGCTGCGCGGATCTGCTGGTCGAGGTGGAGTCGGCGCGGTCGGCGGCGGCCTACGCCAGCGCGGCCGTCGCGTCCGGCGCCGACGACGCGTCCGTGGCAGCCTCGATCGCCAAGGTGTACTGCTCGCAGGCGTTCTATCACGTTGCCGCCGAATGCATTCAGATGCACGGCGGGATCGGGTTCACCTGGGAACACCCGGCCCACCTGTACTTCAAGCGCGCCAAGAGCGCGGAGGCGCTGTTCGGCTGGCCCGCCGAGCACCGCGACCGTATCGCCGGGCTGATCGGGTTGACTCCGGCCTAGCGCGAAAGCTTCCCGCGCGCCGAGTGTGAAGCTGTTGCGAAAATCCGGCCGATTTTTCGCAACAGCTTCACAGTCGCGGGTTGTCGGTGCCCGTCGGCACACTCGGGCGATGGACGTACCGTTCCTGGGCAGCGAGGCCACCGCGGCGGGTCGGCTGTCGCCGTACGAGCTGCGGAGCCGGTTCGCAGCGGTGTATCCGAACGTGTACCTGCCGAAGGGCATGGAAATCACGGCGGTAACCCGGGCCGAAGCCGCCTGGCTGTGGACCCGCCGGCAAGGGGTGGTCGCCGGACAGTCGGCGGCAGCGCTACACGGCGCCGAGTACGTGGACGCAAGTAAGCCCGCCGAACTCATTCACGACAACCGTCACCCGCCGCGGGGGATCCGGACATGGTCCTATGACCTCGCCGACGACGAGATCCGCACTGTCGGCGGGATTGTCGTCACCACGCCGGCACGCACCGCCCTGGATCTGGCGTGCGGCTACCCGATGGACCCGGCGATCGAGGCGATCGACGCGCTTGCAAACGCGACCGAACTCAAACCCGCCGATGTCGAACTGCTGGCACAGCGCTATCCCGGGCGTCGGGGTATCCGCACAGCACGTGACGTCCTGGCCCTGGTCGACGGTGGAGCGGAATCACCGCGCGAGACACGGCTGCGTCTGCTGCTGATTCGCGCCGGATACCCACCGCCGACCACGCAGATCCCGATCTTCAACGAGTTCGGTGTGCTCGTCGCCGTCGCCGACATGGGCTGGGAGGAGCTGAAGATCGCCGCCGATTACGAAGGCAGCCACCACCGCACGCCACGACATTTCAACACCGATCTGCGACGGCACGACGAGGCGACCGACCTCGGCTGGATCGACGTCCGGGTGTCGAGCCTCGACACCGAGGCCGTCATTCTGCACCGGATGGCCAAGGCCTGGCAGCGTCGCGGGCAAGAGCCGCCGACTGTGAAACCACGGCGAAAATACGGGCGATAACTCGCAACAGCTTCACGTTCGGCGCAAACGGGGCCTACTTGGCGCGCGCCTTGGCCACTGCCTCGCGGTGCTCGACCGAGCCCATGCTGTCCAGCTCACCGGTCAGCGCCGACTCGAACGCTCCCGCCAGCTGCGGGCGCAGGTACTCGTTGAGCGCGGTCTTGGTCCGCTGCAGCGCGGCCGGCGGCACCGTCGACAGGCGGTGCGCCAGGGCCATCGCCTCGGCCATCAGCTGATCACCGTCGACCACCCGGCTGGCCAACCCGAACTCGACGGCCTTCTCCGCGGGGATCCGCGAGCCCAGGAACAGGTACTCCTTGGCCCGCGACAGCCCGATCAGCGCGGGCCACACCATGCCGCCGTCACCGGGTACCAGGCCCATCCGCAGATGCGGGTCGGCCAGGAAACTGCCGTCGGCCATCAGCACCAGGTCGCACAGCAGTGCGATGCTGCAGCCCAACCCGACCGCCGGACCGTTGACCGCCGCGATCACCGGCAGCGGGCAGTTGACCATGCCGCGGATGATGGAGCGGCCCTCGTCGATGGTCTCGGCGCGCATCGCCTCGTCGTCGATGTTCTCCTGCATGTAGCCGAAGTCGCCGCCCGCGCTGAATGCCTTGCCGCTGCCGGTGACGACGACCGCGCGGGCATCGGGATCGGCGCCGAGGTGCTCCCACACCCGCGCCATGGCCTGATGCATCGGCCGGTTGGCGCCGTTGAGGTCGTCGGGGCGATTCAGCGTCACCACCCGCACCGGCCCGTCGGCGGTCACCACCACCTCGCGGTCAAACCCGTACAGCGTTTCGACTTCTTCCATGCCGCCTTCTTCCATCCCGTGACCAAGTGGTGGTAATTACTTTACGGTGTACACGAGATGGACATGACAGCCTGGCCCACCGTCGAGCCGGCCGCCGACCTCCGCGAGTGCTACCGCGCCCGCGGCTGGTGGGACGGCACCACCCTGCCGACCCTGCTCGCCGACGCGCTCATCGCGTCGGCGACCCGGACGTTTCGCGTGCACTCGCGCACCCGCCCCTTCGACGGCACGGTCGCCGACGTCACCGCACTCGCGCGCCGCGTAGCCGGCGGTCTGGCCGCGCGCGGAATCCGACCCGGTGACCCGGTCGCATTCAGCCTGCCCAACAGCGCCGAGGCCGCGGCCGTCTTCTACGGGCTGGCGCTGCTCGGCACGACGCTGGTCCCGATCGGCCACACCGCCGGATCGCGCGACCTCGCCCACTCGCTGCGGGAATCGCGAGCCAGGGCCCTGATCGTCGCCAACCACCGCGACCGGCCGTTCGACTTCGACACGCTGCCGCGGCTCGAACTCGTCGTGGCGGTCGGTGACGCGCCTCGCCCCGCCACCACGCTGGGCTTCGACGAACTGGACGGCCTGCTGACCGAACCCGCGGCCGTCGACCCCGCGCAGGTCGCGGTCATCGGCTGGACGTCGGGTACCACCGGTGCACCGAAGGGCGTTCTGCAGACCCACCGCGCGCTGTGCACCGAAACCCGCATGCACATGGCGCCGATGATGGCTGCGCGCACCCGCCCGCTGGCCAGCACGTCGCCGATCGCGCACGTCACCGGGATGCTGGTGTCGGTGCTGGTGCCCCCGCTGCTCGGCCAGCAGATCCACCTGCTCGACTACTGGGACGCCACCGAGGTGCTCGATCTGATGACCGCACAAGGACTTTCGGCCGGTACCGGGGCGCCGCTGTTCCTCACCTCGCTGCTCGACCACCCCGACTGCACGCCGCGCCACCACCAGCTCATCGAGATGAGTTCGCTCGGTGGCGCTGCCGTGCCCGCCGAACTCATCCGGCGCGCGGACGCCGTCGGCGTGACCGCGATGCGCGGATACGGCTGCACCGAGCAGCCGAGCATCGCGCTGGGCTCACGTGACGACCCCGCCGACAAGCGGGCACACACCGACGGCCGCCTGTGTGCCGGCGTCGAGGTCAGGATCGGCGACGACGGTGAGATTCTCAGCCGAGGGCCCGATTTGTTCTGCGGCTACACCGATCCCACGCTCAACGACGACGCGTTCGTCGACGGCTGGTACCGCACCGGCGACATCGGCAGACTCGACGACGACGGGTACCTGACCGTCGTCGACCGCAAGAAGGACATCGTGATCCGCGCCGGGATGAACATCAGCCCCGCCGAGGTGGAGGCGGCCATGACCTCGATGCCCGACGTGGCCGACGTCGCGGTCATCGCGGTACCCGACCCCCGGACCGGGGAGCGGGCGTGTGCGTACATCCGTCCCGCGCCGGGGCGCGAGGTGCCGACAGTCGAGCAGGTCGGCCACCACCTCAGTGCCGTCGGGCTCGCGAAATACAAATGGCCCGAGGAGATTCGCAGCCAGACCGACGACTTCCCCAGAACCCCGGCGGGCAAAGTCCGCAAGACCGAACTGCGTGCCGCGTGGGCGGCCGCCGAATGCTAGGAGAGCAACAGTGACCAACGGTGTCAAACCCGACCAGCGGCGACTCGACCTGCTGATCGACCGGTGCCGGCTCGAGGTGGAGGACGGCGTGCTGCCCTCGGCGCAGTTCTCGCTGCACGTCGACGGCCAGGAGTACGTCAACGAGACCATCGGCGACGCGACTCCGTCCACCCGCTACGTGCTGCAGTCCACCGGGCGCAGCGTCGTCGCAGGTGTGCTGTGGAAGCTGATCTCCGACGGTCTGCTCGACATCTCCCGCACCGTGGCGTCCTACATCCCCGAATTCGGCACCAACGGCAAGGAATCCGTCACCGTCGAACAGGTCGTCACCCACGTCGGGGGCTTCCCGCTGGCACCGCTGAAATATCCCGACATGCTGGAACGCGAGGAACGGCTCAAGGCCTTCGCCAAGTGGCGGCTGACCTACGAGCCCGGCACCGAACTGCAGTTCCACCTGACGTCGGCGGCCTGGATCATCGCCGAACTGACCGAACGTCTGACCGGCGCACCGATCGGCGAGTACCTCACGCAGACGCTGACCGGACCGCTCGGACTGAACTCCATCGAGATCGGCCCGCCGGTGGACCGTCAGCACGACGTGGCGAAGTTCGTGCGCACCGACGACGGCGGCGACGACGACGTCTACGCCTGGGGGCCCTGGTATCTCGGGAAGCCGGAGATCCTGGCCGCCGGTGAACCCAGCCACTCGATGGTGTCGACCGCCAGCGACCTCGCGGGGTGGTACCAGGCGCTGCTGACATCGGACCTGTGGCACCGCGAGGTGGTCGAGGACGCCACCCGGATCCGGGTGACGCTGCCGGTGACCGGTGAACGCGGCGGCACACCCAGCGTGCCGGGCAATATCGGCCTGTTCATCATGATCGTCGGCGATGACGGGATCTCACGCGGATTCCTGCCCACCGCAACGAGTCCGCGCACCTTCGGGCACGGCGGTGCGGCGTGCCAGATCGGGTTCGCCGACCCGGACACCGGGCTGTCGTTCGCGTTCCTGACCAACGGCTATCCGAGCACCGGCTACGAACAGTCGCGGGCCGGCCTGAACCGGATCATCAACATCGGCAACCTCGCCGCGGATGTGTTCCGCGCATGACGATCGACATCGGCGACGCCACCAAGCTGGTATCGGACTTCGACGCGGCGCTGACCGACGCCGAAACCGACCTGGCTCACCTCCGTGACACCGACGGCGATCTCGTCGCCCAGATCGCCCGCTCCACCGAGCTGATGCGCTGGCTCTACGACGGGGACTGGATCCGCATCGGCTGGCCCGAAGCCGTCGGCGGGGTCGGCGGACCGTCGTCGCTGCGCTGCCTGATCCTCGAGCGGCTCGCTCTGCGCGGCTACGAGATCCCGAACCACCTCTATGTTCTCGAGGTGGTCGGCCCGGCCGTCGTCAACCACGCGCCCGCGCTGGCCGCCGAACTGCTACCGGCCGCGCTGCGCGGTGACGAATTGTGGTGTCAGGGCTTCTCGGAGCCCGAGGCGGGCAGCGACCTGGCCGCGCTGCGCACCAGGGCGCGGCGCCGCGACGACGGCGCGTTCGTGCTCAACGGGCAGAAGACGTGGACGTCGTACGGCGCCCGGGCCGACCGCATGGTGATGCTGGCCCGCACCGGCACGCTCGAGGAACGTCACCGCGGCCTGACGATGCTGCTGATCGACCTCGACGCGCCGGGCGTCGAGCGCCGTCCGATCGAATTGGCCAGTGGCAAGGAGGAACTCGCCGAGGAGTTCTTCTCCGATGTCGTCGTCGGCGCGGACCGGGCGATCGGCGAGGTGGGCAGCGGCTGGGCGGTCGCGATGGACCTGCTGCAGTACGAACGCGGCACCTACGCCTGGATGCGGATGGCGGCGGCGACCGCGCGGTTGGAGGACCTGATCGACGAGGTGCGCGCCGGCGTGCCCACCGGCGGCGAAGCCGTGATCGGCCGGGCATACCTGCGCCTGGCCGCACTGCGGGCCAGGACGTCGTCGACTTTGCGGGCACTGGCCGCCGGGGAGGTCGTCGGCGCTCAGACCAGCGTCGACAAGCTGCTGCTGTCGGCGGCCGAACAGGAGGTGTACGACGCCGCGGCGCGGCTGCGGCCCACCGAATTCCTGATCGGCGACGCCGACGCCCGGTGGCGGGAGGAATGGTGGTACTCGCGGGCCGCATCGATCTACGGCGGGGCCCGCGAGATCCAGCACAGCATCATCGCCGACCGTATCCTGAACCTGCCCAGGGAGGGCTCCCATGGACGCTGACACCCGCGACCTGCTGCGCGGTTCGCTGCGCGCGATGTTTGCCGACGACACCACCGACCTGCTCGCCGAACTCGCCGAGATGGGTTGGGCAGAAGTCGTTTCCGATGACGAAGCGGCCGCGGTGGATCTGCTGTTCACCGAACAGGGCAGGGCCGGCGCAGCCTCGGCCGCACTCGACGAGGTCATGCTCGGATCGGGCCCCGACACATCCGTCGTCGTGCACCCGCTCGCGCAGGCACGCAGCACCGTCGACGCGGGCCGACTCGACGTCGACGGGGTGGTCCTGCACACCCCGCCGGACCGGCCGGCCGTCGTGTTGGCAAGCGGCGAAAGAGCTTTCGTCGTCGAGAACTGGTCGGCAGAACCGGTCGCGGGTTTCGCGCCGCGCTCGAGGCTGCACCGGGTGCGCCTGAGCCTTCCCCTCGACGACCTGCAGGCACGCGACATCGATGTGCCGGCCGCCATCGCCGCGGCCCGCCGTGCACTGAGCGCAGAGCTGATCGGCAACGCAGGTGCGATGCTCGACCTGGCCGTCGGGCACGTCACCGACCGCGTCCAGTTCGGGCGCCCCATCGGCACCTACCAGACCCCGCGGCACCGGCTCGCCGACGCCTACGCCCAGGTGGAGGCCGCCCGCGAACTGCTCGGACTCGCGTGGCGCAGCCGATCGGCGTGGGACGCGGACGTCGCCAAGGCGTACGCGGGGTGGGCGGCCGAAACCACCGCGGCCGCGTGCATGCAGGTGTGTGGCGCGATCGGGCTGAGCTCCGAACACGCCCTCGGCGGGTACGTGGCCCGCTCACGGGTGCTCGACGCGCTCTACGGCGGCTGGCAGGACGCGATCCACGACATCGGGGAGCGACTCCTCGACGGAGCCGCGCGATGACCAAAGCAGCGCACGCGCGGTTCGACATCCCCGAGGCCGGCATCGCGCGGCTGACGATCGACCGGCCCGACCGGTTGGGCGCCTACACGCCGCAGATGTGCGCGGAGATTCTCGACGCGGTCCGCACCGTGCGCCTCGACGACGCGATCCGAGTGCTCATCCTCACCGGCACCGGCCGCGGCTTCTGCACCGGCGGCGACGTGTCCCCCGACGCCGGTTTCGACGAACACACCCGACACCAGATCGGCCGCGCCCGCGAACTGCGGGAGGACTCGCACGCGGTGGTGGCCGCCCTGTGCAAGCTCGACAAACCGGTGCTCTGCGCGGTCAACGGCATCGCGGTCAACGGCGGGTTGGCGTTCGCACTGTGCTGCGACATCCGCATCGTGGCCGCGAGCGCCCGCCTCGGCAGCACCAGCACCAGGACCGGTCTGCTGCCCGACGAGGGCGGCGCCTGGCTCTTCCCGCGGATCATGGGCTACGACAAGGCCTATCGGATGGTGGCGCTGTCGGAGCTCTACGACGCCCAGACCGCCCGCGAACTGGGGCTGGCCACCGAGGTGGTCGACGACGACGAACTCGAGCGCCGCACGCTCGAACTCGCGCGCAGCCTCGCGGCCGGACCGCCGCTGGCGCTGCGCGCGGTGAAGTCCATGATGCGCCGGGCCATGGAGTCGACGCTGGACGCGTCGCTCGGCGACGCGCAGCAGGCCGTGCTGTGGGTGGGTCCCAGCGCGGACGCACAGGAGGGCAAGGCCGCGTTCCTGGAGAAACGCCCGCCCAGATTTTCTGGCTCCTAGGGGTGTTGTCCGAATAACTTGACACTGTATAGTCGAGCTCAAGCGACCGAGGAAGGAGCGCGCCCGTGGCACTCATCGAGAACACCGTCGGTGAACTCCCGTACAAGCTGACCGACTTCGACCAGCACTCCTATGAGAGTGAGGACTGCTTCACGCGGTTCATGCCGAAGTCCAAACTGGACACCGCGGTGCGGCCGATCGTGGCGCCGTCGGGCCGTAAGGTGCTGCTGGCCAACGACCGCATCGTGACCGCGCTGGAGAACGACCTCGACCAGGCGTACGTGCCCGGTTCCCTGGTCGAGATGCTCAAGCAGCGCTCCTCGGGTGACGCGTCGGACGCCGAGCGGTTCTACGAGCCCCTTCAGCGCGAGTACCTCGACCGCGACGCACGGCTCAAACAACTCACCGAGCAGCAGATCGAGCGCTCGATCATGTACCCGGGCGGCTGGGCGCTGATGGCCGAGGAGTACCTCGACGGCATCGACCCGCTCTATGACAACCTCGAATCGTTCAACAAGTGGATCAACGAGGACTGGGGCTTCAACTACCAGGACCGGATCTACGCGCCGGCCATGCTGTCGATGCGCGACCTCGACCGCGCCTGCGAGGAACTCGACCGCGTGCTCAATGCGGGTGCGCGGTTCATCACGCTGCCCGCCGGACCCGCCTACGGCCGCTCACCGGGCGACCCGTACTTCGACCCGTTCTGGTCGCGGATCAACGAGGCCCGCGCCGTGGTGTGCTACCACATCGCCGAGTTCCACTACCAGAGCAACGTTGCCTCGCAATGGGGTTGGGGACTGCGCCCGCCGTTCCAGTTCTCGGCGTGGCAGTGGCAGAACACCTACGGCGAGCGCCCGATCACCGACACGCTGTCGGCGCTGATCTTCGACAACGTCTTCGGTCGGTACCCGAACATCAAGGTCCTGGTCAGCGAGTTCGGCGCCGAATGGGTACCGCACTTCATCCGGCACATGGACAAGAGCCGCGGTATGGGCCGGCTCGGACCGTGGCTGGGCGGGCAGCTGACCGAACGCCCGAGCGCGATCTTCAAGCGCCATGTGCGGGTGGTGCCGTATCCGGAGGACGACACGGTCGCGCTGATCGACCGGCTCGAGACGTCGGAGACGCTGCTGATGGGATCGGACTGGCCGCACGCCGAAGGGCTGCGCGAACCGGCCGACTTCTACAACAAGGTCGAAGGACTCGACGAGAAGACCCGTCGGGACTTCCTGCGCGAGAACGGAATGAAGCTCTCCAGTGGCGTCTCCTGAGGTCTCCGACGAGGATCTGGTGGCGCGGTTCCCCGGCGAACCGATCACCCACGACAACGCCGCGCAGTACCGGGGCCGACTGCGCCGCGAACTGCTGATGAACCGCTGCGAGGACTGCGGCCGCTGGCACGCCCCCGCCAAACCGGTCTGCCCCGACTGCTGGTCCTGGCGGGTGTCGGCCGAACCGGTCAGCGGCGACGGTGAGATCTACCTGGCCATCTTCCTGCACCGCGGGCCCGACGCACCCGGTGTCGACTACTCGACGCCGTATCCGGTGGTGACCGTCGAACTCGCCGAACAGGAGGGGCTGCGGTTCACCTCGACGGTGGTCGGCGCCGGCAACGACGCCATCCGGATCGGCGCACCGGTGTCGTTGACGTGGATCGACCGGGCGGGTGTCCCGCTGCCGGTCTTCGAGCTGAGGGACCCGCGATGAGCAGCACACGCCACCCACTCAAGGATCAGGTCGCGATCGCCGGTGCCGCCACAACGGGTTTCGTCGCGAAGAACTCCGGTCGCAGTCAGACGTCGCTGGCCGCCGAGGCCGCGATTGCGGTGATCGACAAGTGCGGTCTGACACGCGATGACATCGACGGGCTCTGCGGCAGTTGGCCGTCGGCGGCAGTGCTGCAGTCCACCCTCGGCATCCCCCAGGTCACCTGGTTCGGCAACCCGGTCATCCCGCTGGTCGACCACATCGCCACGGCCGCCGCCGCCGTGCACGCGGGCCTGTGTGAGGTGGTCCTCGTCTACCACGCCGCCTACCGCGCGGCGTGGAACAGCGGTGGGGCGCTCAAGGATCCGTTCCGCCGGATCGCGACACCGGGACTGACCGACCCGCAGCCGGGACCGGAGACGATGGCCGCCGCCGTCGGCTACACCGGCTGGGCGTCGCGCTACATCCACGAACATGGCGTCGGCCGCGAGGATTTCGGCCGGGTGGCGGTCAACGCGCGATCCAATGCACAGCGCAACCCCGCCGCGGCGATGCGTGATCCGCTGACAATGGATGACTACCTCAGCGCGCCGATGATCCGTGAACCGTTGTGCCTCTACGACATGGACCCGGCCGTCGACGGGGCCGACGCGTTCATCGTCACCACCGCCGAACGCGCCCGCGACCTGGCGCTGCCGCCGGTGCTGATCAACGCCGCGGTGCTCGGCGCGGTGCGCCAGAACCAGGAGGACCAGACCGAAGGCCTGCATCACCACGGTCAGCACGTCGTCATCGACACGCTGAAAGCCAAGGGCGACTTCTGGATCGACGACATCGACGTCTACTTCCCGTACGACGGGTTCACCCCGATCACCCTGAACTGGATCGACAACGCGGGCTGGTGCAAACCGGGGGAGGCCGGCGCGTTCCTGCGTGAGCATTGGGACGAGGACGCCCAGCGCGTGCTGATCGACGGCCGGATACCGGTAAACCCGCACGGCGGATCGCTGGGCGAGGGCGCCACCCAGGGCTCCGGTCACATCCGCGAGGCGGTCCACCAACTGCAGGGCGCGGCAGGTGAGCGGCAGGTGCCCGACGCGCGTCGCGCGCTGATCACCGCGGGCGGGTTCTTCTTCAACGCCCAGGGTCTGCTGCTGCACCGCCCGTGACCATGCTCGAGGCGTTCCGCGCTGCGGCGGTCTCCTCCGGTGACCGCCCGCTGCTGCGCTACTTCGACCGCGTGCTCACCTACGCCGACGTCGACCAGCTTTCCGACGCGCTGGCTGTAGCGCTGCAGGACAGAGGTTTTCAACAAGGAGACCGTGCGGCGTTCTATCTGCAGAACGTCCCGCAGTACGTGATCGCGCTGCTGGCGACGTGGAAGGCCGGTGGTATCGCGGTCGCGATCAACCCGATGCTGACCGCGGGCGAGGTCGCCAAGCTGGTGGCCGATTCCACCCCGTCGGTGCTGATCGCACTCGACGAGCTCTACACGCCGCAGGTGGCCGACGCGCTGGCGTCCTCGAGTGTCACCCGGATCATCACCACCAGCCCGCTGGACTGGCAGACCGACAACGACACCCGGGTGCTGCCCGGCGACCGGCTCGCGGTCCCGGACGGCGCCGAGGACCTGTGCGCGCTCACCGAAGCCTACGACGGCCGGTCACCCGCTGATGTCAGCCCCGGCAACGACGACATCGCGGTCATCACCTACACCTCCGGGACCACCGGAAAACCCAAGGGCGCGACCAACACCCACGGCAACGTGGTGATGGGCGGATCGAGTTACCGCGACTGGTTCGATCTCGACGGCGACGACGTCGTGCTCGGCGTCGCGCCGCTGTTCCACGTCACCGGCCTTACCGGACACATCGCGTGCACCATCGCCGCGCAGGCATCGCTGGTGCTGACCTACCGCGTCCACACCGAGGTCCTGGTCGACGCGATCCGGAGGCACCGGGCGAGCTTCACCGTGGGCGCGATCACGGTGTTCATCGCGCTCGGTGAATCGGCGGCCATCCACCCGGAGGATCTGGCGTCGCTGACCAAGATCGCGTCCGGCGGAGCGCCGATCGCGGCGGCCACCGCCGACCGGTTCAAGCAGCGGTTCGGCACCTACATCCACAACGTCTACGGAATGACCGAGACCACCGGACCGGTGCTGGGCGTACCGCTCGGCCACCATGCACCCGTGGAAGCCGAGACTCAGGCGCTGTCGGTGGGAAAGCCGATGGGCGATACCCGCGTCACCGTGCTCGATGATGACGGAAACCCGCTACCGCCGGGCCAGATCGGTGAGCTCGCGGTCGCGGGTCCGCAGATCGTGCCGGGGTACTGGCGTAACGACGACGCGACCCGCGCCGCGATCCGCGACGGTCGGCTGCTCACCGGCGACGTCGGATACGCCGACGGCGACGGCTGGTACTACCTCGTCGACCGCAAGAAGGACATGATCGTCGCGTCCGGCTACAAGGTGTGGCCACGCGAGGTGGAGGACGTGCTCTACACCCACGACGCCGTCCTGGAAGCGGGCGTGGTCGGCGTACCCGATCCCTACCGCGGCGAGACGGTCAAAGCGTTCGTCTCCCTGCGCAGCGGGCACACCGCCACCGCGGAGGAACTCGTCGACTACTGCCGCACGCGGTTGGCCGCCTACAAATACCCCCGACTGATCGAGATCGTCGACGCGATCCCCAAGACCGCGACCGGAAAGATCCTGCGTCGTCAGCTGCGGGAAGGGGTCCCTGGCCAGCCGCCCGGCTGAAAGCTAACCTAGTTACCTATGCACCCGGGCTATGAGCGTCTCCGTGAGCGCTGGTACCGCGGGGGCTGGTACTCCGGGCGAACTTTGATCGACGCCATCGAACACGGCGCCGACGAGCACGGCGCTGCCGAACTGGTCTTCGCCGCGGACGGCACCGAGACCGTCGTGTCCCTGGCCGACCTGCACCGGCGCGCCACCGCGGTGGCCGCCGCGCTGCAGGCCCGCGGAATCGGGCCCGGCGACACCGTCGCGGTGCAGATGACCAACCGCATCGAATGCGCGGTCGTCTACCAGGCGGTGCTGCTGTGCGGTGCGGTGCTGGTGCCGATCGTGCACATCTACGGCCGGGCCGAGGTGGACTTCATCCTGGCCCAGTCCGCGGCCAAGCTGATGATCACGCTCGACACGGTGCCCGCACCGTCGGAGGCCGCATACCGCAGACCGGAGCCGTCTGCCGACGACGTCGCGGTGCTGATCTACACCTCGGGGACCACATCGGCGCCCAAAGGCGTGCAGCACAGCCATAATTCGATGCTCGCCGAGCTGGTGACCCTGTCCGCCGTGATCGCGGGTGACGACGCGTCGGTACAGCTGGCCACCTTCCCGCCCGGCCACATCGCCGGGGTCAACGCGATGTTGCGGCCCATGACCTCCGGCCGACGCAGCGTGTTCCTCGAGCGGTGGGACCCGGCGACGGCCGCGGAACTGATCCAGCGCCACCGCATCACCTCCACCGCGGGCA
This sequence comes from Mycolicibacterium flavescens, assembly GCF_001722335.1. Taxonomy (GTDB): domain Bacteria; phylum Actinomycetota; class Actinomycetes; order Mycobacteriales; family Mycobacteriaceae; genus Mycobacterium; species Mycobacterium flavescens. The sequence continues at coordinate 107,304 of NZ_MIHA01000018.1, forward strand.
CACCGTTTCACCTCGAAGGGCTGCTGGCATTACCCGGCGCCGACCGCAAACTGGCCACGCTGCGCGAATACCTCACCGGCGCCGCGGCGGTCAGCGAGGAACTCGGCCAACGGGCCCGCGAAGCGGGCATCGAATCCTTCCGCTGCTACGGCTGCACGGAACACCCGACGGTGACCTCCGGCCGCGCCGACGAACCCGAAGCCGCCCGGTTCGGCACCGACGGAGCGCCGTTGCCGGGCAGCGCGGTTCGCATCCTGGCTCCGAGCGGGGACGAGCAGCCGGTCGGCGTCGACGGGGAGGTCGTCGTACAGGGCCCGGACCAGTTCATCGGCTACCGCGACCCCGCGCTCGACGCCGACGCGTTCACCGCCGACGGTTGGTTCCGCACCGGTGATCTCGGGCATCTCGACAGAGACGGGCGATTGACGATCACCGACCGGATCAAGGACGTGATCATCCGCGGCGGCGAAACGATCTCGTCCGGTCAGGTCGAAGACGTGCTCAACACGCATCCCGCGGTGGCCGAGGGTGCGGTCGTGGCGGCACCCGACCCCCGCTACGGCGATGTCGTAGCCGCGATCGTGGTCCTCAATCCCGGCACGACACTCGAAATCGAGGACCTGCGAACGCACTTCGCGGCCGCCGGGCTGGCGAAGCAGAAAACCCCGGAGCGGCTGGTCGTGGTCGACGCCCTGCCCAGGACTGCGCTGGGCAAAGTCCGCAAAGCAGACCTACGCAAGGAGCACTTCGGATGAGCGTGCTGGTCACCAACCTGCGCGCGGTCGGCCAACTCGCCGCCGCGACCTCGCCCTGGGTGCCGGTTCGTGGCCCGTCACGGTCCGACGACATCACCGCGCAGTGGCTGACCACCCACGTGGGTGGCCGCACGTTCGGGGCTCGAGCGCTTTCGGTGGCCGCGCTCGACGGCACCACCGGCACCACCGACCGCAGGCGGATGACCGTCGAGTGGAATGACGCCGGGAAAGCCGCGGGCCTGCCGGCCAACATCTTCATCAAGAGCAGTCCGCTGTCGGCGAAGAACCGCGGAATGGTGGCCGCCCTGGACATGTCGGTCAACGAGGTGCGCTTCTACAACGAGTTGGCGCGCGACGTCGCCGAGGTCTGCCCACGGTCCTGGTACGCGTACGCCGGGTGGGGCGCGCGCTTCCTGATCGTGCTCGACGACATCGTGCACGACGGTGCCCGGCCGTTCGCGCTGGCCGACGACTGCCCGATCGAGCATGCCCGCGGACTGATCGACGCGTTCGCCCGGCTGCACGCGCAGTTCTGGGACAGCCCTCGGCTGCGCGGGGATCTCGCGTGGGCGAAGACGTGGAGCGCCCGACCCGGCAGCCTGATTCTGAAGCGGTTCTACGCCAAGGGCAGACGGGGAGCGCTCGAACTGGGGCTGCCGGAGACGACGCCGGCGGTGCGAGCGGTGTCGGCAGCCCTGGACGCCAACATCGACGCGTACTACCGGGAGTTCGAGGCCGGGCCGCTGACCCTGCTGCACGGCGACTCGCACCTGGGCAACACCTATGCGCTGCCCGACGGCCGCTCCGGGTTACTGGACTGGCAGGTGATCTGGTGCGGTCCTGGGCTGCGGGAGATCACGTACTTCATGGTCGGCGGGCTCGAACCCGAGGCCCGCCGCTCGTACGAGCGCGAACTGATCGAACGCTATCTCGAAGCCCTGCGCCACAACGGGGTTCGGGACGTCCCCGACTACGACACCGCGTTCAACCGGTACCGGCTGTTCGCCGCGGAAGCCTGGGACGCGTCGGCGATGACGATGGCCTGGCCCGGACTGCAGGCGCCCGAGAACGCGCAGGCGGGCTGGCGACGGGCCTGCCAGGCGGTCGAGGATCTCGACACCGCCGCGGCCGTCGCCAGCCTCTGAGTGACTGTCTACCAGCGCAACTGGAGCGAGTTCAGCCCGAACACCTGGCCGCCGTGCTCGACCGGGTCGGCCGCGAGCTCGTAGTCGGGGATGCGGCGGTGCCACTCCTCGATCAGGATCGCCATTTCCTGGCGCGCGAGGTGCGAGCCGAGGCAGCGGTGCGGCCCGGCCCCGAACGCGATGTGCCGGGTGATGCCGCGGTCGAGATCCACCCGCCTGCCGTCCGGGAACATCTGGTCGTCGCGGTTGGCCATCGCCAGCGGGAACGCGGCCATGTCGCCGGCCTTGATCGGGCAGCCGCCGAATTCGATGTCCTGGGTGGCCTTTCGCGCGGTCTGCACGATCGGATACGCCCGCACCAGTTCCTCGACCGCCCGCGGGATGATGTCGGGTTCTTCGACGATGCGCGCGCGGTCCTGCGGGTGGGTGGCCAGATGCAGCATGGTGTACGAGGACTGGCTGGCGACGGTGTCGAGACCGGCCATGAACAGCAGCAGCATGCAGTTCAGCAACTCGAGGTCGTTGATCGGCTGACCGTCGATGGTCCAGTCGATCGCGGTGCTGACGATGTCCTGGGCGTTCGGATCGCGTTCGGCGCGTCGCTGTTCGATGAGCCCCTGGAAGAAACCCATCACGTGCGTCATGCCTTCGAGGCGTTTGGCGTTGGCCTCTTCACCCGTGCCCTCGGTGTGCAGGATCATGTCCTCCCACGCCAGGAAGTCGTCGAGGTGATCGACCGGCATCCCCATGATGTTGAGGAACACGATCGACGGGAACACCCGCGCCATCTGGGTGATGAACTCGCAACCCCCTTGCGGTTTGAGCTTGTCGACCAGATCACCGACGAGTTCACGCTGTTCGTCGGCCATCCCCTTGACTCGGCCGGGGGAGAAGTAGTCGGCCAGCACCTTGCGCCACTTCGCGTGGTCCGGCGGGTCGATCATGATCGGGATCCACTTGTACGGCGGATCGGGTTCGGTGGGCACGATGACGCTGCTCGACCACAGCTCGGGATGCTGCAGACCTTCGAGGATGGTGGCGTAGTCGGTGAACATCCAGTACCCGTCGGCCTCGGTGCTGCGCACCGTGGGCCTGGCCTCGTCCTGCAGCGAGTCGAGCAGCGCGAAGTTGGACAGGGCGGGCGCCGAATTGCCCGCCATCAACTCGATGTTCGTGACCGGGCATCCGGAGACGGCCTTGTTGTCGGTCATTGCTTTCCATCCTCCTGTACATGGGGGTTGTCGTCGGGCTGTGGTTCGTGGTCGGCCGTGCCCCTGTTCAGGTGGCCGGCGAGATTGGTCAGCGCGTCGATCGCCGTGGCGACCGCGTCCTCGGCTTCCCGCGTCAGCGACAACCGTTCTCCGGCAGCGCCTTCGGTGGCGGCCAGGGCCGGCATGATGAAGTGCCGCAGCCGCCGTCGCACCGCGGCGTCCGAGCGGTCGATCTCCTCGGCCGACAGATAGGTCTGCTCGATCAGAAACGTGATGATCTCGCCGAGGTCCAGGTCGGTGCGTATTTCTCCGTTGCGCTGCCCCTCGCGCAGCACCGGACCCATCGCGTGCAGGGCCATCTGGTGGACCATCGGATGGTGCACCGAGGTGGACCGTTGCGACATCAACGCCGACACCGACGGGTCGTTCGGCAGTTCGCGCGTCGTATAGAGCAGCGCGGCCTCCAACTTCGCGAACACCCCGCGCTTGGCGGCCATCGACGTCTGCACCGCGGCCACGTACCGGCGCGAACGCAGCAGCGCCACCTGGACGAGCATCTCGGAAACGGTGCCGAGTTGACGGAACGCGGTCGCGCGGGACACCCCGGCCCTGGCGGCGACGACCTCCATCTGGATGTGCTCGATACCGCGTTCAGTGATCTCCTCGTCGGCGGCCCGGATCAACCGGTCGCGCACCGTACCGTCATCGGACGCCGTGATCTTCGCGGCCGTCATGTGATGGCGCCGGCGATCTTCAGCTCGATCAGCCGCTCGTCGTCGACACCGAGTTCGCGGATCACCTCGTCGGTGTGTTCGGCGAACTGCGGTGCGCGGGTCAGCGTCTCGTCGCGCCCGTCGAACCTGACCGGGTTGGCGATCAGTTTGCGCGGGGTCCCCTCGGCGTCGACCACCTCGGCTATCCGACCGTTCGCGATCAGCGACTCGTCGTTGGCGACCTCCCAGGCGTCCTGGACCGGAGCCCACTGGCCGGTGCCGCGGCCGAGCCGCTCCTTGCACTCGTCGAAGCTCAGTGCGGCGATCGCATCCCGGACGAGTTCGTATGCGGCGTCGGCGTTTTCCAGCATCGCCTCGAACGTCGAGAACCGGGGGTCCTCGGCGTACTGGTCGAGGTCCATCAGCTGACAGAACTCAGACCAGTACCGGGTGGGTTGCAGCATCGACAGCTGGACGTGGCGGCCGTCGGCGGTGCGGTAGCCGCCGGTCAGCGGGTTGCCCGGGGCGGCGGTCTTGCGGTCGATCTTGGGCAGCGGACCACCGAAGAGCATCGCCATGTTGGCGCTGAACTGCGTGGCCCACGCGCCGACGGCCAGCAGCGACACGTCGATCACCGACGACTCGCCGGTGGCCAGCCTGCGATAGAGCGCGGCGGTCACGCCGCCCGCGATCGTGATGCCGCCGATGTTGTCGCCGTACGCTCCGGCGGGCATGAACGCCGGGCGGTCCGCATCGGCGGCCATGACGCCGTCGGCACTGCCGCCGCGCGCCCAGAACGCGGTGGCGTCGTAGCCGCCGGTGTCGCGGTCGGGGCCCTCGGAGCCGAAGCCGCTTCCGGCGACATAGATGATGTCGGGGTTGACGGCGCGCACATCCTCGACGTCGATACCCAGCTTCGCCCGCACCGCGGGCAGGTAGTTGGTGAGGAAGACGTCGCTGCGCCGGATCAGTTCCTCGAGCAGCGGCCGACCCTCCGGATTGTCCAGCGCCAGGCCGACACTGCGCTTACCGCGGTTGGGGGCCTCCATGATCGGCGCGAACGAGGACCCCGGCACCGATGCCGCAGCGCCGAGGACCCGCACCAGTCCGCGCTGCGCATCCCCGGTCACCGGGTGCTCGACCTTGATCACCTCGGCGCCCCAGTCGGCGAGGACCGCGCCGGCCGAGGGGACGAAGGTGAACTGCGCGACCTCCAGGACACGAACTCCGTCGAGGGGTTTCACGGACATTGGACCTCCTGCGATCATCGGCGATCGGCGTCTCACTCGTGCGACGCAATGAGGTAAAAGTATCACTGTTTCGGTGACGGGTACACCGAAACGCGAAAATCTACAACGGCGATTGTCAGTCCATGATGTCGCGGACGCGGGTCTTCTCGTGTCCGCGCAGCATCGCCGCGCTCGCGGCCTCCATGTGCCTGCGCCAATGCGCTTCGGCCGCATCACCTTTGCGTGCCTCGACGAGGTCGAGGAGTCGAACATAGGACTTGTGCAGTTTGGTGTATTCGGACTTGGCGATGTTGTTGTCGGTGCTCGCGCCGGAAATCGCTGCAGCGGTGTGACGTTCGCCGATCTCGTGCAGCATTCCCGCGATGATGCCCAGGGTGGCGTTTCCGGACAGCTCCACCATCCGGCGGTGCAGATGCGCCGACGCCGCGGCCAGCCGGCCGGCCTCCCAGGCGGCCGGCACCTCGGCGACCAGCCGCCGGAGTTCCTCGTGTGCCTCTGCGGTGCCATGCTCGGCGAGGAGTTTGGCCGCCGGCGGTTCGATCGACGTGCGCGCGGTCATCACGTCGGCGAGTGTGGTGCCCGACAGTGCGAGCAGCAGCGCAGCGGGTCTCGCGACGATCTCCGGGCCGGGCACCCGGACCTTGGCGCCGGTTCGCGAACCGCGGCGGACCTCGACCAGGCGCTCGGACTCCAACACCCGAACCGCTTCACGCAGTGTCGGCCTGCTCACCCCGAAATGCGCGATCAGGTCGGCCTCGTGTGGCAGGAAATCGCCGTCCTTGAGCTGACCTTCGACGACCATCCGCCGCAGCGTGCGGGCCACCAGTTCGGCCGTCTTGGGTGAGCGCACCGAACCCGGCGTCGCCTCGGCTGAGATCATCGGTGCCAGCGACTCAGGTCGAGACACAGCGATCCCTTCGTCGTTCGTCAGTTGTAGTACTCAGTAAACCATGTCGCGGGACCGCGCGGGCCGCAAGTGCGCTGGTCATCAGCGGTCGCGCATCATCCGCAGGGCCGCGGCGTCGTACCCGGCGCGCCTGCGCGGACTGACCAGGAAGCTGGGCGCCGCCAGGAACGCCGTGTCGGGCAACCGCTTCCGGCTCGCGAGCATCTCGCGGGCCTGTTCGGTGTCTCCGCAGACCGCGACCGCCCACAGCATCTCGTCGGTGACATGTTCGGACATCGACCGGGGATCACCGCTGCGGAAGGCGGCGCGGATCGCGTCCACCTGGTCCTGCCAGCCGTGCAGCTCGACCAGCGAATCGTACGTCCGCACGGTGAGATAGAACGCGATCTGCAGGCGGGCGTCGGTGACGGCCCGTTGCGGGTCGTCGTCGTTGACCGCGGTGATCACCCAACCCCACCGTTGAAGATCGCCGGAATCGCGGCCGAGGGCACCGGCGCCGCGCGCCAGTTCGGGGTCGACGACCTCGTCCCACCAGCGGTCGGTGAACAGGCCGTGGCCCAGCACGCCATCGGCGACCCGACCGGCGGTGCGCAGCATGATCCTGTTGAAGGCGCCGATCAGGATCGGCACGTCGAGACGGCCCAGAACCGGTGCGCGGATGTCGGCGTCGACCCGGTAGAAGTCACCGGTGTACCGGATCTTCTCGCCGTTCTCCGCGGTCAGGTACAGCCGGATGACCTCGATGAGTTCAGCCATCCGACGGGCCGGATGCGTCGAGTCGACGGCGAACCAGTCGCGGTTCATCCGCGAGGTCCCCGCGCCCAACCCGAGAAAAACGCGACCGGCCGCCTGCTTCGACAGGTGACGCACCGACGAGGCGTGCACGAACGGCGAGCGCGCGAACGCGTAGGCGATGCCGGGTCCCACCATCGCCGTGGCCGTCGACCGCGCCATGTCGGCGGCCGTGACGTACGCGCTCAGATCGGCGAACTCGCCCGAACAGAACGCGGCGGCGCCCGCGGCTTCGGCCTCGGCCGCTGTCTGCTCGCCAGGCCAGGGCAATCCCCACTGCATGTCGACCCGCATTCCGTAGTTCTGTCACCTAGTAACACAGGTGACCTTACAGCGCTCCACTTCTGTTGTTCAATTTTTGACATTTTTGTCAAAAAATTAGTACCGTCGAACCGACTGGAAAACCGCTGACGCAGAAGGATTTCTATGAGCAAGCCGAGCATGTTGCCGACGGGCTGGTTCCAGGTGGCCTGGAGCGCGGACGTCACCGACCACGCCGTCGTCCCGCTGCACTACTTCGGGCGTGACCTCGTGGCGTTCCGGCAGGCCGACGGATCGGTCGGCGTGCTGGACGCGCACTGTCAGCATCTGGGCGCCAGCCTCGCCCACGGCGGGTGCGTCGTCGACGACGGCATCCAGTGCCCGTTCCACGGCTGGGTCTGGGACGGGCAGGGCCGCAACGTGCGGATTCCCTACGAAAAGCGGCCCAACAGGGGTCGGCGGATCCGCTCGTATCCCGTCACCGAGGCCAACGACTCGATCTACATCTGGCACGACGCCGGCGGCGCCGAACCGCGCTGGGAGGTGCCCGACGGGCGCGCGGTGCTCGGCCCGCATGTGGCGTCGCGCAAGTACTACAGGTTCAACGCCGACTGCCGCACCCGGTTCGAACGGGTGAAGGTGCACCCGCAGGTGATCGCGGAGAACGCGGTGGACCCGCACCACTTCCGGTTCGTGCATCGGACCCCGATCAGCCCGGGCGTCCTGCGTGAGACGCGCGACGACGTGATCTGGTCGGCCAAAGTGGGCTTCGGCAAGAGGTGGGCTGACGGCGTCGACCGACCCGCAGACACCGTCAACACCATCGAGATCTACTGGTCCGGCATCGGGATCTCCTTCAACGGAGAGCACATCCGCGACGGTGTGCGGGTGATCTCGATCTGCGCGACGCCGGTCGACGACGAGACGTCGGACATCTTCGCCGGTTACTGGATCAGCGACGAAGCCGGCGACGACTTCGCCGACCGGTTGGCGCAAGCGAAGGCGGCGCTGCCCGACGACATCCGTATCTGGGAGCACCAGCAGTACCTGGACCGTCCGGCGCTCGCGCCGTCGGAGGCCGCGGGCTTCGAGGCCCTGCGATCATGGGCGCGTGGCTTCTACCCGCAATCGGTCGGGCACGGTGTCTGACGCCCCGGGCACCCGCAAGTCCGATCGCACGCGTTCGGCGATTCTGGACGCGGCGCGGGTCGCCTTCGCCCGCAAGGGGTTCTCCGGGGTGACGATTCGCGACATCACCGATCTGGCCGGTGTCACCCGCGCGAACTTCTACTACTACTTCAGTGACAAGACCGAGTTGTTCATCGAGCTCGGCACCGAGACCTACCGCGAAGCCGTCGCCGTGGTCGAGCTGTTCGGGGACGACGCGTCGCGCGCCGGGATCGACGCGTGGGTGGCCCAGTACTTCGCCTATCTCGACCGCAACGGCGCTTTCGTGATCCGCAGCGAGGAGGACATGCCCGAGGACAAGGCGTTCCGCGCCACGGTGGCGCGGTCGCACGGCCGGGCGGCGCGTGCGCTCGGCGAGCGCATGGCGAAAGCTGCTTCCAGGCCACCGGCGTCGGACGCGGCGGCCACCGGGGTCGCGGTCATGGCAACGCTCGAGCGCTCCTGGTTGATGCAGCACAACCGGGTCTGCGATGTTCCGGCCGACGAGGTCCGGGCGGCGGTGTCCGAGGTGATCTGGCGGCTGGTCGAATGAGCCCGCGGCCTGCGGCAACCGGACCCCGCGGGCCCGACGGCGGGGTTGATCTGCAGCGAGCAACGGAATCCGCACGCTCCACCGGGGATGATCTGCGATGCTGATGACGCCGCAGCGATATGCGATCCGACGATTTCCAATTAGCTATATAGATAGACCTTTAGTTTATTTTGAGCCGACGAGTTTGCGCCCCGGTGGGTGTGGGCCGCGACACAAATCGGCGGGCTGTGCGGATTCTCTGAATAGCTCATACGTGATCGATTGGCAGCGGGGCAGTTCGACGTCGTCGCGGCCCGTGGACGCTCCCGTCACAGGGCGCTGCGGCGCTGATGAGACGCGTCTCATCGAGCTGACGTGCCTTGTCGGGCGATGCGGCCGCCAACTTCAACGAGACGCCGTAAAGGCAATTCCGAGCGCGCAACGGTGTACCCAAATGCATCAATTATCTGCTTAATTTCATAGCGTGATAATCGTGGCAATTAACCGTTCTGTAAATGGGCCTTAAGCCAATGAAATACCTATGTAGCCTATTGCCATAAATGGCGAATGGGCTTGTCTCGAGCGCGGTTGATGTCGTCGATCAGCAAACCAGACCGAGGTCGAGGTGCGGCGACTGCCGACGGCTCTCGTGATGTCGGCACGAGCGGTTTTCCCGAGGCGCGTACCGGTACCTGTCGTCCGCCGAAAACCGCTCGAACAGTGGTGATAGCCAGACTAAACAACGACCCGTCGCACCTGGCGTGCGGCTCGACTCACGGGTTGCATCGAAGGGCCGCTCACGCCCCGTGTCGGACGTGCAGGGCGACGCTAGATGAGCAAACCAAAGCGAAAATGCCGTCCGAAAAACGGCACGCATCCCTTAAAAGCATCGAAGTGTTGCTCCCGCCGAAAAGCGTGGTGTACGGTTTGGCGGCAGTCGGCGTGTGTGTCCAATCACAACCGACGTCCTGTCAAAGTGCCGAGCTTGTCGGAGAGGGATTTGCAACCGATGAAGTGTGCCGCCGCCGATGCTCTGGTGACAGCCGCCGAACTGGCCGCGGGCCCGGACTCCTTCGAGGCCCGCCGGTGACCGACACCAAGCGGAGGGACTTCGCGAAACCGCTGCGCGACCTCGGCGACTTCTTCGCCATGTCGATGGACACCGTGGTGCTGCTGTTCAAGCCGCCGTTCGCGTTCCGAGAGTTCGTCGAGCAGACCTGGTTCGTGACGCGGGTGTCGATGTTGCCCACGATCCTGATGACGGTCCCGTTCCTGTGCCTGACCGTCTTCATCCTCAACCTGCTGGTGCTCGAGGTCGGTGCGGCCGACGCCTCCGGGGCCGGCGCGGCGCTGGGCGCGGTCCTCTATATCGGTCCGATCGTGACCGTGCTGGTGATCTCGGGGGCCGGGGCCACCGCGATGTGCGCCGACCTCGGCTCGCGCACCATCCGCGAGGAGATCGACGCCATGCGGGTGCTGGGCCTGAACCCCGTCCACCGACTGGTGGTTCCGCGCGTGCTCGCCGCTACGTTGGTCGCGACGATGCTGACCTCCGTCGTGATCGTCGTCGGGCTGTTCTTCGGCTTCATGTTCTCGGTGTTCCTGCAGGGCGTGAACCCGGGCGCGTTCGTCTCCAGCTTGACGCTGCTGGTGGGGATCCCCGAGCTGGTCACCGCGCTCGCCAAGGCGCTGTTGTTCGGCTTCCTGGCCGGGTTGATCGCCTGCTACAAGGGTTTGTCCGTCGGTGGCGGCCCGGCCGGTGTCGGCAACGCGGTCAACGAGACCGTCGTGTTCGTGTTCATCGTGCTGTTCCTGGTCAGCACGATCGTCACCATCGTCGGCGCGAAGGCGACGCTGTGAGCGCGCCCGCCCGCCCGTTCCTTCCGCGGGTGCAGAACTCGACGCGGCCGCTCGTCAACGGCTGGAACCGAACCGGCGAACAGGTTCAGTTCTTCGTCAAGACCATCGTGGGCACCAAGGATGTCTGGATCTACTACCGGGTCGAGCTGCTGCGCCAGATCGCCCAGATGAGCCTGGGCGTCGGCGCGATGGCGCTGATCGGCGGCACCATCGTGGTGGTCGCCTTCCTCAGCTCGCAGGTCGGCTCCCTGGTCGCGATCCAGGTGTACGGCTCGCTGGCCAACGTCGGCATCGAGGCGCTGACCGGCTTCGCCTCCGCATACGTCAACACCCGGTTGGCGGGGCCGGTGATCGTCGGGATCGCCATGGCCGCCACCATCGGCGCCGGCGCCACCGCGCAGCTGGGTGCCATGCGGATCAACGAGGAGATCGACGCGCTCGAGGTCATCGGTGTCCGCAGCATCCCCTACCTCTGCTCCACCCGCCTGGTCGCGGGGGTCGCACTGTCAATCCCGTTGTACTGCTTGGGAATGCTGGCGGCCTGGACCGCGACGAAACTCGGCACCATCCTGTCCTACGGGCAGTCGACCGGTGTCTACGACCACTACTTCAACACGTTCCTCAACCCCATGGACGTCATCTTGTCGTTCGTCCAAGCCATCGGGATGGCCACGATCGTGATGCTGATACACACCTATTACGGCTACACCGCGTCCGGTGGTCCGGCCGGCGTCGGCGCCGCGGTCGGCCGCGGCGTACGCGCCTCGCTCGTTGCGGTCATCTTCGTGCTGCTGTTCGTCGCCATGGGCATCTACGGGCAGGCCGGCGGCCTGAACATCTCCGGGTAGCGGCACATGGCGAAGAAACTGAGAGCCGGAGACAACCGCATCCACCCCGCATGGTGGACGCTGATGCTGGCCGTGGCCGCCGTCCTGGCCGTTCTCGTGGACTGGCTCCTGTTCACGGGGAACTACAAATCCTACGTTCCGGTGACCGTCAAGTCGGAGCGGACCGGCTTGATCATGGAGACCGGCAACGACGTCAAGCTGCGCGGTATCACGGTCGGGCGGGTGGACGGCGTCGCACCCGACGGCACCGCATCCAGCCTCAACATCCAGATCGATTCGGACCAGGTCAAATTCATCCCGTCGAACGTGCAGGCCGAGATCAAGGCGACCACGGCCTTCGGCAACAAGTTCGTCGACCTGATCGTCCCCGACGATCCCAGCCCCAAACGCCTCGCCAAGGGTGACGTACTGGTGGCCCGCAACGTCGCCACCGAGATCAACACCGTCTTCGAGAACCTCGTCGACGTGCTCCAGCAGGTCGACACCGCCAAACTGAACGCGGTGCTGTCGGCGCTCGCCGACGGCCTGCGCGGCCAGGGGGAGTCCTTCGGCGAGGCGATCACCGCCGGCAACGAGGTTCTGCGGCAACTGAATCCGCGCGCCGAGACGATCCGCGAGGACTGGCGCGCGCTCAAGGACTTCAGCGACACCTACAGCGTGGCCGCCGACGACATCGTCACCGTGCTCGACGCCGTGAGCACCACCAGCGAGACGATCACCAAGCACGAGAAGGAACTCGACTCGCTGCTGCTCAACGTCGTCGGACTGGCCAACTCCGGTATCGACCTGCTTGCGCCGTCCAAGGACAACCTTGTGCGCACGGTGAACGCGCTGCAGTCCACCACGAGCCTGCTGATGAAGTACAACCCGCAACTGACATGCACCTTCGTCGGCGGCAAGAACGTCATCGACTTCGGTTTCGCCGACGTCGCGGGCGGCGCCACCGGCAAGTCCGTGATCCTCGACGTGGCACTGCTTCTCGGTGACGACCAGTACAAGTATCCGCAGCATCTGCCGATCATCGGCGCCAAGGGCGGCCCCGGCGGCAAGCCGGGCTGCGGCTCGCTGCCCGACGTCGCGCAGAACTGGCCCCAGCGTCACCTGGTCACCGACACCGGTTGGGGCGGCGGTCTCGACGTGCGGCCCAACCCGGGCATCGGTTTCCCGGGCTACGAGAACTTCTTCCCGTACACCCGCGCCAACGGCCAACCGCCGACGGTCAACCGCATCGGCCCGCCGGCGCCCGGCCCGATCCCGTATCCGGGTGCACCGCCGTACGGCGCCCGCCAGTACGCGCCCGACGGCACGCCGCTTTATCCGGGGCTGCCGCCGGCACCCCCACCCGGCGCGCCCAAGGACGACGGGCCCCGCCCCGGCGTGGAACCGTTCGTACCGCCTCACCCGGCCGAGATGCAGCCGGTACCGCAGGCCGACCCGCCACCGCGGTGACGCCCCGTGACCGACCCCGACCGAGAAAGCAGAGAATGAAGGACCACCGCCATCATGGGTAGCTTGCGAGGAGTGCTGTGGCGCATCGGCATCTTCGTCGTGGCGTGCGCACTGGCCTGGGCCCTCATGGTCGCCGAGTTCGGACAGGTCCGATTCGGCGGTCAGACAACGTATAAGGCCGCTTTCACGAACGCGTCGGGTTTGGAAGCCGGCAACTTCGTGCGCATCGCCGGTGTCGAGGTCGGCAAGGTCAAAGACCTCGTGGTGGAAGACGGCGGTTCGGTGCTCGTGGAGTTCGCCGTCGACAACTCCGTCGTACTGACCGAGGGCAGCCGGGCGGTCATCCAGTACGAGAACCTCATCGGCGAGCGCTTTCTGTCCTTGGACGAAGGCGTCGGTGGTACCGCGAAACTGCAGGCAGGACAGACAATTCCGCTTACCCGCACACAGCCGGCGCTCGATCTCGACGCGTTGATCGGGGGGTTCCGGCCGCTGTTCAACGCGTTGAACCCCGATGACGTCAACGTGCTGACCAGCCAACTGATGGCCGCCCTGCAGGGTCAGGGCGCGACGATCAGCTCCTTCCTGCAGCAGACCGCGACGCTGACCAACACGCTGGCCGACCGCGACCGGCTAATCGGCGAGGTCATCGTCAACCTCAACACGGTCCTGAGCTCGCTGGGAGACCAGCGCGGTCAGCTCGCCAAAGCCGTCGACTCGCTCTCCGAACTCGTGGTGGGTCTGCGGGAACGCAAGACCGACATCGCCAACGGTGTCGCCTACGCCAGCGAGGTCGCCGGGTCGGTGGCCGACCTGATGCAGCAGGCGCGTCCGCCGCTGAAGAAGGTCGTGGCTGAAGCCGACCGGGTGGCAGGCACTATCGTCGCCGACGCCGACTACGTGAACAACCTGCTGGATACGCTGCCCGAGTCCTACCGGATCCTGAACCGGCAGGGCCTCTACGGCGACTTCTTCAGCTTCTACCTGTGTGACATCGTGCTCAAGCTCAACGGAAAGGGCGGACAGCCGGTCTACGTCAAGGTCGCCGGTCAAAGCTCGGGGAGGTGCACTCCGCGATGAAGTCCTTCCAGGAACGAAACCCGTTGACCATCGGCATCATCGGTGTGCTGTTGTTCGTCGGCATCTCGGTGGCGGCGGTGAACTACGACAAGCTGCCGGGCCTGTCGCTGGGCAAGGATTACTCGGCCTATTTCGCCGAAGCGGGCGGCCTGCGCCAGGGCGCCGACGTCCGGGTCAGCGGTGTCACCGCGGGCAAGGTGGACAGCGTGAAGCTCGACGGCGCCCAGGTGCTGGTCAGCTTCAAGGTCCGCGACGACATCCGGGTCGGCGACCGCAGCGAGGTCGCGGTGAAGACCAGCAGTGTGCTGGGCGCCAAAGTGCTGGAGGTGACGCCGCGCGGTGAGGGCAGCCAGTCCGGCCCTATCCCGCTGCAGCGCACGACTTCTGCCTACCAGCTACCCGACGCGATCGGCGATCTGACCACCGCGATCAGCGGACTGGACACCGACCAGCTCTCGGAGTCGCTCGAGGTGCTGGCGCAGACGTTCGCCGACACCCCGCCCGATGTGCGGGCCGCGGTCGAAGGCGTGGGCAGGTTCTCGAAGACCCTGGCCGACCGCGACGCCGAACTGCGCAGCCTGCTGTCGAACGCCGAGAAGTCCACCACCATCCTCGCCGAGCGCAGCGACAAGATCGTCAGCCTCGTCCACGACACCAACGAGCTTCTCGCCGCGCTGCAGGAGCAGAGCTCCGCGCTCGACCAGTTCTTCGGCAACCTGTCGGCGGTCAGCCGGCAGCTCGACGGCTTCATCGCCGAGAACCGCACCGAGCTCAAACCCGCGCTGGAGAAGCTCAACGGCGTGCTGGCGATCGTCGACAACCACCGAGCGGAGGTCAGGCAGGCCGTTCTGGGGTTGAACCGCTATGCGCTGGGCCTGGGCGAGTCGGTCGGATCCGGCCCGTTCTTCAAGGCTTACGTCGTGAACCTGTTTCCGGGACAGTTCGTTCAGCCGTTCATCGACGCTGCGTTCTCGGATCTGGGCCTGGACCCGAACGTGCTGGCTCCGACGGAGCGCGCCGACCCGCAGGTCGGCCAGCCGGGCACGCCCGCGCTGCCGGTGCCCTTCCCGCGCACCGGTCAGGGCGGTGAACCCCGGATGACGGTTCCCGACGCGATCACCGGCAACCCCGGCGACCAGCAGTGCGGTCCGCCAGGGGTTCCGCTGCCCGGCCCCGGTTGCTACCCGTACCGCGAGCCCCTGCCTGCGCCACCGCCCGGTGGCCCGCCGCCAGGCCCGCCCGCCCCGGCGGCGCCGGGCATGGAAGAGACACCACCGCCGCCGACGCCCGTGTACCGGCCGTCGCCAGGTGACACCACGCACGGAGGGGGAGGCCAGTGAACGCGCTGAAATCGCGGCCGGCCCGGATCGGCCTGGCCACTGCGCTTGTCGTGTTGCTCGTCGGTGCCGTCGCCGTGGTCAATTTCGCGCCGACTGCCAACCGCTACACGATCGTCGGCTACTTCAAGAACAGCAACGGCATCTATGTCGGCGACGACGTCGTCGTACTCGGCGTTCCGGTCGGCACCGTCAAAGCGATTGAGCCGCAACCGCTGAACACCAAGATCACCTTCACGGTCGACGACTCGGTCAAGGTGCCCGCCGACGCCAAGGCCGTGATCCTGTCGCCGGCGCTGGTGACCGCGCGGTCGATCCAGTTGGTCCCCCCGTACAAGGGTGGGCCCACGATGGCCGACGGCGCGCAGATCCCGGCGGACCGCACCGCGGTGCCCGTCGAGTTCGACGAGTTCCGCCAGCAGTTGGAACGGTTGGCCGACACGCTGCAGCCCACCGGGCCGGGCGGGGTGAGCACGCTCGGGGCGTTCGTCAACACCGCCGCCGACAACCTGCGGGGTCAGGGCGCCGGGATCCGCGAGACGCTCATCGAACTGTCGGACGCGTTCTCGGCGCTCGGCGACAACAGCAAGAGCCTGTTCGGCACGCTGCGGAACCTGGCGATTCTGGTCAACGCGCTGCAGAACAGTCACGATGTCCTGCGCCAGCTCAACCAGAACCTGGCATCGACGACCCGGTTGGTGGCCAACGACCCCAATGAGGTCGGTGCCGCCGTGCGCGATCTCGCGTCGGTCGCCGACGACGTGCGCACGTTCGTGGCGGAGAACCGCGACACGCTGGGCACCACGTCGGAGAAGCTGGCCGGGGTGTCGGAGATCCTCACCGAGAACCTCGAGGACATCAAGCAGTTGCTGCACGTGGCGCCCAACGCGTTCCAGAACTTCATCAACATCTATCAGCCGGCGCAGGGCGCGCTGACCGGTGCGCTGGCGTTCAACAACATGTCCGATCCGCTTCAGTTCCTGTGTGGTGCGGTGCAAGCGGCGTCGCGACTCGGCGCCGAGCAGTCGGCGAAGCTGTGCGTGCAGTACCTCGCACCGATCGTGAAGAACCGGCAGTACAACTTCTTCCCGCTGGGTCTCAACCCGTTCGTCGGGGCGACGGCCCGGCCGAACGAGCTCACCTACAGCGAGGACTGGCTGCGCCCGGACTACATCCCGCCGTCAGGCGGGGCAGGCAACCTGCCCGCGGAGGCCGGCGGCGAACCGGCACCGGGTGGTCCGCTGCCGCCGGCGGGCAACGTGTTCACCCGGTTCGGTGAGCCGGCGAACCCGTTCCACGGCCAGGCACCGTTCGTGCCGCCACGACCGGCCGACAAGATACCCCTCAATCCGGGTGACTCCCCGGTGGTGCCGGCGCCCGTCGCGACGGACCCCGGAGCCGGGCTCGAAGGCATCATGGTTCCGCACGGAGGTGGCCAGTGATGCGAAGTCGTTGTCGCGGCGCACTTTTGGTGCTGGCAGTGGCGGCGTCGTTGGCCCTGACCGGTTGTAGCGAATGGCGCGGCCTGAACTCGCTGCAACTGCCGGGCACCGAGGGCAAGGGGCCGGGCGCCTACACCATCCAGGCGCAGATGCCCCAGGTGGTGAACCTCAAGGCCAACTCGCGGGTCCGGGTCGGCGACGTCGTCGTCGGCAGCATCAGCAAGATCGAACGCCAAGGGTGGCACGCGCTGGTCACCATGCGGCTCAACGGCGATGTGAACCTGCCCGCCAACGCGACCGCGACGCTGGGGCAGACCAGCCTGCTGGGATCGCTGCACATCGAACTGGCCGCCCCGACCGACGAGCCGCCGCAGGGCAAACTCCAAGAGGGATCGCTGATTCCGCTCGACCACGCCGGCGCATACCCGACGACCGAGCAGACCCTCAGCGCGCTGTCGCTGCTGCTCAACGGCGGTGGTGTCGGCCGGATCGGCGAGATCACCAGGGAACTGAGCCTGGCACTGGACGGGCGGGGCGCCGAATTGCGCAGCCTGATCACCCAACTCGACACCTTCGTCGCGTATGTCGACGACCAGAAGGACGACATCATTGCGGCGGCAGACAGCCTCAACACGCTGGTCGGTCAGATCGCCGACGACAAGCCGGTCGTGGACCGGGCGCTCAAGACCGTCCCGGAGGCGCTGGCCGTGCTGCGCGAGGAACGCGACGTGCTGGTCGAAGCACTGGACCAGATCGGCAAGTTCAGCGCGCTGGCCGCCGACTCGGTCAACCAGACCAAGGAGAACCTGGTCGCCGAACTCAAGGATCTCGGGCCGGTATTGGAGTCGTTGGCCAACGCGGGCCAGGACCTGACCAGGTCGCTGGACTTCTACGCGACGTTCCCGTTCCCCAAACCGACACTGCCGAAATGGCTGCGCGGCGACTACGCCAACCTCACCGCGGTGGTCGACCTGACTCTCAGCAGGCTCGACGCCGGCCTGCTCACCGGCACCTTCCTCGAAGGCGAGCTGACCGAACTCGAGATGCAATGGGGACGCACGATCGGCCAGATGCCCAGCCCGTACACGGCCCGCAATCCGCTGGTCGTCCCGTACCAGTTCAACCAGGGACCGTAAATGACTCTGACGAGGCGGATATGGATCCAGTTGATCGTCGTGGCGGCGATCGCACTGGCCGGGGTCGCGTACATGTTCTTCCCGGTGCTGCACCTGCCGGCGTTGCTGTTCGGTGTGGGCCAGTACACGGTCACCGCGCAGTTGCCGGAGGCCGGCGGACTCTACGAACGCGGAAACGTCACCTACCGCGGCTACCAGGTCGGTCGGGTGGAATCGGTCGGCCTGACCGACAACGGCGTCGAGGCGGTGCTGTCGCTGAACTCCGACGTCGAGATCCCCTCGGACGTCAAGGCCGAGGTACACAGCGTCTCGGCGATCGGTGAACAGTACATCGACCTCATACCGCGCAGCGAAGGCTCGCCGCCGCTCAAGGATGGCGACGTCATCGCCCGCGACCAGACGTCGGTCCCGCCGAACATCAGCTCGCTGCTGAGCGCGACCAACAAAGGCCTGCAAGCGATCCCGCAGGACAACCTGAAGACGGTCGTCGACGAGGCTTATGTCGCGTTCGGCGGGCTCGGTCCCGAGATCGGTAGGTTCCTCAAGGGCGCCAGCGCGCTGGCCCTCGACGCCAAGGCAAACGTCAACGAACTGACGACGCTTGTCGACAAGTCGAAGCCGCTTCTGGACACCCAAACCGAGACGTCCGGTTCCATCGAGGCGTGGGCGGCCAACCTGGCCACCGTCACCGACCAGCTGCGAGACCAGGACGCTGACGTCGCCACGGTGCTCAAGGAGGGCCCGGGCGCCGCCGACGAGGTCCGCGCGCTGTTCAGCCAACTGCAGCCGACACTGCCCGTCGTCCTGGCCAACCTCGCGTCGGTGGCCGAAGTGGCGGCCGTGTACCGGCCCAACCTCGAGCAGCTGCTGGTCCTGCTGCCGCAGGGCGCGGCGATCGTGCAGGCCACCGGTGTGCCCAACCGCAACACCAAGGTGGACTACCCCGGTGCATACCTGAGCTTCAACCTGAACCTCAATCTGCCGCCCGCGTGCACCACCGGCTTCCTGCCCGCCCAGCAGCGGCGCGCGGCCGCCCACGAGGACTATCCGCCGGTGCCGGAAGGCGACATGTACTGCCGGGTTGCCCAGGATTCACCGTTCAACGTACGCGGTGCCCGCAACACGCCGTGTGTGCAGAAGCCGGGTAAGCGCGCGCCGACGGCCAAGCTGTGTGAGAGCGACGAGGAATTCGTGCCGCTCAACGACGGCTACAACTGGAAGGGCGACCCGAACGCCACGCTGTCGGGGCAGAGCGTTCCCGCTCCGCGAGATCCCGCCGCGCCGGGCGCCGGCCTGCCGGACCCCGCACCCGCTCCGCCGGTCGCCGTCGCCGAATACGACCCGGCCAGCGGGCAGTACATGGCGCCGGACGGCAAGATGTACACCCAGAGCGATCTGGGCGCTGCCGGCGGACCGAAGTCCTGGCAGGACATGCTGGCACCGCCGGCCCCGTAGAGCGCCGAGATCTGCAGGAGGGTCGTGATCCGCGACGGATCACGACCCTCCTGCAGAAATCGCGCGATCGGCCGCTAGGAGTCTGCTGAATTAGGGGTGTTTGGGGCGGGGTGCCTCGGAGCGCTCTGTGGCGCGTGGGTTTTAGTCAGACCCGCTGGGTCGACAGTACGAGGTCACCCCGCCGTGTTGAGCGTGGCAC
>NZ_MIHA01000019.1 GCF_001722335.1 Mycolicibacterium flavescens
ATCGACGGTATCGAGGACGGTCTCAACGCGGTCAAGAGCGGCGAGTTCATCGGCACCTCGCTGCAGAACGGCACGGTGGAACTCGCGGCGGGACTCACCGGTCGGCGCGCAACCGGCCATCAACGGTCGGCTTCGCTAAGCTCTATCCGAAAGCCAAAGCGAAGCCACGGGAGACCTTCAGCGTGTCTGAACAGCCGGCGCACCGCCGCTCACGGGACGTGGCTTCGCCGTCGGTGATTCCCGAAAACGCTTATGCGCCAGGCGGATTCCGTGCGCAGAGCCGGTTCAGCGATCCGTCGGCCGAGCCGCCGCCGGAATGGACGGCGCCCACCCCGCCCAACGGAATCCCGGTGTCGCCGGCTGCCTTCGGGCCGCCCCCCTTCGAGGAGCCGGGGTACGGCCCGCCGGTTGCTGAGCCCGCGCCCTACGAACCCCCGGTGTACGGGCCGGCCGCCTACGGCGCGCCCCAGTACGGCGATCCCGCCTACGAGGACCCGCCGCCGTACCTGGACCTGTCCACGGTGGCCCTGCTCGGGGAGCGCAGGCGCGCGCCGTCGGAAGGGTGGCGACGGTGGCTGTACTTCGCGTCGGCCAAGACGATCAACCTCGGCGAGGGCCCCAAGACCGTCCGCCGCCGCACGCTGGCCGCGCAGGTTCAGCGCCCGCTGCGGGGTTGCTACCGGATCGCGGTGCTTTCGCTCAAGGGCGGTGTCGGCAAGACCACGATCACCGCGACGCTGGGCGCCACGCTGGCCTCGGTCCGCGGCGACCGGGTGATCGCCGTCGACGCCAACCCCGACCGCGGAACGCTCAGCCAGAAGGTGCCTCTGGAAACCCCGGCCACCGTCCGGCATCTGCTGCGCGACGCCGAGGGCATCGCCGCCTACAGCGATGTGCGGGCCTACACGTCGCAGGGCCCGAGCCGGCTGGAGGTGCTGGCCTCCGAGAGCGACCCGGCGGTGTCGGAGGCGTTCAGCTCCGACGACTACGTCCGCACCCTCGAGGTGCTCGAACGGTTCTACAGCCTGGTGCTCACCGACTGCGGCACCGGGCTGATGCACTCGGCGATGGCTGCGGTGTTGTCGAAAGCCGATGCGCTGGTGGTGGTCAGCTCCGGTTCGGTCGACGGCGCCCGCAGTGCGTCGGCGACGCTGGACTGGCTCGACGCGCACGGCCACCAGGACATGGTGCGCAACTCGGTGGCGGTGATCAACGCGGTGCGGCCTCGCTCGGGCAAGGTCGACATGAAGAAGGTCGTCGACCATTTCAACCGGCGCTGCCGGGCGGTGCTGCAGGTGCCGTTCGACCCGCATCTGGAAGAGGGCGCCGAGATCAGCCTGGAGCGGCTCAAACCGCAGACGCGGGAAGCGCTGCTGGAACTCGCTGCGGTGGTGGCCGCCGGATTCGTCGGCGCCCGTCGACCCGGCTAGGGCCGCGGATTGTCTTCCTGGCCGAGCCGACGCAGGAACTCTGGGTCGTCGTCGGGCCCGATCACGCGGGTCCGCGGACGGCTCGAAGATTCTCGTGTCATTCGCCAGCCGATGTACATCAGCGTTGCCAGCACGAGAGCCAGGAGCAGATACGCCACCGAAAAAACCTCCTTGTCTCGAATATACGCGCCGTCGGTAGGCTCGGTTCGTGTCTGATGCTCGTCCGGGAACCCGGCTCGTCTTCGATGTGGCGGTCTACGTGCTGGCGCGGCTGCTCCTGGTGGCCGTCGTGGCGGCGGTGATCCTCGGCGTCGGCCATGTGCTCGGGCTGCGCGAGTTCCCGCTCATCGTGGCGTTGCTGTTCGCGTTCGTGATCGCCCTGCCGCTGGGCATCTGGTTGCTGGCGCCGCTGCGCCGGCGGGCCACCGCGAGCATTGCCGCCGTCGACGAACGACGCCGTCGCGACCGCGAACAGTTGCAGGCTCGCCTGCGCGGCGAGGACCCGTCGACCTCATGACCGCCGCCGGGCGGGAGGTGTTCGGTGCGCGCTTCCCCGGCGCGGCCGGCTTCCTGAACAGTCCCACCTACGGTCTGCCTCCGCACTTCGTCGTCGACGCGCTGCAGGGCTGCATCGCGCGCTGGCAGGCCGGGACCATCGACGTCCCGTCGTTCGACGACAGCGTGCGCGCCGCGCGCGACGGTTACGCGACGCTGGCCGGGGTGCCCGGTGAGTCGGTGACGATGGGATCGACCGTGTCCGGGCTGCTGGGTCTGGTCGCGGCCGCCGTGCCCGACGGCAGCCGTGTGGTCACGGTGCCCGGCGAGTTCACCAGCACCACGTTCCCGTTCGCTGCCCAGGCGGCCCGCGGCGTGACGGTGACCGAGCTGCCCGCGCCCGAATTGGTGGACGCCGCAGCGCAATTCGATGTCGTCGCCGTGAGCCTGGTTCAGTCGGCGACCGGTGCGGTGCTCGACACCGACGCACTGCGGCGATCCGTCGACGGCACCGACACCATCACGGTCATCGACGTCACCCAGGCCCTGGGCTGGAAGCACCTCGACCTCAGTTGGGCCGACGTCACGGTCGCGGCGGTCTACAAGTGGCTGATGGCGCCGCGGGGCACCGCGTTCATGTCGGTGCGCCGCCGGGTCAGCAGGCGGATGACCCCGCACGCCGCGAACTGGTACGGCGGTGCGGACCCGTGGCAGTCGATCTACGGGCTGCCACTCCGGCTGGCCGACGACGCACGGCGGTTCGACCTCTCACCGGCGTGGTTCAGCGTGCTCGGTGCGGGGTTGACGCTGCCGTGGCTGGCCTCGCTGGACCGGTCCGCGGTGGAGCGACACACCGTCGGGCTCGCCGATCGGCTGCGGACCACGCTGGACCTGCCGGCCGAGGAGTCGGCGATCGTCTCGCTGCCCGTCGACGGCGCAGCCGACAAGCTGGCGCGCGCAGGCATTCGGGCGGCGGTGCGGGCGGGCGCCGTGCGGGTCGGGTTCCATCTCTACAACACCGATGACGACGTGGATTCGCTGTTGGCGGCCCTGCGGTAATTCGGCACTCCGGCGGGAAAATCCCGCCCGAAAAGCGCAACATCGTTGTGCGGATAACGCACCGAAAACTCAGCTAATCGGGATGCCATCGCGCGCCGGATCCTGCGCGCCCGTTGACTGGTGTAGAAAAACGCGAATCGCGGCAGCGCCAGCAAAATCAGCAACAACAAGTCGTCGCTTTTCGGTCGCGCGCTTCGCGGAACGGATTGCGTCGCCGCATTCGGCCGGGTAAGTAACGGTCATGACCTCTCCCAAGAAACTCTATGGCCGGTGGTTGAACGAGTTGTGGGCCGGAGAGCCCGTCGCCGCCGAACTGGTCACCGACGACTTCGTCGGCCACTGGCCGGGCCGGGAGGTGCGCGGGCCCTCGGAGTTGGAGGCCGTGGTGGGAGAGACCCAACGCATGCTGGCCGACCTGAAGTTCGTCATCGAGGTGGAACCGTTCATCGACGGCGACCTGATGGCGGCGCGGTGGATCGGCACGGGTGCGGCCAAGGACGGGCCGAAACGGTTCACCGGCAACGACATCCTGCGCATCTCCGACGGCCGGATCGCCGAGTACTGGACCAGCACCGCGGCCGGTTAGGCACCGTCGCGCAGCACCTGCCGGAGTTTGTCGAGGGGGTCTCCGGCGCCGGGGTTCAGGCGCAGCACGTTCTCCGGTGATTCGGGTGCGGCTGCCGCCGCCGGCGGCGGGGGTGGCACCGGTGCGGCCGCCGGTGGCGGCGGCGGTGGGGGTGGCGGCGCGTCGAGCCCCGCCAGCTTCGCCGACAGCCGGGGTGCGGCGTCGGCCCGGACCGCCCGCCGCTCGGAATCGGGATCGGAGTTGGCTTCGAAGCAGCCGGCCGGGGCGGACGTCACCAGGTCCAGCGCGCTCAGGTAGCGGTCGCGGGCCTCGGCGGGCCGGTTCTCCCAGGCGTCGATGTCGCCCTGGCGCTCGCGGACGAGTTCCAGGTTGACCAGCACCGGACACGTCTGCTCGGTCGGTGTGCGCGCCAGCGCGTCGGAGAAGTAGCGGTCGGCGTCGACGAGCCGGTTCTGCAGTACCGCCAGGGCGCCCGCGGCGAACGGCGCCTTCGCCGGTTCCACGATGTTGAGCGTGCTCATCCTCGAGACGTTGCCGCGCAGCGCGTCGGTGTCGCCGTCGGCGAAGTTCGACACCGCGGCGTTGCCCGCGAGCACCGCGGAGATGAGCTTGACGGCCACGACGACGACGGCGACGGCCAGCGGCGCCGACGCCCACACGAGACGCCGCCGCAGCCGCAACCGGCGGGGCCGCGCCCTCACAGCGTCACCTCGCGGCGGGCGGTACGGGCCGCCCGGTACTCGCGCAGGTTGAGGAAGATCTCGAACAGCAGCAGCACGGCGGCGGCCAGCGTGAAGACCCAGTACAGGTCGGTGCGGTCGGCGCGCTCGACCGGCGCCGGCCCCGCCGCCACCCCCGCCGCCTCCGGTGCGGCGTCGCCGACGGGCTGCGCCGGGTCGCGCGGCACGTAGGGCACGCCGAGCTGATCGGCGATCCGCTGCAGCCCCGCGTCGTCACGCGCGGCGCCGTAGCCGAACACCGCGCCCCCGTCGACCGAGCCGGGGACCGGTTCGAACTCGCCCTGCGGCGCCTTGGATCCGGGTGCGCCCGGACCGAAGTAGAACACCAGGTTCGGCGCGCCAGGGGTGCGCTGGCCGGCCGCGATCAGCTGGTAGCGCAGCACGTTGGAGGCGGCCGCCGCGTTCACCCCGACCTCCTCGGCGGGCAGCGGCCGCACCCCCGCGATGGTCGGAGCGAGGCTCCAGGCATCCTCGGACAGCGGCCATTCCAGCGACGGCCGGGCCGCGAAGGTGATCAGCGCGAAACGGGCCTGCGGGTAGTGGTCGATCAGCGCGGTGACGTCGTCGCGGATCCCGTCGATGCGGGGACCGTCGCCGTGGTCGGCGACCGCCGTGTCCGCGGACCGGTCGACGAGCAAAAAGATGTTGGGCACGTCGTCGGCCGCGGCGGCGGCCCCGGGGTCCGCGCCGTCACCGCCGCCGAGGGTGGGCCGGGCCGCGGCGATCAGCATCAGCAGCACCGCCAGGGTCAGGCCGGACCAGCGCCAGACCGTCGTCCACCGGTGGCCGGAGCGGCGCGCCAGCTGGCCCATCGTGATCAACCGCAGCAGCAGCGCGACCACGGCCACCGCGAGCAGCAGCGCGGGCGGCACGACAGGTGAGAACGTCATCGCCGCAACACCGCCAGCGACAGGCACAGCAGCAGCGTCACCACGACCCCGACCGCCAGCGGGATGGTCGGGACGTCCCCGCGGAAGCCGGCGAGCGTGGCCGACGCATCGGTCTGCGGCGGATGGGCGCGGATCCCGGACAGCTGCGCGGCCAGGTCGTCGCTGACCGGTGCGTACCGCCCGTAGGTCTCCTGGACCACCGCGCGGATCGGGCCGGGGGACGAGACCAGCGCGTTGACCTGCACGTTGCGCTCACGCGCCAGTTCGGTCACCTGCTGGTCGGTGAACAGCGAGGGGCGGGTGTCGTCGGCGGCCCGCAGCTCGCCGGGACCGAGATAGATCAGCGAGCGACGGCGGTCCGCAGGCGCCTCGCCCGGCGGGAACCCGGTCAGGCACAACGCCAGCACGTCGGCTGCGGTGGGCGCGTAGTCCGCGTAGCTCACCGGCGCGGTGAAGCCCGCGACGGTGGCGCGCTTGGCCGCCAGCTGCGCAGCCGGCAGCGCGTCGTCGTCGGGAAGGGTGGCCACCCGCGCGGCGTCGCCGAGGCGTTCGACGACGTACTGGTGGTCGCGGGTCAGCGGGATCACCCGGCGGTTGGTGGAGGTCAGCCCGATCCGTTGGGGGCCGGCGCTTCTCGCCTCTTCGGCGAAGTAGCTCAGAAACGCGCCGGTGGTCGGGTCGGTGACGGGCGCGCCGACGCACAGCATGATGTCGTCGCCGATGTCGGGCGGCTGCAGTGACCACCACACGCCATTGGGCCGGGCGCTGGCCACCGTCGCCGCCCCGAACAGCAGGATCAGCAGCGCGATCGTGACGATCATCGAAACGGTCCTGGCGCGCGCGATCCTGGCGTACTCGGGCAGCGCGGTCAGGCGCGCCGAGTTGGCCAGCGGCCGCAGCCGCCGCTGCGTCTGGCTGGTCGGCAGCAACAGAGCCATCGCGACAGCGACTGCCAGACAACCGAATCCGATGACTGCGACCGGCCACCAAGTCAGGGCCATGAACGGATCAGCTCCTCGGCCTCGGCGCCGACTTCGTCGACGTGGACCGCCGACGCGTTGTTGAACTGGGCGTCGTCGAGGGCGGCCAGCACCGGCGCGGCGGGCGCCAGGTCGCCGGCGCCTATTGCGTCGAGGTGCAGGTACTGCGCGCGAACCCCGGTCGCCTGACCGAGGAAGCTGCGCAGCGTCCGGCTCATCGCCGCTGCGGCCTGCGCCGCGGTCAGCTCACCGTCGCGGTGGCGGGCCACGGTGCGGCGCACCGCCGCGGCGAAGCGGCGTCGCAGCAGCCTGGCGTGGATGTCGCGTACCGCGGGCAGCCGCCGCAGCTGGTCCGACGGCAGCGTCCACACGAAAACGGCTGCATACCAGGCGATCACGAACACCAGCAGCGCCAGGCCCAGCCACAGCCATCCGGTCCAGTACGGCGACGGACCTCCGACGAACCGCAGCAGATCATCCGGCACGCGCGTACACCCCGGTGAGTTCGACGAGCCGGGACCGGATCTGGGCGCTGCCGTCGATCCTGGTGTGCGGGACCGCGTGGGTGGTCATGAACTCCGCGAGCCGGTGTACCCGGTGCTGTTCGGCGCGCCGGTAGGCGGTCACCACCCGCGGCCCCAACGTCGCGCTGTCGAGGACGTAGCGGCCGGTGGACACGTCGAATCCGGCGCGGTCGTCGCCGGTCGTGCCGACGGCGGGCAGGTCGGTGACCATCGCCCACAGCAGGTCGTGGCGGCCGGTCAGCCGTCGCACCGAGTCGCTGAGGCGGTCGTCGACCTCGGGCTCGTCGGAGACCACGACGATCAGCATCGGATGACGGTAATGCGTTGCGACGTAATCCAACTGGCAGACGATGTCGCTGCGGCCGGGTCGCGACCGCACGTGCCCGTAGTAGCGGTGCAGCATGCTTTCGATGTGGGTCTCGCCGCGGCGCTGGCGGATGTTGACGCACCCGCGGGTGTCGCCGAACACCATGCCGATCTGGTCGGCGCGGCCCAGCGTGATCAACCCGATGGCGCCCAGGATGTTCACGGCGACATCGCTTTTGCGTTCACCGGTCGGGGTCGCGGCGGCCATCTTGCGGCCGGCGTCGGCGACCAGCAGCACCTTGTGGTGCTTTTCGGAGACGTACCGTTTGATCAGCACGTGCCCGGACCGGGCCGAAGCCTTCCAGTCGATGTCGCGGACGTCGTCGCCGGGCACGTACGGCCGCAGATCGTCGAACTCCAGGCTGCGGGTGTGCAGAAGGGCGTAGCGGCCGCCTTCGAGCATGCCGCGGGTGTCGGTGCCGAAATACGTTCGCGCCGTTGTGAGATGTCTACCCATGCGCCGCTACGGGACTCGCACCGCTTGCAGGACGGCGTCGATGATCGTCTCCGGGGTGATGTTCGCGCTGGCCGCCTCGAACCCGAGGATCAGGCGGTGCCGCAGCACCCGGTGCGCGAGCTTGGCCACGTCGCCCGGGATGACGTGCCCGCGCCCGGACAGCAGCGCCAGTGCGCGAGCGGCGTTGCAGAACGCGATGGTGGCCCGCGGGCTGGCGCCGTACTCGACGAGCCGGGCCAGATGGGCGGGCAGGTACCGGTCGGGTTCGCGGGTGACGCTGACCAACTGGCTGGCGTAGTGCATCAACGCGCGGTCCATGTGCACCTGGCGGACCACCCGCTGCAGCCGGTGCACGTCGTCGAGGCCGGCGACCGGCCGGCTGCGGTGGTCCTTGTCGTAGAGCCCGGCGTCCATCCGCGCCATCACCTCGACCTCCTGGTCGGCGGTGGGGTAGTGCACCACGTCCTTGAGCATGAACCGGTCGGTCTGGGCTTCCGACAGCGGATAGGTGCCCTCCTGGTCGACGGGGTTCTGGGTCGCGATGACCAGGAACGGCTCGGGGATCGGGTACTCGGTGCCCGCGATCGTGGTCTGGCGTTCCTCCATCGCCTCGAGCATCGCGCTCTGGGTCTTGGCGCTGGAGCGGTTGATCTCGTCGAGCAGCACGATGTTGGTGTGCACCGGGCCCAGTTGGGTGACGAACGAGTTGGTCGCCGACTCGTAGACCTGGGTGCCGATGATGTCGCTGGGCAGCAGGTCCGGGGTGCACTGGATGCGCCGGAACCCGCCGTCGATGGATTCGGCGACGACGCGCGCGGCGGTCGTCTTGGCCAGGCCCGGAACGCTCTCGATCAGAATGTGGCCGCCGGCCAGCAGGCCGATCAGCAGCGACTCGCGCAGGTTCTCCTGGCCGACGACCTTGGCCGCGAACGCGTCGGAGATCGCGGCGACGACGCGCTGCGCCTCCGCGAGATCTCGCTGGTCGAGTGTCCGTGCTGCGGTCATCGATGCCTTCCGACTAGGGGTTGCGCGGTGCGTCGCCGGGTCGCGAGGCTACGGCGCCGTGAGCGGAGGGTGGGTACCCGCCTCATTCAGTGTGCACACCGGCCACCGGAATGACCGCCCACCTGCCGTTGGGGTCGCAGGATCAATCGTCGGCGGGAGCGGAACCGATCTGGTCGTGCAGCTCGGCGACATAGCCGTCGTATGCGGCAGCCACGTCATCGAGGTCGAGTTGAGGCGGCAGATCGTCGGGACGCTGGCGCGCGATCAGGAAGGCCGCGGTGGCGGCGACGACGCGGGCCTCATCGGGGTCAGGACCCGCGATGCGCGCCACGATCTCCGGGTCGGCCCGAACCTGGATGGCGACGGTGTCGGCGTCGAGCGTGAACCGGATGAGGAATTCATGATCGCCGAGCGCTTCGATGCGCGGGTGGTCGCAGCTCATGGCTCTGACGGTGCCGATGCGGACGCCACGCGGGCCACGCACAGATCCGGCTTCACCAACGGGTCGAGGCGGTCGACGGTGACAGGTCCGCGCATTCCGGTCAGGGCGCCCTGCATCAAGCCGAGGTGCAGCGCGCACATCACGGTCCCGTGGTCTTCGACCAACTCGTGAAAAGGGCAGTGCCGCAGGCGGATCTGTGTGACCCGCCGGTCGGGCAGGGGCTCGGGTTCGAATCCGAGCTTATCGAGCAGCTCGACCAGGGCGGCCAGGGACTCGGATCTTGTCGGGGCCCGGCCGTGACGGTGCTCGACGAGTGAGGGCGCCCACGAGCGGCCGAGCTCGGCGGCCGCTTCGGAGGGCTTGCCAGCCGTCGTGACGAAATGGTCGGCGAGAATCTTGGCGATCAGCCGGTAATTCGTCGGCCCCGCCGGGTCCATCCGGTGAGAGGCCCGGAACAACACGGGTGGGCGACCTGGGCCCGTGCTCTCGCTGATGAGTTGCTCGACGCGTTCGGCGCGTACGAGCCCGTCCAGATGAAAGCGGACAGTGTTCGGATGGACGTCCATCTCTTCGGCGATCTCCGCGATGCTGCGCGGTCGCGGCGAGTCACGCAGCAGCCGCAGGATCAGTTCACGCCGCCCGGGCGCCGACGGCTTTTTCGCCGGCTTCACGGGGCGCGTCACGGCGCGCGCGGCGGGAGCTTGGCCACCAGGTCAGTATCAGCGTCGACCGGGCCGAGCTTGGCTGCACCCCCGGGTGAGCCCAGAGGACCGTCCCGGCCCGGCAGGGTCTCGGTGAAGAACTTGGCGTTCTCCTCGGTGTAGGGCTGTAGGGATTCGGGCAGGTCGTCTTCGTAGTAGATCGCCTCGACGGGGCAGACCGGTTCGCACGCGCCACAGTCGACACATTCGTCGGGATGGATGTAGAGCATGCGACCGCCCTCGTAGATGCAGTCGACCGGGCACTCCTCGACGCAGGCCCGGTCCTTGATGTCGATACATGGTTCGCCGATCACGTAGGTCATGGCCTCATATTAGTACAAATACTACTTGTAGATATAGGATGAATATTGTGACTGAATCCGAACCACTGTCTGACAGCGCCGACGTGCTGGATGTGCGCCGGATCCCCAAGTCGCGACGGCACGCCACGGCCTTCGCCCGATTCGACGCGCTGCGCTCGGGCGAATCGTTCGTCCTCGTCAACTGCCACGATCCGATCCGTCTGCGTGAGGAGTTCGCTCGCTGTCGACCCGGTGCCTATGCCTGGCGCTACCTGGAAGGCAGCCAGTCGCAACGACTGTGGCGTATCCGTATCACCCGGATCGCCGAGGGCGTACCGTTCGGCGCTGGCATCCCGATGACGGACCTCAGCGGTTCGACGAGAGCCGACAGCGGTGCTGTCGACTGAGGGGTGCGACCGCACCCTTGCGGCCCCTCGTGACGGCAGACCATGATCACCGTCACGGAACGTCCTGCGCCGCAACCAATGCCGATCCGGCATGGGCTCCGAGGTTCATTCGCCTACCGGGTGGTGACCACGACCGACCCCAAGCTGTTGGGAATCATGTACGTGGTTACCTCGATCGGCTTCTTCCTGGCCGGCGGCCTGATGGCACTGCTGATGCGCGGTGAGTTGTCGTCCCCGGGCCTGCAGTTCCTGTCCAACGAACAGTACAACCAGTTGTTCACCATGCACGGCACGATCATGCTGCTGCTGTATGCGACGCCGATCGTGTTTGGTTTCGCCAATTGCATTGTGCCCTTGCAGATCGGCGCCCCAGATGTGGCGTTTCCCCGACTCAACGCGCTCAGCTACTGGCTGTATCTCCTCGGCGCGCTGATCACCGTAGCGGGCTTCGTGACCCCGGGCGGGGCCGCCGACTTCGGGTGGACCGCCTACAGTCCGCTCAGCGATGCGCTTCACTCGCCGGGAGCCGGGGCCGATCTGTGGATCATGGGTTTGGTCGTCGCCGGACTAGGCACCATTTTGGGCGCGGTCAACATGATCACCACGGTGGCGTGCATGAGGGCACCGGGCATGACGATGTTTCGGATGCCGATCTTCACCTGGAACATCCTGATCACCAGCATCATGATCCTCAGCGCTTTCCCGCTGCTGACTGCGGCGCTGCTGGGTCTGGCGGCCGACCGACACCTGGGCGCGCACATCTACGACCCGTCCAACGGCGGCGTGATCCTCTGGCAACACCTGTTCTGGTTCTTCGGACACCCGGAGGTGTACGTCGTGGCGATCCCGTTCTTCGGCATCATCACCGAGGTCGTCCCGGTGTTCGCGCGCAAACCGATGTTCGGCTACACCACGATGGTCTACGCCACCGTGACCATCGCCGGACTGTCCACCGCGGTCTGGGCTCACCACATGTTCGCGACCGGCGCGGTGCTTCTGCCTTTCTTCTCCTTCATGTCCTATCTCATCGCCATTCCGACCGGTATCAAGTTCTTCAACTGGATCGGCACGATGTGGAAGGGGCAGTTGACTTTCGAAACCCCGATGCTGTTTTCAGTGGGATTCATGGTCACCTTCCTGCTCGGTGGTCTGTCGGGTGTCATGCTGGCCAGCCCACCGGTCGATTTCCACGTCACCGACACCTACTTCCTGGTGGCGCACTTCCACTACGTGCTGTTCGGCACGATCGTCTTCGCCACGTACGCCGGCATCTACTTCTGGTTCCCGAAGATGACCGGGCGGCGGCTCGACGAGCGGCTGGGCAAGCTGCATTTCTGGCTGACGCTGATCGGCTTCCACACCACGTTCCTGGTGCAGCACTGGCTGGGCAACGAGGGCATGCCCCGCCGGTATGCCGATTACCTGCCGAGCGACGGATTCACCACGCTCAACGTCGTCTCGACCGTCGGCGCGTTCCTCCTGGGCGTCTCGATGCTGCCTTTCGTGTGGAACATCTTCAGAAGCTACCGCTACGGGGACGTGGTGACCGTGGATGACCCGTGGGGTTACGGCAACTCGCTGGAGTGGGCCACCTCGTGCCCGCCGCCGCGGCACAACTTCACCGAGCTACCCCGGATCCGTTCGGAGCGGCCGGCATTCGAACTGCACTACCCACACATGACTGTGCGGATGCATGACGAGGCGAACATCGGCCGTCATCGCAAGAACTGCCTCACCGGGACCGCGTCGACCGGCAGTGGCGCCGCAACACAACGGAAGGCGGGAACGCGATGAGCGGGTCCGAAGTCAGGAAAACCACCTCGAATAGGTCGCGCCGCACACGGGTGAGCACGGCCCGGTTCGCAGCCGCCCGCACGGCCGCAGTCTCATCCGGTTCGTCATACCCGGTCGGGCTGCGACTGCGGCTCAAACCGTGCCGCGTGCCGACAGGTGACGTCATCGGTGCCTGGTGGCCACGGTCGATCGAACTGGTCGCCGAACTCAGCGCGTTGGTCGGGCGCCTCGAATCGCGGTGGGGCCGTGTCGACCGCGTGGTCTACGACAGAAACCTCTGGGCGCCCGGACCTCCCGAGATGACCGTGGGCGGCCACACGGTGCATCTGCACGGTTCCTGGGACCGGGCTGTCAACATCGTGTCGTTGTGCGGCCCGGTGTTCGGGACACGGGCGCTGCTGGTCGTCCCGCCCTGCACCGACCCCGTCCGCGCGTACTCGGCGGTGGTGACCGCGGCTGATCCCGACGATTGTTCGACCACAGACGAATTGCTCGGTATCGGCGCGCACGAGGCCGAGGAAAGACACCTGGCACAGATCGCCCAGCAGCGCTGGGAGAGCGAAGGCGGTGCGCTGAAAACGCCGAGCCGAGGCTTGGGACATCACCCATGACCGCTGGGTTCAGTCCGGCAGGAAGCGGTTGATGTAGGGCTCGAATCTCGCCTGCAGGGCATCCGGCTCGAGGCCGAACATCTGCGCCGACGTCGCCACCCGGCCGAGGCGGCCGCGCTGGTGCCCGGCCAGGTACCGGCCGACCGCATCGCGGACCTCGTCGCTGAAGTCCTCCCCGGTAAGATCGTAAATCGCTGCGGCGGTGCCGATCTCGTCGTCCATGAACTCGTCGAAACGCACGTCGATCGACCGGTCCGCCGGGATGACGTCGCGGTCGCGGATCAGCGCGGCGAGCATCAACTCCAGCCGGTCCACCCAGCACGCCGCGATCTGCTCGACCGGCACCGGCGCGCAATGCATCCGGGCGCTGTAGGTCAGCATCGCCAGCATCGACAGCACCACCGGCACCGGATCGCGGTGGGTGGCGATCACCACCACGCCGGGGAACACCGCGTTGAGCACCGGCAGCTGTTCGAGGTGTTGCGGTGACTTGAGCAGCCAGCGCCGCCCGCCACGCAGGAACTGCAGCGCCCGCAGCTGGGTGGCCAGATGCCGGTAGTGCGCCGTCTGATCGTGGGCCAGGTAGTAGTCGCGCCAGCGCGGCACATGCGCCAGCGTCTCGAACAGCATCGAGCTGAAGTCGTTGGCCAGCAGCTGGATCTCTTCGTGCACATGGTCGGTCGTCATCTCGTGCATCAGCGCGAAGTGCGGCATCTGCGCATTCATGAACTCGACGGCCGCGTCCATCCGGGTGCGGCGCGGATCGGGTTCGATTCCGGCTTCCGACGGCAGCGGGAACGGCTCGTTGCTCTCCCAGTAGGGAATCGTGCGGAACGTCGGGCCCGCCGCCAGCAGGTTGTGCAGGTGTGTGGTGCCGGTGCGCGGCAGTCCCGCGATGACCACCGGCGGGGCCAGTTCGATGTCGTGGATCTGCGGGTTCCGCTCAAGCAGGTCGGTCAACAGCAGCCGGTTCTTGAGCCACTGCAGGATCTGGGCGTGGAAGTTGACGACGCCTGCGGCGTGCATTGTCGGGATCTCGTGCAGCGCAGCAAGATACACGTCGAGACGTTCGCGGTAGTCGTCGTCGCCGAAGTCGTCGAGCCCGGTCTCGGCGGCGGCCTTGTTGTGCAGGACGTCGGCGTCGAGCGGGCATTCCGGCGCCAGCGCCGCCATCATCGCGCGGATCGGCTCCACCTCGGCGGGGAAGCGGGGTTCGGCGAGGTCGTCGAGAACGACCGGTGTGGTGTGCGTCACAGCCTTTATGTTACTGTCAGTTTCGTAATGGCGACAGAGATCGGGCGACCTCGGGACCGGCGCATCGACGCCGCGGTGCTGCGCGCGACGGTCGAGTTGCTGACCGAGACGGGTTACGCCGAGCTGACCGTCGACGCGATCGCCCGCCGAGCGGGCACCAGCAAACCGGCGATCTACCGTCGCTGGTCGGGCAAGGCGCACGTCGTGCACGAGGCGGCCTTCCCGGTCAGCGCGGCCACCGAGCTTCCCGACACCGGCACCCTGGCCGGCGACGTCTGCGAGATGGTGCGGCGCACCGTCGGCGTGCTCACCACCCCGGCCGCGCGCGCTGCGCTGCCCGGGCTGGTCGCCGAGATGGCCGCCGACCCGGCCCTGCACGCTGCGCTGCTCGAACGCTTCGCCGACGTGCTGTCGCGGGGTCTGACCGAGCGCCTGGCCGCCGCGGCCGAGCGCGGGGAGGTGCGCGACGGTGTCACTGCGGGCGAGGTCATCGAGGCGGTGGCCGGGATGACCTTCCTGGCCCTGATCACCCGGGCGGACGGTCTCGACGACGAATGGGTGGACCGCACCGCCGAGCTCATCACGAGAGGAATCAGTGCATGACCGAATCCGCGTCCGCGGCGGCCTGGCGCGAACTGCTCGACACCCTGGGCGGGCTGGACCGCACGTTCCTCTCCGGTGACCGCGCGGTCACCGACGACCGGCACGTCGCTGACGGGTACCGGATGCTGGCCACCACGCTGGGGGTGGCGTTCGACACCTACCTGTTCGCCGAGCCGAGCCGGCCGGTGTGGATCGAACTGAACACGCCGGTGCGCCGCGACCGGCGGTGGGGCGGCGACAACACCGACGCGTACTACTTCATGTGCCCGGTGGACCCGAAGCGGCGCTACCGGATCAGCGGAAACCGGGGCGACAGCGTCTACTTCTCGGTGACCGCGTACAACGAGCCGTCGCCCGGGGCGTGGTCGGACCGGATCGTGGCGCTGGTGCGCGACGACGACCTCGACATCGACTCGGACGGCAACTTCTCGTTCGAGTACGGGCCGACCGACGGCGGTGTGGTGCTGGTGACCCGCGACTATCAGGCCGACCCGCAGACCGGGCGCCCGGTGTCGTGGCACATCGAGGCGCTCGACGAGCCCGACCCGATCCGGCACGGGGACGCCGAGACGGCCGCGGGGCTGCGGGCCAGCGCGGCGTGGCTGCGCACGATGTTCGCGATCCTGCCGCTGGCGGTCGGTGTGCGGGTCGACGACGCTCATACGCTCGGTCACGAGATTGCCCAGGCCGCAAACGAATTCGCCGACCCGTACCAGGTGCCCGACGCGAACTTCGGGTGGTCGGCGCGCGACGCGTGCTACGCCTACGGCAGCTTCGTGCTCGACGACGACGAGGCGCTCGTCGTCACCCACCGGCCACCGGCCTGCCGGTTCTGGAACCTGGTCGTGTGGAACCAGTTCATGGCCGCGGTGACCGACGAGAAGACGTCGATCAACGGCTACAGCGCGGTGCCCAACTCCGACGGTTCGGTGACCGCGGTGATCTCCCGCGGGCTGACCGCCCACCCGAACTCGATCACCACGGTGGACTATCCGCGCGGCAACCTGGCGTTCCGGTGGTTCCTCGCCGACGCGGTGCCCGCCCGCCCGGAGGTGCGGCTGGTGAAGGTCGCCGACGCCCCGACCGACGTCACCTAACGAGCGATTTGTGAGTGATCACGTTCGGTCAGCGATCGTTTTCACGCACAAATCGCCAGGGCGAGCGCCACCGCGACCGCCCACACCAGCATCGTCAGCCCGGTGTCGCGCAGCACCGGGATCAGGTCCTTGCCGCCGAGGCGCTTGCGTACCGGCGCCGCGGCGCGCATCGCCAGCGGCAGCGCCACCAGGCCGACCGCCGCCCACGGCGTCGCGAGCATCAGCACCACCGTCAGCGTGAACGCCACCGCCAGCAGCACCTGGAACAGCCCGCGGGTCCGGCCGTCGCCCAGGCGTACGGCCAGCGTGATCTTGCCGGACTCCCTGTCGGTCGGGATGTCGCGCAGGTTGTTGGCCATCAGCACCGCCGACGACATGCAGCCCATCGCCACCGCGACCACCGCGCCCACCCAGTCGACCCGCAACGCCTGCGTGTACTGCGTGCCGAGCACCGCGACCAGACCGAAGAACACGAACACCGCGATCTCGCCGAGCCCGAGATAGCCGTAGGGCTTCTTTCCGCCGGTGTAGAGCCACGCGCCGGCGATGCACACCGCGCCGACCGCGATCAGCCACGGCGCGCTCAGCGCCGCCAGCACCAGGCCGGCCACCGCCGCGATCACCAGGCTGACCACCGCCGCGGTCAGCACCGCCCGCGGTGAGGCGACCTTCGAGCCGACCAGCCGCAGCGGCCCGGCGCGCACGTCGTCGGTGCCGCGGATGCCGTCGGAGTAGTCGTTGGCGTAGTTGACCCCGACGATCATCGCCATCGCGACGAGCAACGCCAGTAACGCCTTCCACCAGCTCGCGGCCCCCAGCCACGCCGCCGCGCCGGTCCCGGCGAGCACCGGCGCGATCGCGTTGGGCAGCGTGCGGGGCCGCGCGCCCTCGAGCCACTGCGCGAATGTCGCCACGTGCGTCAGTCTCGCATGCGGCCGAAATCGGCTCGGGTGCCCGCGGCCGACCGTGGCAGACTGATCGCATGGAGGACCGACTCAGCAAGGCGGAGATCCGCAAGGACGCCGTGCAGGAGATTTTCGAGTCCGGCGTGACGACCGTCGGGGAAGTCGCGTCGATCATCACCACCGCGGTCAAGGACGTCGCCTACGCGATCGGCGGTTTCGCCACCGACGCGTTCGAGATCCGCGACGGGGTGCGCCGGGCGTCGCAACGCATCGACGACGAGCCGTCCGGCAGTTGATCGGCGTCATCGGGGGAAGCGGCTTCTACAGCTTCTTCGGCGCCGACGCGCGCAGCCACACCGTCGAGACCCCCTACGGCGCGCCGAGCGCGGCGATCACCGTCGGCACCGTCGGTGAGCACGAGGTCGCCTTCCTGCCCCGCCACGGCGTGGACCACGAGTTCTCCCCGCACACCGTGCCGTACCGGGCCAACATGTGGGCGCTGCGCGCGCTCGGTGTGCGCCGCGTCTTCGGACCGTGCGCGGTCGGCAGCCTGACCCCCGACCTCGGTCCGGGGTCGACGGTCGTGCCGGATCAACTCGTCGACCGCACCCGCGGCCGCGCCGACACCTACTTCGA
This sequence comes from Mycolicibacterium flavescens, assembly GCF_001722335.1. Taxonomy (GTDB): domain Bacteria; phylum Actinomycetota; class Actinomycetes; order Mycobacteriales; family Mycobacteriaceae; genus Mycobacterium; species Mycobacterium flavescens. The sequence continues at coordinate 17,285 of NZ_MIHA01000019.1, forward strand.
CTCCGGCGGCATCCACGTCGGGTTCGCCGACCCGTACTGCCCGACCCTGCGCGCGGCGGTCACCGGTCTGCCCGACGTCGTCGACGGCGCGACGATGGTGGTGGTGCAGGGTCCGCGGTTCTCCACCCGCGCGGAGAGCCGCTGGTTCGCCGATCAGGGGTTCACGCTGGTCAACATGACCGGATACCCCGAGGCTGTGCTCGCCCGTGAGCTCGAGATGTGCTATGCGGCAATCGCTTTGGTGACCGATGTGGACGCGGGGATCGACAGCGGAACCGCGGTGCGCGCGGTCGACGTCTTCGCCGAGTTCGAACGCAACCTGGTGCCGTTCCGCAAACTCGTGCACGACGCGATCAACCGCGTCGCGCTCGAGCGGACCTGTGAGCACTGCCTGGCCCACACGGGCGTATCGCTGCCGTTCGATCTGCCGTGAAAATCCTGCTGACCGGTGCCGCGGGCTTCATCGGGGGCCGGGTCTGGTCCGCGTTGCGCGACGCCGGTCACGAGGTCGTCGGGGTCGACGCGATGCTGCCCGCCGCGCACGGTCCCGGCGCGCAGGTGCCCTCTGACTGCCGGACGCTCGACATCCGCGACGCCTCGGCGCTGGCCCCGCTGCTCGACGGCGTTGACGCGGTGTGCCATCAGGCCGCGATGGTCGGGGCGGGGGTCAACGCCGCCGACGCCCCGGCCTACGGCTCGCACAACGACTTCGGGACGACGGTGCTGCTGGCCGAGATGTTCGCCGCCGGTGTCGGGCGACTGGTGCTGGCGTCGTCGATGGTGGTCTACGGGCAGGGCCGCTACGACTGCCCCGAGCACGGGCCCGTCGAACCCGCGCCGCGGACCCGCGCCGATCTGGACGCCGGGGTCTTCGAGCACCGCTGTCCGCAGTGCGGCTCACTTGTCGAATGGCGACTCGTCGACGAGGACGCGCCGCTGCGCCCGCGCAGCCTGTACGCGGCGAGCAAGACCGCGCAGGAGCACTACGCGCTGGCGTGGGCGGAGGCGACGGGCGGCACGGTCACCGCGCTGCGCTACCACAACGTCTACGGCCCCTACATGCCGCGCGACACACCGTACTCGGGGGTGGCGGCGATCTTCCGCTCTGAACTCGAGTCCGGCGATGTGCCAAGGGTTTTCGAGGATGGCGGGCAGATGCGCGACTTCGTCCACGTCGACGACGTCGCCGCGGCCAACGTCGCGGCGGTGCAGTCGGGTCCCGACGGGTTCGCCGCGTTCAACGTCTGCTCGGGTCGGCCGATCTCGATCATGGAGGTCGCCGCCGAGCTGTGTGAGGCCCGCGGGGAGGCACCGCCGGTCGTGACCGGGCAGTACCGCAGCGGCGACGTCCGCCACATCGTCGCCGACCCGGCCCGAGCGGCCGACGTGCTGGGCTTCCGGGCGGCCGTCGACCCGCGCGACGGTCTGCGCGAGTTCGCTTTCGCGCCGCTGCGCACCTGATGCGGCGCGCGGTGGGCGTGCTCGTTATCGTCGCGCTCGTGGGGTTGGCACTGGTGTGGTCGCTGCAGCGACGGCTGATCTACTTCCCTGCGCCTGGGCCGCTGCCGCCTGCGGCCACCGCGCTGCCGGGCGGTCAGGACGTGAGCTTCCGCACCGACGACGGAATCGAGCTGGCCGGTTGGTATTTCGCGGTGCCCGGAGCCGAGGCCGCGGTGCTGGTGTGCCCCGGCAACGGCGGTGACCGCTCGATGCGGGTGCCGATCGCGGCGGCGCTGAACCGGATGGGGCTGTCGGTGCTGCTGTTCGACTACCGCGGCTACGGCGGCAATCCGGGCAGTCCGTCGGAGGAGGGCCTGGCCGCCGACGCCCGTGCCGCGCAGGCGTGGCTGGCCGCGCAGCCCGGCATCGAGCGGATCGGCTACTTCGGCGAATCCCTCGGTGCCGCAGTCGCTGTCGAGTTGGCGACCGAACGGCCCCCGCAGGCGCTCATCCTGCGGTCGCCGTTCACGTCGCTGCCCGACGTCGGCGCGACGCACTACCCGTGGTTGCCGGTCCGGTGGCTGCTGCGCGACCGGTACCCCTCGATCGACCGGATCGGCTCGCTGCGGGTGCCGCTCCTGGTGATCGCGGGGGACCGCGACGACATCGTGCCCGAGCCGATGAGCCGCCGGCTCTACGAGGCGGCCGACGAGCCCAAGCGGTATGTGCTGGTGCCCGGCGTCGGCCACAACGACCTCGAGTTGCTCGCCGGTGCGCAGGTGCTCGACGCGATCCGGGGGTTCGTGTCGGCCAGCGGTCTCACTTGGTGATACTGGTGCGGTGAAACCAGCCATTTGTGAGCAGTTCGGCATCGACTTCCCCCTGTTCGCGTTCAGCCACTGCCGCGACGTGGTCGCCGCGGTGTCCAGCGCGGGTGGTTTCGGGGTGCTCGGCGGCACCGCGTACACCCCCGAGCAGCTCGACCAGGAGTTGTCCTGGATCGACGAGCACTGTTCTGGCAAGCCGTACGGCGTCGACCTGATCGTGCCCGCCAAGTTCGAGGGCAAGGGCGAGAAGCTGTCGACGTCGGATCTGGCCGGTCGCATCCCCGACGAGTACCGCGACTACGTGACCGAGCTGCTGGCCTCACACGACATCACGCTCGACGACACGCCGCGGCTCGGCAACGCCGCGCTGTCGGGTAACACCGGCCAGGAGTTGCTCGAGGTCGCGATGAGCCATCCGATCCGGCTGATCGCCAATGCGCTTGGCGTACCGCCCGATTACATGATCGAGGCGGGTAAGCGCAACGGTGTGCCGGTCGCCGCGCTGGTCGGCGCCAAGGAGCACGCCGTCAAGCAGGTGCAGGCCGGCGTCGACCTGATCGTCGCGCAGGGCACCGAGGCCGGCGGGCACTGCGGTGAGGTCACGACGCTGGTGCTGGTGCCGGAGGTGCTCGAGGCGCTGGAGGCCATCGGCAGCCCGATCCCGGTGCTGGCGGCCGGCGGCATCGTGACGGGTAGGCAGATGGCCGCCGCGGTGGCGATGGGCGCCGCCGGCGCGTGGACGGGATCGGTGTGGTTGACCACCGAGGAGGCCGAGACCGCGCCGCACACCAAGCAGAAGTTCCTGGCCGCGTCCTCCCGCGACACTGTGCGCTCAGCGGGTCGCACCGGAAAGCCTGCGCGGCAGCTGGTTTCGGACTGGACGAATGCGTGGGCGCCGAACCCCGGCGGGCACAAGCCGCTGCCGCTGCCGTTGCAGTCGATGCTGGCCGAGCCGATCGTGCGTCGCATCGACGTGCTCGCCGCCCAAGGGCATGAGGGCGCGCAGGCGCTCGCGACCTACTTCGTCGGCCAGGGTGTCGGGCTGATGAACAAGGTCAAACCGGCGCGCGAGGTGGTGCGCGAGTTCATCGAGGACTACGTCGCAGCGACCGAACGGCTGAGCAACTCCCTGCCGGACTGAACCTGCGATTTCGGTGCCCTACTGGTCGCTCACCGACTGGTAGCGCACCGAAATCACCGGTCGGTAAAGGTGATCCGCACCGAGATCGGGTCGCTTTCCATCGCGCGCATCGTGAGCGCGGTCGCCGAGCGGCCGAACCGGCCGGCGCCGCCGAAGCTGCGCGCCCGGGCCCGCACGTCGTCGTCGGGTTCGAATGTCGCGGTGCCGGTGCGCCATTCGTCGCCGATACGCACCCGCACCGCGGGGTTGGCGGCGATGTTGTGGGCCCACCCCGCGCGCATGCCGTGCTGCGAGATCACCCACACGCCGGTGTCGTCGGCGCGACCCGCGAGTGGCACCCGCCGGGGTTCACCGCTGCGGCGGCCGATGGTCTCCAGATCGACGACGAGTGAGGACCGCACCCCGATCCGCTCCAACGCGGCAACGACGGGATTCATCACCATCCGTCCCAGTTGTCGCTCCAGTTTGAACTTGCGCAGCGCCTTGTCCGCCGTCTTCGTTGCCATCGCAACCTCCTCCGTGGGGTGAGGTCAACGACGTTACTTGAGTGATCACTCAAGAACAAGCTGACGGCGTCGACGAGAACTCGTGGTTGTGAAATTGCCTGGTCAGCGACCGGGAATGGCGCCAAGCAGCCCGTCAGTCGGCCGCGAGCGGCAACCGCACCTCGAACCGCGCGCCGGTGCCCAGGTTGCGCGCCGACAGCGTGCCGTGATGCGCCTGCACCAGGCCCGCGGCGATCGCCAGGCCCAGACCCGACCCGCTGGGCAGCGACGAGTCCGCGCGCGGCACCCGGTCGTTGGATCCGCGGTAGGCGACGTCGAACACCCGCGGCAGGTCCCCCTCGTCGATGCCGACACCGGTGTCGTCGACGCGCGCCCACGCGCCGTTCTCGTCGGCGCCCAGCGACAGCGAGACCCGGCCGCCCTCCGGTGTGTGGGCGATCGCGTTGGCCACCAGGTTCGACAGCACCCGCACCAGCGCGCGGTCGCTGCCCAGCACCCGCACCGGCGCGTCGGGCAACTGGGCGGTCAGCGTCACGCGTGCGCGTTCGGCGGTGATGCGGTGCGCGGTCAGCACGTCGTCGACCACCTCGTCGAGCGCCACCGAGTCGAACACCGGCTGTACCGCACCCGCGTTGATCTTCGACATCTCGAACAGGTCGTCGACCATCTCGGACAGCCGGACCGACTCCTGCTCAATGGTTTTCGCGTGCACGCGGACCTCGGCGTCGGGTACCACGCCGTCGGCGATGGCCTCGGACACCGCGCGGATTCCGGCCAGCGGCGTGCGCAGGTCGTGGCTGACGAACGCCACGAGCTGGCGCCGCGAGTGTTCGGCCGCGCGTTCGGATTCGCGGATCTCCTGCTCCCACACCGTGCGCCGGGCCTGGTAGCGGGCCAGCATCACCGCGGCGGGGATCGTCACGACCGACACGATCACCAACACGATCGCGGTCTGCTCGAACGTCTCGGTGATCATGAAGCGGCTGGCGCCCAGCACGCCGCTGAACGTCGCCAGCACCGGGATCAGCACCAGCGCGACCATGCTGACCGCCAGCGACCACGAGCGCGCCAGCCGGATCACCAGCGCCCCCGCGAGCACCACCGGTACCGAGCACGCCAGCGCCAGCCCGACGATCTCCCACAGGTGGGCGGGCACTACGCGCTCTGCTCGTCCGCTGGGCGTTCCTCCCCGCGCCACAGATAGCCGCGGCCCCACACTGTCTGAACCCGGTGGTGCGCACCGAGTTTGGAACGCAACCGTTTGACGTGCACGGTGACGGTGGACAGGTCCCCGAAGTCCCACTGCCATACCCGCTTGAGCAGTTCCTCGCGGGTGAACACGGTGTCGGTGTGGGTGAGGAAGAACAGCAGCAAATCGAACTCGCGGTTGGTCAGCGACACCGGCGCACCCTGGATGGTCACCGTGCGCGACGCCGCCGACACGGTCAGCTCGCCGACGGTGATCTCCACGCCGGGCCGGCCCACGGGCGCCGGGGCGCGCCGCAGCACCGAACGCACCCGCAGAGCGAGTTCGCGGGGGCTGAACGGTTTGGTCAGGTAGTCGTCGGCACCGGCCTCCAGGCCCGCGATCCGGTCGTCCTCCTCGCCGAGCGCGGTCAACAGGATCACCGGCACCGCGTAGCCGCCGCGCCTGCGCAGCGTGCGGCACAGCGTCAGGCCGTCCGGGCCGGGCATCATCACGTCGAGCACCGCGACGTCGATGCGCTGCGAACCGAGCAGCCGCAGCGCCTCGGTGCCGTCGTTGGCGATCGCCACATCGAGCCCGTCGCGTTCGAGGTATCGACGCACCACATCGCGCACGACGGCGTCGTCGTCGGCGATCAGAACCCGCGTCACCCCTCCACGGTAGCCGCGGGCCGCCGCTACCTGCGCCGATGTCACGGATTCGTCATCGTTGCCCTGGCAGGGGCGCTGCGGCGGTGACTAGCCTCGGCTCCATGTCCGACAGTCCGGTGACCGTGGTGCTGCCGTGTCTGAACGAGGAGGACTCGCTGCCCGGGGTGCTCGCGGCGATGCCGCCCGGATACCTGCCGCTGGTGGTCGACAACAACAGCACCGACGCGACCGCGCAGGTGGCGCGGCGGCACGGCGCCGCGGTGGTCACCGAGAAGCGCCCGGGTTACGGCGCCGCGGTGCACGCCGGGGTGGTGGCGACGACGACGGACCTCGTCGCGGTGCTCGACGCCGACGGCTCACTGGATCCCGGTGACCTGCCGCGACTCGTCGGCGAACTCGACCGCGGCGCCGACATGGCGATCGGGCGGCGCCGCCCGGCCCGCGGGGTGCGGTGGCCGTGGCACGCCCGGCTCGGCACCGCCGCGGTGTGCTGGCGACTGCGCAGCCGGCACGGCCTGGCGGTGCACGACATCGCGCCGATGCGCGTCGCCCGCCGCGACGGCTTGCTGGCGCTCGGCGTGACCGACCGTCGCTCCGGGTACCCGCTGGAACTACTGGTCCGCGCGGCCGCCGCGGGCTGGCGGGTCGCCGAATGCGACGTGGACTACGGCCCCCGCACCGGAGGCCGCTCCAAGATCAGCGGATCGGTGCGGGGCAGCCTCACCGCGGCACTGGACTTCTGGCGGGTGATCTCGTGATCGCGGTGACGGCGTTGGTGGTGGCCAAGGCGCCGGTGCCGGGACTGGCCAAGACCCGGCTTGCCGTGTCGGTCGGTGAGCGCGCCGCCGCCGACATCGCCGCGGCCGCGCTGCTCGACACGCTCGACGCGGTGGCCGCCGCGCCGGTGCAGCACCGGGTGGTCGCGCTGACCGGCGACCTGAACCGGGCGTGCCGGGCCGACGAACTGCGCGAACGGCTCACCGCGTTCACCGTCGTCGCCCAGCGCGGCGACGATTTCGCTGCCCGGTTGGCCCACGCGCACGCCGACGCGTTCACCGGAATACCGGTGCTGCAGATCGGGATGGACACTCCTCAGGTCGGCGCCGAGCTGCTGGCCGGCTGTGCGCGGACGCTGATGGACGCCGACGCGGTGCTCGGTCTCGCCGCCGACGGCGGATGGTGGATCCTCGGCGTCGCCCGCCCGGAGCTGGCCGACTGCCTGCGCGGCGTGCCGATGTCGCGGTCGGACACCGGCGCGCTGACCCGGAAAGCGCTGCAGGACAACGGAGCCACTGTTCTCCCGCTGCCTGAACTCGCCGACGTCGACACCATCGGCGACATCGCTGCCGTGCGCCGGATGTGCGCACCGGACAGCCGGTTCGCCCGCGCCACCGAGACGGTGCGGACCTGATGCACGGCCATCTCTACGACCGCGCGCTCGACGGCGAAAGCTGTTGGATCCGCCACGACGACGGCGCGGTGCGCCACCTGCCGGTGCGCCGCTGGCTCGGAGGTGAGCACGCCGACGGCCGGTTCGACCGGGCGGTCATCGCGCTCTGCGACGGCCCGACCATCGATCTCGGTTGCGGGCCAGGGCGATTGGTCAGCGCACTGATCCGGCGCGGGATACCCGCGCTCGGTGTCGACCAGTCGGCCGCGGCGGTGGCGTTGGCGCGCCGGGACGGGGCGCCGGTGCTGCACCGCGACGTGTTCGGGGACCTGCCCGCGACGGGGCGGTGGCAGACGGTGCTGCTGGCCGACGGGAACGTCGGCCTGGGCGGGGACCCGCTGCGCGTTCTGCGCCGGGCCGCCGAGTTGCTGCGGCGCGGCGGCCGCTGCGTGGCCGAGTTCGAGTCGCGCGGGCACGGCATCCGGACCCGCTGGGTGCGGCTGGAGTCACCGGCAACCGTCGGCCCGTGGTTCCGGTGGGCGTCGGTCGGAATCGACTGCGCCGCCGACATCGCCGCGGCCGCCGGACTGGACCTCACGCGGATCCACCCCGTCGGCGACCGGGTGGTGGCGAGCCTCACGGCCGCCTAGTGCCACCGGTCACCAGTTCGTCAGGATGAAGTGGTTGAGCAGCAGGGCCCCGACGACGTTGGCGCCCAGCCACCACCGGTGCGACCGCGGCGGAAGCAACGCCCCGGCCGCGGTCAGCCAGATCGTGAACGGCAACCAGATGCGTTCGGTTTCGGCCTTGCTCAGCATCGACAGGTCGGCGAACAGGATCGCGAGCAGCGCGCCGAGCAGCAGCATGTGCAGGCCCGGCCGCAGCCGGATCGCGGCGATGTCGAACGCCCGGCCGATCCCGGCGACGCTGCCCAGCCCGATCGCACACACCACCGACGCGAAATTCGCCCAGCCCCAGTACTGGAACGGCCGGTCGTTGGCGATGCCCTGCCAATAGCGTTCCTGCACCAGGTGATAACCGTCGAACCACCAGAAGCCCAGCAGCGCGAACAGTCCCACCATGGCCAGCACGACGACGATCGCGGGCGCCGCGGTGCGGACCGCGCCGCGCAGGTCCGGTGCGCACATCAGCACCGCCAGCGCCGGCAGCACCATCAGCCCCAGCCCGTAGTTGAGGAACAACCCCCAGCCCAGCAGCAGGCCCGCGCCGGCGGACGCGAGCACCGGCCACCGCGTCCTGCGGCCCACCGCGAGCGCCAGCAGCGCGATCCCCCACGCCACCACGCCCGCGAAGTAGCCGTCGGCGGACACCGCGATCCAGATCGCCGTCGGCGCGGCCGCGACGAACGGGGCCGCCTTGCGGGCGGTCGACTCCTCGGTCAACGCCCGCACCGCCACCACGATGGCGGCCGCCGCGCTCGACCCGACGAACAGCACCAGCAGCGCGGCCCACGCGCCGCCGCCGAGCCCGATGCGGTCCAGCCACACGAACGTCAGCAGCGCGCCCGGCGGATGCCCGGAGACGTGGGTGATCCACGAATCCGGTTGGTAGTCAAGGATTCTGTCGGAGAATGTGCGCAGCGCGTGCGGGATGTCGGTGACCGTCGGGACCTGCCGCAGGTATTCGTGGCGCGCGCTCAACCGGCCCGCGAAACCGCGCTGCCAACCGTCGATCATCGCCAGCGAGAACGCCCAGGCGCACGCGGTCGCCCACGTCACCCACGGCACCGCGCGCCACGGCAGCCGCTGTGCGACGGTCGGCCCCCACAGCACCACCGCGGCGCCGATGACGATGGCCGGGATGGTGCCCCACCCGACGTGGGCGTCCCACCATCCGAAGATCGGCGCGGTGTCGGCGAATGCGCGGAACCGTTCGGGCGTGGCGTTGATCAGCGGTGTGACGACGCCCAACCCCAGGTGCGGCACGACGAACGCCGCGACGACCAGGAGCACGCCGACGGCGACCGCCACGATCTCCTTGCGTCTGGTTGCCATGTCGTCACCATATGCGCGGCTCCGCACGCAGGGTGACCTCCGATGAGTGGTCCCGGTCACCCCGGGTTCGCCGGCACGGCGCCGAAGCGCAGCTGATCTACGCGGCGACCGAGGCCGCTACGCCGACGCGGGGTCCCCGATGAACCAGGTGGTCGGTCTCGGGTTCGGCGGGCTGCCCACCGCCGGGGACCCGCGTGCGCCCATGCCCGACGACATCGCGCGGGGAGTTCCCCCGCGAGATCGTCCAGAACGCCGACCGCGACATGCTCAAAGCCGGTGCTACACCCGCGCGGTGATGGTGCGGTGAGATCCGTACCGGACGGTCCATAACGACGTAAACTCGCGAACATGCCGCGCCCTCGACAGTTCGACGAGGCCGAGGTGATCGCCGCGGCGCGTGACCAGTTCTGGCGGCGCGGGTACGCGGGCACCTCGATCGACGACCTGACCGCCGCCACCGGTCTGGGCAAGGGCAGCCTGTACGGCGCGTTCGGCGACAAACGCGAGCTGTTTCTGCGCGCTCTCGACGCTTACATCGGTGAACGGATGCATCGTGTCCGCGACGAGTTGCGCGACCCGCGCCGCCCCGCCTGCGACCGGTTGACGCGGCACCTGCGCGCGCAAGTGGCGGCCACCTGCGCCGACACGACGCGGCGCGGGTGCATGATGGCCAACAGCGCCGCCGAACTCGGCGACAGCGACCCGGCGGTAGAGCGCATGATCGGGCGGGCCTATCGCGAATGGGGTGCCCTGCTCGCCGAGTGCATCGGGGAGGCCCAGCGCGACGGCGCGATCGACAGCCGCCGTGACGTGCGGTCGCTCGCGACGGTGGTGCTGGCGTTTCTTCGCGGGCAGGAGGGGCTGCGCAAGGGCGGCGTGAAACCCGCTCAGCTCAAGGCGGGCGTCGAGGAGATGATCACGCTCCTGTAGCCCTGTCTGGGGTGGCCCTGTTGTGGCGAGCGTGCGTGTCGGAACACGACACGCCGCGCGTTTGTCGACATTCGTGCACGCTCGCGGCGGGACGGAATAAACGCGCCCACCCCCGCGTCCCTAGTTCTTGACCAACCGGTACAGAATGAAGGGCACGGACATGGCGCTACTGAAGGACAAGACCGCGGTGATCACCGGCGGAAGCACGGGAATCGGACTCGCCACCGCCAAGCGGTTCGTCGAGGAGGGCGCCCACGTCTTCATCACCGGCCGGCGGCAGGCCGAACTCGACGCTGCCGCAGAGCAACTCGGTGACCGCGTGACCGTCGTGCAGGGTGACGTCGCCAAGGCCGAGGACCTGGACCGGCTTTATGAGGCGGTGGCGGCCAGCGGTCGTCGCATCGACGTGCTGTTCGCCAACGCCGCGGTGATCGACGTCGCGCGCATCGGGGACATCACCCAGCAGCACCTCGACTATCAGCTCGGCGTCGACTTCAACGGCGTCGTGTTCACCGTGCAGAAGGCGCTGCCGCTGCTGAACGACGGTGCCTCGGTCATCCTGAACTCGTCGAACACCAACGCCAAAGGCTCCGACGGTATCGGCATCTACGCCGCGATCAAGGCCGCCGTGCGATCGCTGGCCCGCACCTGGGCAAGTGAATTGCAAGACAGGGGAATTCGCGTCAACGCCGTGAGCCCGGGCGCGACGGACACCCCGGGGCTCAACAACCTCGCCAGCGTGGTCGTCCCCGGACCCAACGCCGCGGCCGAGTTCGAGCAGTCGCAGCGCGACGTGATCCCGATGGGCCGGCGCGGCACCCCCGACGAGGTCGCCGGCGCCGTGCTGTTCCTGGCGTCGGACCTCAGCAGCTACACCACCGGCGCCGACATCCCGGTCGACGGCGGCATCAACCAGATCTGACCGCGAAGCGCTCAGTACAGCCGCGAGCGGACGCTCTCCTCGCTGTAGTAGTCGTCGAGGTCGGCCTGGTTCAGGTCCTGCCGGGCCGCCTTGAGCAACTGCGCGACGCTCGGCAGCGCCGTCGGGTTCCACGTCGACGGGTCCCAGGTGTCCGATCGTAGAAAAGCCTTGGCGCAGTGGAAGAACACCTCCTCGACGGCGATCTCGAGCGCCAGCAGCGGACGCCTGCCCTTGACGGCCAGCGCGTCGAAGTAGTCGGCGTCGGCCAGCACCGTGGCCGTCCCGTTGATCCGCAGCGTGTCACCGCGGCCCGGGATCAGGAACAGCGTGCCGACATGCGGGTTCTGCAGCACATTGCGGTACCCGTCGACCCGTTTGTTGCCGGGCCGCTCCGGGATCGCGATCGTGGTGTCGTCGATGACGTGCACGAAGCCGGGCGGATCACCTTTCGGCGACACGTCGACGCGCCCGTCGGCGTCCGTCGTCGCCACGAAGCACAGCGGCGAGTGGGCCAGCCAGTCGCGCTGCACCGGGGACAGCCGGTCCTTGACCTTGGTGGCGACGTAGTGTTCCGGCTCGCCGACGATGGCCCGCAGCTCATCGACGGTCCTGACTTCGCGGCGCATGAGTCCATCATGGCCGACCACCCCGCGGCGCGGGTCAGCTCCCTCGGCACCCGGGTCCGCTCAAACCGGCCCCGTGGCCCCGAACCGCTCGACGAGCGCGCGCCGGTCGACCTTGCCGATCCCGCGCCGCGGCAGCTCGTCGACGACGTGGATCTCGCGCGGCGCCGCGGTCGGGTCCAACCGGGACGCGACGTGCGCGCGCAGCTCGGACACCGTCGGCGCCACCGCACCCGGCGCCAGCACCAGCGCCGCCGCCACCCGCTGCCCCAACCGGTCGTCGGGCACACCGAACACCGCGCACCCCGCCACCGCCGGATGTGACTCCACCGCCGCCTCGACCAGATGCGGCATCACGGTCAGCCCGCCGGTGCTGATCGCGTCGTCGGCGCGGCCCAGCACGGTCAGCCGACCCGAGTCGTCCACGGCGCCGACATCGTCGGTGCGGAACCATCCCGGCTCGGCGAACGGATCCGGCTGCACCGGGTTGCGGTACCCCGCAGCGATCGTCGGGCCACCCAGCACGATCCGGCCGCCGTCAGCGATGCGCACCCGCACCCCGTCCAGCGGCACACCGTCGTACACGCAGCCACCCGCCGTCTCGCTCATCCCGTAGGTCCGGACCACGGGAATGCCGGCGGCAGCCGCTCTTTCGGCGATCCCGGCCGGCAGCGGGCCGCCGCCGATCAGCACGGCGTCCAACGACGCGAGCGCCGCCGTCGCCTCCGCGTCGCGCAACGCCTTCTCCAGCTGCACCGCCACCAGCGACGCGTACCGTCGACCCGGCCCGAGCGAGTGGACCGCCGAAACCAGCTCGGCCGCCGTGAAACTCGGCGCCACAGCCACCGGCGACGTACCCGCGACCACGCTGCGCACCAGCACCTGCAGACCCGCGACATGATGGGCCGCCAACGCCGACAGCCAGCGGCCGGGACCGCCGAGCCTGCGGTGGGTCGCCTCGGCGCTGGCCCGCAACGACGCCGCAGTCAGCATCGCGCCCTTCGGCGTGCCGGTGGTGCCCGACGTCGAGACCACCACCACGACGTCGTCGTCGATCGGCTCGCCGACCCGCAAAGCCGTTGCCAAAGCGCCGGATTCGCCAGGGGGGACCAGGAGCACCGCGTCGTCGCCGGTGAGCATCTGCCGCACCACCGGCACGACCTCCAGCGCAGAGCCGACCGCGACGGCGCGTAGGACCGCTATGGCTTCTCCCCGGGGTCGTCCTCGGGGTCGCGCGGGTCGTCGAGCGGCCACCCGCGCACCGCCAGCCTGGCCCGCACCCGCTCGACGTCGGAGGGGGTCGGCAGCGTGTCGGTGAGCTGGGTGATCAGCACCCCGATATCGGCGTCGTCGAACTCACCGCCGCGGTTCAGCGCCACCGCGACCGTGCGGACCTCGTCGTCGGTGAGCCTGCGGCGCAGCAGCGCGAACAGCGGCACCCGGTCCGGACCCGGCACACCCTCGGGATAGCCGGCGGTGATCCACGCGACGATCTTCGCGAGAAATTTCGTCACCGTGCCCTCTCCGCGTGTCGTCCCGGGCCTGTGTGCCCGCAATTGCATGATGCTAGTGCGCACGACGGCGGGGCGATGTCCGCGCGAGAGACGAACATCACGCCGCCGTTGGGTGAACAGTTGGTGAACAGATTGCCCGAACAGGCAAATCGCCTGCTCGACACGCGGTCGGATGGTGGCCGCGGATTAGGTGGGACGCTCGTATGGCAGCAGAATTGACGTCGTGACCGCAGAGTTGATCATCCTGGTGCTGCTGATCGCAACTGCACTGGCTTTCGACTTCACCAACGGCTTTCACGACACCGGCAACGCCATGGCCACCTCGATCGCCACCGGCGCGCTCAAACCCAAGACCGCGGTGCTGCTCGCCGGCATCCTCAACCTCGTCGGCGCGTTCCTGTCCGTCGAGGTCGCGGTCACGGTCACCACCTCGGTGCTCAACGTCCAGGACGGCACCAGCGGTGCGCTGCTGCCGACCATCGACGCCTCGACCGGGTTGACGATCATCTTCGCCGGGCTGATCGGCGGCATCCTGTGGAACCTGCTGACCTGGCTGTTCGGCATCCCGTCGAGTTCGTCGCACGCCCTGTTCGGCGGCCTGATCGGCGCGGGCCTGGCGGCGCTGGGCGTCGCGGGCGTCAACTGGAGCGGTATCACGCAGAAGGTCCTCATCCCCGCGATCGCCGCGCCGCTGATCGCCGGGCTGGTCGCCTGCTGCGGCACGTGGATGGTCTACCGGATCACCCGCAACGTCGTCGAGCACCGCCGCAAGCAGGGCTTCCGCTGGGGCCAGATCGCGACGGCCTCGCTGGTCGCGCTGTCGCACGGCACGAACGACGCGCAGAAGACCATGGGCGTCATCGCGCTCGCGCTCATCACCACCGGCCACCTCAGCGGCGACGTCAAGGAGGCCGGGCTGCCGTTCTGGATCATCTTCAGCTGCGCGGTCGCGATCGGGCTCGGCACCTACCTCGGCGGCTGGCGGGTCATCCGCACCCTGGGCAAGGGCCTCGTCGAGATCGAGTCACCGCAGGGGTTCGCGGCTGAAGCCTCCTCGGCGGCAATCATTCTCAGCTCCAGCGCGGCCGGTATGGCACTGTCCACCACGCACGTGGCCACCGGGTCGATCCTCGGCAGCGGTGTCGGCAAGCCCGGCGCCGAGGTCCGCTGGGCGGTCGCCGGCCGGATGGCCGTCGCCTGGCTGGTGACGCTGCCGGCCGCCGGTCTGGTCGGCGCGCTGTCCTACTGGCTGGCGCACGCGGTGAAGGCGGTGACCGGCTCGGCGCTCGCCGGCAACGGCCTGATCTTCGGCGTCCTGGTCGGGCTGTCGGCCTACATGTGGTGGCGCGCCCAGCAGCAGAAGGTCGACCACCGCAACGTCAACGCCGACTGGGACGACGCCACCAACTCGGTGCTGCCCGCCGACCTGCGTGAGGCGCCGGTCAAGACCCCGGTGGCGGTGTGACGAGATGACGTATCTGGAAAGCATTTTCAAGGTCCTGGTGGTGGGTCTGGTGCTGGGCGCCGGGCTGCCCGCACTCTTTGCGACGGGCCTGCTGGCGTTCTCCGGCACCGAGTCCGCCGACGGCACCGCCACGGTCCGCCCGGCCCGCCGCTACCTCGGGATCGCGCTGTTCGTGTTCGTCGGCTGGGCGATCGTCACCGCGGTGTTGTGGATCACCAGGGCGACGATCATCCACCACACCGGCATCGACCTGTTCCCCTTCATGCCCCGGAAATGACAACGGCCGCAACATGACCGAGTTCACCGTGTTCGACAACATCTTGTCCTGGCTGCGCCGCGGCTACCCCGAGGGCGTGCCGTCGACGGACTACTTCCCGCTGCTGGCGCTGTTGAAGCGGTCGCTTTCCGAGGACGACGTCGTCCGGGCCGCGCAGACCGTGCTCGAGGACACGACGGCCGACACCGTCACCGAGGGCGACATCCGCGCCGCGATCCGTCAGGTCACCGCGCAGGAACCCAACCCCGAGGAGATGCACCAGGTCGCGTCGCGGCTGGCCTCGGTCGGCTGGCCGCTGGCCACGCCTGCGCGGTGACGCGTCACTGCCTGCTGTCGCGCCGCAACGGGTGGTCCTCAGGTACCTGCACGAAGATCAACTGCACACCGTCGGGGTCGGTGACGTGCATCTCGTGCAGCCCCCACGGCTCCTGCCGTGCTTCGCGCGCGATCGGCACACCGCGGCCCGCCAGTTCCTTCTCGGTGGCGTAGACGTCGCGCACCTGCAGCCACATCGTTCCGCCGGCATCCGGACCGCCGTGCCCGGCGAGTTCGATCAGCGACTGCCCGGCGTAGAAGACGGTGCCCGCGCCGTAGTCGCGGGCGATCGCCAGGCCGATCTCATCGCGGTAGAACCTCAGCGAGCGTTGGTAGTCCGCCGGCCGGATGAGCATCCGGCTGGCCAGTATCTCCATGACATCGTGTCTATCACGCTCAGCCGATCCGGCGCCCGACACCGTCCCAGTAGGGTTCGCGCAGCGCCCGCTTGAGCACCTTGCCGCTCGGGGTTCGGGGCAGTGTCTCGGTGAACACCACGGATTTGGGCAGCTTGAAGCCGGCCAGCCGCTGCCGCGCGTAATCGATCAGCTCGCCCGCGGTGGGGGACCGGCCCTCTGCGGGGACGACGACCGCGGTCACCGCCTCACCCCAGGTGGCGTCGGGCACCCCGATCACCGCGACATCGCCGACCGCGGGGTGGGTCATCAGCACGTTCTCGACCTCGGTCGGATACACGTTCTCGCCGCCGGTGACGATCATGTCCTTGACGCGGTCCTGGAGGAACACGTAGCCCGCGTCGTCGACGTAGCCGGCGTCGCCGGTCCTGAGCCAGCCGTCGGGGGTCAGCGTGGCCGCGGTCGCGTCGGGGTTGTTCCAGTACCCGCGCATGTTCTGCCTCGAACGCGTCCACAGTTCGCCGACGGCTCCGGCGGGCACGTCGGAGCCGGCGTCGTCGACGATTCGAATCTCGACCCAGGGGAACGGTTTTCCACACGACCGCAGCAACTCCGGGTGGTGCTCGTCGAGCTGGGTGATCGAGCCGGTGGTCTCGGTCTGGCCGTAGACCTGCAGCAGGTCGCAGTTGAACCGCGCCAGCGCGCGCCCCAGCACGTCGTCGGTGATCGGGGAGGCGCCGTAGACGATCGCGCGCAGCCGCGAGAAGTCGGTGGACTCGACGCCGGGGGTGTCGAGCAGCCGCTGGATCACCACCGGCACCAGCAGCATGTTCGTGACCCCGTGCCGGGCAACGGCTTCCAGGATCGCCGCCGGGTCCACGTCGCGCAGCACGACGGTGCGCGCGCCCTCGCACAGCCCGGCCAGCGCCCAGCCCGAGCCGGCCATGTGGAACATCGGCATCACGGCCAGGCTGACGCTGTCGGCGTCGAAGCGCCACCGCTCGGCGATGCCGGTGGCTTTGCAGAAGTAGTTGTCGTTGGTCAGCATCACGCCCTTGGGGGCGCCGGTGGTTCCCGAGGTGTACATCAGGAACGCGATGTCGTCGGGTCCCGTTTCCGCACAGGGATCTTCGGGCGGGTGGGCGGCGATCCAGGCGTCGTAGCGGGGCCAGCGGGCGTGCTCGCCGACAGCGACCAACGAGCACGTCAACTCCGGCTCGATCGCTTCGACGGGGCCGAAGAACTCCGCACCCACCACGGCCACCCGCGCCCTGGAGTCGGCGATGATGTGCAGCATCTCGGGTGCCGTGAGCCGCCAGTTGACCGGCACCACGACCGCGCCGAGTTTGGACAGCGCACAGACGATTTCGAAGAACTCGACGCCGTTCTTCTCGATGAACGCGACCCGGTCGCCGAACCCGACGCCCGCGGCGCGGAACGCCTGGGCGGCCCGGTTGGATCTGGCGTCCAGTTCGGCGAACGTCACGGTGCGCTCACCGGCGATCAGCGCGGTGGCATCGGGGCGTTCGGCCCCGAACACGCGGGCGATGTCGGCGACGGTCGCGACGTCGGGATGCGGCATGTCAGGTGTTCGGCTGCACGCGTTGACGTTTCATCACCGCATCGACGACCGCGGGGGCGAAGCTGTTGAGCACCTGGGCGCTGACGGCCATCCGCGGGGCGATCCGCACCGGCCGGGTCCGCGCCGCGGTGACCATCCAGTCGGCGGCCTCCTCGGCCGACAGCCCCGGCACCCCGTCGTAGGCGCGGGTCGGCGCGATCATCGGGGTGCGCACCAGCGGATAGAACAGCGTCGTGGAGTGCACACCGTCGGCGCTCCACTCGGTTTCGATCACCCGGCTCACCGCGGTCAGCGCCGCCTTCGACGCGTTGTACACCGCGAACAGCGGGGACGACTCGCTGAGCACGCCCCACGTCGAGACGTTGATGATGTGACCGTCGCGGCGCTCCCGCATACCGGGGGCCAGCGCCCGGATCAGCCGCAGCGGCGAGTAGTAGTTCAGCGTCATCGTGCGCTCGACGTCGTGCCAGCGCTCCAGCGAGTCGGCCAGCGGCCTGCGGATCGAGCGCCCGGCGTTGTTGATCAGGATGTCGACGCCGCCGAGCTCCTCGGTGACGCGGGCGGCGAGCTCGTCGACCGCGTCGAGGTCCGACAGGTCGCAGGCGTGCGCCCAGGCGTCCCCGCCCTTGGCGCTGATGCGCTCGACCAGCGCGTCGAGCAGTTCGGCGCGGCGCGCGGCCACCACCACGGTCGCGCCGCGGCGGGCGAGCTTCTCGGCGGCGGCCTCGCCGATACCCGAGGAGGCACCGGTGAGCAGGATCCGCTTACCCCGCAGCTCGACCACGTCGCGGCCGGGCTGGAACTGCAGCAGCTCGGGGACCACCGGCGGACGCATCGTCGTCAGGACAAGCTGGTCGGCCAGCCGACGCAGCGGGTTCTTGCTCACAAGCGCTGAGTCTAGTGACCCCCATCGGAGCGATTTCGGCGTAGCTGGTTGCGCTCAGTCCGACGAACTACGCCGAAACCGCTAGAAGTAGCGCGGGAAACTGCTCCAGTCGGGGTCGCGCTTCTGCAGGAACGCGTCGCGGCCCTCGACCGCCTCGTCGGTCATGTACGCCAGCCGCGTCGCCTCGCCGGCGAACAGCTGCTGGCCCACCAGCCCGTCGTCGGTGAGGTTGAACGCGTACTTGAGCATCCGGATCGCCTGCGGCGACTTGCCGTTGATCTCCGAGGCCCACTGCAGCGCCACCTTCTCCAGATCGGCGTGCTCGACGACCTCGTTGACCGCGCCCATCGCGTGCATCTGCTCGGCGGTGTACGGCCGGCCCAGGAAGAAGATCTCGCGGGCGAACTTCTGACCGACCTGCTTGGCCAGATACGCGCTGCCGTAGCCGCCGTCGAAGCTGCCGACGTCGGCGTCGGTCTGCTTGAACCGGGCGTGCTCGCGGCTGGCCAGCGTCAGATCGCACACCGCGTGCAGCGAGTGTCCACCGCCCGCGGCCCACCCGTTGACCAGACAGATCACCGGCTTGGGCATGAACCGGATCAGCCGCTGCACCTCGAGGATGTGCAACCGCCCCGCCCGCGCCGGGTCCACCGTCTCGGCCGTCTCACCCGCGGCGTACTGGTAGCCGGTGCGGCCGCGGATCCGTTGGTCACCGCCCGAACAGAACGCCCACCCGCCGTCCTTGGGGGAGGGCCCGTTTCCGGTCAGCAGCACGACGCCGACATCCGAGGACATCCGCGCATGGTCGAGCACCCGGTACAACTCGTCGACGGTGTGCGGGCGGAACGCGTTGCGGACCTCGGGCCGGTCGAACGCCACCCGCACGGTGGGCTGTTTGACGCCGTCGGCGACGTGCCGGTGATAGGTGATGTCGGTCAGCCCGAAACCGTCGATCGGCTCCCACTGGGTCGGGTCAAAAGGGTTGTCGCTCATGCATTCACCGTTTCGAATCGGAACACCGGGCACCGGCCGGCCAGCGCCTCGTACTCATCGGGGTTGGGTCCGGTGACCAGCCCGGCGTTCTTCATGAAGCCGACGCCGGTGGGCACCTTGACGGGGAACTCGCGCAGCAGCGGCCGCGCCTCGTCCGGGGGAAGTTCGACGACCCGCACCCGCTCGCTGCGCCGGCCGACGTGCAGTGTGGCCTCACCGGCGGCGCGCAGGTTGGCCGCCCAGTCCGAGCCGGGCAGCCCGCCGAGGACGTAGCGCTGACCGTCGACGGTCATCGGGGTGATCGGGGTCTTGCGCGGCTTACCGCTCTTGCGGCCGCGCACCTCGAGGACGACGGGCCCGTTGTCGCCACCGACGCCCAGTTTCTGCAGGCCGATCATCACTTTGTTGACGTACTTCAGCCACCACGGCGGTCGGATGCGCTCGCTGTCAGACATGGCAGAAACGCTACGTGATGGCGTCGATGCGAAATACCGGCAGCCGACGGACCAAGCTTTCGAACTCGTCGGGCGTACCGGACGTCAGGACGCCGGCGCGCTTCATCAGGTCGACGCCGACGGGCACCTGCGTCGGGAACTCCCGCAGCACCGGCCGCGCCTGATCCGGGGTCAGTTCGACCAGACGCGCCCGCTCGGCGTGCCTGCCCTGCCGCAACGTGACCTCGCCCGCAGCGCGGACGTTGCGCACCCAGTCCGCACCCGGATAGCCGTTGACGACGTAGCGATCACCGTCGACCAGCATCGGCGTGACCGGGGTCGACCGCGGTCGACCGGTGCGCCGCCCCGGCACGGTCAGCACCACCGGGGATTCGTGCCGCGAGATCGGCAGCCCGAGCCGCAGCATCGCGATCACCAGCTTGTTGACGTGCTTGAGCCACCGCGGCGCCATGTTCACACCGCGACGCCGTGCTGCGCCAGCGCGGCGCGCAACCCGTCGGTGCGCTCGACGGTCGGGATCGGGTCGACGAGCGCGAACGCGCAGCCCACGTCGCGGGCGCCGCCGTCGGCCTCATCGCTGTCGCCGACCATCAGCGCGGCGGAGGCGTCGACGCCGAGCCGGGTCAGCGCGATCTGGAAGATCGCGGCGTCGGGTTTGACCGCGCCGACTTCGTACGACAGCACGAACTCGTCGACGAACTCCTCGACACCCAACGACGCGAACGCTGGCCGGACGTCGAACGCGATGTTGGAGACCACCGCGGTCTTGACGCCTCGGTCCCGCAGCCCGCGCAGGACGTCGGCGGTGTCGGGGTACGGCGTCCAGTTCTTCGGGTCGATCATCAGCCCATACAGCGACTCGGCGTGCTCGTCGGCCAGCCCGGACTCGCGCAGCACATGCAGATACGCCTCGCGGTGCAGGTGTGGCGCCAGGTCCCGGTTGACCCACGCGTGATGCGCCTCGGGACCCATCGCGACGTGCTGGCCGGTGGGCGCGGTCATCCGGCGCATCAGCTCGGCCTGGACATGCGCGTCGACTTCGCGGTCGTCGACCTGGATGCCGTGAAACCAGCTGTCGTCCTCCTCGAGCCGGAACAGCGTCCCGGAGAAGTCGAACAGCACCGCATGCAAGTCGCTCATGGGTGCCACCCTAGCCGCGGTTGTGAGCGGCTTTGTCCAGGAGCACTTCTCGTTCCCGGTCGTTGTCGGTCATGGCCGCTGCGCGGCGGAACTCGTCGGCGGCTTCCTCGCCACGTCCCAACCGCGCAAGCAGTTCACCGCGCACGCTGGGCAGTAGGTACGACGACTCCAGCCCGGTCAGCCCGTCGACGAGGCGCAGACCCTCGGCGGGCCCGTCGGCCATCGCGACGGCCACCGCCCGGTTCAGCGCAACCACCGGCGACGGCGACACCTGCGCCAGCCCGTCGTACAGCGCGACGATCCGGCGCCAGTCCGTGTCGGCGGCGGTCCGCGCGGTGGCGTGGCACTCTGCGATCGCGGCCTGCAGCGCATACGGCCCCCAACCGGACCCCTTGCGTTGCACCGCGTTTGCGGCACGCTCGAGGGCGGCGACCCCGCGGCCGATCTGCGCGCGGTCCCAGCGGGTGCGGTTCTGATCCTCCAGCAGCACCGGCCTGCCCTCGTCGTCGGTGCGCGCCGCGAACCGTGACGACTGGAACTCCATCAGCGACACCAGCCCGTGCACCTCGGGTTCGTCGGGCACCAGCGCCGCCAGCACCCGGCCCAGTCGCAGTGCCTCCGTGCACAGTTCGTCGCGGATCCAGCGCTGCCCGGACGACGCCGAGTAGCCCTCGTTGTAGATGAGGTAGAGCACGGCTAGCACCGCCGAGAGCCGGTGCGGGTAGGCGGTCGGGTCGGGCACTTCGAACGCGACGCCGGCCAGCGCCTTCTTCGCGCGGGTGATGCGGGCCGCGATCGTCGGCGTCGGCACCAGGAACGCGCGCGCGATCTCCTCGGTGGTGAGCCCGCCGACGACGCGCAACGTCAGCGCGATCTGCGCCTCCTGCGACAGCACCGGATGCGCGGCGATGAAGATCAGCCGCAGCACGTCGTCGTCGATGCGGTCGGGATCCCACGACTCGTGGGTCTCGAGGTCGCGCGCCAGCGCGGCGTACTTGGCGTCGAGGTTGTCCTGTCGGCGCCAGTGGTCGATGGCCTTGCGCTTGGCGACGGTGGTCAACCACGCGCCCGGGTTGCGCGGCACACCGGATTTCGGCCACTGCTCGAGCGCGTCGACCAAAGCGTCGGCGGCCAGGTCCTCGGCCAGCCCGACGTCGCCGACCACCCGGGTCAGCGTGGCGACGATCTTCGCCGCCTCCATGCGCCACACCGCGTCGACGGTCTGCTGGATGTCGGCCACCCGAGCAATTGTGCCGGGACCCCTCAGGATCCCGGAACCACGAGGCCGCTCTCGTAGGCCACCACCACGAGCTGTGCGCGGTCGCGCACCCCCAACTTGCCCAACAAACGGCTGACGTGGGTCCGTGCGGTTGCCGGGCTGATGAACAGCCGCGCCCCGATCTCCTCGTTCGAGCGGCCCGCGCCGACTTCGGCGAGCACTTCGCGTTCGCGTTCGGTCAGTCCCGTCAACCGATCGGGGTCGGTTCGCCGCGGGCCGGACGCGGCACTGGCCATCACCCGGCGGGTGACCGCCGGCGACAGCATCGCGTCACCGGCCGCGACGACGCGTACCGCGCGGCGCAGCTCGTCAGGCGAGCTGTCCTTCATCAGAAAACCCGCTGCCCCCGCGCGCACCGCCTCGAACACGTGCTCGTCGGTGTCGAACGTCGTCAACACCACCACGTGCACGCCGGCCAACTGCGGGTCGGCGACGACTCGCCGGGTCGCCTCCACTCCGTCGATGTCGGGCATCCGGATATCCATCAGCACCACGTCGGGTCGCTCTCTGCGCACGACGGTGAGCGCACTGCGGCCGTCGGCAGCCTGCCCGACCACGCGAATGTCGTCGGTGCGATCGAGCAAGGCGCGCAGCCCGGCCAGCACCAGTTCCTGGTCGTCGACCAGCACGACCCTGATCACGGCGCACCACCGAACGGCAGGACGGCCTCCACCGTCCAGCCGCTCTCGGTGGGCCCTGCGCAGACCCGGCCGCCGAGCAGTCCGGCGCGCTCTCTCATCCCGAGCAAGCCATATCCGCTGGCGCCCTGTGCCGCAACGCGACTGGAGGTGCCATCGTCGCTGATCCGGATGATCAGCGCGTCGCGGCCATCGCACACGTCCACGGTGACCTTGCGGGCATCCGCGTGCCGGCGCACGTTGGTGAGCGATTCCTGCACGATCCGGTAGGCGGTGGAGGCGACCACCGCAGGCACGTCTTGCAGGTCGCCGTCGCGCAGCAGCTCGACCACCAGCCCGCCGTCGGCGGCGGCGCGCACCAACTCGTCGAGCCGGTCCAGGCCGGGCACCGGCTGCGGCGAGGAGCGCAGCGACCCGACCGTCGCCCGCAACTCGCGCGTCGCCGCGCGCGCCGCCTGGCGCACAGCGCTCAACGACGAGGCGGCCGCGACGGT
Organism: Mycolicibacterium flavescens; assembly: GCF_001722335.1. Classification (GTDB taxonomy): domain Bacteria; phylum Actinomycetota; class Actinomycetes; order Mycobacteriales; family Mycobacteriaceae; genus Mycobacterium; species Mycobacterium flavescens. The sequence continues at coordinate 40,330 of NZ_MIHA01000019.1, forward strand.
ATCGGGTTCGGTGTCTTCGAGCGCCTCCCGGGCCACGTCGCTGTGCAGCGATACCACCGAAAGCGCGTGCGCCAGAACGTCATGCAAGTCACGTGCGATCCGCAGCCGCTCCTGCTCGGCGCGCCGTGTCGCCTCGCGTTCCCGCTCCGCGGCCGCAGCGGCCTCCTGGCGACGCAGCTGCTCGCGCCACCCCCGGCGGGACCGCACCGCATCACCGAGCGCGATCGTCGCCGCCATCAAGCCGACCTGCGAAACCAGGTCGTAGCCCGCCAACCACGCAAGGCTGTCGCCCTCGAGTAACCGGGCGACGGTGGAGACGACGACCAGCATCGCGGCGGTACCGACCGCCCATCGCAGCCGTCCGCGTTCCGCGGCGGAGTACAGCGCCACCACGACCGGTAAGGCCAGTGGCAGCGCGGGCTGACCCGAAGCGTGATAGACGACCAGCAGCACCGCCGCCGCCACGAGCACCTGGACCGGAAACCGTCGGCGCAGCAGCAGCACGGCCGCCATGGCGAAGGCGAACAGGTATGCAGGCCAGCCGGGTTCGGTTCCGTCCAGCCGAGCGACGATGGCCGCCACCAGTGCCGCAAACACGATCAGCGCGATGACGACGTCGGCGCCCAACTCTCGCGCGCGTATGCGACCCACCGCATCAGAGTAGGAGGCTTCGGCGCTACCAGGCTGCGCCGAAGCGAAAACCACGCCGTTCGACGTACGCCCCACCCGCTGCACTACGTCCGATTACGTAATCCGGTCACGCGCTCGGTCCGATGACGGCCTTCGGCGCGGTCCTTAGCGTTGCCCGCATCGACTTGACCACGCAGAAGGAGCGTCTTGTGTCCGCACGACCCGCCGTCGCCGCTACCGTCGCCTTCGCTGCCGTAGCGACGTTCGTATTCGGCACGCTGCTGAGCGAAACGCTGCTGCTGTACCCGAACATCTTCGCCGACGTGCCCGACTCGTTGGCCCTGACGATGGAGTTCATGGCCGTCATCGCGCCGGGGGATGTCTTGCCGCCACTGGGCGCGGCGTCGCTGCTGACCGGTGTTGCCGCCGTCGCGCTCACGGTTCGCCGGGCGGCCGTCCGGTGGTGGGAGATCGCGGCCGTGGCGTCGTTGCTCTTCGGCCAGTTCATTTTCTCGGCGGCCTTCTTCTGGCCCCGCAACCAGATCATGTTCGTCGAGGGTGCTGCCGTGCACGACCCGGCGTATCTGCAGCAGGTCGCCGCCGAATTCCAAACAGGACATTGGGTTCGCGTCGGGGCCGGCGCCGTGGCGGCGACACTGGCTTTCGTGGCGATGTTGCGGATGCACCGGGAGGCGATCGCGGCTTCGCGCGAGCTGGGGCAGAATCGCCCCGACACGCCGACCTGAGTGCGATCGTGTGTCTGCTCGCGGTGGGAGAGTGGACAGCTATGACGCACAGGTTCGTCACCGCGTACCGGGAGGGCCGCAAGGCGTTCCCGCACACGCTGGCCAACCCGTATGCGGGACTGGGGGACCGGGTGGCCGCACGGATGTGGCGACTGGGCTGGCAACGGGCCGCCGAGGAGCTCCACCGCATTCCCAGCGAACAGGAGCGGCTCAAACGGTTCGCCGCCGAGATCGATGCCCTCCTGGACTGACCGCCTCGACGCGCTGCTGCGCACCGACCGACGGGTGATCCTCGGCATCACCGGCCCGCCGGGTGCCGGCAAGACGACGCTCGCCAAGCAAATCGCCGCCGTCGACGGCGCGGTGCACGTCCCGATGGACGGTTTCCATCTGGCCGACGTCGCACTGCAGCGGCTCGGCCGCCTCGACCGCAAAGGCGCCATCGACACCTTCGACGGCTACGGCTATGTCGCTGTGCTGCAACGCATTCGAGAACGCGCAGAAACCGTCTACGCGCCGGCGTTCGACCGCGACATCGAACAACCGATCGCCGGCGCCATCGCCGTCGCGCCCGACGCCCGGCTCGTCGTCACCGAGGGCAACTACCTGCTCGACGACGACGCCCCCTGGCCTCGGGTGCGGGCGGAACTCGACGCGGTGTGGTTCGTCGACGTCGAGCCCGCCGAACGCCGTCGCCGCCTGATCGCCCGCCACATCGAGTTCGGCAAGTCGCCCGACCAGGCCGAGGCGTGGGTGCGCGCCGTCGACGAACCCAACGCCGAACGCATCGAATCCGTCCGCTACAAAGCCGATTTCGTGCTCACCGTCTAGCGCGAGCAGGGAATCTCAGCCGACGGCGCGATCCGAACCCGCCCAGAACTGCGCGCGCACGGCCTTCTTGTCCGGCTTGCCCAGTGCGGTCACCGGCACCGAGTCGACGACGATCACCTGTTTGGGCGACTGCACCGAACCCTTGCGTTCCTTGACCGCCGCCTGGATCTCCGAGGTCATCTGCGCGACGGTCTCCTCGGAGCGGTCGGCGTCCGGCCGCAGCACGACCACCGCGGTCACTGCCTCGCCCCACTTCTCGTCCGGTGTCCCGATCACGCACACCTGGGCCACCGAAGGATGTTCGGCCACAACGTCTTCGACCTCGCGTGGGAACACGTTGAACCCGCCGGTGACGATCATGTCCTTGGTCCGGTCGACGATGTAGTAGAAGCCGTCGGAGTCCTCGCGGGCCAGGTCGCCGGTGTGCATCCAGCCGTCGCGGAACGTCTCGGCCGTCGCTTCGGGTTTGTTCCAGTAGCCGCCGGACACCAGCGGCCCGGACACGCAGATCTCACCGACTTCGCCCTGCGGCACCGGGTTGCCGTCGCCGTCGAGCAGCGCCACCCGCGCGAACACCGTCGGCCGCCCACACGAGGTCAGCCGCTTCTCGTCGTGATCACCCTTGGCCAGGTACGTGATCACCATCGGCGCCTCGGACTGCCCGTAGTACTGCGCGAAGATCGGGCCGAACCGCTCGATCGCCTCGCGCAGCCGCACCGGGTTCATCGCCGAGGCGCCGTAGTACACCGTCTCCAGCGACGACAGGTCGCGGGTGCGAGAATCCGGGTGGTCCATCAGCGCGTAGATCATCGACGGCACCAGCATCGTCGCGGTGATCTTCTGCTCCTCGATCACCCGCAGCACCTCGGCCGGGTCGAACTTGGTCAGTACGAACAGCTCGCCGCCTTTGATGATCGTCGGCACGAAGAACGCCGCACCGGCATGCGACAGCGGTGTGCACATCAGGAACCGGGGCCGCTCCGGCCATTCCCACTCGGCCAGCTGGATCGTCGTCATCGTGGTGATCGAGGCCACCGTGCCGATCACGCCCTTGGGCTTACCGGTCGTGCCGCCGGTGTAGGCCATGCCGCCGATGTGGTCGGGCGGCAGGTCCGCCGCCACCAAGGGCTGCGGCGAGTACTTGGCGGCCTCGGCGGTCAGGTCGACGCCGACACCCTCCAACTCGGCGGGCACCGGGCCGATCGTCAGCACCTGCTTGAGCCCGGGCACCTTCTCCAGCAGCCCCTGCGCGCGCTCGACGAACATCGGGTTGGGGTCGATGATCAGCGACGTGACGCCGGCGTCGTTGAGCACGTAGGCGTGATCGTCCAGCGAACCTAGAGGGTGTAGTGCGGTGCGGCGGTAGCCCTGGGTCTGGCCGGCGCCGATGATCATCAGTACCTCGGGCCGGTTCAGCGACAGCAGCCCGGTCGCCGTGCCCGAGCCGGCGCCGAGCGCCTCGAACGCCTGAACGTACTGGCTGATGCGGTCGGCGAGTTCACCACCGGTGAGCGTGGTGTCGCCGAGGAACAACACCGGCTTGTCCTTGTTGCGCTTGAGCGCTCCCACCGTGAGGTGGCCGGAGTGGACGGGATGGCGCAGCAGATCACTCATGGCCATCAGATTAGAACGTGTTCCAGTTCCAGTCAGCAGGTCCCCGGAAACGCCCAGCGCCGCGCGGGTGACCTCTCGCGGAGACGAGACTTCCGCGATTCTGCTGACTCCGCATAAGTTAATGTGCATACTCACTGAACTGAGGGGGCCGCGGGATCCGAAGGTGGGGCGTCGAGGCGGCCGTAAATGATATTTCGGCAAATTCCAGCGACTATGCTGCATCGACCCGGTGGCATGCGGAATAAAACGGAGCACGGACTGAGGCATTAAGTGAATGTTGGTTCGAGATGACGACACGGGGTGACGGTGTCGAGGTCATCGGCGACTGGGCCGGTGGCTACGTCAAGCGCCACCCGATGGCCTCGCTGGCGACGGTCGGGGACCAGTTCGTGCTCGGCGTACGCACCCTTCAGCACCTGTTCCTGGACCTGGTCACCGGACGGTTCCAGTGGTGGGAATTCGTCCGGCAGTCCGCGTTCATGGCCGGAACGGCGGTGCTGCCGACGGTCCTGGTCGCGCTGCCCATCGGCGTCACCCTGTCGATCCAGTTCGCACTGCTGGCCGGTCAGGTCGGCGCCACCTCTCTGGCGGGCGCGGCCAGCGGCCTGGCGGTGATCCGGCAGGCCGCCTCGCTGACCGCGGCGATCCTGATGGCCGCCGCCGTCGGTTCGGCCATCACCGCCGACCTCGGTTCGCGCAAGATGCGCGAGGAAACCGACGCGATGGAAGTGATGGGCGTGTCGGTGATCCGGCGCCTGGTGGTGCCGCGGTTCGCCGCCGCCATCATGATCGGCGTCGCACTCACCGGGGTGGTGTGCTTTGTCGGCTTCCTGGCCAGCTACCTGTTCAACGTGTACTTCCAGAACGGCGCCCCGGGCAGCTTCGTCGCCACGTTCGCGTCGTTCACCACGACGGGCGACATGATCGTCGCGCTGGTGAAGGCGGTGGTGTTCGGCGCGATCGTCGCCGTGGTGTCCTGCCAGAAGGGCCTGTCCACCAAGGGCGGTCCGACCGGGGTGGCGAACTCGGTGAACGCCGCTGTGGTGGAGTCGATCCTGATCCTGATGGTCGTCAACGTCGCGATCAGCCAGCTCTACATCATGCTGTTCCCCCGGGTCGGCCTCTGAGATGGCGGCGACGTTCGTACCGCCGGTCCTGACGCCTTTCGTGCGTCTGTACCGCAAGACCACCCCGCCGATCGGCCGGCTCGGCCACATGCTGATGTTCTTCGTCCGCGCGATCGCGGCGATCCCGTTGGCGCTGCGCCACTATCGCACCGAGTTCGTCCGGCTGCTGTCCGACATCGTTTGGGGCAACGGGTCTTTGGTGGTGGGCGGCGGAACCGCAGGCGTGGCGATCGTTCTCGGTGTCACGGTCGGCGCGCTGGTCGGCATCGAGGGCTACAACTTTCTCGACCTGCTGGGCCTGGGGCCGGCGACCGGGATCATCTCCTCGCTGGTGAACACCCGCGAACTCGCGCCGATCGCACTGTCGTTGGCGTTCGCCACGCAGGCCGGCTGCCGGTTCACCGCGCAGCTGGGCTCCATGCGGATCGCCGAGGAGATCGACGCCCTGGAGTCGCTGGCGATCCGGCCCATCCCGTACCTGGTCACCACCCGGCTGGTGGCGTCCGTCGTCGCGGTCATCCCGCTGTACGTGGTGTGCCTGGCGGTCAGCTATCTGACGACGCAGCTCGTGGTCATGGCCATCAGTGGCGGCGCGACGGGCTCCTACCTGCACTACTTCACGCTCATGCTGTCGGGTCAGGACATCCTGTACTCGCTGATCAAAGCGATCATCTTCGTGTGGATCGCGACGACGATCCAGTGCTACTACGGCTTCTACGCCACCGGCGGTCCCGAGGGTGTCGGGGTCGCCGCCGGCCATGCCATGCGCGCCAGCATCACCGTCGTGATCATCGTCAACATGCTGCTCACCATGGCGCTGTGGAGCGTCGACGCCGGCGCGAGGTTCGGGGGCTGAGTGGCGAATTCCTTTGACCTGGACGGGCGCGGGCCCACCGACCGTCAGCTGGTGACCACGGGAGTCGTGGTTCTCGTTGTGCTGGCGGTGATTTCGGGGGCGCTGCTGGTCAAGTCGACAGGACGGCTCGATCCGTTCGTGCGCGTGGTGGCCGACCTCGCCAACGTCGGTGACGGGTTGCCGCAGCGCTCCGACGTCAAGTACCACGGCGTACTGGTCGGCGCGGTCGAGGATGTCACCCCGGCCGCGCACGGCGAGCCGAACTACGTCCACATCAACCTCGATCCCACCTACGCCCGGGCGATCCCGGCCAACGTCACCGCGCGGGTGGTGCCCAGCAACGTGTTCGCGGTGTCGTCGGTGCAGCTCGTCGATCCCGGCGATCCCGGCCCGCCGATCCGCGCGGGCGCGCACATCCCCGAGGACACCGAGCTGCCGACGGTGCTGTTCCAGACCACGATCAGCAAGCTGCGCGACATCCTGGCCGCCACCGGCCGCGGCCGCGAGGACAAGACGGTCGGCATCCTGGCCGCGGTGAACGCGGCCACCGAGGACCGGCGCACCGAGCTGCTGGCCAGCGGCGCGCAGTTGAACCGTCTCATCGACGAGGTCGACGCGATCGTCGCCACCGATCCGGGACCGACCACCGTGTCGGCACTCATCGACGCGACCCGCGGATTGCGCTCCACCGCACCGGAGTTGATCGACGCACTGCACCAGGCGGTCGAGCCGATGCAGACGCTGGTCCAGCAGCGGGCCCAACTCGACGCGCTCATGAGCAGCGGCCTGCACACCAGCGGCACCGTGGAGACCGCGCTGAACAACCACACCGACCGGATGGTCACCATCACCTCCGAGCTGACCCCGGTGATGGGCAACCTCGCCGACACGTCGCACCACTGGCTGCCGGCGTTCGTCAAACTCAACGGCCTGTCCGACAAGTTCTTCACCGAGGTGTGGCGTCCCGAACGCGACATCGGCAACATGCGGATGAACCTGTCGCTCACGCCGACCTACACCTACACCCGCGCGGACTGCCCGAAGTACGGCGAGCTCCTGGCGCCGAGCTGCTACACCGCACCGCTCGTGGTGACCCGGCCCGAACTGCCCGACGTGCTGCTGCCCCAGAACTACCAGCCGCCCAAGGATCTCGCCCCGCCGCCGGGCACGGTGCTGGGGGAGAACGGCAACCTCGTCGCGGTCGGCCCGCCGCTGGTCAACCCGAACCCGAGCCTGGCCGACCCGAATCCGCCGCTGCCGCCGTGGATGTCACCCGCGCCGCCGGTGCCGCTGACGGCCAACGACGCGTTGATCCCGGTCGGCCCGCCGCCGGTCAACCAGTCGCCGTTGGCGCCGGTGGCGCCCAAACCGGGCGATCCGCCACCCGCACCACCCGCTGCGCCCGCGCCGCCCGGCCCGCTGCCCGCCGAGGCCGCGCCCGCGTCGTTCGGCGGCAACGTCGGTCCGGTCGGCAGCCCGGCCGAGCGCGCGACGCTCAGCGCCATCACCGGCCAACCCGTCAGCACGGCAACGCAACTGCTACTCGGCCCGGTGGCCCGCGGCACCACGGTCGCGCCGGGAGAGGAGCCCCGATGAAGGCACGCGGCGCGCTGATCGGGTTGTCGCTGTTCATGGTGGTGGCGATGACGCTGACCTGGCTGGTGTACGTCACGCTGCGGCGCGACGTCGCCGGGTCCACGGTGCCGTACGCGGCGGTGTTCACCGACGTGTTCGGGTTACGCGAAGGCGACGACGTGCGGATGGCCGGCGTGCGGGTGGGCCGCGTGGAAAACATTGAGCTGCAGGGCAAACACGCGAAGGTCTCGTTCGTCGTGCAGAGCGAGCAGCGGCTGCTCGGTACCACCGTCGCCTCGGTGACCTACCAGAACATCGTCGGGCAGCGCTACCTCGGGTTGTCGCTGGGTTCCCTCGGTGATCCCGACCCGCTGCCGGCCGGCAGCACGATCCCGGTCGAGCAGACCGATCCGTCGTTCGACGTCGGCACGCTGCTCAACGGCTACGAGCCGCTGTTCAGCGTGCTCGACCCGCGGCACGCCGACAACCTCACCAAGGGCGTGATCCAGTCGCTGCAGGGCGACGAGGGGTCGATCACCGCGCTGGTCGACCAGAGCGCCGAGATAACCGACGCGTTCGCCGGACAGGACGAGGAACTCGGCGGCGTGATCACCGATCTCAACCTCGTGGTGGCCAACCTCGCCCGGCACAACGACGACCTCGACCACATCGTCGGCGAGGTCCGCTCGGTGGTGTCGACGTTCGACGCGCGCCGGCCCCAGCTGATCGACTCGATGGGGTCGATGGCCAAGGTGGTGCGCCAGCTGTCGACGATCTCCGACGAGGTGTACCCGCCGCTGAACGAAATGGTGCAGCGCCAGCCGGGATTCGCCAAGCACATGCTCGGCATCGAGCCGCAGCTGGCGTTCGTTGGCGCCAACCTGCCGCTGATGCTCAAGGGTTTCGCGCGGATCACCGGCGAGGGCACCTACGCCAACGCGTACGCCTGCAACCTCGACGCCACCGCGTTCTTCCCCGGCCTCAACGACGTGACGCCGATCATCGTCGACGCCGCCACCCCCGGCAACAAGGCCCGCTACACCCCCAAGTGCAGGAACATGGCCAATGGCTGATCGAACGCCGAAGACCCTGGAGAGCTACAGCAAGACGTGGCTGGGCGTCATCGCCGTCGCGGTCGTCGCCGTGCTCGTCGCAGCGCTGCTGGCGGTCAAGGTCGCCGACATCGGGTACCACCACTACACCGCCCGTTTCCTGCAGGCGGCCGCGCTTCAGCCGGGCAACCCGATCACCGTGGCCGGCATCCCGGTCGGCGAGGTGTCGAGCATGGAGCTCAAAGGTGACCACGTCGAGGCCGGCCTGAAGGTCCGCGACGACGTCGTGCTCGGGGAGGACTCCCGCGCCTCCATCAAGATCACGACGATCCTGGGCTCGCGCTACCTCGCGCTGTTCCCCGACGGCCCGGGGTCGTTGCCGGACAACACCTTCGACCTCACCCACACCGAGGTCCCCTACGACCTGCAGGAAGCCCTGTCCGACGTCACCACCACCTACGAACAGGTCGACTCCGATCAGTTCGCCGAGACGCTGTCGATCCTGGGTAGGCAGCTCGAGACGCTGCCGCCGGTGATTCCGCAGGCGCTCGAGAACACCCACACCCTCTCGACGATCATCGCGCAGCGCCGCGACCAGCTCGGCGAACTGCTCGAGACCACCGAACTGGTCAGCTCCACGCTGCGCCGTCAGCAGTCCACGATCGGCAACCTGGTCAACCAGGGCAACTCGCTGCTCGGCGAGTTCGTCGCCAGGCGCGCCACCTTCCACGCGATGATGGACGCGTTGACCAACCTGGTGCAGAAGTTGAGCGACATCGTCATCGACGACCGCCCCGAGCTCGAGGAGCTGCTCGCCAACCTGCGTGAGCTCTCCACGTTGCTGGGCCGCAACGACGGCATGGTGCGCAGCATCCTGCAGACCGGCCCGATCGCGCTGCGCGGCATCGCGAACATCACCGGCACCGGCAACGCCATCGACTTCAACGCCTCCAGCGGCCTGCTCGTCGACTCGTGGATGTGCGCAATCAGCGGTCGCGCCAAGCAATTCGGCATGATCGAGTACTACCAGGACTGCAAATGAGATTCACCAGAGCTCGGATCATCGCGATCGTCGCCGTCGGGCTGGCGGTGGTGCTCGCGGTCGGTGTCACGGTGGTGAAGTTCACCGCGGACCGGCTCGACGTGATCACCGTGACAGCCCAGTTCGACAGCGCCTCGGGGCTCTACGTCGGCAATGTGGTCGCGGTGCTCGGGATGCCGGTCGGCACGGTCACCGAGATCACCCCGAAGGGCGGGTACGTCGAGGTGGAGTTCACCGTCGACAACGACGTCAAGGTGCCCGCCGACGTCCAGGCGGCCACCATCTCGAACTCGATCCTGACCGACCGCCAGATCGAGCTCACCCCGCCCTACCAGGACGGTCCCACCCTGGAGAACCACGACACCATCGGCCTGAACCGCACCCGCACCCCGGTCGAATTCGCCAGGGTCCTCGACGTTCTCGACAAGCTCGCGGTGTCGCTGCGCGGAGACGGCAAGGGCAACGGCCCGGTCGCCGACGTCGTCGACGCCAGCGCCGCCATCGTCGACGGCAACGGACAGCAGATGAAAGACGCGCTCGGTGAACTGTCGAATGCGCTGCGGCTCAGCGCCGACCGCGGCACCGTCACCAAGGACCAGCTGACCACGATCGTGCGCAACGTGAGCTCGCTGTCGGACGCGGCCGCCCGCAACGACGAGCTGATGCGCGAATTCGGCTCCTCGGTGCGGGCGATGAGCCAGATCCTGGCCGACGAGGACCTCGGCACCGGCACCACCGGCCGCAAGATCAACGAGGTGCTCACCAACACCAGCCAGGTGCTCGAGACCCACCGCGACTCGATCAAGGACCTCGTCGCCAACGGTGACATCGTGCTGAACACCGCGGTCGACCACGAGCGGGATCTGATGGAGTTCCTCGACGTCGCACCGATGACACTGGACAACCTGTACAACGTCGCCGACCAGAAGAACGGCGCGCTGCGGGTCAAGGTGGTCACCGACAAGATCCTGTTCGACAACCAGCTGATCAAAGAGGTCTGCAACATGATGGGCCTGCGGCAACTGGGTTGCAGCACAGGAACACTGCAGGACTTCGGCCCGGACTTCGGGTTGAGCTACATGCTGGACGGTCTCGCGGCGATGGGACAGAGATGACGGGTGCGCGCAGGCTCGCCACAGCGTTGGTGGCCACCAGTTGTCTGGCCGTATCCGGTTGCGCCACTGACGGTCTGGCCAGCCTGCCGCTGCCGGCGCCGGGTGTGGGCAGCGGTGGCTACGAAGTGACCGCGGTGTTCACCAACGCGCTGAACCTGCCCGCCAACGCGAAGGTCAAACTGGCCGGTGCGGACGTCGGGCAGATGGAGTCGATGGTGGCCCGCAACTACACCGCGGTGACCACGCTGCGGATCATGGACGGGGTGCAGTTGCCGCAGGGCAGCACCGCCGAACTGCGTTCGGCCACACCGCTGGGCGACGTGTTCGTCGCGCTCAAGCCCCCGAGTCCGGTGCCGCCGAGCACGCCGCTGCTCAAAGACGGCGACACCATCGGCCTGGAGTCGACGACGGCCGCGGCCACCGTGGAATCGGTGCTGGGTTCGGCGGCGATCCTGGTCAACGGCGGCGCGGTGCGCAACTTCACCAACATCATCAACGGTCTGGGCAAGGCCACCGGGGACCAGGGCCAGGCTTTCGGCACGCTGATCCGCAAGACCAACCACACGCTGGGCAAGCTCAACGCACGCTCGGACGAGATCTCGACAGCGATGAGCGAGACGTCGCGGCTGGCCAACGAGATCGCCGCGAAGAACCAGGCGCTGGCCGAGGTGATGGCCGAAGCCCGCCCGGCCACCGACACCCTCGCCACGCACGCGACCGACATCGCCGATCTGATCCAACGTTTCGGCGGCGTCTCCGATCAGGCCCGCAAGTTCCCCTCGATCGCGGGCACCGACACCAGCGGCCGCAGCGTCATCGCCGACGCCAACACCGTCGCCAAGGCCTGGAACGACGTGGCACTGGCACCGGACGCCACGCTGTACGCGCTGAACCGGTTGCTGCCGCCGTTCATCAAGACCATGACCAGCAACGCGATCGCCCTCGACGCCAGCGTGGACCGGTTGGTGCTCGGCTCCATCCCCGACATCAGCTACGCCGGCGACCCCGGCCTGCACGGTCCGAAACGGCACGACTGGCATCAGCTGGTCGGCACGCTGAAGTACACGCTGTGGCGGCTGCAGGAGCGCGTCGTCGGCAAAGGCCCTGGCGTGCCGCAAGTTCCGGTGATCCCGAGCCCCACCGAACCCGGGGAGATCATCGTGGCGCCCCAGCCCGCAGCGCCCGCACCACCCGCAGTACCTGCGCCGGCGGCGCCGGCGCATCTGCCCGCCGAGGCGCCCCGATGATCGCCGCGGCCGCCGACCGGATCGTCGACGTCGTCCGGTTCGGCTACCGCCGCCGGGCCTGGCTCTCGGCGATCGGGCTGGTGATGGTGCTCGTCGTCGCGACCGCGTACCTGTTGTTCGGGGCGCTGCGGGTGAACCCGTTCGCCTCGAGCTACCGGCTCACCGTGGCGCTGCCGGAGTCGGCGGGGCTGTTGCCCAACCAGGACGTGACGCTGCGGGGGGTGCAGGTCGGGCGGGTCGAACGGCTCGATATCACTCCCGACGGGGTCGACGCGATCGTCAACGTCAGGTCCTCGGTGCAGATCCCGCAGTCCTCGGCGGTGCGGGTGTCGGGGCTGTCGCCGGCCGGTGAGCAGTACATCGACTTCGTCCCCGAGGCGGAGACCGGGCCGTTCCTGGCCGACGGCGCGCACATCGGCCAGGGCACCGCCACCGTCCCGGTCAGCCTCGCCGAACTGCTCGCCAACGCCGACGGCGCGCTGGCCCAGGCCGACACCGAAAAGCTCGAACTCATCCGGAAAGAGCTGAGCCTCAGCGAAGCCGGACCGCAGAAACTAGCCGACATCGTCGACGGCGGCACGTTCCTGCTGTCCACCCTGGACTCGGTGCTGCCGGAAACCAGTTCGCTGCTGCGGACCAGCCAGGTGGTGTTCACCATGGTCGCCGACAAGAACGCCGGAATCGACGCCGCCTCAGACAATCTCACCGAGACCTTCGACGGCATCAACCGGATGAAGGAGGGTTACCGGCGGCTGACCAACCAGACCCCGGACGCGCTCGCCAAGGTCGACAACCTGTTCGTCGACAACTCCGACACCATGGTGCAGCTGCTGGGCAACCTGACAACCACGTCGCGGCTGCTGTATCTGCGGGTGCCTGCGCTCAACGCGCTGTTCCCGAGCTACCGCACCTCGGTGCTCGACGCGCTCGGCACCGCGATGCACACCGGCGGGCTGTGGGGCACCGCCGAGATCTATCCGCGGTACACCTGTGATTACGGCACACCGAAGCGCCCGCCGTCATCGGCGGACTACCCGGAGCCGTTCATGTACACCTACTGCCGCGACGACCACCCGGGCGTGCTGGTCCGCGGCGCCAAGAACGCGCCCCGGCCCGCCGGCGACGACACCGCAGGACCGCCGCCGGGTGCCGACCTCGGCCGCCAGACCGATCCGACACCCAAGGGGCGCTACACGATTCCGACGCCCTACGGTGGCCCGACGCTTCCGATCGAGCCGCCGCGCTGAGCGCAACGCTAGGAGATGAGTATGTCCGTGCACACCGACGAAGACCGTGACGCCGACCGCAAGCCCGACGACGTCGAGGAGACCGGCACCGACACCGAGGACGCCGCCGAAGACAGCGCGCCCGAGACCCAGGCCGACGACGACGGCCCCGACGACGACGGACCCGGAGACGACGATGGCGCGAACACCGCCCGCAACTGGCGCCGCCCGGTCCTGTGGGGGGCATTGGCGGCGGTGTTCGTCGCGCTGGTCGCCGCGGTCGGTTTCCTGGGCTGGCAGCTGTGGCAGGAACGCGAACTCGCCCAGGCCGGCGAACAGGCCCGGCAGGCGGCCACCGACTACGCGCAGGTCTTGACGAGCATCGATTCGGAGAAGGTCGACGAAAACTTCGACGCGGTGCTCGACGGCGCGACCGGCGAGTTCAAAGACATGTACTCGCAATCCAGTTCGCAGTTGCGCCAGCTGCTGATCGACAACAAGGCCTCTGCGCACGGCGTCGTTCTGGAGTCGGCGGTCCAGTCGGCGAGCAAGGACAGGGCGGTGGTGCTGCTGTTCGTCGACCAGTCGGTCTCCAACACCAACGTGCCCGACCCGCGCATCGACCGCAGCCGCATCAAGATGACCATGGAGTACGTCGACGGTCGTTGGCGCGCAAGTAAAGTCGAGCTTCCATGAGGCACCTGGCGGGCGTGGTCGCCGCGTCGCTGGTCGCCGCCGGGCTGGTCGCCGCTCCGGCCGTGAACGCGTCGGCGCCCTCATTCTGCTCCGAGCTGGGCGGGCAGTGGGACGGGCAGTTCTGCACGACATCGGTGGTGTCGGAGCGCAAAGCCACCCGCGACATCAAGATGGCGCTGCCCGGCGATCTCGTGGAGAACCCCGTCATTCGGGAGTACCTCACCAACCTGATGAACAACTGGCGCACCGCGGCGGTGAAGATGGTCCAGAACAGCTTCGGCGAGCAGCACTTCCAGATCTTTCAACGCGGCGAGGCGATGACGGTCGTCTTCCACGAGATGTACTCGGGCACGGTCGGTACCGACGCCTTGGCGCATCCGAATGCGCCGATCGTCAGCGACGCCTACCGCACCTTCACCTTCGCCGGCGGGCGGCAGTTGCAGCTGGCCGATCTGTTCAAACCCGGTGTCGACCCCTTCGTCGAGATCCCCCGCCTGGGTGCGCCGTTCATCGTCGCCGCCCTCGATGCCGCGCCGCCGCCGCACCAGCCCGGCACCTATCCGTTCACCCCGGACCGCTGGACCCCGGACAAGGTGTACTCCGGGGCGTACAAGGCGTGGGCGCTGACCCCCGATGAACTGCTCATCTACATGCCGGACTACCCGGTGGGCCGCGACCGCCCCACCAACTTCAGCCCGGGCCTCATGCAGTGGTCGATGGACGGCGGCACCGTGCAGGCCCGCATCCCGCTGACCGCGCTGGCGCCGGTGCTGCGACCCGAATACGGCGGCAGCTGACCATGTTCCGGCTGCTGTCGATGCTCATCGCGGCGGCGCTGGTCTTCGTGCCGACCGCCGGCGCCGAACCGGCCGCCCCGACGCTGCCGGTGTTCACCCCGTACCCGTCGGACTGGCAGCCCGACTACACCGTGTTCCCGTACAACCTCTGGCAGATCCGGGTCACCCCGCAGCAGATCACCGCGCAGCGCGAATCGTGCCAGTGGTTCAACGCCCAGTACGAGCAACTCATGGCCCAGGTGTTCGGGTTCCAGCGTTTCCTCGACGACCGCGACGACGACTGGTCGCTGCCGGGCGTCGCGCACGCCGGTGACGTCGTCGCCGCCAACCTGGACCAGTCCGCGGCCTTCCTGGACCCGCGGGCGCACACGCTGTTCATCATCAACTACCCGGATCAGAGCGAGTATTCGCCGCTGTTCCACGGGGATTCGATCTACCGGCTGTGGTACCAGTTCACCCAGATCAGCGACAAGATCAAGAAACGGCTGCCGTCGGGCCAGATCAACGCGAACATCGCGACCGCCAACGTCTACGGCGGGGTGATCCGCGACTCCGGGGTGTGCCACGGCGCGTAGGGTTCGGTCTGTGAGCCTGCGCGACGCGATCCTCGAGCTGGCCCGCGAACGCGCGCCCGACAAGACGATCTGCCCGTCGGACGCGGCCCGCGCGGTCGGCGGCGAGTCGTGGCGCGACCTGATGGACGACGCCCGCGAGGCCGCCCGCGAACTGGCCCGCGCCGGCGAGGTGGAGATCAGCCAGAAGGGCCAGGTGCTCGACCCCGACGCGACTTGGCGCGGACCCATCCGGATCCGCGCCAAGTAGCCGACGAGCTACGCCAGCCGGTCGGCCTCCGCGCGGGCCTGCGCCGCGATCTTCTCGGCCAGCTCGGCCTTCCACTGGATCTCCTTCTTGACCCAGGGGTTGTCGAGCGGGAAGTCGGCGGTCTCCGAGACCCGTCGCACCTCGACCTTCACCCCCGTGCCCAGCGGGATCTTCCGCGCCCACTGCTTGGCCTCCTCCTTCGAGGACACCTCGAGGATCCAGAAGCCGTTGAACAGCTCCTTGGCCTCGGTGTAGGGGCCGTCGGTGACCACCGGCGGGTCGGAGTTGAAGTCGACGACGAACCCCTCCTCGGGCCCGGTCAGCCCTTCACCGGCCAGCATCACACCGGCCTTGATCAGCTCCTCGTTGAACCGGCCCATCTCCTCGATGATCTGGTCGAAGTCGATCTCCTGCTCGGCCATCGCGGCCTCGGCCTCGGGGGTGGACCGCATGATCAGCATGTAACGCGCCATCTCGATGTCTCCTTCGGTTCGGGGCCTTCTCTGTCGTGCCCTCGCAACTACGTCGAACGGGATCCCACAGAATTCGACACGACCCGAGAACTTTTCTCATCGGAAGTCATCGGGATTCCTCAGATCGCGGCCAGAGCCCGCTTAGGCGCCGCCGCCGACAATCGATCATGAAGTTCGTTCGCATCGCAGGCATGCTGGTCGTGGCGGTGAGCGCGGTCGGCCTGATGTACGCCTTCCCGCGGCTGGTCGGCGGTCCGCTGTCCAGCGTCGGAGCTGTCGTCGCCTTCGCGACCGTCGCTGATCAGCCGGCCGTGCTGGTCGCCTACGGGCGCACCGGCGGTGGACGTCAAGCGCCGTTCGGTACCGACGACACGTGGCAGGAACGCCTCGCCGCGGTGTCGCTGGACACCGGCGAACTGCTGTGGGATGTGCAACTGCACGACGAGAACGGTTGGGAGCGTGCGGTACTCGCGGTGGCCGACGGCCTGGTGTACGTCGCGACCGACTACGGCCTTTCGATCGTGGCAGCCGAGGACGGTCGGATCGTCGCGCAGAACGACCAGATCCCCGGGCTGGGCGACGATTACGCGCTGGCCTACACCGCCTACCACGTAGATCCGGGCGTTCGCGCGGTCGTCGCGCTGACCCGGTCGGGTGCCGTCGTGCAGATACCGCTGGGTACGACGGACGCCGCGCCCGCACCCGCCGAGGTGGCCGACGCGTGGCGCGGCACGCTGATCGCCGATTCGGCGGCCACCCGCGACGCGACGTTCGTGATGAACGAGGTCGACCCGGCCGCCACCCCGAAACACATGGTGCTGCCCGACGGCGGCGCGGTACACCTGTCGCGGCAGACCGGCACCCTGATCCGCCGATGGCCCGACGGCCGCAACCAGGTGCTCACCCGCGTCGACGATCTGGACCGGCCGCGACTGGTCTACGACATCGTGCGCACCCCCGCCGCGCTGGCCACCGCCGCACAACTCGACGAAGGCACGGCCATGTTCACCAACCACCACTCGGCGGCCGCTGACCTGGGTACGGTGAGCGGCGTCGTGCTCGTGCGCGGCGACGACCCGCACGGTTCCGGGCGAGAGTCGCTGCGGCTGATCGACATCGGATCGGGGGAGACTGTGGCGGTGGTGGCCGACCTGTACGACGTGCACCGGGCGACCACGACGCCCGGCGGGGACATCCTCGTCGTCGCGACACCGGCCCCAGGGACGTTCGAGTCCAGCAACGACAATCGCCTGATCGTGCTGCGCCCCGACGGCCGGGTCACCTGGACCGATGTCGGGCTGACCAATTTCTGGGGCCGACCCAGAGCCGACACAGGGAGCATCGATGCCCGCTGAACTCGTCATCCGCGGAACGGTTCTGACCGTCGACGACCGCCAACCCACCGCCGAGGCGCTCGCGGTGTCCGACGGCCGCATCGTCGCCGTCGGCGCCCGCAGCGACGTCGAGGGCTGGATCGGGCCCGGCACCGAGGTTGTCGACGTCGACGGCTGCGTGCTGCCCGGGCTCGTCGAAGCGCACGGCCATCCTCTGATGGAGGCGATCGTGCTGTCGGACCGGATGGTCGACATCCGCCCGGTCACGCTGCCCGACGCCGACGATGTCGTCGCCGCGATCCGCTCGGAGGTCGCCGACCGCGGGCCCGACGGCGCCTATCTCAACGGCTGGGACCCGTTGCTGCAGAACGGCTTACCGGAGCCGACGCTGGACTGGCTGGACCGCATCGCGCCGGACGATCCGCTGGTGATCGTGCACAACTCCGGCCACAAGGCGTTCTTCAACAGCGCCGCCGCGTGGCGGTTCGGTCTGACCCGCGACACCCCCGACCCCAAAGGTGCGCGTTACGGCCGCGACGCCGACGGCAATCTCGACGGCACCGCCGAGGAGACCGCCGCGGTGTTCAGCCTGCTGGCCGGTGTGATCGATCCGGCCGACTACCCGGCGATGCTGCACGCCGAACTGCGTAGGCTCAACAAGGTCGGGTTGACGACGTGCTCGGAGATGGCGTTCGACCCGGTGTTCCGCCCGGTGGTCGAACAACTGCGCGCCGACCTGACCGTGCGGCTGCGGGTCTATGAGATCTCCACCGCGCAGATGAGTTCGGACGCCACCCCGGACAACGGCGACGACCTGTTCCGTCAGGTCGGCATCAAGATCTGGGTCGACGGCTCCCCGTGGATCGGCAACATCGACCTGTCTTTCCCGTATCTGGACACCGACGCCACCCGCACCATCGGCGTCGCGCCCGGCTCGTGCGGCCACGCGAACTACACCCGCGAACAGCTCACCGAGATCGTGCACGCCTACTTCCCGAAGGGCTGGCCGATGGCGTGCCATGTGCAGGGCGACGCCGGGGTCGACACCATCCTCGACGTCTACGAGGAGGCGCTCCGGCGCTGGCCCCGCGACGACCACCGGCTGCGCCTCGAACACGTCGGCGCGATCCGCGACGACCAACTCCGGCGCGCCCATGACCTCGGCGTCACCTGCAGCCTGTTCGTCGACCAGATCCACTACTGGGGCGACATCATCGTCGACGGCCTCTTCGGCGCCGAACACGGAACCCGTTGGATGCCCTGCGGTTCCGCGGTCGCCACCGGTATGCGGATCTCGCTGCACAACGACCCGCCGGTCACACCGGAGGAACCGCTGCGCAACATCAGCGTCGCGGCCACCCGCACCGCGCCCAGCGGCCGGGTGATCGGCCCCGAACAACGCATCTCGGTCGAGCAGGCGATCCGGGCGCAGACGCTCGACGCCGCCTACCAGTTGTTCGCCGACGACGTGATCGGCTCGATCGAGGTGGGCAAGTACGCCGACCTGGTGGTGCTCTCGGCCGACCCGCGAGCGGTGCCGCCGGAGGACATCGCGGACCTCGACGTGCTGGCCACGTACCTGGCCGGCCGCCAGGTTTACGCGAAAGGCGACTGACCACACCGCGCCGGTCGCTACGCTTCCCCCATGTCTGAGCTCCCTGACCCGCGTTTCCTCGACGAGCGGCTGGCGCACTGGGCCGAAGCCAAACCCGACGCCGAAGCGATGACCTACTTCGACCGCTCCTGGACATGGGCCGAGTGGAACGACCGGGTGCGCAGGCTCGCCGGAGCCCTGCAGCAGCGCGGCATCACGCGCGGCGACGTGGTGTCGTTCCTCGACATGAACCACCCGGCGTGCGTCGAGCTGACACTGGCCGCCGCGTCGCTCGGTGCGGCGAACGCGATCGTCAACTTCCGGCTCGCCGCCGACGAACTCGACTACGTCATCAACGATTCGGGCGCCAAGCTGCTGATCGTCGGTAACGACTTCGCGCCGACGATCGAACGGATCCGCGACCGCCTGACCACGGTCGAAGACATCATTACCGTGACCCCCGAAGGCGGCGACGGCGACGAGTACGAGGCGCTGCTGGCCGAGTCGGCCCCTGTCGGGCGCGCGGCCGACGTGCAGTCCGACGACCCCGTGATCATCATGTACTCCTCGGGCACGACGGGACGGCCCAAGGGTGTGCAGATCACCCACGCCAACCTGATCGCCCACACGATCAACGCGCACAACGGGTGGAGCTTCGACGAGGGCGACAAGAACATGGTGTCGATGCCGCTGTTCCACGTCGGCGGATCGTCCTATGTGCAGTTCGGCATCCACCACGGGGTGCCGAGCGTGATGACCCGCGAGGTCGACGGGGCCGCGCTGGCCGGCGCGATCCTCAAGGGCGCCAACCGCACGTTCCTGGTGCCGGCCGTGCTGGCCAAGGTACTCGACGCCGGTGAGGACGCGGTGAAGTTGTTCGGGGCGCTCAAGACGTTCGTGTACGGCGCGTCGCCGATGCCGCTTCCGCTGCTGCGCGCCGCGCTCAAGGCATGGCCGAACACCGATTTCATCCAGGTCTACGGTCTGACCGAGGTGTGCGGTGTGATCAGCCAACTGCTTCCCGAAGATCACCGCGAGGGCCCCGAGGAGCGGCTGGTCAGCGCGGGCCGGGTGATCCCCAACGCCGAGGTGCGCGTCGTCGACCCCGACTCTCTCGAGGAGGTGGCGGCCGGGACGCAGGGCGAACTGTGGTTCCGCACACCGCAGTTGATGAAGGGCTACCACAACAAGCCGGAGGCGACGACCGAGGCGATCACCGACGACGGCTGGTTCCGCACCGGCGACATCGGCCGCATCGACGACGAGGGCTACCTCTTCGTCGAGGACCGGCTCAAGGACATGATCATCTCCGGCGGCGAGAACATCTACTCGATCGAGGTCGAACGCGTCCTCGCCGAACACCCCGCGGTGGTCGACGTCGCGGTGATCGGGGTGCCCGACGACAAGTGGGGCGAGGTGGTCAAGGCCGTGGTCTCGGTCGAGGGTTCGGCCACCGAAGAGGAGATCATCGGCTGGTGCCGGGAGCGGCTGGCGGCCTACAAGTGCCCCAAGAGCGTCGACATCACCGACGAGCTGCCCCGCAACCCGACCGGTAAGATCCTGAAAAAGGAACTGCGCAAACCGTATTGGGAAGGTCGCGAACGCGCCACGGTGTAACTACTGCCGCACCGGCACCGCGATCTCGTTGCGCCGCCGAAACGGTAGCGTCCACGGCGGGTCGTAGAACCAGGCCTGCGCATCGCCGGTGGTTTCGATGCCGTTGGCCCGCAACACCTCGAGCAGTTCGTCGGTGTGCGACTGCACCGCGCGCGGGCCGCGGTCGCCGGTGAACCCCAGCACTGCCACCGTCTCGCCGGGCACCTCGGTCAGGCGTACCTCGTCGTTGTCGGGTTCGGGCAGCGTGTCCAGCGTCCACTTCGAGGGCATATAGAAGCGGATGGTCGAGCGTTCACCGTCGCGGGCCTGCGCGACCGGAGCCGTCATCGCGATCGTGTCGCCGGACTGCTGGGTGACCGGAGCCGTCATCGCGATCGACTCCTTGCGGTGGTTGCCGCCGAAGATGTAGCCGGCCAGGCGGCGGAACCCGATGTTGCGGGCGCGCTCCTCGTCGGCGTCCACCGTCGTCTCGGCGGCGATGCGCGGTCCGTAGCGCCGGATCTCCACCCGGTCGGACACTTTCGTCGATAGGTAGTGCGGCTCTTCGGTGCCGACGCGGACACCGACGAGCGACAGCACGCCCTCGACGGTCTGGCGGGGTATCTCGATCAGCTTCATCGGCGGTTCAACCACCAGATGTGCGACGACAGCACGGTGGCGAACGCACACCACAGCGGATAGAACCCGAGCGGTGCGGCCGCTTTGCCCCGCACCGCGGCGGCGCGCCGGGTCAGGTCGGCGCTGCTGGCGGCCAGCACCCCGGCCGCCACCGCGGCCGTACCGAGCCGGCGCTGGCTGAAGAAGATCCACGACCAGCTGGCGTTGAGCGCCAGGTTCGCACCGAGAGCGGCGATGTAGCGGCGCCGCTCCTCGGTGCGTCCCTGCCGTTCCAGCTCGTCGAGCGTGGCGGCCGACACCACCGCGATATCGGTGTAGAGCGCGTTCCACACAATCGGAAACACCGGCCCGGGCGGCTGATACGCGGGTTTGCGTATCCGCTTGAACCATCCGGACTGCGCCGGCCGGCTGGCCAGCCCGCCGACGACCCCGGTCGCCAGCACGGCCGCCGCCGACGGGATCAGTGTTTTCGCTTGCACGGTGATGCCTCCTCTGTTGTCAGTCCTCGTTGTCGCTGTCTGCGTCGTTTGAAGCGCTCGAAGCTCCGGTGCTCGAGGTCTGGGTGCTCGAGGTCTGGGTGCCCGAGGTCTGGGTGCCCGAGGTGGCGCTGCTCGAAGCACCGGGCTCGTCGTCGTCGCCCGCGGTGCCCGCGCCCGCCCCGGTGGTGCTCGTGTTGGCGCCGGCCCGGGTGGTACCCGTCTGCGATGCCGTCGAGTCACCCGTCCGGCGGGAGGTGCTCACGCCGTTGAGCGTCTCGTCCTCGGCTTCGATCTCGTCCTCGGTCACCGGAGCCGTCGTGCGCGGCGGCGCGTAGCGCAGCCCGATGTTGGCGATCCCGATCGTGTAGTCGCCGGTGTTGAAGAACCCGACGTTGCCGGTGCCGGTGTTGAAGAACCCGGCGTTGAGCGTTCCGACGTTGCCGACACCGAGGTTGAGCGAGCCGCGGTTGGCGGCCCCGAAGTTGCGGATGCCCTCGTTGTTGAGCCCGACGTTGAAGTCGCCTTCGTTGCCGAAGCCGAGGTTGAAGTCACCGTCGTTGACCGAGCCGAGGTTGAAGTCGCCGACGTTGTCGGTGCCGATGTTGAAGTCGCCCTCGTTGGTGTTGCCGATGTTGGCCACGCCGGTGTTGTTCACCCCGGCGTTGAACGCGCCGATGTTGCCCGCCCCGAAGTTCGGGGTGCCGGTCAGGAAGCTGAGCTGAATACCCGGCCGGTCCACCGCCGCCGGTGCCAGCGCGGCGACGTCAGCGGTGTCGGCCGCCGCCGCCGAGGCCAGGCCCGGTACAGAGGCTGGTGCCGGAGCGGGAGCCGGCGCGGGCACGACGGGTGTGATCGCCGCGGCCAGCACCGCGGGTGCTTCCGAGGTGGGTGCCGCGGCCGGCGGGCTGGCCGGCCCGGCCGAGACGACACCGGCCGCGACCACCGAGACACCCGCGATCACATAAGAACGAACAGACACATGCATTTTCACACCTCGCCGTGAGAAGGGATTGTTAAGTAACTGAAAAGTGCCCCCTCTCGGGTTTGCCAAACGGAAAGTTTCTTACTGGTTTGTGACGCGGTCGAGACGTCCGCCGGAGAGCGCCCGGCAGGATGGTGACCATGCCCGACGTCGACGAGATCATCGATCGCCTGCACGTGGTCGCGCTGCCGATGCGGGTCCGGTTCCGCGGCATCACGGTTCGCGAGGTCGCGCTCATCGAGGGCCCCGCGGGGTGGGGTGAGTTCGGCGCCTTCCCCGAGTACGAACCGCCCGAGGCGGCCCACTGGCTGGCCTCGGCGATCGAGGCCGCCTACCGGCCGGCGCCGCTCACCCGCCGCGACCGCATCCCGATCAACGCCACCGTGCCCGCCGTCGACGCCACCCGGGTGCCCGACGTGCTGAGCCGGTTTCGCGGTGCGCGCACCGCCAAGGTCAAGGTCGCCGAACCAGGTCAGACGCTGGCCGACGACGTCGCCCGGGTCAACGCCGTCCGCGCCGCCGTGCCGATCGTGCGGGTCGACGCCAACGGCGGCTGGAGCCTCGACGACGCAGTGGCCGCGGCCGCCGCGCTGACTGCCGACGGACCGCTGGAGTATCTGGAACAGCCGTGCGCGACGGTCGCCGAGCTAGCCGAGTTGCGGCGACGGGTCGACGTTCCGGTCGCCGCCGACGAGAGCATTCGCAAGGCCGACGACCCGTTGCGGGTGGTGCGCGAGAACGCCGCCGACGTCGCGGTGCTCAAGGTCGCTCCGCTCGGCGGGGTGGACGCGCTGCTGCGGATCGCCGCGCAGATCGACATCCCGATAGTGGTGTCCAGCGCGCTGGACTCCGCGGTCGGTATCGGCCGCGGGTTGCTGGCCGCTGCCGCGCTGCCGCGGCTGGACCACGCCTGCGGTCTGGGCACCGGCGGTCTGTTCGTCGACGACGTTGCGGCACCGCTGCGCGTCGAGGACGGATATCTGCCCGTCGCGCCCGTCGTCCCCGAACCGGCCCGCCTCGAGACGCTGGCCGCCGCACCGCAGCGGCGGCAGTGGTGGATCGAACGGATCGCCGCGTGCCTGGCCATTCTGCGATAAGCGTTGACACGTTGACACAGATCGATAGTCTGTGTGTCAACCAGTGGAGGCGCCATGACCGAGACAGCCGAAGCACCACCCGTCGAGCGCGCCGCCGGCGTCGTCCGGCCCAAGGTCATGTACGAGTTCCGAAAACACAGCGGCAGCACGTTCGGCGGCTTCTTCGGCGCGGCGGCCTTCGACGAGGTGGCGTTGGTGCCGGTGGCCGCGGCCGTCGACAGGACCGGCCGGTTCGAGGCCAACTTCGCGGATCGAGGGGTGCGAAGTGGGTTCTCGGCGTTCCTGGCGATCTGGGGTGACCCGCACGACCGCGCCGCCGAGGGGGAGCGGCTCAAGCGGTTGCATCGCGACGTCCGCGGGCACGGCTCCGGCGCCTTCACCGACGTGCGCTACGGCGCCCTGGACCCGCGGCTGTGGAACTGGATCGCGGTCAGCGGCATGTTCCTGGTGCTCAACTCATTCACGCCGTGCACCGGAATCTCGATGACGCCGGCCGAGAAGGACGCCGCCTACCTGCAACTGCTCGAGGCGTTCCAGTCGCTGGAGTTACCCGGCAAGAGCGCCAAACTGCCGCCGAGCTACGCCGAGGCCGTGCAGTACTACGACGAGATGGTCGCCACCGAACTGCAGACCAACCCGTTTCTGCGCCGGGTCACCGACGGATTGACCAAGCTCCCGTTGCCGACGCTGCTGCTGCCGCCGGCGGTGCGGCTGGCGCTGACCCCGACGTGGCTGGTCATGCGACCGGTCGCGGGCCGGGTGGTCAAGATCTGCTCGTTCGGGGTCCTGCACCCCGGTGTCCGCGAGCTCACCGGGTTCCGCTGGGACGCCCGCCACGACCGCGAGTTCGAGTTCTACACCCGCGCGCTGCAGGTGGCGTGGCGGGTGCTGCCCGACAAGTTGAAGCTGATCCCGTTGGCGCGCAATCGGATCGAGTACGAGAAGCTGGTCCGCTTCCACCGCTCGGTTTCGCTGGACTCGTTCGCGCCGCCCGCGGCCTGCCCGGCCAGCCGGCCGTAAGCTGGTCCGATGCGACGGCTCCGCAACAACGACAGCCGCACCGAACAGGAGGCGGCGATCCTCAAGGCCGCCGCCGAGGAGGTGTCGCTCGTCGGCGTCGGCCGGGCCAGCATGGACGTCATCGCCCGCCAGGCCGGGGTCAGCCGCAGCACGCTCTACCGGCGGTTCCCCAGCCGTGACGCGCTGATCACCGAACTGGGCAGGCAGACCTTCGATTTCGCGATGGCCCGGCTGCAGACCGTGGGTATCGAGTCGGGCGCCAAAGAGGCCGCGGTGGCGGCGTTCTGCGAGGGCCTGCGGTTGTTGACCAGCGAACCGGTGATGCGCCGGTTCCTGCGGCTCGACGGCGACCTGTCGGCGATGGCGGGCATGTACGACGAGGCCGAGGAGTTCCTGCAGAGCGCGTCGGCGGGGATGGCCAGGGCGCTGCGCGCGGCGGGGGCCACCATGCCCGACGCCGACCTGCTGGCGGTCTGCGAACTGCACATCCGGTTGGCGACTTCGATGGCCCAGGTGCGTACCTCGGTGCTCGACGTCCGCGACGACGACGCGGTGCGCGCCTACGCGCAGACCCACCTCGCACCGCTGGTGTGGTGAGCGTGTCCTGATCTGTGGGGTTCATGGCGTAGACGCCACGGCCGCGGTGGCCAACACTGAACCCATGCGATCGGTGGCGATCCTCGGTTACCCGGGCGTCCAGGCTCTGGACCTGGTCGGCCCGTTCGAGGTGTTCACCGGCGCGTCGATGTACTTGCAGGGGCTCGGGAAATCGGGGTACGACGTGCGCGTGGTCACCTGCGGCGGCGCGCCCGCGACCACGGGCACCGGGTTGGCGCTGCTGGCCGAACCGCTGCCCGATCCGCACGCGTCCCTGGACACCGTGGTGTTGCCCGGCGGGTCCGGACTGGACGACGCCCGCGCCGACGCCGACCTGCTCGCGTGGGTCAAGGCCGTCTCCGGCCGCGCGCGGCGGGTGGTCAGCGTGTGCACCGGCGCGTTCCTGGCCGCCGAGGCCGGTCTGCTCGACGGCTGCCGGGCCACCACGCACTGGGCGTTCGCCGACCGGCTGGCGCGCGAATTCCCCTCGGTCACCGTCGATCCCGAGCCGATCTTCGTGCGCAGCAACGAGCGCACCTGGACCGCGGCCGGGGTGACCGCCGGAATCGACCTGGCGCTGTCGCTGGTCGAGGACGACCACGGCACCGACGCCGCGCAGACCGTCGCGCGCTGGCTGGTGATGTACCTGCGCCGACCCGGCGGGCAGACGCAGTTCGCGGCGCCGGTGTGGATGCCGCGGGCCCGGCGCGCGCCGATCCGCGAGGTGCAGGAGGGCATCGAGGCCGAACCGGCCGGCGCGCACAGCATCGCCGAACTGGCGCGCCGCGCCGCGATGAGTCCGCGCCACTTCACCCGGGTGTTCACCGACGAGGTCGGTGAGGCGCCGGGCGCCTACGTCGAACGCATCCGCACCGAGGCGGCGCGTCGGCAACTCGAGGAGACCGACGACACGGTCACCGTGATCGCGGCCCGTTGTGGCTTCGGCAGCGCGGAAACGTTGCGCCGCAACTTCGTTCGCCGGCTCGGTGTCTCACCGGACCAGTACCGCAGAACCTTCGCGTAATAAAGGAGACGAGCAATGCAGATCGCGATCATGGTGTACCCCGGCTTCACCGCGCTGGACTTCATCGGCCCCTACGAGGTGCTGCGCAACCTGCCCGACGCCGAGGTGCGGTTCGTCTGGCACGAGCCGGGACCGATCACCGCGGATTCCGGTGTGCTCATGGTCGGCGCGACGCACTCGTTCGACGAGACGCCGTCGCCCGACATCATCCTCGTCCCCGGCGGACTGTCGAGCTTCGAACACGCCCGTGACGAGAAGGTGCTCGACTGGGTGCGCCGCGCTCACGAGACGTCGGCCTGGACGACGTCGGTGTGCTCGGGATCGGTGATCCTCGCGGCCGCGGGCGTGCTGCGCGGCCGACGGGCCACCTCGCACTGGATGGCGCTGCCGATGCTCAAGCCGTTCGGCGTCGAGACCGTCGGCGACGAGCGCGTCGTGCGCGACGACAAGATCGTCACCGCCGCCGGGGTGTCGGCGGGTATCGACCTCGGGCTGTGGCTGTTCGGGCAGATCGCCGGCGACGCGAAGGCCAAGGCCACCCAGCTGATCATCGAGTACGACCCGCAGCCGCCGTACGACTCCGGGCACCTGTCGAAGGCGTCGGCTGCGACCAAGGCCACCGCGTCGGCGCTGCTCAGCCGCGACACCGTCAAACAGGGCCAGCTGACGGCCCCGGCCGGGCTGCTGTGGGACGCCGCGATCCGGCGGGTGCGCGGGAAGGGCACCCCGGTGCGCTCCTGAGCGCGCGGTGGTACTACCCGTGCCCCGACAGATGCCGGACGGGTGATCGTGATCGCCTCCAACTTCGGCCAGAGCCGCCACCCGGGCTGGTACCACAACGTCGAGGCCAACCCGCGTGTCACGCTCGAGGCCCGCGGCCACCGCGGGCCGTTCGTCGGGGCGGAGATCACCGGTGCCGGACGGGACCGGCTGTTCGCGCTGGCCAAACAGTTCATCCCCGACTACGCCGACTACGAGAAGCGCTGCGGCGACCGGCTCATCCCGGTCCTCGCGTTCACCGAAGCGGACCGGTAGCGCACCCGCGACGCCCGTCACAGCCGGGATATGAGTACCGTCGGCGGGGTGAATTTGGCCTACGACGACCGCGGCAGCGGTCCATCAGTCCTGTTCATCGCCGGTCGCGGAGGCGCGGGCCGGACCTGGCACCTGCACCAGGTGCCCGAGTTCCAGCGGGCCGGATACCGCTGCATCACGTTCGACAACCGCGGCGTCGGCGCGACCGAGAAGGCCACCGGCTTCACCGCCGAGACGATGGTGGCCGACACGGCCGCGCTGATCGAGAAGCTCGACGCGGCGCCGGTGTACGTCGTCGGGGTGTCGATGGGCTCGTTCATCGCCCAGGAGCTGATGGTGGCCCGCCCCGAACTCGTCGAGCGCGCGGTGCTGATGGCGACCCGGGGACGTGCGGACCGCACCCGCGAGTTCTTCCGCAACGCCGAGTGGGAGCTCGCCGAGTCCGGCATCAAGCTGCCGCCCAACTATGACGCGAAAATCCGTCTGCTGGAGAGCTTTTCGCCCAAGACGCTGAACGACGACGCCAAGGTGCGGGACTGGATCGACATGTTCACCATGTGGCCGTCGAAGCCGACGCCGGGCGCGCGCACGCAGATCGGGATCGGCCCGCAGGGCAACCGGCTGCCTGCTTACCGAAGTATTACGGCGCCGACGCTGGTGATCGGGTTCTCCGACGACGTGGTGCTGCCGCCGCACCTGGGCCGCGAGGTCGCCGACGCCATCCCGCGCGGCCGTTACCTGGAGATTCCCGACGCCGGGCATCTGGGCTTCATCGAGCAGCCCGAGCTGGTCAACAAAGCGGTGCTGGATTTCTTCGCCGATAGGCTGTAGTGGTGAACCCCTCGACCGCGCAGGCCCGCGTGGTCGTCG
Source organism: Mycolicibacterium flavescens (assembly GCF_001722335.1). Taxonomy (GTDB): domain Bacteria; phylum Actinomycetota; class Actinomycetes; order Mycobacteriales; family Mycobacteriaceae; genus Mycobacterium; species Mycobacterium flavescens. The sequence continues at coordinate 68,446 of NZ_MIHA01000019.1, forward strand.
ACGAACTCATTCGCGGCGGCGTGCGCGACGTCGTGCTGTGCCCCGGCTCGCGTAACGCGCCGCTGGCGTTCGCCCTGCACGACGCCGACCGGGAGGGCCGGCTGCGGCTGCATGTGCGCATCGACGAGCGCACCGCGGGTTATCTGGCCATCGGGCTGGCGGTCGCTGAGCGCGCGCCGGTGTGCATCGCGATGACGTCGGGCACCGCGGTGGCCAACCTCGGACCCGCCGTCGTGGAAGCCAACTACGCCCGGGTGCCGCTGGTGGTGCTCAGCGCCAACCGGCCCTACGAGCTGCTCGGTACCGGGGCCAACCAGACCTTCGAACAGCTGGGGTATTTCGGCACGCAGGTCCGCGCGTCGATCAGCCTCGGCCTGGCCGAGGACGTCCCGGAGCACCTCGACACGCTGAACGCGCAGTGGCGTTCGGCGGTGTGCCGGGTTCTGGTGGCGGCCACCGGGTCTCGCACCGCCAACGCGGGTCCGGTGCAGTTCGACATCCCGCTGCGCGAGCCGCTGGTGCCGGGGGACACCGGCTACGTCCCGGACGGGCGGCCGGGCGGCAAGCCGTGGACGGTGACGCCGCCGGTGACGTTCGACCAGCCGCTCGACATCGACCTGACCCCCGACACGGTGGTGATCGCGGGCCACGGCGCGGGCGAGCATCCGAACCTGGCCGCGCTGCCCACGGTCGCCGAGCCGACGGCCCCGGCGGCGGCCAACCCGCTGCACCCGTTCGCGCTGCCGCTGTTGCGCCCCAAGCAGGTCATCATGCTGGGCCGCCCGACGCTGCACCGGCCGGTGTCGGCGCTGCTGGCCGACCCGTCGGTGCCGGTGTACGCGCTGACGACGGGGCCGCGGTGGCCCGACGTGTCGGGCAACTCGCAGGCCACGGGCACTCGGGCGGTGACCTCGGGCGCGCCGGATGCGGCCTGGCTGCAGCGCTGCGCCGAGGTGCATCAGCACGCGGTCGACGCGGTGCGCGGGCAGCTCGCCGCCCATCCGCTCAAGACCGGGCTGCACGTGGCCGCCGCGGTCGCCGACGCGGTGCGCCCGGGCGATCAGCTGGTGCTGGGCGCGTCGAACCCGGTGCGGGACGCGGCGCTGGTCGGCCTGGACACCTCCGGGTTGAAGGTGCGCTCCAACCGCGGGGTGGCCGGTATCGACGGCACGGTGTCGACGGCGATCGGGGCGGCGCTGGCGCATGAACGAAGCGGCGGGCGCACCATCGCGCTGCTCGGCGACCTGACCTTCGTGCACGACAGCTCGGGCCTGCTGATCGGGCCCACCGAGCCGACGCCGCGCAACCTGACGATCGTGGTGTCCAACGACAACGGCGGCGGCATCTTCGAGCTGCTCGAACAGGGCGATCCGCGGTTCTCCGACGTGTCCTCGCGGATCTTCGGGACACCGCACGACGTGGACGTCGGCGCGCTGTGCCGGGCCTATCACGTCGAGAGCCGGCAGCTCGAGGTCGACGATCTGGTCGAGGCGCTCGACGAGCCGCACGACGGGATGCGGGTGCTGGAGGTGAAGGCCGACCGGTCGTCGCTGCGGGCGCTGCACGCGTCGATCAAGGCGGCCCTGTGAGTGGAGCGAACGATCCAACGCCTGTGAGCGGAGCGAACGATCCAACGCCTGTGAGCCGCTGGGGCGGCGGGTGCTGGGCCAAGCCGGTCAAGTTTGTGCGCAGGTTCCTGCCGCGGCTGGCCGCCGACCCGAAAGAGACTCGGCGCCAACGCATTTTCCGGCGTATCCGGGTCGGCATCGTGATCGTGGCGTGCCTGGTGACGCTGCAGTCGGTGCTGATGGTGCTGGGTGCCTGGCGCAACGACCGGCAGATCGAGCGGAACATGGGGGTGGCCGCCGCGGAGGTGCTCTCGGCCGGGCCGCGTCGCTCGACCATCGAGTTCGTCACCCCCGACCGCGTCACCTACCGCCCGGAGTTGGGTGTGCTGTACCCGTCGGAGCTCGAGACCGGGATGAACATCTACGTCGAGTACGACGTCAACGATCCCGATCTCGTTCGTGTGCAACACCGTAACGCGTCACTGGCCATCATTCCCGCTGGCTCGACCGCGGTGGTCGGCTGGCTGGTCGCGATCGCGGCGCTGTTCGCCGTCACAGCAGTCGAGCGCCGCGTGGTGCGCCGCCAGGAAACTAGGACTGCACCAGCTTGAGCAGCCAGTCGTTGTCGTAGATGTCGAGCCTCTCGTCGGCGGTGAGGTTGTAGACGGTCGGCGTGCCGGTGGTCAGGTTGTCGATCTCGTAGAGGAACTCGAAGTTGATGGCGTCCATGTCGGCGATGTTGACCGCCGAGCCGCCGGTGGAGATCCGGCGGACCGCCGCATCGGACATCCCGATGTGCTGGGCCATGTCGGCGATCTCGTCGTCGCTGGGGCCGGTGCCGCCGGGCTCCTGGTTGAGCCACAGCTCGGCGACGAACCGCTGGAACTGGGTGCCCGTCACATCGTCGTCGGCGGCCAGGAACAGCGCGTTGCTCACCCGCGCGGAATGACCGTCGCGGGTTTCGTCGAGGAAGATCAGCGGCCGGTAGGTGACGCGCAACTGGCCGACGCCGATGTAGTAGGCGAGTTGATCGCCGAAATCGGCCTGCAGATCGGCACAGTGGGTGCACTGCGGTTCGGTGAAGATCTCGATGTTCACCGGGGCGTCGACGAATCCGGCGACCACGCCGTAGCCGTCCTCGCTGATCCAGACCGGCGGCTGTGCCGGGTCGCGGTGCGCGGTGCCGGCGACCTGCCTGGTGCAGCCGACCGCGACCAGCAGCACCGTCAGCGCCAGCACCACGACGGCAGCGGATCTGCGCATGTCACCGCCCTTTCCTGGTCGGCAGAATACTCGCCCCGGCGGCACGAGGTTTTCGTGTGCCATCTTCCTGGCCGCAACCTTCGCGACAGGCGGCGGTGTCACGCTTCGGGCGTGCGCGTTGCGATCGTCGCAGAATCGTTCCTCCCGAATGTCAACGGCGTCACCAATTCGGTGCTGCGGGTGCTCGAGCATCTGCGTCGCACCGGACACGAAGCCCTCGTGATCGCCCCGGACACGCCCCGCGGGGAGCCGCCCGCCGACCGGGTGCACGACGGTGTGCGGGTGCACCGGGTGCCGTCGCGGATGTTCCCGAAGATCACGTCGCTGCCGCTGGGTGTGCCGCGACCGCGGATGGTGGGCGTGCTGCGCGGATTCGACCCGGATGTGGTGCATCTGGCGTCGCCGGCGCTGCTGGGCTACGGGGGTCTGCATGCGGCCCGTCATCTCGGGGTGCCGACGGTCGCGGTGTTCCAGACGGACGTGGCGGGGTTCGCCGAGAGTTACGGGGTCGGCGGCACGGCTCGTGCGGCATGGGCGTGGACGCGGCATCTGCACAGTCGCGCCGACCGCACGCTGGCACCGTCGACGGCGGCGATCGAAAACCTTGAGGCGCATCGTGTTCCGCGGGTGCGCAAGTGGGGGCGCGGGGTCGACGTGACGGGTTTCGCGCCGTCCGCCCGCGACGAGCAGCTTCGGCGGCGTTGGTCGCCGCACGGCAAGCCGATCGTCGGCTTTGTCGGCCGGCTGGCACCGGAGAAGCACGTGGAGCGACTCGCCGCGCTGGCCCGCCGCGACGATCTGCAGCTCGTTGTCGTCGGCGACGGTGTCGACCGTCGGAAGCTCGAGAATCTGCTGCCCTCAGCCTATTTCACCGGAGCGCTGTACGGCGACGAGCTCGCTGCGGCGTACGCCAGCATGGATGTGTTCGTCCATCCCGGCGAGCACGAGACCTTCTGCCAGGCGGTACAGGAGGCGATGGCATCCGGTCTGCCGGTCATCGCGCCGAACGCCGGCGGGCCGCGCGACCTGGTGGCGCCGTACCGCACCGGGCTGCTGCTGGAGGTCGACTCGTTCGAGGCGCGGCTGCCGGAGTCGGTCGACCACCTCATTGCTGAGCGGCAACGCTATTCCGTTGCCGCGCGCCGCAGCGTGCTCAGCCGGACGTGGCCCGCGATCTGCGACGAACTGCTCAGCCATTACGACGACGTCGTCGCCCTGCACCGCGAGCGTGCATGTCTGCACACGACACGCCGGGCGAATTCCGGCGTTCGTGCACGCTCGCGCCGCGCCGAGAGTGCGTGACTGGCAAGGGATTCGACGCGCCGCAGCATCCGCGAGACGCTGCCGTTCCCGTTGGCCAAACCGCGCTGACAGCACTCGTCTCAACCTTTCGAGGACCGGGGTTTATCCCCAAGTGGGATTTGATCCCCAGCTGTGAGGTTTTGGCCAGGTTGCCTCATGTCAAGATGCGCGCGTAGGGGGGTTGGTTGCCTCACGTGAGCGTGCGCGTTTGGTGAGCGGAGCTGTGGCACCGTCTTCGGCTTTGCTGGTGGCCAGTGTGAACAACTGGGTGGTCAAAGCATGGATCTGACGCTGGGTGGCGGCCGGGTTGATGAGCGAGTAGGTGCGGGTCAGGCCCACGATGCGTTCCACGGTCATGGTCGGGTGGTTGATCGTGCGGTGAAACGGGGTGGTGGCCGTGTCGTGTTTGCGGGACACTTTAGCGCCGGTACGGACTTTGGATACCAGTTTCTGCTGAGGGTAGAAGAAGTTGGTCAGCTTCGACTGCAACCGCCAAATCTCGTTGAGCAGCAACAGTTCTGAAGCGGTGTCGTAGCGGTAGTAGCCCACCACGGAGCGGACTACCGCCCAGTTCTTCTGCTCGACGTGACAGCCGTCGTTCTTATTGCCCGGCCGTGACCGGGTGAAGGTGATGCCGCGGTCTTGGCACCATTGCAGTAGCTCGTCGTTGATGAATTCTGACCCGTTGTCGCAGTCCACACCCAGAATCGGAAACGGCATCTGCGCGGCGATGTGATTGAGGACGGCCACAATGTGTTTGGCCACCCTGTCGGGCAGTGAGCGGCTTTCAGTCCAGCCGGTGGCGATGTCGGTGACCGTCAGGGTGAAGGCGTGGCCTCCGCCGCTGATACCGCCGTCGTGAAAGACCGTGTCGATCTCCACGAAACCGGGCACAGCATCGTCCCAGTCAGCCCAGGTACGCAGCGGGATCTGGCTTTTGAGCAGCGACCCCGGCTTAGTGCCCACCCGCCCTCTGATCGTGCGTTTGGCGCGCTCATCGGCCAGGCGGCGATCGATGGTGGCCGCCGACATCGACACCAGTAGAGCCGCCGTCTGGTCGCTGATCACCAGCTCCCCGAAGTGACGCAGCACCGCCACCAGCTCTGTGAGCATGGGGGCCAGCCGTTTGCCGGCGGGCATCCCCAACACCGTCCAGCACAGCGTCAACGCCGCGATGACCTCGGGCCCGTACTTCACCGGCCGCGGCCGTCGTGGACGCACAGTCCTGGGCGCCAGCGCGGCCGTGAGGGCCTTGCGGGCATGGCTTCGGTGCCAGCCGGTGTTCGCGCACAACTCATCGAGAATCCGAGTCTTCTCACGCTTACCCGCCCGCTGGTAACGGGTCGCGGCCGTCTCGGTGATTGCTCTGCGCTCTGCCAATGTCAACCCCATCCACTGGGCGTACGCGCGCATTCTCGATGAGGCAACGAATCACCCTTTCGCGCGCATTTCAGATGAGTCAACGCGTTGGCCTCTACTTGTCGGTGGTCGAATGTACGTTCGAAGTATGTCGGGGACGGAGTCGCAGGACGCGTTGGCCGGGTTGCGCGCCGCGGTGGATCGGTTGGCGGGCTGCGATTTCGACCTGTCGACCGCCCCGGAACTGATCGCCGTTCTCGATGAGCTGGAAACGGGAAGTGCCGCCTGCCCGCGGTCGAGCACCGCGTGTTGGCGCGCCTGCAGACCGAGACCACCCCGGCGCAGATGGGCGCCACCAACTGGCGGCAGGTGCTGTCGGTGCGGTGGCGGATCTCGACCAGTGAGGCCAATCGGCGCCTGACCGAGGCTGAGCTGTTGGCCCCGCGCCAAGCCTTCACCGGAGAGGTGTTGCCGCCGCGGTTGCCGGCCACCGCCGCCGCCCAAGCTCATGGGTTGATCACCGCCGAGCATGTGCAGGTCATCCGCAAGGCGATGAACAAGGTGCCCGGGTTTGTCGACACCGCGACCCGCGAGAGCTTGGAACTGGATCTGGTGCGTTGTGCGGCCACCGCCGGGCCCAGCGCGGTGCAAGACACCGCCACGTTGCGGTTGTTTTTGATGGATCAGGACGGCCCGGCCCCGGATGAGGCCGAACGCGCCCGCAAACGCGGCGTGACCAAGTCCAAACAGGGCGAAGACGGGATGGTCGAGCTGCGCGCCACCATGACCCCGGAGGCGTGGGCGGTTTGGGAGGTGTTGTTCGCCAAGTTCGCCGCTCCCGGTATGTGCAACCCCGCCGATGAGGAGCCGTGTGTGTCGGGCACGCCGACCCAGGCGCAGATCGACAACGATCACCGCAGCCTGTCCCAACGCCAGCATGATGCGCTGCTGGCCGTCGGGCGGATCGCGTTGATGAGTGGGGATCTGGGCCAGCTCAACGGGTTGCCGGTCTCGGTCATCATCCGCACCACGCTGCAGGATCTGGAATCGCGTGCCGGGGTGGGCACCACCGGCGGGGGCACCGTGGTCCCGATCGATGATGTGGTGCGCATGGCCGCTCACGCCCGTCACTACCTGGCAGTCTTCGACCGGGCCACCGGATCAGCACTGAACCTGTACCGCGCCAAGCGCGTCGCCAGCCGCGCGCAGCGGATCATGCTGATCGCCCGCGATGGGGGTTGTACGAAACCGGGCTGCACCGTCGGGGCCTACGGCTGCCAAGCTCATCACGTCATCGACGACTGGACCGACGGCGGTCAGACCAATGTCGATGAGCTCGGCCTGGCCTGTGGGCCCGATAACCGCAGCGTCAACAATGACGGCGGCTGGACCACCCGGATGAGTGAGCGCCATGACGTGGAATGGCTGCCCCCACCCCCGCTGGACACCGGCCAGGCCCGCCTGAACTACCACCACCGCCCCGAACTACTCCTACGCCCCGACGACGACGAGGAACCCTTCGACCCAGCCGCCGAAGCGGCCAAACGCAACCGCCACCTCCAAACCGACACCACCACACCCCCGGCAGGCGCCGCCGACGCGGACCGCGCAGATCCCGTCGACGGGGATGACCGGTATGCCGAGGTGCGCCCAGCGCCGACCGACCTTGCCGATGAACCCGGAGTGGCCGCAGAACCGGGCGACCCCGTCGACCAAGACCACCGCGAGCCCGATCCGCCGGAAGACTCGATCCATGAGAGCGAACGCTTGGAGCTGGCTTGCCCGCAACCGCTCCATCAAGACCACTGCACAGAAGCCGGCGTCAACCCGCCACCGCCGGACCCCGGCGACCATCCCGGCGGACCCTCACCACCGGGCGGCCAAGCGGCTTAGCGGCCGCCGGAACTCACCGGAGTCCACCCGAGCCGGTCACCCGGAAGTCAGCCCTGCGCTTCGACGGCGACCGGCTGCCACTCTTCCCACGTCTTGAGCCGGTTTTCGTAGTCGGCCTTGGCCAACTGCAGCGGCAGCTCTCCGAAAAACACCCGCAGCGGCGGGTTCTCGGCATCAACGACCTTCATCAGCGCCCGGGCCGACGCCTGCGGATCCCCCGGCTTGGCCACCCGCTGGCTGCGGGCGCGGTCGGCCGCCTCGTGCACCTCGCGGTAGTCCGGCAACGGCGTCGAACGACGAGACGACGGACCCGCCCAGTCGGTGTCGAAACCGCCCGGCTCGATCAGCGTCACATGAATGCCGAACGACTCGACCTCCTGCGCCAGCGCCTGCGAGAAACCCTCGAGCGCCCACTTCGACGCGTGATAGATGCCCACGTTCTGGAACGCGGTGATCCCTCCGATCGACGACACCTGAATGATGTGCCCGCTGCGCTGCGCCCGCAGATACGGCAGCGCCGCCTGCGTCACCCACAGCGCGCCGAACACGTTCGTCTCGATCTGCGCCCGCGCCTCCGCCTCGGTGAGCTCCTCGATGAACCCGAAGTGCCCGTAGCCCGCGTTGTTGACCACGATGTCGAGCCGCCCGAAGTGCTCGTGCGCCTGCTTGACCGCCGCGAAATCGGCCTCGCGGTCGGTCACATCCAGCGGGATCGGCAGCAGCGCCGACCCGTACCTGCCGACCAGATCGTCGAGCGTCGACACGTCGCGCGCCGTCGCCGCCACCTTGTCGCCGCGCTCCAGCGCCGCGATCGTCCACTCGCGCCCGAACCCGCGTGACGTTCCGGTGATGAACCACACTTTTTCGCTCATGGTCCCTATAGTCGCCCAGCGTCGCTCCGCATTCCCGCCACAAGCAGGTTCACAGCTACGGTGGGCGTCATGAGCCGCGCAACGCTGGAGAAAGACCCGCACGAGGTGGCGTCGATGTTCGACGCGGTGGCGCGGCGCTACGACCTGACCAACACCGTGCTCTCGCTCGGGCAGGACCGGTTCTGGCGACGCGCGACCCGCTCGGCGCTCGGCATCGGCCCCGGCGACAAAGTGCTCGACCTCGCGGCGGGCACCGCGGTCTCGACCGTCGAACTCGCCACCTCTGGCGCCTGGTGCGTGGCCGCGGACTTCTCGGTGGGCATGCTCGCCGCCGGTCGCTCCCGCAATGTGCCCAAGGTCGCCGGTGACGCCACGCGCCTGCCCTTCGGCGACGACGTGTTCGACGCGGTCACCATCAGCTTCGGGCTGCGCAACGTCAACGACCACACCGCGGGACTGCGCGAGATGGCCCGCGTCACCCGGCCCGGCGGCCGCCTCGTCGTCTGCGAGTTCTCCACGCCGACGAATGCCTTGTTCGCCACCGCGTACAAGGAGTACCTGATGAAGGCGCTGCCGCGGATGGCCAGCGCGGTGTCGTCGAACCCCGACGCCTACATCTACCTGGCCGAATCCATCCGCGCGTGGCCCGACCAGGCGCAGCTGGCACGCCAGATCGCCGACGCCGGTTGGTCCGCCGTGCGCTGGCGCAACCTCTCCGGCGGCATCGTCGCGCTGCACGCCGCAACCAAACCCGACTGACCCCGCACGCGACACGCCGACCCGTCACCGGCGTGTCGCGCACCCTGTGACGAGAATCACCATTAACTTAGCTTCGGGCAGGCCCTGCAACCGAGGCGGTTCCTTATGTCGGATGGCAGCCAGCGACGACGCGTGTCGCGCCGGACGTTCGTGATGGGCAGTGCCACCGCGGCGGCCCTGATGGCGATCCCGCCGAAGGCCCGGGCGCAGGCCGGTAAGACCGTCGCGGTGTTCGGCGCGGGCATCGCGGGCCTGACCGCCGCGCACGAACTCGTCGAACGCGGCTACGACGTCACCGTCTACGAGCGTAAGGCGCTCGGCGGCAAGGCTCGATCCATCCCGGTGCCGAACTCCGGCGCCACACCACTGCCCGCCGAACACGGCTTCCGGTTCTTCCCCGGCTTCTACCGCAACGTCACCGACACCATGCGACGAGTTCCGTTTCCCGGCAACAAGAACGGCACTTGGGACAACCTGACCCGGGCGACGTCGTACCTGCATTCCGGGCTCGGCCGCCACGATCTGACGATCCCGCTGCCGCTGCCCCTGCCGACGATCCCCAACCCGATCACGCCGAAGGCCTTCATCGACTCCGTCGCAACGGTATTCGAGACGCTGTTCCGGCTACCGCCGTGGGAGGCGCTCTACGCCGCGCAGAAACTCGCCGTCTACGTCACCAGCAGCACCGAGCGCAAACTCGGCCAGTGGGAACACATGACGTGGGAGGGCTACATCGGCGCGGACCGCAAGTCCAAGGAGTACAACCGCTACCTCGCCGACGGCATCATCCGCAACCTCGCCGCCTCGAAATCCAAAGACGCCAGCGCCCATTCGATCGGGCTGGTCGGCGAAGCGTCGGTCTGGTCGATCCTGATGTTCGGAAACGACAACGACAACAAGGGATTCGACCGGGTTCTCAACGGACCCACCAGCTCGCAGTGGCTCGACCCGTGGGTCGACTACCTCGAGGAACAGGGTGTCACCTTCCGAGTGGGTCACGCCCTCGCGCGGCTCACCCCCGACGGCAGACACATCCGCTCGGCCACGGTCGTCAACAATTCCGGTCTGCCGCAACAGGTCACCGCCGACTGGTACGTCTCGGCGATCCCCTGCGAGAAACTCGCCGCGGTGCTCACCGACGACGTGCTCGAGGCCGACCCGCAGCTGGCCAACGTCGCGCTGCTGCGCACCGAGTGGATGAACGGTCTGATGTTCTACCTCAAGAAGCGGCTCGACGTGACCAAAGGTCATGTGAACTACGTCGATTCCGGCTGGGCCATCACCTCGATCAGCGAGGAGCAGTTCTGGAAGAAGTCGCTGACCGAGTACGGCGACGGCACCGTCAAGGAGTGCCTGTCGGCGATCATCTCCGACTGGAGCACGCCGGGCAATTTCAACGGCCGAAGCGCGCGGGACTGCACGCCGCCCGAGATCGCCAAGGAGGCCTGGGCGCAGATCAAGGCGCACCTCAACGACACCGACCGGCTCGTCACCGACGACGACCTGCACTCCTGGTTCCTCGACCCCGCGATCATCGACCCGGGCACCCCGGACGTCCGCAACGACGAACCGCTGTTCATCCAGGACCCCGGGTCGTGGAACCGCAGGCCCACCGCGGTCACCGGGATCGACAACCTGTTCCTGGCCGGCGAGTGGATCAAGACCGACCAGAACGTCACGACGATGGAGGGCGCCAACGAGGGCGGCCGCTACGCCGCCAACGGCGTGCTGCAGGCGTCCGGCTACAACGGTGAGATGGTCAAGATCGTCGAGCTGTTCCAGGCGCCGTGGTGGGTGCCGTTCAAGAACCTCGACAAGGCGCGATACCGCGCCGGGATGCCGCACGTGCTCGACGTCCTCGACACCCGCCACCCGAATCGTTGAACCGGACCGAGCGCCGCGTTATACGGTCGCAGCATGTACGGACGCCTGCTCGATCCCGATTGCACGCTCGGCACCGACCCGCGGTCGGATCCCCGGATGGTCAAGGCGTTCGCGGCGTTCGGGCTTGACGGCCGCCTGCCCGCCGCGCCGCTGAGCGTCGACTCCCCGCTCGAGGACCGGATCGCGTTCGCCACCATGAGCGAAGAGGGGATGGGCGCGATTCTCGACGCGCTCGGTGGCCAACTCCCCGTCGTCGAGGGCGTCACCACGACCACGACGACGATCGCCGGGCCCGACGGCAACGACATCCCGCTGTTCGTCTCGACACCCGACGAGCGGCAGGGGCCGCTGCCCGCCGTCGTCCATCTGCACGGCGGCGGCATGGCGATCGGCAGCGCCGCCGACACCGGTTACATGAGGATCCGCGAGAGCCTCGCCGCCACCGGCCTCGTCGTGATCGGCGTGGAGTTCCGCAACTCCGGCGGCAGGCTCGGGCCGCACCCGTTCCCGGCCGGACTCAACGACTGCGCCGCCGCGGTCCGCTGGGTCGCGGCCAACCGTGCCGCACTCGGCGTCGAGCACCTGGTCGTGTCCGGCGAATCCGGCGGCGGCAACCTCACGCTCACCGTGACGCACAAAGCCAAACGCGAAGGCTGGCTGCACGAGATCGCCGGCCTGTACGCGCAGTGCCCCTACATCTCCAACCGCTGGCTCGACCAGTGCGACGACCTCCCGTCGCTGGAGGAGAACGACGAGTACTTCGTCAGCCGCCACCAACTGGCGCTGCTGGGGTCGATCTACAACCCCGACGGTTCGCACGCCGACGACCCCACCTGCTGGGCCGCGGTCGCCACCGACGGCGACCTCGAAGGCCTACCGCCGCATGTCATCTCGGTCAACGAGCTGGATCCGCTGCGCGACGAGGGTCTGGCCTACTACCGGCGCCTGGTGCGCGCCGGGGTGCCCGCGGTCGGAAGGGTGGTGGCCGGTACGTGCCACGGCGGTGATCTTCTGCTGGGCGCTCATCTGCCCGAGGTGTACGCGGCCTCGATCCGCGACGTCAGCGGGTTCGCCAAGTCGCTGGGCTAACCGAACGTCTGAGGCGCGGTGCCGGGCAGCACGACCTCGCCCATGCCTTGGCGCGACGGCGTCGTCGGCGTGCCGCGCAGCGGTTCACACACGCCGACGTAGGGCACTTCCTCGCACGGTCCTGTCGGCGCGGCGCCGGCCGTGGGCGTCCAGGTGAAAACCACCGCGGCCGCTGCCGCGGCGAGTACCGCTGTCCTGAGCATCGTCGTTCCTTCCGCCGATGCAGATATGAACGCCTGTGCGCTCCAGGCTAATCCCGGGACGCCGGCGGCAAAAGCTCGTCTAGCTGGGCTTACAGTTAGGTCAGCTCGGCAAATCCGTTGCGCGGGTGGCCCATAACCGCTCGGTCTGCGGGCCGACGTCCGCGGCGTGTGTCCGCTGGAAGTTGCGCCCGCCACGCCCGAACGTCGCGAGAACCGCTGCGGGAACGACGGATTCAGTCACCGGCGAGGGCAGCCATCGGCACGGCCGCACGTGCACCAGGTCGACGGCGACTGCATCGGCGTCGTCGTCGCGGAAGTACGCGCCCTCGATGCGGCCCAACCAGAAAAGGCCGTCGCCGTCGCGGGTCCACACGAACGAGCCCTCCGGCGCGGCGGCGAACCGGTCGATGCGGCGGGCCAACCGCTCACCGGCCTCCGCGTCACCGAACCCGACCAGGCCGCGTCGCAGGGCGCGGTCGAGCGCCGCCTGCGGGTCGATATCGTCGCGGCGGGACCGCATCGGAGCGCGGTACACCTGGGCCATCCGCGCTATTCTGCCCCCGAGATGGAGACGTTCAAGCGCTACCTGATGTTTCAGGGGATGATGTTCGTCTTCGGCATCGTCGGGCCGATCTTCCTGATCCTGTACTTCGCGTCGCAGCCGGACCCGACCATGCGCTGGGCCTACTGGATCGGGCTGTTCGTCACCGCCGCCGACATCCTGATCGCGTTGGTGCTGACCGAAACCTCGACGCCCAAGCGCAATTCCGACGACTAGGTGAACGGCGTGCGCTGGTCGATGCGTTGCGACAGGCGGCCCGCGCCCCGCCACACGCGGGCGATCCGGTCCTCGTCCTCTTCGGTGACGAAGTTGCCCATCACCCGCACCGCGAGGGTCATCAGTGCCGTGGAGCGCATCGCGATCGGCCCGGTCGCCGGCAGGAACCGCGGGAACGTCAGCAGCAGCGCCAACCGGCGGGCCACCGAGAACCCGCGCGCGTAGTGCGCCGTGAGCACCGCGGGCCATGCCGCGGTCAGGTCGCCGCTGCCCAGCAGCTCGGCGGCCAGCCGGCCGGTTTCGAGGCCGTAGTCGATGCCCTCGCCGTTGAGCGGGTTGACGCAGGCCGCGGCGTCGCCGATCAGCATCCAGTTCGGGCCCGCCACCCCCGAGGCCGCGCCGCCCATCGGCAGCAGCGCCGACAGCCCGGCGCGCGGTTCGCCGTCGAAGCCCCACTCCTCGCGGCGCAGGCTGGTGTAGTAGGACATCAGCGGCCGCAGCGCCGCGTCGGCCGGCCGTTTCGCGGTGGCCAGGGCGCCGACGCCGATGTTCACCTCGCCGTTGCCGAGCGGGAAGATCCACCCGTAGCCGGGCAGCACCTTGCCCTCGGGGGAGCGCAGTTCCAGGTGCGACGTGATCCACGGCTCACTCGCGCGCGGCGTGGCGATGTAGCCGCGGACCGCCACGCCGTAGACCGTCTCCTGATGCCAGCGGCGGCCCAGCACCCGGCCCAGCGTCGAGCGGGCGCCGTCGGCCACGATCAGCTCGGTGCAGCCGATCTCGTCTCCCGAATCCAGTACGACGGTCGACACCCGACCGGCCGAATCTCGCTGAACGTCAACAGCTTTGACGCCTAGCATCATCTTGGCGCCGTCGTCGACCGCCACCATCCGGATCCGGTCGTCGAGTTCGGTGCGCGGCACCGCGCTCGACGTCGGCGGGAACGACGGGCCCGGCCACTCGATCTCGACGTCGGCGCCGAACCCCGCCATCCGCAACCCGCGGTGCTGCACCCGCCCGGCCAGCCACGGCCCCAGGCCCAGGAGTTGCATCTCCTGCACCGCGCGGGGGGTCAGCCCGTCGCCGCAGGCCTTGTCGCGGGGGAACTGCGCGGAGTCGATGACCAGCACGTCGCGACCGGCGCGCGCGGCCCAGGCCGCTGCGGCCGAACCCGCAGGCCCGGCTCCCACCACCACCACGTCCGCTCGCACACTCATGCTTCCCAGTATGTTGGCAGTGTGAGGACGCCAGCGACCGTGGTGGCCGGAGTCGATTTCGGCGACCCGGGATTTGCGCAGGATGTGCGCGACGGCGTCGCCCGCATCGAAGATCTGATGGCCACTGAGCTGGGCAGGGCCGACGAGTTGATGGCCGAGGCGGTGCAGCACCTGTTCCAGGCCGGCGGCAAGCGGTTCCGCCCGCTGTTCACCGTGCTGTCCGCGCAGCTGGGCCCGGAGCCCGACGCGTGGCAGGTCACGGTCGCGGGCGCGGTCATCGAACTGGTGCACCTGGCGACGCTGTACCACGACGACGTGATGGACGAGGCGCAGGTCCGCCGCGGCGCCGACAGCGCCAACGCGCGGTGGGGGAACAACATCGCGATCCTGGCCGGTGACTACCTGTTCGCCACCGCGTCGCGGCTCGTCAGCCGGCTGGGGCCGGAAGCGGTGCGCATCATCGCCGACACGTTCGCTCAGCTGGTGACCGGGCAGATGCGCGAGACCCGCGGCGCCGCCGACCACGTCGACTCCGTCGAGCACTACCTCAAGGTGGTCTACGAGAAGACCGCATGCCTGATCGCGGCGTCGGGCCGGTTCGGCGCGACGTTCTCGGGCGCCGACGAGGAGCAGATCGAGCGGCTCTCGCGGCTGGGCGGCATCGTCGGCACCGCGTTCCAGATCTCCGATGACATCATCGACATCGACAGCGACCCCGACGAATCCGGCAAGGTGCCCGGCACCGACCTGCGCGAGGGTGTGCACACGCTGCCCGTCCTCTACGCACTGCGCGACACCGGGCCCGACGCCGACCGGCTGCGCGAGCTGCTGGCCGGGCCGGTCGAACGCGACGACGACGTGGCCGAGGCGCTGCGGCTGTTGCGGGCCTCGCCGGGCATCGCGATGGCCAAGGAAACCGTCGCACAGTACGCGGCCAGGGCGCGTGAAGAGTTGGCCGGGCTGCCGGACGGGCCGGGCCGTCAGGCACTGGCCACGCTGGTCGACTACACGGTCAACCGGGACGGTTGACGCCGGCGGAACTTACGGAGGCCGGCTAAGCGTTGACCCAACGAGACTTTTCCCGCTTCTGGTAGGAGGCAGCCCCGATGCGTTGGAATCCGCACGCGAACACCGCCAAGACGTTCCTGTTGCTGGCGTTGTTCTCCGGTCTGATCGTCGCGGTCGGCGCGATGTTCGGCCGCAACATCATGTTCCTGGCGGTGCTGTTCGCGGTCGGTATGAACGCCTACGTCTACTTCAACAGCGACAAGATGGCGTTGCGGGCGATGCACGCGCAGCCGGTCAGCGAGATGCAGGCGCCGGTGATGTACCGCATCGTGCGTGAGTTGGCGACTACCGCGCGCCAGCCGATGCCGCGGCTGTACATCAGCGACACCGCGGCCCCGAACGCGTTCGCGACCGGCCGCAACCCGCGCAACGCGGCGGTCTGCTGTACGACGGGCATCCTGCAGATCCTCAACGAGCGCGAACTGCGGGCCGTCCTCGGTCACGAGCTCAGCCACGTCTACAACCGCGACATCCTGATCTCGTGCGTCGCCGGCGCCATGGCGTCGGTGATCACCGCACTGGCCAACCTGGCGTTCTTCGCCAGCATGTTCGGCGGTAACCGCGAGGGCGGCACGAATCCGTTTGCGATTCTTCTGGTTTCGATGCTGGGTCCGATCGCCGCGATGGTGATCCGGATGGCGGTGTCGCGGTCGCGGGAGTATCAGGCCGACCAGTCGGGCGCCGAGCTGACCGGGGACCCGCTGGCGTTGGCCAGCGCGCTGCGCAAGATCAGCGCGGGCGTCGAGCAGGCGCCGCTGCCGCCGGATCCCAAGCTCGCCGACCAGGCGCACCTGATGATCGCCAACCCGTTCCGGGCGGGGGAGAAGATCGGCAAGCTGTTCTCCACCCACCCGCCGATCGCCGACCGCATCGCGCGGCTGGAGGCGATGGCCGGCCGGGGGCCCGGCCACTACTGATCGGCGCGTAACGCCAGCCCGACCTGCGGCGATGACAGCAGTATGCTGCGAGTCGCCACCACACCATCTAGGGTGTGGACCGTGCTGAACAGGGTCTTGATCGGCGTCGTCGGGTCCGCGGGAGCGGCCATGATCGGCGTGCCGGGTATCGCCGCGGCGCAACCGCCGTCGCCGCCGCCCGCGCCGCCGCCACCGAACGTCAACGCGCTCGCGCCGGTGAAGCTCTCCGACTTCGCGAAGATGGACGGCAACTGGTACGCGTTCAAGACGCCCGAGGGGCTGACCTGCGTGCTGCAGCGCAACGGCGGCTACGGCTGCAGCGGCGCGCTGCCGGGCGCGCCCGACGGCGCGAACTTCGTCAGCGGCGGTCCCGGCCCGGCGGCGTTCTCATCGACGGCCGGGGATGTGTTCGCCAGCGTCGGTGACGCCAACGTGCTGCCTGCCGGGTCGCGGATCAGTTTCCAGACGGTCAGCTGCGGCAGCGAGGGCGGCGTGACGACGTGCTCGGACGCCCGCAACCAGTCCGGCTTCGTGCTGAGCCCGGCGGGCAGCTACATCATCAACGGCGGCCGCGACCCGCTGCTGGACCGGCCCGAGGGCACCAACCCGTACTTCAACTGACCCGTCAGAACCTAGAACCCCGCGCCGTGCACCTCGTGGCCGGGCTTCTCCCGCATCAGCCCGCGGTAGGCGTCCTCGACGCTGGAGCCATGGTTGACGACGGCGTCGACCTCGCGGGCGATCGGCATCGAAATCCCGTACTGGTCGGCGAATTCCATGATGACGCTGGCGGCCTTGACCCCTTCGGCGACCTGGTTCATCGACGCGATGATCTCGTCGAGCGGCTTGCCGGCGCCCAGCTGCTCACCGACGTGGCGGTTGCGGCTGCGCTGTGAGGTGCAGGTGACGATGAGGTCGCCCATGCCGGCGAGGCCGGCGAAGGTGTCGCGGTGGCCGCCGGTGGCCTCGCCGAGCTTGGACATCTCGCGTACCGCGCGGGCCATCACCATCGCGCGCGTGTTCTCGCCGATGCCAAGGGAATAGCCCATGCCGACGGCGATCGCGTAGACGTTCTTGAGCGCCCCGGCCATCTCGACGCCGACCACGTCGTCGGTGGTGTACGTGCGGAACCGCTTGGTGCGGAACAACTGTGCGAGGTTCGCCGCGAGATGCTGGTCGGGCATCGCGAGCACCGCGGCGGCGGCGTAGCCCTCGGCCACCTCGCGCGCGATGTTCGGCCCGGCCAGGATCCCCGCCGGGTGCCCGGGCAGCACCTCGGTGACGATCTGGCTCATCCGGTAGTTGGTGCCCTGCTCGAGACCCTTGACCAGCGACACCACCGGCACCCACGGCCGCAGCTCGCGGGCCAGCTCGGTCAGCACCGCGCGGAAGCCGTGCGACGGCACACCCATCACGATGACGTCCGCGCACGCCGCCGCCTCGGAGAAGTCCGTCGTCGCCTTCAGGCTCTCGGGGAGCTCGACCTCGTCGCCGAGGTACTTCGAGTTGCGGTGGTTCTCGGTGATGTCCTTGGCGGTCTCCTCCGAGCGCACCCACTGCAGCGTCGAGCAGCGCCGCGCGCAGATGGAGGCCACCGTGGTGCCCCAGGACCCTCCACCGAGGACGACGACTTTGGGTTCGCGCGTTGCAGGTGCCATGGCGATCAGATTAGGTGCGACGAGCGCGGCCGAGGGCGTATTCGCGCCTGCTCAACGCGCCGATTTCTACGCCAGGGCTGCTGTCACCGCGCGATAGCGACCATCCCGCAGAAATCGGCGAACCGGAACCCGTCAGCGGTAGTTGACGAACTGCAGCGCGACGTCGAGGTCGGCGCCCTTGAGCAGCGAGATGACGGCCTGCAGGTCGTCGCGCTTCTTCGACGACACCCGGATCTCCTCGCCCTGGATCTGCGCCTTGACGCCCTTGGGGCCCTCGTCGCGGATGAGCTTGGTGATCTTCTTGGCCTGCTCGCTGGTGATGCCCTGCTTGATCTGGCCGCTGACCTTGTAGGTCTTGCCCGAGGCCTGCGGGTCGCCGGCGTCGAACGCCTTCATCGAGATGTCGCGCCGGACCAGCTTCTCCTTGAACACGTCGACGGCGGCCTTGGCGCGTTCCTCGGTGGAGGAGGTGATGACGACGGTCTCCTCGCCCTGCCATTCGATGGAGGTGTCGGTGCCGCGGAAGTCGAAGCGGGTGGCCAGCTCCTTGGCGGCCTGATTGAGCGCGTTGTCGACCTCCTGGCGGTCGACCTTGCTGACGACGTCGAACGATGAATCCGCCACTGGACCGTTCCTCCTCTGCGGTGGGGGTGCGTTTTCGTCTTAGACCCATCCTCGTTGTACTCTGCTACACGCACCACACCGGGTCACCGGGTGGCGCAGCACCCAGGCAGGTTGCCCGAGCGGCCAATGGGAGCGGACTGTAAATCCGTCGGCTTACGCCTACGCAGGTTCGAATCCTGCACCTGCCACCATGCTCAGGCCCGCCGCAGCTCAGCGGCGAGCCACTACTGGCGAAGTCAGAAGCTCTGTTCGATGTTCTCGCTGTTCCCGACGGGCGGTCCACCGGCGCGGTGACGGCCTGCACCCGTCATGACTACCGAACCGCAAGGGTTGACGAATGCGTAAATTTGTCGACGGAGACGGTCGGCGCACCTTAACGTGGTGAAGAGCGGGCACCCTGCCGGCGGGACAGGGGTGCGACGTGATTCTCGACATCAGGAGGGCCCTGCGACTGGCCGGCATGCGCCCGATCCCGCGCTGGCCCGCTCACCGGCAGCCGGACCTTCGCGGTAAGCGGATCCTGCTGACCGGGGCGTCCTCCGGTATCGGCGCCGTGGCCGCGCTGAAACTCGCCGCCGAGGGCGCCACTTTGACCCTGGTCGCCCGCCGCGAGGCACTGCTCGCCGAGGTCGTCGACCGGGTCACCGCCGCCGGCGGCACCGCCACCGCGATTGCGGCGGACCTGTCCCACCTCGACGAGGTCGACGCGGTGGCCAATGGTGTTGGCCCGGTCGATGTTCTGATCAACAACGCCGCCCGGTCCATCCGTAGACCCCTGTCCGAATCACTTGAGCGCTGGCACGACGTCGAGCGGGTGATGGCGCTGAACTACTACGCGCCACTGCGGCTCATCCGCGGCTTGGCGCCGGGCATGATCGAACGCGGCGACGGGCACATCATCAACATCGCCACCTGGCGGGTGCTCCCCGAGTCCTCGCCGATGTTCGCCGCCTACAACGCTTCCAAGGCCGCGCTCAGTGCGGTCAGCCGCGTCATCGACACCGAATGGGGCAGCGCCGGTGTGCATTCCACGACGATCTACTACCCCTTGGTGGCGACGCCGATGATCGCCCCCACCCGCGCCTACAACGGTCTCGCGGCCCTCTCCGCCGACGAGGCCGCCGAATGGATGGTCACCGCGGTGAGGACCCGCCCGATCCGGATCGCACCGCGAAAAGCCCTGGCGCTGCGGGCGCTTGACGTCGTCGCACCGCGAGCGCTCAACGCCGTCCTGGAACGCGAGACCAACCGGATGAACGCCCGAACCAGCCGACCGCTGGAAGCGGCCGCGCTCCGATGATCAGATCCGCCCTCAGTGTCCTCGCCGTGCTGGTGCTGGCCGCCGCTCCGCCGGCCGCGGCCGCGCCCTACCCGACCGGGCCCGTGACGATGACCGCGGGCGCCACCCCCGGCAGTGGCTTCGACCTCACCATCCGTGCGGTCGTCGACGCCCTGAACCAGGAGCGCATCGTGAATGTGCCGCTGCCCGTGCAGAATCGACCCGGCGGCAGCGGCGCCGACTTCCTCGCCACGATGGTGCAGGACGAACGCGGTGCCGACGACCAGGTGGCGGTCACGTCCCTGTCGATGATGGTCAACCAGGTGCGCGGTGATTCCCCCTACGGGTACCGCGACGTCACGATGATCGCCCGGCTGATGACCGAGCACTACGTCGTCGTCACGCGTCCGGGCGCCGCGTTCACCGACCTCGACGACGTGACCTCGGCGATCAAGTCCAACCCGCCGGGCGTCACCGTGGGGGCCGCCCATGACGACGAGGTCCCCTTCGACCTGCTGGTGTCGACGGCCGGCGGCGATCCGTCCGCTGTGCACTACCTGACCCAGGAAGGCGGCGGGGACCAGAGCGCGGCGCTTCGCAACGGCGAGGTCGACGTCGCCATCGGCGGGGTGAGCGAGTTCGTCGATCAGGTGGCGTCCGGCGACCTCACGGCACTCGGAGTGCTCGCCGAACACCGGTTGCCCGGTCTCGACGTCCCTACCGCCGCCGAACAGGGACTCGACGTCACGCTGTCGAACTGGCGAGGCCTGTACGGGCCGCCCGACATGCCGCCGTACGCCGTCGAGTACTGGCAGTCGGCGCTCGCGCGGATGGTGGAATCACCGGCCTGGCAACAGATCGCGCAGCGCAGCCATTTCACGACCACGTTCATGACCGGTGAGCAGTTCCAGACCTTCCTGGCCGACACCCAGCACGACGTCGAGACCGCGCTCGCACCACCGGGCCGGTGACCGAAGCTTCACCCCGGGCCGTGCCCGCGTCCGGCCATCGCCCCGACAACCTCCTGCTCGGTGCGGGCCTGACGACCGCCGCGTTCTTCTGCGTCGCGCTGGTCGGCGCGCTGGCGAAGGTCTCCGGCCAGTACGCGTCGACGGGCGTGCTGCTGCTGTTCCAGAACGCGCTGTGCTTCCTGTTCGTCGTCCCCGTGGCGCTGCGCAGCGGATGGCCGGCGGTGCGGACCGGCCGCATCGGCCTGCACGTCCTGCGCGCCGCGACGGGCACCGCGTGCTGGTATGCGCTGTTCTTCGCGATCACCCAGATACCGCTGGCCAAGGCGACTTTGCTGACCTACAGCGCACCGCTGTGGATGCCGCTGGTGGCCTGGGCGGTGACCCGGCAGCGGGTGGCCGCGGCGACGTGGATCGGCGCGGGCATCGGGTTCCTGGGTGTGGCGCTCGTGCTGCGACCAGAAGGCGACGGGTTCAGCATCGGCGAGGTGTCCGCGCTCGCGGGTGCGCTGTTCCTCGCGGTGGCCATGATGTCGGTCCGGTGGCTCGGCGCGACCGAACCCATGATCAGGGTGCTGTTCTACTACTTCCTGCTGTCCACCGTGATGTCGGTTCCGATCGCGCTCGTCGACTGG
Source organism: Mycolicibacterium flavescens (assembly GCF_001722335.1). GTDB lineage: Bacteria > Actinomycetota > Actinomycetes > Mycobacteriales > Mycobacteriaceae > Mycobacterium > Mycobacterium flavescens. The sequence continues at coordinate 89,782 of NZ_MIHA01000019.1, forward strand.
CGACCCATTCCGGCTGCGGCGTGGATGTGGCTGCTGGCGTTGGGTTTTGCCCAGCTCGCGGCACAGGTCCTGATCGTGGTGGCGTACCGCTACGCCTCCGCGGAGAAGGTCGGGCCGTTCATCTACTCGGTGATCGTGTTCACCGCGCTCATCGACTGGGTCGTGTGGGATCACCGGCCGACCCTGCTCGCCTGTGCCGGAATGGCGCTCGTCGTGGGCGGAGGGCTGGTCGCGGTGCGCGCGAGACGCTCTTGACCGGCGCCCCTTTGAGGTCCACTGTGGCGTACAGGCCATCGAACGCCGGCCAGTGAGGACAGCCGATGAGCATCGACGACGATCCGGTCACCACCCTCGACGATCTGCGCAACGATCTGGCGCGGCGGCACAGGTGGACGCCCAGCGGCGGCACCTCGGTGGACCCGGCCCTGGTCGACGCGGACATGGCGGCCCTGGACCGCGACGGCTACCTCATCTGGGAGAACCTGCTCGACGCCGACGAGTGCGAGCAGATCAAGGCGACGGTCGACCCGTGGCTCGAGCACACCGGCCGCAACTCGTTCGAGGGGCACCGCACCCAGCGCGTCTACAGCGTGCTGAGCCGCACCCGCGTCTGCGACCGGCTCGTCGACCACCCGCGGGTGCTCGCGGTCCTCGACCGGCTGCTGATGGACAACTATCTGCTCTCGGCGTTGCAGGCCATCAACATCATGCCCGGTGAGTCCGCGCAACTGGCCCACCACGATGACGGCTTCTATCCGATCCCGCGACCCCGAGAACCGTTGGCGGCCGCGACGATCTGGGCGATCGACGACTTCACCGCCGACAACGGCGCCACCGTGCTCTACCCCGGCAGCCACCGCTGGGGCAGGCGGCGCCCCGGACCGGACGACCCCGCGATCCCCGCGGTCATGCCCGCCGGCTCCTGCGTGTTCTTCGTCGGCACCCTCTGGCACGGCGGCGGTGCCAACACCAGCGGGCAGTCGCGGCTGGCCGTCACCGCGCAGTACTGCCAGCCGTGGCTGCGGCCCATGGAGGCCTTCACGCTGTCGATCTCCCGCGACACCGCGCGGGAGGTGTCCGACGACATCCGCCGCATGATCGGCTACAGCGTCCACCCGCCGTTCGTCGGCGCGGTCGACGGCCTGCACCCGCTGCGGCTGCTCGACCAGCCGTGATCACACCTCCACCGGAGGATGTAACCGTTCGATCGTGTACTGCCGGTTGCGCCGCGCCGCCCACGCCGAGGCCGCCAGCGACACCAGAAGGATCCCGCTGAGCACCGTGATCGCCACCCAGAGCCGGTGATCGATCCCGCCGACGGTCAACTGCCGTAAACCGTTGACGGCGTATGTCATCGGGTCGAACGGGTGGATGATCTGGAACGGCCGGGCGGTCGTCTCCACCGGATAGATGCCACCGGCCGACACCAGCTGCAGCATCAGGAATGCCAGCGTGATCACCCGACCGATCGCCACCCCGAACACCGCGTTGAGCGCCTGGATCATCGCCAGGAACGCGGCGGCGACCAATCCGAGGAACGCAATCGTGGGGATCGGGTACTTCGGGTGTAGGCCGACGCCGAAGTGCACGACGGTGTACATCACCAGCACCTGGCACAGCGCCAGCAGCACCGCGGGCCAGTACGACACGAGCACCACCCGCAGCGCGTTGAGCCCGTACACCACGGGCCGGGCCTGCAACGGCGTCAACAACATCCAGATGATCAGCGCGCCGATGAACAGCGCGAGGGGCAGGAAGAACGGCGCGAAACCGGTGCCGAACGTGACCGCGCGGTTGTCGGTCTGCTCGTCGAGTGCGACCGGGGTCGACAGCGTGGTGGCGACCTTGATCCGCTGCGCGGGCGTCCACGACGGCACCTCCTCGCCGCCCTCCCGCAGTCTGGTCGAGAGCTCGTGTGCACCGCCGCGAAGCTGCGTGGTGCCCGACGCCAACTGGTCCGCGCCGGCGGCGAGCCGCTCACCACCGTCGGTCAGCTGCCCGAGCCCCGAACTCAACTGGCGCGCACCAGAATCCAACTCCGAGACACCGTCGCGCAGCCGAACCAGATCCGCCTTGAGTCCGCCGTCGAACACCTTGGTCAGCACCGTGCGCACCTGGCTCGCCGGATCCGCCAGGTCGTTCTCGAGACGGGTGGCGCCGTCGCGCAACCGGATCAGGCCCTCGTCGGTGGCCGGGTCGATACCGCGCGCCACAAGTACCGTGTGCACCCGCGCCAGCGTCTCGCCGAGGTGGCGAACGGCCGGATCGGGGTTGGTGCGAAGACCACCGACCACCGAATCGACGACGGCCGCGGCTTGCGCGTAGTCCACGTTGAGCGCCGCGATCCGGTCGGTGACCGAGCGGGCCGCCGCGCTCAGATGGCCGGCGGCCTCCGCGACGATCTGCGGATCGACCTGTAGGTCGCCGACCAGGTCCAGCGTGGACAGCAGCGGGTCGGTGGCCGTCCGCACCGATGACGACAATTCGCCGGTGCCGGCCGCCAGCTGCGCGGCCCCGTCCCGGGCCACCTTGAGATTGTCCGCTAAAAGCCGTGCCCCACTCGCCAATTGCCCGGCGCCGTCATCGGCGGCGTCGAGTCCCGCGGCGAGCTGGCCGGCGCCGTCGGCCGCCTGGCGCAGGCCCGCGCCGGCCTCGGCCACCCCGGTCAGCACGGTGTCGACGGTCTGCGCGCTGACTTTGGCGTTGACTTCGTTGATGACCTCGCGGGCCGCGTTCTGCCCGATGATCGACCCGAGGTAGTTGTTGGCGTCGTTGAATGCGAACCGCACCTGTGCCTTGTGCGGATTGTCCGAACCCGACGACGCGATCGCCGCGCTGAAATCCTCGGGCACGGTGATCGTGAAGTAGAACCGCCCGTCGGCCAGGCCGGCGGCCGCCTGGTCGGCCGACACCTCGGTCAGATCCAGCTCTCCGGAGTCCAGCAGTCCGCGCGCCACCTCGTCACCTGCGCGTAACTGCTTGCCCTGCAATTGTGTTCCGGTGTCCTCGTTGACCAGAGCGACGGGCACCTTGTTCACCTCGCCGAACGGGTTCCAGAACGCCCACAGGTACATCGCGCCGTAGAGCAACGGCAGCGCCACGATGGTCACCAGCGCGATGCGCGGCATCGTGCCACGCGCGTACCGCTTGATATCGGTACCGAGCGAGAGTCCGGCGAGCATGATCAACGACCACCCTTCAGGTCGACGGCGAGTTGAGCGCGCACCCCCGAATCGTCGGGGACGCCGTTGACCGACACGGTCACGACGGTCTGGTCGCGTCCGAGTTCGACGAGGCGCGACAGAAGCAGGGTCCGGTGCGCGTTGCTGGGTACGCGGTCGAGGTCACCGACCACCAGCAGCGGCGGCCGCCGTAGATCGGCCAACGAGACCCGCAGCAGCCGGCGGTCGAGTTCGGAGAGTTCCTCGACGTAGTCGCCCAGTGCCGGCAGCGGCACCGACCCGAACACCGGCCCGCACACCCGCTCGAGATCGGCTTGTCCCGCTTGTTGCACCCGCCGGTACCACGGCGCGTCCCACCGCAGTTGTTCAGTGAGAACATCGGCGACGGTCACCGATTCGGCGACCTCGTCGAGTTCGTCGATACCGGTCAGCGCCGCCACCGCGAAGATCGACCGGGCGGTGTCGCGCCCGAACACGGTCAGCGTCCCGGTCCGCGTCTTCATCCGCCCGGCCAGCGTCATCAACAACGCGGTGCGGCCCGAGCCCGGCGGGCACACCAGGACGGTCACCCCGCCGGCGACGATGTCGAGATCGAGCGGGCCGTACACCGGGCCCCACGGCCCCCGTTGGGAGATGCCGCGGGCCACCACGGCCGGCTCCTCGGGTAGCTCCTGCGGCCGCGATTCTGCATTCGACACCCGGCACCTCCAGTCAAGCGGTGATGTCAGGCTCAATTCATACAAGACGCGATCGCGACTCGGCCGACGACCGTCAGCTGAACCTGATTGCGGCGATCTTCTCGCGCACCGCCGCTTCGCGGAAGTCGGCCTGGCCCGGCACAGCGCCGTCGCGGAACTTCAGCCCCATCATGATCTGCGCCCGCTTGGGGCCGTAGGACTGTGCGAGCCGGTGCGCCAGATCGGCCACCGCCGCGGGGTCGGAAATCAGCTCGCCGCGCATCGGGGTCGTACGACCGCCGTGCACGACCGTCGCGTCGGCGCCGTCGCGGAAGTTGTGCTTCCACCCGGCGTTCGCGATCGCGTACAGCGAGCCGTCGATCTGGTGCGCGCTGACCGGAACCGAGAACTGCCGCCCCGTCTTTCGTCCGGTGAAGTTGAGCACCATGAACTGGTTGCGCAGCGGGCCGACCACCGGGGTGCGCAGCAGCACCCGCAACACCGGGTTGATCGTGCGCAGCAGGGCTTCCGGTGGATGCCCCATGGTGACCGCTGGGGTCTGTTCCGTCATGCTGCTTACGGTAAACGAACGCTCAGAGCCCGGTCAGGTCATCGGGGACGTCGACGGCGTGCGCGCGCAGCGCCTCGAGCGGGATGATCTCCAGGGTGCGTTCGTGGGTCGACGCCAGCACCACCGGCGCGGCGAACCCGTCCTGATAGGCCTTGAGCCAGTTGACCGCGGTCACGCACCACCGGTCGCCGGGCTTCAGCCCCGGGAACCGGTACTCCGGTCGCGGGGTGGACAGGTCGTTGCCGATCGAGCGCTGGTGGCGCAGGAACTCGGCGGTGACGACCGCGCAGATCGTGTGGCTGCCGAGATCCTCCGGCCCGGTCGAGCAGCAACCGTCGCGGTAGAAGCCGGTCATCGGGTCGGTGCCGCACGGTTCCAACGGCGCTCCGAGAACATTTTGATCATGCACGAGTCGTCCAAGCTGTGTCGGGGGTTTTAAGGTGTCTCCTGGTGACAACCTCAACATATTCGGCTGGCGGGCGGATGAGACGAGGAGACCGAGTATGGCTTCGCTGAGAACCGGTGACGGATTCCCGGATGTCGTGGTGACCGCCGTGACGTCGACGACGTCGTTGGCCACTGACGCCGAAGAGACCTGGCGGCTGCTGCAGGAGGGACGCAGCGGCATCCGGCCTCTGGACAAGTGGTTCGTCGACGAGTTCGACTCGCCGGTGCGCATCGGCGGCGCGATCCTCGAGGACCTCGACGAGCAGCTGACCCGCGTCGAGCGGCGCCGCACGTCGTACATGCAGAAGATGTCGACCGTGCTGAGCCGCCGGCTGTGGGGGATCGCGGGAGAGCCCGACATCGACACCCGGCGGCTGGGCGTCTCGGTGGGGCTGGCGCTGGGCAGCACCGAGGAGATCCCGCTGCAGCACGACCTGTGGCGGCAGAAGGGCCTGCGGGCGGTGTCGCCGCTGACGATCCAGATGTACATGCCCAACGGCGCGGCCGCCGCCGTCGGCCTGGACCGGCAGGCCAAGGCCGGCGTCATCTCGCCGGTGATGGCCGACGCGTCCGGGGCCGCGGCAGTCGCGCAGGCGTGGCGGCAAATCGTGCTCGGCGAGGCCGACATCGTGATCTGCGGCGGCGTGGAGACCCACATCGAGGCCGTTCCGGTGGCGGCGTTCAGCCTGCAGGAGCTGTTGTCGACCAACAACGACGACCCGGCCGGGGCCTGCCGCCCGTTCGACAAGGACCGCGACGGCATGGTGTTCGGCGAGGGCGGCGCGCTGCTGCTGCTCGAGACCGAGGAGCACGCCAAGGCGCGCGGCGCACGGCCGCTGGCCCGGCTGATGGGCGCGGCCATCACCTCCGACGGCTACGACGTCGTCCAACCCGATCCCGACGGCGAACGCGCCGGCGACGCGATCGCCCGGGCGATCGAACTGGCCGGCCTGACCCCCGCCGACGTCGACCACGTCAACGCCCACGCCACCGGAACCGTGGCAGGCGATCTGGCCGAGGCCCGCGCGATCCGCCGCGCGCTCGGCGACCACAACGCACCGGTCTACGCGCCCAAGGCCGCGCTGGGGCACTCGCTGGGTTCCGCGGGTGCGATCGAGGCGGTGCTGACCGTGCAGACGTTGCGCGACGGCGTCATCCCGCCGACGCTCAACCTCAAGGACCTCGATCCCGAGATCGACCTCGACGTGGTCGCCGACAGCCCCCGCAGCGGCCGGTACCGCTACGCGGTGAGCAATTCGTTCGGCCTCGGCGGCAACAACGTGGCGCTGGTGTTCGGCGGTTACTGACCCGACTTGGTCAGCGTGAACTGGCCGACGTAGCTGACGTTGCGCTGGAAGAAGTCCGAGCAGCCCACCAGGTACTTCATGTACCGGTCATAGACCTCCTGCGAGGTGGCCTCGATGGCCTTCTCGCGGCCGGCCTCCAGCGCGGCGGCCCAGGTGTCGAGCGTCCGCACGTAGTGCGTGGTCATCTCGTCGAAGTGCGCGACCGTGAAACCGGCGTTGCCTGCGTACTCGTAGACGTCCTCGTCGCAGGGCACCGCGCCGCCGGGGAAGATCTCCTTGGCGATGAACCGCATGAACTTCAGGTCGGTCATCGTGATCGGGATGCCCATCTCCGGCCAGCGCTTGAGCGGGTGACCCATGATCGTCTGCAGCACCATCCGGCCGTCGTCGGGCATCACGCGGTAGCAGGTGTCGAAGAACGCCTTGTACTTGCTCTTGGGCCAGGCTTCGAACGCCTCGATCGACACGATCCGGTCGACCGGCTCGTCGAACTCTTCCCAGCCCTTGAGCAGCACGCGACGCGACCGTTCGGTGTCCACCTCGTCGAGGATCTGCTGGCCCAGCGCGGCCTGGTTGCGGCTGAGCGTGAGCCCGACGACGTTGACGTCGTAGGTCTCGATCGCACGCTTCATCACCGAACCCCAGCCGCAGCCGACGTCGAGCAGCGTCATGCCCGGCTCCAGACCCAACTTGCCCAGCGCCAGGTCGATCTTGGCGATCTGGGCCTCCTCGAGCGACATGTCGTCGCGCTCGTAGAAGGCGCAGCTGTAGGTGCGCGTCGGGTCCTGGAACAGCCCGAAGAAATCGTTGGAGGTGTCGTAGTGGGCTTGAACGTCTTCGTACGCCACTTTCATGGTTGTCCCTCCGGAAGTGGTCCCCGAACCATCCGACATCTGCGACTGACCTCCTCTGCGGCGGTTACCAGCGTTCGCTCAGTAACGACCCACTCTTATATCGCACTTTTCGTATATCGGCTAAGCAGTGGCCTTCTCACACGTGAACTGCGCGACGTCGGTGTAGCCGTCCCGGAAAAGATCAGCGCACCCCGTCAGATATTTGCGGAAGCGCTCATAGATCGCCTCCGAGGTGATCGCGATCGCCTCGTCCTTCTTGGCTTCCAGGTTCGCTGCCCACGTGTCCAGCGTCTTGACGTAGTGCGGCTGCAGGTGCTGCTCGCGAGTGACCGTGTAACCGGCCTTGTTTGCGTGCTCGCGCACCATCGAGGCCAGTGGCAAACGTCCGCCGGGGTAGATCTCGTCCATGATGAACTTGATGAATCTCACCCGGGACATGGTCAGCGGCAGGCCTTTTGCCTTGATCTCCTCATCCTCGGGAATGATGATCGTGTGTAGCATCATCACGCCGTCGTCGGGCATCCAGTTGAACGTCTTCTTGAAGTAGTCGTCGTACTTGTTGAAGCCGAAGTGCTCGAAGGCGCCGATCGAGACGATCCGGTCGACCCGGCCCTCGAACTCCTCCCACGGCTGCAGCCGGACCTCCATCTTGCGGTCGCTTTTGATGTTGGCGAACCGGTTCTCCTCGATGTGGCGCTTCTGGTTCTCGCTGAGCGTGAGGCCGATGACGTTGACGTCGTACTTCTCCACCGCGCGCTGGATCGTCGAACCCCAACCGCAGCCGATGTCGAGCAGCGTCATTCCCGGCTGAAGGCCGAGCTTGCCCAGGGAGAGGTCGACCTTCGCGAGCTGTGCCTGCTCGAGCGTGTAGTCGTCCTTCTCGAAGTACGCGCAGCTGTAGGTCTGCGACGGGTCCTGCCAGAGCTTGAAGAAGTCGTTGGAGATGTCGTAGTGGAACTGGACTTCGTCCTTGTCCGAGCCACGGGTCTGGGAGGCGGACTTGGACAGCCACTTCGATTGCGCCTGGATGTTCGATGCTTCGGTCACGGTCCACCCTTAGTGAGATCGAGGGATCGGTTGGCAGCTATCGCGCAGGTGTGTTCGACACGATGTAACGACCCTACCTCGCATGCGGGTCACAATAAGTAGTCGCCGCGGCGGTTTCGCGCCGCCGCCTTGCGGGCGGGAAAGTCGTGGCGGGATGTCGCTTTCGACACCCGCGGTTTCAGATCTTGTTGTTGCGCGTCATCCACCGCATGACCTGCCATCCGACGAACACCGGCAGCCACGTCGTGAGCACCCGGTACAGCAACACCGCGGGCACCGCGACCGCGGCGGCCATCCCGAAGGCGGCCAAGCCGCCGATCAGCGCCGCCTCCACCGCGCCGATACCGCCGGGGGTGGGGGCCGCCGAGGCCAGCGTCCCGCCGACCATCGTCACCACCGTCACGGTGATGAACGACGTGTCGCCGCCGAACGCCTCGATCGCCGACCACAGCGCGAACGCGTTGCCGAGAGTTGTTGCGGCACAACCCAACATGATCACCGCCAGCCGCTTGGGTTCGCGTGCCAGCGCCCCCAGGTGGCCGACCATCTCCTGCAGTCGCGGGCGCACCGCGGTGGACAGCCAGTGCCGCAGCCGGGGGACCAGCAGGAAGGTGCCGATCAACCCGAGCAGGACCCCGCCGCCGAGGTAGATCAGCGTCACGTTGGGCACGAACCGGGCCAGGTCGGTCGACACGCCCGCGGCGGTCGAGAAGAAGATCAGCAACGACACGTGGGTGATCACCTGAACCGACTGCTGCAGCGCGACGGCCGTCGTCGCCCGCATCGGGCTCACCCCGCCCTTCTGCAGATAGCGCGCCGACAGCGCCAGACCGCCGACGCCCGCGGGGGTGGTGGTGGCGGCGAACTTGTTGGCCACCTGCATCACGGCCAGCCCGCGCAGGGTGACCAACCCGTCGGCGCACGCCCACAGCGCGGCCGCCGCCCCCAGGTACGTCAGCCCCGACGCCGCCAGCCCGAGCAGCGCCCACCACCAGTTCGCGGTCCGCAGTTCGGTGACGAAGGTCGGCACGGAGGACAGGAACGGATAGGCGACGTAGACCAGCGCGGCCAGCAGCACCAGCTGGATCACCTGGCCGCGGGTGAACCGGGTGACCGTCTCGGCGCGGATCTCGTCGACCCGGGTCTGGCGCTTGACCTCCTCGCGGGCCTCGGCGATGACGGCCTTGGCGTCGGTCACCGAATGCCGGATGCTCATCGGCACCGCGGCCTTGGTCAGCCGGCGCGACGCGGTCAGCACGGTGTCGTTGCCGAACGCCGCGATCGCCGCGCGCACCGCCGAGTGCGCGTCGTAGAGATGCGTCGTCGTCACCAGCAGCTGGGCGATGTCGGTGCGCAGCTGGGCGTCGGTGGCCCCGTACTCGGCGTTGTCGAAGCCGCCGAACAGCACCACCCCGTCCTCGACGGTGATCTCGCTGGGCCGCAGGTCGCCGTGGGTGATCTGGCAGTCGTGCAGTTCGCGCAGCGACTCCCACACCCGCGCGACGGGCACCGAGTCCACGGCCTCGCTGATCGGGATCCCGCGGGTCGGGGTGTGCGCGTACAGCGTCCAGCCGCGGTCGAGGGCGGACACGGCGATCGTCGACGTGTTGGCGATCTTGAGCTCGCCGATCGCGATGGCCATCAGCGCGCGGTGCTCGACGAGGCGGCGCATCGACGCGTGCAGCGGCGCGGTCTCGCGGTCGCGGAAGCGCAGCTTGCGCCACAGCTGCAACAGCACACCGCCGCCGCGCTGGTGCGGTCCGTACAGCTCCATCACCGCGGTGGTCTGCTCTTCTTCACAGGTGGCGTTGATGACCAGCGGGCCGGCACCGGCCGGGCGGACCACGGTCAGCGTCGACACGGTGCAGCCGCGGCGGGCCATCGCGCGCACGGCGCCGTCCAGCGGCACCTCCAGGCCGGGGGTGCCGACGACGAGCACCACCAGCGCGCCGACGAACCACCCGACGGCCAGCCCGAACAGTGAGCGGGCCGGCACCACGGCGCTGATCACCAGGTGGATCGGCACGAACGCCAGCAGCAGCGTCCACCACCAGCGGCGCCAGCGGCCCGGCAGCCACGGCCCGGACACGGTGAGCACCGCGGCCAGCATCGCGATCCAGCGCGGATCGTCGACGAACTGCGAGGCGAACGTGTCGAGCCGACCGGACAGGTCGAAGTGCCAGCGCGGCGCGGTCAGGCCGAACCCGCTGACCGACAACGCCAAGCCGGCGATCGCGGCCGCGGCCGCGTACGCGCCGAGCAGTTTCCACTGCCGCGAGACGATCAGGCTGACCAGGATGACGAACGGCAGCGCGACGATCGCGATGCCGTAGACCAGGTAGACGAGGTTGGCCTGGGTCGGGGTCAACACCGCGACGATCTCGGAGATCGAACGTTCCAGCGCCACCCACTCGTTGCGGGTGATCAGCGAACTGGTGATGACGACGGCCAGAAACAGCGCGGACAGCACCACGCGGACGATGTCGTTGGTCCGCCTCGTCAGCGGCTGCAGCAGGCTGCCCGAGACGGTGATGTCCCGCCCGTCAACACGCATGCTTCAACGATCTTCTCCGGTCGGGGGTCACGTCGGTAGCGACCCGCCGCCAACTTAGCCCGTGACCGGTGAAAAGCAGCTCATTGAGCGCCCTGGAGCGGGCTCAGATCGCGTACTGGCGCGGCTGGTGCTGCACGGAGATCCAGTGTTCGGTGGTGAACTCGTCGATGGCCCACTGGCCGCCGAAGCGGCCGATGCCCGAGGCCTTCTCCCCGCCGAACGCGGTGTTGGCGTCGTCGTTGACCGGCGCGTCGTTGACGTGGGTCATCCCGGTGTCGATGCGTCGGGCAAAGCGCACCGCGCGGTCGACGTCGCGGCTGAACACCGCCGACGACAGCCCGTACTCGGTGTCGTTGGCCAGCCGCAGCGCGTCCTCTTCGCCGTCGGCGCGGATCACCGTCATCACCGGCCCGAACACCTCCTCGCGGGCGGTGGCCACGTCGTTGGAGCCGGTCAGGATGTGCGGCGGCAGGCACTGGCCGGTGGGGCCGAACGGGTCGCCGCCGATCAGCAGCGACGCGCCGTCGCTGCGGGCCCGGTCGAGCTTGTCCTGGATCGACTCCAGCTGCGAGGTGTTGATGATCGGTCCGAGCTGGTTCTGCGGGTCGCGCGGGTCGCCGACGCGCAGCGCCTTGGTCTGCACGACGAAGCGGTCGAGGAACTCGTCGAAGACGAGGGTGTCGACGATCGCGCGGTTGCCGATCATGCAGATCTGGCCCTGGTGGAAGAAGGAGCCGAACACCGCGGCGCGGGCGGCGAGGTCGAGGTCGGCGTCTGCGAGTACGACGATCGGCCCGTTGCCGCCGAGTTCGAGCGCGGTGCGCTTGATGCCGGCCTTGGCGGCGATGCCCTCGCCGACCGGGGTGGACCCGGTGAACGAGACGACGCGCGGTGTCGGGTGGGCCACGATCGCGTCGCCGATGTCCGAGCCGGAGCCGACGACCACCGACAGCAGGCCCGGCGGCAGGCCGGCCTCCTCGAAGATCCGCGCCAGCAGCAGGCCGCCGGTGACCGGGGTGTCGCCGGCGGGTTTGAGCACGACGGCGTTGCCGACCGCGAGCGCTGGGGCCACCGAGCGGTTGGACAGCTGCATCGGGAAGTTCCACGGCGAGATCACCGCGACGACGCCGACCGGTTCCCGGTAGACGCGGCTCTCCTTGCCGGGGATGTCCGACGGCATGATCTTGCCCTCGACGTGGTGGGGCATCGAGGCGGCCTCCCACAGCACCGAACGCACCAGGCTCCATTCGAGTTCGGCCTTGGCGACGGTGCCGCCGGACTCGCGGATCAGCCAGTCGGTGATCTCGTCCTTGCGTGCGCCCATCACATCGGCGGCATCGCGCATCACCTGAGCGCGCACCATCGGCGGTTGTGCGGCCCAATCCCGTTGTGCTTCAACAGCCGTCGCGTAGGCCTCATCGAGGTCGTCCGCGTCGGCCTGCGGGATCTCGGTGAGCGTGTCGCCGGTGTAGGGGTCGGTGTCCTCGCGGGTCTTGCCCGACGAGCCGGCCCGCCACTGCTTGCCGATCGGCATCGTGTCGAACGCGGGATAGGTGCTCATGCCGGTGGGCTACCCGATGCGGCAGGCGTTACTCAGTTGGTGTTGGTTCTTCCCCTCGGCGCCCGACAATCGTACCCTATTAGGCATGAGTACAACAACGGCGTCGGCTCTGCCGCCCGGGCCGCGGTTGCCGTCGATCGTGACTTCGCTGTTGATGCTGCGCTGGTGGCCGCGCGTGGTCGCGGTCTGCCGTCGTCGCTACGGCAAGGTGTTCACGCTCACGAACTCGGTGATGGGCCGAATGGTCTACCTGTCCGACCCCGCCGACATCAAGACCGTGTTCGCCGGCGATCCGCGGATTCTCCATGCGGGCGAGGCGAATTCGATGCTGTCCGGGCTGCTCGGCGAGACCTCGGTACTGGTCGTCGACGACGACGTGCACCGCGAATGCCGCCGCTCGATGATGGCGCCGTTCCATCGCGACGCGGTCGCACGCCAGGCCGCGGTGATGGCCGACATCGCCGCGGACAACGTCGCCGGCTGGCCGGCGGGCAGGCCGTTCGCGGTGGCGCCGAAGATGGCCGAGATCACGCTCGAGGTGATCCTGCGGACCGTGATCGGCGCCAGTGACCCGGCCCGGTTGGCCGAACTGCGCGCGGTGATGCCGCGGCTGCTGCGGGTCGGGGCGTGGGAGTCGTTGGCGCTCGCGAAGCCGGAACTGTTGCAGCGCAGACCGTGGCGGCGGCTGCGCCGGCTGATGGCCGAGGCCGACCGGTTGCTGTACGCCGAGATCGCCGACCGCCGCGCCGACCCGCATCTCGACGAGCGCACCGATGCGCTGGCCATGCTGGTGCGCGCTGATGGCGGGGTCGCCATGACCGACCGCGAACTGCGCGACCAGTTGATCACGCTGCTGGTGGCCGGCCACGACACCACCGCGACCGGATTGTCGTGGGCGCTGGAGAGATTGACGCGCCATCCCGATCTGCTCGCCAAGGCCGTGCGGGCCGCCGACGAGGGCGACGACGAGTACCTCGACGCGGTCGCCAAGGAGACGCTGCGCATCCGCCCGGTCGTGCCCGATGTCGGCCGGATCCTCACCGAACCCGTCGAGATCGCCGGCTACCGGCTCCCGGCGGGTGTGATGGTGGTGCCGAGCATCACGCTCGTGCACGACGACGCCGGCATCTACCCCGATCCCGAGCGCTTCGACCCCGACCGCATGCTCGGCGTGACGTTGAGTCCGACGACGTGGTTACCGTTCGGCGGGGGTAATCGGCGTTGTCTCGGTGCGGGTTTCGCGATGGTCGAGATGCGGGTGGTGCTGCGGGAGGTGCTGCGCCGGGTGGAACTGGCCACCACCGAGGCGCCCGGCGAACGTCAGCGGATCAAACACGTGATTTTGACACCGCACCGCGGTGCGCGAATCACCGTGCGGGCGCGCAGAACTGGGGTGTCGAGTAGCAACGGCGCATACGGATGACGTTGCGCTAGAACACCACGGGCGCGACGGCGGGCCAAACCCCGGGACCCGCCGCCGCATTCACCCGCGATACAGGTTGGCTAGGGGATGTCGGTGGCGGGCACGCTGCCGCAGCCCACACCCGGGATGCAGCCGGCCGCACCGCCCGGTCCTGCGGTACCCGACGGTCCGCCCGGAATCGCTCCGGTCGCACCCGCGGGTCCGGCAGCGCCGGACGGTCCACCCGGAATGGCGCCCGCTGCGCCCTCGGGTCCGGCCACACCGGCCGGCCCACCCGGAATCGCACCCGCGGCGCCCTCGGGTCCGGCCACACCGGCCGGGCCACCCGGAATCGCACCCGCGGCGCCCGCGGGACCGGCGACCCCACCCGGACCACCGGGCACGGCTCCGGCGACTGCGGGAGCACCCGGTGCCGGCGGCGGAACCCAGGCACCCGGAGGCGGCGGCGGGGCAGGCGCCGCGCAACCCGTGCCGTCCGGATCGATGCAACCTCCCAACCCGCCCGTGGGCAGGACGGAGGACGAAGCAAAGCCTGCAGGTGCGGCAGCGATCGCCGCGGCGGCCGCGCCGGCCAGCAGAAGCGGTGAGACCTTCTTGAGGTTGATCAACATGGAGGTGCTTTTACCACCGGCAGCAAAGATCAAACCTCAACCGCGAAAGTCAGTCCTGCACAGCCTTGGCCAGCGTGACCCACCGCGTCAGCACCGCGGCCTCGCCGTCGAGGGCCTGCGTCGCCGCCCGCACCACCCGCAGCAGCACCCACGCCCGCGCCGCGTCCTCGTCGAAACCCGCAGCGTCGACCAACGCGTAGAACCGGCGCTGCACCCCGCGGCGGACGTCGTCGGCGATCTCGTCCCACCGCGTCCACAACATCGGCGCGATCTCGAAACAGGGGTCGGCGTTGACCGGCCGCGGCGCGATCGCCAACCACGCCGCGCGCGTGGCGGCCAGCACATTGCCGAAGTGCAGGTCGCCGTGCACCACGACGTCCGCGGGGGCCTCCGCCAGCTCGCGGGCCAGCGTCGCGGCCTGCGAGACCAGACGATGCGGCACCGGCGCGCCGCGCGGCAACCCGTCGAAGTCGTCGGCCCACCGACGCAGAAACGTTGGCGCTCCGGGCAATTGCGGCATCGCCGGTACGTGCAGCTGCCGGTACAGGCCGACCACGACCCGGCAGGCGTCGACGTCGGTCAGCGATTCGAGCGTGTGAGAACCGGCCCGCTCCAGCAGCACCGCCGCCCGCCGCGGATCCGCGCGCAGCAGCCGCACCGCGCCGTGGCCGCCCCATCGCCGCAGCACCAGGTGCTCGCGGGGTGAGGCGCCGACCTTGAGGACCGCCGGCGTCCCGTCGTCCGTGCGCACCGGCAGCACCGTCGGACCGACGGCGTCCCCGTCGGGCCGCAGCCGCCACTCCGTGAGCAGGCCGGCCGGGTCAGGGGTGTCGATCCGCTGTGCCGCCATCGTCGGCGAGGCTAGCGATGTCGCGATCCCACGCGGCGTAGCGGACCCGCCTCAGGCAGGGCCGCGAGACCGCGACACACCCGGCGGCCGCCGCGGCCACCGCGAGCCAGAACGTGATCGCGGCGATCGTGCCGTCCAGCCCGGCCCGCCACCACGGGTCCAGCGGCACGACCCGCTCTCCGTTCTCGTCGACGACGATCTCGATGCTCTGCCCGGCGCGCACCGGCTGATCCCACTGGAATCGTCCGACGCGCTCGACGCCGCCGAGGCTCCACGTCGCCTCCACCACGCTGACGTTGGTCCGCGGCAGCGTCGCGCTGGCCTGCGTGACGGTCGCGTGGACCTGCAGGTGGCGTTCGGCCTGGGCGGCGTAGGCGTGGCCGCGTTCGTCGTGGATCGCGGTCGCCATGGCGGCGGCGACGGGAATCGCGACCAGCACGGCCGCGATCGCCATCGCCGCGATCGTCACTTCGATGCGGTCGCTGGTGCGCACCAGCGGATTGCGGCCCAGAGCATGGACCAGCCGCCAGCGCCACCACCCGTTCGTGACCGTCTGCACCCCGCCCCTCCCTCGATGCCGTCCCCCGCGGGGGATTGACCGGTACAGCGGGTTCAAACCTCCTCACCGCTGCACGGGACGCACCACGATCTCGGAGACGTCGACGGTCGGCGGTTGGTGCACGGCATAGGCGACGGCGTCGGCGATCGCCTCCGGGTCGAGTGCGTGCCGCCGGTACTCGGCCATCACCTGTTTGGCGTCCGGATCGCTGATCGTGTCGGCCAGTTCGCTTTCCACCACGCCCGGCGAGACCGTGGTGACGCGGATGTGCGGGGGTGACTCCATCCGCAGCCCCTCGGTGATCGCCCACGCGGCGTACTTGGTGCCGCAGTACACCGCCGCGGTCGGGGTGACCGAGTGCGCCCCGATCGAGGCCATCGTGACGAAATGCCCGCCGCCCTGCCGGTCGAAGTGCGGCAGCGCGGCGTGGATGCCGTGCAGCAGGCCGCGCACGTTCACGTCGATCATTCGATCCCACTCCTCGACGAGCCCGACGTCCAGCCGCGACAGCGGCATCACCCCGGCGTTGGCGACGAACACGTCGAGACGGCCGTGCCGCGACACCGTGTCGTCCACCGCGGCGCGCACCGCGTCGCGGTCGGTCACGTCCAGCGGGCAGGGTTCGACGGTGCCGTGGCGTTCGGCGAGTTCGGTCAACCGGTCGGTGCGCCGGGCCGCGGCGACGACGACGAGCCCGTCGTCGGCCAGGCGGGCGGCCACGGCGCGTCCGATGCCGCTGCTGGCGCCGGTGACGAACGCGACTTTCTGGTCAGTCATGGGGTTGCCTTCCGCGATCGATTCGTTGTTCGTCACCAACTCTGCTGCGCGCCAACGGCACCGGGAAGGGCGGGAGTTTCCTGGGAGCGCTGCACCCACCCTCGCGGCGGTCCCGCGCCGTAGCATGGCGACATGGCCGACACCGAGCTCGGGACGTTCCTGCGCGCCGCCCGCGCCGCGGTGAGCCCGGACTCGGTGGGCCTGCCCCGCAACGGACATCGCCGGGTGGCCGGGCTGCGCAGGGAGGAAGTGGCGATGCTGGCCGGTTGCAGCGTCGACTACTACATCCGGCTCGAACAGGGCCGCGAGCGGTCGCCGTCACCGCAGGTGACCGAGGCGCTGGCGACCGCGCTGGCCCTCGGCGACGACGGCCGCAAGCACCTGTACCGGTTGGCCGGGCACATCCCGGTCGACGACGTGGCCGTCGTCGACCGGGTCGACCCGGCGCTGCTCGAGCTGATGGCGGCGTGGCCGGACAACCCGGCCGTCGTCTACAACCTCGCCTATGACGTGCTGGCCTCGAACACGATCGCCGACGCCCTGTTTCACGACTGGACCCACTCGCGCAACCTGATGCACGTCGTGTTCACCGACCCCGGCGCCCGAACCTTCTACCGCGACTGGGACAAAGCCGCCGCCAACGCCGTCGCGGGGTTCCGGCTCAACCGCGGCCGCTCACCGAACCACCCGCGCATCCAGCAGGTGCTGCGCGAACTGCTGTCGGCCGGCGGAGAATTCAAACGGCTGTGGGAACGTCACGATGCTCGCGGAAAAGCGTTGGAAACCAAGCATTTCCACCATAACGAAGTCGGCGAGCTGACGTTGTCGATGCAGACCTTCGACGTCCGCTCGGCGCCCGGTCAGGAACTCGTGGTCTACCACGCGGCGCCCGGCTCCACCGACGCCCACGCGCTGAGCCTGCTGGGCTCGCTCGCCGTCACCGACCGCGGGACCGCCGGCTAGCCGCAACCTGCCCGTAGCCTGCCGTAACGCCGCAATCATCGTCGGCGTCGATTATTAAGAGAATCTGGCAAACATGAGGTAGCTTCAATCGACACACGATGCGGGGTTGGCCGCTGTCGAGGGGTTAACAGGGACGGTGGATTCCACACCATTCGGGCACTATCAGCTGCAACAGCTGATCGGCCGTGGCGGCATGGGCGAGGTCTATCGCGCCTACGACACCCGCACCGACCGCATTGTCGCGCTGAAGGTCCTGCCGCCCAGCATGGCCGCCGACGAGACCTTTCAGCTGCGCTTCCGCCGCGAATCGCAGGCCGCCGCCGGGCTCAACGACCCGCATGTGGTGCCCATCCACGGATTCGGTGAGATCGACGGCCGGCTCTACCTCGACATGCGCCTGATCGAGGGCCGCAACCTCGGCACCATCCTCACCGACACCGGGAAACCGATCGACATCACGCTGGCGGTCAAGGTCGTCGAACAGGTCGCGATGGCGCTCGACGCCGCCCACGCCGCCGGGCTGATCCACCGCGACATCAAACCGTCGAACATCCTGATCACCGACCGCGACTTCGTCTACCTCATCGACTTCGGGCTCGCCCGCACCGCCGGCGAGAAGGGCCTGACCACAGCGGGAAGCACGCTCGGCACGATGGCCTACATGGCCCCCGAGCGCTTCGAGGGCAAGCCCGTCGACGCGACCGCCGACATCTACGCGCTGGCCTGCGTGCTCTACGAATGCCTGACCGGGGAGCGGCCCTATCCGGCCGACAGCCTCGAACAGCAGATCGCCGGCCACATGACCAAGGAGGTGCCGCGGCCGTCGGCCATCGATCCCCGGCTGGCCGCGTTCGACGCCGTGATCGCCAAGGGCATGGCCAAGAAACCGGCCAAGCGCTACCAGAAGGCCGGCGACCTGGCCGAAGCCGCGCGCCGTGCGCTGAACTCGCCGGTGCGTGGCGGCAGCGGCAGACACCAGGCGCGCCGGGCCCCGGTGCGTAAGACGCGGGTGTCGCGACGGCTGCTGGCGGTGGCCGGTTCGGTCGTGCTGGTCGCGGCGCTGGGCACCTTCGGCGTGCTGCAGTGGCGCGGCGGCCCCGACCGCAGCGGCACCCGGCCCGCCGCGGTCGAGGAGAGCACCGAAACCCCGGCCCCGGGCACCGGCCCCGGTGTGGTCGAGGCGATCGCGGCCACCGTCCCCGCCGACATCAGGTCGACCGGCCGGCTCATCATCGGCGTCAACATCCCCTATGCGCCAAACGAATTCAAGGATGCCGACGGGCAGATCGTCGGGTTCGACGTCGACTTGATGAACGCGATCGCCCGCACGCTCGGGTTGGTGCCCGAATACCGCGAGACCGCGTTCGAGGCGATCCTGCCGTCGGTGCGCGCCGGTGACTTCGATGTCGGCATGTCGTCGTTCACCGACACCAAGGAACGCGAGGAACTCGTCGATTTCGTGACCTACTTCCGCGCGGGCACGCTGTGGGCGCAGCGGGCCGGGTCGGGGATCACGCCCGCCGACGCGTGCGGACTGCGCGTCGGCGTGTCGTATGCCACGCTGCAGGAAACCGAGGAAATCCCCGCCAAGAGCGAAGAATGCGTGGCCGCGGGCCTGCCGCCGGTCGAAAAGGTGGTCTACGTCAGCCAGGACGATCTGAACGCGGCGCTGTCCAACGGCGAGGTCGACGCGATGGCCGCCGACTCCCCGGTGACCGGGTTCGCGATCAAAACCTCCGGCGGCGCGCTCGAAGCCGCAGGCGACGTGTTCAACTCCGCGCCCTACGGCTGGCCTGTCGAAAAAGGTTCAGATCTCGCAGAACCGTTGCGCCAGGCCCTCGTTCACCTCATCTCCACCGGCGAGTACCGCACCATCGCGGTGATGTGGGGTGTGGAGAAAGGCATGATCTCGACACCCGAGATCAACGGCGCGACCCGTTGACCCGGTCGGGGTGTAGGGTGGATGGCAGACCGTATCGGTCCACACCCCGCGCGCCACAGTTCAGGCAGCAGCGGAACCTATTCAAAGGACTTCGTACATGGAATCGTCCAACCTGTTCAGCCACCCGCAGAAACCCGAGTTCGTCGCCAGCGACCGCGACACCTCCGATCCGGTGGCCGACCCGGTGTTCTCCGACCGCCAGGACCGCAAATCCGGTAACCAGCGGCCCTCCTAGCGCACCACGATGGTGTGCTCCGAGCGCGGCACCAACTGACCGATCACCGGCGCGCCCGGGATCTCTCCGGCGATCAGCAACCCGCCCGAGGTCTGCGCGTCGGCCAGCAGCAGCGCCTCGTCGCTGTCGACCGCACTCAGGTCGACGTGCGGGGCGACCCACTCCAGATTGCGCCGGGTGCCGCCGCTGACGAACCCCTGCGCCAGCGCCTCGCGCGCACCGTCGATGTAGGGCACCGCCGCGCTGTCGAGCACCGCGGTCACCCCGCTGGCGCGGGCCAGCTTGTGCAGATGCCCGAGCAGCCCGAAACCCGTCACGTCGGTGGCACATTCGACGCCGGCGTCCACCGCCGCGCGGGCCGCGTCGGCGTTCAGCGTCGTCATCACCGCAATCGCCTCCGGAAACGTCTCGCCGGTGTTCTTGTGCCGGCTGTTGAGCACCCCCACGCCGAGCGGTTTGGTCAGCGACAGCGGAATCCCCGCCTTGCCGGCGTCGTTGCGCAGCAACCGATTCGGGTCCGCGACACCGGTGACCGCCAACCCGTACTTGGGTTCGGGGTCGTCGACGCTGTGGCCGCCGGCCAGATGGCAGCCCGCGGCGTTGCAGACATCCATGCCGCCGCGCAGCGCCTCGGCCGCCAGCTCGAACGGCAGCAGCTCGCGAGGCCAGCCCAGCAGGTTCACTGCGACGACCGGGCGCCCGCCCATCGCGTACACGTCCGACAGCGCGTTGGTCGCCGCGATGCGGCCCCAGTCGTAGGCGTCGTCGACGACCGGGGTGAAGAAGTCCGTCGTCGCGATCAACGCCATCCCGCCGTCGATGCGGACCGCGGCCGCGTCGTCGCCGTCGTCGAGACCCACCAGCAGTTCACCGACCGGGTTCGTCGGCGCGGCCTGCGTCAGCCCGCGCACCACCTCCTCGAGCTCGCCGGGCGGGATCTTGCAGGCGCACCCGCCGCCGTGGGCGTACTGGGTCAGGCGATACGTCAGCTGTTCGGTCACGGTGTCCATGCTGCCTGGCATGATCGCCTCGTGGCCACGGGGAGGCGTATCCGGTCTGGTGACCGGCGCGATCTTCAAAATCGCCGAGCGGCAGACGCTGTCGCTGGCGGGTTCGATTCCCGTCCGCCTCCGCCACCGAAAGGGCTGCTCAGCCGTCCCAGACGACCAGGCCGTCGTCGCGGAGCCGAGCGCCGTCGGCCGGCGAATGCTCCACCAGCCGGCCGTCGTGCATGAGATGGCTGACCGGCACCGACAACCGCAGCACGGCCACGTCGGAGACGATCCGCCGGTGGCAGCGCCACCACACCGCCTCGCTGCACATCATCGCGGTGTGCTGGGTGCGCGCCTGCTCGACCAGATCGTCGAGCGCGGCCCCGAACTCGGCGGTGCGGGTGTAGGCCGCGTACGCGGCGAACTGGGCGACGCGCCACC
>NZ_MIHA01000020.1 GCF_001722335.1 Mycolicibacterium flavescens
ACGACTCTCATCCGAGAACTGACCGCCGACCCCACGCGCTACCACCAGCGCTGTGAATCCAACACCCGGACCTATCGCATCCGCGAGCCAAAACCGGCACCATAGGTGTCAGCGATGTCCCGAGACAAAAGTGTCAGCGATGTCCCGAGACACCACATTGCGCTGGGCGCCACCAACTACGCCGAAATCACTTGTTGCGGGCCGCGTCCGCCAGTTGGGTGAGGCCGAAGTCGCAGTCGTCGGGCAGCTTGTCCAGCGGCCACCACCGCAGATCCAGCGACTCGTCGCTGACGACGATCTCGGCACCCGCGGGTGCGCGCACGACGAACTGCAGGTCGAGATGGCGCGTCGGCACACCCAGCGAACACGTCACCGGATGTACATGCAGGGCCGCGGGTTCCGGGTCGATCGTCAGCCCCTCGATGCCGGACTCCTCGGTGGCTTCCCGCAGCGCGGCCGCGACGATATCGGGGTCCTCGGGCTCACAGTGCCCGCCGAGTTGCAGCCAGCGGCCGAAGCGCGGGTGCAGGGTCAGCAGCGCGTGGGTTCCGTTGTGGTCCAGCACAAGTGCCGACCCGGTGACGTGCCCGGGCGCACACGAGCGCAGGCATCCGTCGGGCCGGGCCGCCAGGAACGCCAGCACCGCGTGGCGCAGCGAGTCCTGGGCGGGATCGGGGGCCTGCCAGCGGGTCAGCGTGTCGACGGCCGAGGCGTGCAAACTCATCTGCGCACCAGAAGATCGTCTGTCGGCGCCGGCTCGCGGGGGCCCGACCCCTCTTCGGGATAACCGATCGCGATGGCGCCCAACGGCTCCCAGTCGGCCGGCAGCTCCAGTTCGGCGCGCACCTCGTCGGCGGCGAAGATCGTCGACCCGATCCAGCAGCTGCCGACATCGCGGACCGCCAGCGCGACGAGCAACCCCTGCACCGCGGCGCCGGCCGCAACCGTGAACATCGTGTGCTCGGCGGCGGTGCGTTGGGCGTCGGGATAGGTGTGCGCACCGTCGGGCACCAGGAACGGGATCACGACTTCGGGTGCGTCGTAGAGGATCTGGCCGCGCTGCACACGGCGCTCGACGGCGTCGGCGGGCTTGCCGTCGCCGGTCAGGTCGGCACGCCACTTGGCTTTCATCCGGTCCAGCAGTGTGACGCGCCGGTCGCGGTCCTGCAGCCACACGAAGCGCACCGGCCGGGTGTGGTGCGGCGCCGGCGCGGTGAGCGCTTCGGCGACAGCGGCTTCCACGAGCTCGGGGGCGACGGGTTCGGGGGAGAAGCGACGCACCGAGCGGCGCAGCAGCTGGGCCTGGCGTCGGCCGAGCGCGATGGCCTCCTCGGTGCCCAGCCAGAACAGGTCCTCCTCGCCGGCGCGCACCAACCGGTGGGCGGTGGACCCGTCGTCGGGCAGCTGCAGCCCGCGCACCACCGCGACCGGGATGTCGGTCAGTTTGCCTTTCACCAGGTCTGCGGCGGCGGCGATCTCGTCGGCGACGGCGATCTCGGTGACGATCAGCTCGTTACCGTGCCGGTCCACCGAACCGCCGTAGCCGTGCAGCACGGTCAGGCCGGCCGAGCCGATCGCCACGTCGGTCTGCCCGTTGCGCCACGCCCGGCCCATCGTGTCGGTGACGACGACGCCGACGGTCACCCCGAGCCGCTCGCGCAGGGCGCGGCGCAGCGCCGCGGCGCTGCCATCGGGATCCCGTGGCAGCAGCGCGAGTTCGGCCGAGTCCACGTTGGACCCGTCGACGCCCGCGGCGGCCTGCACCAGCCCGATCGCGTTCTCGGTGATCAGCGTGCGCCCCTTACGGGCCAGCACCCGCACCGCCTCGGCGTCGATGAGCCTGCGGCGCAGGGCGTCGCGTTCGTCGGGATCCAGGGGGGCGTCGACGATCCGGCCCTCGCACTTGGACACCACCTTGCTGGTGACCACGACAACGTCGTTGTCGCGCAACCACGGTGCGGCGGTCGCGATCGCGGCGGCGAGATCGTCGCCGGGACGGAACTCGGGAAGGCCGGGGACGGGGAGGAGTTCGACGGCGGCCGCGGAGCCATGCTCGGTTGTCACGGTTTGACGCCGGCCAGATCGAGTCCGGCGCGCACCATTTCGGCGGTCGCGGCGGGTTCGGTCATCAGCAGCGGCACCGAACGGACCTCGACGCCGTCGATGTCGGCGGAGTCGCCCTCGTGTACCAGCCAGCCGTCGAGGATCCCGACGCCGGACCGTGCGCCGTAGTGCCTGCCGACCGCCTCCGACGTGCTGTCCACCCCGATCACCGACAGGCATTCATCGGCCATGCCGCGCAACGGCTTTCCGCCGATGATGGGGGAGTAGCCGATCACCGGGGCGGCGGTGGAGCGCAGCGCCCCGCGAATACCGGGCACGGCCAGGATGGCGCCGACGCTGACCACCGGGTTCGACGGTGCCAGCAGCACGACGTCGGCGGTCTCGATCGCCTCGGTCACGCCCGGTCCGGCGGTGGCGTTGTCGGCGCCGACGAACGCGAAACTGTGGGTCGGCACCTTCGCGCGGTGGCGCACCCACCACTCCTGGAAGTGGATCGCGTGTTTCTCGCCGGCGTGCTCACCCGGTCCGGGATCGGTGATCACGACGTGCGTTTCGCTGCGGTCGTCGGTGGCGGGCAGCAACCGGGCGCCGGGGGACCACCGTTTGCACAGCGCCTCGGTGACCTGGGAGAGCGGATAGCCCGCGCGCAGCATCTGACTGCGCACGAGATGGGTGGCCAGATCGCGGTCGCCGAGGCCGAACCAGTCCGGCTGGACGCCGTAGGCGGCGAGTTCCTCCTTGGCGTGCCAGGTTTCGTTGCGGTGGCCCCACCCGCGGTCGGGGTCGATACCGCCGCCGAGGGTGTACATGCAGGTGTCGAGGTCGGGGCAGATCCGCACCCCGAACATCCAGGCGTCGTCACCGACATTCACCACTGCGGTAAGTTCATGCGCATCAGTAACATCAGTAACAGCAGCATCACGAGTGACACCGAATTGCCCCAGCCCCAGCAGATGTTGGACACCGAGCAGGAACCGGGCGCCGCCGACGCCCCCGACCAGAACTGTGACCTTCACAGCGACCGAGCGTAGGCCGTTGACGGGGAATCGGTTCGCGCAGGAGCACCGCCGGCCGGCGGTTGTGACGGACACGCCGAAGCGCGACTCGCCGGAATTGGGTCACGGAATGGTATGAATTCCTGTTCTAGCGCTTGACCGGGACAGCTAACGCGTGTGTAATCACACCAGTGTCATTTCCCGGTAGGCCATCCGGTTCCGGTGCCGCAGACCGAGATTCGATCACTTGTTCGAATTGGAGGGGTCGCACGCCTCGGCGTGTGGCTGCATAGGGGATCAACGAGACCAGGTGAGGAGGCGGAAGATGTCTTTTGAGCAAGGCGATTTCGATCGTGTTGTCCCGTTCGACAACCGATTTTTCGGCTCAGTAGACAACGCGCCGCACACCAATTCCGGACCGGCACCGGTTGAGACGCCGCAGCGTCCCCAGTTAAGTCTGGTGCCAGATCCGATTGATGTGACGACAGCACTGACACCCGAAGACGACTTGTGGCAGGAACGCGCGCTGTGCGCGCAGACCGACCCCGAGGCCTTCTTCCCGGAAAAGGGTGGCTCGACGCGCGAAGCCAAGCGGATCTGCCAGGGCTGCGAGGTGCGCGACGCGTGCCTGGAGTACGCGCTGGCGCATGACGAGCGCTTCGGCATCTGGGGCGGGCTCTCCGAGCGTGAGCGCCGCCGCCTCAAGCGCGGGATCATCTGAGCCCGCGCGGCACCGCGCCGCGCGCTTCAGTCGTCGTCGATCGTCGGGTCGATGACCGACGGTTCCACGCCCAGATAGGTGGCCACCTGAGCCACCAGAATCTCATGCAGCAGGTCCTCGAGTTCGGCGGTGTCCTTGGCTCGCCGCTCGATCGGCTTGCGAAACAACACAATTCGCGCCCGCGTGGCGTTTCCGCGGACATCGACCCCGGCCGGGATGAGCCGGGCCAGCGCGATCGGCCCGTCGGCGATCACCTCCGGCGGCCACTGCACACTGTCGGGGTCTTTCGGCGCGAGGCGCGGGATCTCGTCGACCGCCACATCGAGGGCCGACAACCGGTCGTGCCAACGTTGCTCGATCGGCTCGTAGGCCTCCAGCACCGCCATGTCGAAGCGCTCCGCGCGGCTGCGCCACCCCGGGACCGTCGGCGGCAGCAGCGGCCCCCGCATCTCACGCCCGCGGCGCGAGCGCAGGTATCCCCGCTTGGCCACCGGTCGCGTGCTCCTCTCGTGGGCCGATCATCGCCGATCGTAACGGTTGGAGATCGGCCGTCCGGTGGCTGCGCGTGTCCGGCACCGTGCGGCGTGCGGCCACGATAGATTCTCGGCTGTGAATGTTCCCCGTCGCTGCTGCCGGCCCGGGTGTCCGCACTATGCGGTCGCGACGCTGACCTTTGTGTACGCGGACTCGACGGCAGTCGTCGGCCCACTGGCCACGGTCGCCGAACCCCACTCGTGGGATCTGTGCGTACTGCACGCCGGGCGCGTCACCGCGCCGCGCGGTTGGGAACTCGTGCGCCACGCCGGCCCGCTGCCGTCGCATCCCGACGAGGACGACCTCGTCGCACTCGCCGACGCGGTGCGCGAGGGCCGCGATGTGGCGCCCCCCGTCAACGGGGTGGTGGCCGGATTCTCCGATCCCGCCACCGGCGCGTCCGGCGGTGCGCTGATGGCCCCGCCGGCCCGACGCCCGGACTCCACCGGCCGCCGCCGCGGGCATTTGCGGGTACTGCCCGATCCCACCGACTAGCCGCGCACTATAGGGGCCGTGAACGTCTGCCCGGGCGGCTAGGCTGGCGCCAGCAGTTGTCCACATCACAAGGAGATCTGATCCGTGCGCTCTTCGCGCAAGCCCTCATCGCCGTCTCGGCCCGCCGCGGCAGTTCATCGCGTCATCAAGGCCTATGACGTCCGCGGCTTGGTCGGCGAGGAACTCGACGAAGGGTTCGTCGCCGACGTCGGTGCGGCCTTCGCCCGACTGGTCCGCGACGGCGCCACCCAGATCGCGGTCGGCTACGACATGCGGGAGAGTTCGCCGGCGCTGGCCGCGGCCTTCGCCGAGGGCGTCAACGCGCAGGGCCTCGACGTCGTACGGATCGGGTTGGCCTCGACCGACCAGCTGTACTTCGCCTCCGGGTTGATGGACTGCCCCGGCGCGATGTTCACCGCCAGCCACAACCCGGCCGCCTACAACGGCATCAAGCTGTGCCGGGCCGGCGCCAAACCCGTCGGCAAGGACACCGGGCTGTCGGTGATCGCGGAGGAGGTGATCGCCGGGGTGCCCGGCCACGACGGGGCGCGCGGATCGGTCAGCGACCGCGACGTGCTCGCCGACTACGGCGAGTTCCTGCGCTCGCTGGTCAGCCTGCCCGGGCTGCGGCCGATGAAGGTCGCCGTCGACGCCGGCAACGGGATGGCCGGCCACACCACGCCCGCGGTACTCGGTCCGGTCGAGTCGATCACGTTGGCGCCGCTGTTCTTCGAACTCGACGGCACCTTCCCCAACCACGAGGCCAATCCGCTCGAGCCGGCGAACCTGGTCGATCTCCAGAATCATGTCCTGGCCACCGGGGCCGACATCGGGCTGGCCTTCGACGGCGACGCCGACCGGTGTTTCGTCGTCGACGAGAACGGGCATCCCGTGTCGCCGTCCGCGGTGACCGCCTTGGTCGCCGCGCGCGAACTGGGCAGGGAGATCGGCGCGACCGTGATTCACAACCTGATCACTTCCCGGGCGGTCCCGGAGTTGGTGACCGAACGGGGTGGCACCCCGGTGCGCAGCCGCGTCGGCCACTCCTACATCAAGGGGTTGATGGCCGACACCGGCGCGATCTTCGGCGGTGAGCATTCCGCGCACTACTACTTCCGCGACTTCTGGGGTGCCGACTCCGGCATGCTGGCGGCGCTGCACGTGCTGGCCGCGCTCGGCGAGCAGGACCGCCCGCTCTCGGAGCTGATGGCCGACTACCAGCGCTACGAGGCCTCCGGCGAGATCAACTTCACCGTCGCCGAAGCCCAGGCCTGCGTGGACGACGTGCTCAAGGCCTTCGGCGCGCGGATCAACGCGCTCGACCACCTCGACGGGGTCACCGTCGACCTCGGCGACGGCGCCTGGTTCAACCTGCGCATGTCCAACACCGAACCGCTGCTGCGGCTCAACGTCGAGGCACGCACCACCGAAGAGGTCGACGAAATCGTCGGGCGGGTGTCGGCGACGGTCGCGGCCAGGGGCCCGGCGCGCGCCGAGGCGGCGCCGTGAATGCCAGCCCAACCGCCGTGATCGACCTCGACGACACCGACGGTCTGCTCGACGCCGACCGCGAGGGTCTGCTGCGCGCGGCCGCGACCGCCGGTGCGCAGGTGCGGGCGACCGCCGCCGCGCTCGACGAAGGCGATCTGGAACCGCTTCGCGCCGACGGGCCGCCGCGCACCTTGATCTGGGTCGCCGGCCGCGGACCCGCGGAGACCGCGGGGTCGATGCTGGCCGCCGCGCTGGGTGGGTCGCTGGCCGCGCCGGTCGTCGTGGCGGCCGAGGCCCCGCCGTGGATCGGGCCGCTCGACGTGCTGGTGGTCGCCGGCGACGACCCGGGCGATCCCGTGCTGGTGAACGCGGCCGCGACCGGCGTGCGCCGCGGAGCCCGCGTGGTGGTGGCGGCGCCGTACGAGGGCCCGTTGCGTGACGTCGCGGCGGGCCGGTCGGTTCCGCTGCCGCCGCGGGTCTGGGTGCGCGACGACTTCGGGCTGGTGCGCTATCTGGCCGCCGGGCTGGCGGTGCTGCACGTCGTCGACCCCGGGATGCGGGTCGATCTGGCGGCACTGGCCGACCAACTCGACGCCGAGGCGCTGCGCAACAGCGCCGGGCGCGAGATGTTCACCAACCCTGCCAAGGCGCTGGCCGGGCAGATGGTCGACCGCGACGTCGTGCTGGCCGGTGACACCGCCGCCACCGCGGCGCTGGCCCGGCACTGCGCGACCGCGCTGCTGCGCATCGCCCACCGCACGGTCGCCGCGGTCGGCCTGGCCGACGCACTGGTGGCGGTGCGCGGCGGGTTGGGTGCGGCCTCACCGGCGGCGCGGGAAGATTCGATCTTCCACGACGAACAGATCGACGGGCCGCTGCCGCGGCAGGTGCGCACGTTCGTGTTGACCACCGAATCGGACCGGCCGTTGGTCGCGGCGCGCGTCGCCGACATGGCCGGCGTCGCTGTGCTCAGCGCCGAAGATGTGCCCGAACTCGCCGATCAGGCCGGAGCGCCGGAGGCGCCGTCGACCGCGGCGGGCCGCCTCGAGCAGCAGTTGGCGTTGTTGGCCGTCCGGCTCGAGATGGCGGCTGTGTACCTGAAACTAGTGCGAGGTTAGCCGAGTGCACCTGCTACAAGGAGCGGTGCGGACCTATGCGTGGGGTTCGCGGACCGCGATCGCCGATTTCACCGGAAGGTCAAGTCCCACAGCACATCCGGAGGCCGAGCTGTGGTTCGGCGCCCATCCCGGGGATCCGGCGATGCTGGAGACCGAGGGCGGCAGGCGTTCGCTGCTCGACGCGCTGCGCGACGATCCGGAGGGCCAACTCGGAGCCGCGGTGTGCGCGCGGTTCGGCGAGACGCTGCCGTTTCTGGTCAAGGTGCTCGCCGCCGACGAACCGCTGTCGCTGCAGGCCCACCCCAGCGCCGAGCAGGCCGCCGAGGGGTTCGCGCGGGAGAACCAGCAGCAGATCCCGATATCGGCGCCCAACCGCAACTACCGCGACCCGAGCCACAAACCCGAATTGATCGTGGCGCTCAACCAGTTCGAAGCGCTCGCCGGTTTCCGCCCCGTCGCGCGCACCATCGAGTTGATGCGCGCGCTCGCGGTCACCGACCTCGACCCGTTCGTCAACCTGCTGTCCGGGCAGCCCGACGCCGGTGGTCTGCGCGCGGTATTCACCACCTGGATCACCGCGCCGCAACCCGATCTCGACGTGCTGGTGCCCGCGGTGCTCGACGGCGCCATCAACTACGTACGGTCCGGGCACACCGAGTTCGAGTCGGAGGCCAAGACGGTGCTCGAACTCGGCGAACGGTATCCCGGCGACGCCGGTGTGCTCGCCTCGCTGCTGCTCAACCGGATCACCCTGGCCCCCGGTGAGGGCATCTACCTGCCGGCGGGAAACCTGCACGCCTACATCAACGGCGTCGGGGTGGAGGTGATGGCCAACTCGGACAACGTGTTACGCGGCGGGCTGACACCCAAGCACGTCGACGTGCCCGAGTTGCTCCGGGTGCTGGACTTCACGCCCGCCGCCGACGTCGTGGTCCGCTCGGAGGTCGTCGAGGACGGCATCGAGTCGGTCTACCCGACGCCGGCGCCCGAGTTCGCGGTGTCGGTGCTGCGCATCGACGGTGACCGGGTCGGCCACGAGATCGACGCGCCCACCCGCCACGACGGGCCGCAGATCCTGCTGTGCACCGAGGGATCGACCGTCGTGCACGCCAAGGGCGACACGGTCACGCTGCACAAGGGTTCGGCCGCCTGGGTTTCGGCCGACGACGGGCCGATCCGGTTGGCGGCGACCGAGCCCACGACGCTGTTCCGCAGCACGGTCGGCATCTGACCTAGTGGTCCGCGGTGGCCGCGGTTTTCTTGTCGCCCTTGCCGAACGGCAGCATATGCACGACCGCGACCACGACCGCGCCCACCGCCAGGCCGATCACCGCGGACGCGGCGGTGTTGACCAGCCACGCCAGCACGCCGCCGATCCCGCCGACCGCGTGGTGCACGGCCTCCTCGAGGTGGTGCACGACGCTGTAGGGCAGGTGCCAGCCGAGTTCGTCAGTGCCGACCAGCAGGATGTGCCCGCCGACCCACAGCATCGCCACGGTCCCGATGAACGACAGCGCCGCCAGCAGTTTGGGCATCCCGGCGACCAGGCCGCGACCGATCTTGCGCACCGCCGTCGACGACCGCTGCGCGAGGTTGAGCCCGATGTCGTCCATCTTCACGATCAACCCGACCACGCCGTACACCGCCAGTGTGATCGCGATCGCGACCACCACCAGGATCGCCAGCCGCGGCCAAAACGTCTGATCGGCAACCTCGTTGAGCGCGATCACCATGATCTCGGCGCTCAGGATGAAGTCCGTGCGGATCGCGCCAGCGGCCATCTGGTTCTCGGCGTCCTCGCCGACCGTGGCCGTCGGGGCGGCGTGGTGGTCGTGACCGGTGATCAGGCCCCATACCTTCTCCGCGCCCTCGAAGCACAGGTAGGTGGCGCCGAGCATCAGCAGCGGGGTCAGCAGCCACGGCACGAATTGGCTCAGCAGCAGCGCGGCCGGGAGGATGAACAACAGCTTGTTGCGCAGTGACCCGATCGCGATGCGCTTGATGATCGGCAACTCGCGTTCGGCGGTGATGCCGTGCACGTACTGCGGGGTGACCGCGGTGTCGTCGACGACGACGCCGGCCGCCTTCATGGTCGCCCGCCCGGCCGCGGCCCCGATGTCGTCGACCGAGGCGGCCGCCAACCGGGCGAGCGCGGCGACGTCGTCGAGTAACCCGAACAGCCCGGCGCTCATCGCGTCCCCTTCATGGTGATGAAACTACCCAATGTGGGGCGGGTCATGCCGACTGTGGCACCGCAACCGACTGGCTGCCCGCCCGCCGCTCGGCCAGCCACATCCGCATGTTGTGCCGGACCGCCCGGCCGATGAGCCGCGCCGACGGCACCATGTACAGGCTGTCGAGCAGGCTGAATCGGCGCAGGAACCATTCCGCGAGAACGGGATCGGTCTCGGCAGCGCCGAGGAACTGGTCGAACAGCCCGCCCACCGGCTTGTACCACCACGGCGTGGGACCGGTGGCGCGGTGCAGCGTCAGGTCGCCGATCGCGTTCATCATCCACACCGGGAACGTCGTCTTCGCGGTGTCGCGCAGGCACGCGCGCACCACGTCGGCTCCCGGTGTGGTCACCGCCCGGCGCAGGTGCCCGGCCTGCAGCGACGTCATCGTCATGCCCTGCCCGAAGGTCGGGTTGAAGCTGACCACGGCGTCGCCGAACGGCAGGATGCCCGCGGGCAGCCGCTCGAGTTTGTCGTAGCGCCGCCACCGGCTCGCCGGGTACTTGTGGAACGACATCTCCCCGAGCGGGGTGCCGCGGCGCAGCGCCGCCGCCACGTGGGCGGGCAGGATTTCGTCGGCCAGCGCGCACAGGCCAGCGAAATCGCTTGGCGGCTCGACCTTTCCGACGCCGAATGTCGTCACGTTCCAGACGCCGTCCTCGTAGAACAGCATGCCGATGCCCAGCGGCTGTTCCCGGGACGCGCCGGCCACCACGACCTTCTCGGCGAGCAGCCCGTCGGGAACCTGCACCCGCTGGCTGGCGTAGCCGATGCCGACCTGGACGACGTCCTCGCGGGGCCGCTCGTATCCCCACTTCTGCAGCCAGGCCGGCAGCCGGGTGCCGCGCCCGGTGGCGTCGACCACCAGATCGGCGGCCACCTGCTCACCCGAGTCGAGCCGCACGCCGGTGACCGCGCCGCCGGCCGCGTCGTAGACGGGTTCCTCGACCCCGGTGCGGACCAGTTCGACGTTGGCGATGTCGAGCACCCGTCGGCGGATCTGCCATTCGAGCTGGGGGCGGCTCGGCACGTACGCGGTGAACTCGCTGCGCAACCGGTGCGCGGTACCCAGCACATGGCCGGCGGCTCCGAAATGGATGCAGTCCGGGCGGTTCTCCAGAATCGGGACGCCGTCGGCGACCATCGCGTCGAGCAGACCGGGGAAGTGGCTCTCGAATTCGGCGGCGCCGCGGGCCATCAGCAGGTGAACGTGGCGACCCTGCGGGACGGCGGCGCGGTTGGCCGGCCCGTCGGGCAGGTCGTCGCGCTCGTAGAGCGTCACCCGGTCACTGACGTCGGAAAGCACCCGGGCGGCGCACAGTCCCGCGAGGCTGGCGCCGATCACGACCGTGTGTTTATAACTCCGCCCCATCGGGTGCACAGTACTCGGTAGATTGCCCGAACGGACCCCAGGAAAGGACGTGCGATGGCGCGGCGCACCAAGTCGGTGGAGCAGTCCATCGCCGACACCGACGAACCCGACACCCGGTTGCGCAAGGACCTGAACTGGTGGGACCTCACCGTGTTCGGCGTCTCGGTGGTGATCGGCGCCGGCATCTTCACGATCACGGCGTCCACGGCGGGCAACATCACCGGACCGGCGATCTCGATCTCGTTCGTCCTCGCGGCGACCGCCTGCGGCCTGGCGGCCCTGTGCTACGCGGAGTTCGCCTCCACCGTGCCGGTGGCGGGCAGCGCCTACACGTTCTCCTACGCGACGTTCGGCGAGTTCGTCGCCTGGATCATCGGCTGGGACCTGATCCTGGAGTTCGCGGTCGCGGCGGCGGTGGTGGCCAAGGGCTGGTCGAGCTATCTGGGCACCGTGTTCAACTTCGGCGGCGGCACCGCCGAACTTGCTGGGCTGCAACTGGATTGGGGCGCGCTGCTGATCATCGCGTTCGTCACCACGATCCTCGCGCTGGGCACCAAGCTCTCGGCGGGGGTGAGCCTGGTGATCACGTTGATCAAGCTGGCGGTGGTGCTGCTGGTGGTCGCGGTCGGCGCGTTCTACATCAAAGCCGCCAACTACACGCCGTTCATCCCGCCCGCGGAGGCGGCGGGCGAGGGCGGCAGCGGCACCGAGCAGTCGTTGTTCTCGTTGATCACCGGCGCGGAGGGCAGCAATTACGGCTGGTACGGCCTGCTGGCGGGTGCCTCGATCGTGTTCTTCGCGTTCATCGGCTTCGACATCGTCGCCACCACCGCCGAGGAGACCAAGAACCCGCAGCGCGACGTCGCGCGCGGCATCCTGGCCTCGCTGGCGATCGTGACCGTGCTCTACATCGCGGTGTCGGTGGTGCTGACCGGCATGGTGCGCTATACCGAACTGCGCGACGCGGGTGAGGACGCCAACCTTGCGACGGCGTTCGCGCTCAACGGCGTGGACTGGGCGGCCAAGGTCATCTCGATCGGCGCGCTGGCCGGGTTGACGACCGTGGTGATCGTGCTGGTGCTCGGACAGACCCGGGTGCTGTTCGCGATGTCGCGCGACGGGCTGCTGCCGCGATCGTTGGCCAGGACCGGCGCCAAGGGGACCCCGGTGCGCATCACGCTGATCGTCGGGGTGCTCGTGGCGATCACCGCGACGGTGTTTCCGATCGGCAAGCTCGAGGAGATGGTCAACATCGGCACGCTGTTCGCGTTCGTGATGGTGTCGGCCGGTGTGATCGTGCTGCGCCGCACCCGGCCCGACCTCGAACGCGGTTTCCGCGCCCCGGGGGTGCCGCTGCTGCCGATCGCGGCGATCGTGGCGTGTGTGTGGTTGATGCTCAACCTCACCGCGCTGACATGGATCCGGTTCCTGATCTGGATGGCCATCGGCATTGCCATCTACTTCCTCTACAGCCGCCGCAACTCGGTGCTGGGCCGCCGGGAGGCCGCCGAAGCCCGCTGACACCCTTGTCGCACGCGCTCATCTGTGTCGATCTCGGGCGCCGAGAGTCGGATTTCTGACGCAAAATCGGCCGGAATTCGCCAAAATCCCGACGCTCGGCGCGGGCTGGACATGGCTGTGTTTTACAAAATATGGCTCTATGTCTAGACAGCCGACATCTGGACAGTTAGAGTCAACCTCAGTCGTGATGGCACTCACATCAGGAGGCTGGGAGATGACCACCCAAATGTCCGAGGTCGACGTCGCTCAGTGGCGTGACCGCAAGCGCTACCTGTGGCTGATGGGCCTGATCGCCCCCACCGCGCTGTTCGTGATGCTGCCGCTGGTGTGGGCGTTCAACCAGTGGGGTTGGCACGCGGCAGCGCAGGTGCCGTTCTGGATCGGACCGATCCTGCTTTACCTCCTGCTGCCGGCGCTGGACCTCAAGTTCGGGCCCGACGGGCAGAACCCGCCCGACGAGGTGATGGAGCGGCTGGAGAACGACAAGTACTACCGCTACTGCACCTACCTCTACATCCCGTTCCAGTACGCCAGCGTCGTCGTCGGCGCCTACCTGTTCACCGCCTCGGACCTGAGCTGGCTCGGATTCGACGGTGGACTGGGCTGGCCCGCCAAGATCGGGCTGGCGCTGTCGGTCGGCCTGCTCGGCGGCGTCGGCATCAACACCGCGCACGAGATGGGGCACAAGAAGGACTCGCTGGAGCGGTGGCTGGCCAAGATCACGCTGGCGCAGACCTGCTACGGCCACTTCTACATCGAGCACAACCGCGGCCACCACGTGCGCGTCGCCACCCCGGAGGATCCGGCGTCGGCCCGCTTCGGTGAGACGTTCTGGGAGTTCCTGCCGCGCAGCGTGTTCGGATCGCTGAAGTCGGCGTGGGAGCTGGAGGCCAAGCGCTTGGAGCGGGCCGGTAAGAGCAAATGGCACTGGTCCAACGACGTGCTCAACGCATGGGCGATGTCGGTGGTGTTCTACGGCGTTCTGATCGCGGTGTTCGGCTGGGCGCTGGTGCCTTACATCGTGATCTCGGCGGTGTTCGGCTTCACGTTGCTCGAGACCGTCAACTACCTCGAGCACTACGGGCTGCTGCGGCAGAAACTCGACAGCGGCCGCTACGAGCGCTGCGCGCCGGTGCACAGCTGGAACTCCGACTACATCGTGACCAACCTGTTCCTGTATCACCTTCAGCGGCACAGTGATCACCACGCCAACCCGACGCGTCGCTACCAGACGCTGCGCAGCATGGAGGGCGCGCCGAACCTGCCTTCCGGGTACGCGTCGATGATCGCGCTGACGTACTTCCCGCCGCTGTGGCGCAAGGTGATGGACCACCGGGTGCTCGACCACTACGACGGCGACCTGAGCCGGGTCAACATCCACCCCCGGATGCGCGACAAGGTGATGGCGCGCTACGGGGCGGGCGGTGAGCGCACGCGCGAAGAGCGGGCCGCCTGAGTATGGCCGCCTACCGCTGCCCGGGCTGCGACTACGTCTACGACGAAGCCGAAGGCGCGCCGCGCGAAGGCTTTCCGGCCGGCACGACATGGAGTCAGATTCCCGACGACTTCTTCTGCCCGGACTGCGCGGTGCGCGAGAAGGTCGACTTCGAACCCGTCTGAGAGAAAGGACCGACATGGATTACAAGCTGTTCGTCTGTGTGCAGTGCGGCTTCGAGTACGACGAGGAGAAGGGCTGGCCCGAGGACGGCATCGCGCCCGGCACCCGGTGGGACGACATCCCCGAGGACTGGAGTTGCCCGGATTGCGGCGCGGCGAAATCGGACTTCGAGATGGTCGAGGTCGCCCGTTCGTGACGACTACCCTCGCGCGTGTGAACAGCCCACGCCGGACCGCGCAGCGCATCCCGTACGCCGAGGCGTCGCGGGTGCTGCTGCGCGACTCCATCCTCGACGGCATGCGCGAACTGCTGCTGAGCCGGGACTGGTCGGCGATCACGCTGTCGCACGTCGCGAAGGCCGCCGGGATCAGCCGGCAGACCATCTACAACGAGTTCGGTTCCCGGCAGGGTCTGGCGCAGGCCTACGCGATGCGCCTGGCCGACCGCCTCGTCGACCAGATCGACGTCGCCATCGAGGGCAACGTGGGCGATGTGCACGCCGCGTTCCTGCAGGGCTTCCGCGACTTCTTCGCCGAGTCGGCCGCCGACCCCCTGGTGATCTCGCTGCTGACCGGCGAGGCCAAACCCGATCTGTTGCAGCTCATCACCACCGACAGCGGGCCGATCCTCACCCACTGCAGCCGCCGGTTGACCGCGACCTTCACCGACAGCTGGGTCAGCGCCGGCGAGGCGGACTCCGGCGTGCTCGCCAGGGCGATCGTGCGGCTGGCCATGAGCTACGTCTCGATGCCCCCCGAAGCCGACCACCTGACGACCGACACAGTGGCCCGTGACCTGGCCAGATTGATGACGCCGTTCGCCGAACGCTACGGTGTTACCGATACCCCGTAGCTGTCAGAGCGCACGAGCGCCTGTCCCGCGAGCCCGCAGGCTGGGGGTTTCGCACGGATGTCGCCGATGCGCGCGTCCGTGCGCCCAAAAACATTGACCAACGAATAGGGGCTCTACATGACCGAGTTGAAGGCCGACTCCCTCAACGGGATCGACTTCAAGGTGGCCGATCTGTCGCTGGCGGACTTCGGCCGCAAGGAGATCCGGCTGGCCGAGCACGAGATGCCGGGCCTGATGGCGCTGCGCGAGGAGTACCACGACGTGCAGCCGCTCAAGGGTGCGCGCGTGTCGGGCTCGCTGCACATGACCGTGCAGACCGCGGTGCTGATCGAGACGCTGACCGCGCTGGGCGCCGAGGTGCGCTGGGCCAGCTGCAACATCTTCTCCACCCAGGACCACGCGGCCGCGGCCATCGTCGTCGGCCCGCACGGCACGCCGGAGGAGCCCAAGGGCATCCCGGTGTTCGCGTGGAAGGGCGAGACGCTCGAGGAGTACTGGTGGGCCGCCGAGCAGATGCTCACCTGGCCCGGTGAGCCGGCCAACATGATCCTCGACGACGGCGGGGACGCCACGATGATGGTGCTGCGCGGCGCGCAGTACGAGAAGCAGGGCGTGGTGCCGCCCGCCGAGGACGACGACCCGGCGGAGTGGAAGGTGTTCCTGGGCGTGCTGCGGGAGCGCTTCGAGACCGACAAGACCAAGTGGACGAAGATCGCCGAGTCGGTCAAGGGTGTCACCGAAGAGACCACCACCGGTGTGCTGCGGCTGTACCAGTTCGAGGCCGCCGGTGAGCTGCCGTTCCCGGCGATCAACGTCAACGACTCGGTCACCAAGTCCAAGTTCGACAACAAGTACGGCACCCGCCACTCGCTGATCGACGGCATCAACCGCGGCACCGACGTGCTGATCGGCGGCAAGAAGGTGCTGATCTGCGGCTACGGCGACGTCGGTAAGGGCTGCGCGGAGTCGCTGGCCGGCCAGGGCGCCCGCGTCGCGGTCACCGAGATCGACCCCATCAACGCGCTGCAGGCGCTGATGGACGGTTTCGACGTCGTCACCGTCGAGCAGGGCATCGGCCAGGCCGACATCGTGATCACCTCCACCGGCAACAAGGACATCATCACCCTCGAGCACATGCGGGCGATGAAGGACCAGGCGATCCTGGGCAACATCGGCCACTTCGACAACGAGATCGACATGGCCGCCCTGGAGCGCTCGGGCGCCCGCAAGCTCAACATCAAGCCGCAGGTCGACCAGTGGATCTTCGACGACGGCAAGTCGATCATCGTGCTGTCCGAAGGCCGTCTGCTCAACCTGGGCAACGCGACCGGTCACCCGTCGTTCGTGATGAGCAACAGCTTCTCCAACCAGGTGATCGCCCAGATCGAGCTGTGGACCAAGAACGACGAGTACGACAACGCGGTCTACCGGCTGGCCAAGCACCTCGACGAGAAGGTCGCCAAGATCCACGTCGAGGCGCTCGGCGGCACGCTGACCAAGCTCACCAAGGAGCAGGCCGAGTACATCGGTGTCGACGTCGAGGGTCCGTACAAGCCCGAGCACTACCGCTACTGATTCCGATGGAACGCAAAGGCCCTCGGCGCATCGCGTCGAGGGCCTTCGCGTTTCTCGGGCGCGATGGCCGGGGGGAGCGTTCCCGAAAGGAGCGACGCGTGTCCGATCAGGTCACGGTGATCATCGACCGGGCGTCGGTCGCCATGGGCGACGACGTCGACTCACACCTGGAGTTCTGGTCGTTTCCGGCCACCGCGACGGTCGACGATCTGTTGGTCGAGGTGTCGACGCACTATCTGCCGGGGGTGGCCGGGCCCGCGGGGTGGCGGTTGTACATGCACATGGACGACCCCGGTGCCCGGCAAGTCCTAGGTCTGATCTACACCCGCGACGACCTTCGGGTCGACGACCAGATCTGCCGGCTCGTCGAAGGGCATCAGACACTGGGCGAGCTGGCCCGGTTCTCGGAGCTGGAGGTGTACGCGTCGTACCTCGTCCGGGACCAGGCGCGCCCGATCAGCCTCAGCGAGGCGAAAGCCGGTGCGTCCTTCACCGGTTGCCGGCCGACCAGGTTGGAGTCCGAAGCGCAAGCCCAGGCCGAGCACGCGTGGTCGATGATCAGAGAACTCGACCGCGAGGCTGCCGGTGTGCAGGCCGCTCGGCGCGACTGGATCCGCACCAACATCGTCGCCGGGGCCGAGTTTCCAAGCGGGGCAGACGTTTTCGTTGCCCGCAATTTTCCTGTCCTGGCCAACCTGCTCTGTAACGCCAGCATGAACATCGCCGGGGAACTCCTCGGGATCGAGAACCCGCGCGCGGGGATCGATCTACCCGACGAACAGGCAAGGACCGCAACACTTGTGATGATGTTGGCCGGTTTCGAATGGGGACTGCAACAAGAGTCCTGGCGGTTCGGGGAGCGGGAGTACTGCCGGGCGTATCTGGAGTTCCTGGCGGGCTGCGGCTATGCGCTGACCCCGATCGAGCACGTCATGGCCGGGCACGTGACGGTCGAGGAGTTCCTCCGCGATCAGGATGCGGTCAGGGAGCGGGTGACCCGCATCGGGCACCTGAGGGAGCAGCAGCACGAGGTGTGGATGAACCACTACCACGGCAAGATCAGCCACGAACAATACGAAGCCGCAACACAACCCATCAACGCGGAACTCACTGCGCTCGGCCAACACCCCGGACCGCCGATGGGGTGCTGCCGCTGACGATCACTGGTCTCAACTTCTCGGCGACCGGGGTTTATCCCCAAGTGGGAGTTGATCCACAGCCTCGAGATTTTGGCCCCTGCTTGTCGGGGGTCGAATGTATGTTCGAAGTATGTCGGGGACGGAGTCGCAGGACGCGTTGGCCGGGTTGCGCGCCGCGGTTGATCGGTTGGCGGGCTGCGATTTCGACCTGTCGACCGCCCCGGAACTGATCGAGGTCCTCGATGAGCTGGAAACGGTGAAGTGCCGCCTGCCCGCGGTCGAGCACCGCGCGTTGGCGCGCCTGCAGACCGAGACCACTCCGGCGGCGTTGGGCGCCAAATCGTGGCGGGAAGTGTTGTCGGTGCGGTGGCGGATCTCGACCAGTGAGGCCAATCGGCGCCTGACCGAGGCTGAGCTGTTGGCCCCGCGCCAAGCATTCACCGGAGAGGTGTTGCCGCCGCGGTTGCCGGCCACCGCGGCGGCTCAGGCGCATGGGTTGATCACCGCCGAGCATGTGGACATCATCCGCAAAGCGATGAACAAGGTGCCCGGGTTCGTCGACACCGCGACCCGCGAGAGCTTGGAACTGGATCTGGTGCGTTGTGCGGCCACCGCCGGACCCAGCGCGGTGCAGGACACCGCCACGTTGCGGTTGTTTCTGATGGATCAGGACGGCCCGGCCCCGGATGAGGCCGAACGCGCCCGCAAACGCAGCGTGACCAAGTCCAAACAGGGCGAGGACGGCATGGTCGAGCTGCGCGCCACCATGACCCCGGAGGCGTGGGCGGTTTGGGAGGTGTTGTTCGCCAAGTTCGCCGCTCCCGGTATGTGCAACCCCGCCGATGAGGAGCCGTGTGTGTCGGGCACGCCCTCGCAGGCGCAGATCGACAACGATCAGCGCAGCCTGGCCCAGCGCCAGCATGACGCGCTGCTGGTCGTGGGGCGGATCGCGTTGATGAGTGGGGATCTGGGCCAGCTCAACGGGCTGCCGGTCTCGGTCATCATCCGCACCACCCTGCAGGATCTGGAGTCGCGTGCCGGGGTGGGCACCACCGGTGGGGGCACCGTGGTGCCGATCGATGATGTGGTGCGCATGGCGGCTCACGCGCGTCACTATCTGGCGGTGTTCGACCGGGCCACCGGCTCAGCACTGAACCTCTACCGCGCCAAGCGCACCGCCAGCCGCGCGCAGCGGATCATGCTGATCGCCCGCGACGGGGGCTGCACCAAACCGGGCTGCACCGTCGGCGCTTATGGGTGTCAGGCTCATCACGTCATCGACGACTGGACCGACGGGGGTCAGACCAATGTCGATGAGCTCGGCCTGGCGTGTGGGCCCGATAACCGCAGCGTCAACAATGACGGCGGCTGGACCACGAGGATGAGCGAGCGCCACGACGTGGAATGGCTGCCCCCGCCACCACTGGACACCGGCCAGGCCCGCCTGAACTACCACCACCGCCCCGAACTGCTCCTACGCCCCGACGACGAGGACGAGGAACTCGACGATCAGACAGCGGCCGTCGGGGTCGACGAACCCGGAGACGACGCGCAACCGGCAGATCCCGTCGACGGGGATCGCCGCGATGCCGAATTGCGCCCGGCGGCGACCGGCCTTGCCGATGAACCCGGAGTGGCAGCGGAACCGGCCGAGTCCGCCCACCAACCGGACGTGGCCGCGGAACCGGCCGAGTCCACTGACCAACCGGTGGGGACCGCCGAACCGGTCGAGCCCGTCGACGAGCACCATCGCGATGCCGAACCGAGTGCTCCACCACCTGACCCCGCCGACCATCCCGGCGGACCCTCACCACCCGGCGGCCACGCGGCCTGACGGGCCCACGCCTCGAACCCGGTGACCAGAGAAAGGGTCATCCGGGCTAGAGGCATGCGCAGGTTCAGCTTTCGAGCCATACGGAGCTCCGGCGAGTCCAAAAGTTCCAGCACCGGCGCCATGAGGCCGGCGGCCGGAATCGTCCACGAGGCGATCAGGTAGCCGAGGGTCCTTTCGGCAGGCGTCCCGTCGATGCTCCTATCGGCGGCACCCCCGGATGCAGATAGTCACGGCGTCACGTCCACACCGCCGCAATGGTTTCGCAGATCCACCAGCGGCTGACGGATCCCGGCCATCTCGGCGTTCTCCTGCGGATGGGTCGCCATGTAGCCCTTGACCTGATCGGCCACCTGCTCACGCGACAAGCCGCGCAGGGTGCCCATGAAGCCGTTGAGGTCGGGGTGGGTGAACAGGTAGGCCGACGTCGACGCGTCGACCCCCGCGCGCACCCCCTCGAGATCGGCGCTGGTGCAGTTCGGCGGCTCGGCAGTCGCCAACGGCGACAACGCAATCAGCGCCCCGCCGACGGCTGCGGCCAGCAACAGTGTGTGCCTGCGGCGGACACTGGGCATCGTGGTCTCCTCGGTTCGACGGCTGTGGTCGATGCCAGTGTGCGGCCCGCCGAGCGCACAGATCGTACGTCTCAAGCACCTTCCCAGGACGCCGACAGCATTCCGCCAGTTTCAGTCATGCGGATACTCGTCGCGTTTGCGCGGCCAGTCGGAGAAGTCCTCGCCTCGGCCCTTGGGCGCGCGGTCCAGCAGCTGCCACGTCGCGTTGAGCGCTTCGGTGCCGCGGTCGTAGGTCGAGTAGGTGTGGTAGACGACCCCGTCTTCCAGCGCGAAGCAGCTCAGCGCCATCAGCTCCATCACGTCGAGCATGCTGCCGCTGCCCGAGCCGAAGTCGCGGCGCGGCGTCGGGACGTGCATGTAGCCGAAGAAGTCGCTGTCGAAATCGGTGCCGCCGGACGACACCCACTCGATGTCCCAGCCCATCCGCTGCTTGTAGGCGGTCAACACCGGCAGCGGCGAGCGCGACGACAGGATGAACGTGACATCCCGGTGCGCCAGGTGCGGTGCCGCACCGACCAGGTTGTCGGTCTCGAACGTGCACCCGGGACAGCCCTGCGGGGTGTTGGGGCCGTGCATGAAGTGACGCACGATCAACTGCGAGCGGCCGTCGAACAGCTCGGCCAGCGTACGACGGCCGGCCTCGGTGTCGAACTCGTACGTCTTGTCGACGGCCACCCACGGCAGCGCCTGCCGCTCCCTGGCCAGCTCGGTGGCCCGACGGGTCAGCTCCTTCTCCTTGGCCAGCTGCCGCTCATAGGCGGCACGCCACTCTTCGCGCGTTGCGACCCTCACCACGTCTACCTCCTCGTCAGGAAACGGTTCCGCTGAGGGCAGACCCGCGCCTGCGCGCGAACTCATCGGCGCGTACCGATCAACGCAGCGGGTATCCCTTCGGCACCTGATCCTGCTGAACGGGGAGAACCATGACAACCCGGCCTGAATCATCCGCGGGCATGCACCACGTCACGGCGATCGCCGCGGACCCGCAGCGCAACGTCGACTTCTACCGCGAGGTCCTGGGCCTGCGGCTGGTGAAGAAGACCGTCAACTTCGACGCCCCCGACGGCTACCACCTGTACTTCGGCGACGAGTCCGGCCGGCCCGGCACGCTGATGACCTTCTTCCCGTGGCCCGGCACCCCGCCGGGCCGGCGCGGCACCGGGCAGGCCACCACCGTCTCGCTGTCGGTGCCGGAAGGCTCGCTGGGCTGGTGGCGCGACCGGCTGACGGCGATGGGCGCCGCGGTCGGCGAACCCGGCACCCGCAACGGGGAGGAGGCGTTGACGGTGCGCGACCCCGACGGGTTGTGCCTCGAACTGGCCGCGCACCCCGAGGCCGCCGACGAACCGGTGTGGGAACAGGGGCCCGTCGCCGCCGAGCACGCGGTCCGCGGGCTGCACTCGGTCACGCTGACCGAGGCCGGTTATGAAAGCACCGCCGAACTGCTCACTGAGACAATGGGATTCCGCTGCGTCGACGAGTCCGGTAACCGGTTCCGGTTCCGCACCGGCGACGGCGGCGCGAGCTCACTGCTCGATGTGGTCTGCTCACCGGAGGCGCCGCGCGGACTCGTCGCCGCCGGCACCGTGCACCACATCGCGTGGCGGGTTGCCGACGACACCGAACAGCAGCGCTGGCGCGAGAGCCTGCTGGGCAACGGGCTCAACGTCACACCGATACTGGACCGCAACTACTTCCAATCCATCTACTTCCGCGAGCCCGGCGGAGTGCTGTTCGAAATGGCCACCGACACACCCGGATTCACAATCGACGAACCTCTGATGCAACTGGGTCAGGCGTTGAGGCTGCCGCCGTGGCTGGAGCCGGACCGGGCCACCATCGAGGCCGCGCTGCCGCAACTGCGCGGCACGGATGTGCGGGTCGGCTCATGACCGACTACGGGCACGACCTGATCTTCGGCACCTTCGTCACACCGAACAACCACCCCGCCCACCAGGCTGTCGAGCAGGCCGTCGTCGCCGAGCGGGCGGGCCTGGACCTGGTCACCTACCAGGACCACCCGTACGTGGCCAGATTTCACGACACCTGGACGCTGCTGTCCTACGTCGCCGCGCGGACCGAACGAATCCGGCTCAGCGCCAACGTGATCAACCTGCCGCTGCGCCCGCCCGCGGTGCTGGCCCGTGCGGCGGCAAGCCTCGACCTGCTCACCGGTGGCCGGATCGAACTCGGCCTGGGCGCGGGCGCATTCTGGGACGGGGTGGCCGCGATGGGCGGGCCGCGACGCACGCCGGGGGAGTCGGTGGCGGCACTGACCGAGGCCATCGCGATCATCCGCGGCATCTGGGACGCCGACGCCGCCGGCGTGCTGACCGTCGAGGGCGAGCACTACCGGGTGCGCGGCGCCAAACGCGGGCCCGCACCGGCGCACGACGTCGGCATCTGGGTGGGCGCCTACGGGCCGCGGATGCTGCGGCTGATCGGCCGCGAGGCCGACGGGTGGCTGCCCTCTCTGCAGTACCTGCCCGGCGGCATCACCGACCTCGCGGCGCTCAACCGCCACATCGACGACGCCGCCGCGGCCGCCGGACGCGAACCGAGCGCGATCCGCCGCCTGCTCAACATCAGCGGCAGTTTCACCGGATCCGGCTTCCTGCAGGGGCCGCCGCGGCAGTGGGCCGAGGAACTCGTCGACGTCGCGCTGGCCTTCGGCGTCAGCGGCTTCGTCCTGGCCTCCGACGACACCGCCACGACCGAACGCTACGCCGCCGAGGTCGCCCCCGCGGTGCGGGAACTGGTGACCGCCGAGCGATGAGAGGAGCGGTCAGCGCAGCCGGAACAGCATCTCCCCGGCGCGCGGCACCACCAGCGTGCCGGGATCGTCGGCGTAGCTCTGCGGGTCCACCGAAGCCGGGTCCAGATAGCCCAGATTCGCGGCGCGGCAGACATCCTCGGGGATCTGCGTGGCGAGCGTGACCTGCACCCGCAGCCGCTCCTGGCCGGTCTCGGCGTCATAGCTGCCCGCGCCCCGCAGATGCGTGGAATGCGCGAGCACCCCCCACGGCACGTCGACGAAGCGGTCCCACTGCTTCACGAAGTAGTCGCGGCAGTGGTAGCCGATCTCGTAGATCTCGGGGTGCGACGCCGACAGTTCCGTGACATGCGGGGCGTACAGGATCACCTCACCACCGTCGGCCACCACCGGTTCCACCTTGTAGAAACCCTTGGCCGCGGTCCAGATGTCGTCATACATCCGCGGGACGATCGAAAACACCCGCCGCACAGGCGCATCGAGGTAGGTGACGTGGGTGGCCGCACACACCTGGGCCGCCGAC
Organism: Mycolicibacterium flavescens; assembly: GCF_001722335.1. Taxonomy (GTDB): domain Bacteria; phylum Actinomycetota; class Actinomycetes; order Mycobacteriales; family Mycobacteriaceae; genus Mycobacterium; species Mycobacterium flavescens. Next base: position 23,432 of record NZ_MIHA01000020.1, read on the forward strand.
GCCCAGGAGGCCACGGTGTCGCCGAACGACAGCGAATGCAGCCCGCTGGTCCGCACCGGCGACTGCACCGCGCTGCCGACGGCGCTGTCGGCAGCGCCGTCGGCGGTCTCGGCGGTGACCGCGCACAGCGCCAGCTTCTCGCTCGGGATCAACGCGGCGCCGTCGTCGATCAGCGCGCGCACCGGGGTGATGCCTGTGGTGCCGATGATCTCGGCCGAGGTGATCAGCGCGCCCAGCCAGTGCGAGACGTCGATGATCTGCTGGCCGCCGACCCCGGGGAAGAAGTACTTGTTACCGCCGGAGATGCCGACCACCTCGTGCGGAAGGACCGGCCCGAGCACCAACGCGATGTCGTGGTCGACGACGGCGCGGTTGAGCAGCACCGGCACATCGAGGTTCATCCGCCCTTCGGACAGCTCCGCGACGCGGGAACCGGGAATCGTGCCGAGATCGACGAAGCTCTCCGGCTTCCACCACTCGTGGTTGATCACCGTGGTGCCCGGATACGTCTCGGCCAGTCGGCCGGGCGGATAACCGAGATGCTCGGCGAGCGCCTCCTCGCTCATCGCGGCGTGCGTGCCCAACGCGATCAGCACCGTCAGCCGGCTCACCCGCCCGGCCAGCGCGCCGTGCACCGCACGCATCAGCAGCGGCAGCGGGCACGTGCGCGTCGCGTCGGGCACCAGAACGCAGACACTGCGCCCGTCGAACGGGTGGGCGGTGAGCTGCTCGTGGACGAACCGGGTGACCTCGTCCTCGGTGAGCACGCTGCTGGCATCACCGACCCGCGCAGCGCTCGCGGCCAACCCGGGCGGAACCTCACCGATCAGCGTCATGACTCGATCCTGTGGCCCACGAGCGGCGAAGGCAAGGACGTGTTGGCGGCAAGCCGGTCCGCCGACGCACAATCGAGGGATGACCGACGTCGGGCAGTTCGGGGGCAGGCGCGACGGCGATCTGGCGGCGCGCCCGGTGCGCATCGCCCACCTCGGGACCGGCAACTTCTTCCGCGCACACCAGGCCTGGTACACCCAGCACGCCGACGATGCCGCGGACTGGGGGATCGCGGGGTTCGCCGGCCGGTCCGGCGCCACCGTGCGGCAGCTGGCCGCCCAGGACGGGCTCTCCACGCTGCTGATCCGCGGCGCCGACGGCGACCGCCCGGAGATCATCTCGTCGCTGACCAGCGTGTCGGCCGACCTCGGCGACTGGCGCCGCTGCTTCGCGCTGCCCGAGCTCGCGCTGGTGACGCTGACCGTGACCGAAGCCGGATACCGGCGGGCCGCCGACGGGGGCCTGGACCGCGCCGACCCCGACGTCGCCGCCGACACCGACCGGCTGCGCAGCCACGGCACCGCCGCCGAGGTGACCACCGCACCCGCCAAGCTGGCCCTGGGCCTCGCGGTGCGACGCGAACGCGGACTCCCCGGCCTGGCGGTCGTGCCGTGCGACAACGTGCCCGACAACGGGGCGATGGCCGCCCGGGTCGTCAGGGAGCTGGCCCGAGCCGTGGACCCGGGCCTGGCCGAGTGGATCGACGCGCACGTCGCCTGGGTCTCCACGGTCGTCGACCGGATCACGCCGCGCGCCACCGACGAGGACCGGGCTGCGGCGAAGGACCCGGCCGCGGTGGTCACCGAACCGTACGCCGAATGGGTGCTGTGCGGCCAGTTCCCGCAGGGCAGGCCCCGGTGGAAAGGCGCCCGCATCGTGGACGACATCGCGCCGTGGGAAGCGCGAAAGCTCATGTTGCTCAACGGTTCTCATTCGCTGATGGCCTACGCCGGGACGCTGCGCGGCCACCGCACCGTGCATGAGGCGATATCGGACCCGGTGGTGCTGGGCTGGGTCGAGCAGTGGTGGGACGACGCCGCACGGCAGGTGCCGCTGCCCGACGAGGAGCTCGACGCCTACCGCGCCGCGCTGCTGCAGCGCTACGCGAATCCGCGCATCCGCCACCAGCTGAGCCAGATCGCCGCCGACGGTTCCCAGAAACTGCCGATCCGGGTGCTGCCCACCGTGCGCGCCGAGCTCGCCGCCGGGCGCGTACCGCTCGGGGCCGCGCGCATCCTGGCCGCCTGGGTGTGCCATCTGCGCGGGCTGGGCGTCGCGGTCGACGACGTCGCGGCCGAGGAGTTCACCGCGCTCGCCGCCGGGGCCGGGATCGACGACGCCACCGACCGTGTGCTGGCCCGGCTCGGCGTCGACGACGAGCGGATGCGCGACACCGTCGCGGGCCTGGCCCGCGAGCTGAGCCACTAGGCTTCGGGCCATGAGGTTCGGCGACGACGTGTTCGGCGACGACCAGGCGGCGGTCGACCGGGTGACCGCGCAGCTCGACGGCATCGGCCGACTCGGCGTGGCGTACTCGGGCGGTGTGGATTCCGCGACGCTGCTCGGGCTCGCGATCCGCGCGCTGGGACCGGCCCGCGTGCTCGCGGTCATCGGCGTCTCGCCCAGCCTGGCCGACGACGAACGCAGCGCCGCGCATGACGTCGCACGCTTCCTCGGCGCCTCGGTGGTCGAGATCGCCACCCACGAGGGGAAACGCCCCGAATACCGCGCCAACGGGCCGGACCGCTGCTACTACTGCAAGGACGAGCTGTTCACCCGCATCGGCGCCGAGCTGTGCGAGCGTCACGGCCTCGACGCCGTCGCCTACGGCGAGAACGCGGACGACGTTGTGCGCCAAGACCGCCCGGGTGCGCGCGCCGCGGTCGAGCATCGGGTGCTGCGGCCCCTGGCCGACGCGGGACTCGACAAGGCCGCGGTGCGCCGCATCGCGCGGGCGATGAACCTGCCGTGCGCGGACAAGCCCGCCCGGCCCTGCCTGGCGTCGCGGATCCCGCACTACGAGCCGGTGACCGCGGAGAAGCTGGCGCAGGTTGAGATGGCCGAAAGGCAGTTGTTCCGAATGGGTTTCGCCGACTGCCGGGTGCGCCACCACGGTGACGTCGCCCGCATCGAGCTGCCCGAGGCCGACATCGCGCGGGCCACCGGTGAGCTGCGCGCGCAGGTGCACGACGCCGTCACCGCGGCGGGTTTCCGGTTCGCGGCGGTGGACCTGGCCGGTATCCAGTCCGGCGCCTTCACCCTTCCGCTCACGGTCGTCACGCGGTGACCGACGAAACCGAGTCGGGCTTCGCCGAGCTGGACCTCGACCGGGCGCAGCGCCGCGGCTATCCCGAAGCCGTGCTGTGCCACGGCAAGACGCCCGGGCAGGTCGGCGCCATCGCCGCGACACTGCGCGAGCACGGCGCCCGCACGCTGTTCACCCGCGCCACCCCCGAACACGCCCGCGCCGTGCGCACCGAGTTGCCCGACGCCTTCTACGCCGACGACTGCGGTCTGCTGGCGTGGCCGCCGCAGCCGCCGCAGCCGGTCGGCGGCCAGGTGCTCGTCGTCGCCGCCGGCACCGCGGATCACGCCGTCGCGCGTGAGGCGCTGTTGACCGCACGGCATCTCGGCCGACCCGCCGAGCTGATCATGGACGTCGGCGTCGCGGGACTGCACCGGGTGCTCGCCAAACAGGAGGCGCTGCGCGCGGCGCGGGTGATCGTCGTCGTGGCCGGGATGGACGGCGCCCTGCCCGCGGTCGTCGCGGGTCTGGTCGCCGCGCCGGTGGTGGCCGTGCCGACCTCCACCGGCTACGGCGCCGCGTTCGGCGGGCTGGCGGCGCTGCTGGGCATGCTGAACAGCTGCGCGCCCGGCGTGGGTGTGGTCAACATCGACAACGGTTACGGCGCAGGGCATCTGGCGGCTCAGATCGCCGCGCCCGCCTGAGGGTCCCCGCCCGCCGGCCAGCGCGCGCCGCGCCGGAGCCCGCGCGCGGCCGCCGCCGCGTTCGCCTCGTCGAGGACGTGCCGCACCGGCACACCCCGTTGCCCGGCCAGGGTCGCCGCGTCCTCGAACTCGGGGGTGGCCACGTCGACCGTCCCGTCGCGCAGGCCGACCTTGATCCGGACCCGTCCGCCCTCGACGTCGACCGGCACCACGGCACGGTCCAGCGCCGTCCGCTGCACCGGCGCTTCGCGCACACCCAAAGTGCCTGTCAGAGCGAACATCTGCGCGCGCAACGTGGCGCGCTGCGCATCGGTGCCGAGGACCCGCAGGGTGTGCGCAGGCCGGCCCTTCTTCATCACGATCGGCACCAGCCACGCGTCGGCCGCGCCCGCGTCGAGCAGCGCGGCCAGCACCGACGGCCACACCCGGGGGTCGATGTCGTCGACGTTGGTCTCCAGCACCCACATCGTCGACGTCGCCGCGCCCGATGCCGGTTCACCGACGACGACGCGGACCACGTTGGCCCGGCCCGCCGGGTCGCGGCTGCCGGCGCCGACGCCCACGGCCGAGACCGTCATCGCCGGGATCGGACCGGACTGCGCGGCCAGCCCCCGCAGCAGCGCCATCCCGGTGGGTGTCGCCAGTTCCCCGTCGCCGCCGGAGGAGACCGGCCAGCCGCGGGCCAACTCGATCACCGCGGGCGCCGGCACGGGCAGATCACCGTGGGCGGTACCCACCCGCCCGGAGCCGAGCGCGACCGGGCTGGCGGTCACCTCGGCGACGCCCAGGTCGGCCAGCGCCGCGCAGACACCGACGACGTCGGCGATCGCGTCCCACGACCCCACCTCGTGGAACGTCACCTCCTCGGCGGGCAGCCCGTGCACGCGCGCCTCGGCGTCGGCCAGCAACGTGAACACCGTCAGGGCGGACTCCCGGACGCCGATGGTCAGCGGTGCCTGCTCGAGCAGCAGCCGGATGTCGGCCCAGCGGCGGTGCGGGTGATCGTCGGCGACGCTGGTGACCTGCGCGCGCACGGCCCGCAGACCGGCCCGCCGGGTGGTGTGGGTGCCGACCTGCACCTCGCTCGGGACGACGCCGCCCACCGCGCGCTGCACCGACGGCAGCGACGCGCCGGCATCGATCAGCGCGCCGAGCAGCATGTCGCCCGCGACTCCCGCGGTCGCGTCGATCCAGGCGCGCCGGCCGGCAGCTGTCACGACTCAGAACATGTCGTAGAGCGAGATCGCACCCACCGCGAAAATCGCGATCGCCGAGATCACCAGGTAGACCGTGAACAGCCGGCCGTCCTTGATCCGCGGGTCGGTCTCCTTGAACGACAGGTACAGGCTCGCGATCGACACCGCCACCAGATACAGGGCGTTGAGGATGCCGCCGAGGACCACCAGCGCCAGCGGCGACGCGGCCACCACGCCCAGCGTTCCCCACAGGATCGGCTGAACGACCATCAGCCCGCGCAGCCACCGGTCCCGCGATTTCGAGTCCGCCCACTCGAAGACGCCGAACACCGCGATCGCGTTGGCGACCTGCCTGCTCAGGCTGGGCACGTTCGCCAGGATCGTCTTGTACAGCGCCAGCGCGGCGAAGGCCAGGAACACGACGCCGACCCAGTCGCCCATGGTGTCGGTGAAGATCCGGGAGATCGTCGTGATCACTTCGCTCCCGGCCGGGACCAGCCCCTGCGGGTTCAGCACCGCCGCCCCGAGGATGTAGAACGACGCCGTCGAGGTGGTGTAGATGACCCAGGCGACCCAGACGTCCTTCTTCATCACCGAGATCCAGCCGCGCGCCCGCTGCACCCAGGCCTCGGAGCCGTCGTTGGGTCCGGTCCAGGCGGCGTAGCCCTTCTCCACGCACCAGAACGAGTACGACGTGATCTCGCCGGCCCCGACGCCGGTGAGACCGAACATCGCCAGCGCGACGCCCATGGTGCCCGCGGCGAGTTGGAACTGCATGCCGCCGGCCAGATCGGCGAAGCTCCACGCGAACGGCGTGACCTGGATACCGAACACCAGCACAACCACCGCCGCGGTGACGATCACGACCAGCGCCGTCGACACCTTCTCCACGATCCCGTAGCGGTTCGCGATGTGGATGGCGATCGCGACCAGCACCATCAGCAGGACCCAGAAACCGACCGACGCGGTGGTCGGCGAATCGCTGCCGATCGGCACGAGTAGCGACAGCGCGAGGCCCGCGGCGCTCAGCACACCGGCCTGGCTGGTGAGGAACTGCAGGAACATCAGCACGGCGAGGTAGGACACCCAGCCACGTTTGAGGAACCGCGGCGGCACCCGGTTGTAGCCCTCGATGGCCGACTGCCCGGTGGAGATCGACCAGCGGGCCACCTCGATCTGGACGGCCACCTTGACGAACGTCGAGACGAACACCAGCCACAGCAGCAGGAAGCCGACCTCGGCACCGAGCGTGGTCGCGGTGATCAGCTCCCCGGAGCCCACCACGGCCGCGCTGGTGATCATGCCGGGCCCGAGGAAGCGAACGCTCGGTCCCCAACCCTTGGGCGGCTCTTTGATTTTCGCCGGGTCCAGGGCGTAGGGGTCGCCGATCGCGGTGTGCGCGCCGGTCGGCTCGGAGGTTGTCGCCAACGCCAACTCCTTGTTACGCAATCGTGAGATCGCTTGTCGCGGTCAATGCCGGTAACTGGACCCTAGTTCGTCCCGACGCCGTGGCGGTCGGCTTTCCTGGATGCGGGCGCGGCGTGGCGCGTGTCTGCGTATTTCTGTGCGAACCGGGTAATGATGGGGACGCGTTGTCAGCGTTTGTACCGCCGGGATTGTGTCCGTCCGTCGACGAGGAGCACCTTGTGCCCCAAGCCTCCAGCACCGGGCGGGTCGGCGTGCCGCAGGACCGGACGCGGATGCCGCCGGACTGGCCGGGCTGGGCTTCGGCCGGGCTCGCGCTGATCGGGTTCGGCTGGTGTCTGTGGACGTGGCTGCACGGCGGCGGCGCGTTCACGGTGTCGTGGGTGCCGTCGCTGGACCTGCAGCTGAGCTTCGACTTCGACGGCCTGGCCGCCCTGTACTCGCTGCTGGCGTGCGGTGTCGGTGCGCTGGTGTTCTGGTACGGAACCGGGTACCTCACGCTGCATCTGCGGCACCAGAACCGGCCCGCCCGGGAGCGGTGGCGGTTCTGGCCGTGGATGCTGCTGTTCGCGGTGTCGATGGTGGGGCTGGCCTCCACGCAGGACCTCGTGCTGCTGTTCGTGTTCTTCGACGTGACCGCGATCTGCTCGTACTTCCTCATCGGCTTCGACCGCGACGAGGCCAAGGCCCGCAGAGCGGCGTTGATGGCGCTGCTGATCACGGTGGCCACCGCGGTGGCGCTGCTGATCGCCGCTGTGCTGCTGTACGCGAGTTACGGGACGTTCTCCATACCCGAGTTGCTCGAACGGGTCGAACCGGGAACGACGACCACGGTCGCCGCGGTGCTGCTGGCGGTGGCCGCGCTGACCAAGAGCGCGCAGGTGCCGCTGCACTTCTGGCTGCCCAAGGCGATGGCGGCGCCCACCCCGGTGTCGGCGTACCTGCATTCGGCGGCGATGGTGGCGGCCGGTGTGCTGGTGCTCGGCCGGGTGCATCCGCTGCTCGCGCGCAGCGAGGCCGTGCTGACCGGGCTGCTCGTCGTCGGGTTGGCGTCGGTCGTCGTCGGCGGCGTCCTGGCGCTGGGCCAGGACGTGCTCAAGCAGGTGCTGGCCTACTCGACGATCTCGCAGTACGGCTACATCGTGATGCTGTACGGCATCGGCGGCGGCACCGCGGCCGGCGCGGCGGCGTTCTACGTTCTGGCCCACGGGCTGGCCAAGAGCGCGCTGTTCATGACGGCGGGCGCGGTCACGACCGCGACCGGCGAGGACCGGCTGTCGCATCTCGGCGGCCTGGCCCGGCGCCGGCCGCTGCTCGCGGTCGCCGCCGCGATAGCCGCCGCCAACCTAGCCGGATTACCTTTGACCGCAGGCTTTTTCAAAGACGAACTGTTCTTCGAGGCGGCCGCCGAAGCCGGACCGGTGTGGGCAGCTGCGGCCGTTCTCGCCGCGGCCCTCACACTGGCCTACATCGGGCGCTTCTGGCTGCTGTTGTTCCTCGGCCCGACGCGCACCGAGCCGTCGGCCACCCCGGTGTCGCTGACCGCCCCCGTCGTCGTGCTCGCCGCGCTGGGCGTGCTGGGGGGCCTGGTGCCGCAACTGCTCAGCGGTCTGGCCGCCGACGCGGCCGCGGTCACCAACGGGGCGCCGGTGAGCGTGTCACCGGCCTACCATCTCGATGCGCGCCCCGCGAACCTGATGGCGCTGTGCGCGTGGACGCTGGGCGCGGCCATCCTGGCGGCGTCGCGGCTGCGAAATCCGGTGTCGCGGGCGGTGGCTCGGGCGGGGGAGCGGGCAGGCCCGCTGCGCGGCTACACCAGGGGCCTGCGGGCGCTGGCGCGGCTCTCGGGGGCGGTGCACCAGCGGGAGGTCCGCGATTTCCGCAGCAGCATCGCGGCGGTGCTGGTGCCGGCGGGCGCGTTGACCGCGTTGGCGTTCGCGGTCACCCCGACGGTGGGTCAGTACGCGGTGGGCGTGGTGCGCGGGGTCGACTGGCTGGTGCTGCCGCTGCTGGGCCTGGTGATCATCGCGGCGCTGGCGACCGCGCGGGTCGGCGCGCGGGTCGGCATGGTGGTCGCGCTGTCGGTGGTCGGCTTCGCGCTGGCGACCGTGTACGCGTTGATCGCCGCACCCGACATCGCGCTGGTCGCCGTGCTTGTCGAGACCATGATCACGCTGATCTTCATCGCCGCGTTCAACCGGCTGCCGCGCTCGGCGCCCGGCCGCGACGGGACGGGCAAAGTGGCCGTGCTGCCGCGCGGCGAACGAGATCACCACCGCCGCAACGTGTTCGCCGGTTGTGTGGCCGGGCTGGCCGCGTTCGCCACCGTCTGGGGATTTTTGTCCGCGCCGACCAGCGCGCCGGGGGTGGCCGGCGAGTACGTCGCCCGCACCCCGAGCGCACACGGCGAGGACGTCGTCACGGTGATCATCACCGACTTCCGCGGACTGGACACCCTCGGTGAGATCACGGTGTTGCTGATCGCCGCCGTCGGGGTCGCGACGCTGCTGCGAAGGGGACGGCTGTGGTGACGCGCGGTGTGGTGTTGCAGGTGGTCGCCCGGCTGGTGCTGGGCCCGAGCGTGGTGGTGGCGGCCGCGCTGATCGTCAAGGGTTATGTCGATGTCGGCGACGGGTTCGCCGCCGGCATGGTCGTCGCGCTGGCCGTCGCGCTGTCCTATCTGGCCCTCGGCGCCGCGGGCGCCGAGGAGACGCTGCCGGTGCTGCGGTACGCCCCGCAGGTCGCGATCGCGGGCCTGCTGTTGTCGTTGGCGGTCGGCTTCTTTCCGCTGCTCTGGGGTGAGCCGGTGTTCAGCCACTACCCGGGACGGGGTGAGCACGTGGTCACCATCGGCTCGTTCGAGTTGTTCACGCCGCTGCTGTTCGACGTCGGTGTGTTCCTGCTCGTGGTCGGGGTGATGACGATGTTTCTGCACCACTTCGCCGACCCCGTCGAGCACACCGGCGATACCACCGAGGCGGGTGACGCGCCGTGATCCTCGCGTTCGCGGCCACCGCCGCGGCCCTGTTCGGGGTGGGCGCCTACATGTTGTTGCAGCGCGACCTGATCCGCATCGTCGTCGGCGTCGCGCTGATCTCGCAGTCGTCGGTTGTTGCGTTGATCGGTGCCAGCCTGACCCGCGGGCACGCACCCATCGACGTCTCGACCGGGGAGTCCTACAGCGACCCGGTGCCGCAGGCGCTGGTGCTGACGGCTCTGGTCATCGGCCTGGCCACGCTGGCGCTGCTGTTGGCGTTGGTGCACCGCGTCGTCGTCGCGTATCGCACCGCCCATCACGACGAGCTGGCCGCCGAGGAGATCGCGATCGAGCAGCAGTTGCAGCGTGATCAGCAGCGCGACAGCAACGAGATGACGTGATGTCGGCGTCGGTGTGGTTGTCGCTGGCGCTGCTGGTGCCCTGGGCGGCCGGTGCGTTGCTCATCGCCTTCGATGGCCGCCGCCGGTGCGTCGCCTGGGCGGCGGTGGCCGCGTTGGCGGCGACGTCGGCCGCGATCGCCGCGCTGACCGTGCACGTGGTGGCGGACGGCGCGCAGCAGGTGACGACCGGCAGCTGGCCGGCCGGGGTGGGCATCGTGCTGCACGCCGACGCGCTGGGGGTCACCTTCGCGGCGATCACCGCGCTGGTGATGCTCGTCGCGATGGCCAACGAAGCCCTCGTCGGTGTGCGCAGCCGCACCTTCCCGGCCTTGATGGTGCTGCTCACGGCCGGACTGACCGGCCTGTTCTTCACCGGCGACGTGTTCAACTTCTACGTCTTCTTCGAGATCTCGATGATGGCGTCCTACGCCCTTGCCACTTACGGCGGAGGCACGCGTCAACTCCGCGCGGCGGTGATCTTCGCCGGGGTGAACCTGCTCGGTTCGTTCCTGTTCCTGATCTCGGTCGCGGGCACCTACCGGGTCACCGGCGCGCTGGACATGGCCACCGTCGCCGAACGCATGCACAGCGGAGGCGCCAACGCGACGCTGCTCGTCGCGGTCGGGTTCTTCGTCGCGTTCAGCGTCAAGCTGGGGTTGTTCCCGTTCCACTTCTGGCTTCCCACGGTCTATGCAGGCACCCGCCCCGCCGTCGCCGCCGTCCTCAGCGGCGCGGTCGCCAACATCGGCAGCTACGGGCTGGTGCGTTTCGGCGCCGGCATGTTCGCCGAGGAGCTGCGCTTCACGGCCACCGCGCTCATCGTGCTCGGGCTGGCCTCGATCCTCTACGGCGGTGTGGTGGCGGTCTCGCGCGGGGACATCGCCGAGACGCTGGCCTATTCCGCGATCGGGCAGGTCGGCTACGTGCTGGTCGCGCTCGGCATCGGCGGTCCGCTCGGGCTGGCGGCGGCCGTCTTCTACAGCGTGGTCAACGCGCTGAACAAGGGCGTGCTGTTTTTGGCCGCGGGTCTGCGGGGGCCGCTGGTGGCCGCCGCCTTCGCGATCGGCGCCTTCAGCGTCGCCGGTGTGCCGCCGGCGGCCGGGTTCATCGGGAAGCTGGAGGTGTTCCGCGCCGCGATCGCCGCCGACAGCCCGGTGCTCGTGGCGTTGCTCGTCCTCGGCAGCGTGCTATCGCTGGTCTACATGTTCCAGATCTACCAGCGGAAATTCTGGGGCACCGACACCGAACCCGCGGTGGTGGGCGCGGCCGAGGTGAGCCCCGTTCCGGCCCGCGTGCTGGTCGCGGTGTTCGCGGTGCTGGTACTGGCCGTCGGGCTGTGGGCAGAACCGCTGGCGGCGCTCAGCGAGTATGCCGCCGACGTTTTCACATCAGGAGGTTCTCGATGACTGCGATCGTGGTCCGGATCGCCGCGCTCACCGCCATCTACCTGGCGGTGCTGTCGAGCCTGCACCCGGCCGACATCGTCATCGGCGCGCTGCTGTCGACGGTGCTGGTGGCGGTGGGCGCGCGAATCCGCGGGCCGGGCCGGCGTCCGGAGGCGCCACCGGGGACCACCCCGTGGGGTCGGCTGGCCGGGGTGCCCGCGCTGATCGGCTTCACCGTGCTGGACATGTGCCGCGGAAGTTGGACGGTGGCCCGCCACTGTCTCGGCCGGCCGACCACACCGGGTTACGTGTCCATGCCCATCGAGCGTCATCGGCCCGCGACCGCCACGGCATGGGCGATCCGGGTGGGCCTGTCACCGGACACGGTCGTCGTCGACGTCGACGACGAACACGGGACGCTGGTGTTGCACGTCCTGGACGTCCGCGACCCCGACGCCGTGCGACGGGACCAGGTCGCCTCCTACGAGCGTGCGCAGCGGCGCGTATTCCCGTGAGCGCCATGCCCACCGCAGTTCTCGTCATCGCACTGGCCTGGACCACGCTGCTGCTCGTGGCCGGGGCCCTGCAGTTGTTGCGCACCCGCGACGTGCTGCAGCGCCTCGTCGCGCTCGACCTGCTCGCGATCCTGATGGTGGCGCTGCTGACGCTGCTGTGTTTCCTGCTGGACCGGTCCTACTACCTGAACGCGGCGATGGCGCTGGCGATGCTGTCGTTCGTGGCCACCGTCGCGACGGCCCGCTATCTCGGATCGGGAGGGCCGTTCGAGTGATCTCTGTGCTGCTCGACATCCTCGGCGCCGTCCTGCTTTTCACCGGTCTGGCGCTGCTGACGATCAGCGTCGTCGGGATGCTGCGGTTCTCCGACACGCAGAGTCAGCTGCACGCGCAGGGGCTGGCCACCGGTCCCGGGGTGATCGCCGTGCTGGCCTCGTCGATCGCCACCGAGAACCCGGCGATCATCGGCTTCGCGGCGCTGACCATCGCGTTCGTGGTGATGACGTCGCCGACCTCCAGCCACGCGATCTCCCGCTCCGCCTACCGCCGCCGGGCCCGCGAGAAGCCGGAGGAGAATCCGGGGTAGCGGTCACAACCGCGCCGCGGTATGCCGGGACACACCCGCGGCCGCGTACACCTGCTCTTCGTCGAGGGTCTCGTGCACCAGAAGCTCGGCGACAATCCGGTCGAGCCGGTCCTTGTTGTTGCGCAACAACTCTCGTGCCTCGACGTAGCAGGCCTCGATGAGGCGCCGGATCTCCTGGTCCACCGAACCGAGCATCGAGTCCGACACCCCGAACATGCGCGGGTCGCCCTCGCGGGGCAGCACCGACACCGGGCCGATCCGCTCGGACATGCCCCACCGTCCGATCATGGCGCGGGCGACCTTGGTGGCCGTCTCGAGGTCACTTTCGGAGCCCGTGGTGACCACCCCGAAGATCTCCTCCTCGGCGGCCATCCCGCCGAGAGCGCCGATGATGCGCCCGCGCAGATAGTCGGCGGTGTATCCGTAGCGGTCCTCCTCCGGGGTGGACAACGTGACGCCGAGGGCGTGGCCGCGCGGGATGATCGAGACCTTGCGCACCGGGTCGGCGCCCGGTTGCAGCATGCCCAGCAGCGCGTGGCCGGCTTCGTGGTACGCGGTGCGGCGGCGCTCCTCCTCGGGCAGCACCACGCTGCGCGCCGTCCCGAGTTGCACTTTCTCCAGCGCGTCGCCCAGGTAGCGGTCGGTCACGTGGGTCAGCCCGTCGCGGGCCGCGGCCAACGCCGCCTCGTTGACGAGGTTGGCCAGATCCGCACCGGTCATGCCGGGTGTCGCGGCGGCGACCTTGTCGAGATCGACGTCGTCGGCCAACGGCACCGAGCGGGTGTGCACCTTCAGGATCGCGACGCGGCCCTGGCGGTCGGGCGGGTTGACGGTGACCGTGCGGTCGAACCGTCCCGGGCGCAGCAGCGCCGGATCGAGGACGTCGGGCCGGTTCGTCGCGGCGAGCACCACCACACCCTCGGATCCGCTGAATCCGTCCATCTCCGTGAGGATCTGGTTGAGGGTCTGCTCGCGTTCGTCGTTGCCGCCGACGCTGGCCGCGCTGCCGCGCGACCGGCCGATGGTGTCGATCTCGTCGATGAAGATGATCGCCGGGGCCACCTTGCGGGCCTCCTCGAACAGTTCCCGCACGCGCGACGCGCCGACACCGACGATCATCTCGATGAACTCGGCGCCGCTGGCCGAGAAGAACGGCACGTTCGCCTCGCCGGCCGTCGCCCGCGCCAGCAGCGTCTTGCCGGTGCCGGGCGGGCCGGTCAGCAGCACACCCTTGGGCACCTTGGCGCCGAGCTTGCGGTATTTCTCCGGATGCCGCAGAAAGTCCACGATCTCGTTGATCTCGGCCTTGACCTCGTTGATGCCTGCGACGTCGTCGAAGGTGACCCGCACGGTCTCCGGGTCGACAGGCTTGCGTTTGCGCGCGTTCATGCCGAACAGCCCGCCGCCACCTGCGGCGCCCATCTTGCGGGCGCGGTTGAACAACCAGAACCAGAACCCGAACAGCAGCAGGATCGGCGCGAACGACAGCAGCAGGTTCCAGAAGATCCCGCGGTCGGTGCTCAGCGGTTCCGCCGACACCGTCGCGCCGCCCTCCTCGAGCTGGGCGAGCAAATCGTCTTGGGCGAAGGTCGGACGTTCGGTGGTGAACTGCTCGTAGGTCTTCGACGTATCGTCCTGGCCTGGAACGGGTTTCGCTTCGCGTAGCCTGCCCTGGATCGACTCGCCCTGGGAGAACACCTCGTCGACGTTGCGCTGCTCGACCTGGGTGGTGAACTCGGTGTAGGGCACCTTGGCCGGGTCGCCGACCGTGTCCTGGAACGACAGCAACCCGAAGACCAGCAGATAGCCGAGGGCCAGGTAGGCCACCACCACCCACCAGCGCGGCCGCGGACGGTCCGCGCCGGTGTCTTCGGCCGGCAGGCCTTCGGTACGCCACGGTTTGGGATCGGCGTTGTTCGGCGGCTTCGACGCGGCGGGGTCGGGCCTGCGTGCGCCGTTGGTGTCGGTCACCGTATCCAAGCTAGCCGGATCGAGGGCGTTCGATAAGGGGTCACCGTTGCCACCGGGGCCGCGGCGCGTCGAGGCCGAACCGGACACCGACCATGCGGATCACGAAACACACCGCAGCGGCACCCATCGTCGCCGCGATGTTCTGTACCCCGAGGCCGTACAGCAGCGCCGCACAGGCCGCGCCGATCATGGCCGGGATCGCGTAGAGCTCGGCGCGGAACACCGTGGGCACCTGCCCGATCGCCATGTCGCGGATGGTTCCGCCGCCGACCGCGGTGATGGTGCCGACGATGACCGCCTGCAGAACGCCGAAGTCCAGGTTCAGCGCCTTGTACGCGGCGAGCACCGCGAAGACGCTCAACCCCACCGCATCGGCGACGGTGATCGGCATCGTGAAGCGTTCCAGGGCGGGACTGAGCGCGAACGCGATCACCCCGCCGGCCGCGGCCGCGGCCAGATAACGCCAGTCGACGAACGTCGCGGGCGGGAGCGCGTCGAGGAGGATGTCGCGGATGACGCCGCCGCCCAGACCGGTGAGCATGCCGACCGTGACTACACCGAAGATGTCCAGGCGCGTGGCACGCAACGAGACCAGTGCGCCGTTGAGCGCGAACGCGAACGTGCCGATCAGGTCGAGCACCAACAGCAACGGCGTTTCGGTCGACATTGCAAGGTGTATACCCGAGGACATGCCGACATCACAGGTGGACGCGGTGCTGTCCGGGCTGGCGCGGGTGCGGGACTGGCAGGAGCCGTTCTACCGCGACCTGCACCGCAACCCGGAGTTGTCGCACCAGGAGCGCCGGACGGCGGCCGAGGTCGCCGAGAAGCTGCGCGGATTCGGCTATCAGGTGCACGACGGGGTCGGCGGCACCGGTGTCGTCGGCGTGCTCTCCAACGGCGCGGGCCCGGTGGTGTTGCTGCGCGCCGACATGGACGCGCTGCCGGTGCGGGAAGCCACCGGCCTCGACTACGCGAGCACCGTGCGGGCCACCGACGCCGACGGCAACGAGGTGCCGGTGATGCACGCCTGCGGACACGACGTCCACGTCGCCACGCTGCTCGGCGCGGCCGAACTGCTCGCCGAGGGGCGGGGGCACTGGGCCGGCACCGTGGTCGCGCTGTTCCAGCCCGCCGAGGAGACGTCCGACGGCGCGCGCGCCATGGTCGACGACGGGCTCGCACAGCTGATACCGAAGGTGGATGTCGCGCTGGCCCAACATGTTCTGCCCGCACCGGCGGGGCACGTCGGTGTCCGCACCGGGGCTCTGCTGTCGGCAGCGGACAGCATGCGCGTCACCGTGCACGGCCGCGGCGCGCACGGTTCCATGCCCCAGGCCGCCGTCGACCCGGTGGTGCTCGCGGCGATGATCGTCGTGCGGCTGCAGACCGTGGTGTCACGCGAAGTCGCGCCCGGCGAGTCCGCGGTCCTGACCGTCGGCAGCATCGCGGCCGGAAGCAAGAGCAATGTGATACCGGATCACGCTGTGCTGCAACTGAACTTGCGCACCTACAGCGAGCAGACCCGGACCTCGATGCTGGCCGCGATCCGGCGCATCGTCATCGCCGAGTGCCAGGCCTCCGGCTCGCCCAAGGAGCCGGAGTTCGAGCTGTTCGACCGGTTTCCGTTGACGGAGAACGACGCCGACGCCACCGCGCGGGTGAGCTCGGCGTTCACCGCGTTCTTCGGGGAGCGGTGCCGGCAGATGCCGCAGCAGACCGCGAGCGAGGACTTCAGCGAGATCCCTGCTGCCCTCGGCGCGCCCTACACCTACTGGGGGATCGGCGGCATCGATCCGGTGCTCCACCGGGAGGCCGTCGAGTGCGGTCGCGTCGACGCCGACATCCCGGTCAACCATTCGGCGACCTTCGCCCCGGTGGTTCAGCCCACGCTCGACACCGGGACTCAGGCGCTGGTGGTCGCGGCAATGCCCTGGCTGGCGCCAGAGCGGTAGTCAGATCCCGTCGGCGATGCGAACGGCCTCGTCGAAGTACAGGGCGTCGACCTGCACCGTGTAGCTCTTGGCGACCAGGCCCGAGATGCTCGAGAAGTCGCGCCGGCCACCGGTGGCCAGGTGCGCGATGAAGGCGAAGAGGCCACCCCAGAATGCGCCGATCAACACGCTGCCCAGCATCGTCAGCAGCACCCCGGCCGGGACGATGACGAACAGGCTGAACAGCAGACCGAACAGCAGGCCGATCGCCGCGCCCGCACCGGCACCCGCCAGAGCGGCCCGGCCCTTGGTCATCCGGCCCGTCACCTGCTCGATGCTGTCGATGCCGTGGCCGACGATGCGCACATGCTCGACGGGGAAGTCGGCGTCCGACAGCCGGTCCACCAGGCGCTGCGCCTCTTCGTAAGTCGGGTACACCCGAAGCACCATCGACTCGAGTGCGTCTCTTTTCATTGTCGTAGTCATACGATCCTCCAATCTGATTTATTAGTTGGTACTATACAACTATATACTTTTAGTTGGGATATACCAACCATTGGACGGTGGGCGAGGATGGCGAAAGATGAAGGCCGGGCGGTCTACGAGGCGATCCGCCAGATCGCGCGGTGGTCCAACCGTCCCGACACGCGCGCTGCGCTACTGGGTCGGGCCGGTCAGGACTTCTCGGCGGTCGACGTGGATCTGTTGCGCGCCGTCGTGTCCAGCGGCCCGGTGCGGATCTCCGACCTCGCGCACTGGCAGGGCGTCGACAAATCCACCATGTCCCTGCAGGTGCGGCGGCTCGAGCAGCGTGATCTGATCCGCCGCCGTCCGGATCCCGCCGACCAGCGGGCCGTACTGCTCACCGCGACCGCCAAGGGGCGCCGTACCTGTGAGCGCATGGACGTCCTGGGTACCGAGGTCATCGCCCAGGCCTTCGACGACTGGCCCGAAGACGACCGGCGGGCGCTGGCGGCTCTGCTGGGCCGGTTCGCCGCCGATCTCACGTCATCGTCGCCCAGGCTGCGCGCGACCGCCCCTGATTAACGAGCGGGGAAAGAGGAACCCTCCACACACACGGCGATCGAAAGGAAGCACCATCATGGTCAAACTGTCGGTGATCTACTACTCGGCGACCGGGCACGGCACCGCGATGGCACGCATCGTGGCCGAAGCCGGCGAGAAGGCCGGCGCCGAGGTCCGGTTCCGTCCGGTCGCGGAAACCCGCGATCCCCAGTCCTTCGCGGACAACCCCGCCTGGTCGGCCAACTACGAAGACACCAAGGACCTTCCGTCGGCCACGGGCGACGACATCGTCTGGGCCGACGCCGTGATCTTCGGCTCACCGACCCGATTCGGTTCGCCCGCAGCGCCTTTCCGAACCTTCATCGACACACTCGGTGGTCTGTGGGCGCAGGGCAAACTGGCGGACAAGGTCTACGCCGGGTTCACGTCGTCGCAGACCGCGCACGGCGGCCAGGAGACCACGCTGATCAACCTCTACGTCACCCTGATGCACTTCGGCGGCATCATCGTGCCACCCGGCTACACCAACGAACTCAAGTTCGCCGACGGAAACCCCTACGGCGTCAGCCACATCACCGGCCCGGACAACCAGAACCCGGTCAACGACGCGACCAACGCCGCGCTCGAGCACCTGGCGCAGCGGGTCGTCACGACCGCCGCTCGACTCGCCGGATAGCCGCCACGCGCGAGAACCTCTGCGACACTTCTCGATCATGCCGAACCCGTACCGCCGCACACCGGCCATCCGGCCTGCGGGGCGCGCCGGCAGGGACCCCGTCGACCGTGCCGGCGTGCAGCGGACATGAGGCGACGGCCCGCGCCGCGGTCGGCGCTGCGGATCTCGACCGCCCTGTACAACTTTCGGGAGAGCCTGTTCGCGTTGCCGGCCCTGGTCCTGCTCGGCGGCATCGTGCTCGCGGAGGTGACGGCCTACCTCGACGACGTCCTCGGCGTGGACACCTCGCTGCCGCTGACCGTCGAGATGAACAGCAACGCCGCGATCTGGTTGCTCAGCACCGTCGCCGGCGCGACCATCACGACCGCGGGTGTGGTGTTCTCGCTGACGGTGGTCAGCCTGCAGCTGGCCAGCAGCCAGTTCTCCCCGCGGGTGATGCGGTCGTTCATCAGGGACCGACTCAGCCAGACCGTGATCGGTCTGCTGGTCGGCACGTTCGTGTTCTGCGTGCTGACGTTGCGGCACATCAGCGGGGACCCGATGTCCAACGCGCCGCGGGTGTCGATGACGGCCGCGATCGTGCTGGCCGTGGCGACCGTGCTGCTGATCATCGCCTACCTGAACCGGTTGGCGTACGGACTGCAGGTCGGCGAGGTGGTGCGCAACATCGCCGAGGAGGCCGACGAGGTCATCGAGGAGCAGGCCCGCCAGACCCGCGCGGAGACGCCGGCGCCGCACCCGGAGAAACACCCCGGCGAGCACCTGGCCGTGCGGGCCGAGAGCGACGGCTGGGTCACCCAGGCGGCAAGCAGGTACATCCTGGCCGCGGTGCCGCCCGAGACCGTCGTACGGCTGGAAACCCGCACCGGCGCCTACATCCACCGCGGTGAGGTCCTGATGACGCTGTGGCCGGTCCCGCCCGACGCCGACCGCGTCGAACGCAAGCTGCAGGCGACCGTCGAGGTCGCCGTGATCCGCACGATGCAGCAGGACATCGACTTCGGGATCCGGCAACTCGTCGACATCGCGCTGCGGGCGCTGAGCCCCGCGGTCAACGACCCGACCACGGCAGACGACGTGGTGCTGCGCCTGGGCAGCCTGATGCGGCGGCTGCTGTCGGCCGAGGTGCCGCCGCAGTCGGTGTGCGGGCCCGACGGCCGGATCCTGCTGCGGCCCTGGGAGCTGTCCCACGACGAGTACATCGCGCACGCCTTCGACCAGATCCGGCAGAGCTCGGTGGGCCAACCCCAGGTGGTGGCCACGGTGCTGCGGGTGCTGCGGATGCTGATCGAGCACGCGCGCAATGTGGACCACGAGGAGTACATCGCCCCGCTGCGCAGGCAGATCCGGCTGCTGATGGACGCGATGGAGGCCCGGTCCGGGCTGCACCCCGCCGACCTCGACCGGCTGCGGGCGATCTCGGAGGAGACCGCCACCGATCCGGCCGAACACGACGTCTGAGCCGGCTCGCTAGTGTCACAGCCGTGCTGATGGTGATCGAGGGCGTCGACGGCGCGGGCAAGCGCACTTTGACCAACGGGCTGGCCGCTGCGTTCGAGGCCGCGGGCCGGTCGGTCACCAGCCTGGCGTTCCCGCGCTACGGCCGCTCCGCCGAGGCCGACCTGGCCGCCGAGGCGCTGCACGGCGCGCACGGCGACCTGGCCGATTCGGTGTACGCGATGGCAGTGCTGTTCGCCCTGGACCGCGCAGGCGCCAAAGCCGAGATCGAGCGCCTGCGCGACGACTACGACGTCGTCATCCTCGACCGCTACGTCGCCTCCAACGCGGCCTACAGCGCCGCGCGGCTGCACCAGGGCGCCGACGGTGAGGTCGTCGACTGGGTCCGCACCCTCGAATACGAGCGGTTCGCGCTGCCCGCACCCGACGCCCAGGTGCTGCTCGCGGTGCCGACCGCGCTGGCCGCCCGGCGCGCCGAACACCGGGCCAGCACCGAAGCCGACCGCGCCCGCGACGCCTACGAACGCGACGGCGGGCTGCAGCAGCGCACCTCCGAGGTGTACGCCGCGCTGGCCGCCGCCGACTGGTGCGGGCGCTGGACCGTCGCCGGACCCGACGTCGATCCCGCGGCGCTGGCCGCCGAACTGACCGCCGGTTGAGCCGGTTCGCCGGTCAACACGCGAAACGCGCCGTGTGGTAGCCGGGTTTTATCGCGGTTCGGTGACACCATGGACACCATGAGGCAAAGGATTCTGGTTGTCGACGACGACCCGTCGCTGGCCGAGATGCTCACCATCGTGCTTCGCGGGGAGGGTTTCGACACCGCCGTCATCGGTGACGGCACCCAGGCGCTCACCGCGGTGCGCGAACTGCGGCCCGACCTGGTGCTGCTCGACCTGATGCTGCCGGGCATGAACGGCATCGACGTATGCCGCGTGCTGCGCGCCGACTCCGGTGTGCCGATCGTCATGCTGACGGCCAAGACCGACACCGTCGACGTCGTGCTGGGCCTGGAGTCCGGGGCCGACGACTACGTGATGAAGCCGTTCAAACCCAAGGAACTCGTGGCGCGCGTGCGCGCGCGGCTGCGGCGCAACGAGGACGAGCCGGCCGAGCTGCTGTCGATCGGTGACGTCGACATCGACGTGCCCGCCCACAAGGTCACCCGGCAGGGCGAACAGATTTCGCTGACACCGCTGGAGTTCGACCTGCTGGTGGCGCTGGCACGGAAACCGCGGCAGGTGTTTACTCGTGATGTGCTGCTCGAACAGGTGTGGGGGTACCGGCACCCCGCGGACACCCGTTTGGTGAACGTGCATGTGCAACGGTTGCGGGCCAAGGTCGAGAAGGACCCGGAGAACCCGCAGGTGGTGTTGACCGTTCGAGGAGTGGGATACAAGGCCGGACCTCCGTGATCTTTGACGGTTCCACCGTCCGGCGGTCGCCGTGATCTTCAGCTCCCGACGGCGCATCCACCGGCGTTCGGCGCCGCTGGTGCGCGGTCTGGGTGCGCTCGGCCGAGCGTTGAGCCTGGCCTGGCGGCGCTCGCTGCAACTGCGGGTCGTCTCGCTGACACTGGGCCTGTCGCTGGCCGTCATCCTGGTGCTCGGCTTCGTGCTGACCAGCCAGATCACCGACCGCATCCTCGAGGTGAAGGTGCGCGCGGCCACCGAGGAGATCGACCGGGCCCGCACCACGGTCAGCGGGATCGTCGGCGGCGAGGAGACCCGGTCGCTGGACAGCAGCCTGCAGCTGGCGCGTAACACGCTGATCGACCGCACCGCCGACGCCGGGCCCGGGCTGGCCGGCACATTCGACGCGGTGCTGGTGGTGCCCGGCGACGGACCCCGCGCGGCGACCGCGGCCGGGCCGGTCCAGCAGGTGCCCGACGCGCTGCGCGAGTTCGTCAAGGCCGGGCAGGTCAGCTACCAGTACGCGACCGTGCACACCGACAGCTTCTCCGGGCCCGCGCTGATCGTCGGCAGCCCGACGTCGTCGTCGGTGACCAACCTCGAGCTGTACCTGATCTTCCCGCTCAACAACGAGGAGTCGACGATCGCGCTGGTGCGCGGCACGATGGCCACCGGCGGGGTCGTGTTGCTGGGCCTGCTCGCCGCGATCGCGCTGCTGGTCGCCCGCCAGATCGTGCTGCCGGTGCGCTCGGCGTCGCGGATCGCCGAACGGTTCGCCGAAGGCCACCTCACCGAGCGGATGCCGGTGCGCGGCGAGGACGACATGGCGCGGCTGGCGGTGTCGTTCAACGACATGGCCGAGAGCCTGCACCGCCAGATCACCCAACTCGAGGAGTTCGGCAACCTGCAGCGCCGGTTCACCTCCGACGTCAGCCACGAACTGCGCACCCCGCTGACGACCGTGCGCATGGCCGCCGACCTGATCTACGACCACATCCACGACTCGGCTGAGGACCCGGACCCGGCGCTGCGCCGGTCCACCGAACTGATGGTCAACGAACTCGACCGGTTCGAGACGCTGCTCAACGACCTGCTCGAGATCTCCCGCCACGACGCCGGTGTCGCCGAACTGTCGGTGGAGTCGGTGGACCTGCGGTCGACGGTCAAGAGCGCGCTGGAGAACGTCGGCCACCTCGCCGCCGACGCCGACATCGAGCTGATCGAGGAGATGCCCGACGGTGAGGTCATCGCCGAGGTCGATCCACGACGCGTGGAGCGCATCCTGCGCAACCTGATCGCCAACGCCATCGACCACGCCGAGCACAAACCGGTCCGCATCCGGATGGCCGCCGACGAGGACACCGTCGCCGTCACTGTCCGTGACTACGGGGTGGGCCTGCGCCCCGGCGAGGAGAAGCTGGTGTTCAGCCGGTTCTGGCGCTCGGACCCCTCGCGGGTGCGGCGCTCCGGCGGGACCGGGCTGGGCCTGGCGATCAGCATCGAGGACGCCCGGCTGCATCAGGGCCGGCTCGAGGCGTGGGGCGAACCCGGTAACGGCGCCTGCTTCCGGCTGACGCTGCCGCTGGTGCGCGGGCACAAGGTGACTACCAGCCCGCTGCCGATGAAACCCGTTGAGCCCGAGGACCCGCCGCGGCCGGCGCGTGACCGCGAACACGCGCAGGAGAGCGTGTGAAACGCCTGGTGTCGGTAGTGCTTGCGCTGCTGATGTGTGTGCTCACCGGGTGCGCCGGCGTGCCGAGTTCGTCGGCGCCCCAAGCCATCGGCACCGTAGACCGGCCTGCGCCGCCCAGCCTGCCCAAGCCGACGCCGGGGATGGACCCCGACGTGCTGCTGCGCGAATTCCTCAAGGCGACAGCCGATCCCGCGAACCGGCACCTGGCCGCCCGACAGTTCCTGACCGAATCGGCGTCCAGCACGTGGGACGACGCCGGTAGCGCGTTGTTGATCGACAACGTGGTGTTCGTCGAAACCCGCAGCCCCGAACGGGTTTCGGTGACCATGCGCGCCGACATCCTGGGGTCGCTGTCGGACATGGGGGTGTTCGAGACGGGGGAGGGCGCGCTGCCCGACCCCGGCCCGATCGAACTGGTCAAGACCTCGGGCGGGTGGCGCATCGACAAGCTGCCCAACGGGGTGTTCCTGGACTGGCAGCAGTTCCAGGCCACCTACAAGCGCCACACCCTGTACTTCGTCGACCCGACCGGCAGCACCGTGGTGCCCGACCCGCGGTACGTCGCGGTGTCCGACCCCGACCAGTTGGCCACCGAACTGGTCAGCAAGCTGATCGCCGGGCCGCGCCCGGAGATGGTCAACACGGTGCGCAACCTGCTCGGCCCGCCGCTGAAACTGCGCGGGCCGGTGACGCGCGCCGACGGCGGCAAGATGGGCGTCGGCCGCGGCTACGGCGGCGCCCGCATCGACCTGGACAACCTGTCGACCACCGACCCGCACAGCAGGCAACTGCTTGCCGCGCAGCTCATCTGGACCCTGAATCGGGCCGGAGTCAACGGCCCCTACGTGATCAACGCCGACGGCACCGCCCTCGACGACCGGTTCGTCGACGGCTGGGAGACCACCAACGTGGCGGCCACCGACCCGGGTGCGGCCTCCGGTGCGGCCGCCGGGTTGCACGCGCTGGTGGGCGGGACGCTGGTCGCGCTCGACGGGCAACGCACCCCGCGGGTGCCCGGGGCGTTCGGGCAGATGCCGGACCAGACCGCGGCGGCGGTGTCGCGCAGCGGCCAGGAGGTGGCGTCGATCGTGACGCTGCGGCCGGGCGCGCCGGACACGGCGTCGTCGCTGTGGATCGGACCGCTGGGCGGTGACGCGTCGCAGGTGCTCGACGCGCGGAACCTGTCGCGGCCCAGCTGGTCGCTGGACCACGCGGTGTGGGTGGTGGTCGACGGGAACAACGTGCTGCGGGTCATCCAGGACGCGTCGGGGCAGCCCGCGCGCATCCCGGTCGACCTGACGCCGGTGTCGAGCCGGTTCCCCGGCGTGATCACCGAACTGCAGCTCTCGCGCGACGGCACCCGCGCGGCGATGGTCATCGACGGGCAGGTGATCCTGGCCGGCGTCGAGCAGACCCCCGCCGGCGGGTTCGCGCTGACCTATCCGCGGCGGCTGGGCTACGGCCTCGGCAACACCGTCGTGTCGCTGTCGTGGCGCACCGGCGACGACATCGTGGTCAGCCGCACCGATCCGCAGCACCCGGTCTCCTACGTCAACCTCGACGGCGTCAACTCCGACGGTCCGAGCCGCAACCTGCTGATGCCGGTCACCACGGTGGCCGCCAACCCGTCGACGGTGTACGTCGCCGACGCCCGCGGCGTGCTGCAGCTCTCCGGTTCGGCGGCCGAGGACGATCCGGCCTGGGCCGAGGTGCGCCCGCTGATGGTGCCGCGCGCCGAACCGGTACTGCCCGGCTGAGTTCGGGGCTGCCCGAGATTTCTACGCCAGGGTCGTGAAACTTCGCGGATCGCGACCCTCGCGCAGAACTCGGCGCATGAGGTGGCGTGAACGGATCGCGGGTCTGGCTCGTAGTGCTGAGGACCGGGTGCCACCGAGGCGCCCGCCGAAGCAGGAGTCGAACATGAAGATCCGCGGTCCACTCGTCACGTTGTTCGCCGCCGCCGCGGTGGGGACCGGAATGTGGTTCGTCAACGTGGTCAACGATGAGTCCGCGCCGGTCCGCATCGCCGAGCGCCCCGCGCCGGCCCGCGTCGCCGAGCGTTCCGCGCCGACCACCACCACCGTGAAACCGCCGCCCGCACCGGCGTTTCCGGCCAAGGCGGACTACATCGGCAAGATCCCGACCGCCGCAGGCACCATCACGCTCAACGTCTCGGTCGACGGTCAGCAGGCCGTCGCGTACGCGTGCGACGGCAAGGCCGTCGAGTCGTGGATGCGCGGCAGCGCGGCCAACGGCGCCGTCAGGCTGGCCAGCAGGGACAAGACCGGCCGCCTCGACGGACGCCTGGTCGGCGACACCGTCGTCGGCACCCTGTGGATCGGGAAGAAGAGCTGGGACTTCGCCGCGCCGGTCGCGCAGTTACCCGCGGGAACGTACGTCTACGAGGAGGCCGGCGTGCGCAGCAGCTGGATCGTCGATTCGGCGGGCGCGGTGACCGGTGTACTCAAGGCCGTCGACGGCTCGACCAAACCCGCGCCCGAACTGTCCACCGACGGCACGTCGGTGATCGGCGGGCGCACCGTCAGCGCGGTCCGGATCGGCGCCGGCACCGATGCCTGAGGTTGCGACCACCGAACGCCTGAGGGCCGGGACAGCCGCGGACACCGCCGCGCTGTCCGCGGTGGCGATCGGCGCGCTGGTCGCCGTCGCTCTCGGGGTGTTCGGCAAAGTCCATGAGCCGCAGTTCTTCTCGATCAACCTCGCCGGGTTCTCCAGCGGCACCGCGGTCAAGTCGTGGCTGGCGACGCTGGCGATGACGCTGGCGCTGTTCCAGATGACCTCGGCGTTCATGATGTACCGGCTGACCCCGGGGCGGGTGCCGGGCTGGATCGGCGTGGCGCACGTGTGGTCGGGCCGGCTGGCCGTCCTGGCCAGCGTGCCCGTCGCGGTGCACTGCCTGTACGCGCTCGGCTTCGCCGACACCGACAACCGGGTGCTCTTCCACTCGCTGTTCGGGTGTTTCTTCTACGGCGTCTTCGTCACCAAGATGATCCTGCTGACGCGGCGCGGACTGCGAGCATGGGTCATGCCGATCGCCGGGGGACTGCTGTTCTTCGGGCTGGTGTACGTCTGGCTGACCTCGGCGCTGTGGTTCTTCCAGACCTCCGGCATCACCCTCTGACCGACAGGATCGCCATGCGACGCAAGCAGTTCCTCATCGGCACCGGTCTCGCGGCGGCCACGCTGACCGCGTGCAGCGCCTACGGCAGGAAGCCCGACACCCCGGCACCGGGCGCGCCGGCCAACGTGCTGACCAAGACGTCCGAGGTCCCGGTCGGCGCCGGGGTGATCGTCGACGACCTGGTCCTCACCCAGCCCTCGGCCGGTCAGTTCCTGGCCTTCTCGACGACATGCACCCACGCCGGGTGCGCGGTCAACAGGGTCGCCGACGGCGCCATCGTGTGCCCGTGCCACGGCAGCAGGTTCAACCTCGACGGCTCGGTCGCCCAGGGGCCGGCCAGCCGACCGCTGCAGACGGAAGCCGTGACGGTGCAGGGCGATTCGATCATCCGCGGCTGATCACGACCGGCCCGAACCGGCGCCGCGTGTCGGACGGTCCCGCGACACTGGCGCCATGCTCGACCTGGTCCTGCCGCTGCAGTGCGGCGGCTGCGGCGCACCCTCGACGCGGTGGTGCGGTGACTGCGCGGCGGCACTGGCCGTGCGGGCCGACGAACCGCACCTCGCCGCACCGCGACTCGACCCGGGGGTGCCGGTGTTCTCGCTGGGCCGCTACGCCGGGCCGCGGCGCCGCGCCGTCGTCGCGGTCAAGGAGCACGGCCGCGCCGACCTGATCCCGGTACTGGCCGACGCGTTGCGGGCCGGGCTGACGCGGCTGCTGACCTGGGGGCTGCTCGACACGCCGCTGACCGTGGTGCCCGCCCCGACACGGGCGTGGTCGGCGCGCCGCCGCGGCGGAGACCCGGTGACCCGGATGGCCCGCGCCGCGTGCGCCGACCTGCCGGGCGTCACCGTCGCCGCGGCGCTGCGCACCCGCGCCTTGGCCGCCGACTCCGTCGGCCTGTCGACCGCCGACCGGCAACGCAACATCGCCGGACGCGTCAAGGCGGTGCGCGCGGTGGCCGGCGAGGTGCTCGTCGTCGACGACATCGTCACCACCGGCGCCACCGCCGCGGAGTCGGTGCGCGTGCTGCAAACAGGTGGGACACGCGTGGCGGCCGTGCTCGTTGTGGCGAACGCCTGACCTGCGCGTCGGTCACCCCCCTATCAAACCTGTGTGAAGAACAGAAAACGGGTGGGCGAATTAGTGGCACGACCGGGTGAACGGGGCTACCGTCGGCTTCAACACCCGTGAATCACTCACGGCCGGCGCTCACACGAAGCGCCGACATCGCCCGCAAGCGGTAGGAGGTGAGTAGTCGACACCTTGCACCGGCGAGCGGCGAGACATGCATGCCACGTCGGTGCGTCTTCCACGACAACCCGGGCACGCTGACGCGTGCGGACGCCCAAAGAAACGAGTTGCCAAGCATGTCAAGCCAATCCCTGGACTCCCGCACCATGGTGATCGAGGACGAAGCACCCGAATCCCGGCCGCGCGCCGAGGTCGCGGTCACCGGCCGCAACGTCGAGATCCCCGACCACTTCCGCATCTACGTCGCAGAGAAACTGTCACGCCTGGAACGATTCGACCGCACCATCTACCTGTTCGGCGTCGAGCTCGACCACGAGCGCAACCGACGCCAACGCAAGAACTGTCAGCACGTGGAGATCACCGCGCGGGGCCGCGGCCCCGTGGTGCGCGGCGAGGCCTGCGCCGACAGCTTCTACGCCGCCTTCGAGTCCGCGGTCAGCAAATTGGAGAACCGGCTGCGCCGCGCCAAGGACCGCCGCAAGATCCACTACGGGGACAAGACCCCGCTGTCGGTCGCAGAGGCCACCGCGATCGCGGCCGCCCCGCTCGACGAGCTCAAGGACACCGCCCCCTCCGAACACGAGGCGGTCGACGACTACGCACCGGGCCGCATCGTGCGCGTCAAGGAGCACCCGGCCACCCCGATGACCGTCGACGACGCGCTGTCGCAGATGGAACTGGTCGGTCACGACTTCTTCCTGTTCCACGACAAGGAGACCGACCGGCCCACCGTCGTCTACCGCAGGCACGCCTACGACTACGGGCTCATCCGGCTGGCCTGACCCGCAAGACCTGTCCCATGAAACCGATCCGGCTCGCCCGAGCCGGGTCGGTTTCGTCTTCACCGCACGACTCCCCGTTTCCGGAGCATGGCGGAGCTTTCAGCCATGTCACCTACCATGGGTTCAGCTGAAGACTTCCAACCCATAGGGGAAATAGCGTGCTGCAAAAGTTGCTGCGTCTCGGTGAAGGGCGCATGGTCAAGCGCCTGCACGGGGTGGCCGACTACGTGGATTCACTGGCCGGCGACATCGAGAAGCTGACCGACGCCGAACTGCGAGCCAAGACCGACGAGTTCAAAAAGCGCATCGAAGGCGGGGAAAGCCTCGACGACGTGCTGCCCGAGGCGTTCGCCGTCGCCCGCGAGGCGTCCTGGCGGGTGCGCAACCAGAAGCACTTCCACGTGCAGATCATGGGCGGTGCGGCGCTGCACTTCGGCAACGTCGCCGAGATGAAGACCGGTGAGGGCAAGACCCTGACCGCGGTGCTGCCCGCCTACCTCAACGCGCTGTCCGGCAATGGTGTGCACATCATCACGGTCAACGACTACCTGGCCAAGCGCGACGCCGAGCAGATGGGCCGCGTGCACCGCTTCCTCGGCCTGTCGGTCGGGGTCATCCTGTCGGGTCTGACCCCCGACGAGCGCCGCGCGGCCTACGGCGCCGACATCACCTACGGCACCAACAACGAGTTCGGGTTCGACTACCTGCGCGACAACATGGCGCACTCGCTGGCCGACCTGGTGCAGCGCGGCCACAACTACGCCATCGTCGACGAGGTCGACTCGATCCTCATCGACGAGGCCCGCACCCCGCTGATCATCTCGGGTCCCGCCGACGGCGCCTCGAACTGGTACACCGAGTTCGCGCGGCTGGCCCCGCTGATGGAGAAGGACGTCCACTACGAGGTCGACCTGCGCAAGCGCACCATCGGCGTGCACGAGATCGGCGTGGAGTTCGTCGAGGACCAGCTCGGCATCGACAACCTCTACGAGGCCGCGAACTCGCCGCTGGTCAGCTACCTGAACAACGCGATCAAGGCCAAGGAGCTGTTCCAGCGCGACAAGGACTACATCGTCCGCGACGGCGAGGTGCTGATCGTCGACGAGTTCACCGGCCGCGTGCTGGTCGGCCGCCGCTACAACGAGGGCATGCACCAGGCCATCGAGGCCAAGGAGCGCGTCGAGATCAAGGCCGAGAACCAGACGCTGGCCACGATCACGCTGCAGAACTACTTCCGGCTCTACGACAAGCTCGCCGGCATGACCGGTACGGCCCAGACCGAGGCCGCCGAGCTGCACGAGATCTACAAGCTCGGCGTGGTCAGCATCCCGACCAACATGCCGATGATCCGCGCCGACCAGTCCGACCTGATCTACAAGACCGAAGAGGCCAAGTACATGGCCGTGGTCGACGACGTCGCCGAGCGCTACGAGAAGGGGCAGCCGGTGCTGATCGGCACCACCAGCGTCGAGCGCTCCGAGTACCTGTCGCGCCAGTTCCAGAAACGCCGCATCCCGCACAACGTGCTCAACGCCAAGTACCACGAGCAGGAGGCGAACATCATCGCCGAGGCGGGCCGGCTCGGCGCGATCACCGTCGCCACCAACATGGCCGGCCGCGGCACCGACATCGTGCTCGGCGGCAACGTCGACTTCCTGGTCGACAAGCGGCTGCGCGACCAGGGCCTCGACCCGGTCGAGACGCCCGACGAGTACGAGAAGGCCTGGCACGAGGTGCTGCCGCAGGTCAAGGCGGAGGCCGCCGGTGAGGCCGAGGACGTGATCGCCGTCGGCGGCCTGTACGTGCTGGGCACCGAACGCCACGAATCGCGCCGCATCGACAACCAGCTGCGCGGCCGCTCCGGCCGCCAGGGCGACCCCGGCGAGTCGCGGTTCTACCTGTCCCTCGGCGACGAGTTGATGCGGCGGTTCAACGGCGCGACGCTCGAGGCGCTGCTGACCCGGCTGAACCTGCCCGACGACGTGCCGATCGAGGCCAAGATGGTGACCCGCGCGATCAAGAGCGCGCAGACCCAGGTCGAGCAGCAGAACTTCGAGGTCCGCAAGAACGTCCTCAAGTACGACGAGGTGATGAACAAGCAGCGCATGGTCATCTACGAGGAGCGGCGGCGCATCCTGGAGGGCGAGAACCTCGCCGATCAGGCGCGCAACATGCTCGTCGACGTGATCACCGCCTACGTGGACGGGGCCACCGCCGAGGGCTACTCCGAGGACTGGGACCTCGAGCAGCTGTGGACCGCGCTCAAGCAGCTCTACCCGGTCGGCATCGACCACCACGACCTGCTCGACTCCGACGCGGTCGGCGAGCCCGGCGAGCTGACCCGCGAGGAACTGCTGGAGGCGTTGATCGCCGACGCCGACCGCGCGTACGCCGAGCGGGAGAAGCAGATCGAGGAGATCGCCGGCGAGGGCGCGATGCGCCAGCTCGAACGCAACGTGCTGCTCAACGTGCTCGACCGTAAGTGGCGCGAGCACCTCTACGAGATGGACTACCTCAAGGAGGGCATCGGTCTGCGCGCGATGGCCCAGCGCGACCCGCTCGTCGAGTACCAGCGCGAGGGCTACGACATGTTCATCGGCATGCTCGAAGGCCTCAAGGAGGAGTCGGTCGGGTTCCTGTTCAACGTCGCGGTCGAACCCGCACCGCAACCCGCGGTGGCCCCGGTGGCGACGCCCTCGGGTCTGGCCGAGTTCGCGAAGAACGCCGCCGCTCAGGCGCAGAGCGAACAGGGTGCGGTGGCGACCAAGGAACGCCCGGCTCCGCTGCGCGCCAAGGGAATCGACGATGACGAGTCGCGGCCGCTGACCTACACCGGCCCGTCGGAGGACGGTTCGGCGCAGGTGCAGCGCTCCAACGGCGGTGGCGGTGGCCCGCGTCATGCGGCGCCGGGCACCACGCGCAAGGAGCGCCGCGAGGCCGCGCGCCAGCAGGCCCGCGACGCGAAGGCCATGCGCAGGCGCTGAGCGCCGCGAGTTCACCCGATCTGCAGCGCGACGATGCGCCAGCGCTGACCGTCGAACGCGACGCGGGCGGCGACGGCGCGGACCCGCGGGCCGCGGCTGTAGGTGCCGAAAACCTCGGCGGCCCGGGTGAAGTCGCCGTCGTCGTCGACCATGCGCACCCGGATCCGCCGCAGGGTGGCCGCCGAGGACTGCGGGAACCGGGTCAGCGCCAGCACGGTCTCGATCAGCGCCGGTGTCAGCAGCGGACGCAGCTGCGCGGTCGGTCGGCGGCGGTCGATCACCTCCAGCACCCGGCGCAGCGCCGCGTCGGCGAACACCGTCGCGGCCCGGGCGGCCGGCTCGGGCGCTGCGGCTCGTCTCAGGTGCTCCTGACGCGGACCTCGCCCGGCGGTCGGGCTGCGGCGCCGCAACGCGGCCGAACGGGGCGGGGGACAGGCGGCCACCCCGACCGGCGGCGGCTCGAAGTCGACGACCGGGGCGACGAGCGCCGGGGTCTCGGCGGGCGGGGCGGACGGGTGGATCCGGGAAGCGGTCACAGGTGGGCTCTCCAGCGGGTCGGCGTGACGGGACGCGTCTGCCGGAGAGTCACAGACCTCTTCATGATCGCACGGTTGCCAGGGGGTTCTGCGCACCCGCGATGCGCCACCCAGGGTTCGGCGGCTAGCGTGGCGGAGTCTGCGACGTGCGCGGCGGAACCGCGATCGACAGGGGAGGAGCGGCACCGCGATGGTCACCAGGTTGTCGGCGGCTGACGCGTCGTTCTATCACCTGGAGAACACGTCGACGCCGATGTATGTGGGCAGCCTGTCGATTCTGCGGAAACCGCGCAGCGGGCTGAGCTACGAAACCCTGCTCGCCACCGTCGAGCAGCGGCTGCCGCAGATTCCGCGGTACCGGCAGAAGGTGCGCGAAGTGACGCTGGGGCTGGCGCGGCCGGTGTGGGTCGACGACCCCGACTTCGACATCACCTACCACATCCGGCGCTCGGCGCTGCCCTCGCCGGGCAGCGACGCGCAACTGCACGAGCTGATCGCGCGGCTGGGTTCCCGGCCGCTGGACAAGTCCCGCCCGCTGTGGGAGATGTACCTGATCGAGGGCCTGGCCAAGAACCGGCTGGCCATCTACACCAAGTCGCACCAGGCGCTGGTCAACGGCATGACCGCGCTGGAGATCGGCCACGTCATCGCCGACCGGACCCAGAAACCCCCGGAGTTCGGCGAGGACATCTGGATCCCGCTGCGCGAGCCCGGCGACCGCCAGCTGCTGCTCGGCGCGGTCGGCGAGTGGATCATGCGCCCGGCCGAACAACTCGGCGCGGTGCGCGAGGCCGTCGTCGACGTCGCCACCAACGCCGGCCAACTCGTCGACGTGGGCCGCCGGTTCGTCAACATGGCGCGCACCGTCGCGCGCGGCACCGCCCCCAGCAGCCCGCTGAACACCACGGTCTCGCGCAACCGCCGGTTCACCGTCTCCGGCGGGCGGCTCGAGGACTACCGCGCGGTGCGCGCCCGCTACGACTGCGACGTCAACGACGTGGTGCTGGCCGTGGTGGCCGGCGCCCTGCGCAACTGGCTGATGTCGCGCGGCGAACCGGTCACCACGTCGACCAAGGTGCGGGCGATGGCGCCGATGTCGGTGTACCCCGACGCCGAACTCGACGCGACCGGGCCCGGTCAGGCCATCAGCGAGGTGTCGCCGTTCCTGGTCGACCTGCCGGTCGGGGAGGGCAATGCGGTGGTGCGTCTGTCGCAGATCGCCTACGCCACCGAGTCGGCGTCCACCGCGGCCAGCCTGGTCGACGCCCGCACCATCGTCACGCTGTCGGGGTTTGCCCCGCCGACCCTGCACGCGATGGGCATCCGGGTCGCGACGACGTTCTCGGCGCGGCAGTTCAACCTGCTGCTGACCAACGTGCCGGGCGCGCAGCACCAGATGTACATCGCGGGCACCAAGCTGCTCGAGACCTACGCGGTGCCGCCGCTGCTGCACAACCAGGTGCTGGCGATCGGCGTGACCTCCTACAACGGCATGGTCTACTACGGCATCAACGCCGACCGCGACGCGATGAGCGATGTCGACGTGTTGCCCGATTTGCTGCGCGAGTCGATGGAGGAACTGCTCGAAGCCGCGCAGTGAACCCGCGCCCAGGGTTTGCCGGATTGACTGTCCAGCTGTAAAGGGGTCGAATTGGCACACCATGACCGTGACCCCAGAGAACGAGAAGCGCCAGAAATCCAGCACTGCTGAACGCGCACTGAAGTCGCCGTCGAGCGAGGTGGTGCCACACCCCGTGCTCGACCAGCCGGTCGAACCGGACGCGCTGCGATCCCGCGGCATCGACTGGGTCGTCTTCGGGGTCACCGCGGTCATCGCGCTGTGCTTTTTGACGTGGGGTTTCGTCAGCACCGCGTCGCTGGCCACCGCGTCGGGCAACGCGCTGACCTGGGTGATGGACAACACGGGCTGGTTGTTCGTGCTGGCCGCGTCGGGTTTCGTGGTGTTCGTGCTGTGGCTGGCGATCAGCCGCTACGGCGCGATTCCGCTGGGCCGCGACGACGAGGAACCCGAATTCAACAGCGTGTCCTGGGTCGCGATGATGTTCAGCGCCGGTATGGGCATCGGGCTGATGTTCTTCGGGGTGGCCGAACCGCTGTCGCATTTCGTGACTCCGCCGCCGGGCACCGGGCCGGAGGGCAACCCGAACGCGGTGCAGAACGCGATGGCCACCACGCTGTTCCACTGGACGTTGCACCCGTGGGCGATCTACGCGGTGGTGGGCCTGGCGATCAGCTACGGCGTGTACCGCAAGGGCCGGCTGCAGCTGATCAGCGCGGCGTTCGAGCCGCTGCTGGGGGAGCGCGCGAACGGCCGCGGGGGCAAGATCATCGACATGCTGGCGATCTTCGCCACCCTGTTCGGTTCGGCAGCCTCACTTGGCTTGGGCGCCTTGCAGATTCGCAGCGGCCTTCAGATCGTCGCCGGCATCGGGGAGACCGGCAACACCATCCTGGTCGTGACCATCGCGGTGCTCACCTGCGCGTTCGTCCTTTCGGCGGTATCGGGCGTCGCGCGCGGCATCCAGTGGCTGTCGAACATCAACATGGTGTTGGCGTTGCTGCTCGCGGTGTTCGTATTCGTGGTCGGGCCAACGGTTTTCATCCTCAACCTGCTGCCGACCTCGCTGGGCAGCTACCTGGCCGACCTGCCGACGATGTCGGCGTGGACCGGCGCCGAGGGCGCTGCGGTCAACGAGTGGCTGCAGTCGTGGACGATCTTCTACTGGGCGTGGTGGGTGTCGTGGACGCCGTTCGTCGGGATGTTCATCGCGCGGATCTCGCGCGGGCGCACCATCCGCCAGTTCGTCGCCGGTGTGCTGCTGGTGCCCAGCCTGGTGTCGCTGGTGTGGTTCGCGGTGTTCGGCGGTTCGGCGATCCGCGAACAGCAGGAGGGTGTGGACCTGGCCGGGGAGGGCAGCATCGAGGCCCAGTTGTTCGGGCTGCTCGACCAGTACCCGATCGCGACGATCGCCAGCGTGCTGGTGATGCTGCTGGTGGCGATCTTCTTCGTCTCCGGCGCCGACGCGGCGTCGGTGGTGATGGGCTCGCTGTCCGAGCGCGGCACCATCAAACCCAGTCGCGGCACGGTGATCTTCTGGGGTGTGGCCACCGGCGCCGTCGCGGCGGTGATGCTGCTGGTCGGCGGGGAGGACGCGCTGACCGGTCTGCAGTCGATCACGATCATCGCGGCGCTGCCGTTCGTGCTGGTGATGGTGGGCCTGGCGGTGGCGCTGGTGCGGGATCTGCGCCGCGACCCGATGATGGTGCGCAAGAGGTACGCCGAGGAGGCCGTCGACAGCGCGGTCATCCACGGCGTCACCGAACACGGCGACGACTTCATCATCTCGGTGGAGAAGGACCCGGCCGCCGACGGCTAACCTCGCCTGGTGCGCGTCTACATACCGGCGACCCTGGCCATGCTGCAGCAGCTCGTCGCCGACGGGGCGCTGCACGCCCGTAGCGGCACCGCGTTCGCGGTCACCCCGGCCCTGCGCGAGTCCTACGCCGAGGGTGACGACGACGAGCTTGCCGAGGTCGCGCTGCGCGAGGCGGCGCTGGCGTCGCTGCGGCTGCTGGGCGGGCAGGGCGTCGGTGAGCTGCCGCCGCGGCGGGCGGTGCTGGTGGCCGACGTCGAGGACGCCGCCCCGCGACCCGATCTCGACGACGCGGTGGTGCGGCTGACCGGGCCGGTCGGGTTCGATGCGGTGATCGCGGCCTACGTCGACAACGCTGAGGCCGAGTCGGCGGTGCTGGCCGCCGTCGATGCGGTCGACGACGCCGATCTGGGTGACGAGGACGCCGAGTTCGTCGTCGGCGACGCCCAGGACCACGACCTGGCCTGGTATGCGCCGCAGGAACTGGCGTTCCTTCTCGAGCTGCTCTGACGTCCTGCGGTGAGCAGACACAGAATCGCGTAATCGCGGCCGTCCGGGTGCGAGTCCGCGTCTGCTCGCCGTTCGGGTGGATACGGGAGCGTAAGTTACGGTACCGTAGGTTGCCATGGCCAAGAATCACGTGAAGGTTTCGGCCAATGTCGTCGATACCGTGCGGCCGTCGGTCGCCGGAGCCGACAGACATCCGGGCTGGCACGCGCTGCGTTCCCTCGCACAGCGGATCACCACACCGCTGCTGCCCGACGATTACCTCAAGCTGGCGAACCCGCTGTGGTCGGCGCGCGAACTGCGCGGCCGGGTGCTGGAGGTGCGTCGCGAGACCGTCGACTCCGCGACGCTCGTCATCAAGCCCGGCTGGGGTTTCACGTTCGACTACCAGCCCGGGCAGTACATCGGGATCGGTGTGCAGATCGACGGGCGGTTCCGCTGGCGGTCGTACTCACTGACCTCCGCGCCGTCGCGCACCACCCGCACGATCGCGATCACCGTCAAGGCGATGCCCGAGGGCTTCCTGTCGACGCACCTGGTCGACGGCCTGGCCCCCGGGACGATCGTGCGGCTGGCCGCGCCGCAGGGCAACTTCACGATGCCCGACCCCGCGCCGGCCAAGGTGCTGTTTTTGACCGGCGGGTCCGGGATCACCCCGGTGATGTCGATGCTGCGCACCCTGGCGCGTCGCGACCAGATCACCGACATCGTCCACTTGCATTCCGCACCAACCGAATCCGATGTGATGTTCGCCGGTGAACTCGCCGAGCTGGCCGATGCGCACCCCGGGTACCGGCTGCGGATCCGGGCCACCCGCACCGAGGGCCGGCTGTCGCTCGACCGGTTGGCCGACGAGGTCCCCGACTGGCGTGAGCGCCAGACCTGGGCCTGCGGCCCCGAGGGCATGCTCGACACCGCCTCGCGGGCGTGGTCGGAGCACGGCGTTCCCGAGAACCTGCACCTCGAGCGGTTCGCGGTCACCAAGGCGGCCGTGCAGGGCGCCGGCGGCACCGTGGAGTTCGCGCGCAGCGGCAAGACCGCACAGGTGGACGCCGCGACGCCGCTGATGGACGCCGGGGAGCAGGCCGGGATCCGGATGCCGTTCGGGTGCCGGATGGGCATCTGCCAGTCGTGTGTGGTGGGTCTGCTCGACGGCCACGTGCGCGACCTGCGCACCGGTGTCGAGCACGAACCCGGCAGCCGCGTGCAGACGTGCGTGTCGGCGGCAGCGGGCGATTGTGTACTCGATGTGTGAGGTTTACTCGCCAGTAACCTACGGGTACGTAGGTTACGGTAGCGTACGGAGCGAGAGGAGGCTCGACCATGGCAATCACTGACGTTCCGGAGTTCGCCCATCTGACTGAGTCGGACATCGAGGGTCTGGCCGTGGAGTTGGATGCGATCCGGCAGGACATCGAAGACTCCCGCGGCGAACGCGACGCGCGCTACATCCGTCGCACCATCGCCGGCCAGCGCGCGCTGGAGGTGGCAGGTCGGCTGATGCTGGCCGCGAGCTCGCGTCGCTCCGCCTGGTGGGCAGGCACCGTCACGCTCGGCGTGGCCAAGATCATCGAGAACATGGAGATCGGCCACAACGTCATGCACGGCCAGTGGGACTGGATGAACGATCCCGAGATCCACTCCTCCACGTGGGAGTGGGACATGAGCGGGTCGAGCAAGCACTGGCGGTTCACCCACAACTTCATGCATCACAAGTACACCAACATCCTGGGCATGGACGACGACGTGGGCTACGGCCTGCTGCGCGTCACCCGCGATGCGAAGTGGAAGCCGTTCAACCTCGGAAACCTGCTGTACAACACGATTCTCGCGCTCGGCTTCGAATGGGGCGTCGGACTGCAGCACGTCGAGCTCGGCAAGATCTTCAAGGGCCGGGACAACCGCGACGAAAGCAAGGTCCGCGCACGGGAGTTCGCCGCCAAGGCGGGCGCCCAGGTGGTCAAGGACTACGTCGCCTATCCGGCACTGACGTCACTGTCCCCGGGTGCGACGTTCCGTTCGACGTTGACGGCCAACGCGGTCGCCAACGTGATCCGCAATGTCTGGTCGAACGCGGTGATCTTCTGCGGCCACTTCCCTGACGGCGCAGAGAAATTCACCAAGACCGACATGGTCGGCGAGTCCAAGGGCCAGTGGTACCTGCGTCAGATGCTGGGCAGTGCCAACTTCGAGGGCGGCCCGGTGTTGCGGTTCATGAGCGGCAACCTGTGCCATCAGATCGAGCACCACCTGTATCCGGACCTGCCGAGCAACCGGCTGCACGAGATCTCGGTCCGGGTGCGCCAGGTGTGCGACAAGTACGACCTGCCGTACACGACGGGTTCGTTCCTGGTGCAGTACGGCAAGACGTGGCGCACGATCGCCAAGCTGTCGCTGCCGGACAAGTACCTGCGCGACACCGCCGACGACGCCCCCGAGACCCGCAGCGAGCGGATGTTCGCCGAACTCGAGCCCAGCCAGCGCCGCGGCCTCAAGTCGGCGATCACGGCGGCGCGGGCGCGGCGGCGCCAGAAGCGTCTGGCGGCCTGAGCATTTTCTGCGCGAGCGTGCGTGTCTGCGCACGACACGCCGCGGAAAATCAGCGCTCTGCGCACGCTCGCGACGCGATGAGGTAGGCCTGCTGCGTCGACTCGAGGCCGTCGTCGTCGGCGTCGCGCACCAGGCGCGCGTACGGCCGGAGGCCCGCGTCGGCGAGCAGCCGCTCGACCGCCTCCGGGCGGCGGCGGTGGAACGTCAGGTCCACCTCTTCGCTGAACGCCTCGGTGAGCACTTTCGGCTGATCGCCGACCTGGAAGGCCAGCAGCGCATGGCCGCCGGGTCGAAGTATCCGGTGGAACTCCGAAAAGACCTGCGGCAGCTGATCATCAGGGATATGGATTGTCGAATACCACGCGCAGACACCGTCGGCGTGGCCATCGGGCAGGTCGGTGCGCATCATCGACCCGACGCGGTACTCGAGGTCCGGGTTCAATCGGCGCGCCTCGGCAATCATGTTCGGGGAGAGGTCGATTCCGACGACGTCCACGCCGTAATCGGCGAGGATGCGTGACGTCGCCCCGGTGCCGCAGCCGAGGTCGACGACGAGCCCGTCGGGCCGGATCAGCCCGGCGAACCCCGACAGCACCGCGCGGTCGAGGGGCTTGTCGCGGAGGTGGTCGTGGAACCGTTCGGCATAGCCGGCGGCGGTCACGTCGTAACCCTCTCGGGTGCGCCGCTCGTAGTGCGGTTCGCTCACTGGCGGCAGTCTACGCACGCTCGTTCGGGTTTGAGCGTGCGCAAAGTGTCGAAGTTGCGCGGCGTGTCGGGTGCAAACGCGCACGCTCGCCCCAAAGAGGTGAGGGGTTACCAGGCTGTCGACTCGTGCAGGGCGGCCAGCAGCCTGCGGGCGGCGGCGACCCGCTCGACGGCCGGCCCGGTCAAAGTGTCCAGCGCGCACTCCGGGTCGGCGGGCGGACCCATGTGCCCGCAACCGCGCGGACAGTCCTTGATGGCCTCGGCCAGATCCGAGAACGCCAACAACACGTCGTCGGGTTCGATGTGGGCCAACCCGAACGACCGGATGCCCGGCGTGTCGACCACCCAGCCGCCCGACGCCAACGGCAGCGCCACCGACTGCGTCGACGTGTGCCGACCCCTGCCGATGTCGGTGACCGCGCCGGTCGCTCGATCCGCCTCGGGCACAAGCCGATTCACCAGCGTCGACTTGCCGACCCCGGAGTGGCCCAGCAGCACCGTGACCCGGTCGGTCAGCAGCGGCGCGACCGTGTCGAGCGGATCGTCACGGCCGGCGGTCGTGACGGTCAGGTCCAGGTCGGCGAACTGCGCGGCGAACGGCTCCGCGGGCGCCAGGTCGGTCTTGGTCAGGCAGAGAATGGGTTGCAGTCCGCCCGCGTAGGCCGCGATCAGCGCGCGCTCCACCAGGCCGGTGCGCGGCGGCGGGTCGGCCAGCGCCACCACCATCAGCAGCTGGTCGGCGTTCGCGACGACGACGCGCTCGCTGGGGTCGGTGTCATCGGCGGTGCGGCGCAACACCGTTCGCCGATCACCGCGGCGCACGATGCGGGCCAGCGTGTCCGGCCGCCCGGACAGGTCACCGACGATCCCGACCTCGTCACCCACCACGATGGGCGTGCGGCCCAACTCGCGCGCCCGCATCGCGGTCACCCGCCGGTCCGGGTCACCGCCGAGCGCGCATCCCCACCGCCCCCGGTCGACCGTGACCACCATGGCTTCCTGCGCATCGGCGTGGTCGGGGCGGGTCTTGGTCCGCGGCCGCGAGCCACGACCCGGGCGTACCCGGACGTCGGACTCGTCGTACTCGCGCCGGCTCAAGCGGTGCCGACCTCCGTCGTCTGGCCGGCGAGCATGTCGGCCCACAGGGCCGGGAAGTCGGGGATGGTCTTGCCGGTCGTCTCGATGTCCTGCACCGTCACGCCCGGAACCTTCAGTCCCACAATGGCGCCCGCGGTGGCCATCCGGTGGTCGGCGTAGGAGTGCCACAGCCCGCCGCGCAACTGCCGGGCGGTGATGACCAGGCCGTCGGCGGTCTCCTCACACTGCCCGCCGAGACCGTTGATCTCCGCCGACAGCGCCGCCAACCGATCGGTTTCGTGCCCGCGAAGGTGCGCGATGCCCGACAGGCGCGAAACCGCGCCGGGGGAGGCCAGCGCGGCCAGCGCCGCCACCGCGGGGGCCAACTCGCCGACATCGCGCAGGTCCACGTCGATACCGTCGTACTCGTGCGCGCCGCACACCTCGAGGTACGAATCCCCGTGCCGCACAGTGGCGCCGAGCTTCTTCAGGATCGCGACGATGGTTTCGGTCGGCTGGGTGCTCGCCTGCGGCCAGCCCGCCAGGCGCACGGTCCCGCCGCTGACCACCGCCGCGGCCAGGAACGGCACCGCGTTCGACAGATCGGGCTCGATCACCCATTCCCGCGCGGCGACGGGTCCGGGCGCCACCCGCCACCGGTTGGCCTCGGTGTCGTCGACGTCGACGCCCGCGTCGCGCAGCATCGCCACCGTCATCGACACATGTGGCGCCGACGGCACCGCTTCGCCGGTGTGCACGACGGTCAGCCCGTCGCGAAAACTGGCTCCCGACAACAACAGTCCCGACACGAACTGTGAGGACGCCGACGCGTCGATCTCGACGGTCCCGCCGGCGACCGACCCGGCGCCGCGCACCGCGAACGGCAGCCCGTCGCCGTCGATGTCGACCCCGAGCCCGCGCAGCGCGTCGAGCAGCGGCGAGATCGGGCGGACGCGGGCCTGCTCGTCACCGTCGAAAGTGATCGTCGCGGTGCCCAGCGCCGCGACCGGCGGCACGAACCGCAACACCGTGCCCGCCAGCCCGCAGTCGATGCGTGCGCCGTCGCGCGGGTCGACCGCGCCGCCGATGCTCAGGTGGTCGGCCGCACCGTCGACACTGACCCCGAGTTCCTGCAGCGCGCCGATCATCAGGTCGGTGTCGCGACTGCGCAGCGCACCCGTGACGGTCGACGGCCCCTGCGCGGTGGCCAGCGCCGCCAGCACCAAGGCCCGGTTGGTCTGCGACTTCGAACCCGGGACGGTGATCGTGGCGTGCACGGGGTTGGCGATCGTCGGTGCAGGCCAGGCCGCCGGTTCTGCGGGTTCGGTGTTGTTCACAGCTCCCATCTTCCCCTGTCGGCGATGCGTGCCACCATGGGATTCATGTGTGGACGTTTCGCGGTCACCACCGACCCGGCGCTGCTGGCCGAGAAGATCAAGGCGATCGACGAGACCACGGCGAGCGGCAAAGACACCGGCGCCAATTACAACGTGGCCCCGACCACGACGGTCAGCACTGTCGTCAAGCGGCACAGCGACCCCGACGACGAGGCCACCCGACGGCTGCGCTCGATGCGCTGGGGCCTGATCCCGCCGTGGGCCAAGGCCACCGGTGACGGCAGCCCGGAGACCAAGGGCCCGCTGCTGATCAACGCCCGCTCCGAGAAGCTGACCACTTCGCCGGTGTTCCGCGCCTCGGCCAAGAGCAAGCGCTGCCTGGTGCCGATGGACGGCTGGTACGAGTGGAAAGGCGAGAAGGGCGCCAAGACCCCGTTCTTCATGTACGCCGGCGACGGTGAGCCGCTGTTCATGGCCGGGCTGTGGTCGACGTGGCGACCCAAAGACGCCCC
The DNA here is from genome assembly GCF_001722335.1 of Mycolicibacterium flavescens. Classification (GTDB taxonomy): domain Bacteria; phylum Actinomycetota; class Actinomycetes; order Mycobacteriales; family Mycobacteriaceae; genus Mycobacterium; species Mycobacterium flavescens. The sequence continues at coordinate 64,651 of NZ_MIHA01000020.1, forward strand.
CAAGGACGCCAAACCGCTGCTGAGCTGCACGATCATCACCACCGACGCCGCGGGCCCGCTCGCCGACATCCACGACCGGATGCCGCTGACCATCAGCGAACGCGACTGGGACCGCTGGCTAGACCCCGACGCGCCCATCGACGAAGGCCTGCTGCGCGGGCACGGCGACCTGGACCGGGTGCAGGTCCGCGAGGTCTCGCGGCTGGTCAACAGCGTGCGCAACAACGGCCCCGAGTTGATCGAACCGGCGCAGCCGGAACCGGAACAGGGCACCCTGCTTTGACGGCCGGCGAGCCGCCCGCCGTGGCGGCCGACCCGGCCGTCGTCGACGCCCTCGGCGCCGACCTGCGCGCCGCGGGATACACCACCGACGCGGTGGCCGATCTGCTCGGCGAGGACGTCTACGCGGCGTTCGCGCGGGGCGTGTGGTGGCCGGCGGCGCGCGCCACCGAGCGGGCGCGAAGCGGTGAGCGACGCCGGCTGGCCGCGGTGGTGCGGCTGTTCCTGCTCGGCTCCGACGAACCGGTGGATCTCATCGCCGATGCGCTGCCCACCGCCGGCGTCGACGCCCTGCTCGCCAACGGTGTCCTCGAGTCCGCCTCACCCGCGACGGTCCGCGCCGCGCTCGATGTGCGCCCGCACAGCGACGGTGACCGCGACTTTCTGGTGGTCTCGGATCTGGACGCGGCGCTGCGGGCCGGCCCGGTGCGCCAGGACCACGTGCTGGGTATCGGGGGTGCGTCGGTTTCGTTGGCCCGCGCGGTGATTCGCCGGCCGGTCGAACGGGCGCTGGACCTCGGCACCGGGTGCGGTATTCAGGCGCTGCACCTCGACGCGCACTGTGAGCAGATCGTCGCCACCGACACCAACGTGCGCGCGCTCGCGCTGGCGGCGGCCACCGCGCGGCTCAACGGAATGGACTGGGACCTGCGGGAGGGCAGCCTGTTCGAACCGGTGGCGGGGGAGCGGTTCGACCTGATCGTGTCCAACCCGCCGTTCGTGGTCGGTGCCGGCACCCGCGACTACACGTACCGGGACTCCGGGATGGTCGCAGACACCCTGTGCGAGAGCCTGATTCGACAGATCGGTGACCACCTGAAACCGGGCGGCCATGCGCAGATCATGGCCAACTGGGTGGTGCGCCGCGACGCCGACTGGCGCGACCGGGTGCGCGGGTGGCTGGCCGGCACCGGCCTGCACGCGTGGGTGGTGCAACGCGAACTCGCCGACCCGGTCAGCTACGTGTCGCTGTGGACGTCGGACGCCGGTGAGACCCCCGAACAGACGGCGCTGCGCGGTGGGCGGTGGCTCGACTGGTTCGCCGCCGAGGGGATCGCCGGGATCGGGATGGGCGCCATCGCGCTGCGCGCCCCCCGCCGAGGCGAGGACGGCGACCCCGAGCATGTCCTCGAGGAGATCACCGGTGCCGACGAGGCGCCGACCGGAGACGAGATCGAGGCGTTCTTCGCCCGCCGCGAGTACCTGCGCGACACCACCGACGAGCAGTTGCTCGCGGCGAAGTTGTCCACCGCGCCGGTCTTGCTCGAGGAGCACTCGCTGCCCGGACCGGACGGATGGCAGGTGGTGGGCGCGGCGGTGCGTCGGCCCGGTGGGCCCGGCGCGGTTCTCGGCGTCGACGAGGTGAGCCGCGCGCTGCTGGCCGGCTGCCGCGGCGAGGTGCCGCTCGGCACTCTGATCGGGCTGCTGGCCGGCGTCCACGACGTCGACGCCGACGCGTTGGCCACTGCCGCGCTTCCGGTCGTGCGCGAGGCGATCGGCCGCGGCATCCTCTATCAGGCCCACTGACGTTGACAGAGGATTCCTCGGTACTACTAGAGTGATCCTCGTGCCCGCGAGGAGCGATGCCCGGACGCGGCTGCTGGCTGCCGCCCGGCGCCGGTTCGCCGCGGACGGCGCGCTGTCGGCGACCCTCGACGAGGTACGCCGAGAGGCCGAGGTCAGCGTCGGAGCCCTGTATCACCACTTCCCGGACAAGGTTTCGCTGGCCACCGCCGTCTTCGCCCAGCTGCTCGGCGAATACCAGGCGGGCTTCATCGCGATGCTGCGAAGTCACGACACCGCGGAGGGCGGTATCCGCGGCGGCGTCGCCTACCACCTGCGGTGGGTCGCCGCGCACCGGGGCGAGGCCGGACTGTTGCTCGGTCCTCGCCTGGACAGTGACGAGCTACGCGAGTCCAACGAACAGTTCTTCGCGGCGGTCGGCGACTGGTGGCGCCCACACCACCGGTATGGAGTGCTGCAGCCGATGCGGGTCGCGGTCACGGCGGCGCTGTGGCTGGGGCCGGCCCAGGAGTACAGCAGGCACTGGGTGTACTCCGCCGCCAAGCGCCTACCGCCGGGCACGATCGAGGTTTTCGCCGACGCCGCCTGGGCGGCGTTGCGCTCCAGAGAAACCGAGGAGGACAGATGATGGCTGAGCAGAGCCCGTTGTACCGCGAGATGGTGGCCGCCGGTGATGACGACGACGCGCCCCAACGTGTGCGCGTCGAGCGTCGCGGGGACCGGGCCGTGGTCACGCTCGACGAACCGCGGCGGCTCAATGTGCTGTCCGCGCCGCTGGTGCGCCAACTGCGCCGCGCCTTGACCGATCTGGACGGCGACCCCGAAGTCCGCAGTGTCGTGCTCACCGGCGCCGATCCTGGTTTCAGCGCCGGCGGTGACCTGCAGATGATGAACACCGCGATCGACCGACTCGGCGCCAGTGAGGGGGCGGCCGACATCTGGCGGTGGATCCGCCGTGAGTTCGGCGGGATCGCCCGGTTGATCGCCGGCTCCGACACCATCTACATCGCCGCGCTCAACGGCGCGGCTGCCGGGGTCGGGTTGGCTTGGGCGCTGACGTGTGACCTCGTGATCGCCAGCGAGCGCGCCATCATCGTGCCCGCGTTCGGTCGGCTGGGGCTGCTTCCGGAAGTCGGCACGAGTTGGGCTCTGACGCGGCGGTTGGGCTATCAGGGCACGTTGGCCTACTACCTGCGCGGCGAACACCTCGATGCCCGTGCTGCCCAGCGTCTGGGTCTCGTGCAGGAAGTCGTCGAACACGCGCGACTTGCCGAGGTGGCCGACGAGTGGTGTGCGCGGATCGCGGCCATGCCGGCGCACTCGGTCGCGATGGTCAAGCCGTTGCTCCGTGCGGCCGCCGACGCGAACTGGTCCGACGCGGTCACGCTCGAGGAGTTCGCCGAGCCGATCTGCTTCACCACCGCAGCCTTCGCCGACAACGTGCGCTCCATGCTGTCCTGACCACGCGGCCGGGCGCGGGCATTACCGTGAATTCGCTGACAGCGCGTGAATCAGCATTAACATAGTGCGGGAGAGGCGATCGAGAGGACGGCATGCTCAGCGCGGCAAAGAAGCTCTTGAGCTTCGAGATGACCATCGCCGAGTGGATCGGCACCGCGCTGATGCTGGCCGCGCCGTACGCGGTCATCGGGATGGCCTGGACCGCGTTCAACACCGACCAGCTGCCCGGGACGGGCGTCGTCTGGCTGGTGCAGCTGCTCGGCTCGATCGTGTTCTGGCCGGCGATGGTGTTCTCCGCGGTGTGTGTCGGATGACCGACCGCTACCGCATCTCGATCCGGCGGCGCACCGCGCGCTGGGACCCCGACGCCGAGGTGTCCGCGGCCGAGGCGATGGACTTCTGGGCGTTCGCCGCGGGCGCGGCCAACGTGATCATGCAGCTGTCCTGGCCCGAGGTCGGCTACGGCGTCGCCGAGAGCAAGGTCGACTCGGGCAACCTGCTCAAGCATCCGTGGAAACGCGCGCGCACGACGTTCCAGTACCTGGCTGTCGCGGTGCTCGGCACCCCCGACGACCGCGCCGCGTTCCGCGAGGCGGTCAACGGCTCGCACCGCCACGTCAAATCCGAGCCGGACAGCCCGGTGCGCTACAACGCGTTCGACCGCGACCTGCAGATGTGGGTTGCCGCATGCCTTTTCGTCGGGTTGGAGGACACCTACCAGTTGCTGCGGGGCGAGATGACGCCGCAGCAGGCCGAGCAGTTCTACCGCTCGGCGTGGCCGCTGGGCACCACGCTGCAGGTGACCGAGGATCAGTGGCCGCCCACCCGCGCCGAGTTCGACGACTACTGGCGCACCGCCTGCGACCGCGTCGCGATGGACGACCTGGTCCGCGGGTACCTGACCGACCTGATCAACCTCAAGATGATCAACCCGCTGCTGGGTCTGCCGTTCCGGCCGCTGCTGAAGTTCCTCACCACCGGCTTCTTGGCCCCGGTCTTCCGTGAGGCGATGCGGTTGCGGTGGAACGGATTTCAGCAGTTCCTGTTCGAGTCGCTGTTCCTGCTGGTGTCGTTCGTCAACCGGTTCCTGCCGGTGTTCATCCGCCAGGGCGGCAGCTACGTGCTGCTGGCCGACGTGCGTCGGCGGGTCCGTGCTCACAAGGCGCTGGTGTGACCGCGCTGCGCCGCCTGCTGAGCCGCCCGGTCAGCGTCGAAGCGATGATCGAAACCCTGATGTGGCTGGCGATCCCGTACCTGCTGATCGGGCTGGTGTGGGCGTTCTTCGACGCCGAGCAGGTGCAGCTGATCGACACCGCGCTGCGCACGCGCATCCCGGCCGGCTCGGACATCGGGGCGTTCCTGCTGACCGCGGCGTTCTGGCCGGCCGGTCTGCTCGGCATCGATCTGTGCGTCGCCTGAGATCCGTGCGTCAGGGCCCGCGGTAGCCGGGCGGATTCGGCGAGTCGACCCACAGGTCGACGCCCAACTCGGCGCCGGGCACGCAGTTGTACACCGACAGGTTGGTCACCCCGGATTCCAGCAGCACGTCCTCGCACAGCAGCGAGTTGCCGGTGTACTCGCGGGCGGGCTTGTTCAGGACCACGTACGCGGCGTCGGCGTAGACGTCGGGCGTGCGGGCGCGGCCCATCGCCTCGTCCCCGCCGAGCAGGTTCTGCACGGCGGCCGTGGCCACCAGCGTGCGCGGCCACAGCGTGTTGGACGCGATGCCGGCCTCGCGCATCTCTTCGGCGATCCCCAACGCGCACAACGTCATTCCGAACTTCGCCATCATGTAGGCGGTAGGCTTGAGCCACTGCGACTCCAGCCGGATCGGCGGCGACAACGTCAGCACGTGAGGGTTGTCGCGGCCCTTCATGTGCGGCAGGCACGCCTGCGAGACGGTGTAGGTGCCGCGCACCTGGATGCCGTTCATCAGGTCGAACCGTTTGAGCGGCACCTCTTCGATCGAGCCGAGATTGATCGCCGAAGCGTTGTTGACGCAGATGTCGATGCCGCCGAACCGTTCGACGGTCTGCGCGACGGCCGCGGCCACCGATTCGCCGTCGCGCACGTCGCCGACGATCGGCAGCGCCTGCCCGCCGGCCTCCTCGATCTCCTTCGCCGCGGTGTAGACCGTGCCGGGCAGCTTCGGATGCGGGTCGGCGGTCTTGGCGATCAGCGCGATGTTGGCCCCGTCGGCGGCGGCCTTCTTGGCGATCGCCAGGCCGATACCCCGGCTGGCCCCGGAGATGAACATGGTCTTCCCGTTGAGCGACATGGCCTGAGCCTAACCGCGGGGCAAGCACCGCCGACCGATCAGGCGCAGATGTCCGCCGTCACCGCCGACGTCAGCCGGACCAGGTCCTGCGGCGCCAGCGCCACGTCCCAGCCGCGTTTGCCCGCGCTGCACAGCACCCGCTCGAAGCGCAGCGCCGAGGCGTCGACGACGGTCGGCAGCGGCCTGCGCTGGCCCAGCGGCGAGATGCCGCCGAGAACGTAGCCGGTCGACCGTTCGGCGGCGGCCTTCTCCGCCATGGTGGCCTTCGCAACGCCCAGCGCCGCCGCGGCCGCCTTGAGCGACAGCCGCGCCGGTACCGGCAGCACCGCGACCCCGAGACCCCGCGGCAGCGCGATGACCAGCGTCTTGAACACCTGCGCGGGTTCGACGCCGGTGTCGCGGGCCAGTGCTTCGACGGCCTCCTCGCCGTACGACTCGGCCCGGGGGTCGTGGTGGTACTGCAGGACCTCGTGCGGGACGCCGGCGGCCAGCAGGGCCGCGATGGCCGGGGTGGCTGCGCGGGGCACCGCGTCAGGATAGTGGCCGCCCGGATCGCCACCACCTCGCTGTTCGGGGAACAACCCCGGCGGCTCGCGGTGTTATTGACGGTGATTGCGGCCGTGAATCGGTCGACAGCGGGCGACGGCGTGTCGGCCGCTACCTCTACGATTGCGTGAAGGGGGTCAGGTGCCAGCGCTCACCGCGGACTATCCCGTGCGTCTGGTGTATCTACCGGGCATGATCGGTGGCGCCGCGACAGAAGGGACGGTGTTGCCCACAATGACCGACTCCGACGGGTCGACCGGCGACACGACGCCGGAGACGTCGGCGCAGAAGACGTCGGCGCTGGAGCCGCGGGAGGAGACCGACGCCGAGCTGACGGCGCGGTTCGAACGCGACGCGATCCCGCTGCTCGATCAGCTGTACGGCGGCGCGCTGCGCATGACGCGCAACCCGGCAGACGCCGAGGACCTGCTGCAGGAAACCATGGTCAAGGCCTACGCGGGGTTCCGCTCGTTCCGTGAGGGCACCAACCTCAAGGCGTGGCTGTACCGCATCCTGACCAACACCTACATCAACAGCTACCGCAAGAAGCAGCGGCAGCCGGCGGAGTATCCGACCGAGGAGATCACCGACTGGCAGCTGGCGGCCAACGCCGAGCACTCGTCGACGGGGCTGCGCTCGGCCGAGGTCGAGGCGCTCGAGGCGCTGCCGGACAACGAGATCAAGGAAGCGCTGCAGGCGCTGCCCGAGGACTTCCGGATGGCGGTGTACTACGCCGACGTCGAGGGCTTCCCATACAAGGAGATCGCCGAAATCATGGACACGCCGATAGGCACAGTGATGTCCCGGTTGCACCGGGGCAGGCGTCAGCTGCGCGAACTGCTGGCCGGTGTGGCCCGCGACCGCGGCTTCATCCGGGGTCAGATGGACACGCCCGAGGAGGTTACGTCGTGAGCGACCGCTCAGACGCCGATGAGCGCTGGAGCCCGCCGGTCGGACCGGTGGACCCCGAGCACCCCGAGTGCGCCGCGGTGATCGCCGAGGTGTGGACGCTGCTCGACGGCGAATGCACGGCCGAGACCCGCGACAAGCTGCGCCATCACCTCGAGGAGTGCCCGGCGTGCCTGCGCCACTACGGTGTCGAGGAACGGGTCAAGAAGCTGATCGCGCAGAAGTGCGGCGGCGAGAGGGCCCCGGAGAGCCTGCGTGAGCGGCTGCGCATCGAGATCAGCCGCACCACCATCATCCGTGGCGGTTAGCGCACCGACTTCGAACCGGCGTTGGGCCGCTTGCCGTGGTTGGCCTTGGAGTGCTTGCGGTCGCGCTTCTTACGGCCACGCTTGGCCATGGTGGTCCTCCATACAGTCTGGGATGATCAGGTCCGCCGTCGGGCGGACGCGTTGACGACCATTGTGTCATGACCCTGCGACAGCACTGACGGCGCGGGGTTGTGGTTCGATAGGACCCTGTTGGCAGCCGGTGCGCCGGTGAACTGGAGAGCTCCGAAGGGGTGAAGATGGCCGAGGACGTTCGCGCTGAAATCGTGGCCAGTGTGCTGGAGGTCGTGGTGAGCGAGGGCGATCAGATCGGTGAGGGCGACACCCTGGTGCTGCTGGAGTCGATGAAGATGGAGATCCCGGTGCTGGCCGAGGTGGCGGGCACGGTGAGCAAGGTCAGCGTCTCCGTCGGCGACGTCATCCAGGCCGGCGACCTCATCGCGGTGATCAGCTGATCGCATGATCCGCTGCCGGAGGTGATCGGCGATGTCCACCCTCGGTGATCTGCTCGCCGAGCACACCATGCTGCCCGGCAACGCGGTGGACCATCTGCACGCCGTGGTGGGGGAGTGGCAACTGCTCGCCGACCTGTCGTTCGCCGACTACCTGATGTGGGTGCGCCGCGACGACGGCGCGCTGGTCTGCGTCGCGCAGGTGCGGCCCAACACCGCCTCGACGGTGCTGCTGGCCGACTCGGTCAGCACGCTGGCCGACGCCGACGCCCTGCCCGTCGTCACCGCGGCGTTCGACTCCGGCGAGATCGTCGTCGGCGACGGTGCCGGACAACAGGTTTCGCCCGGACTGAACGTCGAGGCCGTCCCCGTGCGCTACAAGGACGAAGTGGTGGCGGTGCTGACCCATCAGACCGCGCTGGCGTCCCGCAAGGCCAGCCGGCTCGAAGGCGCCTACCTCGACTGCGCGGGCGACCTGCTGCTGATGCTCTCGGAGGGCACCTTCCCCAACGTCGGGGACCTGGCGATGTCGCGGTCGAGCCCGCGCGTGGGCGACGGGTTCATCCGGCTCGACGGCGCCGGGGTCGTCACCTTCGCCAGCCCGAATGCGATCTCGGCCTACCACCGGATGGGACTGGCCGCCGAACTGGAGGGCCACAACCTGGTCAGCGTGACCAGGCCGCTGATCGGCGACCCGTTCGAGGCCCAGGAACTGGCCAACCACATCCGTGACTCGCTGGCCGGTGGGTCGAGCATGCGCATGGAGGTCGACGCCGGCGGCGCCGCCGTGCTGATGCGCACGCTGCCGCTGGTGGTGCACGGTCAGGCGGTCGGCGCGGCGGTGCTGATCCGCGACGTCACCGAGGTCAAACGCCGCGACCGGGCGCTGCTGTCCAAGGACGCCACCATCCGCGAGATCCACCACCGGGTGAAGAACAACCTGCAGACCGTCGCGGCGCTGCTGCGGCTGCAGGCCCGCCGCACCAACAACGCCGAGGGCCGCGAAGCGCTGATCGAGTCGGTGCGGCGGGTGTCGTCGATCGCCTTGGTCCACGACGCGCTGTCGATGTCGGTGGACGAGGAGGTCAACCTCGACGAGGTCGTCGACCGCATCCTGCCGATGATGAACGACGTTGCCGCCGTGGACACTCCGATCCGGATCACCCGGGTCGGCGAACTGGGCGTGCTCGACGCCGACCGGGCGACCGCGCTGATCATGGTGATCACCGAACTCGTGCAGAACGCGATCGAGCACGCCTTCGACCCGTCCACCCCACAGGGCTGCGTCACGATCCGCGCGGAGCGCTCGGCGCGCTGGCTCGACGTCGTCGTCCACGACGACGGCCGCGGGCTGCCCGAGGGCTTCAGTCTGGAGAAGGCCGACCGGCTCGGTCTGCAGATCGTGCGGACCCTGGTCTCGGCCGAACTCGACGGCTCACTGGGTATGCACGAGGTCCCCGACGGCGGCACCGACGTGGTGCTGCGGGTGCCGCTGGGCCGTCCGCGCCGGCCCGCGCAGTAGCCAGAACTCGATTCGCAATTCGTCCGATTGATCGTTAATCGGCTCACAGCGAATTTGCGGAAAAGATACGGCCCCGACATATGTCGGGGCCGTAGTGCTATTCGCGTGAAGCGGTGATCAGACTCCGCTGCGGGCCTTGGTGCGGGCGTTGCGACGCTTGAGTGCACGCCGCTCGTCCTCGCTCATGCCGCCCCACACGCCGGCGTCCTGGCCGGACTCCAATGCCCAGGTGAGGCACTCGGTGGTGACCGGGCAACGATTACAAACAAGCTTCGCGTCGGCGATCTGCGCGAGCGCCGGGCCGCTGTTTCCCACCGGGAAGAACAGTTCCGGATCCTCGTCGCGACAGACGGCCTTATGGCGCCAATCCATTGATCTAACTCTCCTTATTCGTTGGCACAGCACAGCGCACGAGCGATAGTTCGGCTGTTAACGCGTGCACATGAAATGTTTCAGCACTGTTGCTATCGATATTTTCACAGGCTGGACAGATGTCAATACTCGCGAGTTAACAAGTGCGCAATGTCACTAGCGCGGCCCGTTCGCGGCTCACTCACCTGCCTGTACTAGACTCGATCCAACTGCGCCTACAACTCTACGCCGTAAACCGGTTACCGCTGGTGAGAGCCTTTTTCCGGATCCGCCGGCGCGGGCGCGAGAACCCCCAGCGCCTCCGGTACCGACCGGAACGTCATGGAATCGCGCGGCCCGAGGAAATCTCCGTCGATCTGGCAGGCGACCGGTGTATCGCTCGTCACCCGCAGCCACGGCAGGTCGTCGTCGCGCACCAGATGCCGGGCCTTGACGACCGACTTCTGCGACAGCATCCGCCGCACCAGCCCGAGGTTGGCCCATACGCTCATGCTGGTGGTGGCGAACAACCCGAGCCCGGTCTCGAACGTCGTCGACGGGTTCGTCCACACCGGCCTGGCGTTGGCGTAGGTCCACGGGCTGGCGTTGGAGACGAACGCGAAGTGCACGCCGCCGACCGGTTCCTGGCCGGGCAGGTGCAGCGTCAGCGTCGGCTCCTTGCGGGCGCTGGCCAGCACCTCGCGGATCGCCACCCGCACGTAGCGCGACGCGGTCACCTTGCGGCCGCGGGCCCGCTGCGCCTCGACCGCGGCCACCACGTCGCCGTCGACCCCCATACCCGCGGTGAACACCGCCCAGCGTTCGCCGCAGTCCATCAACCCGATGCGCCGCCAGACCCTGCGCCGGCGGTACTCCGAGAGCAGGTCGACGAGCTGGTTGGTCGCCTCGATCGGGTCCGGGCTGATGCCCAGCGCCCGGGCGAACACGTTGGCCGACCCGCCCGGCACCACGCCGACGGCCGGGGCCGCCGCGCCCGGGCCGTTGACCTCGAGCACACCGTTGACCACCTCGTTGACGGTGCCGTCCCCGCCGTGCACGATCAGCACGTCGACACCGTCGCGGGCGGCTTCACGGCCGATCTCGATGGCATGCCCGCGGTGGTCGGTGTGCACGACGGTCAGCTTCACCCGGCTCTCCAGCGCGTGCGCCAGCAGATCGCGGCCGGCCGGGGTCGTCGAAGTGGCATTCGGGTTCACGATCAGCACGGCGCGCACGGGGTCCGAGCCTACTGAACGGCCTTTACGCACTTGAGGGCCTGAGCGCACCCTCTACGCTCGGATCGTGATCGTTCCCTCCCCGACGACCGTGCGGCAGGCCGCCGTCCTCGTCGCCGCAGAAGGTGTCGCCGCGCTGATCGCGGCGCTGGTGTACGTGGTCAGCGGCTTCGGTGCGGCGGAGGTCGACGGGCTCAACAAGTACGGCACCGCGCTGTGGTTCGCGATCATGGGCGCCGGTGTGCTGGCCGCGGGCTGGGCGTTGTGGACCGGCCGGCGATGGGGCCGCGGCATCGCGGTGTTCGTCCAGCTGCTGCTGCTGCCGGTGGCCTGGTACATGGGTCCCGGCTCGCAGCAGTGGCTCTACGCGGTGCCGATCGCGGTGGTGGCGGTCGCGACGCTGGTGCTGCTGTTCAGCCCGGCCACGGTCGAGTGGCTGGGCGTCCGGGACGACGCTCAGGGCAGTTCTGAGGCCAGCGCCGACAACTCCGGGCCCGACACCCGGTAGGTGATCCAGTCGCTCTGCTGCGTGCCGCCGACGGCGTCGTAGAGGGCGATCGCGTTGACGTTCCAGTCCAGCACCGCCCACGTCAGCCGGGAATAGCCGCGTTCGACGCATTCGCGGGCCAGCGTGGCCAGGATCTTGCGCGCCAGCCCGCGCCTGCGGAACTGCGGGCGGACGTAGAGGTCTTCGAGGTAGATACCCGCGACCCCGTCCCACGTCGAGAAGTTGGTGAACCACAACGCGCCGGCGGCGGCCTGTCCGTCGACCTCGACGATGTGGCCGTTCACGGTCACCGGATCGCCGAAAAGTGCTTGGCGCAGTTGGTTTTCGGTGACGGTGCACTGGTCGGCGGCGCGTTCGAACTCGGCGAGTTCGTGGATCATCGCGGTGAGCTCGGTTTCGTCGCCGGGCCGCACCCGCCGTATCACCTCGGTCACGGCCGGACGCCCAGCGCCGACAGGATGGTGCTGAATTTCGTTGTGGTCTCGCTGACTTCGTCGTCCGGGTCGGACTCGGCGACGATGCCGCCGCCGGAGTAGGCGTCGGCGGTGCGCCGGTCGGCTGAGAGCTGCGCACACCGGATGGACACCACCCAGCGGCCGTCGCCGCGCTGGTCGCACCAGCCGACGGCGCCCGCGTAGAAACCGCGGTCGCCCTCCAGTTCGGCGATCAGCGCGGCCGCATCGGCGGTCGGCACCCCGCCGACGGCCGGGGTGGGATGCAGCGCGACCGCCAGATCCAGTGCGGTCGTTGACTTGTCGCGCAGCCGACCGGTGACGCGGGTGGCCAGATGCCAGACCGCGTCGGTCTTGTGCAGCTGCGGTTCGGCCGCCACGTCGAGTTCGTCGCACAGCGGAGCCAGCACCTCGCGGATCGCGTCGACGACCAGTTGGTGTTCGTGCCGGTCCTTGGCGGAGGCGGCCAGCGCGGCGCCGTTCGCCTCGTCGGTGGCCGGGTCGGGGGAGCGGGCAGCCGAACCCGCGAACGGCGCGCAGACCACCTGGTCGCCGCGGCGCGCCACCAGAAGCTCCGGGCTCGCGCCGACCAGCACGCTGCCCGAACAGCCGCCGCCGGCTGCGCTCAGATCGACCAGATAGCCGTTGGCCGAAGGGTCGGCGCCGACCAGTCGGTGCAGCACGGTGCGCGCATCCAGCGGCCCGTCGGCGGTCAGCCGCAGCGCACGCGCCAACACCACCTTGTGCAGGCCGGCGGCCGGATCGCGCAGCCGGTCCACCGCGGCGGCGATGCGGGCGCGGTGCTCCTCGGGCGCCGGCAGCGTCTCGGCGATCTGCACCTCGGGCAGCTCGCGCAGCGGCCAGTCCGGCAGCGCGTCGAGGAACTGCACGGTCTGCGGGCGGATCAGCGCCGCGGGTTTGGTCATGTCAAAAGGCAAGGCCCCCAGGATGATCGGGGCGCTGTGCGACGCGAGCGCGGCGCGCGCGTCGGCGATGCCGGGGAACGCCGTGTGCACTCCGTCGGCGACGACCGCGCCGCGGGAGGCCATGACGAAGCTCGGTTCGCGGGTCACCGTGGCTTACACGGATCCTGATGGCCGGTCAGCCCCTGGGCGATGATCTGCCGGATGCCGTGCTCGAATCCGAGCACCGCGATCGACGCGGGCGCCATCGCGAAGCGGATGCCGCTGGCCACGGGCAGTTCCACCCAGCGGGCGATGACCGAGCGTGAGAAGTGGGCGTGTCCGACGAACACCACGTCGCGCGTCTCCATGTGGGTCAGCGCCAGTTCGACCGCGCGGTCGGCGCGCGCGGCGATGTCGGCGACGCTCTCACCGCCCTCGGCGCCGTGCGTCCAGACCAGCCAGTCGGGCACGGTCTCGCGGATCTGCGGGGTGGTCAGGCCCTCGTAACGGCCGTAGTCCCACTCCTGCAGTAGCGGGTTGCGCTCGTCGATCCTCAGCCCGGCCAGTTCGGCGGTGTCCACGGCGCGGCGCAGCGGGCTGCTGATCACCCGCGGATTGTCGAGGTCGAGTTCGGCCAGCGCCTCGGCCGCCAACTTGGCGCGGTCGCGGCCGACGTCGGTGAGTTCGAGGTCGGTGTGGCCGGTGTGCTGACCGGTCTTGGACCACTCCGTCTCACCGTGACGGAGCAGTACCAGCCGGTGCTGCAGTAGGCCCACGCCGACTGATTCTGCCGCACGGTCGCTCGCGCCGTGCGGGCCCGTGCAACGATGAACACCGTGACGCGGGTACTTGCGGTCGCCAATCAAAAGGGTGGGGTTGCCAAAACGACGACGGTGGCGTCGTTGGGTGCGGCGATTCAGGAGAAGGACAAGCGGGTCCTGCTGGTGGACCTCGACCCGCAGGGCTCGTTGACGTTCTCGCTGGGCCACGACCCCGACAAGCTGCCGGTGTCGATCCACGAGGTGCTGCTCGGGGAGGTCGAACCGGACGCTGCGCTGCTGGAGACGCCCGAGGGCATGGCGCTGCTGCCCGCCAACATCGACCTGGCAGGCGCCGAGGCGATGCTGCTGATGCGGGCGGGCCGCGAGTACGCGCTCAAGCGCGCGCTGGCCAAGGTTGTCGAGCGCTACGACGTGGTGATCATCGACTGCCCGCCGTCGCTGGGGGTGCTGACGCTCAACGGGCTGACCGCCGCCGACGAGGTGATCGTGCCGCTGCAGTGCGAGACCCTGGCGCACCGCGGGGTGGGCCAGTTCCTGCGCACCATCGCCGACGTGCAGGCGATCACCAACGAAGACCTCAAGCTGCTGGGCGCGCTTCCGACGCTGTACGACTCGCGCACCACGCACAGCCGTGACGTGCTGCTCGACGTCGCCGACCGCTACGACCTGCCGGTGCTGGCCCCGCCGATCCCGCGCACGGTGCGTTTCGCCGAGGCCAGCGCGTCGGGGGCCTCGGTGCTGGCCGGCCGCAAGAACAAGGGTGCGCTGGCCTACCGCGAACTCGCGCAGGCCCTGCTCAAGCATTGGAAGAACGGCAAACCGATGCCGACGTTCACCCCGGAGATCTAGCCGCTCAGCCGAGTGCGACCAGTTCGCCGCCGCGCTGTTCGAGCACGGTCGCGCCGGCCACCGCAGGCACCACCGGCGTCGACGCGTCCGGGCGATCCAGCGCGATGTGCCGTTCGCCGCGGCCGGTCTGCGCATCGAACACGTCGTAGCCGCTCGTGACGGGCACCAGCAGCTTGCCCGCCATCACGGTGCCCGGTCCGAGCGGGACGTTGGGCCCGGCCGGGGCGATGGTGTAGAGGTAGCGAAGTCCGTTGACGGAGAACACCATCACGCTGTCGCCGGTCCACCAGGTGATGAGATCGCCGGCCCGCGACGCGGTGGCCTGCGCCGACACCGCCCTGCCGACCTCGGTGCTGGCGACGGTGGCCCCGGTGTCGTCGACGACGTGCACGGTGGGGGCCGGGGTGGGCACGTAGACCGCGGTCGTGGTGTCGGCCACCGCCACCACGCGGGCATCGGAGTCCTTGGCGACGCCCGGCTGGGGCACGTACTTGAGCTCCGGGGCGTCCTCGTCGTCGGCGGGCCGCAGCAGCGTCAACCGCAGGTCGGCCTGCCCGGGGCAGGCCTCCAGCAGCGACACCGCGCTCGAACTCGCCTGCGTCGAGACGAACCGGCACAGCGGCGTGGCGGGGGTGCCGGGTTTGATCGGCGCGTCCAGCGCGCCGTAGCTGATCATCCGCACCATGTCCGAGCGCCACAGCTCCAGCCGGTTCTCCCCGGCCGACAGCACCGTGGTGCCGTCGGAGCTCAGCGTGACCTCGGCGTCGGCGTAGGAAGTCCGGGCCGGGCCCCGCAGCCCGGTCTTGGCGTCGATGGTGCTGACCTGCCCGCAGCCGCGGGCATCGGGGTAGACGGCGACGGCGTACTGGTAGACGTAACTCACGCCGCACAGGTCCAGGTCGCGCGCGTAGGCCCACAGCGGATCACCGGTGGCGGGGTCGCGTCCCTCGACGGTGCGCCCGTCCCCGGTGATCACGGCGCCGCCGGCCACGATCGGTGTGGTGGTCTTCGCGCTCGACGCATTCCACAGCGGCCGCAACGCGGCGGGCACGGCGGCGGCGGGCTTGAGATCGGGCACCGGCGCGGCCGCGGGTCGGCTCAGCGTCGCGCGGGCGTCGCTGGTCCACCAGACCAACCCGGCGGTCACCGCCACCACCGCGGCGATCGCCACGGCCACCAGCACGTCGGTCCTGGTGCGGCGTTCGGGTTTGACCATGTACTGGCCGGTGTCCTCGCTAGCCGGCGCTGGCCGGGGCCTTACGGGTCCGGCGCCGGCGCCGGCGCTTGGCCGGTGCGGTCGACTCGTCGCCGGAACTCTCGCCGGTGTCGTCGGACTGCTCGGCGGTCGGGTGTCCCGTCGCCGGCTTGCCGCCCCGGGTGCGGCGGCGGTTACGGGTGCGGGCCGGCCGCTCGGCGGACTTCTCCGCCGGGGCGCGCCTGCTGCTCTGCACCCTGACCGGGTCGCCGACGGTGCCGGTGGTCCCGGCGGGGATGCCCAGTTCCTCGTAGAGGTGCGGTGAACTGGAGTACGTCTCGGCCGGATCGGGGCAGCCGAGGTTGAGCGCCTTGTCGATCATCGTCCAGCGGGCCAGCTCGTCCCAGTCGACGAGGGTCACCGCGACGCCGGTCTTACCGGCCCGGCCGGTGCGGCCGATGCGGTGCACGTAGGCCTGCTCGTCCTCGGGAATCTGGTAGTTGATGACGTGGGTGACGTCGTCGATGTCGATGCCGCGCGCGGCCACGTCGGTGGCGACGAGCACGTCGATCTCACCGGTGCGGAACGACTTGAGCGCTTTCTCGCGGGCGCCCTGGCCGAGGTCACCGTGCACGGCGCCGACCTTGAAGCCGCGCTCGGCGAGCTCGTCGGACACCTTCTGGGCGGTGCGCTTGGTGCGGGTGAAGATCATCGTCGCGCCGCGGCCTTCGGCCTGCAGGATCCGCGCGACCATCTCCACCTTGTCCAGCGCGTGGGCGCGGTAGGCGAACTGCTCGGTGGTGTCGTGGGTGGCCGCCGAATGCGGGGCCTCCGCCCGGATGTGGGTCGGCTGGTTCATGAACGTGCGGGCCAGCGTGATGATCGGGTCGGGCATGGTCGCCGAGAACAGCATCGACTGGCGGTTGTCGGGGATCTGGCGCAGGATCCGCTCGATGTCGGGCAGGAACCCGAGGTCGAGCATCTCGTCGGCCTCGTCGAGCACCAGCATCGACAGGCCGCCGAGCTTCAGGTGGCCCTGCTGGGCGAGGTCGAGCAGCCGGCCGGGCGTGCCGACGACCACGTCGACGCCGTTGTCGAGCGCCTCGATCTGCGCCTCGTAGGGGCGGCCGCCGTAGATCGAGGTGACCGAGAGCTTGCGGTCCCCGACGGTCAGGTACTTCGCGGCGGTCGCCAGGTCGTTGTAGACCTGCAGACACAGCTCGCGGGTGGGCACCACGACCAGGGCGCGCGGAACGCCGGTCAGCGGGCGTGACTCGTCGGTGGTGATCCGCTGCAGCAGCGGCACCCCGAACGCGAGCGTCTTGCCCATACCGGTGCGGGCCTGCCCGATCAGGTCGTCGCCGGCGAGTGCCATCGGCATCGTCAGCTCCTGGATGGCGAACGGGTGTTCCTTGCCATCTTCGGCGAGCGCCCGCACGATCTCGTCGCGGACTCCAAGTTCAGCAAATGTGGGGTTGAGATGCGTCATACGCGAAAACAAAGCCTTTCAATCGTCAATCCTCATGGCTGTCACGCGCGCACGAGGTTTTTAAACGATGTATATGGCCGTAAGACCCAAGCCCTGCACTGAGGTAGGCGGACTGTCTGCGTGCACGCACATTTCTTCAGGTAGCGGCAATTCAGATGCCACCGCCTTTGCCTAGCATACCTGCTCGAGTCCGAGGTTCGGGCGGCGCGCCGGGCGCGTTTATTGTTGGCCCCATGAACGCGACGCCGCCTGCGCCCGAGCGGACCGATTCGGCGACGTCCGGTGTGAGCGTCGATCACCCCGGGGTCACCGAACTGTTCGCGCTACTGGCCTACGGCGAGGTGGCGGCCTTCTACCGGCTCACCGACGAGGCCCGGATGGCGCCCAACCTGCGCGGACGCATCAACATGGCGACGATGGCGGCCGCCGAGATGAACCACTACGAGGTGCTGCGCGAAGCGCTCGAACGCCGCGGTGTCGACGTCGTGCCCGCGATGACGAAGTACGCGTCGCCGCTGGAGAACTACCACCGGCTGACCACGCCGAGCACGTGGCTGGAGGCGTTGGTCAAGACCTACGTCGGCGACGCGCTGGCCGCCGACTTCTATCTGGAGATCGCCGACGCGCTGCCCGACGAGGTCGCCGACGTCGTGCGGGCGGTGCTCGCCGAAACCGGGCACTCCCAGTTCGTCGTCGCCGAGGTCCGGGCCGCGGTGACCGCCAGCGACCGGCAGCGCCACCGGCTGGCGCTGTGGTCCCGCCGGTTGCTCGGCGAGGCGATCACCCAGGCCCAGTACGTGCTCGCCGAGCGCGACGAACTCGTCGACCTGCTGATGTCCAGCGGTGAGGGGCTCAAGCAGATGACCGAGTTCTTCGACCGGCTGCAACGCACCCACGCCGCCCGCATGCAGGAACTGGGCCTGGCCTGACCTACTGCGTGCAGGTCGCGATCATCGCGTTGTTGTTCTGCGCGGTGATCAGCGTGCCGGCGGCGTCGGTGATGCTGCAGTTGAGCTGACCGGTGACGCTGGTCGCGGTGACCGATTTGAGCTCCACACCCGGGTCCAGCACGACGGTCTTGGCCCACGGCAGTGCCACGTTGACGTCGGTCTGCAGCGCGCCGCGCCCGTCGGTGTAGATGATCGTCACCAGGTCGAGCAGCGGTCGGGTGCCCGTCACCCGGTAGGTGATCGTGCGCGGTGCCGGCGCGACGGGCGGCGGCGCGGCCGCGGGCGGCGCCTGGGTCGCCGACGGTTCGGCGACGGGCGACGGGGTGGCCTCCGCGCTCGGGCTGACGGTCGTCACGGTCTCCGGCGGCAGGGACGGGACCAGCGGCGCCGCGGTGCCCGCGCGCGGTGCCGAGGACGTGGCGGGTGCGGCCGAGGTGGCCGCCTCCGACGTCGCGGTGGCCGACACCGAACCGCTGTCGCCGCCGCCCAGGATGATGCCGGTCGTGCCGATCGCGACGAACAGGATCACCCCGGCGATCCCGGCGATCCACATCCAGCGCCGGTCGATTCGCTCCTCGTCGTACTGCGGCGCGAACTCGTCGTAGTCCTCGTCGTAGGCCTTGTCATAGGCCTCGGGGGCCTCGGGCTCATACGGCTGGGAGCCGTAGCGCTCGGTCTCGCGCAGCCCTTCATAGCCGGAGGAGTAGCCCCCCGAGTAGCTCCCATAGCCGCGGTCATAGCCGTCGGCGGGCGGTTCCTCGGTGTAGGTGCGGATCCGCTCGGTCGGGGTCAGCGAATACGGTGAAGCTGCGGTATAAGGCCTGTTCATATGGGTTTTCCCGGATCGTGTAGCGCACGGAAATCGTTACCGTGCCTGATGCTAGCGAGACGCATGTGACGCCTGAGGTTCAGCGACCGGTGTGTCGATTACGGTCCGGACTCGGTTCGGTCGCCGTTCGGCGGCGGTGGGCCGCACCCGCTTCGCTACCCGCGAAGTCACCGGGGCGGCGGGGCGGCCGGGCCGTCCACTAGCCTTGGCTCAAGTTCTTCGAGTGCTTCAGGAAAGGGACCAGGCGTGGAGGTCAAGATCGGTGTCACGGACAGCCCGCGCGAGTTGAGCTTCAACAGCGCGCAGACACCAAGCGAGGTCGAGAAGTTGTTCACCGACGCGCTGGCCAAGGATGACGGTGTGCTGGCCCTGACCGACGAGAAGGGCCGCCGCTTCCTGGTCCAGACGTCGAAAATCGCCTATGTCGAGATCGGCGCGGCCGATGTGCGGCGCGTCGGGTTCGGGGTCGGTCTCGGGGCCAGCAAGACCGGGTAGCGGCTAGGACCGGGTGAGCGGGACGTGTGACAGGCCGCCCCAGGCGAACTGCACGGTCCCCTCGACGGCCGCCTCCTTGGATATCGGCCGCTCGTTGTTGAGCCAGTAGCGCGCGGAGTCGACGCTGATCGCCACGAGGCCGACCGCGATCATCCGCGCGCGGTGCGCTTCCAGCCCAGAATCGCGGCTGATCAGGTCGAACACCGCGTCGGTGCACGCCTCGGTGGCGACCTTCACCTGTGCGGCGACCTGCGGTTCGGTGACGTAGTCGTTCTCGAAGATCAGCCGGTAGCCCTGGCCGTCGTGCTCGATGAAGTCGAAGAACGCCTGCACCGCCGCGCGCAACCGCTGACGGTTGTCGGTGGTGGTGCGCAGCGCCTGCCGGACCCCGGACACCAGGTTCTCGACATGCTTGGCCAGCACCGCCAGGTACAGCTCGAGCTTCGACGAAAAGTGTTGGTAGAGCACCGGTTTGCTCACTCCGGCGCGGTCGGCGATCTCATCCATGCCCGCGGCGTGATAGCCGCGGTCGACGAAAACCTCGCTCGCGGCGACAAGTAGCTGGCCGCGGCGCTCATCCCGCGGGAGCCGGTTGCCGCGGCGGTTCAGTGTTTCGCCGCTGCCCCGCTGGGAGCCCCTCCTCGCGGTGTTGGCGAGATCGCTCATCACGTCCTTCATCTGCTCGGTGTCGCAACGACACTACTACCGTCGGCCCCGCGCGCACGTCAGGCACGGGCGGCGACGCCGTTCGCTGCCGGTGGCGCGCCGAAAGTATGAGGCCACCAGGTTGTGTCATCCTGTTGCGGTGACCTATGACTCCCGCATGCGAGGGGGACAGACGGGTCCGGAGCACGGCGGAAGCACAGGGACCCAGGGGGGATTGCCCGCGTTGCGCGACCAGTGGCGCGAGCCGCTGCGCGCCCAGCGCGACCCGCTGGCCGAGGACTCGGGGCGGGTGCGATCCAACCGCGACGAGCACCGCGGCGTGCGCAGGCAGACCTGGCTCGGCCGGTTCGTCTCGACCTACGGCTGGCGCGCCTACGCGTTGCCGATCCTGATCGTGGTGACCGCGATCGTGGTGTACCAGACCATCACCGGCACCAGCGCCCCCGCGCCCATGGAGGCCGAAGGGCCGGTGCAGGGCCCGCCGACGATCGGGGTGGCCAGCACGGCGATCATCGGGGCACCACCCAAGGGGCTCACCGAGTTCGACGCCAACCTGCCGACCGGGATCCTGCCCCAGGGCGGTCCGTTCACCGAGGCCGGCGCCAAGACGTGGCGCGTCGTGCCGGGCACCGCGCCGCAGGTGGGTCAGGGCACCGCCAAGGTGTTCACCTACAGCGTCGAAGTCGAGGACGGGATCGACACCGCGACGTTCGGCGGCGACGACGGGTTCGCGCGGATGGTCAGCGAGACCCTGGCCAATCCGAAGAGCTGGACGCACAACCCGCAGTTCGCGTTCACCCGTGTCGACGCGTCGTCCGGCGTCGAGCCCGACTTCCGGGTGTCGTTGACCACACCGATGACGATCCGCGAGGGCTGCGGTTACGACATCCAGCTCGAGGCGTCCTGTTACAACCCGGCCTATCTCGACGGCCAGCCGCGGGTGTTCATCAACGAGGCGCGCTGGGTGCGCGGCGCGGTGCCGTTCCAGGGCGACGTCGGGTCCTACCGGCAGTACCTGATCAACCACGAGGTGGGCCACGCGATCGGCTACCAGCGGCACGAGCCGTGCGGTGAGAACGACCAGTTGGCGCCGGTGATGATGCAGCAGACCTTCTCGACCAGCAACAACGACGCGGCGCGCTTCGACCCGCAGTCGGTGCAGCCGGACAACAAAACCTGCAAACCCAACCCCTGGCCCTACCCGATCGCCTGACCCCGTTGCGGCGAGCATTGCGCGTCTGCGCACGACACGCCGCGCAAATTCCGGCGTTCGCGCACCCTCGCGCCCGATCGAGCGTGCGGGAAGCGCCGGAGGCTCGTTGCTGTTGAACCCGACAGCTGCTGAGATGGACACAGAACGTCAATAAAGGAGAACTCGGTGTCGACACCGTTGCCGCCGCTGGTAGAACCGGCGACCGAACTGACCCGTGAGGAAGTCGCGCGCTACAGCCGCCACCTCATCATCCCGGACCTCGGCCTGGACGGGCAGAAGCGGCTGAAGAACGCCCGCGTGCTCGTGATCGGCGCCGGCGGGCTGGGCTCGCCGACGCTGCTGTACCTGGCCGCCGCCGGCGTCGGCACCATCGGCATCGTCGAGTTCGACGTCGTCGACGAGTCCAACCTGCAGCGCCAGATCATCCACGGCGTCGCCGACATCGGCCGGTCCAAGGCCGAAAGCGCCAAAGACTCCATCCTGGCGATCAACCCGCTGGTCGACGTGCGGCTGCACCAGTTCCGGCTGGAACCCGACAACGCCGTCGAACTGTTCGAGCAATACGACCTGATCCTCGACGGCACCGACAACTTCGCGACCCGCTACCTGGTCAACGACGCCGCGGTGCTCGCGCACAAGCCCTACGTGTGGGGGTCGATCTACCGCTTCGAGGGCCAGATCTCGGTGTTCTGGGAGGACGCCCCGGCCGGGCTCGGCCTGAACTACCGCGACCTGTACCCCGAACCGCCGCCGCCGGGAATGGTGCCGTCGTGCGCCGAGGGCGGCGTGCTGGGCATCCTGTGCTCCTCGGTCGCCTCGGTGATGGGCACCGAAGCCATCAAGCTCATCACCGGCATCGGCGAGACACTGCTGGGCCGGCTCATGGTGTACGACGCGCTCGACATGACCTACCGCACCATCAAGATCCGCAAGGACCCGTCGACCCCGAAGATCACCGAACTGATCGACTACGACGAGTTCTGCGGCGTCGTCTCCGAGGCCGCCGCCGAAGCCGCCGCGGACGCCACGATCACCCCCGTCGAACTCAAGGAGCTGATCGATTCGGGTAAGCCGCTGGCGCTGATCGACGTTCGCGAACAAGTCGAATGGGACATCAACCACATCGAGGGTGCCGAGCTGATCCCCAAGGGCGCCTTCGAGTCCGGTGAAGCGCTGGCCAAGCTGCCGGTCGACCGGACACCGGTGTTCTACTGCAAGACCGGGGTGCGCTCAGCCGAGGTGCTGGCCATCGCCAAGAAGGCCGGCTTCTCCGACGCCGTGCACGTTCAGGGTGGAATCGTCGCCTGGGGACGACAACTCGAACCCGACATGGTGATGTACTAACGGCTGGTTTGCCGGTTCTCAGCTTAGGCTGAGGTGGTGAGTGTCGAACGGCCACCGGATCATGTGCTGGCTGCGTTCGGCCTGACCGGCGTCGCACCGGTTCCATTGGGATCGAGCTGGGAAGGTGGCTGGCGCTGCGGCGAAGTCGTGCTGTCGATGGTCGCCGACCACGCCCGCGCCGCCTGGTCGGCCAAGGTGCGCGAGACGCTGTTCGTCGACGGTGTCCGGCTGGCCCGGCCGGTGCGCTCGACCGACGGGCGCTACGTGGTCGCCGGCTGGCGCGCCGACACCTTCGTCGCGGGCACACCCGAACCGCGCCACGACGAGGTGGTCTCGGCGGCGGTCCGGTTGCACGAGGCCACCGCCAAACTCGAGCGCCCGCGGTTTCTGACCCAGCCGCCGGTGGCGCCGTGGGCCGACGTCGACGTGTTCATCGCCGCCGACCGCGCCGCGTGGGAGGAGCGCCCGTTGCACTCGCTGCCGCCGGGCGCGCGGGTGTCGCCCGGTTCGGCCGACGGGCAGCGGTCGGTCGAGTTGCTCAACCAGCTCGCCACGCTGCGCAAGCCGACCAGGAGCCCCAGCCAACTGGTCCACGGCGACCTGTACGGCACAGTGCTTTTCGCCGGTACCGCAGCCCCGGGCATCACCGACATCATCCCGTACTGGCGGCCCTCGTCCTGGGCGGCCGGTGTCGTGGTCGTCGACGCGCTGTCGTGGGGTGAGGCCGACGACGGGCTGATCGAGCGCTGGGCTCCGCTGCCGGAGTGGCCGCAGATGTTGTTGCGGGCGTTGATGTTCCGCATCGCCGTGCACGCTCTGCATCCGCGGTCGACGGCTGCGGCGTTCCCCGGCCTGGCCCGGACCGCTGCGCTGGTGCGGCTGGTCCTCTGAGCGTCACCGCGCCGAACGTGGCTTACCCGCACGCGCGCGGCGCCCGGAGCGTGCCTCAACCCCACACTCGACGCGCGCTCTAGAACACGTGACGGACGTCGCGTAGCGGCACCCGGCCGTCGTCGGCGAGCACACCCTCGGCGCGCAGAAGCTCGAGTTGGCGCGTGCTCAGGTGCGGCGCCGGCCGGCCCGACGCGCGAATCACCCGGTGCCACGGCAGATCCGAGGAGTCGGTGCGCATGATCCAGCCGACGATGCGCGGGCTGGACAACCCGGCCGCGTCGGCGATGTCACCGTAGGTCGCCACCCGCCCGGGCGGGATCGCGGCGACCAGCGCGCGCACCGCCTCGACCTGTTCGTCGGTGATCGCGGCCACCGCTAGGACCCCAGATGTCCGCGGATCACCGCCGCCGTCTGCGCGGGCAGCGCCTGAGCGACCATGTGGTCGCAGTCCCATTCCAGCAGCTGCAAATTCGGGCCCAGCCGCTGCGCCAGCGTGGCGATCAGCTCGTCCGACGCGTACGGCGGACGGGTCCGGGTGGCGCGCACCAGCGTCGTCGGGATGTCCTCGGGCGGCAGCGTGACCGGACGCGCCAGCTCGCTCCAGTACGACAACATCGCCGGGATGCTGATCCGCCAGCCCACCCGCCCGGACGGCAGGTCGATCAGATGCTCGTCGAGTTCGCGGTCGAGTTCGGCCGGTTCCACCTCACCCCACGAGCCGTTCGCCTTCTCCGCGCGCGCCTCTGCGCGGTCGGTGTAGTCCGGCGAGGCGTACATGTCGTCGGCGATCTGGCGCATCCACTCGCCGTCCAGTCCGACCGCCGGATCCAACAGCACCAGCGCCGAGACCAGGTCGGGGCGGGCGGCGGCCAGCGCCAGCACCAGCGCGCCGCCGAACGAATGTCCGACCACGACAACCGGATTGTGGATCGCCCCGACCAGCGCCTCGACGTTGCACTCGATGGTCCACGGCGCGGCCCACGACGAGCGCCCGTGTCCGATCAGGTCGGGCGCGGCCACCGCGACGCCGGGCAGGTGCTGTGTCGCCAGCGTCTGCCACCGCTGACCGTGGCCGGTGAGGCCGTGCACGGCCAGCACCTGCGCGGGGGAGTCCGGGCCGTACCGGTGAACATGCAGAGTCCGGGTCACGCAGACGATGCTGCCAGCTGCGCGCGCCGGCCACTTGTCAGACCCCCGTGGTGTCATGCGTTCATGTCCGCACCGCACACCGACCTGACTCCCGAGGCGCTCACCGAACCCGGCGTCCGCGGGGTGGTCCGCGTGATCGGCGGGGCGGGCACCGGCAAGAGCACGCTGCTCGTCGACACCGCGGTCGCGCACATCGCGGCCGGCGCGGACCCGGAATCGGTTCTGCTGCTGACGGGCTCGGCCCGGCTGGGCGCGCAGACCCGCGCCCGGATCACCTCGACGCTGCTGGCCGCCGGTGATCGGGCCGTGGTGCGCGAACCCCTGGTGCGCACCGTGCACTCCTACGCGTTCGCGGTGCTGCGGCTGGCCGCCCAACGCACCGGTGACCCGCCGCCGCGGCTGATCACCGGCGCCGAGCAGGACGGCATCATCCGCGAACTGCTGGCCGGTGACCTCGAGGACGGTGACCGGTCCGCGGTCGCCTGGCCCGCGCACCTGCGTCCGGCGCTGAGCACGGTGGGGTTCGCCACCGAGCTGCGCGACCTGCTGGCCCGCTGCACCGAGCGCGGTGTCGATCCGGTTGCGCTGCAACGTATCGGGCGTCGTTCGGGCCGGCCGGAGTGGCTGGCCGCCGGACAGTTCGCCCAGGCCTACGAGCAGATCATGCTGTTGCGGTCGGCGGTCGGGATGGCCGCACCGCAGGCCACCATCCCGGCGCTGGGCGCCGCCGAGCTCGTCGGCGCGGCGCTCGAGGCGTTCGGCACCGACCCCGACCTGCTGGCGGCGGAGCGGGCCCGGGTGAAGCTGCTGCTGGTCGACGACGCCCAGAACCTCGACCCGCAGGCCGCGCGGCTGGTCCGGGTGCTCGCCGAGGGCGCCGAACTGACGGTGCTCGCAGGTGATCCCAACCAGGCGGTGTTCGGGTACCGGGGCGCCGATCCGGCCCTGCTGCGCGGTGACGAACCGGCCGTCACGCTCACCACGTCGCACCGCTGCGCCCCTGCCGTCGCCGACGCGATCACCCGGGTCGCCGCCCGGTTGCCCGGCGCCGACGACGGTCGCGTGCTGACCGGCGCGCCCGGCCCGGACGGGTCGCTGGCGGTGCGCATCGCCGCCTCACCACACGCCGAGGCGGCGATGATCGCCGACGCCCTGCGCCGCGCGCATCTCGTCGACGGGCTGCCCTGGTCGCAGATGGCCGTCATCGTCCGTTCCGTCCCGCGGCTCGGTGCCGCGGTCGCGCGCACCCTGGCCGCCGCGGGTGTGCCGGTCGAATCGCCGACGCCGACGGCGCCGCTGGCCCAGCAGCCCGCGGTGCAGGCGTTGTTGACGGTGCTGGCCGCCACCGCGCAGGGCCTGGACGCCGAGCAGGCGACCGCGCTGATCACCGGGCCGATCGGTCGCGTCGACCCGGTGTCGCTGCGGCAGCTGCGCCGGGCGCTGCGGCGCGCCGACACCGCCCAGCCGCGCCGCGAGTTCGCCGAACTGTTGGTCGAGGCACTGGAACGGGGTGTCGACGGGCTGCCGGAGAACCTGGCGCGGCCGGTGGAGCGGGTGCGCAAGGTGCTGGGCGCGGCGCGTCGCAGCGTCGACGAGGGCGCCGATCCGCGCTACACGCTGTGGCAGGCGTGGCACCGGTCCGGGCTGCAGCGCCGCTGGCTGGCGGCCAGCGAACGCGGCGGGCCGGCCGGTGTGCAGGCCGACCGCGACCTCGACGCCGCCACAGCGCTTTTCGACGTCGCCGAGCAGTACGTGAACCGCACCGCGGGGGCGTCGCTGCGCGGGCTGATCGACCACGTGGCCGCGTTGGGCCTGCCGACCCGTGAGGACCGTGTCGAGGCCGACACGGTCGCGGTGCTCAGCGCGCACGCGGCGCTGGGTAGGCAGTGGGAGTTCGTCGTCATCGCCGGTGTGCAGGAAGGGTTGTGGCCCAACGCGGTACCCCGCGGCGGCGTGCTCGCCACCCAGCAACTCGTCGACGTGCTCGACGGCGTCACCGGCGACGGTGAACAGGGTGTGTCCACCCGCGCGCCCGTACTGGCCGACGAGCGCCGCCTGCTGGTCTCCGCGATGGGCCGGGCCCGCAGCCGCCTGCTGGTGACCGCGGTCGACAGCGACAGCGGCGACGAGTCGATGCTGCCGTCGGCGTTCTGCTACGAGCTGTCCGCCCTGGCCGACGACACCGCCCCGGAGGTGACGGCACCGGTGAGCGCACCTCGGGTGCTGGCGCCCACGGCCGTCGTGGGCCGGCTCCGCGCGGTCGTGTGCGCCCCCGACGGCGCCGTCGACGACGCCGCCCGTGCCTGTGCGGCAACGCAACTGGCGCGCCTGGCCGCGGCCGGGGTGCCGGGCGCCGCGCCGACGCAGTGGCAGACGATGACGGCGCTGTCTGACGAGCAACCGCTGTGGGACGACGACGGCCACACCGTCACGCTGTCCCCGTCGACGCTGCAGATGCTGACCGACTGCCCGCTGCGCTGGCTGCTCGAACGCCACGGCGGCAGCGGCGGGCGCGACGTCCGGTCGGCGGTCGGCTCGCTGGTGCACGCGCTGGTCGCCGATCCGGACCGGACCGAGAGCCAGATGGTCAACGATCTGGAGAAGATCTGGCCCCGGCTGCCGTTCGACTCGCAGTGGTACGCCGACAACGAACTCGGCAGGCACCGGGCCATGCTCGCGACGTTCGCGCAGTGGCGCGCCCAGACCCGCGGCCGGTTCACCGAGGTCGGCACCGAGATCGGCGTCGACGGGGTCGTCGCGGGCGCCGAGGGGCAACCCGACGTGCGGGTGCGTGGCCGGATCGACCGGCTCGAACGCGACGCCGACGGCCGCCTCGTCGTGGTCGACCTCAAGACCGGCAAGAGCCCGGTCACCAAGGACGACGCCCAACGGCACGCCCAGCTGGCGATGTATCAGCTGGCGATCGCCGAAGGGCTTGTCCCCGAAGGGCAGACACCCGGGGGTGGGCGGCTGGTCTATCTCGGCAAGCCGCGAGCGGACGGCGCCACCGAACGGGAACAGAACCCGATGGGCCCCGAGGCGCAGGCCGAATGGCGCGAGGCCGTGCACCGCGCCGCGGCCGCCACCCGCGGGCCGGAGTTCGTCGCGCGGGTCAACGACGGCTGTTCGCACTGCCCGGTGCGCGCGATGTGCCCCGCGCAGACCCGATCCGAAGGAGACCGGTGATGAGCCCCCGCTACAGCCCCGCCGAACTGGCCGCCGCACTGGGCCTGTTCGCGCCCACCGACGAGCAGGCCGCGGTCATCGCCGCGCCGCCGGGACCGCTGGTGGTCATCGCGGGAGCCGGGGCCGGCAAGACCGAGACGATGGCCGCGCGCGTGGTGTGGCTGGTCGCCAACGGCTACGCCCGGCCCGGCGAGGTGCTCGGGTTGACGTTCACCCGCAAGGCGGCCGGGCAGCTGCTGCGACGCGTGCGCACCCGGCTGAACCGCCTCGCCGGCGCGGGCATCGCCGACGTCGCGGCCGGGGTGGTCGACGAACCGCCGACGGTCAGCACCTATCACGCGTTCGCCGGCAACCTGCTGCGCGAGTACGGGCTGCTGCTGCCGGTCGAGCCGGAGACCCGCCTGCTCAGCGAAACCGAGTTGTGGCAGTTGGCGTTTCGCGTGGTGTGCGAGCAGCCGGCGCTGGAGACGGACAAGTCGCCGGCCGCGGTGACCTCGATGGTGCTGCGGCTGGCCGGCCAGCTCGCCGAACACCTCGTCGACACCGAGCAGCTGCGTGACACCCATGTCGAACTCGAACGGCTCGTGCACACCCTGCCCGCCGGGCCGTACCAGCGCGACCGCGGCCCCAGCCAGTGGCTGCTGCGGTTGCTGAGCACCCAGACCGAACGCACCGAACTGGTGCCGCTGATCGACGCGCTGCACCAGCGGATGCGCGCGGAGAAGGTGATGGACTTCGGCATGCAGATGGCCTCGGCCGCCTGTCTGGCCGAACGGTTTCCGCACGTCGGTGAGGAGCTGCGCCGCCGGTACCGGGTGGTGCTGCTCGACGAATACCAGGACACCGGGCACGCGCAGCGGGTCGCGTTGTCGTCGCTGTTCGGCGGCGGCGCCGACGAGGGTCTCGCGCTGACCGCCGTCGGTGACCCGATCCAGTCGATCTACGGGTGGCGGGGCGCGTCGGCGACCAACCTGCCGCGGTTCACCACAGATTTCCCGCGCGCGGACGGCAGTCCCGCGCCGGCGTTGGAGCTGCGCACCAGCTGGCGCAACCCGCCGCGGGCGCTGCACCTGGCCAACGCGGTGTCGGCGCCGGCGCGGCGCCGTTCGGTGGCCGTCCGCTCGCTGCGTCCCCGACCCGACGCCGAACCGGGCACCATCCGGTGTGCGCTGCTGAACGACGTTGTCGCCGAACGTGACTGGGTCGCCGACCACATCGCCGAGCGCTACCACGCCCCGCGGCCCGACGGTGCAGGCCCGCCGACGGCGGCGGTGCTGGTGCGCCGCAACGCCGACGCGGCGCCGATGGCCGACGCGCTGACCGCGCGCGGGGTGCCGGTCGAGGTCGTGGGGCTGGCCGGGTTGCTGGGCGTGCCCGAGGTGGCCGACGTGGTGGCGATGCTGCGGCTGCTGGCCGACCCGACCGCCGGCAACGCCGCGATGCGGGTGCTCACCGGGCCGCGGTGGCGGCTCAGCGGCCACGACATCGCGGCGCTGTGGCGGCGTGCCGTGCATCTCGACGACGCCGGGCGGGCCGAGCCCGCCGACGGCGCTGACCGGATCATCGCGCAGGCGGTACCCGACGCCGACGCCGCCACACTGGCCGAGGCGATCACCGATCCCGGTGCGCCCGAGGCGTATTCGCCGACAGGTTACGCGCGGATCGTCGCGCTGGGCCGGGAGCTGACCGCACTGCGCGCGCACCTGTCGCATCCGCTGCCCGACCTGGTCGCCGAGGTGCGCCGCACGCTCGGCGTCGACACCGAGGCGCGGGCGCGGCGCCCGGTGTCGACGGGCTGGTCGGGCACCGAGCACCTCGACGCGTTCGCCGACGTGGTGGCCGATTTCGCGGGCCGCTCGACCGCCGGGCCTGCCGCGTTCCTGGCCTACCTCGACGCCGCCGAGGACGTGGAGAACGGGCTGGCGCCGGCCGAGACGTCCACGGCCACCGACCGGGTGCAGATCCTGACCATCCACGCCGCCAAGGGCCTGGAATGGCAGGTGGTCGCCGTCCCGCACCTGAGCGGGCGGGTGTTCCCCTCCACCGGGTCCGCGCGCACCTGGCTCACCGACGCCGGTGATCTGCCGCCGCTGCTGCGCGGCGACCGCGCGACGATGTCCGAACACGGTGTCCCGGTGCTCGACACCTCCGACGTCAACGACCGTAAACGGCTGTCCGACACCATCGCCGAGCACAAGAAGAGCCTCGAACAACGCCGCATCGACGAGGAACGCCGCCTGCTGTACGTGGCGCTGACCCGCGCCGAGGACACCCTGCTGCTGTCCGGTCACCACTGGGGCGCCTCGGAGGGCAAGGCCCGCGGGCCGTCGGAGTTCCTGTGCGAACTCAAGGCGATCATCGACGAGTCCGCCGCGGCCGGCGACCCGTGCGGCGTCGTCGAGCACTGGGCACCGGCACCCGCCGACGGTGAACCCAACCCGCTGCGCGACGAGGTGGTCGAGGCGGTCTGGCCCGCCGATCCGGCCGGCTCCCAGCGCCACTGGGTCGACCGCGGGGCGGCGCTGGTGGCCGGCGCGATGGCCACCCCGGCCGCCGACGCCGCCGCACCCGACGGTGAGGACTGGGTGGCCGACGTCGACGCGCTGATCGCCGAGCGGAACCGACCGGCCGAGACGCCCGCGGTCGTCCTGCCCGACCAGGTGTCGGTCAGTGCCCTGGTCGAACTCAGCCGTGACCCGGCGGCGCTCGCGCAGCGGCTGCGGCGCCGGCTGCCCACCCGACCCGATCCACATGCGCTGCTGGGCACCGCTTTTCACGACTGGGTGCAGCGGTTCTATCAGGCCGAGCGGCTGTTCGACCTCGACGATCTGCCGGGCGCGGTCGACCACGACGCCGCGGTCGGCGAGGAACTGGCCGAACTGCAGGCGGCCTTCGCGGTCTCACCGTGGGCCGCGCGCACCCCGATCGACGTGGAGGTGCCGTTCGACATGCTGATCGCCGGGCGGGTGGTGCGCGGCCGCATCGACGCGGTGTTCGCCGACGACGACGGCGGCGTCACCGTCGTCGACTGGAAGACCGGGGAACCGCCCGGCACACCGGAAGCCAAGCAGCACGCGGCGATTCAGCTCGCGGTGTACCGGCTGGCGTGGGCGAGGCTGCACGGACGCGCGATCGACGAGGTGCGGGCCGCGTTCCACTACGTGCGCACCGGCACCACCGTCGTCCCCGAGGCGCTGCCGGACGCCGCCGACCTCGCCGCGCTGCTCGACGAGGCCGACGTCGCACGGGACGTGGCGTGAACCGCTAGGACGCGCGGTAGATCTTGACTGCCTGCACGATCATCGGCACCTGCAGCGGCAGCCGGGCCAGCGCGACCGCCCGCATCGGCGTCGACTTCGTCGGGTCCTTGAACCACAACCGCGCCATGTTGATGTTGGCCGGGAACACCGCGACGAACAGCGCCACCGCGGCCAGCGCGCCGAAGCGACGCGTCCGCGGCGCCGCGAGCAGGCCCGCGATGCCGAGCTCGGCCACCCCGGAGGCGTAGGTGTAGAACCGCGGGCTGCCCGGCAGCTCGGCCGGAATGATCGAGTCGAACGGCTTGGGCGCGACGAAGTGCAGGGTGCCGATGCCCAGCAGGCCGGCGGCCATCCGGTGGGCGCGCGACCGGACGGCCGGCTGCTGGGATTCAGGCGAGGAAGAGGTCATGGTTACATTGTGCGGATGCGGCGGTCCCCTGCGGTGACGAGGCGCGATGGCTAAGGGCAAACTGCGGCGTCGGCTCCGCCGCTTCGACGAGTCCCTGTCGGATCAGCCGGTCCACGCGATCACCGACCGGGTGCAGATCCCGAGCGATCCGGTCAGCCCGGGCCGGCGCATCACGGTGCGGGTCTGCTACGCGCTGGGCGCGCTGATCGCCGCGGTGATCATCGTCTACCTGGACCGGCACGGGTATCGCGACATCGACAGCGCCCCGAATGCCGACGATCCGCTGTCGTTTCTGGACTGCCTGTACTACGCGACGGTGTCGCTGTCGACGACCGGGTACGGCGACATCACCCCGGTCACGCCGTCGGCGCGGCTGATCAACGTCCTGGTGATCACCCCGCTGCGGGTCGCGTTCCTGATCGTGCTCATCGGTACGACGGTCGAGACGCTGACCACCCAGTCGCGGCAGGTCTACCAGATCCAGCGATGGAGGAACAAAGTGCGCAACCACATCGTCATCGTCGGATACGGCACCAAGGGCCGCACCGCCGCCGCGGCGATGGTCGGCGACGAGATCGCCCCCGCCGACATCGTCGTCGTCGACGAGAACCCCATCGCGCTCGAGCGCGCCAAGAGCGCGGGCCTGGTCACGGTGCGCGGCAACGCCACCGACTCCGAGGTGCTGCGGCTGGCCAGCGCGCAGCACGCCAGATCGATCATCGTGGCCACCAACAGCGACCCCAGCGCCGCGCTGGTCACGCTCACCGCCCGCGAACTGGCGCCCAACGCCAAGATCATCGCCGCGGTGCGTGAAACCGACAACGAGCACCTGCTCAAGCAGTCCGGTGCCGACTCCACCGTCGTCACCGCCGAGACCGCGGGCCGGCTGCTCGGCATCGCCGTGCAGACCCCCAGCGTGGTGGAGATGATGGAGGACCTGCTGACCCCCGACCGGGGCTTCGCGATCAGCGAGCGTGACGTGACACCCAAGGAGGTCGGCGGATCGCCCCGGCACCTGTCCGACCTCGTGCTCGGCGTCGTGCGCAACGGCACGCTGATCCGCGTCGACGAACCCGACGTCGACGCGCTCGAACTGGGGGACCGGTTGCTCTACATCCGCAGCGCGGACGCCGAGCGGTGATGAGAGCTTGCGCGAAGAACAGAGTGCGATGAGCCCGTTCCGGCTGCGCAACGTGCCGCTGCTGTCCCGTATCGGGGCCGACCGCGCCGACACCCTGCGCACCGACGTCGACGCGGCGCTGGCGGGGTGGCCGGACGCGTTGGTGCTGCGCGTCGACCGGCGCAACCAGGTGCTGATCGCCGGTAACCGGGTGGTCCTCGGCAACGCCGCGAACCTCGGGGACAAACCACCCGAGAACGCGGTGTTTTTGGGGCGGCTCAACGACGGCAGGCATGTGTGGGGGATCCGCGCCGCGTTGGAGGGACCCGAGGACCCGCACACCGAGACCGAGGTGCTCGACCTGCGCCGCGCCGGTCAGGTGTTCGACGACGTCAGCGCGCAGCTGGTCGCCACCGCCACCGCGCTGCTGAACTGGCACGACAATGCCCGCTTCTCGGCGGTCGACGGGTCGCCGACCCGCCCGATCAAGGGCGGCTGGGCGCGGGTCAACCCGCTCAACGGTCACGAGGAGTTCCCGCGCATCGACCCGGCGGTCATCTGCCTGGTGCACGACGGCCACGACCGCGCGGTGCTGGCCCGTCAGACGGTGTGGCCGGAACGGCTGTTCTCGATCCTGGCCGGGTTCGTCGAGGCCGGCGAGTCGTTCGAGACCTGCGTCGTGCGCGAGATCGCCGAGGAGATCGGGCTTTCCGTCACCGACGTGCAGTATCTGGGCAGCCAGCCGTGGCCGTTCCCGCGGTCGCTGATGGTCGGGTTCCACGCGATCGGCGACCCCGAGCAGGAGTTCTCGTACAACGACGGCGAGATCGCCGAGGCGGCGTGGTTCACCCGCGCCGAGATCCGCGAGGCCCTCGACCACGGGGACTGGAGCAGTGATTCGCCGTCGCGGCTGCTGCTGCCGGGGTCCATCTCGATCGCGCGGGAGATCATCGAGTCCTGGGCCGCTCAGGATTGATGCCGAGCAGTCGCAAACTGCCCTCAGACAGCCCGGTTTCAGGGCATTTTGCGTCTGCTCGCCGGGAAACTAGACCCCGAGCTTGGCCTTGACCTCGCGCGGGGTCGGGTTGGTCAGCGTCGAACCGTCGGGAAACTTCAGCGTCGGGACGGTCTGGTTGCCGCCGTTGGCCGTGGCCACGAACTCCGCGGCCGCCGGATCCTTCTCGATGTCGACCTCGGTGAACGCGATGCCCTCGGCCTGCAGCGCCTTCTTCAAACGGACGCAGTAACCGCACCAGGTGGTGGTGTACATCGTGACGGGAGTCTGTGCAGCGCTCATATCGCAGTCAACGTAGCCGATGACCCGAACATGCCCGACGGCGTCCCGGCTTTTGTCGGCGGCCACTGCCAAGATGGACCGCATGTCCGTAGACGCCGTCCCCGCGCGCCCCGGCGCCGCCGCGGTGGACGACCTCGACGAGGAGCAGCGTGAGGCGGTGCTCGCCGCGCGGGGGCCGGTGTGCGTGCTGGCCGGCGCGGGCACGGGCAAGACCCGCACCATCACCCGCCGCATCGCGCACCTGGTCGCCGCCGGGCACGTCGCGCCCGGTCAGGTGCTCGCGGTCACGTTCACCTCGCGTGCGGCCGGCGAGATGCGGGCCCGGCTGCGGGCGCTGGACGCCGCCTCGGGCGGTGTCGGCACCTCGGCCGTGCAGGCGATGACGTTCCACGCCGCCGCGCGCCGTCAGCTGGCGTACTTCTGGCCGCGGGTCGTCGGCAACACCACCTGGGAACTGCTCGACACCAAGTTCTCCGTGGTGGCCCAGGCCGCCAACCGGGCCAAGGTGTCGACCGGCACCGACGACGTACGCGACCTGGCCGGTGAGATCGAGTGGGCCAAGGCGTCGCTGATCAGCCCCGAGGACTACCCGCAGGCCGTCGCGCAGACCAACCGCGACATCCCGTTCGACGCCGCCAAGGTGGCCGCGGTGTACGCCGGCTACGAGGCGCTCAAGGCCCGGCGCGACGGCACCACGCTGCTCGACTTCGACGACCTGCTGCTGCACACCGCCGCCGCGATCGAGACCGACGTCGCGGTCGCGCAGGAGTTCCGCGACCGGTACCGCTGCTTCGTCGTCGACGAGTACCAGGACGTCACACCCCTGCAGCAGCGGGTGCTCGACGCCTGGCTCGGCGACCGTGACGACCTGACCGTCGTCGGCGACGCGAACCAGACCATCTACTCGTTCACCGGCGCCACCCCGCGCTACCTGCTCGACTTCTCCCGGCGTTTCCCCGACGCCGCGGTCGTCCGCCTCGAACGCGACTACCGGTCCACCCCGCAGGTGGTGTCGCTGGCCAACCGGGTCATCGCCGGTGCCCGCGGGCGGATGGCCGGCAGCCGCCTGCACCTCGTCGGCCAGCGCCCACCCGGGCCGGCGCCCACGTTCGCCGAGCATCCCGACGAGGTCGCCGAAGCCGCCGCGGTCGCCAAGAACATCAAGCGGCTCATCGAGTCCGGCACCGAACCGGCCGAGATCGCGGTGCTCTACCGGATCAACGCGCAGTCGGAGGTCTACGAGGAGGCGCTCACCGAGGCCGGCATCCCGTTCCAGGTCCGCGGCGGTGAGGGCTTCTTCAGCCGCCAGGAGATCCGTCAGTCGTTGGTGGCGCTGCAGCGGGCGTCCGAAAGAGACGTCGACGACGCGCCGCTGCCGCAGCTGGTGCGCGCCGTGCTGGAACCGCTGGGGCTGACGGCCGAACCGCCGGCGGGCACCAAGGCGCGGGAACGGTGGGAAGCGTTGAGCGCGTTGGCCGAACTCGTCGACGAGGAGGTCGCGCTGCGCCCGGCGCTGGACCTGCGCGCGTTGGTGGCTGAACTGCGCCAGCGCGCCGACGCGCGGCATCCACCGGTCGTGCAGGGCGTCACGCTGGCGTCGCTGCACGCCGCGAAGGGACTCGAGTGGGACGCGGTGTTCCTCGTCGGCCTGGCCGACGGCACGCTGCCGATCTCGCATGCGCTCTCGCACGGTCCCGACAGTGAGGCGGTCGAAGAGGAGCGTCGCCTGCTGTACGTCGGAATCACCAGGGCCAGAGTGCATTTGGCGTTGAGTTGGGCGCTGGCGCGGACGCCGGGAGGTCGGCAGGGCCGCAAACCGTCGCGGTTCCTCAACGGCATCGCACCGCAGTCGTCGAGCACCTCCGACACCGCCGCCAAGCCCCGCCGGGCGCGCGGCGCGCCGCCGCGCTGCCGGGTCTGCAACGCCACGCTCACCGCACCGGCGGCGATCATGTTGCGACGCTGTGAAACCTGCCCGTCCGACATCGACGAGCAACTGCTCTCCGACCTCAAGGACTGGCGGCTGCGCACCTCCAAGGAGATGAGCGTGCCCGCCTACGTGGTGTTCACCGACAACACGTTGATCGCGATCGCGGAGACCCTGCCGACCGACGACGCCGCGCTGGTCGCCATCCCCGGCATCGGCGCGCGCAAGCTCGAGCAGTTCGGGTCCGACGTGCTCGAACTGGTCAGACGCCGAAGCCGTTAGGCGGCAGGCGAACACCGCCAAGAATCGTAAAAATCGTGCCAAACCCGCAGCTCAGAAAATCGCTTGTGAGTTTCGGCTGTTACGCTTAGCCTCGAAATCACATCCCGCAGGGGATGTTCTTGTGCGAAAGGAGGGTACCGACGTCATGAATTGCAACAGCGCGTTCACCGGCGTAGCCGTTGCCGGCATGTCGCGGACCCTCCGTGTCGCCGCTCGCGCAGCGCATCCGGCGCCCGTCGCCGCGCATATTGCCGCCGCGGCATATCCCGCGCACGCCGCCGCTGCCGTCAACCCGCAGCGCAAGCGCCGCACCGCCGCCGCGACTGTCACGTCCGTCGATCGGGGTTTCATCTAGGTAAGCCCACGATATCGCCGAGAAGGCCACGGACCCGCAGTCAAGGATCCGTGGCCGTTGGTTTTTCCGGGCTTTCCCGCCCACCGAAGACCTGGTCCGGATCCGCAGAACAGATCCGAAGAGCGACGAACGACCAGGAAGCAGAGGAACAACCCATGTCAACTGCGATGAGCGCTCCGTCCAAGAGCGGCCTATCGAGGACATGCCGGGAGAAGACCAAGCTGGCGGTGCCGTGTCACAGAAACGATCCCGATCTGTGGTTCGCCGAGAACCCAGCTGAACTCGAACGCGCCAAGGCGCTGTGCGCGGACTGCCCGATCCGGCGCGAGTGCCTGGCCGCGGCGCTGGAAAGGCAAGAGCCGTGGGGTGTTTGGGGCGGCGAGATCCTCGAACGCGGTGAGGTCATCGCCCGCAAGCGGCCCCGCGGCCGGCCCCGCAAGAACACCGCGGGCGCTGCCGCATGACCGGAGGCGTCGGGACGACGGGCTTCGTCGTCCCGACGCTTTCGCGCATCTAGGAGTCTGCTGAATTAATACGGTGTGCCGGGTCGGTTTGTTCTGGGTTTTTGGGGATGATTGATCGGTGCAGGGTCGCTCTGATGATCAGCGTGAATTGTTGGATGCCGAATCGGTTGC
Organism: Mycolicibacterium flavescens; assembly: GCF_001722335.1. Taxonomy (GTDB): domain Bacteria; phylum Actinomycetota; class Actinomycetes; order Mycobacteriales; family Mycobacteriaceae; genus Mycobacterium; species Mycobacterium flavescens. The sequence goes on from NZ_MIHA01000020.1 coordinate 101,725, forward strand.
CGGGC